>JAFWRO010000049.1:0-84883 GCA_017519885.1 Bacteroidales bacterium | reverse complement strand
TTTTCCATTAAGGAAACATAGAAACCCATTTTTTCATTCTACCATTAAGGCTTAGTTAGTCCAAAGACTAATTATTCATCAAAACAATAGTATATTTCAAAACAATTATCGATATTTGCTATGAAAATAACAACTTTAGTTTTAGTCTTTCTTATAACCATTCCGCTCTTCTCCCAGGTTCCCCTGACTACCTCTACTAACATCCTGCGTCATGGCGATATACTCTGCAAGATCGAGGTTTCATTCATGGAACAGGACGAAAAGGGCAGTGCTGCCGTCTGGCACCTTCCCGCGATTATTGACGGCGGGAAAGAGCATCTTCAGGCCATCCGCTCGAACGGCGACACCATAGTCATCTATGAGGAGGGGAGGATGCAGCATTTCCTGGTGCGCAACGACACCCTCTATGACAAGGGGACGCAGAGCCGCAGGGCGCATAAGATCTATGCGCAGGAACGCCCCGTGATGCATTACCCTTTCGGCTACGGCGACCGCATAGAAGGCGGCTTTATGGGAGAAGGGAGATACGAGATGCTCACCTATACTGTGACAGGCAGCGGATATACCGTTGCCGACGGCACGGGCATGCTGACTGACGGCGAGGACACGTTGCGTCACGTCACCCGACTGCACATGCACGATGAATACACCCTCGACTATGGAGGGGAACCGTCACCCCGTCATCTGGCCGAAGATCGCTACCTGTGGTTCTGCGCCGGCAGCCGCTACCCCGTGCTGGAGACCTGGCAGCTCTCGCTCCGCGAGGGTGGCGCCCTTGCCCCGCTCGACAGCATGGCCTGCCTCTATCTTCCGGTGATGCAGCAGGAAGATCTGGAAGAAGACCCGGAGAATGCACGGTTACTTGCCGACCTCGACGCAGCGGATGCCGAGGCCCGTGCCGCAGCCTCGCCAGCCGGACCATTCACCTCCATTCGCTCCTCGCTCTCATCCGATGGCACGTCCCTCACCCTGTCGTACGAACTCGATACCGACACCCCGCTCCATATCCTCGCATCCGACATTCCGGGCAACCTCCTCGGCTCCATCCACTATGCCTCCCGCCCCGCCGGCACCTGGGAGGACCACCTCACGCTCTCCCAACGTCCCGTAGGCGGTGTGGTCGCAATCCATGTGGAATGCGGTACGCAGAGCCTGATGATGAAGGTGACTTCGAATGAGAGATGATCGTGGCAGGCACCTGACGATGGACAAATTCCGAGAATCAAATAGGCAATAACGGTTTCAAGTTAGTGTTAAGAAGAAGATGAAAAAGTTTTTCATTATTATTGCGATAACTGCTTTTACATTGCAGCTATATTCGCAGTTGGTTTCAATGTCAAATGAAACTAACATGGGTGAATTTCATAATTATAGTACTGGCTTATTCTTTTATAAGGCGGGTCAATACCCTGTAAATATTTATTCCCAAGCAGAAGGGGATTCTATAATTGCAGTTATTCAGGACGATACCATACAAGAAATATGGTCATCTATAGTGGTGGTATCAAGAGGAGATTCTCGCTTTTATGGACATGTTGAAAACAATGGATGTATTCATCAATTGAGTGGATGGATCAATTATGAAGATTGTGGTGTATACTTGCTGCTATCTCCTAGTTTCCCAGAAGAGGCAGAGGACAGGGTAATTAAATTGTATGAGCAGCCAGATAGCGTCTCGTGCTCAAGCACCATCTTAAGTGGTGAAATAGTTGACATGGAAGTCAAAGTATTAGACTATTTAAGAATTGGAAGCTGCCGATGGGTTAAAGTAAACTGTCCTTTGAAATCAGGAAAGACAATTATAGGGTGGACAACCAGATATTGCGGTGATATTTATGGTTGTTATGGAGTATGATTACTGTATTACTTTGAATTAACTTGACCAATTTCCACATCGAAACATAGATTCTCAGTCCTTTCTCGCTATATCCTCTAAAACCGAAGGCGCGGCAACGGTTGTTGCTGCGCCTTTAGTTAGAATACGTAGGAATAAACGGACAAAACGGAAAGAATCGACTATCTCAACCCGAAATGGAGCGTCTGCGAACGTAGACGCTCCATTTGCTGCGTGAATTAGTTCGTCTGCGAACCTTGACGCTCAACTTTCTACGGGATGTTGTACGTCTGCGAACCTTGGCGCTCCATTTGCTGCTTGAAATTGTACGTCTGCGAACCTTGACGCACAATTTGCTGCATGAAATTGTACGTCCACAAACCTTGGCGCACAATTTGCTGCATGAAATTGTACGTCTACGAACCTTGGCGCACAATTTACGGCATGAAATTGTACGTCCGCGAACCTTGGCGCACAATTTACGGCATGAAATTGTACGTCCGCGAACCTTGGCGCACAATTTACGGTATGAAATAGTACGTCCACAAACCTTGGCGCACAATTTGCTGCGGAATGTTGTGCGTCTACGAACGTAGACGCTCCATTTCTGGTAGAATATTGTACATCCGCGAACGCAGACGCGCTATTCCGGTTTTCAGAAAGCCAGTCTCCTTCACAAATCCTCCATCTTCCACGTCATAGAGCATTATCCCGCGCGTTGGGATGCTTGCTACGATTGGAGAAACTCACGAAGCGACAAAAAAGAAGGGGCTCGGCAAGATTGTCGCCATTTGGGCATTGTGTCGTTATATCCCGAACAAAAAGAAGAGAAAAAACTTGTGGAAACAAAAAATCAGCCCTATCTTTGCAGTGTCAAAAATGATTCATTGGTTAGTTTAAGTTAGTAATATGTGTGTAAGAAAACACTCTGTCGGACGGCAGGGTGTTTTTTTTGAATAATTGTTTCGTTATGTCGGAGAAATTGCGTATATTTGCGCCCACAAAAAGAAAACTGAAACATTTACTATGGAAAAAATACCTAACATCCAACTGATGAAGATTGTGGCCGACACGACGGTCGATGGACCAGGTTGGCGCACGAGTGTGTATTGTGCAGGCTGTCGTCATGCCTGTCCGGGCTGCCATAATCCCGAGACGTGGTCGTTTACGGCAGGACATAGCGTAAGCATCGATGAGATCATGGAGGAACTGAAATATGCGGAGGGTGATATTACCTTCAGCGGCGGCGATCCCATGTATCAGCCCGAGGCGTTTACGGAGCTGGCACGTCGCATACGCGATGAACTGCATAAGGGCATCTGGTGCTACACGGGCTTCCTCTACGAGCAGGTCGTGGAAGATCCGAAGATGAGCAAGATGCTGCCTTATCTGGAAGTCCTGGTCGATGGTCCCTTCATCGAAGCAAAGAAGAGCCTGGACCTGCTGTTCCGTGGTTCTAGCAACCAGCGCCTCGTCGATGTCCAGAAGTCGCTGAATGCGGGCAAGGTCGTTGAGTTCGACTATAATCCTTATCCGACGTTTGATTGAGAAGACAATCGGAGTATTCTGATTATTCGGAATACTCAGAGTATTCGGCGGACTCTGAGTACTCAGAAAAATCAAAGCTATGGAGCGAAACAAGGAAATATACAAGGTGACGCTGCTGGGCGGCGCTGTGAACGTGGTACTGCTCGTCTTCAAGTTCGTGGCAGGCATCGTGGGACACAGTGCTGCGATGGTGGCTGATGCGGTGCACTCGTTGAGCGACTTCGTGACTGACGTCATCGTGCTCATCTTTGTGCATATCAGCGGCAAGCCTAAGGACAAGTCGCACGACTATGGACACGGCAAGTTCGAGACATTGGCGACGACGGTCGTTTCGATGTCGCTGCTTGTGGTGGCTGCGGGCATCCTGTATAGCGGCGTGATGAAAATCGTAGCGTGGGCAAATGGTGCACAATTGGAGGCTCCGGGGATGCTGGCACTATGGGCTGCCCTGCTGTCGATTGTACTCAAGGAAGCCACCTTCCGCTATTCGATGGTGAAGGCCCGCCAGCTCAATTCTCAAGCCGTGGAGGCCAATGCCTGGCACCACCGAAGTGATGCGATGTCGTCGGTTGGTACAGCCATCGGTATCGGTGGCGCCATCTTCTTGGGCGAACGGTGGACGGTGCTCGACCCCGTGGCTTCGGTCATCGTGGGTCTCTTCATCGTGAAGGTGTCGCTCAATCTGCTTCGAGTCGGCATCGGCGACCTGATGGAGCAGTCGTTGCCCGACGAGGTGGAAACGGAGATTCTTCGACTGGCCGCCTCGGTGCCTGGCGTGTCGGACCCCCATGAACTGCGCACCCGACGCATCGGCAATCATTATGCCATCGAACTGCATATCCTCGTGGATGGTGACCTCCCACTGCGCGAAGCACACGAAAAGGCTTCGCAAGTAGAGGAACTACTGCGAAGCCATTATGGGGAAGAGACGCACATAGCGGTGCATATGGAGCCGAGGGAGGGTTAAGAGGGGTTCGAAAGGTTCGAGGGGTTGTTACGCTTCCCTCCACGCGAGCAGAGCTCGGAGCGAAAGGTTAAGTCGGTATTCCGGTATTCCGTAATACCGTTATTACGTTATTCCGAAGTACGGGCCTTCCGATTTACTTCCACATTGAAGTGTACGCCTGATAACGAACCTCCTTGGCGGGTTGACTGAGAGTAACCTGGTCGTAGATGGTGGTTGGGAACACGAGGTTGGTAATTGCCATCGAGCCATTGCCCGTGAAGATTTCGACAGAGGACTGATCAACGTAGATGTCGAGAACCAGATCATTACCCTCGCAGCAAAGCGAACCGGAAACCGAAGGGATGGAGTAGCTACCGTTGAACGTGGCTGCTCCTGTTTTGCTGTTGCGACGAGCGATGATGCTGCCTGCCGATGGGCTATAGGTGATTTCGTATGCCTCCTTCTTGCTATTGCCCAAGGAGATGGTGTTGGCAACGGCGGCGTCGAGGGTAAGTTGCAGACGATAGGCACTCGGAGCGTTGATGCTGCCACCCGAAGTGGCGAGAGTGGACCAGTCGCTGGCGAGCTTGTCGAGTTCCTTTACAGGACGGCTGGCGAGCACAGGCTTGCCTTGATAATCGACGAGGCTGAGCTCGCGAGGCAGAGTAAATGCAGAACGCCAAGGATCACAAGGCACGTCGCCTGAATAGGACCAGTTGTTCATCCATCCGATGAGGATGATACGTCCGTCGGGAGTGTTGCTCCAGGTGACACCTGCATAGTTGTCCAGACCATAGTCAAGCCAGAGGGGATAACTGAGGTCGTCGGCTGTGAACTTTTCGCCGTCGAAGTTGCCTACGAAGTACATGGTGCCGCTACCAATCACAGGACCGCCTGGATTGACGCTGACGATGAGCACCCACTTCTCCTGACCATTGTAGTTCATGCGCAGCAAGTCGGGGCACTCCCACTGGCCACGCTTGCAACGACCTACCTCGGTGGTGAAGGTGCTGGCTTCGCGCCAAGTGCGCAGGTCGGTTGAGGTCCAGAACTGGATGCCGTACTCCCAACCCAAAGCCAGGCTCATGACCCAACGCTTCGTCTCTGCATGCCAGAAGACCTTGGGGTCGCGGAAGTCGCCGCGAGTGGTGTTGGCGATGATGGGATTGCCATCGTACTTGGTGAACGTCTTGCCACCATCAGTACTGTAGGCCAAAGCCTGCTGCTGGTGTGCGCCTGCAGCGGTATAGAAGGCCACCATAGCTCCCTTGCCGAAGCCGCCGGTATTGTCGGCATCATAGACGGCCGAGCCGGAGAAGATGTCGCCCAAGGCATCGGGCACGAGGGCTGTGGGCTGTTCGGTCCAATGCACGAGGTCGGTGCTGGTGGCGTGTCCCCAGCTCATGTTGCCCCAACCGTTGCCGTAGGGGTTATACTGGTAGAACAGATGCCAGGTGCCGTCGATATAGACCATGCCGTTGGGGTCGTTGACCCAGTTCTTGGCAGGGGTGTAGTGGATCTGTGGACGATAGAGCTCGTTGTAGCTGGATGATGAGGTGCTGCCTCCACCTGAAGGGTTGTCGGTGCCACCACCGCCCGATGGATTGTCGGTGCCGCCTCCGCCCGATGGGTTATTGGGGTTGGGCTTGAAGGAGTCTTCGAATGGTTCATCGGAGCCGCACGAGGTGATGACGGGTGCGATGAGCAATGCTGTTGCGAGGGAAAGGATGGGGAATTTCATAATAATGATGAATTTTGAAATTTCGTTATCCCGTTATACGGGAATGATGGAATACCGGGATAATGTCATAAAAGCTGAAAAATCAAAACCTAATTAATCAAGAGGGCGGGCGCACTTGCGTCCGCCCTCAGAAAATATAATAGGGTAGTGTAATTAACGAGTCTTGAGATACTCAAGCGCGTTCTTGGCGAAGGTGAGGATGTTCTCCTGGAAAGCGTTGTTGCGTGGATGAGCGCTGATGTCAGGAGTGCCGTCATCGTTCTTCATAGAGAAGTTGAGACCACCATTGCCGACGCAGATCACGGTGCCCTGGAAATCGGTATCGCCCTGCTGAGCCTCCCAGACGTTGAGCTGGCTTACCCACCAGATCTGGCTGTCCCAAGTGCCGAGAGGATAGATGCCGAACTTGTTGTTGAGCATGGTGAGGCTTGCCTCGTCCTGGTTGCCCAGTCCGGTGAGGGCTGATGGGATGTTGAAGAAGAGGCAGTTGTGGTCCTCAGTCCAACCAGCGCCCTTGAAGGCGATGAGCTTGGTGGTGCCATTGTCCTCTACTTCGAGGCCACGGAATACGGCATGGGTCGAGTAGTCCTTGACGAAGCCGCCGCAGTTGAGCATGCAGGCCATCTTCCAAACATCGGGGTTGTAGCCGCCAGGAGCAGTGTTGATGGCGTTGTCGTTGTTCTTGAGCATATCCATGTCGAGGCGGCCGAGGGTGCCGATGTAAGGAGTAGCGTGAGCCCAAAGGAGGAGGCTGCCACCATCCTTATACCACTGACGAACACCAGGAGTAGCGTTCATGACAACTTCTGGCATCTCCCATGCGGAGCTGTTGTCGTCGAGGTCGCGCATCCACCAGAGCACGCGGTAAGGCTCGAGTACGTCAGCCGAAGTGATGCTGCTGAATGGAACGAAAGTGCCGGTTGGATAGGTCTCGTGGAACCATAACCAAGCCGAAGCATCGTCATCGTCACCGTTGGCAATGAGCTCTTCAGGAGTATCGAATACCGAGAGATAGCCGATAGCAGTCTTACCGATGCGGAGGCTGCTGGTAGCAGGGAGCGAACGGCCTTCGTTGTTTTCGGCGGTAAGGGTAACGGTCCAAGTCTCGCCCTGAACGACGTCCTTGATGGTGTAGTTGGTCACGTTGGCCATGAGGGTCTCGTTGATGGTGCGGTCGGCACCATTGGTGGCTACGAAGTGAGTCGTGGTTGCTGTTGGGTTCGGATTCCACTCAACGTAAGCGTCATAGCCGCCCACCTTTTCGAGCTGGCTCATCTGGATGCCGCTGAAACGTGCAGCGCCTGGACGGGTGTAGTTGAGGACAACGCCCTCAGAGAAGTTGGTGCCATCGGTATATTTGAGCACGTAGCTGTTGGCCACGTTGGTCTCGACAGCATAGTGGGTATAGGTGCCGCCAGTGACAACCTCTGTGCCCGACTTGGTGCCGTTGGCATAGCGGGTCACCTGCATGTTCTGGTTGCCGGCGGGCCAGGAAATGACGTAGTTGTCACCCTGCAGGCTGGCTTGGATGCTGGAAGCATCGGGTTTGCTGAGAATAGGGGCAACGATGTCGTAATCCATATCGGCGTTGCAGGCACTGAGTGCTGCGACAGCAGCGATAGTTGCGAAAATATATCTGAGTTTCATATTGATTTATTTTTTTCTGATTAATCGGAGTGATCGGAGTAATCTGAGTTGTCAGAGTAATCGGAGTTTGCCGAATAGGAATACTTAGTTGTAACCCTTATTCTGGGTGTAGAGACCAGGAACGTAGAAGAGCTGGTTGTAGGGGATGGGCCAGTACTCGTTCTTGCCAGCGGTGTAGAAGGCATCACCATAGTAACCGGCGAAAGCAGTGCCGTCGTAGTTGCCCTCCTTCTCGGAAGCGAAGAATGCGTTGAGCGTAGAGGAAGCCAGGCCCCAACGACGGAGGTCGAAGTAGCGTTCGGGCTCCATAGCCATCTCGAGACGCTTCTCCCAGCGCAGGTACTTGCGAGCCTCTTCCTTGCTGACACCCGACTGATAGTAGCCGAGGGTGCGGATCTGGTTGGCAGCATACTGGATGTACTTGCCCACGGAGTTGTTGGCACGGGCGCGAATCTGGTTGATGATGGTGATGGCACCATCGATGTTGCCGGTCTCGATGAGAGCCTCGGCACGCCAGAGCATTACTTCGGTGTAGCGCACTACGTAGTCGTCCATTGCGAAGCCCTGCCAGGTCGATTCGGTGTAGCTCTCGCCGAGGCTGCGCTGTGGCACCTCCTTGAGGGAAGTGTAGAAGCCATAGTTGGCGGGGTTACGGCTGTTGTCGGTGGTGAGGGTATATTGGGCCTCGTACTTGTAGGGGAAGGTTGGCATACCTACAGTGTGGAAGAGACGTGGATCCCACTTCTGGTCAACAGGAATACCATTGACTGGGTGGATATTGTGCTCGTTGTCGTAGGTGTCGAACATCGGGAAGCCGTTGGCATCAACCTTGAAGGCATTGACGAGGTTCTGAGTGGGCTTGTGGAAGTCCCAGCCCTTCGACCAGATGCCCCAGCAGCCGTTGAGCATGTTGCTCCAGTTGTTGCGGCCGAACTTGGTGTTGTCATCGATATAGTCGGAGTGCTGCACTGCGAAGATGGTTTCGATGTTGCCCTCGTTGTTCTCCATGAAGAGGTCGCCGAAGTCGGCCTCATAGCCGAACTTGCCGCTGTTGGCGATGTAGCCGGTCAGTTCAACGACCTTCTGCATATACTGCTGGTTGATGTGGCTGTAGCCGTTGCTGGCCTCGTAGCCGTCGCCATAAGCGAGGGTGAGGTAGCACTTGGCGAGCATGGCAGCAGCTGCATACTTGTTGACGCGAGCCCTATCGGATGGAGTTTCGGGCACACTGTTGTAGGCAGCCTCGAAGTCCTCGATGACCTTCTGCATCAGCTGCTCGTGGGTGAACTCGTCATTTCTGGTCTGCTCCTGAGCAGCTTCCTTGAGGACGACTTCGTCAATCCAGGGCACTTGATACCAAAGTTGGATCAGCTTGAAGTAGAAGTGAGCGCGGAGGAAACGGGCCTCACCCATGCGCACCTTGGCAGTTTCGGCACCGAGTTTCTCTTCGCCGTACTCCTGGATAGCGAGGATGGCACGGTTGGCACGCGAAACGGATACATAGAGACGATACCAGAGTTCGTCCATGTGGTCAGGCTGCGAAGCGGTCAGGTTGGACCAAACCTCGACAGGGTGGTAGTTGGTGTCGGTAGTACCCGAACCGCCCTTCATGGCGTCGTCACTTGAGAGCGAACCATAAGGCCAGAGGTTGAAGGGGTAGTTGTACCAGTCGGCACCGAGCGAGGCGTAAGCTGCGGTGAGCATGCCTTCGGGATCGGAGAATGCAAGTTCCTCGTCAACGGTACCCGACGGCTTCACCTCGAGGAAATCATCGCATGAGGTGGCAGTGAGCAGGCTGGCAGCCACCATAAGAATCATATATATCTTTTTCATTTGACTATCTTTTTTTAGTGAGGTTTTGAAAACTGAATGTTAGTCATATCAGAAGCCGAGCTGGATGCCAAGGCTGACAGAGGTAGCGATTGGGTAAGCCCAACCTGGGTTCTCAGGATCAGAGCAGGTGAGGCTGCTTGACTTGATGGTCAGGAGGTTGTTGCCGCTTACATATACGCGGGCGTTGCTCATATGTGCCTTCTTGAGGAGTTTCTCCGAAAGGCTGTAGCCGAACTGGAGGCTGCGGAGCTTGAGGTAACCACCATTCTCAACGAAGTAGCTGGAGGTGCGGCCTTCGTCACCTACGTTCGAAGTGGTGAGGGCGGGGATAGAGCTGCTGGTGTTGCCGAGCGTCCAGGCATCCATCATACGCGAACCCTTGTTCGAACCTGGGTCGGTGAGGCTGAAGAAGTCGGTCTGGAACTTCTGTCCGTTGTAAACGTCCTGTCCGTGAACACCCTGCCAGAACATGGCGAAGTCGAAGCTCTTGTAGCCAAGCTCGATGTTGAGACCGTAGCTGAAGTCGGGCACTGGGTTGAAGATCCAAGTCTGGTCGTTGCTGTTGATGATGCCGTTGCCATCGAGGTCGGCATACTTGAGACCACCAAGGCGGGCATTCTCCTGACCGCTGGCGAGCACTTCGTCGCGCGACTGGAACAGGCCATCAACTACATAACCTACGATTGAGCCGTAAGGAACCTTGGCTTCTACGAGGTTCTCGTAAGCGGTGTGTGCGTAAGAACCGGTAGTGGTTTCGGGGAGATAGGTAACCTTGTTGCGGAAGAAGTCGAGGTTGGCATTGATGTTGTAGGTCATGCCGAATGGAGTCTTGTTGCGATAGCCAACGGTGAACTCCATACCCTTGTTCTCAAGAGAAGGACCGTTCTGCCAGCTGGCGCCACCTTCACCTACCGATCCGAGGTAAGCAGGATTGATAAGCATGTCCTTCACCTTCTTGACGTAGGCATCAACAGTGCCGTAGAGGCTGTTGCTGAAGAATGCATAGTCGAGACCGACGTTGTACTGAGTGGCAGTCTCCCACTTGATGTTGTCGTTACCGGTCTGGGTTACACGGTAGCCGCTGGGATAGGTGCCTGAGCCTTCAGCCTTGAGGTCGTATGCGGTCGAAGCATCGCGGCCCGAGCCGTAGTCGGCGGTAAGGATGGTGTAGCGTGCCGAGTTGGCGATGGCCTGGTTACCGGTCTGACCCCATGAAGCACGGAGCTTGAGGTCGTCGAGCCAATCCTGATGGAGGTGCTTCGAGAGACGATAACCGAGAGAAGCGGCGGGGAAGGTACCGTAGCGGTTGTTCTTACCGAAACGGCTGGAACCGTCGCGACGGATGGTGAAGCTTGCGAGCAAGAGGTCGTGCCAGTTGTAGTCAAGTTTGCCGAAGAGGGAAACGAGGGTGTAACCGGCCTGGCCACCATAGAGTTTCTGAGTGCCTGTTGCAGCGGAAGGCCACATGTAGAGGGCGTTTTCAACAGCGAACTCCTCAGCGTTACCGCTGATGTCGATAACCTGCTGCTTGTAGAGTTCCACACCACCGAGTACAGTGAGGGTATGATCCTCTGGGAGCGGTACGAGATAGTTGGCGGTGGTTGACCAGTTCCACTTCAGGTCGTTGGTCTGGCCGACGCCAGTCTTTGGAGTATCTTCGCGTACGATATCGCTGACGAAGGTGTAGGTCATCGAGTGGATGAACGAAGCATTGTAGTCAAGACCGAAGTTCGAGCGGATGTCGAGACCCTTGATGGGCTTGAGGTTGATGTAGCCATTGCCGAAGAGACGCCACATGGTGAGGCGGTTGTCACGGTTCTGGTAGAGCTCGCGGAGTGGGTTCTGACGGTCGGACATACCACCGACAGGGCCACCGAAGGTCACACCGTCCTTCTCATACACAGGAACGGTAGGAGACATCTTGAGCGCGTTCTCGAGAGGCTGGCAATCCACCTGGTCGCTATAGGTAAGGGTGAAGTTCTCGCCCACGCTGACAACCTTATTGATGTTGTAGGTGCTGTTCATGCGGACAGCGATGTTCTCAAAGTCGGTGTACTTCAAGATACCGTTGGCCTTCTTGTAACCTACGCTGAACATCTGGGTGCTCTTGTCGGTACCATGGCTGATGGAGACGTCGTAGCTCTGGGTGAAGCCGGTGCGGCTGATAGCGTCGAGCCAGTCGGTGTCACTGAAGATCATGGTCTGATTGGCGTTGATGTAACCATTGTAGAGACCACCAACGGTGAAATTCACATTCTGACCTGTAGCAGGATCATAAGCGGTGATGGGCAGGCCATTGGCGGCATTGAGGTTCAGACCGTAGTTCTGAGCGTAGATGACAGGATCGAGGCCATCGTTGAGGGCGGCCTGAGCCATGGTGGTAGCATACTGATAGGTGTTGCTGAGTTTCATCTTCGACTGGCTGTTGTAGAACGAAGCCTGAGCAGAAGCGGTGAAGTCAACCTTTACCTTCTGGTCCTTCTTGCCGCTCTTGGTGGTGATGATGATGACACCATTGGCAGCGCGGCTACCATAGATAGAGGCCGAAGCGGCGTCCTTCAAAACCTGCATCGACTCGATGTCGTTCATGTTGAGGGTGTTGAGGGCCGAAGTGGTGGGCACACCATCGATAACGTAGAGAGGATCCTGGTTGGAGTTGAACGAACCAATACCACGGATGCGGACGGTAGCGGTGGCAGCAGGCGAACCATTGGAAGTGATGGTCATACCAGCAACCTTACCTTGGAGGGCGCGCATCGGGTCAGTGTCGCTCGAGGTCTTGAGGCCTTTGGTTTGCACAACAGCCACCGAACCGGTGAGGTCGGCCTTACGCTGAGTGGTATAACCGGTGACCACAACTTCTTCGAGCAGCTCGTTATCCTCGGAGAGGACCACGTTCATGTTGGAAGCAGCTGCGAGGACTTGTGTCACATAACCCACGAAGCTGAACTGGAGCTGTGCGCCCGACTTGACTTGCAACGTGAAGTTGCCGTCGAGGTCGGTGATCGTACCATTCGTGGTACCTACTTCAACTACTGAGGCACCGATGATCGGTTCGCCCAGTACATTGTCTGTCACTGTGCCGCTCACCTGCACCTGTGCCAATGTGCTCATGGTACAAAGGAGAGCCAGGACTAAACCTGAAATCAGAACTTTGAATTTCTTCATTGTGATTAAATATTAAAGATGTATGAAAAGTGTATTTGGAATGAAGTTTTTCAAATTTGTGGTGTTTTCGTGCGGCAAAGATAGGCTTATATTTTTATAAAAAATAGAAAAGAGGTTGCAACATATAAAAAATATGTCTCAACCTCTGATTTTGCAACATGTGTCCGCTTGCGGATGCAACATGTGTCCTGCTATGGGTGTAATATTCGTCTCTTTTCAGTACTTTTGTCTGTTCATTTCGTGTGGTGTGGTGCCGAAATATGCCTTGTAGCAACGGGTGAAATATGAAGCATCGGCGAAACCCACCTGGGATGCAACCTCAGCCACACTGCCCTTGCCTTCGGCCAGCAGTTGGCGAGCAATGTCAAGGCGTGTGTTGCGCAGCAGTTCGACGGGACTCGCTCCTGTGAGCGCCTTGCACTTGCGGAACAGCTGGGTGCGGCTCAGGCAGATGTCCGAAGCGAGAAGCTCGATGGAGTAGTTCTCGTTGCTGAGGTTCCGCTCGATGAGCTGGTGCAGTTTTTCGAGGAACTCCTCGTCGTATTTCGATATGCGTGGGGGCACGGGGGCTGCGGCAGGCTCCTTCTGGTCGCGTCCGAGGGAAGGTGCGGAAGTGTTGGGGCCCTTTGGTGATGGCTTGTCGGCAGCGACAGGCGCATCGGGCTTTGTGGATATGCTGCCTGCAATCGGGGCAACCGACTCCCTGACCCTGGCACGATTGCTGATGAGCGAATCCATCTGGGCAAGGAGCACGGCCGAACTGAACGGCTTGGCAATGTAGGCATCGGCCCCTTCCTCAAGGCCGCGCACGCGCTGTTCGTCCATCGAGCAGGCCGTGAGCATCAGCACGGGGATGTGGCTTGTGGCAGGCGTGGTCTTGAGCCTGCGGCAGCATTCCAGACCGTCCATCACGGGCATCATGACGTCGCAGATGATGATGTCGGGCACCGTCTCTTGTGCCTTGCGCAGACCTTCTTCTCCATTGGCGGCACTGAGGACACGATACTTGTCGGACAATAATGTGCGCAGGAAGAGACGGATATCGTGATTATCGTCGATGATGAGCGCGATGGGCTTGGGCTCGTCGTCGCTGGTGGTGAGGTCCTCCTGTGCTTCGAGCATGTCGAGGTCGAGGGCTGATGGGAGGGCATTCGGAGACCCCGGATTATCCAGGTTCGTCAAGTTGCTTAGGTCGTTTGGGATGAAAGGAATGGTCTGCTGGCCTTCGCCAATGGGTCTTGCGGGAAGGGTGATGGTGAAGACGGAGCCTGTACCCTTTGGCTGATTTTCGGCGCGAATGGTGCCACCGTGCAGTTCCACGAAGTTCTTGGCGAGCGCCAGGCCGAGGCCTGTTCCCTCGAAACGACGGGAGCCCACCTGGTAATAGCTGTCGAAAATCTTCTGGATATCGCTTGTGGGAATGCCCGGACCGGTGTCACCGATACACATTATATATTTATCGCCCGTATGAGCGAGGGAGACGCTGATGCTGCCACCATCGGGAGTGAACTTGAAGGCATTGCCCATGATGTTGTAGAAGATTCGTTCCATCTTGGCCTCATCGGCCATGGTCTGGAAGTCCTTGCCTCGCGTTTCGTAGGTGAGCTGTATCTGCTTCTTCGCTGCCAATCCCTGGAACGAGTCGGTCCATGCCGAGAGAAGCGAACTCAGGTCGATGGGTTGCAGGTCGAGCGAAGTTTTGCCGCTTTCGGCCTTGCGGAAATCGAGAATCTGGTTCACCAGTCGGCGTAGTAAGCCGATGTTCCTTTGTGCCAGCTGCAGGAGTTGCCTTTGCTTGGGATCTTGCAGGCGCTCGTCTTTCGAAAGTTGCTCGATGGGTGCGGAGATGAGCGTCAGCGGTGTGCGGAAGTCATGGCTGACGTTGGTGAAGAAGTTCATCTTGGCATTGTTGGCCTCCTCGAGTTCTCGGGTCAGGGCGAGCAGTTGGTCGCGCTGTTCCTTGAGGGTGGCACGCTGACGGGTGAGGCTCTGGCCGGTGCGGCGACTGACGCGGTAGAAGAGGTAGAGCGTCAGTATGAAGCCAAGGGCGAGCACCAGGAGGGCTCCCAGTGAGCGGCTCAAGGCCTTTTCGAGGCTGTGGAGCTGCCAATAGTAATCCATGCGGCTTTTCAACGCGCGAATGTCGTCCGCTTCCTTGTCGATGGCACGTTGCATACTGCTGGTGAGCATTGCCTCCTGTACCGACGAGACGAGGTGGCTTTCGAGTAGCGTCTCCTTTTCATAGGGTTCGCCTTCGAGGATGCGGATAGCGGTCTGCATGATGATGTCGCCACCCGTTGGGTAGGTAGCCGTAGCATCGAGACGGCCCAGTTCGATGGCTTCAATGCCTTCGCCTGGTCCCACGATGCCATCGATGCCTGCAAAACGGATGTGGTTGCCGGGTTTCAGTTCGTTGGCCTTGGCCTTGGCAAATGTAGCTATCCAGTCGCTATGGGCGACGACGACATCAACATCGGGATAACAGGTTAGCAGGGAATCCATCATGGCTGCCGCGTCATCGCCCGACCAATGTACATCGACGGAGGCCAGCAGTTTCGCCTGGGGATAGTCTTTAAGTTCCTCGACGATGCCTCGATGACGCATTTGGGCAGGCGTGGTAGTCATGAGGCCCGTGAGTTCAAGGATATTGCATCTCTGGAAAGGGTTGCTCCTTTCAGTCGCGTCCGGGAGAAGCGATTGGCTCATTGCATAACGGGCCAAAAGACGCCCCGCACCTTCGTTGTCACCACTCACTATGGCGGTGTATTTGTCGCCGATGACCTGACGGTCGAAGACCACGATAGGAATTCCGGCATCGTATGCTTCGGCCACGGCGGGGGTGACGTCTTCGGGTTCGTTAGGCGAGACGATAATAAGATCGACCTTTTGATTGATGAAGTTATGGATGTCCTCGATTTGCTGCTGGCTATTGTCGTGGCAACAGATCAGTTCCATCGAGATACCATCGTGCAGGAGCAGTTCGCGTTCCATCTCGGCGTTCTGTTTCGCGCGCCAAGGTCCCTCGGAGCATTGCGACACGCCGATGCGGTATCGTGGTTCCCGAGACGAAGTGCAGGAACTCAGCAGAAAGGCTGCAAATCCAATAGCGACTATAAATCCTATAGTTACTATATAAGATTTGGTCAATGTTGAGGTTTTCAGGGCAAACATTGTTTAGAAATAAATGGTCGGTGTTTTTTCAGTGCATTTTTGCATATTCCAGCAACGCATCGAGCTGCTTGCGGCTCACTTGGACGATGGTGCCATGCTTGTGGTTTGCGGGCACGCTGATGCGTTCGGGGATGGGAGTGAAGGTCAGGAAGTCGCGGGTAGCTACGGCGCCGTATTCCTGCGGATGGTATTGGTCGAAGTAGATGATCCACTCGTCACCCAACTGGAGGGCGCAGGGTCCTTCGGAATAGGTGCGGCCGAAGGTCGTGGTTGGAGTGGTGCCGGAGGGGGCATTGTCGGCGGTGTGGAATGGGCCGTAGGGCGAGTCGCTGAAGACGCAGAAGAGGTTGCTGAATCCCGGCTTGCGGTTGTCCTTGACGACGAGGACATAGTCCTTCGGTCCGCGCCGTAGCAGATAGCCGTCGATGCTGTTGAAACCGGGGTCATAATAGCGCTGGGCGGGAGCAAAGGTCTCGAAGTCGCGCGTTGTGGTGTACCACATGCGGTGGCAACTGTTGGTGCCCAGCGTGTCGGCGGTGGTATAGGTGCGCGGATCAATTTGCGACGACCAGACGATCAGGAATTGTTTCTGCTCCTCATCGTAGAAAAGTTCAGGAGCCCAGACGTTGTTGGTCGGGATGTCGCCCATCACGTCGATGACACGCTGCTCCGACCAATGGATCAGGTCGGGCGAAGAGGAATAGCCGAAACCGCGGCTGCCCATCCATTGGGTGGTCCAGACGAGGTGGAACGTACCATCGGGCCCACGGACGATGCTGGGGTCGCGCATCACACGCTCGTCGGGATAGTATTTCGGCGCCTGCACCTGCCCCGTCCAAGCATCGACGTAGGTGGTGTCGTTGCCCACCATCGGCCGAAGCCAGATGCCCGGCAGCGTGTCCCAATGCAGCCCGTCGAGGCTATAAAGGTACTGCAGACCCTGTGTGGAGGGTTCGCGGAACGAGGTGAAGACGTAGGCCGTCTCTTCCGAAACGGGACCTTTGCAACTGCTGAGCGACATCATAAGCCCAATGAGGGCCAAAAGTATAAGAGGTAGGGTATGTTTTTTCATCGCCAAGGTCGTATATGTGCATGCATTTAACGATGCAAAGATAACCTATTTAGTTGAAAAAAGCAAAAAACAGAGTCAAAAATCGTTATTTTTTTTCGACATCATGCAAAGTTTGAATAAAAATGATTATATTTGCAGCGATTGAAAGACATTTTTAATAAAAAATCATAAATCATGAAACATCAATTATTGCTATTTGCTTTGGGTATTTTGGCCACCGCTGCCAGTGCCCAGACCTTCAAGGAATGGCAGGACCCCGAGGTCAATGCCGTCAATCGTCTGCCCATGCACACCACTTTCTTTGGCTACGAGTCGGTCGAAGCATCGATGCTTGCACCCGAGGCATCGACCCGTTACCTGAGCATCAATGGCGACTGGAAGTTCCGCTGGCAACGCGATGCCGTCGACTACCGGAGCGACTTCTTCAAGCCTGCATTCGACGACGCCGACTGGAAGACCATCCCCGTGCCCGGATGCTGGGAACTCTATGGCTACGGTGACCCGCAGTACACCAACATTGCCTATGCCTGGGCTCGCCAGCATGAGAATACCCCGCCGTTTGTGCCCGCCGACAATAACCACGTGGGCTACTATCGTCATGAGGTCATGATTCCTGCCGACTGGAAAGGTCAGCAGGTCATCCTGCACATCGGCTCGGCTTCGAGCTGCATGTACCTATGGGTCAACGGCCGCTTTGTGGGATATAGCGAGGACTCGAAACTCTCTGCCGAGTTCGACCTCACCCGCTATGTCGTTCCCGGCAAGAAGGCCCTCATCGCCATTCAGATGTTCCGCTGGTGCGACGGCACCTACCTCGAGGACCAGGACTTCTTCCGCTATGCAGGCATCTGCCGCGACAGCTGGCTCTTCGCTCAGCCCCGTCAGCACATCAGCGACATCCGCGTCACTCCTGACCTCGATGCCACCTACACCAACGGCATCCTCAACGTCGATGTCAAGACCACGGGCGGCAAGGTGAAGCTTGAACTCCTCGACCGCCAGGGCAAGGTCGTGGTCGATGGCATAGCTACGGGCAAGCCCGTGATGTTCATCGTGGACAATCCGCTCAAGTGGACTGCCGAGACGCCCAACCTCTATACCTTGCGTGCCACCCTCACCGATGCCTCCGGTAAGGTGCTTCAGGTGGTACCTGTCCGCGTAGGTTTCCGCAAGATTGAAGTCAAGGACGCACAGGTTCACATCAATGGCCAATCCATCCTCATCAAGGGTGCCGACCGCCACGAGCTCGACCCCGACGGAGGCTACGTGGTCAGCCGCGACCGCATGCTGCAGGACGTGCAGATCATGAAGCAGTTCAACCTCAACGCAGTGCGCACCTGTCACTATCCCGACGATCCCTATTGGTACGACCTCTGCGACGAGTATGGCCTCTATGTTGTGGCCGAAGCCAACATCGAGAGCCACGGTATGGGCTATGGCGAAAAGACCTTGGCCAAACATCCCGGCTATCACCTGGCACACCTCGAACGTAACCAGCGCAATGTGCAGGCACAGTTCAACCACCCGTCCATCATCTTCTGGAGTCTTGGCAACGAGGCAGGCTATGGACCCAACTTTGCCGATGCCTACGACTGGATCAAGGCCGACGATCCTTCGCGCCTCGTGCAGTACGAAGGTGCAGTGCGCGGCATCAGCGATGGTGTCGTATCGCAGCAGGATGCCAAGACCGACATCTTCTGTCCCATGTACGCCGATTACGCTTTCTCCGAAGCCTATGGCAGGAATGATGCCAACATCAAGCCTTTCATCCAGTGCGAATATGCCCATGCCATGGGTAACTCCGAAGGTGGATTCAAGGAATATTGGGACCTCTACCGCCAGTACCCCAAGCTGCAAGGCGGCTTCATTTGGGACTTTGTCGACCAGAGCTTGCGCTGGACCAACAGCAAGGGTCGCCAGATCTGGGCATATGGCGGCGACTTCAATACCACTGACCAGCACGACGGTAACTTCTGCGACAATGGTCTCATCTCACCCGACCGCAAGCCCAATCCGCATATGTATGAGGTGGGCTATTACTACCAGAACATCTGGACAAGCATAGTGGAGGGTTCGAAAGGTTTGGAGGGTTCGAAGGGTTCAAAAGGTTCTGTTACTCTCGAAATTCTGAACGAATATCGTTTCCGCGACCTTTCGAACTACCGTATGGAGTGGGAACTGCTCCGCAATGGTGAGGCAGTCTGCACCGGTACGGTGGGTCAGATCAAGGCAGCTCCGCAGCAGAAGGCCCTTGTGACCATCCCGCTCGACGAGGTGGACGATTGTGCCGAGTGGCTCCTCAATGTGAAATATGTGCTCAAGCGAAGCGAACCCCTGCTCAAGGCAGGAAGCGTGATGGCACATCAGCAGCTCGCGCTCACCGGACCGGTGGCTTGCAGTTATCGGAGCAATCCGAATACTCCGATAACTCTGACCCACAACGAGACCGCCGACCGGCTCACCATCTCCGGTCAGCATTTCGTGGTAGGCTTCGACAAGCAGACGGGACTCATCGACCGCTATGAGGCCAATGGTGTGAAACTGCTTGCCGAAGGTGCACAGTTTAAGCCCAACTTCTGGCGTGCACCCACCGACAACGACTTTGGTGCCAACTTGCAGCGCAAGTATGCTGCTTGGAACAACCCCGAGCTTCGCCTCGTGTCGTTCGAGTTCGACGAGGCGGAGGAAGGTTGTGAGGTTCGCACCGTGCTTGAGATTGAGTCGGTAGCCGTCCGTCTTGCGCTCACCTATACCATCGATGGAGAAGGCGCAGTGCGTGTGGACGAGAAGATGACTGTCGACCCTGCCCAGCAGCGGCGTGTCGATCGTGTACGTTTCCAGCGCATCTCGCCGCGCGATGCTCCTATCGCTGAGGGTGAACGCAGTACTGAGGCGAGCGACCTCTTCCGTTTCGGTATGCAGTTGCCGATGCCTGAGAGTATGGAGTTGATCAAATACTATGGCCGTGGTCCCGTCGAGACCTATTGCGATCGCAAGGACTCCGAGAATCTGGGCATCTACGAGAGCACAGTTACTCAGGAGTTCTACCCCTACATCCGCCCGCAGGAGAACGGCAATCACGTCGATCTGCGCTGGTGGCGCGTCACCGATGCAACAGGACGCGGTGTGATGGTGGTGGCCGACGAGCCCTTCTCGGCTTCAGCACTCCACTACACCATTGAGAGCCTCGACGAGGGCTTCGAGAAGCGCAACCTCCATTCGCCCGATGTCGATCCGAGTCCCATCACCAACCTCTGCATCGACCAGAAGCAGATGGGTCTGGGCTGTGTCAACAGTTGGGGTGCCCTCCCGCGCGAAGAGTACTTTGTCAAGTATGCCGACCGCCGCTTCACCTTTACCCTCATTCCTTGCAGGCTCCGATAGGCGGTTGCCCTGGCTCTTCGCTCCCCTTCTATGCGTCCGTTTAGCATCATGAAGCAATTGCTCCCAATCCTTGCCTTGTTGTTGCTGCTGTCGGTTCCTGGCGAACTGACGGCAGTAACTTCGGCGTATGAGTATCGCACGCTAGCAACACAGAACCAGTTGCCCGTCAGTGCCATCCATTCTGTCTTTCGCGACTCGGAAGGATATCTATGGTATGGCACGGTAAATGGTTTGTGCCGTGATGACGGATATCAGCTTCAGATATTCCGTCCCGGTTTTCTTCAAGCACAGGATAGGGTAATCGGATGTATGTCCGAAGATCACGACGGGCATCTTTGGTTGGGTTCGGACAATGGACTCTATTGGCTCGACAAGGCCGACTATACCATCCGGGCGCTGGTTCCCGAACGCTGGGAAGGAGAACGCATCAACCAGCTTTTGCCTACTGAAGAGGGATTTATTGTGCAAAGTCGAACCCGCATCACCCGAACCAACAACCAGGGTGTTCCGCTTAAGGAATATTATCGCGTGGACCAGGCGGGCAACGAAATCGGTATCTTCGGTTCTGCCGTCTATCAGGGGAAAGTCTTTGCTTCGTTCAACGACCGCACGCTGTTTTGCATCGATCTTGCATGCGATAGCCTCCGTCAGATAGACCTGCCGGTTGGGTCCGATAGGATTACCTATCTTGATACCGACAAGCAGGAAGATGGACTATGGCTCTTAGACGCATCGGGTGACGTCATTCATTTAGAAGTAAAAGACGAGGAATTCCACTTCGATTCCTATCCATGTGATTCGCCGATAGGATGGTGGGCCTATACGTTGAAGCAGAGCCCCTATGACGGAATCATTTGGATCCTTAATACGGTGGGACTGAAAGCATATCGGAGGGAGGAAGGAAAACGTCTGACGATGGTATATAGTTCGTTGGAGGAAACACCAAAATACCATATGCTGGCAAGTGTATGGTGCGATAGTCTCTACACGATGGTGGCGGCTTTCGACTGCATGAACTACATGCTGCGTCCCAAGGCCAACGCCTTCGACTATATCCCATTACAGTCCTTATCCTCTCGAGTGATGTTCAATGCCGCTGTGATGGCGATGGCCGATGCCGGTGATAGCTGGTGGTGGGTCTTTCAAGAGCGTACGGGTCTGTGTCTGGTACATCTTGAGACGGGTCGGGTGGTGCTTTACACCGACTGTCAGCAGATTGCTCCAGTAGAGTTGGACAAGGGACGTGTCATCGCGCCCGCAACTGAAGGCGTTTGGGTGAACCACGACACGAAGATGCACGTTTATCGACTGACGCGCCAAGGTGCCACGATGCATCTAGCAGCAGATCTTGATCTTACGGCACAAGCACATTCCGAGGAGTTTGTGACTCAAATTCTCGAAGATGCCGCACAACGTCTTTGGGTGGGCACCAATCTTGGGCTCTACGTGTTCGACGCCACTACACTCCGACCATTGGCCAGTTACCCACGTTTCGGCTATGCATCGACTATCAAGAGCGATGAGCATGGTCACATTTGGGTCGCCATCATAGAAGGACAACTCTATGACTTCTGTAGCGACACGCAATACGAACGCCACGAGATAGGTCAACCCCTGTCGGCATTCTGTATCATGCCCGATGGTTATTTGTGGATGGGTACCCAGTTGGGACGCGTATTCCGCTATGAACCGCGGCAGCACATCATCGAGGATTTTAGCGAACAGATCGGACTGAACGGAGACCGTGTGAACCAGCTACAGGACGACAACTATGGACACCTTTGGGTAGAAACCAACCAGCGGATTCTGGAATACAATCCACGCAATGATGCCTGCCGCATCTTCAAGACCAACGACATCGGTATTCCGCTGACTCGTTTTCTGCCCACATCGACCATGAAGGACAAGGCAGGGCAAATCTATTTCGGAGGCATTCCAGGAGTGATGCGTTTCACTCCAAGCAATAGTCTCGACCGCAAGAGCGACGTGGTGATTCCCCATGTCACTGATGTGCAGGTAATGAAACATTCGTTGTGTTTCGACACTCTTGTACAGCGTCAGAATACCACCCACATCACACTCAAGCCCGATGACAAAGACCTTGAGATCTTCCTCTCTTCGCTCGATCATTTCAATGTGTCTCACGTCCGCTATGCGTATCGGCTCAACGGGTTCGACACAGAGTGGAAATACATGGTGGGTGGTGAGAACTCGGCATTCTATAACCAGTTGGGAAAGGGACACTACACCTTTGAAGCGAAAGCCACCGACTGCAATGGATTGTGGAGCACGCCTGTCTCCCTACTTGAATTCGAACGTCTGCCAGCCTTCTATGAGTCGACGACAGCTTACGTCCTCTATTGTCTGCTGGTTCTGATGTCATTGGCGGCATTGATATGGTGGGTGCATCGCAGCGACGAGAAGAAGAACGAGCAGATGTGGAGCGACAGTCGCGAGATGCTGGCCATGCGCAACTATATCAAGGACGATACGCCGTCTGCCGAACGGTTGCCTGAGAGTGAGTTTCTGGAACTCGACCAGGCCTTTCTTGCCAAAGTGAAACAAGCAGTGATGGAGCATTTGGAGGAGTCAGACTTCGGTGTGGAAGAACTGGCAGCAGCCGTGAATGTCTCCAAGTCCACCTTGAGCCGAAAGTTGAAGAGTGTGTCGGGCAAATCTCCGCTCGATTTCATCCGAATACAGAAGATGCGCCAGGCACAGCTGTGGTTGCAGGACAAGGATCGCAATGTCACAGAGATTGCCATTTCGCTGGGCTATAGCGACCGCAAGTATTTCACTTCTTGCTTTAAGAAAGAGTTCGGAATGACACCTACAGACTATCGGAAGGAAGTGCTTGGAACTAAAATTGAAGGCGAATAGGGGGTAAGAATGATTCAAATTGGGGCGAAAATCGTACAAAAACGGTTTTCGCCCCAATTTTATGCCTATTTGTGCGCAATTTTGGCCGTGCGAGTTTGTCATTCCCTCTATCTTTGCCGCACCAAACGATGAAAAACAATTTGCTAGGACGTCAGACTACCCAACCACATATAATAATAATTTAAACTTACCACAATCACAAGAATGAAACATCTATTGTCATTGCTTACGTTGCTAAGCGTTTCATTTACGGCATTCGCCCAACACACAGTTACGGGCGAAGTAGAGGATCAGATGGGTGAAACCGTTCCGGGTGCCACCGTCATCCTGAAAGACAATCCGACCATCGGTACCATCACGGACCTCGATGGCAAGTTTGTGCTTGAATCTCCCAAGGCCAATCCTGTCCTCGTCATTTCTTTCATCGGCTATGCCACACAAGAGGTCGCCACGGAAGGAAAGAAGACAGTCAAGGTCATCCTGCACGAAGACAATCAGCTGCTCGACGAAGTGGTGCTCATCGGTTATGGTACCCAGCGTAAGGGCGATGTCACCAGCTCGGTGGCCAGCGTGAAGGCTGACAACTTCGTCAAGGGTTCGGTCAAGGACGTTGGACAGCTCATCCAAGGCAAGGTAGCAGGTCTTGCCATCACCAATCCAAGTGGTGATCCCTCAGGTGGCACCCAGTTGCGCCTGCGTGGTACCAATACCATTGGTGGTGCCAACACCAACCCGCTCATCCTCATCGATGGTATCCCGGGAGACTTCAGCACCGTTGCCCCTGAGGATGTCGAGAGCATCGATGTTTTGAAGGACGGTTCGGCAGCTGCCATCTATGGTACGCGCGGCACCAACGGCGTTATCCTCATCACCACCAAGGCAGCCAAGGGTACTGACATCAATTCGGTGGAGTACAATGGCTACATCAGCACTTCGACCATTGCCAAGAAACTTGAGATGCTGAACGCCAGCGAGTATGCTGCTCTCTATCCCGATCAGAACAAGGGTTTTGACACCGATTGGCAAGACGAAATTACCCGAGTGCCGGTCTCTCATGTCCATAACATCACGGCCATGGGTGGAAACACAAAGACCAACTATATTGCCAACATCAACATTTCGCAGCGTCAGGGTATTCTCAAGCGTTCGAATTTCGATTCGTTCCAAGGACGCGCTGAAATCAACCATCGGCTTTTCGATGACAAGGTGAAGCTCAAGTTCGGTATTCTCGGCAAGAAGACCGAGGCCAACAATACTGGTAGCGGAGGCTATGACGGCTATATCTTCAGCCAGGCCACCCGTCGTAATCCTACCGAGCCTGTCAAGAACGAAGATGGCAGCTGGTATGAAAATACTTCGAAGTTCGAGTATGAGAACCCTGTTTCGAAGATCTACGAGGTGGATGGCAACCGCAAGCGTACCACACTTCGCATGAATGGTAGCATCACCTACAATCCCATTCGTGACCTCACGCTTCAGGCAGTAGGTTCCTACGAGCGCCAAAACTATAACAATGGTTACAGCGAGACCCTTGAGCATATCTCGAGCCTGCGCGATGGCTTGTCAGGATGGACTACCATCACAGCTAGCACAAGCATGGAGAAACTTCTCGAACTCACAGCACGCTATGAAAAAGAGATCAATGGCCACAAGTTCTCTGTGCTCGGCGGCTACAGCTACAACGAGACCGACTACGAGGAAGTCTATGTGAACAACTATGGTTTCCAGGACGATTACTTCGGCGGTTGGCACAACATCGGTATCGGTTCGGCCTTGAAGGATGGCCTAGCAGGCATGAGTTCGTCTAAGGCTACTACCAACCTCATCGGTTTCTTCGGACGTGCCACCTACGCTTGGCGCAACCGCTATCTCCTGATGGGTGCACTCCGCTATGAAGGTGCCAGCCAGCTTTGGGGCACCGATAATGCCTGGGGTCTCTTCCCTTCTGTCTCCCTCGGTTGGCGTCTGACCGAAGAGAAGTTCATGAAGAACATCTCCTGGCTCAATGACCTCAAACTTCGTGCCGGATATGGCGTCACGGGTTCGCAGCCCAGTCGTTCGTTCCTCGGTGTGGCTATGCTCAAGTATGGTTCGTATGCTTATTCAAATGGCTCGTGGATCCAGACTATCGTTCCTGCTTCCAATGCGAACCCCGACCTCAAGTGGGAGGAGAAGAAGGAGACCAACATTGGTATCGACTGGGCCGTACTCGACAGCCGCCTCTCTGGTACCATCGACTTCTACAACCGCGACGTGGACGGCCTGATTTATGAGTATGCCGTACCTACGCCACCAAATCTCTACAACACCACCATCGCCAATGGCGGTACGATGCGTAACCGTGGTGTCGAGATTCTGATCAATGCCGTCGCTTATCGCTCCAAGTCGTTCGAATGGAACACCACTGTCACATTCTCTTACAACAAGAACGAGCTTGTGAGCCTCAATGGTTCGGTATTTAAGACTGAGTATGACTACTTCAACACCGGTCAGGTGGAGTATTCGGGACAGGTGACCGACTCACACCGCGTACAGGTAGGCGAGAGTATCGGCAACTTCTGGGGATTCAAGGTTGTAGACGTCGATGATGAAGGCCGCTGGATCTATGAAGATCGCAATGGCAACCTCGTGAACTATACCGACTTCACCCATGCTGCCGATGACAAGAAAGTGATTGGCAATGGTCTGCCCAACTACTATGCTGGCTGGAACAACACCTTCACCTACAAGGGATGGGATCTTGGTATCACCATGCGTGGCGCCTTCGACTTCCAGCTCATCAACAGTGCTCGTATGAACTACGAGAACACCAAGAACAGCCGTTTCGAGAACCGTCTGACTTCGGTAAGCGACCTCGTCTTCGGTAAGCATACCCTCAGCAAGGAGGTGGAGCCAGAGTTCAACAGCTATTACGTTGAAGATGGCGACTACTGGAAGATTGACAACATTTCGTTGGGCTACAACTTTGGTGCCCTCGGCAAGTACGTCAAGAGCCTTCGTCTCTATGGCTCGGTTCTCAACGCATTCACCTTCACCGGCTACAAGGGCATCGATCCTGAAGTCAGCACCGATGGCTTGACACCAGGTTACGACACCCGCTTCCGCTACCCCAGTACGCGTTCGTTCACAATAGGTCTTAACGTCAAATTCTAAATAGATATCACAACAATGAAAACAAATATAAAGATTTGGTCGCTTGGCGTTTTGGCAGCTACGACCATGGTGGGAAACACGGCATGTACCGAACTGCTCGACGAGAGCTACTCACAGGTGGTGTCGGAGAAGTATAGTCCAACGAACGATGCTGACATCAGCTATCTGGTCAATGCCGCCTATATACCCTGGCGTCAGACCATGCTGCTTTGGAACGGCGTTGTACGTTCTGAGGAACTTTGTGCCGATCAGGATGTTATTCCAGCTCGCTTGGGTATCGGTTGGGTCGATGGCTACATCTATAAGCGTTGGCACCAGCACGTATGGACAACCGAAGACGATGGTGTGCTGCAGGGTTGGGAGCGTACGTTCGAAGGCATCAACACCTGCAACCGTCTGCTCTCGCAGATCGAGGATGGTGTGATTGGAGTGACGGGTGATGCCAAGACCGAACTCGTATCGGAACTGAAGGTGCTGCGCGCCAGCTACTATTACATCCTTTGCGACCTTTATGGCAATGTACCTATCGTGACTGACTTTAAGGATACCAACCTGCCACAGCAATCCTCACGCAAGGAAGTCTATGACTTTATTGTACGTGAGATTACTGAGAACATCGGTAACCTGAGCGAGACGGCACGTGGTTACTATTATGGCCGATTTAACAAGTGGGCAGCCTATACCCTGCTTGCCAAGATGTATCTGAATGCCGAAGTATATGCAGGCACCGCCCAATGGAACGAGTGCGTTGCAGCTTGCGATCAGGTTATTAACTTCGCTAAGAGCTCGGGCGAATATGGCCTTGAGTCCGATATCAATGCACCCTTCCTCACCGAGAACGAAAACTCCAAGGAGATTATCTTCGGCCTTCCTTTCGACGAGGTTTATGTCACCGACTGGAATGCTTTCGATTTCCATATGTACACTCTTGCTCCCGAGAATCAGGATACTTATCAGCTCAAGGCTCGTCCTTGGGGCGGTGTCTGTGCGATTCCCCAGTTCATCGACACCTTTGATCCCGACGACCAGCGCCTTGCCGACTGGTACATCACCGGCCAGCAGTACAGTTATGCAGGCGACTCGCTCTTCGAGAGCACCACGGGTGTGCCCCTCGACTATCCGAACGTAGTGCCTTCTATCGACGAGTCGTATCCCTATCAAGGCTATCGTTGGGGTAAGTTCGAATATGCAATCGGCATCACCAACCGTTTGAGCAATGACTGGCCACAATTCCGCTATGCCGATGTCCTGCTGATGAAGGCCGAGGCTTTGATGCGTGCAGGCAAACCTGGTGCAGGTGCCTTGGTGACAGAAGTACGTCAGCGCGCATTTGATGCCAATCCCTCAAAGGCTGTGGTCACCGATGCCGACCTGAATGCAGGCAGCTGCTATGATTATGGTCGCCGTGATACCTATTCGACAGTGCATGAGGGTGGCTCCGATATCAAGTTTGGCCGTATGCTCGATGAGTTAGGCTGGGAGTTCTGCCAAGAGGGTCGTCGTCGTCAGGACCTGATTCGCTTTGGCGTATTCACCACCAAATCGTGGTTTTCACACGATGCAAGCGACGCGACGAAGAACCTTTACCCCATACCGAACAAGATCATGCTGACCAACAGCAACCTGAAACAGAATCCAGGATATTAATCTCTTTTTATTATTATAATATGTGTGTGGCGTGCCAGGAGGAAGCGAACCGACGAGCATCGGGATGCCTTTTGGCACGCATTTTCGCACCATCGGCAGCAGAATTGGGCAAAAACGTGCACCGACATGCTTTTTTTTGCCAGCAACATTACCGAAATATCGAAATAATCATTATCTTTGCAGCATCATGAACACCCCCAAGACCCATTATCCATCCTTTAACCCATTACATTTTATGAACAGCAGCAAGCAACGTCGAACCACCTTGTGCTGCGTGCTTTTGGCTTGTGCCTGCCACGTGCTTTTGGCACAGACCACACGCGTCGAACTGTATGCCCCCGGCATCGTGCGCGTCACGAAAACCGACGCCTCAGCCACTTCCGACCCGATGTCACAGAAACGGAGCTATTCGGTGGTATTGACCCCAGCCAGTCCGACGTCGGTCATCACCGGCGAGGGCACCCTCACCACCGAATGCCTCACGGTGAAGGTCGATGCCCAGGGCGTGGTAAGCTTCTTTGACCCTTCCGGTAAACAGCTCCTCACCGAACTGGGGCAGGGCACGGTCACCCCCATCGCCGAGGGCGTCAATCGGGGCAAGTACGAAGTGAGCCAACGCTGGCAGCTCGACCCCGACGAAGCCATCTTCGGCCTCGGTCAGCGCCGCGAGGGACAGACTATGAACCAGCGCGGCACGTCGTTCCGCCTTTGGAACACCAATACGCACATCTACATCCCATACTTCACCAGCCAGAAGGGCTACGGCATCTATTGGGACAATGCGGGAGAGACGTTCTGGAGCGACGATGCTAGCGGGACCACCCTGCGCAGCAGCGTCGGCGAGGGCATCGACTACTACTTCCTCTACAAGGACGGTACGCAGGACGGCGTGGTGGAGCAGATTCGACTGCTGAGCGGACAGGCCACGATGTTCCCGTTGTGGGCCTATGGCTACTGGCAGTGCCGCGAACGCTACAAGACACCCGACGAGCTTTCGGGCGTGCTCGACGAATACCGCCGCCGCGACATCCCCATCGACGCCATCGTGCAGGACTGGCAGTACTGGGGCTGCGACTCGAACTGGAACGCCATGAAGTTCGAGAACCCACATTACCTCAACAAGATAGGCGACCCCAAGCAGATGCGTTACCTGCCCAACGACGAGGATCCCGATGTCGAGATTGCCAAGGCGAAGGCACAGGGAGCCCCGCGCCTGACCACGCCACAGCAGATGGTGGACTACGTGCATGGGCAGAATGCCCACCTGATGATCACCCTTTGGCCCGACTTCGGACCTTGGACCAGGCAGTACAAGGAACTCGACAAGCTGGGTGCCCTCCTTCCGTTCGACACCTGGCCCCGCAACCGTGGCGTGCTGGTCTATGACGTGTTCAACCCCAAGGCGCGCGACATCTACTGGAAGTATCTCACCAACCTCTACCGCATGGGCTTCGATGCCTGGTGGACCGATTCGACCGAACCCGACCACTTCGAGCGGGAGGGCGATTCGGACTACATGACCTACGACGGCTCGTGGCGCAGCGTGAAGAATGCCTTCCCGCTGGTTCACAACCGCGGCATCTACGAGCACCAGCGTGCCACGAAGGGCAACACCAAGCGACAGCTGCAGATGACGCGTTCGGCTTCGTTCGGCATCCAGCACTACGGCACATTCTCGTGGAGCGGTGACATCGTGAGCAATTGGACCGACATGCAGAACCAGGTGCCTTCGGGCCTTAACTACGTGATCTGCGGCATCCCGATGTGGAACACCGACCTCGGCGGCTTCTTCGGCTGGGACTTCGGCAACGACCCCAAGAGCCCATACGCCCAGGAACTGATGGTGCGCTGGATGCAGTGGGGTACCTTTATGCCCCTGATGCGCAACCACTGCTCTTCGCCTATGGTGAGCGAGATCTGGCATTATGGTGAGCCTGGCGACTGGGCGTACGACGTGCAGAAGCACTTCATCGAACTGCGTTACCGCCTATTGCCCTACATCTACAGCCAGGCGGGTGCCACCGTGCAGCGCAGTGACCTGATGATGCGTCCGCTCGTGATGGACTTCGCCGACGACAAGGTGGCCATCAACCGCGACGACGAATACATGTTCGGCCGCGCCCTGCTCGTCAAGCCCATCACCCAGCCCCTCTATTCGTGGCTGGGCGAGCGACGCACGAGCCACTGGATCTATCCCGAACCGCAGAAGGCGGCGGCTCCCGTCGAGGTCTATCTGCCGGCAGGCACGCAGTGGTGGGACTTCTGGAACAACCAGCAGTATGAAGGCGGCAAGGCCATCAAGCGCCTTGCACCTTTGGACATCATGCCCGTCTTTGTGAAGGCCGGCAGCATCATCCCCTTCGGTCCCAAGGTGCAGTACACGGGCGAGAAGGCTTGGGACAACCTGGAGGTACGCATCTACCCAGGTGCCGATGGCGACTTTGTGCTCTACGAAGATGCCGGCGACGGCTATGGCTACGAGCAGGGCGAGTTTGCACAGATCGGTTTCCACTGGAACGACGTGACGTGCACTTTGACCATCGACGCTCGCGAAGGCAATTATCCCGGCATGCTACGAAGCCGACAATTCCGCATCCATGTGGTGAGCGCTGCCTCGGAAGCCGGCGACAAGGAAGCCTCCACGTTCCAAAAGACGGTAAACTACGAGGGCAAGGCAATGTCTGTCACTTTATAGTTACTATAGTACTATAGTTAGTATATTTAATATAGTCACTATAATTAATATAACCACTATAGCCTAAAATATAAAATTTATGAAGCATCTTTTGATCGCAGTTTCCCTGCTGGCCGCCACGGCAGTGCAGGCTCAGAAGACGGCACCGATGCAGGTGCCGGGTTACCCCATCTCTCCGGTGCCTTTCACCCAGGTCAAGGTGGGTGACGGCTTCTGGGGACAGCGCCTTAGGGCCAGCCGCGAGGTGACCATCCCCTTGGCTTTCTCGAAGTGTGAGGAGTCGGGCCGTTACCGCAATTTCGAGATTGCTGCGCGTCAGTTGGCAGGCGAGAACACCGAAAACGTCAAGGTGGAAGGCTTCTCGTTCGACGACACCGATGTCTATAAGACCATCGAAGGTGCCAGTTATTCGCTGCAGACCTATCCCGACAAGCGTCTTGTGGCCTATATCGATTCGGTGCTCGAGATCGTGAAAGGCGGACAGGAGCCCGACGGTTACCTTAACACCGCCTGGACCATGAACCCCAAGCATCCACACCAGTGGCATGGCACCAAACGTTGGGAGAAGGTCGAGGTGCTGAGCCATGAGTTCTACAACCTTGGCCACATGCTCGAAGGTGCCGTTGCCCACTATCAGGCCACGGGCAAGCGCAACTTCCTCGACATCGCCATCCGCTATGCCGACTGCGTCTGCCGCGAGATCGGACTGGGGGAGGGGCAGGTAGATCGTGTGCCCGGACACCAGATTGCCGAGATGGGACTCGTGAAACTCTACCTCGTGACAGGTGACCGTAAATATCTCGACCAAGCCAAGTACTTCCTCGATCGTCGTGGCTTGACCACGCGCAAGGATGCCTACAGCCAGGCTCACAAGCCCGTGGTCGAACAGGACGAGGCAGTGGGTCACGCCGTGCGTGCTACTTATATGTATGCCGGCATGGCCGACGTGGCAGCCATCACGGGCGACAGTGCCTACCTGAAGGCCATCGACAAGATCTGGGACAACATCGTCGGAAAGAAGTACTACATCACCGGAGGCATCGGCGCACGTCACAACGGCGAGGCGTTCGGCGACAACTACGAACTGCCCAATGCCGAGGCGTATTGCGAGACCTGTGCAGCCATCGGCAACGTCTATGTCAACCATCGTCTCTTCTTGCTGCATGGCGAGTCGAAGTATTACGACGTGGTGGAGCGTACGCTCTACAATGCTCTCATCTCGGGAGTTTCGCTCGAAGGTAACAGCTTCTTCTATCCCAATCCGTTGGCGGTGGCTTCCGACATGAACTATGCACGCAAGGCATGGTTCGGTTGCGCCTGCTGTCCTTCCAACATTTCGCGCTTCATTCCCTCGCTGCCCGGCTACGTCTATGCCGTGCGCGATCGTGATGTCTATGTGAACCTCTTTATGAACAATGTCGCTTCGCTCGCGGTGGGCGGCAAGAAGGTGGAACTCGAGCAGCAGACCGCCTATCCCTACGGCGACGAGATCAATGTCCGCATCAACAAGAATACGGCAGGACTGTTTACACTCAAGATTCGCGTGCCCGGGTGGGTGAAGGGCGATGTGGTGCCCAGCGACCTTTATCGTTTCGTCGATGGGAAGGAGACCAAGTACAATGTGACGGTCACCGATGCCAAGGGACGCTCGCTCTATCCCGATGGCCGCATTACCGCCGATGGCTACTACACCATTGCCCGTCCCTGGAAGAAGGGCGATGTAGTGACGCTTCATTTCGACATGGAGCCTCGCCTTGTGGCAGCCAACGACAACGTCTGGGCCGACCGTGGTATGGTGGCCGTGGAGCGCGGACCGCTGGTCTATTGCGCCGAGTGGCCCGACAATGCGGCTGACGTTCGCACCTATCTGCTCAATCCTCGGGCTACGTTCAATGTCAATGATGCCGAATTGAAGACCGACCAGGGCAATACCTATCCCATCTGTACGCTTTCGACCAGCGATGTCCAAACGTTGAGTTACGACAGTGCAGGCCGCCTCGTGGTTCGCGATGGCAAACTCACCTTGATTCCTTATTATGCCTGGGATCACCGTGGACAAAAGGGCGGTATGGAGGTTTGGCTTCCCGTTACGGTGGGGGCTGCTTCGGCTACACCACGACTCTTCAAGGAGCAGGGCTCAAACGGATTCTTCAACCGATAATTCTTTTCGAAAAACGCTTTTATTGGCGTCATAATTTGAATGAAGGAAGATTTTTTTCGGGTTTTCCTTCATTTTTTTCGTGTTTTTTGCACAACTTATTCCTTTTCTGCCTATATTTGCGCAATAAAAATATTTAATCTGATATCGAACTGAAAAACTTTACACAAGTTTGCCTATGAAATCCATTCAGCTATTCCGAATCTTTCTCCCTATGTTGTCGGCCCTTGCGCTGACCAGTTGTTTCTCTCCCGCCAAAGACAATGCCGATGCCATCGACGAATCAGCGGCTACCACTCGACTGAAGGTCACAACGCGTGCCGCTTCGGGAGAAGTGACTTATCCCATTCTTGTGATGGCCTACGACGAGTCGGGTGCACTCAAGGGTGAGCAGACCATCAATTCCGAAAGTGACGAGATCAGTCTCAAACTCAGCGAAGGTGCCTACCATATCACTGCTCTTGCCGGACAAGGCAACTACACCGAACCATCGAGTTACAACCAGCAGTCGGCGCTCATCAACATTCCTACGGCAGGTTATGCCTCGTCACCGCTGATGATGGGTGGTGCTGATGTGCTTCTGACCAGTGCTTCGGCCAAGGTCAACGTTGTCATGACCTATCGCGTAGCAAGTCTCTCGCTTAGCCTGGAATCTGTGCCCGAGGATGTGACTGCCGTCAGTGTAGGTGTCTCCCAGCAATATAAGGCCATCGACATGTCGGGCACATTCAGCGGTTCGAGCACTGCCAACGTGAAGTGTAACAAGACGGGTGATGTCTGGACTTCCGAGCAGGTCTATCTTCTCCCCGGTGCCGGCTCTTCGACTACGCTTACCCTTTCGCTCACCAATGCAGAAGGACAGACCAGTTACAGTTATGAACTCAGTGAGCCTTTGATGGCGGCTGTGCCCTATACCATCAAGGGAACATACGTCGAATCGACAGCCCCCTACATCACGGGTGTCATCACCATCGAAGGATGGCAGGAGGAACGCTCCTTTGACTTTGAGTTCGGAAGTGGGAGCAGTAGCGGGGGAGCCGGTGTCGTTACTCCAACCAATGACGTTACAGCCATCCCCGAACCCAGCAGTCTTTGGAATGGACATATTGTTGCCCTAGTTGATAATGCTACGTCAACCGAAGCAGATGTGCTTCTGCTTGGTCTGCGTGAGATGAAGAACGTCTTTGCACCTGCAGCTGAAGGTCACGAGACGCAGATGCAGGATTCTGTCCAAGCCTATTTCGAAAATGATATGAAGGACTGGGCTGTTCCCACCGAGGAGCAGGCACGTGCCTTGAAGAAGCAATATGGTGGCAACTTCGACGAATTGAATCTGCTCATTGAACAACAAAAGGGCGATACTCTGCACGTCTATACTTCCAGCAGCAATGCCCGTTATCTTTGTGAAGAGGGCACCAAGACGTTCAATTTTGCTGCCAATGGATCTATCACCAGTGCGGGAACTTCCACCAAGTATCGCCTGCGTCTGGTAAAGAAGATTCACGTCGTCGTAAAAAACAATTAACCTATTGTATGGCAGATAACTATCTCGAACGTCAGCAGGAAGCCCTGGAGCAGCGCAAGGCAGGAAAGCGGGTACTCACACCCTCCCAACGCAAGCGCTTCTATACGCGTCCCGTTGTCACCAAGACGCACGAACAGCAGCAGGCCGAAATCGCTCAACTACAAAAGAACGATAAAAAAGAATAGATTATGAAAAGTATAGCCATCTATACCCTCACCTCCGAGCTCCATGACGAGCAGGCTGTGGGTGCTGTGACCCGTGAGTTTCTCGAAAGTCTCTCTATTGAATACGATTTTCGAGGCAGTGATTATGCTGACTTCGGTAGTTATCCGCTGAGTCTCATCTTTGTTCGAACGGGTGGCACCGAGGGCATCTTCCGTCGTCTTCTCCCCACGCTTCCAATAGGGAAGGGGGAGAAGTTCTACCTCTTATCATCGGGCAAAAGCAATTCGTTAGCTGCTTCGATGGAGATTCTTTCCTACTTGCAGCAGAATGATTTGCAGGGAGAGATCCTGCATGGAGACCCGGGATATATCTCCCGCCGAATCAACATGCTTGCCCAGGTAGAGTCTGCTCGACGAAAACTGCGTGCGTGTCGCTTGGGTGTCGTAGGAGAGCCTTCCGATTGGTTGATTTCCAGTCATGCAGACAAAGACAAGGTTCGCGAATATCTGGGTATTGAACTGATAGACATTCCTATGCAGGAATTGCTTGATGCAATAGCTGCCACGCCTATCGACCCTACTTCGGCTCCCTCGATGCAAATATCTTCATCCGATGCCAATGTTCCCAAGGAACTTGCCATTCGCCAGGCATTGCCCGGTGCCCATCAGATCTATTTGGCATTGAAGACGATTGTCGATCGTTATCAACTTCAGGGCTTTACGCTGCGTTGCTTCGACCTGCTGACCGCTGTTCGCAATACGGGATGCATGGCTTTGGCTCGTTTTAATTCCGAAGGCATCGTAGCAGGTTGCGAGGGCGATGTGCCCGCTATGCTTTCGATGATGATTGCACAAGTGCTGACAGGAATGAGCGGATTCCAGGCCAATCCTGCGCGCATCAACCCCGAGACTGGAGAACTCCTTTTTGCACACTGTACCATTCCTTTCAATATGGTGGAGCATTACGAACTCGACACCCACTTCGAATCTGGCATCGGAGTGGGTATCCGTGGATACATGAAGGAAGGTCCTGTGACAATTTTCAAGGTGTCGGGTGACTTGTCTCGTTGCTTTATCGAGGAAGGGGAGCTGGTCAGGAACCAAGCACAGCCCGACCTTTGTCGAACACAGCAGATAATTCGTCTGTCTGACCCATCGAAAGCACACTATTTCCTCACAAAACCCATTGGAAATCATCATATCATCATGCGTGGTCACCACAAGGGTTTGCTCCAGGAGATGATGTGTCAAACAGCGTTTTCTGAGTCTTAATTGGGTTTTGTGGACTTTTTTAGTGGCCAGAAAGTAAAATTTTGGTATTTTATTTTGTTCTTAACCCAAAACTTTCTATCTTTGCATCGTATTTGAGCCAATCACATACGTTATGAAAAGACATCTAATACTTCTGACCATCTTATTGTTTGCTGCTTGGACATCCTTGGCGCAAACCAGTCTCCCAACCAATCTCAAGGGAGTGACCATCTTCAGTAATGGAGCTCAGGTGACACGCGAAAAGAACGTGGCGCTGAACGCCGGCGAACAAACCGTTTCGTTCACGGGTCTTTCGCCCTACCTCGACCGAAACAGCCTGCAGGTGAAGGCCAAGGGCAGTGTGACCGTGCTTGGTGTGAGCCAGCGTTACATTCGTCCCGACAGCACGATGCTTAGCGAACGGTTGAAGGCTGCCAGTCGCGATATCGACGTGGCTTCTCGCCGCCTGAGTGAACTGCAGGCGCAGCGCACCGTCCTCAAGTCACAGCTACAGATGGTGGAGGCCAACTGCAACATCGGAAGCCGTACCGCTGTCACTCCTCTCAACGACATCAAGCTGCTCAACAAATACTACTATGAGGAGATGATGGACATCAACAAGAAACTCATCGCCCTCGACACCGAAGAAGAGAAAGCCAACGCTGATCTGGCTCGCTACAATGAGATTGCCGATTCGATAGCAGGCATCAAGTTGAAGCGCATCACCGTGGTCGATGTGAAAGTCGATGCCAAGGTGCAGACAAGCGCACTCTTCACCCTGCAGTATTACGTCAGCGGAGCCTCATGGTATCCGACTTACGATGTGCGTTCGAGCAAGGTGGATGAGCCACTGCAACTCACCTACAAGGCAAACATTATGCAGCAGACGGGCGAAGACTGGAAGGATGTGAACGTGACGCTCTCGACGGCCAACCCTAACCGCTCGAACGTGTCGCCCGACTTGCGCACCTATTGGCTTGACTATGGGCTGGCTGCACCCACCTACAATTTTGGCCTCGACAACAATCAGGTGTCGGGTACAATTTATGATGCTGAAGACGGATCGCCCCTGATAGGAGCCTCGGTCACTGTGTCCGGTTCACAGATCGGTACGATCAGCGATGTTGATGGACGCTATTCGATCACGATGCCCAACGGTAACCGTCGCCTCGTGGCCAGTTACATCGGCTACGAGTCGCAGCAGGCCACCGTCACAGGTAACCGCAAGGACTTCCGTCTAAAGCCCGATGTTGCAATGTTGCAGGACGTGGTTGTCGTGGGTTACGGCACTTCGAGCAAGGGTGGCTGGCTTCGCAGAAAGTCGTCTAATTCAGCTGCAGTCGAGATGGCCGAACCCACCGCGGCCGCTTCGGATAGCAAGCAGCAGAAGGCTCGTGTACTGGTTGATGAGGATGACTTGGAGGTGGCTACGACTGCTGCCAAGTTCGGCTACGAGTTTGAGGTGAAACATCCTCTCACCATCCTTTCGAACAACAAGCCCGTCCTTGCACAACTTGGTCGATACGAATTGCCTACCACCTACGCATACAAGGGTGTGCCCAAGATTGACAAGGATGCCTTTCTTGTGGCCGATGCCACAGGATGGGGAGAACTCAACCTGGTGGAAGGCGAAGCGATGGTCTTTTACGACAACAGTTATGTGGGAAAGACCATCCTGAGTCCCGTCGAGAGCGATACACTCCACCTTTCCTTGGGGCGTGACAATGGTATCCAGATCGAGCGAAAGTTGATAAAGAACAACAGTGTCCACAAGGTGCTTTCGGGCAACCAAACCCAGCAGAAGGACTGGGAAATCAGCGTGCGTAACACTCGCTCGGAGAAGGTCAGCATCAAGGTCTATGACCAGGTGCCTGTCTCGCAGAACTCCGACATCACCGTGACGACAGAAGAACTCAGTGACGGCAACTTCAACAAGGAGACCGGCATCGTTGTATGGAACCTCGATCTCAACCCTGGCGAATCGCGCAAACTTCGCCTCCGCTATCAGGTTAAATATCCCAAGAATCGTCGACTTGATATTGAATAACTATCCTTAAATTGATGATAATTCATTGTTAACAGTTAATTTATATTTGCCATGGCCAATATCACAAAAGAAGATGCCCTCCGCTATCATGAAGCGGGAGGTCCCGGTAAAATTGCCGTAGTACCAACCAAGCCTTATCGTACACAGACAGACCTTTCGCTGGCTTATTCGCCTGGCGTTGCCTTTCCGTGTCTCGAAATCCAGAAGAACCCCAATGACGCGTTCCGTTACACCGATCGCGGCAACCTTGTAGCCGTTATTTCCAATGGTACGGCTGTGCTCGGATTGGGCAACATCGGTGCCTTGGCAGGAAAACCCGTTATGGAGGGTAAGGGACTGCTCTTCAAGATCTATGGCGGTATCGACGTCTTCGACATCGAAGTCGATGAGACCGATCCCGTGAAGTTCTGCGAGACTGTAGAGCGTATTGCTCCCTCGTTTGGCGGAATCAACCTCGAGGACATCAAGGCGCCCGAGTGCTTCTATATCGAAAAACGTTTGAAAGAGAACTGCGACATCCCCGTGATGCACGATGACCAGCATGGCACTGCCATCATTTCGGGCGCAGGTCTCGTCAATGCCTTGCAGATCAATGGCAAGAAGATTGAGGATGTGCGCATCGTCGTTTCGGGTGCCGGCGCTGCTGCCATGAGTTGCATCAAGATGTACCACCAGCTCGGCGCACGCAAGGAGAACATCATTATGATTGACAAGAATGGTGTGCTCACCGACGACCGTACTGATCTCAGTCCGACACAGATGGAGTTTGCCACTTCGCGTCGTGACATCCACAATCTCCGCGAGGCTATGGTGGGTGCCGATGTCTTCCTCGGCCTTTCGGCAGGCAACCTCGTCAACCAGGATATGGTTCGTTCGATGGCCGATCAGCCCATCGTCTTCGCCCTTGCCAACCCGACTCCCGAAATCTCTTATGAAGATGCAATGTCGGCACGCCCTGATGTGCTGATATGTACGGGCCGTAGCGACTATCCGAACCAGATCAACAACGTCATTGTATTCCCCTACATCTTCCGTGGTGCCCTCGACGTGAATGCACGTGCCATTAACGAAGAGATGAAGATTGCTGCCGTACGAGCCATCGTGGCTTTGGCCCACGAACCTGTTCCAGAGGTGGTAAACCGTGTTTATAAGGGTGATACATTGAAGTTCGGTCCCAAGTACCTTATCCCGAAGGCTGTCGATCCGCGCCTCATCACCGAGGTCAGTGCCGCCGTGGCCAAGGCAGCTATGGATACGGGTGTGGCTCGCAAGCCCATCACCGACTGGGAAGCCTACAAGAGTCAATTACGCCGTCGAATGGGGCAGGAGACCACTCTCACCCAACAGTTGCACGACATCGCTCGTTCACACCCGCAGCGCGTGGTCTTTGCCGAAGGTTATCATCCCACGATGCTCAAGGCTGCCGTCACCGCTAAGGCCGAGGGTCTCTGTACGCCAATCCTGCTCGGCAATCCCGAACTGGTGCGCAGTCGTGCCAAGGAACTTGAACTCGACTTGACTGGTTGCGAAATCATCGATCAGCGTGCTACTGCGACCCATCCCGTTCGCGCCAAGTATGCCCGTCTGCTCAGCGAGAAACTCTGCCGTGCTGGCTACACTTTCGAGCGTGCCCTCGACAAGATGTCCGACCGCAACTACTTCGGCATGGAGATGGTGAAGAGTGGTGAGGCCGATGCTATGGTCACCGGTGTCTATACCAAGTACAGCAACCTGTTCACCGCAGCCAAGGAGGTGATCGGCATCCGCGAAGGCTACGATCATTTTGCTACGATGAACATTGTCAATTCGAAGCGCGGTGTCTATTACATTGCCGATACGTTGGTGAACCAGACGCCCAACAAGGAGGCCATCAAGGACATTGCACGTCTTACGGCCGAGCGTATCCGTTTCTTCAACGAGGAACCACGTATGGCTATGATTTCGTACTCTAACTTCGGTTCGGAGGATAGTGGTTCGGCCACGATGATGAGTCAGGTTGTGTCAGAACTGCATGAGGAGATGCCCGATCTGAAGATTGATGGTGAGATGACCATTGACCTTGCTCTCGACCACGAGCGTCGCGACGACCGTTATCCGTTCGGCCCATTGAAGGGAGAGGTTGTCAACTCGATGATCTTCACCTCGCTGAGTGCAGGCAACGGAGCTTACAAACTCATCAAGCAGTTCTCGCCTGAGACGGAAGTGATTGGCCCACTCCAGATGGGTCTGAACAAGCCCATCCACTTCACCGACCTCGATTCTTCGGTGCGCGACATCGTCAATATCGTGGCCGTAGCGGTCATCGATGCCTATATGGAGAAACAGCACGAGGAGCACGCATAAATAGTCGGTTCTTCGAAAGCGAAGCAAAAGCAACAAGGAAGGTACGAGGCGAAAGCCTTTACCTTCCTTGTTTCGTTTTGCCTATTCGGCTTCATAGTGTAGAAAAACTGCCTAATCTTCCTCTTTCACGCTCAGTTTGTTGAGCAGTTCGTCCAAGATGGGAATCATCGTCTCCATTGATTTAGGATCAATTCCGCAACGGCAGAAGTCATTTGTCATGCACGAAGGGATTTCTGCTGCCTTCTTTTTCATGTCCTTGCCCTTTTGGGTAAGATAGACTATCTGCTGGCGTTTGTCGGTTTCGCTGCTTTGGCGAGCCACCAGTCCAAGTTTCTCCATGCGCTTGATGAGAGGAGAGGTGGTGTTGATGCCGAGTTTCAGTTTCTGGCCGATGGTGTTGATAGGCTGTTTGTCTTCCTCCCACAGTACCATCAGTACGAGGTACTGCGTATAGGTGATTCCAAGCGGCTTGAAATAGGGCTCATAGGCTTGCGTGATGAGGCGGCTAGCCGTATAAAGCCGAAAACACAGCTGGTTTTGGAGTTTCAGTTGGTCGTATGCCATGTCACTAAGCCTTTAATTGAGTTGGAAAATTAGAGTTGCTTGTACAGCCAGTTCTGACGACCAATCATCTCTACCATTTCTACCTGCTCCTGGCTCCAGTAGAGGTCCTCCTCTTCGTCAGCGAGGTAAGCCTTCATGAGGTCATAAGTGGTGGGGTCGTCCTTGAGAGTCTCCATGCACTTGTAGAGCAACTCTACGCCCTTCTCCTGAATAGCGAGGTCAGCCTTAACGTACTCTACGGGATCCTTAACGAGTTCACGACCCTTCTGGTCCTCGATCTTCACTTCGCCGCCGAGGTCGTTGATGCGGGTCATGAATTTCTCGACCCATCCCATTTCCTCAGAATAGTGGTCTGTGTATTTCTTGCCAAGGGTCTTGAAGCCCATGCTGTCGAAGTGCTTGCCCTGTACGAGGTGAGCGAAAGCGCCGTTGCTGAGTCCGGTTACGAAGAACTGAAGTGCCTGGATAGAATTGTTTGCGTTCATAATGTTTTGTTTTTTGAGGGGTTTATATTTTTATATTAAATGTATTATCAGATGTCATTTCTTTTGTTTTGACGGTGCAAAGATACGAAGAAAATTTTATATCGCAAAGGATATAACAAAAACTTTAATCATTCTTAACAAAATATCGCGTGCAATATAAATTATTCAACAGTTTTTAACAAAATATCGCGCGCGATTTATTATTGACTTCAATCTCTTTCCCATTCTTTCTTGCAAATGAAAGATGATCCTGATGGCGCTGAGGATTTCCAGTTGTGAATCTATAAATATATTTTGACATTTATGGATGACAATTTGTATCGATTATAATTGTTTCGTATTTTTTTAAGCATTTTTTCTTCCGTTTTCTTGCAGGCTTGAGGGAGAGCAAATATCTTTGCGGTGTCATAGTTCAGTATGACACTATAATTGTTTTAATCAATAATCAAAGCGATGATCAATATTCAAAATCTTACTTTCGGTTACAGTGGCTCAAAACGGAATGTGTTTAGTCAGTTTAACCTTCAGATGAAGCCGGGCAGTGTATATGGCCTTTTGGGCAAGAACGGAACCGGCAAGACAACCCTGCTCTACCTGCTTTGCGGCCTTTTGCGGCCCAATAGCGGCGAGATAACCATCGATGGAGACGTGGTGAACGAGATGAAGAAACAGATGCTCGAGAAGATTTACCTCGTGCCCGAGGAGTTCATGCTGCCCTCGATGTCGATGCGCGATTATGTCAAGATGTACAAGCCGTTCTACAAGAACTTCAGTCAGGAGATTATGGACAGCTGCCTTCGTGAGTTCGAACTTGAGAGCGACCTGAAACTTAGTTCGCTCTCGATGGGCACCAAGAAGAAGGTGCTGATGAGTTTTGCCCTGGCCACCAATACCAAGTTGCTGCTGATGGACGAGCCGAGCAACGGACTCGACATTCCTTCGAAACGTCAGTTCCGCAAGGTGATAGCGAGCAACATGAATGAGGAACGACTGATGGTGATCTCTACCCACCAGGTTCACGATGTGGAGATGCTTATCGACCACGTGACCTTGATCGGTCAGGAGAAATTGCTGCTCGACAGTTCGATGCAGGAACTTGCCGAACAGTACACCTTCGGCACCAATCCCGAAGGCGAAGTGCTCTATAGCGAAAAGACCATTGATGGCACCCAGTGCATCGCCCGTCGAACGGCCGATGAACCAGAGACACCCGTCAACCTGGAGATGCTCTTCGAATATATTACCTCACTCAAATAACTTGCCATTATGAGAAACCTGTTTAGATTATATTGGAGGACGGAGCGGCTTTCGTTTGTCCTGACGATCCTCTTCTTTCTCGTTTTTTCCGCATTTATGCTGGCAATCACTTGGAGAAAACATCCCGAAACCGACGTTTGGGGATTCATTAATGGCACTTGGAACGACCAGGAATCGCATTACTCCACCACGGAAATGTTCAATTGGATATTCCTCTTTCCTTGGTTTATGTGTATAACCCATTGCCTGAGTGTCTTCGGTGTTTACAGGCTTCATAAGCAGCATTGGCTGCTCCCTGTCACGATGAAAGAGAAGTATGCTTCGCGCATCGTCTTCAACATTTGTCAGACGATAGTCTTAGTTTTGGCCTCGGCGCTGATTATCTATTGGGTGCGCATTCCGCTGGCATACTTCTTTTCCATCGAACAGCCCATCGAAAGGGGGTGGTTGTTGCCATTGTTGGCATGGTATTACAGGTGGCCGACGGTGGTGTTCTACCTGTGGATCCTGACTATCTGCTATTATCTGAGCGCCCGTTTCATGAAAAACACGTTCGTTGCCTTTGTTCCAATGGCTCTTGCTGCAGCCTATCCCTTCTGTGCGTTGTTTCTAGATACGTTTTGGAACTGGTTTCCCTACGTCGCGGTGGTACTGGTAGTGGGAATCGCAATCAATATCTACCTGGGCTATCGCCAATTCCAGAAACTTGATGTCGTGCTGAAGTTAACACCTAAAGCGTTATGAAAAACTTGTTTCGCATCTATCTGAACGGACTTCGTCCGATCCTGAAGCTTTTTGTTGTGGTGCTCGTGCTGATTCGCATAGCAGTCTTTTCAATCCATGCTACCTTGGAAAATGGTTCAACCGCTTTTTACGAGCGAGCCGTGTGGAATGTGCATGGTCCTTTCCTGATTGCATTGATTTTCATTCAGACTTTTTTCTGGATCTATCGAAGCAAGGAGTTGACCCTGCTGCCCGAGACCAATAGGCGTAAATATGACTCGATGATCCTCTACATCGGGCTGCACTACGTAGCGATGTATGGAGTTTTGATTGGCGTCGATCTACTCCTGAATGCCATCTTTGCCATTTTCCAGCCATCTCTGCTCTATTCCCCATTCGTCAGCGTGAAGAGTCTTGCCGATTTCGTCATCACGGCACCTGCCGACGGCCTGCTTCTACTGCTGTTCATCGCCCTCTTCAATGTCCTGTTCCCACTGTTGATCAACAACCTCCTTCTGTCTTTTTCCTGTAATTTTATTATGGTGCTTTTGATCTTCCTTTCGTGGATGCCAAATGTAGTCTATTTGGATCGGGGCATCTTTGCGGCAAATCCATGGATGATGCTGCTATTCCTTGCAGGTATTGTCGCTTGCTGGCACTTGGGTCAATATTGTTTCAACCGTCGCGCGGTCTGCGACCACAAACTTCTGAACCTATGATTTCGTCGCAAGAGAAAACCATCTTCGGCAAACTGGCCTATCAGATATGCGAAGAGATACTCGAAGGAAAATACCACAGCGAGGACCGCATCCCGAGCGTGCGTGATCTGGCCGAGACCTTCGAGGTGAACTACAACACCATCCTGCGCGCCATGGAGCTGTTGCAGCGCGAAGAGATCGTCTATCAGAAGCGCGGCATCGGCTATTTTGTCAGTCCCAATGCCCGACAGCGCATCTTGAGGGCGCACAAGCGCGAGTTTATGCAGCAGCGTCTGCCCGAGGTGTTCCGGCAGGCACGTCTGCTAGGTATTACGCTCGACGAAATCACGCAGTTCTGGAATGAAGAAGCGGCCAATCAGGGCGGGTGAGAAGGCGAATGTTGGTGAAAAAAACATAAAATCGGGGCCCTATAACGATTTTTAGGTTCAAAAATTTGGAAGATTCACAATTTATGCGCACATTTGCAGACGAAACATAATACCTATTTAAATATGAAACGTATATTGCTTCTTTTTGTTGTGGCATTTACCAGCATCGTGTTCTGCAATGCGCGCGATCGTTTTTATATCAAGAACTGTATCGACAAGTGGGAAACTTGTCGCAATGTGGCCATCACCGACAAGGGAGGAGACATCGCCTTCGTCGGCACCAACAAGTGCGCCTACGACCGCATTCCCACCAATCTGGCCAAGCAGATCGACAATCTGAACGACAGCGCCTATTACATCAACGATATCCAACTCAGCGAAAAAGGACGCTGGTTCATCAGTTATGGCGATGGCTTGATGCGTTGGCATAAGATTCCTGCAATGCTCAAAAGTTGCCTCTATGAACTGATTGCCGATCGTCATACCATCAAGTCGGTGACCTTCAACGACCATAGTGATTGGATTGTAGTCTATGACAATGGCCAGGTGCGTTCTTCGTTCAGTAGGATGGAGGACTGGGTGAGCGATGGCAGTGCCAAGCATGGCACCCTGCGTTTTGCCCAAATCAACAACGAGGGCATGATCCTTGCTTTCGAACGTGGATACATGTATCTCGGCAACGTCAGCCAGAAGTTAAAGGATGCATTGCGCGAAGCCACATTCGACGTTACAGTCATCAAATTTACGCCAGAGGGAGCCTATTTCATCGGAGATCAGAAAGGAAACTCGGCGATTTATATGTAAAATACTAAAACTATGGAAACCGTATTATTGACCAATTGCGGCACATCTTTCGAAGCGGATGTCATCAAGAGTGTACTCGATGGTGCCGGCATTCCTTGCATGATTGTCGATCACAAGCATGTTGCCATGTGGTCGTTCCAAGGGCCCGACACCATTGGCGGCGTGAGGATCTATGTCTTCGAAAGTATGCTCGAAGAGGCCCGGAAGGCCCTTGAGACCAGTCACGATGCCGCTTCGGAAGCAGCCTTCGAGAAAGCAGCCGAAGAAGCTCCTCCTCTTGAGAAAATGGAAGAGGACGAAGAGTAAGAAACAAGTAATTGATAAGAGAGCGGTGACGAGCAAGGTTTGTCACCGCTCTCTTAGCGTTTCGTGCCGGGGAATAGTCGAAATATGGGTCCTTGTTTTGCGAACTGTGGGTGTCAATCTGTGATTAATTTGCGCCAAAATAGAAAATATTCGAGTAAAAATTTGGCGCGAAAAGAGGAAATCCGTTTCTTTGCAATGTGATATCAAAATAATATCATTATTCTTCTTGGTAAAACTTCTAAATATCAGTAATTATGGAAAGTAAAGAGTATGAGTTCAAGGGTGGTTCGATGAACGGTTTTATTATGCTGTTCCTGGTGTTGGCCATGGTCTTTGGCATGTTCTATTTCATTGCTTTGACCATCACCTATGAGAATGGATGGTATATGCTTCCTGCTGTCATCCTTCTGATATGTATCATCATCGGCTGTTGCGGTTTTTCAATGCAGGAACCCAACGAGGCCAAGGTGCTGACGTTCTTCGGCAAGTATGTGGGCACGTTCCGCAAGACGGGCTTCTACTGGATCAATCCTTTCATGAGCGTGAAGAAGGTGTCGTTGCGCGCACGCAACTTCAATGCCGACCCCATCAAGGTGAACGACAAGGCGGGTAACCCCGTGATGATCGGCCTGGTGGTTGTGTGGCGACTGAAGGACACCTACAAGGCTATCTTCGACATCGACACCGACGTAGCCAATGCCTCGACCGTGGGCGGCGCCGCCGGACTGAGAATGAACAAGTTCGAACGCTTCGTGGCCGTGCAGAGCGATTCGGCCCTGCGTCAGGTGGCCGGTATGTATGCCTACGACAACGATGGCGACGACACCCACGAGGTGACATTGCGCAGTGGTAGCGAGGAAGTCAATGACGTACTGCTTCGCAAACTCAACGAACGTCTGGAGATGGCTGGCTTAGAAGTGACTGAGGCTCGCATCAACTATCTGGCCTACGCTCCCGAGATTGCTGCCGTGATGCTGCGTCGTCAGCAGGCGGCTGCCATCATCACTGCCCGTGAGAAGATTGTTGAAGGTGCCGTTTCGATGGTAAAGATGGCGCTCGACAAACTTTCGGACGAGGAAATCGTGGAACTTGATGATGAGAAGAAGGCCGCTTTGGTCGGCAACCTGCTCGTGGTTCTTTGCGGCGATGAGCCTGCTCAGCCAGTCATCAATTCGGGGACGCTGAACCACTAAGGCGCTTGCGCGCTAAGAGGGGTTCAGTCGTTAAGATAAGCAGCCAAGCTTGGCTGCTATCGTAAACAAGAGGGCAAAAAGGATTCGAATGATTATGAAAAGACTTGAAGGATTAATGATGCTCGGCGTGATGGCGCTTGCCGCTACGCAGAGTTTCGGCCAGCAGATCTCGGGACCATGGACGGGGCAATTGGACCTCGGTGCTCAGAAGTTGACAATCGTGCTGCATTTCGATAAGGATGCCAGTGGAAAGGACGTCTGCACCATGGACAGCCCCGACCAGAGTGCCAAAGGAATTCCTGCCACGCTGAATTTCATCTCGGCTGACTCGGTGAACATTGCCGTGCCAAGCATTGGCATGACCTACGCGGGAAAGCTGGAAGCTGGCGTGCTGAAAGGCACCTTCCAGCAGAATGGATTCTCGCTGCCCCTCTCTCTGAAGCCTGGTGAGGTGACGCGCCGACGTCCGCAGCATCCCACCGACCCCTATCCTTACAGGACGGAGGAGGTGAACTTCACCAATGAGGAGGCTCATGCCACCTTCTCGGGTACGCTGGTCTATCCCGAAGGATACAAGGAGGGTGATAAGGTCCCTGTGCTGATAATGGTAACGGGCAGTGGTGCTGAGAATCGCGACGAAGAGGTCTTCGACCACAAGCCCTTTCTTGTCATTGCCGACTATCTGGCCAGGCACGGCGTAGCCTCGCTGCGTTTCGACGACCGTGGCGTCGGCCAATCGACGGGCGACATGAAGGGAGCCACTACGCAGGACTTTGCCGAAGATGCCTTGGCGGGCATCGAAATGCTGCGCGGGCTGAAGCGATTCAGTAAGGTTGGTGTGCTTGGTCATAGCGAAGGTGGCTCGGTTGCCTTCATGCTTGGTGCTAAGCAGAAAGTCGATTTCATCATCAGTATGGCTGGTGTTGGTGCCAAAGGCGATACTGCTTTGACAGCACAGGCAAACCGCACTTACGAACTCATGGGTGTGCCTATGCAAGTCAATGTGGCCCAATATCGAGCCCAGGTGGCCCAATTGAATTCTCCTTGGCTCAATTATTTCCTCGACTACGACCCCATCCCTGACATTCAGGGCACCCGCTGCCCGGTCCTGGCCATCAATGGCGATAAGGACGTACAAGTGGTTTCGTCGCTCAACCTCAAGGGTATCGAGATGGCATTGCCGAAGAACAAGAAGAATCTTGTGAAGGAATTTCCCGGCTTGAATCATCTCTTCCAGCATTGCACTACGGGCTTGCCCACGGAATATGCCGGCATCGAGGAAACAATCAGCGAGGAAGTTCTTGGGGATATCGCTACGTGGATTAACGGATTATGATTTGCTAAAAAGATCATTAAAATTATGAAAACCTATCGAACAAGAATCAGTGTGGGACTGGTGGTATTCATCATCGTGGTTCTGCTGGTGTGTTTCCTGCCCGGTATCTTAGGAGAGGGCGGCTGGCGAATGCTGATATCGTTGTGTCTTGTGGCTGTGCCGATGTTTTACCTGCTCTATGCCATCAAATATACGATTGATGGCACGACGCTCAAGGTGACGGTGCTCAGCATCTTCACTGACAAGTACGACCTCACAAAACTGGTGTCTGTTGTTCCTACAAGAACCATCCTGAGCGCTCCCGCCTCTTCCTTGAAGCGCATCCGTCTGGATTTCAGCGATGGCAATGCCGTGGTGATTTCGCCCCGCTATCAAGAGGATTTCCTCGACGAGCTGCGCAAGATTAATCCGAAGGTGCAGATTGACGAGAGATTGCTGATTTAACCCTTCAAACCTTTCAAACTCCTCAAACCCTTCAAACTTCAAACCTCGCAATGGCCAAAAAAGAATCTACCACCAAAAGTTTCGTGCTTCGTGTCGATGGCGCCACTATGGATGCTATCGAGGCATGGGCTGCTGATGAGTTCAGGTCTGTCAACGGGCAGATTCAGTGGATATTGGCCGAAGCACTCCGCAAAAGTGGACGTATGAAGAAGCCTAAACCCAAGCCTATCGATCCGCCTGAAGAGGCGTGAACACGTTAATTGTCCCCAATACATAAACAGTCAGCCCCAATCTCTTTCGAGGTTGGGGCTGATTTATTTTTATTCGTCCAATGTTTGACGAGACAGACGAGGCTTACCGCATGATTAACCTGCCGCCCGAGATGACGAAGCCGCGCCAAGCATTGTCCACCTTTTGCCCCATCAGGTTGATGAGAGGAGCCGAAGTAGAAGCATTGTCCGCACGGACGATATCGATGCCTTCTGTCGATGGGTCGGAGAGCAAGGCTCGGGTGGTGTTGAATACACAGCAATTGGTCGGGTCGTCGGCATCGTATCGATGAACGAAGGCCACGACTTCCATCTTCTCTTCGCGTAGTTCCTCGGGGATGGTCCAAACGTAAGAGGTGGAGAAAGTATTGCCATCCCAAACAATTACGTCGCCCCACACGTCAGTGAGGACGTCACGCGTCACGTGACGGTGGTAATAACCTTGTCCAGCACCCGTCTGGTCATGGGCTTGTATGCTGTCGATGAGAGCAAAAACGGTGATGCGCGCTTCGGGACACTGATGCAGGAAGGCGTCGAGACGTTCGCCCTCTATATTGATGGTGACCTGGCGAAGGGCTTCATCATACTTCAATGTAGCCTTGACATCAACCAATGCAGGACGTGCTAGTGCAATGTCGAAGCGTTCACAGAGTTTCTGCGACTGCGGTGGGTTGAACACCGGCGAGAAATCCTTGTCGTACCCCGTCAATGTGCGGTCGAGCATCGTAGCAGGCGCCGAAGTAGAGCCTCCCTCGTTGTAGAACCAGCAGTAGTCCACGTCGGAGGGGAGGGTGAGCCAGTCGGTGTGATAACCGGCATGGTGGGTAGCCATGATAATGCGGTCATGATAACCATAGTCGAGGGCTGCCTCGATGCGCTGGGCACCCGAAGGACAGTTGACGCAGACTTCGGTGGTGAACTCTTCGAGCAAAGCACGATGAACGAAGTCGGAACCCTGTTCGTAGGTGGCATAGTCGAAATGACAACGATTATCGGTCATGTCCTCGTCGTCAGAACCATCGGGCAACAACAGGCAGACATCGACGGGATGATTGATGCCAGCGGGAATGCCTTTGGTGGGGATGCCAAAGAGGATGGTTGCCTCTTCGCGCGGCTGGAGCGTTTGTTCCACCTCGATGGAACCTGTCTGCAAACCATCGGCAAGGTCATAGTTGAAGCGTAGGCTGCAGACTGGCTGCGAGGCGACATTCTTGACCGTGGCTTCGAAACGGAGACTGTCGTCGCGCACAATCTCACCGTGCAGCAGCTTCATATCGAGCACACTGAGATTGTATTGCGGCAGGCCTTCGCCTTCGATGATGCCTTCGATGCTGAGCGAACCGAGTTGGCGAGTGCTCCAATCTTCCCACTCGCCGTTGCGTCCGATCCAGGCCCCTTGGGCGTTGGTCTCGCCGACGAAGCTGAGGCACTTGACACTACGTGCCTGCTGATAACTGAAGCCGAGATAAAGGTCTTGCTTGCCGTCGATGGAGATAGGGGTGGGGAGTTTCACCTCGTTCCAGCCTGATTGGAAGGACTCCAAGGCGACTTCGGCAATGACTTCGCCCGACAGGCTGCTGCGCACCCATGCCGTCAGGCCATTCATGTCGGCGTTGATTGTGCAGAGACCGATGCGGAGCGTAGTGAGTTCGACACCGGCATATTGTGCCAAGCCGTCAGCGGGAAAGCCTACGGCAGCCGACACGGTGACTCCTACACCCTGGCGACTGGCTCCCGCTTCGGCAAGTTTGCCATCGCAGTAGCTTAGATAAAGCGAAGAGTTCTGGGCCTCGGTGAAAGCGAAGCCCAGAACAAGAAATAGGGTCAGAAATAACCTTCGGATCATAGATTATTTGATTAGCATCTTCTGCGTATTGCCATTGGCATCCTGCATGATGAAGAAACCATCACGAACTTCGTTGACGCGACGGCCCTGAAGGTCGAAGTAGCGACGGGCGGGAGCTGCGGGGACGTTGATGCCGTCGAGGTTGTCGATGCCGCGAATCACAGGAATCTCCTCTGACGTAGCTGTGAGGCTTGCACCATCAAGGGCGACGTGAGCAGTTACGCGATAGGTTGCCATATCGTATGGGAACGGCACAACGGCTTCGTTGGCATTGAGGCCCTCAGCCTCGACAGTCGCATAGACAACATTGGCCGACTGTCCTTCGGTGAGCAAAGCTTCCAACTTGAGGTTACCAAGGGCAACCGATGCTCCGTCGTAGTCATAGAATATGATGTTATTGCCATTCTTGAAACCGGCAATATCCAACTGATAATCCTGTGCTGTGGTGGTGACATTCAAGGCCTTGTAGTCAATGATGTTGGTGCCCTCGGTGAGGCCGACAATCAGATAGGCTTCCTCGCCGTCAAGCGATGCTGGGTCAACATAGCCCTTGAAGCTGACGCGAATGGTGGCTGTGCCGTTTTCGCCAAGGTTAAGGTTGTCATAAGCGGGCGACAGGAGGTAAGAAGCATATTCCGAACCATACGCAGCAGCTAAGGCGTTGTAGATGAGGAATGCCTGGTTCCAGCAGAGACCAAAGAGACAAGTCCAATCGCTCTGGTTGAAGAACGCGTTGCAGTTGTCCATCATGACCTGTCCACTGCCGTCCTCGGCAAATGTCATGTTGGAGAAGTCCTGCTCAAAGAGGGTGACTGCAAGGGTGTCGGCACCAGCGACCATTTCGGTTATGGCCTCGACGGTGTATCCATCGGCGAAGGTCGAGGGTTCCCAATGTGCAGTGAAACTATCGGCGGTGATGTCGGTGGCTTCAAGTGCAACAGGAGCAGTGGTCTCGGTGGGCGCTAAGATTTCGTCGCAGTAACGTTCGGGAGATGTGGCACCTACCTCGTTGGCTGCCTTTACAACGACCTTGTAGCCGCCTGTTGAGAAGTTGAGGGCAAGGTTTTCAAACGTATATTGTGTATCTTTCGTTTCCAATTCGGTGCAGCCTTCCACGAAACCTTCCTGGAGGCGATAGAGGCTGACGAGATAATGGTCAGCATTGCTAACGGCATCCCAAGTGGCTTTGATGGTGGAACCATCTACGAGTTCACCTTTGACGTTGGTAGGAGTCTCGATGCCATAGTCGAGGTAACTGATGCTCACTGAGTCGAAGAGCACGTAGCCCTGCCAGCTGAATGCCATGATGTTCTCCTTGCCTGAGCCACGGGTGAAGTCCCAGGTCAGGTCAATCCACTCCTGGCCGTTCATGTCCTTGGAGTCAGCCGACAGAATCTTCATATCGATATTGTCGAGCACAAAAATCTGGAGTTTGGGTTCGGTAGTGGCGGCATTGGCACCACGCACGCGGAACATGGCACGATGGGCACCGCTGTAATTGGCATCAGAAAGATCCATGGCGGGAGTAAGCAGATAGCCTGGTCCATCTTCGCCTTCGGTGTCGAATCCGGTATAGACATTACCGCCTGCCTGATAGCAGAGGAAGCCGTCCCAGCCTGGAGTTTCGGTGAGGTCGGTGAAGTCAGCGATAGGAGTTGCATCCGGTTCATTCTCTGAGCCAAGAGTCATCTTGCTGAATCCTTCGTTGACAAATGGGATCTCCGTGGGAGCGGATCCGTCGGCAGCGACAGCCTTGACGGCAGCATCCTGGTTGCGAAGTGCATCGATGAACTGCTGAGCGGTGAAGCCCTTGCCGGCCTCGCTCTTGAGGAAGTTCTTGACTTGAACGGGAAGTTGGGCCTCGGTCATGACCTGCTTCTGGTTCTGTGAATGATTGAAACTGATTTGCTGGCCAGCATTAGCCGTTGCAGCGCCCATAGTAAGCGCAAGCGCAAAAAGTAAAACTTGTTTCATGATAAAAATGGATATTAATACACAAATTGTTATTTGTAAATTCTTATTTGTTTTTTATTATATGTGTCTTTTGTCGCCAAAGGTGGTGCAAATATAGCGAGTTTTTTTAGGAATTGCAAGTATTTGATGTTTTTTTCAGCCGAAAAGTGTCCTTTCGCCTGTTTTTGTCAGTTTGCATCCGTTTTTATTGGACAAAATGGATAATTAAACAGGATATCTTTTCGTTATTCATCAAATCTTATCGCGAAATGGGCGTTTGGAATGAGGAAGACCAACATCTTACGAAGGCATAACCTTTCTTGGCCAAGATTGGGTATGCCGCGATCGAAGTATGACCAATTTCGGCCAAGATTGGTCATGCCGTCATCGGCGAAAGCACTCTGACGGCCGACAGAGTGCTTTTTCCAATCGGAGAATAACCAATCTTGGCCAAAAAAGGTCATGCTGCGAGCGGAGCATAATGTTTTCATCTATCAAATCTGTATGCTCTCGTCGAAGAATAACCAATCTTGGCCGAAATTGGTCATGCTGCTATCGACGCATAACCATTCCTGGCCAAGATTGGTCATACTTCAATAGGATAGAGCACTCTGACGGCCGAGATAATGCTTGCTCCTGTCGTCGCATAACCAATCTTGGCCAAGAATGGTCATTCTTCTGCGAGAGTATAACCATTTTTGGCCAAGATTGGTCATGCTATGATTTTACGAAACTATTTCTCCAGTCTTAAAGAGGTTTCAGACTGACGGCAAAGCCTCCACCGGGCACGGCATTGAGTTTCAGCACGGTCTTGCAGTTCACCGTCTTTCGGGAAATGACGTAGGCTTGCGGATTGCTCAGATAGTTGGCGTCCTTGGCATCCTGGTAGATGGTGGCTTCGTATTTGCGATTCGGGTCGAGGAAGTCGAGTTTCACAGCCGAAGCATGTGGTTCCATGCCCGTCACTCCACCAATGAACCATTGGTCCGAACCCTTTGCCTTGCGCGCTGCCACGATGTATTCCATTGGCTCGGCTTCGAGGTAGAGGCTTCGATCCCAGTCGCAGGCAACATCCTTGATGAACTGGAACGCATCCATGAAGCGCTCGTAGTTCTCGGGGAAGTCGGCGGCCATCTGCAGCGGGCTGTAGAGTGTCACGTAGAGGGCGAGCTGGCCGCAGATGGTGGAGTTGCAGTGACTGCCGCTGGCGCATTCCATCTCGAAGATGCCGGGCGTGTAGTCCATGGGACCACCCTGCAGACGCGTGAAAGGCAGGATGGCGGTGTGGCCTAAAGGAATTCCGCCGAAGGCTTGGTACTCTGTGCCGCGTGCGCTCTCGTTGCCGATCAGGTTGGGCCAGGTGCGACATAGGCCTGTGGGTCTTACCGCTTCGTGGGCATTTACCATGATGTGGTAGTCGGCAGCACGTTCGATGGCATGCTGGTAGTGGTTGATTTCAATCTGGCTGTAGTGGTGTTCGCCACGTGGAATGATGTTGCCCACATATCCGCTTTTCACGGCATCGTATCCATAGTCACGCATAAGCTGGTAGGCACGATCCATGTACTTCTCGTAGTTCATTACCGACGAAGAGGTCTCGTGGTGCATGATGAGTTTCACGCCTCGGCTATGCGCATAGTCGTTGAGCGCCTTGATGTCGAAGTCGGGATAGGGAGTCAGAAAGTCGAATACCTGTTCCTTGGTGTTTCCGCTCCAGTCCTCCCAGCCAATGTTCCAGCCTTCGACGAGCACGGCATCAAACCCGTGGTCGGCGGCAAAGTCGATATGCCGACGTACGTTGGCATTGTTGGCGCCATGTTTGCCCGAAGGTGTTGCCTTGGCATAATCGGTCAGTCTAAGTTTCACCGATGGGTAGTCGTGGGTATATGCCCATTCGCTTTTGCCCGAAATCATCTCCCACCACACGCCGACATACTTCACCGGATGGATCCAACTGGTATCCTCGATCTTGCAGGGCTCGTTGAGGTTGAGGATGAGGTTCGAGGACAATACCTTGCGGGCATCGTCGGTGATGAGGGCGGTACGCCAAGGAGAAACCAGGGGAGTCTGCAACCATCCCTTCTTGCCAAGTGCATCGGGAGTGAGCCAGGAGGTGAAGACGAGACGCTCGGGGTCGAGGTTGAGGTGCATGGCAGGGTAGTTGACCAAAGCTGCCTCGTGGAGGTTGATGTAGATGCCATCGTCGGTCTTGAGTTGCAGAGAGGTCTGGACGCCCGTTTCGGAGAAGAGGGTTTGCGAGAGGTTTTGGCTGACGGCATCGTGGAGATACCTGCTGATTTCGCTGAGACGCGAACGTGTGTAATTGTATTCCTGCGTGTCGTAGTCACCTGGAATCCACCAAGCCGTGTGGTCGCCTGTCATGGCGAATTCGGTGCGTTCTTCCGAAACGACGAAGTAGTTGAGCTTGCCTTTTTGTGGGAACTCGTAACGCAGTCCGAAGCCATCATCATAGACGCGGAAACGGACGTTCATATAGCGGTCTTCGGCAGTTTGTGCGAGGCATACCAATAGTTCGTTGTAATTGTTGCGTATCTCGCGGTTTTCGCCCCAAACGGGTGTCCACGTCTCGTCGAAAGTCGAGCGTTCTTCGTTCAGGAGGGTAAAACCGTCGAGCAGGTCAGCCTTTTTGTCAAGGTCATAGCCCAAGCGGCTGGGCAGGATAATCGGTTTGCCCTGATAGGTGACACTATATGTCGGCACGGTACCCTGCAACTCGAAGTTGACACGTATCGAGCCGTCGGGCGAAGAGACTTCGCTGGCCTGTGCATGGAGCGCGGTGCCGAGAGCAAGGATGGCAATGAGACGGAGCGGTTTCATCGGAAAAACTGTATTTGGTGTTATTGGGGTCGCATAGCTCAAAATTATAAAAAAATCAAATCAAAAAATTATAAAAAAACGGGTCGGGATTGGTCACGGCCATTTCGTGCAATCTTCTTCTGATAATTTTAAAAATGATTTTCTTATAATTTTGAGCGAAGCGACCAAGTGAATAATAATTTCATCTTCTATTCATATATTATACTGCGCAGGAACCATTGCTTGTTGGCCTCCGACATGCCCTGCGAGTCGAGCAGGGCGGGCAGACGACGATAGTTCTGCTGGAACTGTGTGATGCGCTGGGTAGCCTCGTCGGGGAAGTAACGGAGAGCTTCGCAGAGCGAACCCATTTCGCCCAAGCCTTCGACGTAGTTGATGCCGGCATCGCGGAACTTCATTTGCGTCATGGTGCGTGCCATGCGTCGCATCTGAGCCACGAGTCCGTCGTTGAGTTGGAGGTCGGTGGCAGGACAGGTGATTTCGACCTTATGTTCTACCGCAGGATTGATTTCGCCAAGGTCGATGCAGACGGCAAGTTGAGCGGTTTCGTAGGAGAAGGCCACCTCACGACCATCGAGGGTGACACGTTGAGGAACGATTGAGCCTACAAGTTTGATGGCCATTTCACGCTGCTTGGGCATACCGTCGTAACTGCCCTTGCGTGGGCTGATGGTTATGACCTGAGTTGTGGGGTTTGAGGAGTTTGAAGGGTTTGAGGGGTTTGAGTCTTGTGTGGTGAGTTTGTAGCAGGTTGTGGCAAACTGGGTGGCATAGTCGCGGTCGTTGCCTTGATCCTCGTACATGCAGCCCTGGCCTTCGGCAGCACCCGGATAGACGGTGAGAATGACCTTTTCGTCATTGCTTGCAAGGTTCTTCACCTTTCCGTAAGTGGGGAGGATCGATCCTGCCTTGACATAGACGGGATACTCGTCGATGAGGAAGCGGCGCTCTACCGTCTGACCGCCTTTGAGCAAAGTTCCAGTAGCAACTTCATACCAATCGCTGCCTTCGGGCAACCAAACCGTGAGGGTGCTGATGTCCTGCTCCATAGGCTTTGTGATGGGCGCGATGAGCAACTGGTCGCCCAACATATATTGGTTACGGAATTCCTTGGCGTATGCCTCTTTGGCCTCAGGATAGTCGTAGTAGAGCGGGCGGCAGATCGATACGCCTGTTTCCCAAGCTTGGCGTGCGGCGGTGTAGAGATAAGGAGCGAGCTCGTAGCGTTGCAGGATAGCAGCGGTAACTACTTCCTGATATTCCGGGCCTAGTCGCCAGGGTTCCTTCTGCATATTGGCGCTCTTGGTGCTGTGGCTGCGCATCACGGGCAGGAAGGTGCCGAGCTGCATCCAGCGGGCATAGAGTTCGCGGTCGAGCACGTCGCCGTTGTGAACAAACATGTGACCACCCAGATCGTGGCTCCAATAGCCATAGCCAACGTTCGAAGCTGTGCTGTTGAAGTAAGGCTGATAGTCGAGCGAAGCCCAGGTGGAGTAGGTGTCGCCCGAGAAGCCTATCTGATAGCGATGGTTGCCCAGACCACCCCAACGATGGTAGAGCATAGGACGATGTTCGGGCTGTGTGCGACGCTGGTTGTCAAAGACGCAATAGTTGAGCCACCACGTGTTGCTGAGCTGGGGAATGCTATCGTCCTGCAACTGCTGCTGCCAATCGAGCCACCAGAAATCCACACCCTGCTTTTGGAGAGGGAGAAGCATCTTGTCGAGCCAACCGCGCACAAAGCGCTTGTTGGAACTTTGCCAACGGATGGTCTCGGTGCTCTTGGGATCACGTCCGAGGAATTCGGCCAATTGGGCATACTTGTCCTCGTAAGCCGGCACACCATCGGCAGGATGGAGGTTGAGGGTGATCTGCAGGTTATGCTCCTTGAGGAAAGAGAGGAACTGCTCGGGACTGGGGAAGAGACGGTTGTTCCACGTGTAACCCGTCCATCCTCCGAGACCCGGTTCGGTCCAGTGCCAGTCCATATCGACCACGAGCACGTCGAGCGGGATGCCATAGCGTTCGAAGTCGCTCACCACTTGTCGCATTTCGCCATCGGAATAACTCCAATAACGGCTCCACCAGTAGCCGAAACTATAACGTGGAGGCAGAGGAATGCGTCCTGCCAGCAACGTGAAGTCTCCAAGTGCCTGCTTGTAGTCATGACCGTATGCCATAAAGTACCAGTCGGTGGCTTTCTCTTGCGTGTCACTGGCTGCTGTTGGGCGTTGCTTCACCCAAGGGAGTTCGGGCGAAGAGAGGTCGTTGACATCGCCATCGAAGAGCAGGCCCTCCGAATCGTCGATGAGGGTCCAGCCGTCACGTGCCAGCAGACCATTCTCGAGGGGCAATGGTTGCCCCTGTCCTGGCTTGTCGTGCTGCCACGAATAGTAGCGGTCGCCGTCGTAGCCATCGAGGGTGCGATAGGTGCCTCCTAAGTTGCATTGCTGCACGTCGCCTGGATGCCAGATGAATTTAGTCGAAAGTTCAGGAGCTGATTCGATGCTGAGGTTTTCAGCGGTAAAGGATCCGGTACCTTTCTTATATTTGAGGCTCATCCGAGGGGTTGAGATGCTGACCTGCTGCTCATCCTCGACGACAACAGGCTCCACCTTGGGGTATTTGCGGCAGGTGGCGACGAACGATGGGTCATCGACAAACTTGCCGTCGGGGGCGTATTCCAGACGGATGATGCCATCGCTGACGACGGTGAAGCGCGCGTGCTGGTCTTGCCAGGCAATGTTCGTGCTCATGGGTTGGTCACTTGCAGCGGTGTCGCCAGCGCTGTCGTTGTTTTGGGTGCAAGCCATCAGCAGGGCACCTGCGATAGCCATTGCGGGGAGTGTTGTCGTTTTCATAGAGTAAACAATATTAGAATGGTCGCTGAAGCTCAAAATTATAGCCTGGTGACGCGCAATTGGTCGAGCAGGGCCTGATTGACGTGGATGTTCATGTTTTCGACTGCATCGCAGAACTGCAGGGTCACGACGTGACGGCCGCGAGTGAGGTTGACAGTGCAGGCGTTGCTCCAACCCCAGTTGTTCCATTCGTCGGTGCCACGGTGGGGGAAGACGCTGACGCCAGCGGCTTCTCCATCGACGCGGAGCACACGGGTGGCACACTTGTTGTCGGTGTTGATGGGGCCGTTGCCGTTGGCATAACGCCAATCGATGGCATAGAGTCCGTCGTCAGCCACCTCGATGGGGATGGTGATGAGGATGTTCTCGTTGCGTGTGATCATCGCTACGTTTCCTTGTGCTCCGCTGATGTCTACACCCTTCAGAGTAGGTACTTCGGCACGCACTTCGGCCTTGCCTGCCACGCCACCACCAGCTCCTACACTCTCCTTCACGGCCTTGCGATTGGGGTCGAAAGGCAGGGCAAAACGCTCCACTTCGTAGAGGGCGGCCTGGCTGTAATGGTTCAATGGTTCGCTCATATAACTGTGCCAGCCGTCGGCACCAACTGCCACCACGGCATATTCGCCATCGCCTGGCAGTTCTGCCTTGAGCGCTGTGGTGCGGGTCATCTCGCTGCCATTGCGCAGCACGATGTATTCCTTGGCTTCGGGCACTTCCTGCCAACTGATAACCTCTCCGCTTATATTTGCTACGGGTGTGAGCGGCTGGTAGGCATTTTCGCGCATCACCATCTGCATTGGCGCTGGCTGATGGTTGTCGAGTACCATTTCGATGGTATGAGCGCCCTTGAGGTTTGCTGGGAAGAAAGGATCGGCTTCCACGCCGTCGAGTTTGAACGACTTCAGGTTGTTGCCGAAGCCCGTGATGGTCATATCGAGCACGGCGTCGCGGTACTTGAAGTTCGAAAGATGACGTTCGGCCTTGAGCGTCTTGGGCACAAAGGGACGGAAGCGGATGCCACCCATCTCATAGTTGATGCCGAAGTAGATGTTGGGCACGATGGCAAGGTCGGCGGCTACGCTCCACAGCTGACGCGGCGAATTGATGGGCAGACCCTTCTCGTTGCCGTTGTAGATTACCATGTTCTCGAGGTTGGTGAGTGTCATGGTAGCCAGGCGGTAGATCGAAGAGATGGCATGGAGCACGCCTTCTTCGTTACCAGCCTTGGCCTGGGCTTTCATCCAGTAGCCCTGCGTGAAGGGCCACATGCCGTCGTTATGGTAGGGATATTGGTCCTTGAGGTTGGGGTAGAAGTCGGGTGTGCCGAAGGTTTCGCTCACCATGCTCTGGCTGATGCGTTTCTGGCGGTCGAAGTCGGCGATGTCCCAAAGGATGGCAAATGATTCACCGAGGATTTCCATCTGCGGATGCTGTACGAGGTGGTTACGACCATAAAGGTAGATTGCATAGAGGCCGCGATCCTCCATCCAGAGGTTGCGGTTCATGCCTTCGCGAAGGTCATTGGCCCAGCTGTCGTACTTGCGACCCCATTCAGGCTGTCCTTCGAGGCGGCAAATCTCGGCCAGGATGCGCAGCGAACGGTAGTGTACGGCGGTTGTTCCCATGGCTTCGCTCTGATAGATGTCGGCAGGCTGTGCCCATGTGGGATATTCCTGCTCGCGCCAGTCGAGCCACGACGTCTCGCCGTGCATCAGTTTGGTCTGTGGGTCGTAGGCCACCACACGGTCATCCTCGATGGTTGCCATGATGACGGGGAAGATGCGGTCGAGCCATTCCTTGTCGCCCGTTACAAGATACACCTCCCAAGCGGCAAGAATCCACGTGGTGCGGTCGGTCGAACAAGGCCAGGCGCCACCTGTGCCTGTGTCCTGGATGATGCGGTTGTTGGCATTGATCTTTGCCAGAAGTGACTTGCGGCACACTTCGGGATTCAGTTGTGCCAAGGCATGGAGAATGGAATAGGAAACGTCGCGCGTCCACACGCCACCCCAGAAGACACCTGTGCGATAGGTTGAATCGGGTTCGATGGCCAGTTCGCTCTCCTCCAGGCTCATATTGAAGAGGGCATTGTCAATGGTGAGCGAAGAGGAGTAGTGGGGCAGGTGACTGATGTCGCGCTTCAGGGTCCAGTGCTCGCGGTCGATGCCCGGATCGATGTCGGGCATGAAGTTGGGCGCCGTGCTGGTCCACTCGTCGCGGTAGTTGCTGGTGATGTCGGTGGCACTGTTGGCCTTAGCCTTGAATCGGCCTTGCGTGAACTGGTTGCCCCGCCACTCGTATTGCGGGGTCTTGTAGATGGTTTGTGCCTCGGTGGCAAGGGCAAGTGAGGTTGCCATAATGGCGAGGAGGAGAAGTTTTTTCATTTTTTGTGAAATATTAGAAAAGTGCGCTGCAAAGATAGGTGTTTTTCCGATACGCTGGCATCCGAAGGAATTGTTTGGGAGTGGTTCGGAAGCCATATACGCCTGTTGTCCAGACGTTTGTATTGCCCTATGCAGCCCAAATAGGGAGCGGGAATACACTTTTGCCCGGGGCAAAGATAGAAAAATATCCCGACACCACCAAATCTTTTGGGCACTTTTATCAAAATATGCACCGAAAGGGTGGCATCGGGCTGAGAGTGAAGGCTATTCGACCACAATCATGGTCCAATATTTCAACGAAGGAAGGGTGAAATTGATGTATCCACCGTCCTGGGTGAAGTTAAGTTGTTGAGGCGCACCACCGAGATTGTCGGGCGAAGCCACCCAAAGGCGCTTCACGTCCGAAGCCTTGATGCGGAGGGGAAGGTCTGTGATGGTTTGGGGTTCGGGCATGTTGCCTTGCTCGTCACGCCAACTGAGGCTGTTGGCCTGCAGGAAGTTGAGCAGATGGACCACCTGCTTTCCGTCGACATTCTTTGCGTAGGTGGTCACTGTCTGGAGTTTTGGGGGCCAGGCGGTGAGGGCTACGTTGGCTTTGCCTGAAGCGAGTGAGGCAATGGTCTCGCGGCCTCCGTCGCGCAACAGATTCTCGTAGGCGACAAGGAAGTCATAGTAGGTTACGATGGCCGACTTGAGTTCATCGCTCATCTGCAGGTTACTGTTGGGAAAGTATTCGTGGCAGAGCATATGGCCGTCACCGAGTTCGAGATGTGCACCGCCGAGGGCGAACATCACGGCATCGGTGAGCAGGATGCCTGGTGTATTGAATGTGCCCGCCGACCCCGATTTGCCATAGTTCATGTAGGCAGCAATGATGGAGTTCTTGCCGCCCGAATAGGCGGTGTTGCGGCTGATGACTTCGCGCACGTCGCTGTACTGTGATTCTCCGCCCCACATCTCGGTGTACATGAAGTCGGTCTTGCCCGTTGCTCCGATCTGGTCGGCGGCATACCCCGACACGGCATTCATCACTAGCCGCTTGTCGGCATGGCGTGCCTTCATGGCTTCAATGAACGAGCCGATGCCTTTGGCTAGGTTGAGTTGGCTACCGTAGTAGTCATACACCGTGCCGCGGTCACCTAGTTGGTCGATGTGGAAACCGTCGAAGTCGAAGCAGGAATACACATCGTCGTTACGATCGGCCAGATACTGCTGCCAGTCGCTGTTGGAGGGATCCATGAGGTAGATGTCGCCCTTCCAGCCCGAAGGCAGCGAATGCTTGTCCTGGTTGTGGTTGGTGTTGGTGTAGATGCCCCACTTCGGATTGACGCCATCTTGCGCGGCATCGTCGAGGGCACCATAGCAAAGGTTGTAGAACATGGCCTTCATGCCGAGGGCGTGTTGCTGGGCGATGTACTCCTTGACGACGCTTGTATAGATTTCGCGGTTGGCGATGTCGGTATATGCCTCCATCAACTCGTCTCGTGTGCCGCCTAGGGGCCACTGGTGCTTGTAATGCCAGTCGTAGAACTGGATGCCGTTGATGTGGCAGCGGTTGAGCAGGGCGAGTTCGCGGGCAATCACTTCGGGTGACTTGCTCTGATCGAACGATGCCACGAAGCCATAACGCGGGAATCGTGCCCAGTCGCTCGAAACATCGACGCCCGTAGTGCCATAAATCGTCTCTGCGGAGCCATTGGTGACATAAATATCCACCATATAACCGGTGAAGTCGGTCTGGGGGGCAGTCCATGTCCACGATGTGTTGCCGAGGGCTTCGTCGGCCACGATGTCACAACCCTGGCGGTAGCGCACTCTGGCACCGGAGGGCATAGTGCCCTCGGCGGTGAAGAGAATGGTCTGACCTGGCTGATAAAGAGCGCGGTCGGTGCGGATGTCGAGTTGGAGTTGCGCGGTGGTGTTGACCACAGGTTGGATGATGTCGGTGGGCACGTTGCCGAGGTTATCGTCATCATCGGAACTGCACGATAGCAGCATGGGTGCTGCAAAGGCAAGGAACAAGAGGTTCATTTTCATTTTATGATGGTGTGATGAGAGTTAATATGGGTTATTGTTTCACGATGGAGACGGTTTCGTCGAGTTGATTAATGGTGATGGTGTAAGTGCCTGCCGACATGATGCGCCACTTGTTGTCAACGTCGCCAATGTTCACGTCGAGGTACTGGTCCTTCAAGTAGTCGTCGCTCTTGTCGATGAAGAGTGCCTGTTCGGTGTTGCCTGTCGGTTCAACGCCATTGCCATAAGCATTCATCAACCAAGCGCCGTTCCAGTCGGACTGCTTGTCGCACGAGAACTTCAGTTCGCCTGTATTCAGGTTACCTGTCCAGGAGAAGATGTAGGGGCTTTCGGTGGCCGTCATGGCCGTGGCATTGCCGAGATCCCAGCCGCAAGGTGCTGCATCGCCCACTAGATAGATCATCTCGTAGGGTGAGAATTCGCGCATCATCATTCGCTCGCGGTCCGAACGGATATCGACGCAGATTTTGTAGGCACGGTTGGTCTCGCTCTCCTGCAGAAACCACTTGTTATCGGGATCATAACCTGCAACAAACTCCATTGAGGTGTCTGTATAAGGAGCATTGGCTTGTGTGGCCTTGAGCATGTTCTCCCAAGCTCCTTCTGAAGTGCCGAACTTGAACTCGCCGCCATTGCCCGATTCGAAGAAGCGGCAGTAGCGGAAGAGGAATGGGTCGAGTGGGTCGCGCTGCATCTTGACGAAGCCCCATCCTGTGGGCTGTCCGACGAAATAGAGGTTTCCGAAGCGTGGTGCCTCGCCATCGGTCTGAACGTAAGTCATTTCACGGGTGAGCAGATTGACATTGACCTGATAGTAATGCTCTTCGGTGATTTGCCACTGCTCGTCGGGTTCGTCGAAACTGTTGCGCAGCACGAGGCGTCCGTCACTGTCGCGGTTGTACGAAGGAATCCATTCGCCGAGGGTGGTGAGGAACTTGAACGAGCCTGGTCGGAGATTACCTTCCCAGGTGAACTGTCCGTTGTCAATGCGTTTCATCTCAGTGGCATGCCAGTTGTCCCAACCATTGGGTGTGGCGTCACCCACAAGGTAGAGTGTGGAGGTAACGGGTGCATAGGGTGTAGCAGCAAAAGTGAGCGTGGCTGTCTGAACTTCGCTTTGGCCAATTACGTGGGCGGTGACACGGGCATCGAGTTGCTGGCTTTGATCTGCTACTCCGCCGAACTTGTCGAGCAACAAGGCGTTGAGGTTTTCTTGGCTAACCGACCAGGAATAGGTTTGCGTTTGCTGATCGACGGCCGTATAGGCATCGGCAAAGCCCGATCCTGCGGGTGCAATCTCGAGGGTATAACAGATACGGTTGCCGGTACCATAGTTGGTGCCTGTGGTCCAGCTGAGGGAGATAGCCTCACTCGCATGGAGAGCTTCGTCGAGCACGTCGGCCGATTGGAAGGCCGAGAGGGCCAGTGTGTCGTGACCCTTGTCGAGCTCCATATAGTCATTGTCGGTACATGCGGTAAGGGCAAGACCGCAGAGAATGAAGGCAGGGATATAGTTGAAAGACTTTTTCATCGTGGTGAGTGTTTTTGAGATTAGTAACCCGGGTTCTGTGTCATCAGGCTGTTGGCATCCATTTCGGTCTGTGGGATTGGGAAAAGCAGACGTTCGCGGGTAGCCTGGGTCTTGCCGATGGAATGGAGGTAACCGACGGCATAGTCGCCGCCCTGCACGCGGATCATGTCGAACCAGCGGTGTCCTTCGAAAGCCAATTCGATGCGACGTTCGTGGATGATCTTCTCACGCATGGCCTCTTGTGTAAGGTTGGCGACGTTGGCAAGACCGGCACGCTGGCGCACGATGTTGAGTACGTCGGCAGCCTGTGCTGTCTGTCCTTGTTCGTTGAGGGCTTCGGCCTTCATGAGCAGCACGTCGGCGTAGCGATAGACCACGAAGTTCTGCGGATTGGTGTTGTATTCGGGCGAGATGGACTTGGTGACGAGGAATTTGCGGACGTTGTAGCCTGTGTTGCTGTAGCTGCTGCGGTAGGCTTTTCCGTCGAAGTCGGGACAGCCTTCGTAGAGGATGGTCATGTCTTTGCGCAGGTCGCCTGGTTCATACTGATCCACGAACTCCTGCGTGGGCTGGTTCCAGCCGTAGCCGCCTGCCACGAAGTCAGCGTTGCGCGGCCCCATGAAGGTGCTGAGCCAGCTCGACTGCGGGTTGTTGCCCCAGAAGTCGTATTCGGTGTTGCCCGAGAACTGCACTTCGAAGATGCTTTCAGGACCATTGTTGATGGTTGCGTCGAAGTTATCTTCATAGGCGCACTGGCTGAGGTCGTAGCCAAGGGCTGTCACCTGATCGCAGAGGCTGGTAACCTGGCTGTAGTAACTCTGGTTCTGTGGGGCGAGGGTGAGTAGTATGTCGGCCATCATGGTGAGGGCGGCATCGCGGCTGGCACGGCCTACATTGTCGCTGTTGTACTGCGACTTGGCGGGCAGCAGATCAATGGCACGCTGGCAGTCGGCAATGATCTGAGCGTAGGTCTCTTCGATCGATGAGCGTGCGATGTCGGTCGATTCGCCCGGGTTGTAGGGTTCGGTACGTAAAGGCAGGCCGCCGTAAAGACGCACGAGGACAAAATAGTAATGAGCGCGAAGGAAGTAGGCTTCGGCCAGCGAGCGTTCCTTGAGGCCACCAGGCTCGAGTTCCTGTCCTTCGAGGGCATGGATCAGGATGTTGCATTGTCCGATGCCCACCCAGGGAGAGCGCCACATATAGAGGGCCATACCGTTGTCGCTCTGTGTGATGAAGTTGGCTGCTTGTACGGTCTCAAGGCCGTCGGTGCCACCGCCTGCGCCTACGATGCTGTTGCCGGCTACTATGTCAAGAGTCCAGATACGCTGGTTATACATATTGGACGACTGGAGGGTGCGGTAGCAGGCATTGGCCAGTGCTACAGCCACGTCGTCGGTGACGTTGGTTTCGGGGTCAACCGTATTCTTGGGTTCCTTGTCCAGAAAGTCTTCGCCGCAGGAAGAGAACAGCAATGCTGCCAAGGCCATCATATATATCTTTTTCATATCTGTCGTCGTTTTAGAAGTTGAAGTTTAAGCCGATGTTGAATGTGCGTGAGATGGGATAGGTAGAGAGGTCGATGCCGTTGATGCCAACCTCGGGGTCAAAACCAGAGTATCCGGTGATGGTAGCCACGTTCTCACACGAGAGGGTAAGGCGTGCGCTGTCGATGGTCAGGACCTTCAGCCAGTTCTTGGGGAAGCTGTAGGCCAACGAGATGGTCTTCAGACGGAGGTAGGAACCATTTTCGACATAGCGATCGCTGATGCGGTTGTTCTGGTTGGGGTCGCCGAAGACGGCTCTTGGCATCGATGTGCTTGTTCCTTCGCCTCTCCAGCGATTGAGGACGTCAGTGGTTTGGTTGTAGGCGGCAGCCATGCCGGTGAGGTCGATGTTATTGGCATTGAATATCTTTCCACCTGCAACGCCCTGGAGGTAGATTCCGAGTTCGAAGCCTTTGTAGCTGAGGTTGTTGCCCATCGAGAAGAGATGTGTGGGGTTGGGGTTGCCGATGACTGTGCGGTCGTCGTCGTTGATCACGCCGTCGTTGTTGAGGTCACGGAAGCGGATATCGCCTGGTTCGGCGCCCGGCTGTATGGCGTGCGATTCGACTTCGCTGTAGTTCTGGAAGATGCCGTCGGTCACATAGCCATAGAAGACGTTGATGGGGTAGTCCTTCTGCAGCATCGTCACGTAGGAATTGTTGATCTGGTTGATGTAGTAGGGCACGTCGCTGTTGAGGTCCTTGATCTTATTTTTATTATAGGTATAGGAGAAATCGCTTTCCCATCCCAGTTCACCCTTGAGGTTGACGGTGTGGAGAGTTACTTCGACGCCCATGTTGCGCACCTTGCCGGCATTGGTATAGGTGGTGCTGGTGTCTTCGAAGCCCGAGGTGATGGGGATGCTGGCCTTGACGAGCATGTCGTTGGTGTTCTTCACGTAGGCATCGACCGAGAGATTGGCGCGCGAAGCGAAGAGTACGGCGTCAAAGCCGACGTTGGCCTGAGCCACTTCTTCCCAGTGGATGTTGGGATTGGCAAGGGTCGAAGAGACGAGGGCCGATTGTTCGGTGCCGGCATGTCCGAAGGGATAAACACTGGTGTTGTAGGAGGCAAGGTAACCGTAGTTGCTTACGCTGGCCTGGCTACCAGTCACGCCATAGCCCATACGGATCTTGAGGTCGCTAAGCGCATCGGTCTTCTTGAACCACGACTCCTCGCTGATGCGCCATGCCACCGAGACGGAGGGGAACATACCCCATCGATTGTTGCGTCCGAAGCGACTGCTACCGTCACGACGCAGGGTGGCAGTGAGTAGGTAACGGTTGTCGTAGTCGTAGGTGGCACGTGCCATATAGGAGAAGAGAGCCCATTCGGTCTCGTTGCCTCCGATGGCATACATCTCCTGTCCGTTGTCCATCTCATGGACGTTCTCGAAGGCGAAGATGTTCTTCTGGGCATTGAGGTAGTCAAACTTGTTCCATTGTGCCGAGGTGCCCGCCATGAGGCCTACGTGGTGTTTCTTTGCAAACGTATAGTCGAAGAGGAAATAGTTGTCCCAAAGGTAGGTGAACGACTTGTTGTCGCTCTTGTAGCGTGAACTCTCCTCGGTGGCAATGGGCTTCCATGCATATTTCGGGGTGAAGTTGTCGGCAAACCAGAACTTGGCGTCGGCACCGATGGTGCTCTTGAACTTAAGCCAACCGGTGAGCGTAACCTCAGCCGTCAGGTTGCCCAGGAGATTGTAGCCGTTGGTCTTCTGACGGTCGGTCTGCGTGGGGCCGATGGGGTTGCGTGTGCTGCCGTACCAGAGGGAATTGCCTTCGGGACCTGTCCATTCGCCGCTTTCGTCCTTGATGTCATAGATAGGCAAGGCCTTGTAGGTGTTGCCCAGGTCGTAAGCTCCCTGCTTCTTGCGGTCGGCGCTGACGGTGATGTTGTTCGAGAACTTTAACCAGTCGAGCACCTTGGCATCGCTGTTGGCCTGGAAGGTGAAGCGGCGGTATTCGACACTCTTCACGATGCCCGTTTGGTCAAGAAGGCCTGCCGAGACGTAGTAGTGCGAGTTCTCGCTGCCGCCCGAGTAGCTGACGGTGTAGTTTTGCATATATCCTGTGCGGAGGAGTTCGTCAAGCCAGTTTGTGCCTTTGCCTAATGCTGTGGGGTTCGACCACGCGGGATTCATTTCGTACCCTGCACCTGCCATCATGTCGTTGCTGAGTGCAGCATACTGGCTTGCATCGAGCAGTTCGGGAGTCTTGGTGGCGTTCTGGATGGCATAGTTGGCCGAAAGCGAGAGTTTGCCCTTGCCTTCCTTACCCTTCTTGGTGGTGATCATTACCACGCCGTTGGCACCTCGTGAACCATAGATGGCAGTAGCCGAAGCATCCTTCAGTACGTCCATGCGTTCCACGTCGGCCATATTGATGCTCGACAGGCCGAGGTCGGTGGGCACACCATCGATAACTACAAGAGGGTCGCAGTTGTTGATAGAGCCAAGGCCACGTATCTTGATCGATACGTTGTCACCAGGCTTGCCGGCATCGATGACTTGCAGGCCAGCAATCTTGCCTTGGATTGCCTGTCCGATGTTGGCTACAGGGGTGTTCTCCATATCCTTGGTGCCTAATGAACCAACGGCTCCTGTCAGGTCGCTCTTGCGCATGGTGCCGTAACCCACGACCACAACTTCGCTGAGTATCTGATTGTCATCTTGCAGGACGATTGAGAAGTCGGTCTTGCCTGCAACAGGGATTTCTTGGGTCGCAAAGCCGATGAATGAAATGGAAAGTGTTGCATTTGCTGGGACAGAAAGGGAGAAGTTACCGTCAAAGTCGGTCACAGTTCCGTTGTTGGTTCCCTTTTCGATCACTGTGGCACCAATGACGGTTTCTCCTGTCTGGTCCTTTACTACACCATGCACATTAATATTTTGCGCAAGGAGGCCAAGTGGCATCAGAATCGCAAGGAGACTGAGCACGAAGCGCATTTTGAGAGGTTGTTTGGTTTGTTCCATACTGCTCGTTATAATTTGGTTTGTGTTTGAAATTCTGCTGCAAAGTAACGACAAATATTAATAGGTTGTACACCTTAGTAAAGATATAGTAAAAGTATGGGAGAATTATGAGAAAATATTCTATTGTAAATCAGTAATTTATTATAATTGACAAAAATGCCATAGTAAAAATGGCCAATTTCGCAAAAAAGAGGAAATTTTTCCAAAAAATGTTGGAGATATAAAAAAATCCTTTTATCTTTGCCCCATCGAAAACCTCAGAGTCGACTCTATTACTATGCAAAAGTCATTTCTTCTATTGTTGTTTCTCGTGCTGTCACTCCCGATGAGGGCTGACAACCTTCAGCTGATGGATAGTCTGGATGCAGCCATTGCTCAACGCTCACAGTATATACAAGTCAAGAGTGAGCGAATCGCTTCCCTGAAAAGGAAGCTCAACGAAGGTGTCATTGGAGAAAGAACACTTTCCATCATCGATGACCTGTATGAAGAATACCATGTGTTCCAGTTCGATTCGGCCATGCTGTATGCCGACCGAGGACTTGCTATGGCCCTCCAACAGCGCAACAGTTATTTTACTACCCTCTTTACCATCCATCGTTCGGAGATATTGGCTATCGGTGGCCTTTATTCCGAAGCCTTGGAATGTATGAAAACGCTCGATGATCAGCCCACCGACTCCCTGTTGCGCTTCAAGCAACTCATTGCTTATAATGCCATTTATTCCTATTGGTCGGACTATTGCCACGATGTCTATTATGCCCCGCTCTATCGTTCCAAAGCTGATAGTTGTCTGCGACAAGCCATAGGATATGTAGGGCCCGATAATCCGCTCTACGATTATTATCAAGGCGAAAAGAATGTATATCTGGACCATGACGGCAAACAGGCTCGCATTCATTACCTGCAGGCTGTTAAGCGTATCGACCAACATTCGAGAGCATACTCGATGGCCTCGTTTGCATTGGCTGGTAATTATAGGGTGGCAGGAGAACAGGATAAATATATAGAATATGTGATCAAGGCGGCGATGTGCGACCTGAAGAACTGCACGATGGAGAATCTTGCCTTGCAGGATCTGGCCGTCTGTCTGTTCGATGAGAGTGAAGAACAGATCACGCGGGCAGAACTCTATATCAACACCTCGATGGAGGATGCCAAGTTCTACAACAACCGATTGCGTATCCTCGAAATATCACGCACGCTTCCACAAATCATGAACACCTATCAGGCCACTATTGTAGCCAAGAATCAGAAATTGCGTAATTCTGTCGTTTTCATTTCCTTGTTGGTTTTGGCATTGCTCCTCACGGCCTATTACATTTACAAGCAGAACCGTAAGCTGGCGTCGAGGCGTAGGGAACTGGCCAGCAGCCATCAGAAACTGATCAACATGAACAAGCAGTTGGCCGACAGCAACAAGACGCATGCCGCACTCAACCAGCAATTGAAGGAACTCAACCAGCAACTCATCCACACCAACAAACGTCGTGAGGGATTGGCCTCGATCTTCATTGACCTTTGTGCCAAATACATCGACAAGCTGGGGATGTACCAGACCTTGGTGAAGCGAAAGATCAAGGCCAATCAGGCACAGGATCTGCTGCATACTATCTCCTCGACACGCATCTCGGAACAGGATGCCTCAACCTTCCTGCATCGTTTCGACAAGGCGTTTCTGGACCTTTATCCCACTTTTGTGGAGGAGTTCAATGCGCTGCTTTCCGATGAAGGGCAAATTGCGGTGAAGTCGCCCGGCACGCTCACCACTGAACTGCGTACCTTTGCCCTGATCCGCCTGGGGGTGAAGAACACCGCTGACATTGCTGGTCTTCTGTTTCTTTCGCCTCAGACCATCTATAACTGCCGCTCGGTGATGAAAGGCAAAGCACGCCGTCGCGAGACATTCGACGACGACGTGCAGCGGCTTTGTACAGTGAACTAACGGTATCAGGAACCAATGATGCCGATGTTCATCAGCTTGTCTTCAAGTTGGTTTCGGTCGCCCAATGCCTTGTTGCGCATCTTGGTTCGGTAGTTGTAGATGGTCTTGACCGAATAACGCAGGAAGTTGGCTATCTCCTCGCTGTCGGTAAAGCCCAGGCGGATGAGCGCGAAAATTCGCAGTTCGGTGCTGAGGCGACCTGCATCTCCCTCGGGCAGTTGCTCTTCGGGTCGAAGTAGTGCATTGAAGTCGGCCTTGAACGTAGGGAAGAGGCTCAGGAAGGTCTCGTCGAAACTGCGATAGAATTCATCCAACTCCTTGTCGATGACCCGAGTGTCCTTGATGGTTTCGAGCAGCTTGCCGTAGTTGCTCGAGAGGGCAGTTTTTTGCAGCGCGAGGCGATAGGACTCGATCTTGGCGATACCAGCCGAACATTGTTTCATGTATTGGGTGACATAGGTCTCCTTGATCTGGTTGCTTTCCTTCAGCTGGCTATTGATTTGTCGGACTTGTCGAAGCGCCTGTTCGACCTCCTTTTTACTGCGACGCAGGTCGTCGTGGTAGGCGAGTTCGCGTTGTCGTGCTCTGCGCAGTCGACGATGGGTGTAGAAGAGAAGTCCGAAAAGCACGGTGACAGCGGTTAGCAGCAATGCCAGGGCAATCAGTCCATTCCGAAGTCGTGAGTTTTGTGCCCTGACCTTGGCCTGATAGGCGTCGAGGATGATGGGGACATCTTCGGCAATCTGCACCGTACGCAGGCGGGCACCGCAGGCTTCAGCATCCTCCACGCTGCATTTCATGTAATTGTAGGCTCGGTCGATGTCTCCTCGAGCGAAAAGTAGCAGCGCGAGTTTAGGTAGTGAAGCATGTTCGAGCACCCCTTGACGCAAATCTGACAAGGCGCTCAGCGCATAGTAGTGGAGGGAACTGTCGGCCTTTTGCTGTGCTTCGTAGCTGGTGGCAGCTGTGTTGGCCAGGAAACGCAGGTCGGGATTGTCGAGGCTTATGGTGTCGAGAGCCGGCAGAACGTATTGTTTGGCCTTCTCCTGGTCGTCGAAACCTGCCAATATGGCGCGTTGATGCAGTCGGAAGAGAGGGTCCTGTTCGTAACTGATGATCGAATCATAGCAAGCCATTAGCTGGGGCTTGATATGTTCGAAAGCATCGGGTAGGGTAGAGAAGTCACTCTCCCATACGAGTAGTAGTGTCATTGCCTTGAAGTAGTCCAGCCGGTTGCTTAGGAAGACATTGCCTTCCATCGGGATCAACAATTCCTTGGCCTGTTCATAGAGGCCATTGGTAGCCAGGCTGAAAGCATGGTGAATGTTGGCACGTTGTAGCTTCTCGGCGCTACCGAACTGAGGGTCACGGGCATATTGCAGACAAAGTTCACCATAATGTCGCATCGAGTCGGCATTGAATCCCACATAGCGCTGGCAGATCTCGTCGCAGACCTCGAAACGTGCCGAAACTGGGCTTCGAGGAAGCAGAAGTTTCAGGTTGTCGATTTCCTTTTCCCGCTTCTGAATAAACGCTGTGCGGTTGGCCACGTCGGCATCGAGTTGCTGCAACAGTTTTTCGGTGGAGGGCATGGCCGCGGACATGTATGTGAAGTTGGCTGTCAGGCAAAGAGCCAATGATATTAGTTTTCGTAGTTGAATCATTGTTTTTTCAGGGTTATATGCGCTGCAAAATTACAAAGAAAAAATGAATGTTGCAAGCATTGAAGCCGAAAATTTTCTCAAGTACGAAAAAATGTGCTGTTTCTTCGCAGAAGCAGCACATTAACACACACATATTATTTAAAACTAAACCTTCAAAAGGGAATCAATAACCGGGATTCTGCTTGAAACTGGTATTGAGGCTGAGCACCGACGATGGAATAGGATAGACGTTGGTGTATCCCTGGTTATCGTCCACGTAGTTGTTGGCTACGGCATTCTTCCAGACACCTACGAAACGATCTTCGGTAGGTTGGGTGAAGGTGCAGAAGCGTACCTGATCCTGACGGCGTACGCCCTCCCAGCAGAGTTCAAGCATGCGTTCGTTGAGGATATCGTTGAGAGTGAGAGTGGTGAGAGGTGTTGCACCTACACGTTCGCGGATGGTGTTGAGGTCAGCCAAGGCATCGCCTGTACCATTGCGGTATTCGGCCTCGGCCTTCATCAGAAGGGCATCGGCATAACGGAAGATTACGAGGTCCTGGTTGCCGATGTTCCAGGTCTGGGAGGTGAGGTCGTACTGGTATTTCTTCAGACGTGCACCACCGCACTTTACGACATGTGCATTCTTGAAGACTTCATCGCATTCTCCCTCCTTCGGGTAATCGACCTGAGCTTCGAGAGGCAGGTATTCGAGCACGCCGCCCACACCGTCATCCACGGTGGTGCCAGTCTGCTCCACATAGTCCTGACCGGTGAAGAAGAAGAGGCTCAGACGGGGATCCTGCTCGGGAGTTCCGTAGCCGAAGATGTTCATCTCGTGTACGGTGGCACAGGCACCGTTCCATGCGCTCTTGCCCAGGGCGCTGGCGTGGTTGTAGTGCAGCGAACGGATCACGTTGTAGTCCTCCACGCGGTAGGTGGTCTCGTCGTTCGGACGGGTGAAGATGTTCTCCACCGAACTCTGGTTGCTGGTGCTGAAGCAGTCGGTCACATTGGCTTGCAGGCTATAGCCCTGTGCCGTGATCTTATCTACACAATAGATGACAGTCTCCCAAGCGTTGCGGCTGGTGCCGTCGAGGGTGATGCTGATGCTCTTTCCGCGTGAGCTGACAGCCTGGCCAAGAGTTTCGCTGGCTACCGACTTGCGGCTCTTGTCGTCGCCGACAAATGCCTGATAGCTGGTGGCCGAGGTGTTGTCGATAGTATAGACAGGAGCATTGAGGGCAACCTTGGCCATTACCATGTAGGCCACGGCCTTGGTCATACGTCCGTAGTATTCTCCGGTCTTCTGGCTCTGTGCCTCCGCCAGATGAGGGATACACTCGCTGAGCTCGCTGACCACGAACTTGAAGACGTCGGAGCGATTGGACTGAGCCACGTCGCTGATGCTCATCTTCGAAGAGGTAACGACGGGAACCTGTGCGAAAAGGTCCATCAGATAGTAGTAGCAGAGAGCTCTGACGGCACGTACCTCGTACTGGTAGGTGGCGGCGGCTTCGTTGATGCTCTTCAGATCCTCGAGCTTGTCAATCGAGTTGTTGCAGAGGCCGATGAGGCCATAGAGGTTGTTCCAGTTGTCGCTGAGCGGGTTGGTGGTGGGGTCGATGAAGTGGAGGAACAGGTTCTGCCACTTGCCTCCATCCACCCAGTCACCCTGACGTCCGGGAAGCATGGTGGCATCGGACGTGAATTCCTGGAGGGTATGTACCGAACTGCCGTCCGAGCCGTAGAACTTGTTGCCGATGGCCGAATAGATGTTGGCCACAGTGTTGACATAAACCAGCGTGGAGCTCTGGTAGGCTTCCTCTTCGGTGAAGGCGCTTGCGGGTGTTTCTTCCAATGAGCAGCTCGTCAGCAGACCCATACCGAGAATCATTGTGCCAAGAATATATTTCTTCATGATAGTATTTGTTTTCTAATGTTCGTAAAATAATTATCAGAATGTTACACCCAGCGACACTGAGAAGGTGCGGTTGAGGGGATAGATCTGCTTGTCGTCCATGCCGAGGTAGCCATTGGTGAAGCTGGTAGAGTTGATGAGTGGGGTGAGGCCGCTATATCCGGTGAAGGTCATCACGTTGTTGCAGCTAAGTGCCAGACGGACGTTCGAAAGGTACTTGCAGTTGAGACGTTCCTTGTTCCAGTTGTAGCCCAGGCTGATGTATTCGAGGTTCACGTAGTCGCCCTTCTCCAGCCAGTAGTCGGAGATCTGCGAGTCCTTGATGCCTTTGCCGTTGTTCTGCTCGAAAGCATCAGCAAAGACGTTGTAGGTTGGGAAGTTGGCGGTGTTGTAGTAGGTGAGGCTGGTGTTGTTGAAGATCTTGTGTCCGAATGCACCGTTGAACTGCATGGCAAGATCCCAGCTCTTGTACTTCAGGCCAAGGCTTGCGCCGAGGAAGACCTTAGGAGTGGCCTGTCCGCATACCTGGCGGTCGGGGCTGTCATCGCCCTTCGAGATGGTGCCGTCGCCATTGAGGTCGGCGATGTTGTAGATGCCCTCGTCGGTGATGCCGTTGCAATGATAGAGGTAGAAGACACCCACGGGCTGGTCTTCCATCAGATAGACCACGTTGTTGTCCTGTGTCTGTCCCTGACCATTGACACTCGACACGGCGATGTGCTCGGCGGTGGTGAGTTCCTGGTTCTGATAGGTGCCATGCAGGCTCTTCAGCTTGTTCTGCTGGAAGCTGAGGTTGAAACCGGCGTTGAAGGTCCAGTCTTTGGTCTTGACGATGTCACCGTTGACGGCAACTTCGAAGCCATTGTTGGTCATTTCGCCGATATTTGCCAGCAGGGTATTGTAGGTGAATGGAGGAACGGGTACCGAATAGGTATAGAGCATGTCGCTGGTGGTCGAACGATAGTAGTCGAGAGTGAGGTTCAGACGATTCTTGAACATTGCCATGTCAAGACCTACGTCGAACGTTTTCTTCACCTCCCACTTGAGGTCGGGGTTGGCATTCGAAGTGATGGCGAAGGTGGTGGTGTTGACACCATTGACTTGCGTGATGCCGTTGGGCTTCATAAGTTGCAGCGAAGTGTATGCATCGATGGCATCCTGGTTACCGGTGACGCCATAGCCGGCACGAAGCTTCATGTTGTTGATCCAACGTACATTGCGCATCCATTCCTCCTGGCTGATAACCCAAGCGACAGAGGCAGATGGGAAGATGCCCCACTTGTTATCTTCGCCAAGCTTCGAAGAACCGTCGGTACGGAAGTTTACGGTGGCGATATAACGGTCGGCAAACATGTAGTTCAGACGAGCCATATACGACATCAGGACGTTCTCCATCTTGTTAGAAGTGGCATAGCCGTAGCTGACGGTCGAGCCAGCCTCAAGGTTGTTGTAGCCGAAGTAGTTGGTCTCATAGCCTGTGCTCTTGGTCGAATTGTAGAAGCGTGTATATTTCTGACCCTCAACGAGGGCAAGAGCGTCGATGTGATGACGGCCAAGTTCCTTTGCGTAGCTCAATTGTACGCTGCCCATCATGTCGCGGCGTGTGGTGTTGCCGATCCATGCCATACCATTGCCATTGCGCTGGCCCTGTACGATGTCGCTGGGGACGTACTGCTTGTGCTGGATGCCAATGTAGGTGTAGCTACCGAAGGCTGACAGGTTGAGGTCCTTGACGATGGTCCAGGTAGCCTTGCCGTGTACGTTGACGTGAGCCACGTTGTAGTCGTTATCGACGCTGAGCTGTCCGAGAGGATTGAAGATTTCGGAGGCGGCATAATCCTCGTCCCAGATTCCTGCAGCATTGCGCTGGGTGGGATAGGTGGGGTTGTACTGGCCTGCTGCGTAGAAGAGGTCGTGCGAACTGTACATCATCTTGCCGTCGCGTTCTGAGGCAGTGATGCCGAGCTCGAGTTTGAGATGGCGGTCGAAGGCATACTGCTGAGCGTCGAGCTTGGCAGTGTAGTTGGTCATATCGGAGTTCTTGATGATACCTTCCTTCTGCACCATACCAATTGAGGCACGCATGTTGTGCTCGTCGGTTCCTGCCGACCATGCCAGGCTGTGGTTCTGGGTGATGGAGGTGCTGTTCTCGATGGCCTCAAACCAGTTGGTGTTGGCTCCCAGGTCGGTGAATCCTGCACCGCTGTTGGCAGCATGTTTGCGCCAGTTGTCAGCACTCATAAGGTCGAGGTTCTTATAGACGTGGTTGATACCGAACTGTCCGTTGTAGTCGAGTCTTGAGATGCCGGCCTTGCCCTTTACGGTGGTCACAACGATGACGCCAGCTGCGCCACGGCTACCGTACTGTGCGGTTTCGGATGCATCCTTCAGGATGGTCATGCTTTCGATGTCGTTTGGAGCCAAGGCATTGAGCATCGTCATGTCGCCAAACACGCCATCGACGATTACCAATGGGTCGCTACCGCCCGAAAGTGAGCTGGTGCCACGAATGTTGATACTGGTGTTGCCCATGGGGTCGCCGCCCGATTGTGCGATGACTACACCGGCCGACTTGCCCTTCAAGGCATCAGCTGGACTGTTTACTACGCCTTGGTTCATGTCTTCCTTCTTGATGCGATCGACGGCACCCGAAATGGTGCGCTTCGAACCTACGGCATAACCAACCACCATCACCTCCTCGAGGGCCTGGTTGTCTTCACGCAGGGTGATGTCGATGTTTTTTTGTCCGGTATAGACAATCTCTTCGGTGATGTAACCGATGTAGGAAACCGAAAGGACATCATTTGTCTTGACATCCTGGATTGTGAAGTTACCATCCAGATCGGTGGTACCGCCGTTGGTGGTGCCTTTGACGATGACGTTGGCACCGATGATGCCGTCGCCGAATTCGTCACGTACTACACCTGTCACGGTGCTCTGTGCAAATGCTGTCACTGCAGAGAGTAGGAATGCTGCCAGCGAGAGCAGCGATCTCTTGAACTGTGAAAAACTGTGCTTCATTGTAATACTATTATTTATTTGGGTTTGCTTCGTGGTATGAATATCAGGAAAGGATTCCTATGTGAAGCCATTATTTCTGAAATGGCGCTGCAAAGGTAGGGCGATAATCCTGCTTTTCCAAGGGCTGGGAGTGTTTTGGGAGTGTATTTGGAAAACCTTATGGTTGATAATCAGTAGTTTGCATTCTGAAAAGATTGGAAATTAGGGAGTGGGTAAAAACGTACAAAAATATTCTTTTCTCCGCTTTTCGTTTAATAAAATCCATTTTCCGTCAATTGTGGCTTACTCCCTTTCTTTGAATCGTTGAAAGTGTCAACCCATTCATTCACAGTCTAATCGTTTTTCTTTCTTGCTCCTTGTTCGTTCCCGACTATTACTTATGATAATTTAAAGATGTATCTTTGCACCGTCAAACGAATCACATTTTGTAAAACCATAAAACGTATTCCTTCAATGAAGCAATCCACTCTTCTTCTTTCGGCCCTTCTGGCGCTGACCGCATGTCAGAAAGAGACTACAACCGACCTCGACCCAAGCCAACAGCACACCTGGTGGAAGGAGGCTGTCGTCTATCAGATCTATCCCCGCAGCTATGCCGACAGCGATGGCGATGGTGTGGGCGATCTGCGCGGCATCATCCAGCATCTCGACTACATCCAAAGCCTCGGTGTCGATGTCGTTTGGCTCAATCCGATATTCCCGTCACCCAACGATGACAATGGCTATGACGTAAGCGACTATACGGCCATCATGAGTGACTTCGGCACGATGCAGGACTTTGACGAGCTTCTCGCCGGCATGCATCAGCGCGGCATCCGTCTCATCCTCGATCTGGTTGTCAATCATTCGAGCGACGAACATCCTTGGTTCCTGGAGTCACGAAAAAGCCGCAACAATCCCTATCGCGACTATTACCACTGGTGGCCTGCCGAAAAGGGCATCCCTCCCCATCGCCATAGCGACATGGATCCCGACCTCAGCGCCTGGCGTTACGATTCGCTGACCAATGCTTATTACCTCCATTATTTCAGCCGCAAGCAGCCCGACCTGAACTGGGAGAATCCCCGTATGCGACAGGATTTCTACAAAGGTATGCGTTTCTGGCTCGATAAGGGCATCGATGGATACCGCATCGATGTGGCTTCCTATTGCTCGAAGGACACGCTCTTTCCCGAGATTGACTTCACTCGTTATAAGAGTTTCGGCGACTACTATTGCCACGGGCCACACGTCCACGACTATCTGCAGGAAATGTATCGTGAAGTGTTCGGCAAGTATGATTGTATGACGGTGGGCGAGGGTAATCCTTGGATCAATACGCTCGACTTCACCGATGCCCGACGCAAGGAGTTCAATATGTTCTATGTCAATGCCAACGACGTCGTACCCAAGCAGATGCCCGATGGCTCTCCCCTTGTCACTTCCGATGTCAAGATGCAGGCGCTTCGCTCCTTCTACACCAGCCAGGACAGTTTGTTGCACGATGCCGGTTGGCCAACGGTCATCCTCGGCAACCACGACCTGCCCCGCATGCAGAGCTATTGGGGCGATGACTCAACGCCCGAACTTGCCCGTCTTTCGAGCCAGGCGCTCATCACCTTCCTGATGACCATGCGTGGTACAGTATTTTTCTATGGTGGCGACGAGATTGGCATGAACAATGTGCGTTTCGAGCATATCGAGGACTACAACGACATCGTTACTCGCAGTTACTATACCAATATTCTCAACACTAAGGGTGCCGCTGCCGCTGCTGAATATTTGGAGCAGCAAAAGCGTGAGGGTCGCGACAATGCACGTACCCCAATGCAATGGTCTTCTGATCCTCAGGCTGGTTTCACAACCGGCTCCACCACATGGCTCAAGGTCAATCCCAATTATCCGCAAGTCAATGTAGCTGCCGAGGAGGCCGACAGTCTTTCAGTGCTGCAATATTTCCGCAAGGCTTGCGCTCTTCGACATGCCTATAAGCCAACGCTCGTCTATGGAGAATATTCCCTTGTCGATGCCCAGAATCCGACTGTCTTCAGTTACTTGCGTACGGGCAATGACGAGCGTATCCTGGTGGCCATCAACTTTTCAGCCTCGCCGGCTGTGGTCGATGCTACTTTGCTTAAGGATGCAAGCCCTTGTGTCCTGCTCGATAATTATCTCGACAACCAGGGTCTGCAGATCTCGGAAGGAAAACTCTGTCTTCGTCCCTGGCAGGCACAGGTTATCCTGCTTTAAGGCTCATTGTTTGACAAAAATCGGGGTAATTCTTCATTTGAAATGAGGAAAGATGGGTTTTTGGCGCGTTTTTTTGGATAAAATTTTGAGAAATCGGAATTATTAGGTATTTTTGCGGCGTACTTTCAGGCTAAATCCCGAAAATTGTTAATTGTTAATTGTTAATTATTAATTGTTAATTGTTAATTATTAATTGTTAATTAGATATACCTCTATGTTATCCAAAAAGATTCTTCTGCCCATCGTGGCAATTTGCGGGCTCTCAATGAGTGCCTCGTTCCAGTCGTGTGAAACACTTGGCCAGCTTGGCGGCGAGATGACCGCAGAGCAGCGCCAGCAGTTGATCGGAGGTCTCATCTTCGACGGCCTCAACAGTCTCGCTGGTGGCGGCGACAGCCTCACTGCCCTGGCGGGCGTATGGGTGGCAGCTGGACAGGGCGTGCAGGACACCGTAGTCTTCACCACCAACGGTCAGTTCCAGCAGCACTATGCCAGCGACTCGCTCAACTACATCGAGAAGGGCACCTACGTCTATTACAAGTCGTTCCGCCAGGTGCTGGTAGAAACCAATTTCCTCTACAACTGTCTGACCCGCAAGCAGGTCAAGTGGGAGCAGAAGTATATCTATAAGGTGCAGATGCTCAACCTGAGCAATTCGGCAGGCATCAATAACCTCACCCTTGAACAACTCGACAACGACCCCACATCGGCCACCTATGGCCAGTCGTTGGGAGCAACGCAGTATAGCGCCGTCAAGGTGGCTACTAATTCCCAAAATACCCAAAGTAGTCGGAGTGCTCAGGGTACTCGGAGTAATCTGAGTAATCAGAAAACTCCGACCACTCAGAAAACACAAGCCACTCAGAAAACTTCGACTACTCCGAGAACCCAGACCACCAAAAAGGTGATTCGTCTTCGTTAATCAAAGAAGTCGAGCGTCCAGCTGTCCCTCCATTCGACTACAGGCACGTCGTTCTCGAATGTGATGGGCAGCCAGATGTAACGGGCATCGCTTGGATGCCTGGGGCGCCAGATGTCGGCCATGAAGATGAACGCATCCTCCTTACCTGCGACGGGTAGGATGTAGGTGCTCTGTCCCATGAAGGTGAGTTCAGCCTTTGGCCCTCGGCAGGGGTTGGGATGCTGCGTCCATGGTCCCCAGATACTGGGGGCCGAGAACATACGTGCCTCGTTGGGGGCCCAGCCCGTACATCCGCTCGTGATCATCCAATAGGTGTTTCCGCGACGGAAGAGGGCTGGGGCCTCGTTGTGTCCGGCGGGTGCTACGCGAACGTAACGACCGGTGTGGGCGGTAAAGTCGGGGGTGAGTTCGGCGATATGCAGTGTCAGATTGTCCTCACTGGCAAAGATGTGGTAGGCACGGCCATCGGTATCGACATAGACGGTCTGGTCGCGCGCCATCTGTCCAGCAGGCAGGTCGTGACGTCCATCGCTATGCGCTTTGGCGTCGCGCACCACGAAGAGACCGCGATCGATTGCATCGTACCACGTCGGGGTCCACCACTTCTCGACACTTTTGGCTGGGATTGCTTCGACAACAGCGACATCCTTTTTGGTCATTCCAAGCGGATAGAGCCCCGGGTTGACGCGTCCCGAACGCAGGAAGGTGAAGGGACCTGTTGGCGTGTCGCTCACGGCCACACCATAGCGTGCCTGTGCATAGCCCTGCCCCTTCAATTCCAGATGGAACCACATCACGAACTTCTTAGTCGTGGGGCAATAGATTACCTTGGGACGCTCGAGCACACAACCGCGCTCGATGTCGTGCCCAGGTTCATCGACCACCGAAAGTGCCACGCCCTCGTACTTCCAGTCGGTAAGGTTCGGCGACGAATAGCAGGTCACGCCCACGTAGGCCGAGCTGGTGGTGTCGGCCTTATGTTCGCCGTACCAGTAATAAGTGCCTTCGTAGGCCATTACGCCTCCGCCATGGGCGTTGATGTGTTCGCCACGATCGTCGGGCCATATTTCGCCCGAGGCGATGGGCTTTGAAGGGTTCGAAAGGTTTGAAGGGTTTGAGGGGGTTGAAGCGCCCGAGCATGCTGCAAGCAGGGCGATGATGGCATAAGCTCCAAGGGTTAGGTTAGCTCTCATAGTGTATCAAATTTTCCTGATTAATTATTATTTGTTTGGGGCAAAGATAATACATTTCGTCCATATAAACAAGAGAAACACGGAAATATTTTGATATTGGCAAGCCGACTGGACAAACTGGATGAAAAAATGACTTCATCGAAAAAAGTTTATGCGCTTTTACCCTTTCTCTTCGAAGATATCCCTATCTTTGCAAACTACACTTCGACATTTCATGAATACGCACATTTACATCAGAAGTCTTTTCACCTTACTCGTTTTGCTGACGTTGGTGTCCTGCCGTCCGAAATGCAGTACACCTCCTGCCATCAGCGAATGTTTCGACCGGCTTGTCACCGCCCTCGACAGCAGCGAAAGCTACCATCAGATTCAGGAAAAGAAGCTCATCGACTATAAGCGAAAGGCAGCAGCCGCCAACAGCGACGAGGCCCGCTTCTATCATTACAAGCTCATCACGGAACTTTACTATGAGTTCGACGTCGATTCGACCGAATATTACGTCCAGAAGAATCTCGAGATTGCAAGGCGCAACGGCAAGCCGCAATGGGAGGCCGACTGTTACCTGCAGGCTGCACATCTCTACAACTGCATCGGTTTCTTCGAACAGGGACGCGAGGCGCTCGATGCCCTTTCGACGCTCGATAAGACCTTCGACCAGCGACTCCAATACTACCTGGAGACGATCGACTACTGGAATTCGCGTGCCATCTTCCTCAATACCCCCAACCCCGACCCGATGGGTCAGGCTTATGCCGACTCGGTGCTTGAACTGGGCGGCCGCGTGCCGATGCCGTTGCAGGTGCATGCCAAGGTGTGGAAGGAGACCGACAATGAGCGCAAGGCAGCACTGGTGGAGGAACTGAAGCGCACCATCGACCAGATGTCGCCCGAAGACCCCTGGTATGCGCTCCTTTGTGGCGAGGCGGGACTCCTCTCGCTCTATGTGAGCAACCATCTCCCGGACGCGACCAGAGGGAGCAACGAGCAGGACGAAGTGGAGTACCTTACGCGCTACGTTGTGTCGAGCCTGCGCAACGTGAGCCGTGTGACGCCGCTGCTCATCTATGTCGAGCAGGTCGCCCTCCGATATGGTGAGCTCGACATTGCCAACCGCTTCCTTTCGGCCCTGGTCAGAATGCAGCAGGACTATCCCGACCGCATCCGCCAGCCGTTCTACTCATTCATGACCGAACTGAACGATGCCACCCGCAGCCGGCTCGAGGAGGAATCGAGGCGCAACCTGACGCTCCTGATTGTCGCTGCGGTGTCGTTCATCGTTATGGCGCTGCTCTTCGTCTTTGCCTTCTACAACCTGCGGCGTCGCATCAGGCTCCAAAGGTTGCTTAAAGAGAAGAACCAGCTGCTCACCGAAAACTCAAAGCGCCTCAAGGACGAACAGTTGCGGTTGCGCGATGCCAACGAGGCACTGCGCCAAGCAAGTGCCGACCTGAAGGAGGAGAGTACGCGATTGAGCGAAGCCAACTACCTCAAGGAGGAATATATCGGACAGATGTTTGCCACCTGTTCGGAGTACCTGCAGAAGATCGAGGTGGTCAAGCGCGACATCAACCGCAAGCTCACTGCCCGGCAGTACGACCTGGCCTTGAAGGCGACCCGCCCCAAGAACGAGGACGACATGAAGGAGCAGCACGAGCTGTGGGCGAAGTTCGACGAGATCTTCCTGCAGCTTTTCCCCGATTTCGTCGAGCAGTTCAATGGCCTGCTCCGCCCCGAAGAGCGCATCACGCTTCGTGCGGGTGAGAAGCTCAACACCGACCTTCGCATTTATGCCATGGTGCGCCTAGGCATCAACAGTAGCACCAAGATTGCCAAGATCCTCGGCCTCTCGACCCAGTCGGTCTATAATGCTCGCCAGAAGATGCGTGCACGTGCCACCGAGAGCGAGGAGGAATTCCCCGTCAGAGTGCGCCGTCTGGCCATCAACAACAGCCTCATAGAGGGCGACAAGGGAATGAAATAAATCTTACTATCGTGAAAGGCTAATCGACTGAAATCGAGCCAAATCACCATCACAGAATCTTACTATTGGACTTCACAGCAGGATTTACTCATTATTGTATAGTTTAAATAATGTATGTACCTTTGCACCGTTGAAACTTCGTGTTTCGGCGGTGTTTTTTAATTAACAATGAATAATTAACAAATAACAATTATCTGCTGGTACAAAATAATAAACCATAAATAATAAATAATTTGTATGAAAAAGTTTGTTTTGTTAGCTATTGCAGCTTCGTTCCAATGCGCATTGATGGCACAACCTCAGCCCAAGTATGCCGAGAAGGTCGTGTATGAAGACAGTAATGTCATTTTCCGTCAGATCGACGAGCAGACGTGGGAGGGCAATGGTCATCTTATGGCCAACGAGTCGCTCTACCTCATTGCCGGCACCGAGAGCGCTATTCTCATCGACGCAGGCACCAACATCCCCGGTCTCCACAAGATTGTAAGCGACATCTGCAAGAAGCCTGTTCGCCTGATTGCCACCCACGTGCATCCCGACCACACGGGTTCGGCTATCAACGAGTGGGACGAGATCTCGATCAACGCCGCCGACGAAGTCAACCGACCCATGTTCATGGTGGGCTATCAGGGCAAGACAACCTATCTGACCGATGGCGAGGTCATCGACCTGGGTGGTCGTCAGATTGAGGTGATTTTCACGCCAGGCCATACCCCAGGCTCAACCACCTTCATCGACAAGGCGCGTCACTATGGATTCAGCGGCGACTCGTTCGGCAGCGGCAACCTGCTCATCACTGTTAACTTCTCGACCATCATTCTTTCGGCGCAACGCATGGCCTACTATATGGAGAAGAATGGTATCGAGTACCTTTACCCGGGTCATTACATGGGTGTCAACAAGGAGACGCTGCAGCGCGTCAAGGACATTGCTGAACTTTGCAGCCAGCTGCGCGAAGGTGAGAAGGAGGGCGAGAAACTTGATCGTCCCGGCATCGGTGGTCTCGATCATGTGCTCTTCGAGCGCGGTGTCCGTCTGAACTATGGCTCTGCCCAGATGAAATAATAATCCGTCTTATCGCTATCAATAACTATGGCCATTGGAACTTCATGCCTGCGGCTCGCCTGATTTGGGACTTCTTCCGCCACTTCTCTCGTGACATGGAGACCAAAAAGCTGAATTATACAGAATAAAGAATTTGACAAAACTTGTTGAATATGAAAAAGATTATCTCACTGATATGCGCCTTGATGGTGGTGTCGGGCATGGCTTTAGCACAGAGGGGAGAACCTGTGGTCATTCCTCTCTGGCCTAATGGAGTACCCAACGACAACCATCTTACTGGCGAGGAAGGGCACCCAGACCCAAGGAGTGTCAAC
>JAFWRO010000048.1:0-23477 GCA_017519885.1 Bacteroidales bacterium | reverse complement strand
TTTACGTAAAAATATGCCAGATATTTCTGAACGTGGCAAACAAATGCCACTCTCGCCTATCCGCAAACTCGTGCCTTTGGCCAACGCCGCCAAGGCACGTGGCGTGAAGGTATATCACCTCAACATCGGTCAGCCCGACCTCCCCACGATGCAGGCCGGCCTGGACTTGCTGAAGCGCATCGACCGCAAGATACTGGAGTACTCACCGTCGGAGGGCATCCTGCCTCTGCGCGAGAAACTACTCAACTACTACCACCGCTTCAGGATCAACGTCGATCTGGAGGATATCATTGTGACAACCGGCGGCTCGGAAGCCGTGCTCTTCGCCTTCATGTCGTGCCTCAACCCGGGTGACGAACTGATTGTGCCCGAGCCCGCCTACGCCAACTACATGTCGTTTGCCATCGTGGCAGGCGCCGTCATCAAGTCGGTGCCCACATCGATTGACGAGGGCTTCGCACTGCCCCCGCTGGAGGAGTTTGAGAAGCTCATCACCCCCCGCACCAAGGGCATCCTGATCTGCAACCCCAACAACCCGACGGGCTACCTCTACACGATGAAGGAGATGAAGCAGCTGCGCGACATCGTGAAGAAGCACGACCTTTACCTCTTCTCGGACGAAGTCTATCGCGAGTTCTGCTACACGGGTGCCCCCTATATCTCGGCCTGTCACCTGGAGGGCATCGAACAGAACGTGATACTGATCGACTCGGTGTCGAAACGCTATTCGGAGACGGGCATCCGCATCGGTTCGATCGTGACGAAGAATGCGGCCGTGCGCCAGAACATCATGAAGTTCTGCCAGGCACGCCTCTCTCCGCCGCTGTTGGGCCAGCTCGTGGCCGAGGCTTCGATCGACGCCGACCCCGAATACATGCTCGACTCGTACAACGAATATGTGGAGCGCCGTAAATACCTCGTGGACGGACTGAACCGCATCGATGGCGTCTATTCGCCTATCCCGATGGGTGCGTTCTACACCATGGTGAAACTGCCTGTCGACGATGCCGAGAAGTTCTGCGCGTGGTGTCTGTCGGACTTCCAGTTCGAAGGCTGCACCGTGATGATGGCTCCAGGAGCCGGATTCTACGTCACGCCGGGCATGGGCAAGAACGAGGTTCGTATGGCCTACGTGCTCAACAAGGACGACCTGAAGCACGCCCTCATTGTGCTGCAGAAGGCTCTTTCGGTCTATCAGGCCACCGTTATGAACGGGGAGGGCAAATAACAATTAACAATTAACAAATAACAATTTATAGTTTGTCGATCGCTTACTTTTTAGCCAAGAGGATACACTTCTCGAAGGGCGACGACAGCCAGCGCGTGTCACCGCCTGCCATCCGCATCGCCATCAGTGGCGTTGCCATTGGTGTGGCGGTGATGCTTATTACGGTGGCTATCGTCGTGGGCTTCAAGGAGGAGGTGCGTCAAAAGGTGATCGACTTCAGCGGACACCTGCAGATGCAGGCGTTCGTTTCGAACAGCACCTACGAACTGCCTCCCGTCTGCGTGAGCGACACGATGCTCAGTTTCGTGAAACGCGTGGCAGAGGTGGAACACGTGGAGCGCTTTGTGACCAAGCCTGCGGTAATCAAGACCGATGACGACTTTCTGAGCGTGGTGGTGAAGGGAACGGACCAGGAGGGGTTAAGAGAGGTTCTGAAGAGTTCGAAAGGTTCGAAGGGTGAGGAAGAGTGGTCGGAGCGCGAAGTGGCTTTGAGCAAGACCATTGCGGATAAGTTGAAGCTGAAAGTGGGCGACCAGGCGACGTTCTATTTTGTGCAGGCCGACAAAGATGCGGACCCCTTTGCCCTCGGTGCCGAAAACACGAAGGTGAAGGTGAGGAAACTCACCGTGAGGGATATTTTCGAGACACACTTTTCGGAGATTGACCAGCAGATGGTGCTGGGTTCGATGGCACTACTGCAACAGGTGAGCGGTTGGGACGACGACATGTACAGCGCCGTGTCGCTCACGCTGAAAGACTTTGACCAGATGGATGATGCAGCCTGGCTCATCAACCAACTGAACCTCGTGGACCGCCAGGGTGTGCAGGTATATGTGCAGACCATCGAAGAACTGAACCCCACCGTCTTTGCCTGGCTTGCCCTGCTGGACACCAACGTGTGGGTCATCCTGATACTTATTGCCGTGGTGGCAGCCTTCACGATGATCAGCGGACTGCTCATCATCATCCTCGAACGCACCCAGATGATAGGTATCCTCAAGGCACAGGGTATGGACAACCGCACACTGCGCAAGGTGTTCCTTTGGGTGGCACTTTTCCTTACCGGCAAGGGCATCCTTTGGGGCAACTTCATCGGACTGGCCTTCTGCCTGGTGCAGTGGAAATGGCACATCATCAGCCTCGACCCTGCCAACTATTACCTCGAATGGGTACCTATCCACCTCACCCTGCCGATGTTCATCCTGATCAATGTGGGCACCATCATCATTACCCTGCTGGTGCTCATCGGTCCGTCGGCTTTGGTGGCAAGAATTGCGCCAACCAAGGCTATTCAGAGCGAATAGGGGGCGGAAATGCAGTTTTTCGGCTCCAAATTTGGGCAATTCCATTTTTATTATTATATTTGCAGCGAGCTTTTCGAGAATTGTAAGAAAAACTGGACGGTATTTTTTATGATTTCGGTCATTCTTCTTTTGATAATTTTTAATATCAATTTTCTTATAATTTTGAGCGAAGCGACCGTTGAACAAAGTTGTTATATTGAAGAAACGTATTTACTCTAATCATCCATTTTATACTATGAAGAAATATCTTATCCCAGGACTGGCGCTGGCATTGACACTGGCTGGCTGCAAGAACTTCTGTCCACCCCAACTACCTGCTGACGACCTAAGTCATTACACCGAAGGACTGCCCTTCGAGATGGCACAGGTGCAACGTCCCACCTTCAAGGACTTTACGGAACGCATCACCGAATACGGTGCACGCGGTGACGGACACTACGACAACACCGAGGAATTCAACTTCGCCATGCGTCGCATCAGCGAGCGCGGTGGAGGCCACCTCGTCGTGCCCCGTGGCGTCTGGCTCACAGGACCCATCACCTTCCAGGACAACGTGGACCTGCACCTACAGGACGGCGCTGTAATCCTCTTCTCGGGCGATTACGACAAGTATCCCATCGTCGATACCTACTTCGAAGGACTGAAGACACGCCGCTGCATCAGCCCGCTGAATGCCGTGGGCAAGAAGAACATCGCCATCACGGGCTTAGGCACCATCGACGGACAGGGTGACGCCTGGCGCTGGATTAAGCGCAGCAAACTCACCGAAGGACAGTGGAACGCACTGCTCAAGCAAGGTGGCGTGACGGGAGTAGCACAGGGCTCGGAGGTTTGGGCTCCCACACAGGCCATCCTCGACGAACTGCGCAAGTGCGACATGAACGTGCCCACATGGTGCCAGACCGACGAAGACTGGCAGACGGCACGCGATTTCCTGCGTCCTGCATTGCTCGACTTCGCACAATGCGAGAACGTCTGGTTACAGGGCGTCTGCTTCCAGAACTCACCAGCCTGGAACCTGCATCCCTTCATGTGCCAGAACGTCATCATCGAGGACGTCATGGTAATCAACCCCTGGAACAGCCAGAACGGCGACGGACTGGACCTCGAAGCCTGCAAGAACTGCCTCATCATCAACAACAAGTTTGACGTGGGCGACGATGCCATCTGCGTCAAGTCGGGCAAGAACAAGGACGGACGCGACCTGAAGACACCTTGCGAGAACGTCGTGGTGGATGGTTGTGCCGTCTATCACGGACATGGCGGCTTCGTAGTGGGTTCGGAGATGTCGAGCGGCGTGAAGAACGTGAGCGTCAGGAACTGCATGTTCCTTGGCACCGACGTGGGACTGCGCTTCAAGTCGGCACGCGGACGTGGCGGTGTGGTAGAGAATATCCACATCGAGAACGTCAACATGATCAACATCCCCACCGACTGCATCCTCTTCGACCTGCACTACACCGGACTGTCGGCTGCCGATGCCTTGAAGCAGAAGCAGGAGATGGCCGCCAAAGGCATTGTGCCCGAGCGTGACATGCAGCCCGTGAGCGAGGAGACACCTCAGTTCAAGGACATTTATATCAACAACGTGACCTGCCAGGGTGCTATGCGCGCCTTCTACTTCAATGGTCTGCCCGAGATGCCTGTGACGAACATCAACATTTCGAACACCCAGGTGACTGCCGACTACGGCATCGAAATCAACGAGAGCAAGGACATCACCATCGACCATGTGCAGCTCTTCCTCCCCGAGGGTCGCGAACCTTTCACCAGCGAATTTGTAGAGAACGTCAAGGTCACCGACCTTAGGGTCAATGGGGAGTTAAAGACTATTGAATAAATTATTATCGGAGTACTCGGAATACTCGGAGTACTCCGATAACTCAGAAAAAACAAGCTCTATATTATGAAAAAAAGCATTCTGCTTGCTGCCAGCCTTTTTGCCACAGTAGCCTGGGCACAGCAGCACAACGAAATGACATACGTGGCCAGCACGGCACAGGCACAAATCGATGCCATCGGCAAAAAGGGCATCGTGACCGTTGAGGTAAGTAACCCGAACGACCAGGCGATGAAGGACGCACCCGTCTGCATCAAACTGCCCGACCTGAAAAAGTTCAAGAGCGTCACCGTGCGTGCCGAAGGCATAGAGATACCTTCGCAACTCGACGACCTGAACGGAGACGGGACCTATGACGAACTGAGCCTCGTGGTCGATCTTGACGCCAAGGCCACGAAGACCCTGGAACTCACCTTCGGCAAGAAACCTTTGCCTGCCGACCGATATGAGAGCCGCGTCTTCACCGACATGCGTCTGCGCGTGGTGAAGAAGGGACGCACCATCGACCTGCGCAAGGAGAATTACCAGATTGACACCATCTCGGAAGTCGAGGACATCCATTACAGCGACGTCTATCCCCACGGACTCTGCTTCGAGAACGAACTGATGGGCTACCGCGTCTATTTCAACAGCGGACACGGTACCGACCTCTATGGCAAGCGCGTGCCCCAACTGGAACTCGACCGCAGCATGTGGTACACCCCCGAGATTCGCGATTCGGCTGCCCTCTACAACTATGGCGAGGACTACATCATCGTAGGACAGACCGCCAGCCTCGGCACCTTGCGCGGATGGGACGATTCGAAGGATGACCCCAACTACTGCAAGACACCTTCGGGTGCCAAGATTGCCGACCCCTGCATGGTGAAGATCGAACCTTTCGACTGGCGACAGGAACACATCGTGGCCAAGGGTCCTGTGCGCACCGTGGTCGATAAAACGTGGAGGGTTGGCAGTACAAGGGCCAGAAACTGAACCTCAAGGCACGCTACATCCTCTATGCCGGCAACCGTGAGCACCAGGTGGTGAACCAGCTCTGCCGCGTGACCGACCAGGGCGAGACCTGCGAAGGCCTCGACAAGCTGGAATTTGTCACCGGCGTGATGAAAGTGGGTTCGCTCAACCACGACAGCGTCGATGTAGCTATCCAGAAGTACATCTGCGACGGCAAGGGCTTTGCAGCAAGTTACGGCAAGGACTGGCCTGACGGCAACCACAAGCTCTTCCCCTATATGAGCAAGGCCGCCCTGGCCATCAGCGTGCCCCAGACGAACGTCACACGCACCATCGACCGTCGTGAGCAGATACTCTACGGCGTGAAGCCCAATGCCGACGGTTCGATCGTCTATCGTGTCGTTTGCGCAGCTCCCGACCTCGAGACCTTTGCACCCTTCGAAGATGGACGCTGGAACTGGGAGCGCTGGTTCGAATGGTGCCAGCAGTGGAAAGAGGGGAAGGAAGCTGTTGTGAAAGTAGTAAAAGGGGAGTAAAAGAGTAGTAAAAGGGGAGTAAAAGGGACAACACTCAAACCTATCCGTAAATGAAATACATATTGCCCACCCTGCTCCTTCTCCTTGCGCTGCCTTTGCAGGCAGAGATCAAGGAGACGGGATTCATCGATTTCAGCTATTGCGGCTATCACGCTTCGGAAGATAGCATCCCCCTGGCCGAAGTCAAGGCCTACGTGGAATGTGCGGAGGGTGATATGTCGGCCACCATCCAGCAAGCCATCGACTATGTATCGTCGCTGCCCATAGGCCGCGACGGCCTGCGTGGTGCCGTACTGCTGGGGCCAGGTACGTTCGTGCTGCAGGAACGTCTTGCCATCGAAGCGTCGGGCGTGGTATTGCGTGGTTCGGGAAGAGACATCACCGTGCTTCGCAAGGAGGGCTTCGACCGCGGGTCATTGCTTCGCATCGAAGGCCGCCAGAACAAGACCTACGGCAAGGATACGCTGTGGGTCAACGAGGTGGTGGAACTTGGCACCAAGGAGATAAGCGTGACTGGGACGAAAGGTGTCGGCATCGGTTCGTTGGCCAACAGACAGGTGGAGATCGTGCGACAAAGCTCAGCCCCCTGGATCGAAAAGGTGGGATGCCGCATCTACGGAGGCGGCATCGATGCCTTGGCTTGGAAGCCCGGAGACATCGACCTGCTTTGGCGCAGAACGGTTGTTGGCGTGGATGGAAATACCTTGAAGCTCGATGCACCACTCACGATGGGCTTTGACCCCAACGAGGAGGCTTCGTACATCGACAACAAGAAGAAGTTGCACGAACACGTGCCTATGAGTCCCTGCTACGTGAGAATCGTCGATGACCTGGGCGAAATCGGAGAATCGGGCATCGAAAACCTGTCGCTCGAATCGGGTTTTGACCCAAGGAATGCACACGACGAAAACCACTGCTGGACAGGCGTCTCACTAGAATATGCGCACGACTGCTGGGTGCGACTGGTCAACTTCAAGCACCTTGCAGGAGCAGGCGTCGTTATGCAGTCTTCGGCACGTCGCATCACCGTGGAGGACTGCCAATACCTGGAGCCCGTGAGCGAGAATGCAGGCCTGCGTCGCACATCGTTCTATGTGATGGGCCAGCAATGCCTCGTGCAGCGCTGCTACGCACGTCAGGGACGCCACGACTTCGTGACAGGCTTTTGCGCAGCAGGGCCCAATGCTTTCGTGCAATGCGAGGCACAGGAAGCGCTTTCGTACAGCGGAGGACTTGACTCGTGGGCCTGCGGAACGCTCTACGACATCGTAGAGATTGACGGACACGACCTTGTGATGAAGAACCTCGGACAGGACAACAACGGTGCAGGATGGAATGCTGCATCGAGCGTGGCCTGGCAGTGTTCGGCCGCCGAGATCCATTGTTACAGCCCCGACACCATCAACACCAACCGCGCCTACGGAGCCTGGGCACAGTTCTCGGGCGACGGATACTGGTCGAACAGCAACAACCACGTGCAGCCCCGCAGCCTCTACTATGCACAGTTGGAGGAACGACTGGGGGAGAAGATGGTAGTCAATCCGCGCATCCTGATGCGTTCGACCGAGGCTTCGAGCAGCCCCAGTGTTGCAAAGGCGATGGAGATGGCGATGGAGGCCAGGAATGTGCCTCGACAGACGCTGAGGGAGTGGATTGAGGAAGCACCGGAGCTCCTGGCGGAGGCTGGGGAGAGTTTGAAGGGTTTGAAGGGTTCGAAAGGTTCGAAGGGTTGCGATGGCATCGCAACAAACGGAACGAGGGCAAGAGGGGTTAAGAAGGGTTGCATCGAAATCAGCAACGGACGACTGACACAGCAGGGAGAGATCCTGCTGGGAGGCCGATATCAGACACCCTGGTGGAACGGAAAACTGCGCACTTCGTACCTCAACAGCAATGCCTGCAAACCCGCCTTGACACGCTTTGTGCCCGACCGTGAGGGCACAGGACTGACCGACCGCATCGACAGCGTGGTGGCCTGGATGGAACGCGAAGATATCCTCGCCTGGGACCAGAACTACGGCCTGTGGTACGACAGACGACGTGACGACCACGAACGCATCAGACGTCGCGATGCCGCCGTGTGGGCACCCTTCTGGGAGCAGCCTTGGGCCAACACGGGCCAAGGAGAGGCCTGGAACAGGCTTTCGCTCTACGACCTCACACAGAACAACACCTGGTACTACGACCGTCTGCACAGGTTTGCCGAACAGGCAGCACCCTTGGGCAAACTCCTCTACCTTGAACATTACTTCCAGCACAACATTCTCGAAGCCGGTGCACATTGGGTGGACTCGCCCTGGCGACCCACCAACAACGTGAACGAGACCGTCTTTCCGGAACCTGTTCCCTTCACGGGCGACAAGCGCATCTTTGTGGCAGAATGGTTCTACGACGAGCAGAATGCGCACATGGCAGACCTGCATCGACAGTATATCCGTCGCAACCTGGAAGCCTTCAAGGACCTAAATAACGTCATCCATTACATCAGCGAGGAATATACAGGACCCCTGCATTTCACCCGCTTCTGGGTGGAGACCATCCGCGACTGGGAACAAGAGACCGGCAACCATGTGCTCGTAGCCCTCGCAGCCACGAAGGACGTACAGGACAGCATCCTCAATGACCCTGCCCTGGCACCCACCATCGACATCATCGACATCCGCTACTGGCACTACAAGACACGAGGCGGTGGCGGTGGACGAGGACTCAAGGACGACGGCAAGGACGTCTATGACCCCCAGGGAGGCTTGAACCTTGCGCCCCGTCAGCATGCCCGCGTGCAACCTGTCGGCAAGGTAGGCTTCAACGATGTCTATCGTGCCGTGCAAGAGTACCGTCAGCACTATCCCGAGAAGGCCGTGGTCTATTATGCCCAGAACTATCCCGAACAGGCCTGGGCCATCATGATGGCAGGCGGATCGGGCGCAGGCGTGAAGATTGCCGACGCGAACTTGCGCCGTCAGCTCCCCACGATGCAGGTGGAAGGTGCAGCCGACCGCGAGGATGCCAAGGTCCTGCAATCGGACAATGCTGCCCTCGTCTATGGCTTGTCGGACGGGACCGTGCAACTCACGAATCTCACCCCCGGCACCTATCTGCTCAACGAGATTGACCGACAGACAGGACAGGCACTCGGCAAGCCACAACGCCTCAACGTCAAGTCAGGCACATGCACCCTCACTATCGCTCCCAACCGCCTCTGGTGGGTGCGGAGGAAATAAGTTAACCCATGTCCACCAACAAACTTCTCACCCTTGTCATTCCCACCTACAACATGGAGGCGTTCCTTTCGGAGTGTCTCAGCACACTCATTGTAGGAAAGGAATACATGGAACTGCTCGAAGTGCTCATCGTCATCGATGGCAGCAGAGACCGGTCGGCACAGATTGGTCAGGAATTTGCCAACCTCTACCCCGACACCTTCCGCGTCATCGTCAAGACGAACGGCAACTACGGCTCGTGCGTCAATCGCGGCATTGACGAAGCAAGAGGCAAATACATCAAGACGCTCGATGCCGACGATAAGTTCCAGACCGAGCATCTGAGCCTCTTCCTGGACCATCTGCTGACGCACGATGCCGACATGGTCATCAGCGACTATGCAGGATGGAACATGTCGACAGGGCAGGTGGAGAACTTTGCGTACGACCTTCCCACCACGGACACCTTCGGCATCGACAAAATGAATTTCACCGTCGATGTTCCCCTCACGATGCATGCCGTGGCCTATCGGACCTCGGTGCTTCGCGACATGAATTACCGGCAGAGCGAAGGTATCTCCTACACCGACCAGGAATGGATCTTCATGCCCATCGTCGGCGTGAAGACCGTTACGCATTTCCCCCACATCCTCTACATCTATCGCCTGGGACGTGCAGGACAGACCGTGGACATCAACGTGTGGGTACGCCATGCCAACGAAGAGATCTTCGGACTGAAAAGGATGGCGGAATTCTACAAGACCGAGAAGGACAAGGTTAGCCCCGAGGCAAGGAAATTCCTCCTTAACCGCTTGAAATGCCGCACCGAAGCCACCTATCGCCACATCTTCATCCGTTCCATCGGTTCGGTCGACGAATCGATTGTGCAGGACCTCGACACATATGTGGCCGAGAATATCCCCGAAATCTATCTGATGCCCGAAAAGTCGATGACTTATCATGGCATCAACATCATCGGAATGTGGCGCAGGCATCCTTCGCTCTACAAGGCTTACCTCAGCATCCGAAGTTCTGCCAACAAGGCCTTCAAAGCCCACCGTTCGGCTAAATCCAGCGCTTCGGCTAAATCCAGCGGTTCTGCTGCAAGTGCGACTCCATCACCACTGTTCAGCCCTCAGACCACGACGGCTCCCGATGATGCCGAAACACCGGAAGTGAGCATCGCGATACCCGTGTATAATGTGGAGGACTACATCGAAAAGTCGATGCTTTCGGCATTGAACCAGAACTTCGACTATCCTTTCGAGATTCTGGTGATCGACGACTGCGGCACCGACAGAAGCATCGACATCGTGAAGCACCTGATGGCCTCGCATTCCAGGGGCCATTGCATAAGAATCCTGAGGCAGGAAAAGAACACGGGACCGGGATTGGCGCGAAACATAGCCCTCGAACAAGCCCGAGGCAAGTATTTCTATTTCCTCGATTCGGACGACCTGATGGCACCCAACTGCCTGAGCCACCTGCATGCCCTGGCCGAAGAGAACCATGCCGACTTTGTGGTAGGTTCTTCGGATCAGATTGAAAAGGAATTCCCTTCGCCCCGCTATAACCTCGACGACCAGATCATCCGCAAGGACGCTGCGGGCGTCCATATGTTCGTGCACGACATCTTCATGAACATCGAGGTATGGAACAAGCTCTACCGGATGGATTTCCTTCGCAGGAACAACATCAAGACCACACATCCCATCATGGAAGATTCGATTTTCGACTTCCATCTGCGTGCCCTGGCAAAGGTGATTGTCCTGTCGTCGGAGGTGACCTATTTCTACAATGTGCGTGAGGGATCGATCATGACCTCACGCTTCGGACACGAGGCTTCCGACGAAACCATCACGATCTATTGTGACATCATCCATCAAGTGCAGAAACTGATACGGGAGAAGTATCACGACATCGAAGGCATCTACGACCTTTACGGCCTTCGACTCGCATATTCGTTCTATTCCTTCAAACAGATCAAGATAACCCCTTCGCAGGAAAAGTACATCGACGAGCAGATGAAGGGATTCAACACGTTTATCACCAGCATGCACATCTTGAAGTTGGGCATCTTCCGCTACGCATATCTGAAATGCAAGCTCACAGGTGAAGACTGGCGAACATTCGGCGATGTGTATGCCGAAAGATATACAAGGAAAAAGAGGATTATAGCCTGGATTTTCTCGTGGCTTTGACCTAAGGCTTCTATAGAATTGGAGCGGCCAGTCGGCAGACGCTTTCCTTGAGGCGCTGCCAACGGGAGCGACGACGCCATTCGTTCTTCTTGATCTCGTGGCAATAGCGGAGGTCATCGAGGAAGGTCTGGCGTTGTTGTTGTGCAGTCTCGGCATCGTAGATGAAGGCGGTGACTTCGAACGACTGACTGATGCTGCGGTGGTCGATGTTGACGCTACCCACGGTGCAAATCCGGTCGTCGGCCACGATGGTCTTGGAGTGCAGGTAACCGTTGTCGTAGAAGAAGACACGAACGCCTGCATCGAGCATCTGCTCGATATACCAGCGCGAAGCATAGATGACCACCCAGCCCTTGTCGGGATAGGTGGGAATCATCACGCGCACATCGACACCCGAGAAGGCGGCGGCATAGAGCGCCTTGCAGATGGCCTCGGAGGGCACAAGGTAGGGCGACTGGAGATAGACGTAACGCGTGGCCGTGTAAAGGATCTGGGAGTAGGAAAGGTCCATGATGCGGAACTTGGCAGTCGGGTTGGAAGTCACCACCTGCATCAGCAGGTTGCCAGCCTTGGGCTGGGGAGGATAGTATGCCTTGTCGTGCACCCATTTGTCGCTTGCGAACTGCCAGTCGGTGAGGAAGGTGGTCTGGAGTTCGGTGACCGCCGGTCCCTCGATGCGCAGATGGGTGTCGCGCCAAACTCCGCCACGAATGCCCTTCAAGTAACGTTCAGCCAGGTTCATACCGCCCGCATAGCCCACTACGCCATCGACGACGAGCACCTTGCGGTGGTTGCGATAGTTGGAGAAAGGCGAAAGGTGGGGAAAGAGGGGACTGAAAGCCTCGACCTGGACACCGCCCTCCTTCATCCGACGGAAGAAACTGCGCGGCACACCGATACAGGCGGCGGCATCGTACATCAGTCGCACCTCAACGCCCTGACGCACCTTGTCGATGAGGATGTCGGCAAAGGCGTCGCCTACAATATCGTGCTCGATCATAAAGAACATGATGTGGACGTGATGACGGGCAGCAAGGATGTCCTCCTTCATTGCCTCGAACATGTCGCCACAGACTGTGAAGACGCGGATGCTGTTGCCCCCGACGAGATCGGCACGGTTGTTGTTCTCGAGCATCTTGATGAGGCGTGTCCAGCCCTCCCCTTCCTCAGCGGGGTGGGAAGTGCGATAGGCCGCAGTATGGGACTTTAATTCGGCAAGACGTTCGCGACTGATGAGCGGACGCAGCATCGCAGGCACGCCGAAGAAATAATAGAGCAGAATGCCGAGCACGGGAAGAAAATAGAGCATCAGGATCCATGCCAACGTCTCGGTGGGACGCCGGTGCTGCGTCAGCACCACCACAGCGATGTTGAGCGCAAAAATGATGACCACTATGTTCAGCCAAATCGGTAATGTCATGGCGCAAAGATAGGAAGTTTTAAGGATTAAAGCAAAATTTTGGACCTTTTTTTTTGTTTATTTCCCGCAAATGACATATCTTTGCGGTGATTTCGATGTTTAGTTTCGATAAAACATCCTGACTATTCGAAAAGTATGCTGCAAGTTATATTGTTTTTCGTCGTCCTGTTTGTGGCCATCCTGGCCGACCTGTACATCTGGGACAACCATCTGCGTCAACTTGGCGTAGGCTGGCAGGTGCTGCATTTTCTGCCCGTCACCATTCTGATGGTGGCCATCATCATCCTGGCCTTCCGAGGGATGAACACCCTGCTCTTCCGCATCATCTTCATCGTGCTGCTGTGCGTTGTGCTGCCTCAACTGATCCTGCTCTGCTTCTGGGGAGCAGGCAAGATCTTCACCAGTGCGGCCTCAGCGCTCGGCACCATAGGCCTTGTGGTGGCCTTCTGCATCTCGGCAGCCAGTTTCTACGGGCTCGTTTGGGGCTGGCGACACCTCGTGGTACGACAGCAAACCATCACGGTGCCCGACCTACCCAAGGAGTTTGACGGGTTCCGCATCGTTCAGGTGAGCGACCTGCATCTTGAAATGTTCGAGGGGCAGGAGGCGTTTATGCGCTCGCTCGTCGATAGTGTGAACGCGGCACATCCCGACCTCATCGTGTTCACAGGCGACCTGGTGTCACGACAAAGTCGAGAGATGCTGCCCTTCATGGACATCCTTTCGCAGATGAAGGCGCCCTACGGCGTGATGTCGATCCTGGGCAACCACGATTACAGCATCTATGGACCTTTCCACGGCAGTCCGAAGGCCATCGAGCACGATCTCGACCTCTTCAAGGACTACCAGCGACAGATAGGCTGGGATCTGCTGCTCAACGAGCATCGCTTCATCAGGCGTGACAGCGCACAGATAGCCGTCATCGGCGTCGAGAACGAAGGCAAGTCGGGCAAGGTGCGACGTGCCGACCTGCCACGAGCCATCGAGGGCGTACCCGACAGCTGCTTCAAACTCCTGCTCACCCACGACCCCTGGCATTGGCGTCACGAGGTGACGAGAACCACCAACATCCAGCTCACCCTTTCGGGCCATACCCATGCTGCACATTTCCGCATCGGCGACGTCTCGCCTTCGCGACTGGTCTATTCAGAGTGGCGCGGTCTCTATCGCAAGGGTTCGCAGCAACTGTTTATTTCTTCCGGCATTGGCGGTATGCTCGCCTTCCGCCTCGGTGCCTGGCCCGAAATCAATGTCCTGACGCTTCGAAGGGAGCGGTAAGGCTCTTTTCGGAGGAATAATCGGAGTTTTCGGAGTATTCAGAGTATTCGGAAAAATCGGAGGACTCGGAATAACGGGATACCGGGATACCGGAATTCCGAAAAAAGATAATAGAAACCCAACAATAGCCATGACACTTTTGCTAACCCTTCTTTTGGCCCTTCTTAACCCCTCAGAACCTTTCAGAACCCCTCAGAACCTTTCAGAACCCCTCGAACCGAGCTCTGCTCGCACCCCCGTTGAAGAGCGCCTCTTTCGCTCGGAGGCGGTCGAGAGGCAGATTGCCGAGATTGTCGGCCAACTTACCAACCCGAAGTTGGCGCAGATGTTCGCAGCCTGTTATCCCAACACGCTCGACACCACCGTACATTTTGAGGAGGATGAGGAAGGGACACCCGACACCTTTGTCTATACGGGCGACATCCACGCGATGTGGTTGCGCGACAGTGGCGCACAGGTCTGGCCCTACGTGCAGCTTGCTGGCGAGGACGAGGCATTACGTCGGATGCTTGCCGGGGTGATCCTGCGCCAATGGAAGTGCATCAACTGCGACCCTTATGCCAATGCCTTCAACCGAGAGCCGAACCCCGATGGGCCATGGATGAAGGACACAGGCATGCATCCCGAACTGCACGAACGCAAGTACGAGATTGACTCGTCGTGCTACCCCATCCGCCTTGCCTACCACTACTGGCAGGTGACTGGCGACACGTCGGTTTTCGGCCCAGAATGGATCGAGGCAATCGAAAACATCCTGCACGTCTTCACCGAACAGCAGCGGCGCGAGGGACGCGGCAGTTACCGTTTCCTGCGTTCCAGCAACCGTGCGCTCGACACGATGAACAACGAGGGCTGGGGTGCCCCTGTGCGCCCCTGTGGCCTCATTGCCAGCGCCTTCCGACCCAGCGACGACGCCACGACGCTGCTCTTCCTTGTGCCCAGCAACTTCATGGCCGTCAGCAGCCTGCGCAAAGCCGCCGAGATACTCACCACCGTCAACCATCGCGACGACCTGGCAAGCCGCTGCAAAACCCTAGCCGACGAAGTCCATACTGCCCTGATGGAGCACGCCATCTATGATCATCCCAAATACGGAAAGATCTACGCCTACGAGGTCGATGGTTTCGGCAACCATCTGCTCATGGACGATGCCAACGTGCCCAGCCTGCTTGCCATGGCCTATCTGGGCGATGTCGCAATCGATGACCCCATCTACCAGAACACACGTCGCTTCGTCTGGAGTGACGATAACCCCTACTTCTTCCGTGGTGAGGCTGGCGAAGGCATCGGAGGCCCGCACATCGGTCACGACTACATCTGGCCCATGAGCATCATGATGCGTGCCTTCACGAGCCAGGACGATGCCGAAATCCGAGCCTGCATCGAGCAACTGATGCGCACCGATGCCGGGACGGGACGGATGCACGAGTCGTTCCACAAGGACGATGCCACGCACTACACACGCTCGTGGTTTGCATGGGCAAATACCCTCTTCGGCGAACTTATCATAAAGCTCATCGAAGAGGGTAAACTGGGTCTGCTCAACTCGATTGAGTAGCAGATTGATGTAAAAGCGGGAACTTACTTGCGGGTAATGGTCAGTACGCCGTTGGCGCAACCGCCCGTCAGGTCGATGGTGAAGACATAAGTGTCGCCATCGGTGAGCGTGACGTCGGGCAGCAGATAGAGGTTGCCGTCGTCGTGACCGTTGCCGTCGCCGATGCCGAAGACATCGCTCGTGGTCGAAAGGTGATAAGCCGAAGCCGAACCCTTGAACTCGGTGCCCCAGGCAGCCTGTCCGAAGAACTTGAAGTTGATGTCGGCACCATTGAGCTGCTGGCCAACGGTAAGGGTAATCTGGTGAACCTTTTCGCTGATTGGGGTCAGACAGTAGTCATATTCCTCGCCTGTCCACCAGCTCTGTACGTTCGAAGCCTTGTAGCTGGGCTTGCCCACACCATTGTTGCCGATGATCCAGATGGCGCCCGTACCGTCGGCATTAAGTTTGCCGCTCGATGTGCCATCCATCACCCAGATGCGGAATGCCAGGTTGCCGAAGTCAGCGGTGATGTTGTAGGTGCCGGTGATGCCCAGGAAGGTGTAGGTGCCGTCGTCGTTCTTCTGGAACCAGTCGCGGTCGTAGAACCAGCGGCTCGAATTCATGATCGACTCGCCTGCAAACTCATACTGATGACCCTGCACGAGCTCGCCCTGGTAGACGTTGTCGGTCTTGGTCAGCACAATCTCGGTCGAAGCATTTGGGTCAGACTCCGTGGGACCATACGCGTAGGTCAGCACATTGAAGCTGACGTTATTTGCCCCCTTGTTACCATTGAAGGTGATGGCATCGGTGATGCCTTCGCTGATGTCGTCGTTGCCCTGTCCGAAAGAGATCTCCGTACCGTTGGCACCGTCCTTTGGAGCCACGAAGTAGCCTTTGAACGAACGATTGGAACTCGTGTAGCTGCCTGCAAAGAGATACGGGTTGGCTGCATCTGGCAAAAGTGTGACGGGGCTGCCCACCGAGGGCACAAACGTCAGATATTCGTAATGGGGTCGCGTAAGCGGAAGGTCAATCACCAGCTCGGTCTTTGCCAGGCGGATGTTCTGGAGCACGAGGCGGATCTGTGCAGCACCATCGGGCACAGCCTTATAGAGCGGGGCATAGAGTCTCACGCCATAGGTGCCGTCGGTACGCGTACGGATGGTCTGCGTAGAAACCTGCTGACCACTGTATTCCAGGTAAGCCTTCAACGTCGAGAGTCCTACACCCTCAGCATCCGAACATGCCACCGAAAAGAAGATGCTGTCGCCATAATGTGCCGACGAAGCAAGGTCGCTTACCAGCAGGACGGGCTGACCTACGGCATTGTCGTCGTCCTCGTCGCAGCTGGCGGTGGTCAGGATGGTTGTCATGGCCAACATTGTTGCCAAAGCTGCCATGGGGGAATGGAATAGGTATTTCATATCAACCAAAAATTTACTTGTTCCACTTCACCGAAGATACACCACCTGCGGGGACGTTGACGCGCACATAGCTGCTGCCATCGCCCACATTGATGGTCTTGTCCTCATCGCCCGTGTTGAGGATCACGGCGCCGTAGGTTCCATCGGGATTGAGGAAGCAGGCGCTGATGATGTTCTGGCTGGCGATGTTGCGGCTTGTGCCCAGGCGAACAGCACCCGTGGCAGCTGCCACACTCATATGGGCAATGATGTAGTAATGCGAGTTGCGGGTGTAGGTGCGGTAGTTCGAAGGATCGATGTCGATGGCACCGAAGCAGGTCTGGCAACCTCCGTCGAGGTTGGGACCCATGTTGGTGTCGAGCATGAAGTTCCAGACAATGACGGCCTTGCACATGCGGTTGACCGTACCCAGGGCGACGTTCTTCATGTCGGCCATCAGGCGGGTAGCGAGGTTGCGACCGTCGTTCCAGGTGCCGATGGAGCTCTCGGAGAAGATCAGCGCCTTCTGGGGAGCCTTCGTATAGATGTCGACGAGCTCGTCGCTTGTTCCGCCGTAGTCATGATAGGCTGCACCTGCCACCAGTTCAGAGCCTTCGTAGTCTTCGCCCAGGGTGTTGTAGATCTTCACCGGATAGTCGTCCTGATCGCCTACGTTGTCGTAGTTGTAGTTGTGGTCGAAGACGTAGATCTGCGTCTGCAGGCCGGCACGCTTGAATGCACGGGCCATGCTCTTCACCAGCTGAGCCTCTTCGGCCCAAGGCATGTAGCACGAGGCGCAGTTGGCATGGTTCAAAGGCTCGTTCTGGGGAGTCACCGCATGGATGCGGATGCCTTCGCCCTGGAAAGCCTGGATGAACTTGACGAAATACTCGGCGTAGGTGTCGTAGTGCAGGGGGCTGAGGTGACCGTCGGTCCACGAGTCGTAGGGACGCATGTTGGTCAGATTGTCGACCTTCATCCACTTGGGGGGAGTCCAGGGGCTGCCGATGATCTTGAGGTCGGGATTGATGGCAAGGATCTCCTTGAGGATGGGGATCACGTAGTTGACCTCATCGTTGAAGAGGGCGAAATGCTCGAGGCCCTCCACGTCGCACAGCGAATACTCGGTGCTCGAAAAGTCGTTGCAGCCGATCGAGATGCGGCAGTAGCTCACGCCGTAGCCCGAAGTGGTCGAGAAGGTGCGCGTCAGGAGGTCGTTGCGGTCCTCGGGAGTCATCTTCAAAAGGTTGTAGCACGAAGAATAGGTGATGCCGTAGCCGAATCCGTCGATCGACTGTTGCGTCTGGCTGGGATCGAGCTGGATGGTGAGGGGCGAAAGACTTTGTCCGCTCACCACATCGGCAATCTCTTCGTAGAGACTGTAGGCGCCGTCGGATGTCGTGGTGAAGACCACAGCCTTGCCCGAAGTGGGCTTGCCCGTCGGATATGGCTCGGTCATATCGTCGACCACCGTCTCGGAATTGTTGCTGCAGGCAGAGAGGCAGGCAGCAAGAAGTATGCTGATCATGTTTGTCATTCTGTTCATAAGTATATCTTACTGAAATTAACCTAACAATCAATATCCTGGATTCTGTACTAAGTTAGCATTCTGGTCGAGGGCAGTCTGTGGGATGGGCAGCAGGTACGAATTGGCGTCGAAAGGCTTCTTCTGTGCCAGGCGACCGTTGTCGCGGGCATAGACGGCATTCATCACCTCTTCGACCATACCGTTGCGGCAGAGGTCATACCAGCGCTCACCCTCCATGGCAAGCTCGAGACGGCGTTCGTGAATCACCGCACGAATCATGGCCTCCTGGCTGGAAGTCTTGTCGCCCGAAAGAGGAGCAAGACCTACGCGGGCACGAATCTGGTTGACCAGTTCGGCAGCCTTTGCAAGGTTGCCTGTATAGGCATAGGCTTCGGCCTCGATGAGGATGATGTCGGCAAGGCGGCACTTGTAGATGTTGTTGTAGCCCGAACGCAGCTTGTACATGAATGCATAGTTGGATGCAGGATAGTAGTTGCTCCAGGTGCACGATTCGAAGTGAACGGTCTGGTCGAGACGGATCTGGTCGCCTTCGCGCTCGAAGTCGCTGACAAGGTCGCGCGAGGGAGTCACCCACTTTGCCCAGGTGAAGTAGTAGTCGGGGTTCTCGAGGCAGCGTCCGAACATCCACGATGCCCATGTGCCGGCACCCACGCTCCAATGCAGTTCGAGGATACCCTCCGACGTGTTACGCTTCACACAGTCTCCGTTGTCGAAACCCCACAAGGTCTCGTAGTTGGGTTCGAGCGCCAGTCCTGCGGTACCGATCACCTTTTCGGCATATTCGATGACCTTGGCGTGATTCTGCGGTGTACGTTCGGCATAGACCTTGGCGAGGTAAGCCTGGGCCACGGTCTTGGTCATGACGGTACGGTCGTTTTGCGAAAATTCAGGAGCATACTGGGCACCGAACTCGAGGTCGGCGATGATTTGTGCATACGACTCCTCGGGAGTATTCTTGGGTGGGAAGTAGGTGGGATAGACCTCTTCGACATTTTCGGCGGTGATGGTCTTGGCGATGGAGGTGATGATGGGGAAAGAGCCCCATTCACGGGCCATGTCGAACATCACGATGGCGCGGAAGATGCAACCCTGTGCCTTCAGCTGGTTGTATTCGGTCTGGGTGACCTGTCCGTTTTCGAGCAGCTGGTCCAAACCATTGATCAGGACGTTCGACTGTGCGATATCCTCGAGGAAACGGGTCCAGTCGCGGCTCAATACCGAATTGCTGGCATCGATGGCATTCGACTCGTAGGGCTCCACCTCGGCACCCGTGGTACCGGCGTATGCATTGTCGGAATGTGACTCGGCAAGCAGAAGCTTATCGACATACCAGTGCTCCACACGGCTGCGGAACAATTCATAGAGGTTGGTGAGCTGGTCTTCGGCAGCCTGCTTGTCCTTCAGGACGGCTGTGCTCTCTTCGGTCTGCGAACCTTCGGTGAGCTCTGTTGGAGTTGAAATGGGTTCATAATCGAGTGTGCAGGCTGTCATCAATAGCGCCATAGCGCCCAACAAAAGCCCTTTGAACCCTTTGAACCTTTCAGAACCTTTCGAACCTAAAATATTCTTTGTCTTCATAATGATTACGCTATTTTAGAATTCAACTTTCATACCGACAACAAACGAGCGACACATCGGGTAGGTTCCCCAATCGATACCCTGTACGGCACCACTGTTGCCATACTGGTTGACCTCAGGATCCATGCCCGAATAGCTGGTGAAGGTCAGCAGGTTGGTAGCACTCACGTAAGGCATCAGTCGGGTCAGGTGCAAAGGTTTGAGCACCTTGCGAGGCACATCGTAGCTCAACGAGATGTCCTTCACACGGAGGTAGGAACCATCCTCGAGGAAATAGGTCGAGTTACGCAGGTCGAAACCAGCCTTCGGAACGTCGGTGATCTGACCGGGCACCTGCCAGCGGTCGAGCACCTCGGTGGTCTGGTTCTTGCCGTCGTACATGCCCTGGGTCTCCATCTTGCTCACGTTATACACGTCGTTGCCATAGGTTCCCTGCAAGAGGATGCTCAACGTCACGCCCTTCCAGCGGAAGGTGTTGGTCATACCATAGGTGAAGTCGGGATTCGGGTCGCCGATATAGGTGCGGTCGGAGGCGCTGACGATGCCGTCTCCGTTTACGTCGCGGTAGTTGAGTTCACCCGTTTCGGGATCGACGCCGTCGGCAATATAACCCCAGAAGCTGCCGAGAGGCATACCGGGCGTATTGCGCACCACATATTCGTTGACGTAATCGGTGGTCCTTGCGTTGTAATAAACCTGGGTCAGCATCAGATGGGTGAGCTTGTTGCGGTTGAAGCTGATGTTGAAGTCGGTATCCCACTGGAAATTGCCGGTGAAGTTCTTCGAGCTGACGCTGAACTCCCAACCCTTGTTCTCGACGTCGCCACCATTGTATGTGAGGCTGGTAGCGGCAGCCGAACCAGCAGGCAGGGTGACAGTCATAAGCATGTCGGAGGTCTTCTTGTAGTAATAATCTACGGTGAAGGTCAGACGGCTGCGGAGCACAGTCAGGTCGAGACCGATGTCGGTCTGTGTGGTGGTCTCCCAAGTCAATTCAGGATTGCTCAAGGTCGACTGCGAACGGGTAGGTACGGCATTGGCATCGTGACCTTCGCCAAACCACTGGATGCGATTGATGTTGTAGGCAGCGAGGTAAGAGTAGTCGCCCAGTCCGCTCTGGTTACCGGTCTGTCCCCAACCGCCACGAATCTTGAAGTCGTCGAGCCAGTCGATGTCCTTCAGGAACTTCTCCTGCGAGATACGCCAGGCAGCCGAGAACGAAGGGAAGTAACCCCAGCGATGACCGGGAGCGAGCTTCGACGAACCGTCGGCACGGAAGTTGGCGGTCAGCAGATAGGTGTCCTTGAGGTTGTAGCTCAGACGTCCGAAGTAGGAAAGGATGGCCCAGTCGGATGCCGAAGAACCTGTGCCTGTCCAGCTGATCTTGTTGGCACCGTTGAGCGTCTTGATGTCGGCATCGGCATAGTTGGAACCATTGATCCAGTTGTTGCTGTATTTCGAACCCGTCCACGAGGAACCGGCCATGAAGTCAAGGCTGTGGATGCCGAACTTGCGCTTGTAGTTGAGCACGTTGTCCCAAACCATTACGGTATTGATGGAACGCGAGTCGTAACCCGTACCGTAGTTGTTTCGACCATCGCCCGTCTTGATCGGGTCGAGGAAGTTCATCGTAGTGCCCTGGGTACGGTCGAAGTTGAACTGGCTGGTGAAGGTCAGACTTTCGGGGAGCAGGGTGATGACGGCCTTGCCTGTGCCCAGGAACTTGTTCCACGAAGTCTTGTTGTCCTCGGTGCGCGAAAGGTTTTCGGCAGGCGAAGTGATGTTGACACCATAGAAATTGTTATAGTACTGGCTTGGGTTCTTGGGATCCCAGACGGGGGCATAGGTGGGCGTGTTGATGATGGAGGTGATGACGCCACCGCGATTCGAACCTGTACCCGAAATGATGCCCGTTCCCTTGAACGTATAGTCGCTATAGGCGACGCTGGCGCTGACGGTGAGCCACTTGCTGATGTCGTTGTCGATGGTGGCACGCACGTTGTAGCGGCTGAAGTCACTCTTCTTGAGCACACCATTCTCTCCCGTATATCCACCCGAGAGGTAGTAGCGAAGCTTTTCGTTGCCATTGGTCACCGAAAGCTGGTAGTCCTGGGTGAGACCTGTGCGATAGACCTCATCCTGCCAGTCGGTGCGATCCACGAGGTTGGCAGGCAGTTTCACCAGGCCGATCTCATCCTGCAGAGCCTTGTACTGCTGGGCGTTGAGCGGCGTCTGATTGTTGCGCACGGTGTTCATACCCACGTGTCCGTTGAAGCTCACCTTGGCCACACCTTCCTTGCCCTGCTTGGTGCTGATGATGATGACGCCATTGGCTGCACGCGAACCGTAGATGGCTGCCGAAGAGGCATCCTTGAGCACCTGGATGCTCTCGATGTCGTCTGCACTCAGATAGTCGATATCGGTAAGCGGCACTCCATCGACCACGTAGAGCGGGTTGTTCGAACCGTTGAGCGAAGTGGTACCGCGCACACGGATGGTAGGCGACGAACCAGGCTGTCCGTTGGCCTGCGTGATCTGCAAGCCTGCAGCCTTGCCCTGCATACCAGAGACTGCGCTCACGATGGGTCGGGTTTCGAGGTCCTTGGTCGATACGGTCGATACGGCTGTGGTAACATCCTTGCGCCTTACCGATCCATAACCGATCACCACTACCTCGTTCAAGTCGGTGCGCTCCTCTTCGAGCACCACCTTCATGCTTGTCTGGGCTTTCACCTCCTGAGTGGTGTAGCCGATGTACGATATTCGCAGCGTGGCTCCTTTGGAGACAGTGAGGGAGAACTTTCCGTCAATATCAGTTACTGTACCATTGCGTGTACCAACTTCAAAGACAGAGGCCCCTATGACCGACTCATCGTGCGAATCGGTCACCACACCATTCACTGTAAGATTTTGAGCTGAGAGAGCCACGGCGAACATCATGGCCACGAGCGTCGTTAGGACGCGTCGGGCCACTGATGTCCTGTGTTTCATTTTATAATATAAATAGTGTTTTATTTGATCAAAACAACCTTGCCGTCAATCACGTTCAGACCAGCCTGACGCGACTGCAGCTTGCGGCCCATCACGTCGTATACCGAGCCACGGCCTACGCTTGTCTGCAGCAGGGTGATGCCCGAAGTCTTGTCGGTGATGGTGAGCTCGGCGCTCTGTTCGTCGTCGGCGACTACGAGAACGACATGCACATTGTAGTTGTTGCCTTCCTCACCGATGGTGAAGTTGTTGTCGTTGTTGCCACGAGCGCAAGTGTAGGCGCTGCCGAAAGTGAGCTGAGTAGGAGCATCCTGGGCAAGGAAGCACTCCCAGGTCTTGTCGATGGAAACCTTGAACATCTGACCGCCGGGGAACGACTCGATGTCGGTGGTCCAACTGCCGTCGCTCTGCTGCTCAAGGAAAGTGGCGTTGCTGGTGTTCCAGCCCTGGAA
>JAFWRO010000047.1:0-35694 GCA_017519885.1 Bacteroidales bacterium | reverse complement strand
TGAGCCAGGATCAAACTCTTCGTTGTACTTTTTATCGTTTGTTTGATGCTGGCAATTCAAATCCTCTAAAAGGAAATTGACTTAAGCTCGTTGTTGGTTAAACCAACTTCTAACTTGTACTACTTGCTATTCTATCAATCTTCAGTGTTTCAAAGAACGTGTTGCCGGTTTTTTAGCGGCAGCGGGTGCAAAGGTATAGCAAAAATATGGGCGCACCAAATAATTTTAGGAAAATCGTCAAAAAAAGTGCTTTTTCCAATTTCTTTGAACATAGTTGGCATCTTTGCTTTGCACGATAGCCGTTTTAACGACTTTTTTTTGCTCAAAAAAATAATCACGAATTAGAGAAATGAAGAATTACAGCCCGTGCAACTTCGAAAAATCTCTAATTCGTGATAAAAAAGCGATGAAAAAACATCAGAGGTTGGCCTTGATGGCATCGATGAGTTCCTGATATTCGGCATCGGTGAGATAAACCTTACCTGGATTCATCTGGAAAATTCCGCCATAATCAGGTCCATCGACATACTTTGGAGCAAGGTGGAAATGCAGATGGCTGAGTTTGTCGCTGTAGGCACCATAGTTGATCTTCTCGGGATTGAAGGCACGTTGCATAGCACGGGTAGCCTGAGCTACATCGGCCATAAAGTCATTACGCTGCTGGTCGTTGAGTTCGTTGAGGTCATTGACATGATGGTCATAGCTTACGAGGCAACGTCCGCGATAGGTCTGCTCCTTGAAAAGGAAGAGACGGGACACACGAAGATGGCAAATCTCGATCATGAGATTGTGCAAGGTCTCATTGTTGGTGCAATAGAGACAAGATTTAGGATCGCTGTACATAGTTGATAAGAATTATAAGGGTAGTTATAGAATCAATCGAAATCGATTTCAAGTTGGATAGGCGCAGGCGAATTATGCTGAGGGTCGAAATCGTAGACCAACGACGGGCTGTTGCGAAGCAACACACTGAGAACTACATCCTGCCCTACCCTTACGCCTTCGCTTTGAAGCGCACGGGCTGCTGTACGATAAGCCAGGTCGGGATCGTTGTTTTCGGCACTGAGGTGACAAAGGAAAAGGTGCCGGATGGATGCATGCCATACGTCGTGGATGAGTTCGGCACATTCCTTGTTGCTCATGTGCCCCCCTTCGCCACGCACTCGCTTCTTGAGATAGGCAGGATATGGGCCATCCATCAGCATGTTGATGTCGTGGTTGGACTCGACCACCAGATGATCTGCCAAGGAGAGATAATGACGAATATCTGGAGTTACGAAACCCACATCGGTGGCCAAACAGAAACGAACCACCTCGTCGCCATCACCATATTCGATGTAATAGCCGACATTGTCGGTCGAATCGTGCGGAACGGTGAAGGCTGTGACACGAAACTTCGTGCCGGGGATATAGAACGGAGTTTCGCGTTCAATATTTCGACGAGAGGCATTGGTCAGTTTCTTCGCCATTCCATAATTGCGCTCCATGCCCTGATGTACTTCCTTGGTGGCATAGACAGGAATGTGATAGAGTTCGCCCAGGCTCCCCGCCGAACGTATGTGGTCGGTATGATCGTGGGTAACAAGCACGGCCATGATCTTGCCAAATGCCAGACCATTCTCGCGAAGCACCTTCTGGATGGTACGCACAGGTATGCCGGCATCGATCAGAATGGCGTGCTGGTCGGTGCCAAGATAGTAGCAGTTGCCGCTGCTTCCGCTCGAAAGACTCAGGAACTTCAACATTAATGTGCGTACATTATATATAATATGTCATTTGTAGATTAAAAAGATAGCCGGACAACGCGGCACAAGCCTCTGACGCTCCTCATCCGTGCGAGCAGCGCCAAGCTGACGCTTCCACTCATTCACCGTGCGTGTGTGGATCGACTCGTCGGGACAGGTGATATCGGCAGCCAACGAGATGCGTGTCGAAGGACGCAGCACCTGCAGCAGCGTCTGCATCATCTTGAGGTTGCGATAGGGAGTCTCGATGAACAACTGCGTCTGGTCCTCAGCATAAACGCGCGACTCCAATTGCTTGAGGCGTTGCATGCGCTGCCCTTCGTCGATGGGCAGATAGCCATGGAAGGCAAAACTCTGACCATTGAAACCCGAAGCCATCACACTGAGGATAATGCTCGAAGGACCTACCAACGGAACCACACGGAGCCCGCCACGCTGGGCAATAGCCACCACGTCGGCTCCTGGATCGGCGACAGCGGGGCAACCTGCCTCGCTGATGATGCCCACGGCCTCACCCTTGCGCAACGGATCGAGATAGGAATCGATGAGTTTGCGGTCGGTATGCTGGTTGAGTTCGCAGAAATGTAGTGAATCGATGTCTATCGAAGGCTCTACCTTCTTCAGGAATCGACGCGCCGAACGGACATTCTCAACAATGAAATGCCGGATGCCCAGAATGACCTGCCGGTTGTAAGCAGGAAGCACCTGGTCGATGGGGGTGTCGCCAAGGGTAACGGGTATCAAATAGAGAGCAGGCTCGAGCATGTAGCGATGGTAGGTTGCAAATTATCCTTAATTTTTGCGCAAAATTACGGAAAAAATTTGGCATTACAAAAAAAAATCACGAATTTTGCGAAGATTTTTAGTATTATTATCCAAATTTGATTGAATATGACCCTCCCCGAGGCCTTTATAGAAGACATCAAGGCATATCTGCCAGCATCCGAACTCGCTCCATTCATCCAGGCATTGACCGATAGCGAGCCGACAACAAGCCTGCGGTATAATCGCGCAAAATGTGCCGAAAGGTCTGGTCTTCCCATCGGTTGGAATCCCGACGACGGCGTATATCTCGACGAGCGGCCGAACTTCACCCTCGACCCCTTAATGCACGCGGGATGCTACTACGTGCAGGAAGCGTCGTCGCAGTTCGTGACGCACGTGCTGAGGTCGTTGGTCAAAGAACCTGTGACAGCCCTCGACCTCTGCGCAGCGCCTGGAGGCAAAAGCACGGCAATGCTGAGCGTGCTGCCTGAAGGGAGCCAACTGGTGAGCAACGAGATTGATCGGCGCAGGGCGAGAATACTGAGCGAAAACATCACCAAATGGGGCTATCCGAATGTGAGCGTGACGTGCAACGCACCTGCCGACTTCCGGAAACTCGTCCACCAGTTCGACCTCATTCTGGCCGACGTGCCATGCTCGGGCGAAGGCATGTTCCGCAAGGACGAAGGTGCCGTAAGCGACTGGTCACCTCAGAAGGTGAACGCATGCGTAGCGCTTCAGCGCGAGATACTCGACACCATCTGGCCTACCTTGAAGCCCGGAGGTATCATGGTCTATAGCACCTGCACCTTCAACGTCCACGAGGACGAAGAGATGCTTGCCTACATTTGCGAAGAATTGGGTGCAGAAGCCCTCAAAATACCTACCGACGATGTCTGGCACATCCATCCGCCAATCGTTGGCCAGAGGCCATGCTATCGCTTCATGCCGCACTTCACCGAAGGCGAAGGACTCTTCATGGCTGCTGTGCGCAAAAGGGAAAACAATGCAGAACCCAATGCTTCGCGCAAACCTGACAACAAACGAAAGGGAAGCGGAAAGACACTTGGCAAGGACGACCGCAGTAAACCTGCCATCGACCTGAAAAAGGCAGCTCCTACCCTCCTATCGCAACTCGACTGCGAGGCCACCCTTGAACTGACCGCCGAAGGCGCCCTGCGGGCCATTCCTACGGGCCATAAGGCGCTGCATGATGCACTGGTAAGCCAAAGTCTGTACCTACTGCAAAGCGGCATCGAAATGGGCACAATTAAGGGCCGAGACATCATCCCGGCCCATGCGTTGGCTTTAAGTATCGTTCGCAGGGAGAACGCCTTCCCCACCGTGGAAGTTGACCTCATTACCGCGCTCAACTACCTGCGTCATGAGGCCATCACCCTGGATGCATCCGCACCGACAGGCTACGTGATCGTGACCTACTGGGGCCATGCCTTGGGCTTCGTCAAGAACCTGGGCAACCGCAGCAACAACCTCTACCCGCAGGAATGGCGCATCCGCTTCGTCTAAGCTGCGCCTTGTGGAGCCAAACAGTGCCTTGTGGTGCTAAGCTGTGCCCAACGGAGCTGATCAGTGCTCCTTGAGGTATTCGACCAGTGCACGCACCGCCTTGCCGCGATGGCTGATGGCATTCTTCTCTTCCATCGACATCTCGGCGAAAGTGATGTCATAGCCTTGGGGACGGAAAATGGGATCGTAGCCGAATCCCTGGCTACCCGAACGTTCGGTGGTGATCGAACCACGGCAGACGCCCTCAAACTCCTGCATCTTGCCATCCATCAGCAGTACGATGACTGTTCGGAATTGTGCCGAGCGGTCCCTGACGCGTTGCAGCTTGCGCAGCAGTTTGTCGTTGTTGGCCTCGCTGTTGTGGTCGAAGCCTTCGTCCAACGCATAGCGTGCCGAACGCACTCCGGGATCCATACCCAAGGCGCGTACTTCGAGTCCCGAATCATCGGCGAAACAATCCACATCGTAATGCACATTCACATATTCGGCCTTCTGTAAGGCATTGCCTGCAAAGGTGTTCGAGTTCTCGGGGATGTCTTCGTTGCACCCGATATCGCGCAACGACAAAACCTCATAGCGTTCGGAGACCTCCGGGCCACAGGCTTCGAGCAAAGCCTTCACCTCGTTGATCTTGTTGGCATTGTTGGTAGCAAAAACAAGTTTCCTCTTTTTCATATCATAGTTCATTTAATATCGGTTAGCCAGATGCGTTGCAGGTAGATGGCATCTGATGTCGTACGCAGCACGATGTCGTGCTGGTCGGTGGAAGGATCGATGGCAAACACGAGGTCATAAACCTGCTGTGGCTGGTCGAGGTGCTTCTGGTCGATGCGAAGCAACTGGGGTTCGCCTTTGTCAATCGAAATCATGCAGTTCATCGTCTTGCCATAGCAGCGCGTAGGAAGCAGCCACACGCAGAGATGCACGCTGTCGGCCTGTTGGACGAGCGGAAGGCGAAGGGCCTCGTAGGGCTCTACATAAGTTCCAAGTGCCCGCTTGCTGCGATAAAGCAAATCAATACGCTCCTCAGAAGGCAGTGATGTCAGCGAGCCCACCTGCATCGGTGTCTTTACGCCTTGCTCATCCTCCCGCATCAGGCTTTGGTCGAGTTCGATGCCTGGCATCACGACACCTCCGATCATCTGCCGCCACTTGGGTTCGACGAGCGCGGGAAGTTCGGCAGCCAGCAGCGACATACGTTGACGGCAATCCTCGACGGCCCACTGCTTGCCGGCATCGTGTTCGACAAGCTGCATGTTGCAGAGACGCTGCATCTGCGTGGTCAGCATGTTGAGCGGATATTCGACGGTGCGGAAAAAGGCATTGGCATGGTCGTTGGGCACCACCTTGTCGTTCAGTTCGAGCGAAAGTTGCAGCTGCAGGTTCTGGCTTTCGCCGATGCCTCGACGAAGGGCCTCGAAACTGTGCGGTTGCTCGGGATGGAACGTCATGGCAAGGTCGAAATAATCGTTCCAGATCTGCGACCAGTTGCAGTTGATGCCGCTCATCTGGGTGTAGTGTAGATCCTCGAGATCATCCACTGCATAAGGCGCGCGATAGGATTTGATGTCCCATGCCATGTCGAAGAAGAGGAAGATCTGGAGTTCTCCTCCCAATTGATGACACCACTGCATCTGCCACTCCCCCTTGCGACCGTTGTCGTAGGCACGAAGACCTTCAAGTCGGATATGTTCTGGTGCATCGAGGGCAAGACTCAAGCCAAGATAAGGCATCGACGCAGGTTGTAGCGTCCAACGGAACAGGCTATCTGATGGCACTGTCGCATGAGCCGTATCGGTCACTCCGGTGGCGCGCAGACGCAGTTGAAGTTCCTGCAAATACTTGTCGTGAGGCTGTGCGCCATCGAGCACCAGCGTCCTGACGGGCACCGATGCCTCGAAGAGTTCCTCGTAGGCCACGCCAAGTTCGTAGGCATCCATAGGCAAGGCGGGAGCATCGGCCCACCAGCGGAAAGGCGACACGCCCCATTGCCGGCTGAGAGTCATCAGGCCGAAGGCCGTGCCTAGCTCGTCACTGCCCACCACAAACAACTGCTTTCCATTGTTGTGAACCTTCAGAATGAATGCGCCGCGATGATCGGCAAGCCGGTCAAAATTGATGCCGCGCAGTTTGGCATATCGCTTGAGGTCTGCGTTGTCGTAGGTGGCAACGATGATCCTGGCATCGGCCATGTTGTTGGTGTGCACCAGATATTCGCCGAAGACCTCATGATAGTCCTGTTCGAAGAGTTGGTCGGCACGTTCTATGGCAGTTTCGGGCACACGTTGGCAGAACAACTTCACCGCATCACCATGATGGATGATGAAGTTGTCGGCCCATGCGGAAATGCAGATGCAGAAGCCAAGAATCGCAGTTATCAAATGCTTCATCTGGATATCAATACTTTTGAATGCGTGTAGCATCGAGTTTCAGGAATATGAACAGCAGGATCGTGAACGACCACAGGCCCGAGCCGCCATAGCTGAAGAACGGCAGCGGGATGCCGATCACTGGCACAAGGCCGATGACCATGCCCACATTAATAATAACATGGAAGGCGAAGATGCACGCCACGCAGTAGCCATAGACCTGAGCAAAAGGCGTTCGTTGTCGTTCGGCCAGCGAAATGAGTCGCGCAATAAGGATGAAGTAGAGCATCAGCACGGTCACACAGCCCACAAAACCTTCCTCCTCTCCCACTGTGCAGAAGATGAAATCGGTCTCCTGTTCGGGCACGTAGGCGAGTTTGGTCTGTGTGCCTTCAAGATAGCCTTTGCCCAGGAAACCGCCCGAACCGATGGCAATCTTCGCCTGGTTGACGTTGTATCCTGCACCCTTCAGGTCTTCCTTCATACCCAAAAGCACCTCGATACGTCCGCGCTGGTGAGGCTGCAACTTGCTAAACGCGAAATCGCAGGTGTAGAGGAAGCCGACGAAAAGCACGGCAAAGACGCCTACGGTGATATACGATCGCACCTTATGCAGCAAGAAAAGGAACGCACAGTAGCCGACGGTGAAAAGGTTGATGATCCATCCAATCCAACGGTACTGGAAGGGGAAAGGCCACGTGATGAAATGGTCAAGCAGGCCGAACAGACCAAAGCCAAGGAAAGCCACAAGTGCCACAAATCCGGCTGCTCCGTAGTTGTTGGCGAAGAAAGCCAGCATGCCTGCCACCAGGAACGGAATGATGGTGAGCACTAGGTTCTGTCCCTTCAGTGAAGGCGGAGCCGACTCGTCGAGCCCGAGCACAACACCTTCGGGAAGCGGCTCGACGCTGTATTTGATGCCCAGCACGAAGATGAGGATGAAGCAGAACCCTGCCCAAAGGATGATACCCGACATGCCCTGACGATAGAACAGCAGCACCAGCGAGAAATAGACCAGCGCCGAACCCGTCTCGTTCTGCAGGATGATGAGCAGCACGGGTATGAGCACAATCATACATGCCTTGGCAAAATTGGCTGGCTCAGTGAACTTGAAGTTATACCCATTGAACAGATAGGCAAGTATCAGCGCCGTCGAGAACTTGCCGAATTCAGCAGGCTGGATAGAGAACGTTCCGATCTTGATCCACGAATGTGAACCATTGATGTTTGTGCCTATAAAGATCGTCACAAACAGAAGGATCATCACACTAACGTAGATCAAGGGCGCATATGTCATATAGAACCGGCTGTCGAGGCAAAGGATGGCAATGATAAGGAACAATGCCAGGCCAAACCAGACAATCTGCTTACCCGAAGGGCGATTGAAATCGAATATCGAGGCTCCGTCGAAATTGTAACTGGCAGCATTGATGGTGACCCAGCCCGCAAGGACCAGGATCACATAGACGATCAGCGTCAGCCAGTCAAAACTACGAAGGAAGTTCATGTCTTATCTGTGATTATTCGGGGTTCTATTTCTTTTTCTTGTAATCGGTATATTGCAGCGTCGAACTGCGCTTCATGTTCTCTTCGGCGAATTTTCGCCGTCCGGAAATCTTGCCATTCAGGTACTTCTCGATCACCAATGTTCCGATAGGTACGCCGAAGGTGGCTCCGAAACCGCCATTCTCGATGAAACAGCAGACGGCAATCTTGGGTTGGTTCATCGGCGCAAAGCCCATAAAGACCGAATGATCCTTGCCGTGCGGGTTCTGTGCCGTTCCCGTCTTGCCGCAGATCTCGATGCCTTCTGGGTCGAGGTTGCCGCTTCGTCTGACGGTTCCGTTCACCGCCGCCGCTCGCATGCCCTTGACGATCCATTCGTAGTGCCTCGGGCTTATCATCGTCTTGTGCTGAATCCTGAACGTGTCGGGAATCAACGTGTCCTGTATCGAATGAATCACATGCGGGATGTAATAATATCCTCGATTGGCTATCGTTGCCGCCAGGTTGGCAATCTGCAAAGGTGTCGCAAGGATTTCGCCCTGGCCGATGGAGATCGAGATGATGCTGATGGGCTTCCAGTCGTCTGTCCGTAGCATCTTGTTGTAATAGGCGGTATTCGGGATGAATCCGCGTATCTCTCCCGGCAGGTCGATGCCAAGTCGATAGCCATAACCCATCGAGACCATATAGTTCTTCCACGCGTCAAAGGCCTCCTGGATACTCTTGTACTTCTTGTTGTTCAAGATGTTCACCAGGCACCAGCCGAAGTATCCGTTGCACGAACCGGCGATGGCTGGGACAATGGACCATTGGGCAATGCCATCGTGGCATCCCATTCTGAATCGTCCCATCACGAAGCCGCCACGACAAGGCAACAGCGTCTCGGGCGAAATGGCTCCATCCTCCAATCCGATCAGTCCTTGCGTCGGCTTGAACGTCGAACCGGGTGGATAGGCCGCCGAGATGGTTCGGTCGAGCAACGGCTTGTAGGGATCGTCGAGCAGTTCCTTGTAATGCTTGCCGCGCTCACGACCGACGAGCAGGCTCGGGTCGAATGTCGGGCTCGACACCATGGCCAATATCTCACCCGAGGCGGGTTCGATGGCAACCATTGCGCCAATCTTGTTCACCATCAGGCTCTCAGCATAGGCCTGCAGGTCGGCATCGATCGAGAGCGTAAGGTTATGACCGGCTTTCGGCACCACATCATACTTGCCGTCCTCGTAATGCCCCTTGATGCGGCCATGGGCATCGCGCAGCAGGATCTCCTTGCCCTTGTCGCCGCGTAAGTATTTCTCGTAGCTCTTCTCCACGCCAAGGTCACCCGTATAGTCGCCACGCTGGTAGTAATCGTCACGCTGGATCTCCTTCGGGGTCACCTCGCGAATATTACCTAAGATGTGGGGGGCTATCGAACGCATATACTGACGGATGGTACGCGGACGTATCTCGAAGCCGCGGTACTTGTACATCCTCTCCTGCAGCTTGGCATAGTCCTCGACGCTCAACTGTGTAACGAAGGTCTGTTGCGTATAGCTCGAATAGCCTTTGTTGCGCCTTGGGTCCATAATTTCCCGCATTCGCTCCTCAAACACTTCGCGAGTGATACCCAGCGTGTTGCAGAGGTCGAGAGTATCGAGGTCCTTCACCTCGCGCATCGTCACCACCAGGTCGTAGGCAGGTTGGTTATACACCAGCAGGTTGCCGTTGCGGTCATAAATCTGTCCACGTGCAGGATAGATGGTCTTGGTGAGGAAGGCGTTGTTGCGCGCCATAGCCTGATACTTATCATCCACAATCTGAAGATTGAACAGACGCAAAATGTAAATGAGGAAGATCAGCAGAACCAATCCTCCAATTACAAAGCGACGTTTTTCGAGTTCAAAATTGTGTTGCATGCAAGTAGTTATCTCTTCGCGGCAGCAAATTCAAAGGCCATACAGAAGCCGAAAGTCAACCCGATGCTGATCAGCACCTTGACCAGCATCACGGGAAGATTAAACAAGGTAAACGATTCGATGATATAGAGCAGCAGGCAATGCAGGCCAATGAACGACAAGGCATAGCGGACGAAAGCCGAAAGGCCGATCTGCTGCATCGTCACCAGTCCGCTCTTGAATTCGGGATCGTCGTTGTAAAGATGCAGTATCGAGTCACGCAAAGCCATCACCGAAACGGCAGTCAGCGAATGCATACCAGGTGTGTTGCAGAAGATATCGACGACAAAACCCACCAGGAAGCCCATGACAATCTGGAGCACACGGCTGATCTCGACAGGTGCCTTCAACAGTGCAATGACATACACCAGCGCCACCCCTCCGAAGAAAGAGAGGTGATTGAAGAGAAGCACCTGCAGCACCACTGCAAGAAGAAGCCATAAGATATAAAGAAGGATGCTCATCTGGCAGAATGTTTGTACAAAAGCATTACACTAAAGTTATTCGGTTGCACTGACTGACGCCTGCAACTGGTCACGTTCTTCCTGTTCCTTGTTGAAGATCACATGGACGGCATTCAAGCGATTGAAGTTCGAAAACAATTCGATATGCAAAGTCAAAAAACTGCCTCCTCCGTCAAACGTATCTACAACGCGCCCTACAGGAACGTTCTTAGGGAATGACGACGTATACCCAGTGGTAACGACCGTATCTCCATTATTATAATCTACATTGCGGGGCAGGTCCTCGAAAACCGCATACCTGCTGTCTTTCCCATCCCACACCAGCGAACCGAATGCCTCTGTGTCCTTCAACATCACCGAAAGACGCAACTTGGGGTTAAGCACACTGAGCACAAGCGAATAGTGCTCCGAAACGTTGGCAACAATACCGATCACACCGTTCTGGTCGGCCACACCAAGGTCCTGATGCACTCCGTCGGCGGCACCCTTGTCGAGAGTGATGTAGTTCTCCGCCTGGTTGATGCTGTTGCCGACCACATGGGCGATCAAATAACGATACTGGTGCTTAACCGAATCGTGCTGATGGAAATCCAGGGCCTGATACTCCTGCAACTGCTGACGCAACGCCTGGTTCTCGGCTTCGAGAATTCCAGTGCGTTCGAGCAGTTCGACGTTGGCCTGGCGAAGCCCAAAATAGCCCGTTATGCTGCTCTGCGCATCATAGACGTTGGCCGTAATGAAATTGGCGCTACCGAACCAGATGCTCCGGTGATACGGATTGGTCTGGCATAGCAGCACTATGCTTAGAATGGCCAAAAACAGCCACGTAAACCACGGGCTGTTCTTGGTGATGAAGCGTATCAGATTCTCCATGAATCAGATGGAGACAAGCTGTTAACGGATAAGGAATGGGAAGCGGTCGATGTTCTGGAGTGCAATACCTACGCCCTTGGCTACGCTGAGAAGCGGATCCTCGGCCACGTGGAAAGGAATGCCGATCTTGTCCTGCAGACGCTTGTCAAGGCCACGGAGCAATGCACCGCCACCAGCAAGGTAGATGCCATTGCGCACAATGTCGGCGTAAAGCTCAGGAGGTGTCTGCTCGAGGCCGGTAAGCACGGCTGCCTCGATCTTCGAAATCGATTTCTCGATGCAGTGTGCGATCTCCTGGTAGCTTACGGGCACTTCCATTGGCAAGGCTGTCATACGGTTAGGACCGCGTACCACAAAGTCTTCGGGTGGGTTGTCAAGCACGGTGAGGGCCGAACCTACGTTGAACTTGATCTGCTCGGCGGTAGGAACACCGACCTTGATATTGTGCTGACGGCTCATGTACTCCATTATGTCCTGCGTGAGGTCGTTACCAGCAATGCGGATGGAGTTGTTCGTAACAAGTCCACCAAGCGAAATGACGGCAATCTCGGTCGAACCACCACCGATGTCCACCACCATGTTGCCTTCTGGAGCAAGTACGTCGATGCCGATACCAATGGCAGCAGCCATAGGCTCATACAGCATATACACGTCACGGCCACCTGCATGCTCACTAGAGTCGCGAACGGCACGGAGTTCTACTTCGGTCGAACCTGAGGGCACACCCACTACCATACGGAGCTGTGGGGTGAAGAAGTGACGGCTGCTGAAGGCCATCTTTACCATACCGCGAATCATCTGCTCAGCGGCATTGAAGTCGGCTATCACACCGTCGCGAAGTGGACGGACAGTACGTATGTTGGCTGGAGTCTTACCCTCCATCTGCTGTGCCTTGTGACCCACGGCAATCATCTTTTCTCCTTCAAGGGCAACAATTGATGGTGCATTCACCACAATCTTGCCACCATGGATGATGACGGTGTTGGCAGTTCCGAGGTCGATGGCGACCTCCTGATTTAAATTAAAGAATCCCATTCTTTGTCTGACGGATTTTATTATGATGTTAATTATCTATCGAATTTACTTCTGCTGAGCAAACCACGCGTGGATGGCGGTGTCGTAGTGGCTGCTGACGCCAAATGCCTGCTCTGCAAAGCTCAAACGGTCCTCGTAGTCGCTCACGGCGCCCTTGGTCTTCAGGATGTCGGCCAACTGCTGGTACTGAGCCTTGCTGGCAACGATGATCACGTCCTTGAAGTTCTTGGCGGCTGCACGTATCAGCGAGATGCCTCCGATGTCGATCTTCTCGATGATGCTCTGGAAATCGGCGCCACTGGCTACAGTGTCCTCGAAGGGATAGAGGTCCACGATGACGAGGTCAATCTCTGGAATGGCATACTTTGCCATCTGCTCCTTGTCGCCTTCGTTGTCACGACGACCGAGAATGCCTCCGAACACCTTCGGATGAAGGGTCTTCACACGGCCACCCAGAATCGATGGATAGGTCGTAAGATCCTCAACGGCATTGCAGGGAACACCCAGTCCTTCGATAAACTTCTGGGTACCACCTGTAGAAAGCAGGGTTACACCTTGTGCATGGAGCAACTTGATAATCTCGTCGAGACCATCCTTGTGAAACACCGACACGAGTGCGGTCTTGATTTTCTTCTGATCACTCATATTTTTCTTTTATTTTTAAATAGATATCATTTTTGCGGCGCAAATATAGTAAAAATTTTTGATATGCAATCATTTTTGCACCCAAATTTTATAAAAAATTTTCTATTCCCTATTCTAAGCGCCAATTCCTGCCCGATTTTGAAGTTTTCTTCGAGCAGTTTTTCGGGTTGCGGATTAGCATAACGCGGACACTGTCCGAAGGCATATTTCAGACAATGTTTTGTCTGCATCACCATTCCGTCCTTATTCGATTGTAGTTCAAAGGCATCTGCAACGTTTTCTATCTGCATTTCCCGATAGGTTTCGCGTGCCATTTTGTTCATCACATTCGCCAGGAAATCAGTGGGCAGGATATCCTTTGCATCGAGCATTTTTGCACGTGTCTTATAATCGGGTTTCTCGAACGACTTGCGAACTTCACTTTGCATTTTTAGGTGCTCTTCCAGCAATTTTCCCACACAACTGCGTCGCATTTCCGCCAATTTCGACGAGGGCACGAACCATCCGTCGCCTTCCACCTCGATGCTGCCTGTCCTAAAGTGTGTGCCTCCCAATTTGCCCAGTTGCTTTTCGATATTCTCTTTCTGCGAACGCTCCGCACGTTCGAAAGCCCCTTCCATTTCGACCTTCACCTCGTCCCTTTCGCAGCACATCATGCGCAATGAAATCCTGTTCTCGCATGCCGAATAATGCATATCGACGGCCATCGTCCGCTTGGCCGATGGTTTGCTCAGAAGCTGCTCGAATGCCACGTCCAGGTTCCTGTACACGTTCTGTCCCTTTTGCAGCGCACGGCACACCTGCACGCCTTCCAGCGGGAAGCACATGCTTGTCGCTGCATCGAAGCGATTGAGCCTGAACCCCTGCTGTCCCACTGCCAGCCCGTCGCCATTGTGCAAGGTATCGACGTCGAGACTAATGACGAAATTATCGCGATTGACCTTCGTTATGGTGCCGACCTTCTCTCCCATCGACTTCGGACTCTCGAAATTCCACATCGGTTCGCGTTTCCCTTTGGCGAAATACGACGTGAACCCGCGATTGAAGCTCTTCTCCAAGCGTGGCTCGAAACTTAACTCCGTCTGCCCGTAGCTCAGGGGTGCATACTCCTCCCGTCGTGCAATGATCTGGTCAATCAGCTTGCGGTAATAAGCCACCACATTCTTTACATAGCTCATCTCCTTGAGTCGACCCTCGATCTTCAGCGAGGTCACTCCCGCATCAAGAAGCTGCTCGATATATGCCGAGCGGTTCATGTCGCGCAGCGATAGCAGATGACGCTGTCGCGCCAGCACCTTGTCTCCCTGTGGATTCAGCAGGTCCATGGGCAGTCGACAGGGCTGCGCACACTCCCCGCGATTGGCCGAACGTCCGGTCAGCGCTGCACTCAGATAACATTGTCCGCTGATGCAAACGCAAAGCGCTCCATGCACGAAACACTCCAACTCCACATCGGGCACCGCCTCATGAATCGCCTGTATCTCCGCTATTCCAAGCTCTCGGGCCAACACGACACGCGTCAAGCCCAGATCGCGAAAGAGCCGTGTCCGCTCCACGGTACGCACATCTGCCTGTGTCGAGGCATGCAGTTCCATCGATGGAAGATTCATCTGCAACAGTCCCAGGTCCTGTATGATCAGCGCATCCACGCCAGCCTCATAGAGCCGCCACGCCATCTTCTCTGCTTCGACCAGTTCCTTGTCGGTCAGTATCGTATTAAGCGCCACAATGGTCTTCGCCCCATATTGATGCCCATACCGCGCCAACCGCTCAATGTCCTCCACCGAGTTATGAGCAGCCGCACGTGCACTGAATGCCGGTGCACCAATATACACCGCATCTGCCCCATGATTGATGGCCTCAATACCTACCTCTGCCGACTTCGCCGGCGCCAACAGTTCTATCTTTCGCATCGTTTATCTCAAAACATCAATCCTTCTTTTCAGCAAGAAACCTTTCTTCGATCAAATCCTTTTCAGTAAGAAACCTTTTCGAGGTTTCTCTTTTGTTCGAGGTTTCAAAACCCGCCGCAAAGATAATCATTTTTCATCGAACCGCCCACTTTTTCCCCCATTTTTTTGCATATTCCCCGCAAACGCATTATCTTTGCGCCCGAATTTCCCCCTTTTACCACCCTATATATGCTAGATTCTCTCCAGTCAATCAGCCGTTTCATGAGCCGCTACTGCTCATGGATAGTCATCGCCGCAGCCATTCTGAGCGGGTTCTTCCCATCAACCTTCGCCTGGGTGCAGCAGGGAGCACGTCCCTCCATCATCCTCGGCATCATCATGCTCACCATGGGCTGCACCCTCTCCACCGAAGACTTCAAGATAGTCCTCAGCCGTCCCCTCGATATTCTCCTCGGCACCCTGGCGCAGTTCACCGTCATGCCCTTCGTAGCTTATGGCCTCACTAAGGTCTTCGGCCTCGACCCATTCCTCAGTGCCGGTATCATCCTCGTAGGCTGTTGTCCAGGTGGCGTATCAAGCAATATCATGTCCTTCCTCTGCCACGGTGACGTTGCCTTCTCCGTAGGGATGACCACCGTCTCCACTCTCCTTGCGCCCATCGTCACGCCCCTCATGGTCCTGTGGCTCGCTGGCCAGCAGATCGAAGTCGATGCCTTTGGCATGTTCCAGAACATCTGCCTCGTCACCATCCTCCCCGTGGCCTTAGGTTGCACCTTCAACTACTTCTTGGGCCACCGCGACAACTTCAAGCAGATCCAATCCATCATGCCCGGCATATCGGTCTTCTGCCTCGCCCTCATCGTCGGTGGCGTCATCTTCACCGTCCATCCACGTCTTGAAGAGAACGGTCTGAGCCTCATTGCCCTCACCCTTGCTGTCGTCACCTGCCACAACGGCCTCGGCTACCTCCTCGGCTATCTCATCGGCAAAGCCGCCCGTTTCTCCATCGCCAAGCGTCGCACCATCAGCATCGAAGTAGGCATGCAGAACGCCGGCATGGCCACCGTCCTTTCCAGCAATTTCTTCGCCACACCCGCCGCCATCGCCGCCAACCCCATGGCTGCCCTCAGCGTCGTCCCCTGCGCCATCTCTTGCGCCTACCACAGCATCTCCGGCACCATCCTCGCCTCCTTCTTCGCCGCCCAGGATAAAAAGTAGCCCCTTCCCCGTCCCAGCCGTGTATGGCTGCCCCTCGTCCCCCTTCTTCGCAAGCGGCGGTTTTGCCGCCGCCCTGCGTCCCCGTCGCAACCATCGATGGCTGCTCCCGTCCCTCGTGTCCCAGTCGCGGCCGTCTTTGGCCGCCCTTCATCCCTTCCCCCTCCCATGTCTTCCTTCCAATTCCGCCACTTCATCATCCACCAGGACCGTTGCGCCATGAAAGTGGGCACCGACGGTGTCCTCCTCGGCGCATGGGCATCCCTCCCTCACCCTACCACCCCCGCCCCGGCACCATCCTCTCTCCTCGACATCGGCACCGGCACCGGCATCATCGCCCTCATGCTGGCGCAGAGAACCGCCCTAACCCCCACCTCCCGTCCCTTCGACATAACCGCCCTCGAAATCGACCCCACCGCCGCCCAACAGGCCCAGGAGAACGTCGCCGCCTCCCCATGGCACGACCGCATCACCGTCCACCCCCTCTCCCTCCAGGCCTTCGCCGAAACCTGTTCCCCAAAAAAGTTCGCCCTCATCGTCAGCAATCCCCCCTTCTACAACGCCACCCTAAAACCCACTGACGAAGGCCGCGCCCTCGCCCGTCACAAGGACGCCCTCCCTGTGTCCGACATCGCCCGCTTTGCCAGTACCCACCTCTGCGAAAACGGCCGTCTCGCCCTCATCTATCCCACCGCCTACGACTCCGAAGTGATGACCGCAGCCGTCCTCAGCAGCCTCCATCCCGTCCGTATCTGCGACATCCTCACCAAGGTCGGAAAGCCCTGCAAGCGCCGCATGGCGGAGTTTTCCCTCCAAAACGCCCCCATCTCCCGCGAGCAGCTCATCATCCGTGACGCCGACGGCAAATACACCGACGACTATCGCGCCCTCACCGCCGACTTTTACCTCCATCTCTCCGATTAAGCGCCCCTCATCGCCCGCATCCCTCTCATTTTATACCCTTATTTTTATCCAAAAATAAAGAACATTTGTACAAAAGGAAGATTTTTTCGATTTTTTTTGCCGAAATATTTGTATAAAAAGCCAAAACTCGCTATATTTGCACCGATATAAACACACAAAAACTCTTATATTACATGAAGCATTATGTTTGCGCCGTCGATTTCGGTGCCACCAGTGGACGAATGATTATCGCCCGTCTTAATGAACAAGGAGTTCTTGAAACCGAAGAAGTACGTCGTTTCCCCAACGCCATCCAGGAGAAAGACCACGATGGCAAGTTCTACTGGAACATGACCGCCTTGATCGGCGAAGTGGTCGCTGGCCTCAAGGATCTTGCTGCACGTCCCGACATCCGCATCGATTCCATCGGTGTTGATACTTGGGGCGTAGATGTCGTCTTTGTCGACAAGGACGGCAAAATGATCGAGGAACCCCGCGCCTACCGCGATCCCTACTCCGTGGCTGCCATGGACGAATATATCCAGAAAGTCGGTCGTGAGAAGATCTACGAGAAGACAGGTATCCAGTTCATCAACTTCAACACCCTCTTCCAGCTCTACGCATGCCACAAGGAAGGTTTCCGTCCCTTCGAGGAGGCTGCCCAATATGTGTTCATCCCCGACTACGTAAGCCTCTACCTCACCGGCAAGGCGGTCTGCGAATACACCATCCTCTCCACCTCCGAGTTCCTCGACCCGCGCACCAAACAGATCGACCGCGAACTCATCGAGGCCGCTGGTGCCGACATCAGCAAGTTCCCGCCCGTGGTCTTCCCAGGCCACGTCATCGGCAACCTCAAGCCCGAGGTGGCTGACTTCGGCTACGACATCCCCGTCGTTGCCATCGCTGGTCACGACACAGGCTCCGCCGTCGCTGCCGTTCCTGCCAAGGACGAGAAGTTCGCCTATCTCTCCTCTGGCACCTGGTCGCTCATGGGCATCGAGTCGAAGGACCCCATCATCAGCAAGCGCTCCTTCGAACTCAACTTCACCAACGAAGGCGGTGTCGAAGGCACCACACGTTTCCTCAAGAACATCACTGGTATGTGGATTCTCGAACAGTGCCGCAAGGAATGGAAGCGCATGGGCAAGGATTACGACTTCAAGACTCTCGGTGAAATGGAGCAGAGCGGCGAACCCTTCCGTTCGTTCATCAACCCCGACGACCCGATGTTCGCCAATCCACCCTCGATGCTCGGTGCCATCCGCGAATACTGCCAGAAGACCGGTCAGCCCATACCCGAGACCGATGCTCAGATTGCACGTCTCATTATGGAATCCCTCGCGCTCCGCTATCGCACCGTCTTCAACTGGCTTAAGGAACTGGCCTCCTTCCCGCTCGACGTGCTCCACATCATCGGCGGCGGTTGCCAGAATGCCCTCCTCGCCCAATGGACGTCCAACTCCATCGGTTGCCCCGCCCTCTGTGGTCCCGTCGAGGCCACTGCCATCGGCAACATCATGATGCAGTTCAAGGCCATCGGCAAGGTGAAGGACATCACCGAAATGCGCGCCCTCATCGCCAAAGCCATCGAGCTCAAGCGCTACGAGCCCCAGGACACCGCCGCCTGGCTCAAGGCCTACGACCGCTACACCGCTCTCTGCGAAGGCTAATCTGCCTCTTCCGAGCATTCCAAGTATTCAGAGTATTCTGAGTACTCCGAGAATTCCGAAAATCTCACATTATATAATTAATAACAAATGGCAAACAACAAAGGAAGCTTAAGGAGCACGATTGCCGTGTCTCTCACCAATTATCTTGATGCAGGCGCCATCGTAGCTGGTGCCAGTGGCCTCACACTGTGGCAGAATTATCTCGGCCTATCCGAGGTACATCTCGGCTGGCTCAACTTCATCAGCGCCAACTGTCTGGGCGCTGCCCTCGGTGCCATCATCGGCGGATTCCTCGCCGACAAGTATGGCCGCAAGTTCATCTTCACCTACAATCTGCTCGTCTATATGCTCGGCGTGCTCACCGTCATGTTCAGCGTCAATTTCCCCATGCTGCTCTGCGGTTTCCTCATCACGGGCATCTCAGTTGGCGTCGGCGTTCCCGCATCTTGGACCTATATCTCCGAAAGTTCCGAGGTCAACAACCGTGGACGCAACATCTGCATCTCCCAGATGTCATGGGGCTTTGGTCCTATGTGCATCCTGCTCCTCGGCATGCTCTTCGCTCCTGGCGGATACCTCTTCAGCTGGGTTGAGTCCCTCGCTCACGCCATCGGCGGAGCCGACCTCGCTGTCAATGCGGTCAACGTCTTCTCGTCGCGCATCGTCTTCTTCTCGCTCTTCATCGTAGCCTTCATCGCTTGGAACCTTCAGCGCGGTCTGCAGGAAAGTGCCGAGTTCGTGGCTGCCAAGAACTCCGGTCAGAAGAACGGTCTTCTTGACAATATCAAGGTGCTCTTCCAGAACAGCATCGCCGTCAAGACGGTATGCTTCCTTGCTACCATCTACCTCACCTGGAACCTCGTCGCTTCGGTCATGGGCTTCTTCCAGCCCCACATCTATGAGACCGCTGGTGGTGTCTCCAACGAGCAGGCCAACTGGATGAACTGCATCCAATGGGCCATCATCGTAGGCGTCACCTTCATCGTCTCGAAGTTCATCGACAAGATCCAGCACAAGGCCATCTACATCTTCGGTCTCCTCGTGGCCATCAGCGCATGGGTAGTCATCGTCACTATCGGCGTCAACGGCCCCGCAGGCCTCTGGCTCTTCGCCATCCTCTGGGGTGTACAGGGCGGCAGTTCCCCACAGATCTTCTATGCCCTCTGGGGTTCCGAGCTCTTCCCTGCCAAGTTCCGTGCTGGTGCCCAGGGTCTGATGTTCTTCATCGTTCGCGGCCTCTCCGCCGTATGGGGTCTTATCTTCACCATCATCTATGGTGAGAACGGAGAAGGCTTCACCGTAGCCGCCTTCTGCATGATTGCCCTCCTCACCATCTCCCTCATCGTCGGCATCATCGGCTGCCCCAACACCCGCTGCAAACCTCTTGACCAAATCACCCGCGAGCGCTACGGCGACACCGTTTAATAAGTGTTAATGTCGCAGCCATCTATGGCTGCCCCCAAAAATAACCACCAAAAACCCACATTTTTATATGAAAACCATCTTAGAAAACCGCCCCGCCCTCAAGGCCGTCATCTACCAGATTGCCGAAGTCACCGGCTACCTTTGGCAGAAAGGCTGGGCTGAGCGCAATGGCGGCAACATCACCGTCAACGTTACCGAGTTTATGGACGACGAGTGCAAGGCCATGCCTGCCATCTCCGCAGTGAAGCCCATCGGCATGACCCTTCCTTATCTGAAAGGCAAGTACTTCTATTGCAAAGGCACCGGCAAGCGCATGCGCGACCTCGCCAAGGAACCCATGCAGAACGGCAGCATCATCCGCATCCTCGATGACTGCGCCTCCTACGAAGTCATCGCCGACGTCAACGTCGTTCCAACCAGCGAATTGCCTACCCACCTCGCTCTTCAGAACTACCTCCTCGAGACCGGCAGCTGCTACAAGGCTACCCTCCACACCCATCCTATCGAGCTCGTTGCCATGAGCCACATCCAGCGTTTCCTCAAGGGTGACGAGATGACCAAGGTACTCTGGTCGATGATTCCCGAGACCCTCGCCTTCGCTCCGCTCGGCATCGGCATCGTGCCCTACGCACTGCCCTCTTCTGTAGCTCTCGCCAAGGCCACCCTCGAGCAGATCAAGACCCACGACGTAGTCATGTGGGAAAAGCACGGCACCGTAGCCGTAGGCAAGGACATTATGGATGCCTTCGATCAGACCGACGTTCTCTGCAAGGCTGCCAACATCTACATGTGCGCCCGCAGCATGGGCTCCGAGCCCGATGGCATGACCACCGCCCAGATGAAGGAAGTCCAGGACGTCTTCAACCTCCCCAAGTCCCGTCCCTGCTAAAATCCCCCCTCTCGTCCCCCTGCTTAGTTTAGTGTTTCCGTGGCAGCCGTCCTTGGCCGCCCATCAAAAATTACCTCACCATATATATGAAACCACTAGTAGAAACCAAAGCCCGCGTCGGCGTGTTCTCCATCGCCCTTGGCGCCTATCTCCCCCAGTTCCCACAGCTCGTTCCCGAGTTCGAATCCCAGTATGAAGCATTCAAGAAGACCCTCCCCGACACCGTCGAGCTCATCGATGGTGGTATGGTAACCACCAAGGAGCAGTCAATGGTAGCCGGCGACAAGTTCCGCGCTGCCGACGTTGACCTCGTCATCCTCCAGATGCTCACCTACTGCACCTCCTACAACATGCTCCCCGCCGTGCGCGACCTCAACGTGCCCGTCATCATCGTCAACCTCCAGAAGAAGCTGGCTCCCGACTACGAGAAGACCGACATCCCCACCTGGCTTGGCGAGCTCTACGCCTGCGGTGCCACCGGCGAAATGGTAGCCGACCTCAACCGTGCCGGCAAGCGCTGCGCTGTCATCACCGGTGTTGTCGAAGGTGGTGATCCCGCCGCTCAGGCCGAGATCGAGGATTGGTGCCGTGCCGCTCAGGTACGTCGTCGTTTCCGCGACACCAACATCGCCCAGATCGGTCGCCCCTATCCCGGCATGATGGACCTCTACATCGACGAGACCAACCTCTACCATCGCATGAATGTCTATACCAAGCAGTTCGACTGGGAGCAGATGTGGCACATTGCCGACAACATCACCGACGAGGAGGCTATCCGCGCCAAGGCTCAGGATATCCTCGACACCTTCGAGATTGAAGGTGGCGGCACCATCGAAAAGGTTTGGGATATGGCCAAGTACGTCGTTGCCTTCGAGCAGTGGGTCAAGGACGAGAAGCTCGGCATGATTGCCTCCCACTATGCTGGTTTTGCACAAGGCATCGCCGGCAAGCTCGACTCCATGCTCATCCCCGCCTTCTCCATGCTCATCAAGCAGCACACCGCTTGCGCTGTCGAAGGCGATATGAAGGTAGCCATGGCCATGAGTATCCTCAAGACCATCAGCGGCACCGGCACCCTCGCTGAGATGTACAGCATCGACTTCCCGAAGGACATATGCATCATCGGTCACAGCGGCTCGGGCGACTTCGACATCTCGCAGGCCCACAAGCCCACGATGAAGATCGTGCCCGTCTTCCACGGCAAGACCGGCGGCGGCTACCTCACCCAGTTCTATCCTCCTGTAGGCCCCGTCACCTACCTCGCCATCACCCAGGACAAGAACGGCATCTTCAAGTTCGTCGTAGCTGAAGGCGTCAACGAGGAAGGCCCCATCTTCATGTTCGGCGACACCAATATGCGCACCAAGTTCTCGATCTCATGCCGCGAGTTCTGCAACCGCTGGAGCGAAGCAGGTCCAACCCACCACATGGCTGCCGCTGTGGGTCACCACATCGACACCCTCGTCAAGGTTGCCAAGATCCTCAACATCCCCATCGAGATCGTCACCCGCTAATCCCCATCGTGGAAACCCAAATAAAGCAGGCTGGTCCAATCGGATCAGCCTGCTCTGTTTATCAGCTCGCGGCATGATGTAAGTACGAATGCTTGCAAATAAAATGAGCTCGGTGCAATACCGAGCTCTGAATGAACCACAAGCAAAATGCCAATACTGATGAAAATGCCCATAGCACCTTTGCGTAACCGAAGAGTCCTTCACCCTGTCATAGATCTTCCATAATGGAACGCTCCAGATCCACAACCAGATTTTTTCTCAAACTCCCCACCAAAAAATAAAAAAAAACTATTATCAATCAATTTTTGGGCGACGTCAACACTATGTTGTATCTTTACACACAGTCAATAGCACCGGAGAAGAAGATCCCGACCGCAAGGTATTGTACTTCAAAACGAAATTGAGCGTCTACGAACATAGGCGCTCCATCTACTTGAGAATGTTGTGTGTCTGCGAACGCAGGTGCTCCATCTTCTGTGGAATAAAGTGCATCAATGAACTTTGACGCTCCATTTCCAGCAGATTGTTGTACGTCTGCGAACGTTGACACACCATTTCTTGCAGAATATTGTGCATCTACGAACGTTGACGCACAATTTCCTGCGTAACATTGTACGTCTGCGAACATCAACGCTCCATCTCCAACGGATAGATGTTCGTCTACGAACATTGGTGCACCATTTCCTTTTTTTGTTGTACGCCTACGAACATCGACACACCATTTCCTGCAGAATAATGTTCACCTACGAACATCGATGCACCATTTCCATTTTTTTGTTGTACGCCTACGAACACTGACGTTCCATTTCCTGCTGAATAATGTACGCCTACGTGCGTAGATGCACTATCCACCTTTTCGGACGGCGTAACGCAATGTTTAGACGAGTTTCTGCAGCTTGGTGCCGTAGGGAGTCGTAGGAAGTCATGACCTCGGAGAGGCCGAGCTTCGTCGCGTCGGCGGTTGTGATGGCTTTCTGATTTAGGTTAATACTATATGTCTCGAAATCGTTTCACAGAAAAATCCTCTTATAATCCCTCCATTCGTCGCAACGGGCGCGGAGGTCGTGGGCCGTGGGGGTATCGGGGAAAGTGGTGAGGAGGCGGCGGTAGTAAAGGAGGTGACGGAGTTGGCGTGCAGCCTGGTCGCGGTCGGTGTAGGTGAGAATGGCTTCGTTGATGAGACGGGTGCTCAACTTAAGGTATTCGTCATGACGATAGAGGGTGGAGTCGACAGGATAGGGAATCTCGGGGACGGCATCGCGGATGGAATTGTAGTTGAGGTTGCTGCTGTGGCGCGTGAGGAACCAACACTTGTGGACGGAGTTGCGGAGACCCAGAGCGTACTGAATCTTGGCATCGGCACGCTTATTGGGGTCACGGTCGGACTTCATCGTACGCTCATACTGAAGCATCGCTTCGGCGAAACGCAGTTTGTAGTCGGGGGCGAGGGAACGGTCCTTGACGAAGGTCTCCATGTCGTAACTGAATGGATTGCGATGCATGTACTCATAGACATTGAGGCGCTGCTGAAATTCGACGGGAACCTTTCGCAGATAGTAGATTGCCGTGGCATAGCGACGTTCGCGCAGACACTTGGTGGCGAGGATGTCGTACCAATAGTTGCGGTCGGTCTTGCCACGATGGTTCAACCAACTGTCGAACTCGTCGAGGGGCTGGTAGATGCGCGTGTAATACTGGCGGGTGACGTCGTAGGGCAAACGGTCGATGATGGCGAACATCTCACCGGCATATCCCTTGGTCTTCACCAGAAGGTTTTCGGCCAGGTTGGCCAACTGAATCTCGCGGACATACTTACGTGCCTCGTGCATACGAGGACAGACGGCCTTGAAGAGGATGCGCCGCATGGCATCGTTCCAATAGAAGGTGTTGGACACGAGCTGATAGACCTCGCGGTGATCGTCATCCTCATCGTCGGCAATTCCCCAATCGTCGTAACGATGCAGACGGGCGAAGACTTCGGGCGTGGCTTCGCGCCTGATCTTGCCTGCGAGCCATCGGAGGTCGGACATGAGTTGACGTTCGTAGGCATCGTCGCAAGTAGCGGTCTTTGCATCAAGCCAGATGCGCATGACGCGATAGGTGTCGCGCAAATACGGATCCTTGGGGTAACGCTGACCCAACTGCAGGTACTTCCTTGCCTCACGTGTCGCACCCTTCATGTCATAGAGCGCTGCCAAGGTGTAATACCACATGGCCTGCTGATGGCTCTTCTTTTCCTTTACAGCACGATGAGCGACGTTGAGCAACATATTGGTCTTTTCGTCATCGCCCGTGCAGAGCAGCCACTTCTGGACCTCTTCGGCAAGATAGGGGGAATCGGGACAACGGTCGTAGACAAACTCCAGTTCGTTGTCGATCTGCCCGCCATTGACGGCTCGGATGGATGCCAAATCGCCATAGCGCACATAGATCTCGAAGGCCTCGTCGCGTCGGTCCACCTTGCAAAGCGCAGCTGCGGCACGCAGTTCGGCCATCTTGCGGATGGCATCGTCATTGAGATGACCTTTGACACTGTCCCAATAGTCGGCACATGTCTGATAATCCCTCAGCGAGCAGAGGGCACGCATCATCTGGAGCGCATATCGTCCCAACAGCGGGCCCTTGGTGTAAAGACGGCACTGCCGAACCACTTCTTCGAGCACACGGTAATGGTAACTGTCCTTCACGTCGTAGTACCACGGATCGGTCATGCTGAGACGCACTTCCTCGTTCTGCTTTGCCAGGATGAGAAAGTCGAGGATGTCGGTGCGCTGATGAGCGAGGATCCAACAGATGAAGGCGTTGTCTTGGGCAGACGATGGACAAGGCTGCTCGCGAAGACTCAGCAGGTAATCGGCATCGGCATGATAGACGATGCGTTCGATGTCGGCAACGGGGATGGTACGTGACGTCTGACGCTGCCACAAAAGGAGGTTGTCGGCCTTGTAATCGACCTTGCGGTGGATCAGATTGTCGCACGACCAAAGCACAGCATAATCGTAGTATTCGGCTTCGTCCAAGGGCATGATGCGGTAGAGCAGCACCTCGCCCGAATGGGAGGGCCACCATCCGCATGCATGGACGATGGCGGGCAGCAGGAGGGAAAGACTAAGGGCGATAAATCTCGGAAATCTCATGGTCGGTGAATCGTGAAAGGTTGGCAGAATCAAGATGATAGATGATGTTGGATGACGGGTAACCGATGTCCTTCAGACAGGGACGGATGGCACGTTTTGCAGCGATGATCTCGCGGTACAGGCTGGCTTCGTAACGAAGGCAGCCTTCAACGTTGGTGTCCTGGCCTGGACGAAGGATGCCCTGGAACTTGCGATCCTTGAACCACAGAATCCACTGGAAGGTAGGGAAGGCGAAGTCGAGGTGCTTGTCGGCTTCGACATGACGCATGTATTCCCTGACGACATCGCTGCTCAGGATGGAGTTCCTGACGTCGGGATTGACGAGGCTCTCGGTGTTGTAGAGCATGAGCACGCCGTAGTCGATGTCGGGCAAGGTGTCGCGCAACTGATGCAGACGGATGGTGGCACTGAGGCCTTTTCGTCGTTCGTGCAGCAGGAATCTCACTTCGCGGCATAGTTCGAAGAAGAGGGGCTTGGTCTCGCGTGTCCAGTCGCAGTCGAGTTGCACTTCGTGATAGGCGATATGGTTGGCCCAACACATGTCATCGACACGATCGATGATGTGCTCGGCGAGAGAATAAAGCGTAGGGGCGCACTTGAGGGCAGGGATGGTGATGAAAACGACAGGGACGACTTCGACATCACCGATGTGCTTGATGGAATCGCGGAATATGGTGGTGGCGATAGGCACGGGCTGCTCACCTTTGCCGTCGTAGAGGTTATCGACGCCGACGTCAAAGAATTTCAGGTACAAGAGTTTGATCTGGTGCTTCTTGAGGAAGTCTTTCTCGTAGGGGGTGGGATTGTAAACAGTTTTCCAATGATAGATGGCGTTGGCGGGGTAATGCACGGGGTCTGTGGTGCCTCCTCTCCTATCGTCGGCGCACGCCATCAGGGTGAGCATGATGCTCACGAAGGCCAATAACTGCAATGGGTGTTTCATCCTATTCCTTTTTTACTGTTAATTCATGGTGCGAAACTAGGACTTTTTTTCGAGATTGTCAAGAGGTAGGGCAAAAAAAGAGGCGTTTTTTACAAAACGCCTTTGGTGGAAGGAAGTTGGAAGTGGTGGATGTCGCGCCGGATGGCCATCTGGAGGGAACGTGCGAGGGCCTTGAAGATGCCCTCGATCTTGTGGTGCTCGTTCTCGCCTTCGGCCTTGATGTTGAGGTTGATGCGGGCGGCATCGGAGAACGACTTGAAGAAGTGATGGAACATCTCGGTGGGGACATCGCCTACCTTTTCGCAATGGAACTCAGCATCCCAGACGAGCCAGGGACGGCCACCGAAGTCGAGGGCGACCTGGCAGAGGCAATCGTCCATGGGGAGGCAGAAGCCGTATCGGCCGATGCCGCGCTTGTCGCCGAGGGCCTTGAGGATGCATTCGCCGAGAGCGATGCCGGTGTCCTCGATGGTGTGGTGCTCATCGACGTTGAGATCGCCCTTGACGTGGATGGAGAGGTCCATGCCTGAATGACGGCCTATCTGCTCGAGCATGTGGTCGAAGAAACCGAGGCCGGTGGAGATGTCGCAACGGCCTGTACCGTCGAGGTCGAGGGAGATCTGGATGTCGGTCTCCTTGGTGACGCGACTCACGCTGGCACGACGTTCGCCAGCAAAGAGGAAGGCGGTGACAGCGTCCCAGTCTTCGGCAATGAGGGCGCAATGGCTGTCCTTGCCTCCAGGAAGGCCGAGTTGATGCTCCTGGAGCCATTCGCGGCACTCGTCGGGGGTGCCGTTCTGGGCAAGAAGGATGCCCTGGCAACCGAGGTTCTTGGCAAGCTGGATGTCGGTGATGCGGTCGCCGATGACGTAGCTGTGGGCGAGGTCGTACTCGGAGCCATTGCCTTCAATGAACTTGGTGAGCATACCTGTGCCGGGCTTGCGATTGGGATGGAAGTCGGCGGGGGTGTGCTCGTCGAAGTAGAACTCGTCGAAATCGACACCTTCGGTGTGGAAGATGCCGAAGATGAGTTTATTGATTCGCTCGAAACGCTTGCGAGGATAGTCTTTGCTGCCGAGGCCGTCCTGGTTACTTACGATGATGAAGTCGTAATCGAGGGTGTGGCGGATGAAGGAGAGGTTCTGGATGACACGTGGCAGGAACTCGATCTGCTCGAAGGTGTCGATCTGCTCGGTGATGGGTGGTTCGACAACTAATGTGCCGTCGCGGTCGATGAAGAGAAGCTTTTTCATAAATCTATGGGATAATACCTCACTTGCTCAGTTTGTTCCACATGTAGATGCCGTAGAAACTGTTGATGAGGTAGATGCAGTATTTGGCGGTGGTCATAAAGGAGAAGTCGGAGTCGGACATAAGCCACATGGCGATGTAGGCGACGTTAATGAGGAGCCACATATACCACTGCTCGACGAATGCCTTGACGGAGACGAACATCGTGACGATGGACATGACGGTGGTGAACGAGTCGAGCCAGAGCTGCGACTTGGTGTCGTAGTCGCTCTTCAAGGTCTGGAAGCCGATTTCGCCCCACCCCATCGACTGGAAGAGGGCGGTGACGTGTTCGAACAACCATGGGCCGAAATAGATGAGAAAGAGACCAAGGCCGAGGGTGCCTAAAGCGACGACAAGGAACGTGGCGAAGCGCTGACGCCACGTCATGTAGCGCGTCTTGATGCGACCGGTGTCATCGTGACGGCGACGCTTCTTCCACGATTTCCACCCGAAGAACTGCATGGGCAAGTTGTAGAAGAGGCGCTGCAGGAAGTCGCCATAGATGTGGGTGCAGAAACAGATATAGACGTGGAGCACACCTTCGACGATGCCGAAGAGCCAGTTGGCCATAGCTCCCTTGGCACCCAGGACGACACAGAAGACACCGAGGATGGCGGAGATGCCGGCGATGATGCCGTTGAAACTATAATTACCCTTAATGACCCACGATATGACTGCCAGCGTCATGATAGACAAGATCAGGAAGATCTCGAACCAGTTGAGGCTGCGGAAAGTGAGCCGAAGCAACGTAAGATAGCGATTACGTGCCATTCTTTTTAAATAATAATCACGAATCAGAGAATTTGAGAATTATTCGGTTGGACGCTTGGAGCAATAAATAATTCGTGAAATTCGCCAATTCGTGACAGTGATAGTTTAATGATATCAATAAGAGCGAGCGAAGAGGACGCGGCGTGCACTGGGCTTGCCGGTTACCATATCGACACCGGGCTCAAGGTCGGAAGGATCCTGTGGGACGAAAGGTATGCAACGGATGGTAGCCTTGGTCTCGGCCTTGATGTACTCTTCGGTCTCGGTAGTGCCATCCCAGTGGCAGAGCAGGAAGCCGCCCTTCTCGATCTCCTCCTTGAACTGCTCCCAGGTATCGACACGACGAATGAAGCCATCGCGCATCTTGCGAGCCTTCTCGAAGATGTTGTCCTGGATCTCATCGAGGAGCTTGACAACATGATCGACGATGCCCTCCTGTGGGAGCACCTCCTTCTCAAGCGTGTCGCGACGAACGAGTTCGAGAGTGCCATTCTGAAGGTCGCGTGCACCGAGAGCGATGCGTACGGGGATGCCCTTCAACTCATATTCGCTGAACTTGAAGCCTGGACGCTTGTTGTCGGCATTGTCGTACTTCACACTGATGCCCTTGGCGCGAAGGCCATCTATCCAAGGCTGGACGTGACGATTGATGGTCTCGAGTTCCTCCATCTTCTTGTATATAGGCACGATGACTACCTGAATAGGTGCGAGCTTTGGAGGAAGGACGAGACCGTTGTCGTCGGAGTGGGTCATGATGAGCGCGCCCATCAAACGGGTGGAAACGCCCCACGAGGTTGCCCATACGTATTCCTGCTTGTTCTCGGTATTGGTGAAGGTGACATCGAATGCCTTGGCGAAGTTCTGACCCAGGAAGTGGCTGGTACCAGACTGGAGTGCCTTGCCGTCCTGCATCATAGCTTCAATGGTGAAGGTATCGATGGCGCCTGCGAAACGCTCGTTGGGTGACTTTGGACCCTTGATAACAGGCACGGCCATGTACTTCTCAGCGAAGTCGCCATAGACGTTGATCATCTGCATAGCACGCTGCTCGGCCTCCTCACGGGTGGCATGTGCGGTATGACCTTCCTGCCAGAGGAACTCGGAGGTACGAAGGAACATGCGGGTACGCATCTCCCAACGCATGACGTTGCACCACTGGTTGCAGAGGATAGGCAGATCGCGGTGAGAGGTGATCCAGTTCTTGTAGGTAGCCCAGATGATGGTTTCGGAGGTCGGGCGAACGATGAGTTCTTCTTCGAGTTTTGCCTCGGGATCGACCACGACACCAGCGCCGTTGGGGTCGTTCTTGAGACGATAGTGGGTAACAACGGCACATTCTTTTGCAAAACCCTCAACATGCTCGGCCTCACGGCAGAGGTATGACTTGGGAATAAGGAGGGGGAAATAGGCGTTCTGTACACCAGTAGCCTTGAACATATCATCAAGGGTGCGCTGCATCTTTTCCCAAATTGCGTAGCCATAGGGCTTGATGACCATACAGCCACGAACTGCTGCCTGCTCAGCGAGGTCGGCATTCACAACCAAGTCGTTGTACCAACGGGAGTAGTCGTCGGCACGCTTGGTCATCTTGTTTAGTTCTTTTGCCATTTTTTATTATTTTTATTACGGTAATTGTCCACGTTTAGCCCAACGGAGCATTTTGCGGTTGGGAACGAAATAGATGGTAATGCGACGATTCTTTTCACGCTGCTGAATGTTGGCATTCTCGTTGCGCGGCACCTTGTTGCCCCATCCGTAGCAATGCATCTCGGAAGGACCTACGCCCTGGCGAGCATACCATCGATAGACCTGACGGGCACGACTTCCGGAGATTTGCTGCAGGTATTTTTCGCTGCCATTGTTGTCGCTATAAGCAGCAATAATCATCGTGGCGACAGCATCGGGGCCCTTCACGAAGCGCAATAAGGGACGGAGGTAGGCATCGGCTGAAAGCAACAGCGTGCTATCGTTCTGAGAGAAGAGCATACGGGCGGGGATAGTCACCTTGAGGATACTTTCGTTGGAACCTGTAAGGTTGAACTCGACCGCCTTGAGGAACTTCAGACGTTGTGCCTGCTGAACCCAATAGTGACGCACGTTCTTCATCGTCTGATAATCGCCATTGACCATCGCAAAATCGCCGTAGTGCTCCTGTTCGATTTCGCTCATATGTTCATAGTTCTGCGCCTTCATTGGAAAGCACAGAACCACAGTCAGAATGACATAGAACAAACGGGAAAGGGTACGATGGGTCATCTTATGCAAGGCTGTCTTCGTAATCTAATTCGGCATCAATAATCCAACGGATGGATTCAGGATTGGTGTCGAAATGGCAATCCTTGTCCTTCTTGCACTCCTTGGACACGAAATTGACAATGTCGTCCATGTCGATCTCAATCTCTTCATCGGTGTCGAGGAATCCATTGCGCTGATAATAATCGACCATCGTGTCGGTGATGAGCAGGATGTCATCGTCGGTATATTTGCCTTGCAGTTCCTGCGGAATGTGTGACTGGATGAAACGCACAGCGGCTTCATCGTCGTATATGCTGTCTTCTAATTTTTCGGACATAGTTTTGAAGGGATATTAAAGGATTCTTAGGGATACTAAGGGATTCTTAGGGATATTTAGGGATATTAAAGGACGATGCCTTTGCCTTGAACCGTTTTGACGCAGCAATCAATAAATAATTGTTATTTGCTCAAGGTTCCTGCATCGGCTCGTCGTCTTCGTCGGGATTGGGAGCCTGGGACTTGCGTTTGAAGAGCGGGTTGAGGAGACTCTCAGCCTTCTCAATCACGGGGCGATTGAAGTCGTTGAACTGCTTTACGCCCTTCTTCAAGTTGCCCTGGATCATGTAGTGGATATCCTCGAAGGCATAACGCACAGGCTCGAGCACGCTTGACGTGGGATGTTCGGGACAAATGATATTCAACTGGCCAGGATGCATCTCAATGTCGAGAACACCATCCATCTGCATAGGTTCGCCATCGACGTGAACGGCATTGGCATGGGGCATGATGATGCGCAGATGGCTCGAACGGAAGGACATCACGTTGGCGTTCTGATCGAGTTCGCGCGTAAATAACTGAACCGCCATTTTAGGGATATCCATAAGCGGAGCCCTCCGGACCAGGGTGACGTCGAAGAGTCCGTCGGACATAGAGGCATGGGGTGTGATGTAGGCATTGTTGCCCCACTGCGAGGCGTTGCCGATGGCAATGAGGAAAGCCTTCTCCTTGACACGCCCGTCGTCGGTGTAGATGACGTAGGTGGCAGGTTCGTAGTCGGCTACGAGTTCGCTGAAGCAACGAAGGTAAGTGAGAGGGCCTCGTGTACCTGCCTCGGCAAACTTGGCAGAAACTTGTGCATCAAAGCCCACACCTGCCGTACAGAAGAAGATGTGGCCATTGACCGAGCCGTAATCGACCTTGATGCTGTAGCCATCGCGAATGCATTCGAGCGACTTGGTGATGTCAAGGGGCAACTGCAAGTGGCGTGCGAGGCCATTGCCGCTTCCCATAGGGACGATGCCGAACTTAACTGGGGAGCCAACCAGGGAACGGCCGGTCTCGTTGATGGTGCCATCGCCACCGATGGCGATCACAGTGTCGATTCCCCGTTCAACAGCCCCGCTGGCCAACTCACTGGCATGACCGGCATATTCGGTGAATCTGATGTCAACATCGAACCCATCTTCTGGCTTCAGAATCTGATGCACAAGAGCTGGTATCTCGTCTTTTGGACGAACACCGGCAATGGGATTTATGATGACTAAAACTGTTCTCATTTATTCAAATTCAGCAGTCGTAAAGTGTCTACTAAATAACAATGCTGCAAAGATAATGTTTTTTTCGGCAAAAAGTGGTTTTTATTTGGAATTTTTGACTAATTAACGAAAAAGCATTGTTTTTGTACCGAAAGTGGCAAGTGGAAACACTTATTTAGACAAAAGTCTAATATTGGCTGATGTTATAGAGGTTCTTCATCTTCACCTCTTCGGCGGGGGTGCTGAGAAGTGTGATAAGCTGCTGAGGTGTCAGGCTCAGCTTAGGCTGAAAGGCATCACTATGCATATAGTTAAGCACGCTTCCAAGGAAAGCACGTCCCTCTGGGTACTTGGATGCTTCGTCGAGGTCACTCATCACGATTAGGAGGCTGCCCTCTCCCACCTTGCATTCGAGGACGAGACCAAGCTTGTGATTGCGCTCGAAATTATCGACCACCTGCACTATGGGGAGAAATTCCTTGGGCCAGGCATCAAGGATGAGCGGATGACTGTGATGAAGCACGGGGAACCACTGCCAGCTAGTGAAGCCATCGGTGGGGAAACCGGCGAAGAGCGGCTGCTTGGGATCGGTGAGGATGCCCAACGTGCCAGGCGAGATGGAGCGATTGTTGTTCTCGCAGATGGTCTTAAACATGCGATAGTTCCAATAGTCGGTCATAAAGAGTGGACCGACAGTGCAAGGCGACTGACGAGGTGTGAGTAGCACCTTGCCACCCAACTGCAACTGAGCCAGTACCTCAGAAGTAAGGCTATCACAACGGACGATGTCCTTCGACAACTTGGAAATCCACTTGTCGTTGTTGCACGAAGGATAGACCCAAAGAGGATAACTGTTGGAGGCCTCGGTGCCATCGATCGTGAGATGGAGGTCCATGCGGGTAGGTTGCTTGATGTACGAAAGATTGACCTGCAAAGTTCCAGCCGTGAAGAGTCCAAAGATGTCGGAAGTGATGGTCATCATGCCGCTTGAGAGACAATTGCCGTTGGCTTCGAGGCTCCACTTCAAGGTCTTGCCCTTCAACGAGACGTCGCCATAGTTGGCAATCTGGATTTGGCCATAGAGACCAGCACCCGTGGTGTAGCAATAACTATCGGTGATGAACATAGGCACAACGGGAGAACACCACTGACGCCATTCCTCACGGCTACATATGCCCTTGTTGTCCATGAACGCATCGAGGATGCCCACGTAGGCCGACCCCTGACCGGGATAATCCTGCAAGTCGAGCAACTGATAGCCTGCCATATCGGGCGTGCGAAGATCGAGCTCGATATCGGCCTTGTAGAGCTGGGCACTCCAACGACCCGTAGCCTCGTGATAAGCCTTAGCCTGATCGCCCAAGCCAGCATCCTGGAGACGCTGACGGAAGACTTCGAGATTGTAGGGATAGAGCACACCCGTATATTTCTCGATTTCGTCGAAGTCGGGATAGATCTGGAACTGACCAGTCTCGTGGCTGATGACCGGAACATCGCACAACTGACAGCCTTCTTCGAGCGTACGTGTCGAACCGGGACGGAAATGATTGAGTACACCACCATCGGCCACATCGGCATACGAGAACGAACCGCGGGTGTGGGTATTGTAGTTGCCCCAGCCTTCACCTCCGACGCGACAGGTAGTGAAATAGTCCATTCCAGGCTTTACGCCCTGGTAGCCCAAGTAATAGTTGGAACCAAAGGTGTAGAACTTGTCGGGACAAACGGCACGAAAGTCCTTGACAAAACGTTTCATGGCGTCGATGCTTCCCCATAGTTCGTTGCCAAGGGCCATGAAAACGAACGACGGATGATGACCATATTCCTTGAGGATGTTAATGCCTTCCTTGTGGAGGAACGTCATCAAGACGGAATCCTTTTCGTTGAAATCGCCCCAGAACGGGAGTTCGGGCTGCATGTAGATGCCAAGGCTGTCAGCAGCCGTAAATGCAGCCTCGGGGGGACACCAGGAGTGGAAACGAATGTGGTTGATTCCGTAGTCCTTGCAGATGCCCAAGTACCAGAGCCATTCATCTACTGTCATGGCTACATGGGCATGGAGGGGCCAGACACAAGCATCGTGCTTGCCGCGCAGGAAGATGCGATGGCCATTGGCATAGAAATGACGACCTTCGATATGGAAGTCGTTGAAGGCGGGATTCACCTTGGCAGGACGCATCTTGGCTATCTCTTTGCCTGAAATGAGGCAGATGTTGCCGATGATGCCATTCCAATTGGTTTGTGTGTCCTCGGTATAGGCGTGGCTGTTGCCATAGATCTGCTCGGGTACACCCTTGGAGTTATCGACCAAGATGGTGAGATCGTGACGGCCTGGGGCAAGATAATCGAACGTAAAGCGCTGCGGCGTGGAGATGTTGTTGGACGTACCTACATATTTGCCATCCACATAGACGCGGGTCAACTTGGTGCGTTCGAGGATGAGCGTCCAGGACAGAGAGTCGGCAGGCACTTCGAACGACTTGTTGTACCAAGCCTCGCCCTTGTAACTGAAACGACGGGAGAGACGCGTAGTCTCGGTCTTGTCGGCACAGGGTTCGCCCAAACCATTGGTATCAGTAGTACCGGGCAAGGTCACTGCGTAGTTGTACTGGGCACTATCGAAGCCCATACGCCAACGTCCAGCAAGGTCGATGACCTGCTGACGCTGGTTGTTATCACTCGATTGTGGGTTTGCCGAAAGTCTATCGCAGCATGCCAATGCCATGATGGACAAACCGATACATACTGTCCTTATCTCCATGATCAAGTATAAGAAAAAAGATAATCTAAAACTGGTTTATCGTTTTTTTCTATCGCGAATTATCGAATTATATAATCATTGCAAATGGAAGGACAACACAATAATTTTCAAATTCTCTAATTCGTGATAGAAATAAAAAGATTTCGAGAGTTATTGAACCAGACAGGCGTCCATCTCTTTCTTGATGAGGGCCTTGTCGAGGTTCTGACCGATGAAGACAATCTTCTGCATACGATCGCCATAGACTTCGTCCCAATCGCGACGGAGGTTGGCATCGCGCTCCAGCATCATTTCGAGTTCGCGCTTAGGCATAGTAGCGAACCAACTGCCGGCATTGCGAACGGTGGTTTGACGACCAGCCTGCTCGAACACGTAGCAAACATCCTGTTCGTCTGAGAAGTAGCAAATGCCCTTGGCACGGATGATGTTCTTTGGCCAACGACGTGCCACGAAGTCATCGAAGAGACCGAGGATGATGGGCTGGCGGGCATAATAGACGTAGGTGCCGATGCCATATTCTTCGGCTTCTCCTTCCCCATCGTGATGATGGTGATGGTGATGATGTTCGTGATCGTGGTGGTGATGATGGTGTTCATGATCGTCGTCATCATCGTCATCATC
>JAFWRO010000046.1:0-3606 GCA_017519885.1 Bacteroidales bacterium | reverse complement strand
ATCCTTCTTACTATGAACAAATCCTACACCTCTTATTTGCGTGACACGTTTACGCAGCATTGGCAGTTGACTGCGCTTACCGACTATCCGGGCATCCAGCTCAAGTATTGCGAGGCTGCCCAACGGATTGAATCGCTTCACATCCTGTTCCGTGACCTTGGTATCAAGCCTGGCGACAAGATTGCCCTTTGCGGTAAGAACAGCAGCCATTGGGCTGTTTGCTTCTTTGCAATCACTACTTATGGTGCTGTGGCTGTTCCCCTTCTGCATGAGTTCACTCCTGACAACATCCAGAAGATCACAACCCATTCCGAAAGCCGCGTGCTCTTTGTCTCTGAAAAGATTTACAAGGAGCTGCAGCCCGAACAGATGTCTACCATCGAGGCCATCGTCTGCATCGACGATCTCAAGTTGGTCTATGGCAAGGTGGTAAATGTCGATATCCTGAGCCAGGAATGGGAAGAGCACTGCAAGGAAATCTATACCGATGCCTTCACTTGCGAAGCATTCTGCAGCAAGTTCTATGAGTATGAGGCCGACGAGATGTTGATTCTCAATTACACCAGCGGTACGACATCCAACCCCAAGGGCGTGATGATCCCGACGCGTGCTGTTGCTTCAAACATTGAGTTCGCTTTCGAAGTTATCCCTATGGTCAAGCCGGGCGACAACATCGTTTCGGTTCTCCCGATGGCCCACGCCTATGGTATGGCCTTCGAGTTCATCTTTATGTTCTCAAGCGGAGCAAATATCAACTTCCTCACCAAGCCGCTCTATCCCAACTACATCCTCGCTTCGTTCAAGGAGTTGCGTCCCAAACTCATTATCCTTGTTCCACTTATCCTCGAAAAGATTGTGCGCAAGGGCGTATTCCCGCAACTTGAAAAGTTCTCCATCAAGACCATGCGTTCCCTGCCATTGTTGCGCAGTATGGTCAACAACAAGCTTCGCGAGAAACTCATCGAGGCACTGGGCGGCAACTTCTACGAGGTTATTGCAGGTGGTGCAGCCTTGAGCCGCGACGTTGAGGAGTTCCTTCGTGGTGTCAAGTTCCCATTCACCGTGGGTTACGGAATGACCGAATGCGCTCCCATCATCGGCTATGCCGACTGGAAGGTGGCTCGTACGGGTTCTTGCGGCAAGGCTGCTCCGCGTATGGAGGTCAAGATTGACTCCGAAGATCCCGTGAATGTGCCTGGCGAGATTCTCACCCGTGGCGAGAATGTCATGCTGGGTTATTTCAAGAAGGAAGATGAGACACAAAAAGTGCTCGATGCCGACGGATGGCTTCATACGGGCGATATGGGCGTAATCGATCGCGATGGATTCATTTACATCAAAGGTCGTTGCAAGACCATGTTCCTTGGCCCAAGCGGACAGAATATATATCCCGAGGATATCGAGTCGCTGATGAATGCCAATCCTTATATCTCCGAGGCTATCGTCGTTCAGCGTGAGGGCAAACTTGTAGGTCTCATTTATCCTGACTTTATGAATCGTTCGATCAACGCTGTCAAGAACGACCCAGCCGCCATCGAGAAGATTATCGACAAGCAGCGTGCCAGCATCAACAAGAACCTGCCTCAGTACGAGCAGGTGGCCCGCTTCGAAATCGTCGAAAAGGAGTTCGAAAAGACACCAAAGAAGAGCATCAAGCGCTTCCTTTATAAGTAAGTAAAAAAAGGGTTCTGATAGTTTTTACAAACATTCAGAACCCTTTTATCACTTTTTGGAACCTTTCAGGTCTTTCGGAATCCATCATGGCTTTTCGGAACCGTTCAGAGCCAGGCGGAATCCTTCAGAGCTCTTCGAAACCCTCCAAACCTCTCAAACCTTTCAATCCCTTAAAGGAAAGCTTGTGCAGCCCGATTGGCTTCGCGGATGGTTTCAACCGAGTGCCGGAACTGTTCCATCTCTTCATCGGTGAGGTGCAGGTCGATGATTTCGCGCACACCTTCGCCGCCGATGATGGCAGGAACGCTGGTGAAGACGTTGCTGAATCCGTAGTGTCCTTCGAGATATGTGCACACGGGAATGACGCGACATTCGTCGTAAAGGATAGCACGTGCTATTGCGATAGCCGAAGAGGCTATACCATAGTTCGTGAATCCTTTTTTGTTGACCACTTTTGGCCCAGCTACCTGCACCTTCTTGAGGATGCTTTCGTATGTGTGGTCAGCAAAACGATCGGGATTGTCTGCCTTGATGGTGTCCATCGACTTGCCTCCCACGCTGGCGATGCTCCAGGGAATGAATTCCGTGGGTCCATGCTCTCCGATGACGTAGGCATTGATGCTGTGCGGATCGACGTTGATGATTTCACCAAGGATGCACTTGAGTCGAGCTGTGTCGAGCGACGTACCGCTGCCGATTACGCGATTGCTGGGCAATCCCGAAAGTCGCCAGATGAGGTGGGTGATGGTGTCGAGAGGATTGGTAATGGTGATGATGTAGCCATTGAAGCCCGAACGCATGAGTTCCTCAATTGCAGGGCGTATCATCTTACATGCCACCTCGAGAATGGAACTGCGGATGACATTACCTTCGGCATCGCGCTTGAGCAGGTTCTGAGGTGTGCCGAGGCAGATGATGGCAATGTCGGCATCTCCGCAGTCCTTGTATTCGCCGGCGCGGACCTTCATGTTTCGGCCCATGTATTCGATACTGTGGCGCAGGTCCATCGCTTCTCCGATGGCCTTGGTCGCATTGACATCCACGAGGACGAGGTCGTCGCAGATTCCCTGATTGATGAGTCCGTAGCATACGGCCGAACCCACTGCACCGATACCGATGACAGCGATCTTGTGTCTGTGATTGAGTGACATATGTTAAGTTGGTATTATTGGTTTTATACAATAGTAATGATTGTGTTCTCGGTGCAAAAGTAACAAAAAAATCTGATATATCCAAGCATCAGGCATAAGGAATTGATAATATCGGCTGTTTTTCGGTCCAATAGGCAGAAATGCATGTCAATTTGCAAACAAATTCTTCATGGAAACCATCTCTCCTTTTTCAAAACCGCTCTACGTGATGGCGAAACCAGCAGGTGCACAATGCAACCTTCGATGCCGCTATTGCTACTATCTTGAGAAGTCGAGGCTCTATCCTGAAACGACACATCATCAGATGAGCGACGAGCTGCTCGAACTGTTCACGAGGCAGTACATTGAGGCGCAGACCCAACCAGAGATTGTCTTCACCTGGCATGGTGGCGAACCTCTGCTGCGGCCTATTGGTTTCTATCGCAAAGCGTTAGCCTATCAGCGTACTTATTCCAGAGGCCGAAGTGTGAGCAACAGCATCCAGACCAATGGTACCCTGCTCAACGACGAATGGTGTCGTTTTTTTCACGACAATGGTTGGTTGGTGGGCATCTCGATCGATGGTCCGCAGGCATACCACGACCAGTATCGCCTTACAGCCGACAACCGTCCATCCCACAGCGAGGTGATGCGAGGTATCGAGTTGCTTCAAAAGCATCAGGTCGAATGGAACGCGATGGCTGTGGTTAATGCTGCCAATGCGGACCATCCTCTCGAATTCTATCAGTTTTTTCGGGAAATAGGTTGCCAATATCTCCAGTTCGCACCCGTTGTAGAGCGT
>JAFWRO010000045.1:0-44000 GCA_017519885.1 Bacteroidales bacterium | reverse complement strand
GGATTATCTTTGACAATCTGTTATTTTTCCTCAGATTTTTTTCAAGTTTTTCAAAGATCATATGCCAGCCTCCTGTAAAGGGGGGCTTGGGCTGTTTCTTCACTACACTCGCTTTACACGGGTGTGGGAAACTTTAGTTAAATAATTAGTAGAATCAATTTTTATGATCATTTCTGACGAAGAAATCATTATAGAGGAAGACGATTATGCGATTCCGTCAGTCGAACTGGACATATTGAAATCGCAAGTTGATGAATTAGTAACGTGCGATTCATTCAATTTGATTTCTTATCTCGAGCGTGACATGTTCGACAAACTCATATCGATAGGCAGAAAGTTATTGAACATTATCACATACGATGATATATACGCAGCCAACATCTGGTGCTACTTGAATCTAAAGGAAAGTTATGAGAATTATCATGACCTCTACGATCGCATCTATTCCTTATTGACCCAGGCAAAAGAATCGAACGAAAAGACTGAATACAATCAAGTTTCCGAGGATAATGCAAAGTTCATAGCGGACAGAATGATTGGAGATTACAATTATCCCGATTCGATCATTGAAAGACATCATAATGTGAGTCAGATATTGATAAATTACTTCAATGAGCTGTTGGATGAAAATTTATCATTATTATTGGATGCTTGGCAAAAGATGAATCTTCAAATAACATTTCGAAAAAATGTCGAAATGAAGGAGTTTGTGGTATCAGAATTCCGTCGTTTTGTAAAGATGGATAAATACCATATTCCTCAAAAAATCAAATTCTCTGCCCAACACTTCAAATCCAGCAAACTTGAGATGCTTTCCAAACCCCATTGGGCCAAGCTTGCCGAAGCTGATGATGAAATTATCCGAAAAATCATCAATGACGAAACAGTCGATGAGAATTCCTGCAAAGATCTATATGATTCGTCCGATCTTAATGAACTGAAGAAGAACAAAAAGCTTTTGATTATTTTAAGAGAAACATCTGATGAAGAGAATCTTTTTGATTGGGATATTCTGTTCAAACATGATGAATTGTTCGACATAAATGTAGATGCGAACAACGTGATGTTCTTCTTCGGCAGAATTCATCGCGAGAATATGATCAAGTGTGAACTCTACGATGGACTGAAAGAGAAATATACCCATTTCATCGATGGAATAGATGAAAGTAAAAAGCCGACGATCGATCTCACGCAAACTTTTACCGATCAAAAGAGTGAGGAATCCTCAGAAGTCATTTCAGAGAAAAGCTGTATCAATGAGCAGATTGATGAGCAAAAACTTATTGCATTCATTCGAAGTTATACCGACGGCCCCAACAAGTCGGCCTATTTCTTTAACAAGAGCCATTGGATTTCGATCTATACTGTCCTTCGTCAGAATCTGAAGGCTTTAGGTGGCGAATCGGTCTTTATACTCAAATCGAGACCCAAATTTGTTGATTGGGTATGTCGAAACATCCAACCACAAATTGTGCCGTGCGATAAAGGAGCCATGGACAATGCCCCCAAATACTTCTTAAACGAGAAGAACTATCCTTGGAATATCAAGGCATTCTTCAAAGCCAAAGGGGCACAGGAAACGACCTACAACAGTTATTCGATGGTTGCAGATTATTTCCAAAAGAACCTGATTGAGAGGATTGAGGATTTCCTGAAACGCAATAGTACGGAAAACAATGATCTGCCGTTCTGAATCATTGTGAGTTCTTTGGCTTCAGAAACTTGTATAGTTATTGAGTTTCGTGACATTGAGTTGTTGAGTTTTGCATTGAGTTTTGACGAATTTACCTTCAAAATTTCAATATTCCGTTATTTTTTCGTAAATTTGCACTGCAAGTTCAGTAAATCGCTGGATTGCAGTGTTTTTTTTAGCTTAACACAGTACAAACAATGATTCTGAAAAAAATGAAAACAATCGACAATTCAATCATGGGGCACCCCTGCCCACCCAAGTATATATATATTTAACCCTCCCCCCTTATATAGGGGGGTGAGGGTATATATAATACTTAGGGAGGGCGGGGCACCTTGATTGCCCCCGGAATATGACAAAATTTTAACGAAATTCGACAACCATCATCATAATTGAGTTTTTTGCAGATATGAAACACATCGTAGAAACCGTGGAGGAAATGTACTCCGCAAAAGAACCCTTTGGGGAAGTGATAGTCGATACTGTGTTGGACATCATGCGCCATTACAAGTTCATCTATCCGGAAGACGTTGCATTGCTGATGGACGTGGATCCAAAAGACCTACGTGCAGCCTGGCACATGCTGACTGGAACAAAGCTCATCGACGTGATTACCCATTGGCGAGTCATGCAGGCACAGGACTGGATCAAAGAGAAGGTTAGCCATCAGAATCTGAATGACACCAGGAACCGAAAAGCAAGGAAACTGCTTAACGAGGTCGCTAATCGCTGCGGGTGGCGGTCGGAACGTGTGATGTCACACGTCTTCGAACGTTATTATGGTTGTTCTGCCATCGAATGGATTGTTCGAGAACAAAAAAAGTATTCTAAAAACGAGTAAGCACTATGACGGGCAACAGAGTGCTTGCTCAATCTGATAAAGCACTATGACGGGCGACAGAATACTTGCTACTATCGGATAAAGCATTGTGACGGGCGACAGAGTGCTTCATTCAAATTCTTAAAAGAATTTCATAAAAAGCAGCATATTTCGCACTTGTGCGCCAACATTACAAAAAAAGCGGTCATTTTTCGGAAAATAATTTGGAAAAATCAGATATTTTCATCATATTTGCGGCTAAATAAGGCTTTATCAATATGAACAACAACGTTTATCTTGAATCAAAACCACGTTACGAGATTCTCGACGGCTTGCGCGGAATGGCGGCCGTGCTGGTGGTGTGCTTTCATTTCTTCGAGACATACTTTGGAATGGCACCCAACCAACCCATCAACCACGGCTATCTGGCGGTCGATTTCTTCTTCGCACTTTCGGGCTTCGTCATCGGCTATGCCTACGACGACCGTTGGGACAAGATGAGCACCTGGGGCTTCTTCAAGCGCCGCCTGATTCGCCTGCATCCGATGGTGATCTTCGGTACGTTCTTTGGGGCGGTGATGTTCTATTTCGGCAGTTGCTCGACGTTCACACTCATCGACAAGACGCCGTGGTACGTGGTGCTTGGGGTGATGTTGTGGTGCTTCACGCTCATTCCTTTGCCCAATTCGATGGATATACGCGGGTGGGGCGAAACCAATCCGCTCAATGGACCGGCGTGGACGCTCCAATGGGAGTATATCGCCAACATCCTCTATGCGCTTGTGATTCGCCGATTCTCGAAACTTGTGTTGGGCATCTGTGTGGCACTTTTCGCTATGCTGACGCTGATACTTTGTCTCAACATTGATGTATTCGGATTTTTGGCAGCGCGTAGCTGGGCATCCTATACCGTCGTAGGCGGATGGAGCACCACGCCCGACCAGCTTCAAGTGGGCGCCACCCGATTGCTCTATCCGTTCTTCTGCGGACTGTTCCTATCGCGTATGAACTGGGTGATCAAGGTGCGTGGCGGCTTCTGGTGGTGTTCGCTGCTCATCGTTATCCTGCTTTGCATGCCCTGGATGGGCATAGGCACCGAGGGCGACAGCCGCTGGACGAATGGACTCTACGAGGCGTTCTGCATCCTCGTTTGCTTCCCGCTCATCGTCTCGATAGGCGCAGGCAGCAGCGTGAAGGGCGGCAAGAGTCAGGCCATCAACAAGTTCCTCGGCGACATCAGTTTCCCGCTTTACATCACCCATTATCCGCTCATCTATATGCAGATGTCGTGGGTGGACAAGCACCGCGATGCGCCGCTCAGCCAGCATATCTTTGTGGCCGTTTGCATCCTGCTCCTGGCCATCGGCCTGGCTTATGCTGCGTTCAGGCTCTACGATATGCCGGTTCGCGAATGGCTGAAGGGCAAGTTATTTGATGTTCGAAAAAAACGATAATACTATGGCTTGCAATCCTGATTTTGTGCAATACATCGCCGACCAGTGTGCTGGCGCAGGGACGATAACCGTCAAGAAGATGTTCGGCGACTACGGCATCTATTGCAACGGGAAGATATTCGGGCTGATCTGCGACAACCGCTTCTATGTGAAGCCCACCGAGGCGGGGCGTGCTTTGCTCGGCACGGTTGTGCTTCGTCCTCCCTACGATGGCGCGAAAGACTATTTCTGGATTGAGGATGTCGATGACCACCAGCTAATTTCCAATTTGGTCAAAGAGACTTGCAAGGAGTTGAAGTAATTCCGAAAAAGCCCGAAAAGACGAAAAGAACGAAAAAATATTGACGAGCGTTCCTTAAACAATTTTCGTATATTTCGATATTTTCGATGTTTTCGGAATTAAAAAGATTTTTGAAATTATGACCGCAAAAGAGGTTATCCAATACATGGAGTCCCTACGCAACGAGAAGCAGCGCATTGGCTTGATGCGATTCTTCAAGACGGGCAAGGGCGAATATGGCGAGGGCGACGAGTTCCTTGGATTGAAAGTGCCCGAGACGCGCGAAGTCGTGAAATACGCCAAGGACGTGCCTTTCGAGGAGATTCCCGAACTGCTGACCAATCGCTATCACGAGATCCGTCTGTGCGGCTTCCTCCTGCTCGTCAAGCGTTTCGAGGAACTGGCGACGAAAAAGAAAACGAATGACGAAGCTGCCATCGAAGGAAGGGATACTATTGTGAAGATGTATCTCGAATATGCCGACTATGCCAACAACTGGGACCTCGTGGACCTTTCGGCTCCGAAGATTATCGGACATTGGCTGATGCTGCCTTCGCACCTTGACGACAAACTTGCCACGATGGATGGGCTTGCCTCGAGCGACAGCCTCTGGCGAAAGCGCATCAGCATGGTGAGTACGTGGATGACCTCGCGTTATGAAGACCCGTCATGGTGCCTGCGTTATGCCGAGAGGCACCTCCATCATCCCCACGACCTGATGCATAAGGCTGTAGGGTGGATGCTTCGCGAAATGGGCAAGCAGGTCAATATGAATCTGCTCCGCGACTTCCTCGAACGTCACGCTCACGAAATGCCGAGGACGATGCTGCGATATGCAATCGAGAAGATGGGCGAAGATGAGCGACAGTACTGGATGAAGTATAATCCCGAATCTTGATAAAGAAAAATTTATGATAATTCACGATAATTCGTGTTAAAAAGAAATATGGAAACAAGGAAAGAGATAGCAGCGGAGAAGAAGCGCTGCAACAGTCATAATTGCGCACAGGCCGTGGTACAGACCTATGCCGATATTACCGGCATCGACGATGCGACGGCCATGAATGTGGCGAATGCCTTTGGTGGCGGTATGGGCAATATGGAAGGTACTTGCGGTGCGCTGGTCGGTGCCGGCATCGTGCTTGGACTCGTTAACAAGGACAAGGCGAAGTCGATGAAGCAAATGCGAGTGATCATGAACAAGTTTCAGGAGCGCAATTGTGCCACGCAATGCAAATTGCTTAAAGGCATCGGCACCAAGGTCGTGCTCCGTGCTTGTCCCGACTGCGTGGCCGATGCGTGCGAGTTCCTTGAAGAACAGTTGACAAATAACAATTAACAATTAACAAATAACAATTATCTGCTCTTCCCAATACATTCAGGCGAAGGTAATGTCCCTAAAAATCCCTTAATATCCCCAAAAATCCCTTAATATCTTTTTATAAATATGGACCGCAGAGACTTTATCAAGAAATCGGCTTTGGTCACTATGGGAAGCCTGCTGATGGCAAGTCCTTTGGGTAGGCTGGTGGCAAAGACGAACGAGAGTGATTTAGCGAATGAAGCAAGCAACTTAATAAACGAACCAAATAAAACTGATATGAAAATGAAAGTATTATTGATCAACGGCAGTCCGCGTCGTTCGGGCAACACCTTCACGGCCCTTTCCGAAATGGCCAAGACCTTGGAGCAACAAGGCATCGAAGCAGAGGTTGTACATATTGGCGTGAAGCCCATCCGTGGCTGCATCGCTTGCGGCCAATGCCACATGAATGCCTTGGGCAAATGTATCTTCGACGATGATGTCTGCAACAACATTATCGAGAAGCTTGACACCGCCGACGGATTGGTATTCGGTTCACCCGTCTATTACGGACAGCCCAATGGTAGTCTGCTTTCGCTGATGCAGCGTATGTTCTATGCAGCGGGCAGCAAGGTGCAGAACAAGCCGGCTGCTGCCGTCTGCGTTTGTCGTCGCGGCGGTGCCACGGCTGCTTTCCAGACCTTGACAATGCCATTCCAGATGATGAATATGCCTGTGGTGACCTCTCAATATTGGAATATCGTCTATGGTGCTGCGCCGGGTGAGGCTTCACTCGACACCGAGGGCATACAGACCATGCGCACCCTCGCCAACAACATGGCCTGGCTATTGAAGAAGATCCACACTGGCGATCCCGATTATCCGGAACGCGAGTCCACGAATTGGATGAATTTCATTCGATAGACCCTCTCATTCCCCCTGCTTAGGTGGATGACCAGCTTGTCGTTATTTTTTTCTCAATTTTTTGAAACTATGAAACTGATGAAATCAATGTTGGCGATTGTTATCGCTGCGCTATCGTTCGGGATGGTTATGAGTGCCTGTTCTTCGAAGAAGGAGGGAGGCAAGGTGCCGACCAACAAGAAGGAGATTATTGACCAGTTTGTGGCTGGGACACTCGATCCATCCTATGTTCCTGTGCTCTTCTGGGGCCATTTCGGCAAAGACCAGAAGTTGGGAGAGGGCGCAGTCGAGGCACATCTGAGCCTGTATGAACAAGGTGGATGCGACATCCTGAAGGTGCAGACCGAGAAGCCAATGCCTCGCATCGAGGATTTGACGATGGAGTCTACGCTCGTGCCCGAGGACCACTATCAACCCGTGCTGGATGTCATAAAGGACATCCTCGCCAAGAAGGGCAACGAAGTTTATGTAATGCCCACCATTCTGAGCACGCATCAGGTTGCGCTCCAGGCTTTTGGCTACGAAGGCGTGTGCAAATATGCCGTAGAACGTCCGGAGGCCTACAAGCGTATGCTCGACAACTACACCGCTGCCATCCTTTGGTTTATCCGTGAATGCAAGGCTGCGGGTGTGGAGTCCTTCTTCTGTGCGACGCAAGGAGGTGAGAAGAAGTTCTACGAACTCAATGTTCCAGGCGGCTTCTTCGAGACCTATATCAAGCCTTACGACCTGACAGTAATGAACGAGGCCGCCAATGATACAAAGTTCACCATCCTGCATATCTGCGACTGGGAAGGCGAGATGGACGACCTGACCCGTTATTTGGAATATCCTGGCAAGATGGTCAACCTTCCTTTGAACATCGATGGAAAGCCACTCACTACGGTCGATTCGTACAAGCTATTCGGTCGCCCTGTGGTCGGTGGATTCAACCGCAAGGCCGAGATCGGTAAGGCTGCTCCTGAGGTTGTTGCCGAAATGACTCGCCAGATCATTGCCGATGGTCCTCGTGGCCACCTAATGGTCAGCGCCGACTGCTCCATCCCTTCGCCGCTTGAGAATGTGCCTAATGTTAAGGCGGTGACAACAACGGCACACGGGAAATAAAATGGGGTAATTCCGAAAAAGCCCGAAAAGACGAAAAGAACGAAAGAAGATACTGACCTGCTTTTCTAATTATAGTTTTCGTATTTTTTCGTAATTTTCGAAGTTTTCGGAATAAAACACGTTCGGAATATAACACGAAATTATAAACTCTTATTATATTTTTGAAATTGATGAAACGACTAATGACACTTTTGCTGATGTGCCTTATTGGCATCACAGCGAGCGCACAATCAGCCGAGAAACTTTACAACGATGGCAAGGAGCTTTACGACGCCAAGCGCTACGAAGCCGCTTTCCCAAAACTGAAAGCCGCAGCCGAAAAGGGCCACAAGAAGGCTCAGTATCGTTTAGGCCGCTGCTACGACAAGGGCAACGGCGTGGAGGAAAGCAATACCCTGGCTTTTGAATGGTACCTCAAATCGGCAGATCAAGGATATGCCAAGGCGCAATACCAGGTGGGCAAATCCTACAAGAACGGCGAGGGCGTTGACAAGGACATCTTCAAAGCCGTTGAGTACTTCACCAAGGCCGCCAAGCAGGACAATGGAGATGCCCAATTGGCCCTCGGCAAGTGCTATCTGAAGGGCAAGGGTGTCGAGAAAGACGAGGCCAAGGCCAAGGAATGGCTCAAACGCGCCGTGAAAAACGAAAAGGACGGCAAGACCATCCTCAAGGAACTTCGTCAGGAAGCCAGCGAGGAGGACGAAGATGCCATACTCATCCTCCAGATGCTCGGAATCAAACCCTAAGAGATGCTCAGAGACTTCGTTGCCATAGACTTCGAAACCGCCAACGAACAGCCGTGCAGCGTGTGCTCGGTAGGCATCGTCATCGTGAAGGATGGGGAAGTGGCAGATTCGTTTTACAGCCTCATTCATCCCGAGCCCGATTACTACCAGTATTTCTGCCAACGAGTGCATGGACTTTCGGCGAGAGATACCGACGATGCCCCCGTCTTTCCCTACGTTTGGGAAGAGATCGAGAAGCACATCGAGGCCATTTTCCCCGATAGCTCTTTGGTTCCTTTCGTGGCTCACAATGCCCGCTTCGATGCAGGTTGTCTGCGTGCAGTCTTTCGGGTCTATCAGATGGACTATCCCGACTATCGATTCTTCGACACCTTGACCGCCTCACGCCGCTGGTTCGGCCGTTCACTGCCCAACCACCAGCTGCAGACCGTAGCAGCGGCTTGTGGCTACGACCTGCTCAACCATCACCACGCCTTAGCCGATGCGGAGGCGTGCGCGGCGATAGCATTGTGTATATTATAAGGGGTTCGAAATGTTCGAGGGGTTCGAAGGGTTGTTACTCTTCGCTCCACGCGAGCAGAGCTCGGAGCGAAAGGTTGATTGTCCCCTTTTTACTCCTAACATACCATAACCACTCTTAACCCCTCGAAACTTTCAGCCCCCCTCAGAACCTTTCAGACCCCCTCTGAACCCTTCAGAACCTTTCAGAACCCCCTCTGAACCCTTCAGAACCTTTCAGAACCCCCTCTGAACCCTTCAGAACCTTTCAGAACCCCTCTGAACCCTTCAGAACCTTTCAGAACCTTTCAGAACCCCTCAAAACCCATAACCCTATGAAAACCGTTATCAGCACAACAAATGCACCAGCAGCCATCGGCCCATACAGCCAGGCTATTCGAGTTGGAAACATCATCTTCACCTCCGGACAGATTCCCATCGATCCTGCTACGGGTAGTTTCGTCGAAGGTGGCATCAAGGAGCAGACTCGCCAGTCGCTGCTTAATGTGAAAGCCATTTTGAACGAGGCTGGCACAACGATGGACCACGTCATCAAGACCACCGTATTCATGGCTGACATGAACGACTTCGCCGAGATGAACAGCGTGTATTCCGAGTTTTTCAATACACCATATCCCGCACGTTCGGCCGTAGCCGTCAAGACCTTGCCCAAGGGCGCGCTGGTCGAGATTGAGGTGATAGCCGAGACGATATAATAATTTTGGAGTTAACTCCCGCTAACTCCCATAAATAATTAAATAATCATGAAAAAATTTATTACCTGTCTATTGTCCGCTTTGGGCCTGACCACCGGCTGTGGACAACAGAATTTCGAGAATGTTGATGTCAAGGCTTTCTCCGAATTGATCGAGGAGCCAGGTGTTGTATTGCTTGACGTTCGTACTCCCGACGAATTTAACGAAGGTCACCTTGCCGGTGCTCTCAACATTGACCAGAACGAAAGCAACTTTGTCGAAATGGTGAAGGCTGCTATCCCCACCGACATGAAGATTGCCGTCTATTGCCGTAGCGGTCGTCGTTCGGCCAATGCTGCCGGCAAGCTGGCTGACGCCGGTTATCAATGCGTGAACCTCAAAGGCGGCATCATCGCCTGGAAGGAAGCTTCGATGCCTGTGACCACACAGAACTATGAGGTGGATCTATTCAAGACCAAGAGCGGAAAGACCTTGAAGTTCCACGCCTTGATGCACGCCAGCATTCGTCTGGAATATGATGGCAAGGAGATTGAGATCGACCCCGTTGGCAAGCTGAGAGACAGGACCGTGGACTTCACCCAGATACCCAAGGCCGACATCATTTTTGTTACCCACGAACATGGCGACCACTATGATGAAGCTACCCTCAAACTTCTTTCTGGCGAAAACACCAAACTGATCATGAACCCGCGTTGTGCCGAGATGTTCGGTGCAGGTCAGGTCATGGTGAATGGCGACAAGTTGACCTTGGCCGAAGACTTCACCGTGGAAGCTGTTCCCGCCTACAACACGACTGAGGGTCACCTCCAGTTCCATCCGAAAGGCCGCGACAACGGCTACATCCTCACCATCGATGGCATCCGCATCTATGTTGCCGGCGACACCGAGGATATTCCCGAAATGGAATCGATTGACGACATCGACATCGCCTTCCTGCCCTGCAACCAGCCTTATACGATGACTCCCGACCAGCTGATAAATGCCTCCAAAGTGATTATGCCCAAAGTGCTCTTCCCTTATCACTACGGACAAACCGACCTGAGCGGAGTTGCTGCTCAGCTTGAAGGCATCGACGTAAGAATCAGGCACTACGAATAAATGACGTCAATCTCGACCATCCGACTGCTCAACCAGCAACTCGCTGCTCCGCAGTTCAACGATCCTGCCAGCGTAGTCAGCCATATGGGAGCCATGCAGGCCCAGGAGTATCGTATGATGCGCTGGGCCGTGGGTATGCGTACCCGCAAGCCTTCGGCCAAGGCTTTCAAGAAAGCTTTCGACAGCGGGCAGATCCTACGGCTGCACCTGATGCGAGGCACTTGGCAACTGGTTTCGGCCGACGACTATTGGCCCCTGGTTGACCTGTGTGCGCTCAAGGCATTGGCTGTCATCAAAGGTTGGATGCACAGCAACAACATATACATTCCCGACAAGGAAGTGCTTCGTGTGCGCGACATCCTGCTTCGTACCGCCAATGACCTTCGCAGCGTGACCAAAGAGGATTTCGTGCAAGCCCTGGCCGAAAAGGACATTACGATGGATGACCATCGGCTGTCGTATCATATACGTATGGCCGAAATCACTGGAGCATTGTGCAGCGGCGACCTTTTGCCCATGAAAACCACTTATGCGCTCACAGCCAACAAGGTAAAGAAGCACGTCGAGATGGATCGAGATGAAACGTTGATGCTGCTTACGCGAAAATATTTCCAGAGCCGACAACCGGCTTCGCTCGAAGACTTCGTCTGGTGGTCGGGATTGAACATCGGGGAATGTCGTAAGGGAATAGAGCTACTGGGCGATACGATTCATCTGGAAAAACATAAGGGATACGAATTCTACGTGACCGATGATTGCCGAACACGCGGATTCCGACGGGGCAGGTTCCTCCTGATTCCTCCCTACGACGAATACCTCATCGGCTACAAGAGTCGTGAAATTGTACTTCCGCCCGAGCATCGTCATCGTGCCCACAACAACAGTGGCATCTTCCAACCCATCATCGCCCACGACGGCATCATCTGCGGCAACTGGGCACCCTTCAAGGATGCTTTTCAAGCGTCGTTCTTCGATGATGCTTTCGACATCACCGATCTGCATGATGCCTGGCAAGCCTATCGGGATTTCGTTGCGATTTAACGCGAATTATCGCGAATTGACATAAATTTTTTGTACTAAGATAAGCGTTGAAGATTGTATGAAAAAGGTTTTTGCTGCACTTTCAGCCGTATTGTTCTCGACGATGGCGTCGATGGCCCAATTGAACCCGTTGCCCTCGAACGAGCAGTTGGAATGGTATGACATGGAGATGTATGCCTTCATCCATTATTCGCTCAATACCTACACCGACCAGGAGTGGGGTTTTGGCAATGAGGACCTGCAACTCTTCAATCCCTCGGACCTCGACTGCCGCCAGTGGGCGCGTGTCTGCAAACAGGCCGGCATGAAGGGCATCATCTTCACGGCCAAGCACCATTGCGGCTTCTGCATGTGGCCTTCGGCTTATACCGACTATTCGGTGAAGAATACGCCGTGGAAAGACGGCCATGGTGACGTGGTGCGCGAATTGGCAGAAGCTTGCCGCGAAGAAGGGCTGAAGTTCGGCTTTTACCTCTCGCCTTGGGACAGAAACCACGCCCAATATGGTACGCCAGAATATGTCACCTATTTCCGCAATCAGCTGCGCGAACTGCTCACCAACTATGGAGATGTCTTCGAAGTGTGGTTTGATGGCGCCAATGGAGGCGACGGCTGGTATGGCGGTGCCAATGAGACGCGTCGTATCGACGGCAAGACCTATTACGGATGGGCAGAGACCTTCGGATTGATTCGCGAACTGCAACCCCATGCGCTTATCTGGAACGATGGCGGCGACCGCGCTGACCTACGTTGGGTAGGAACGGAAGCCGGCAATGTGGGCGAGACCAATTGGAGCCTGATGCCAGGCATAGGATCTACGACCTATGAGATGCTGCACTATGGCGTGGAGGACGGTGACGTTTGGTGCCCAGGCGAAACCAACACCAGCATTCGTCCAGGATGGTTCTACCACGAGACGGAGAACGACCATGTAAAGAGCCTGTCAAAACTGATGGACACCTATTACAAGTCGGTAGGACGCAACTCGACGCTGCTGCTCAATTTCCCCATTGCCCCCAACGGACGCATCCATCCCAACGACAGCCTGCGCGGCATTGCCTTCAAGAAGATGATTGACGAGGTTTTCAAGGATAATCTTGCTGATAAAGCCTTTATTACCATCGAAGGTAATTCGACCGTCATCGACTTCGGGGCACCCACGTCGTTCAATCGATTTGTTGCCGAGGAGGAGATTCAATTCGGACAAAGTGTCAAAAAGTTCACGCTTGAAGCAAAGATTGATGGCGAATGGGTGCGACTGAAAGATGAGCTCGTCGAGGAAGGTGATGGGCTGACCACCATCGGCCACCGCCGCATCATCTGTTTCCCTACGGTAAGAGCTACCCGACTGCGATTCACCATCAATGAAAGCAAATTTGAGCCGAAGATTAAAAAGTTGGGAGTCTATCTTGCTCCCGAACTTACCCCCGACATTCCTGATAGCGGAGAGAAGAAGTCATCGGGTCTTCATATCTTTTTCAGCAATCCACACCTCATGATGATTGACTTCGACTCGGAACAGACCTTCACGGCTTTCCGTTATCTTCCTCCACAGGACACGAAGGACGGCATCATCACGCATTACACGCTTTGGTCTTCGACCGACTGGACCAACTGGACAAAACTTGCTTCAGGCGAATTCTCGAACATCGTCAACAATCCGATTTGGCAAACCATCAACTTCGATCCTACCAAGGCCAAGGTCTTCAAATTCGAGGCTGACAAGTTGAGCAGCGGAACGCGAATGGGGTATAGCGATATAGAAATCATCAAGGGGTCGGAAATAATGTTAAAACCTTAATCATAGTATGTAACCACAATTAACGATAATTATATGCGTTTTTTTCTTAACACGAATTATCATGAATTCACATGAATTATTATTTTGCAAGATGTATCATATATAGACACATACTGAAAATTTAATGAAAATTCACGATAATTCGTGTTAAAAGAAAAATATGTATAGCTAATTCTGAATAGTTACTTAGTTACTTAACAATTAACAATTATTTGCTGGCTCAATATAATTTGGGTTAACTATACGAATTTATAAAACTATGAAAAAATTTCTTATCATTACCACATTTCTTGCCTTAGGCACAATTGCCAACGCACAAGACAAACTGTATGCCGACGAGTTCCCGCTCGGCGATGTGACCTTGCTCGACGGACCTTTGAAGAAGGCTCAGGACTTGAACGTCAAAACCTTGCTTCAATACGATTGCGACCGCCTGCTTGCCCCTTATCGCAAGGAGGCAGGACTTGAACCTAAGGCGCCAACCTATCCGAATTGGGACGGACTTGATGGGCACGTGGGAGGTCACTATCTGACCGCGATGGCGCTGAATGCTGCCTTGGGCAACGAGGAATGCCGTCGGCGCATGGAGTATATGATCAGCGAATTGCAGGAATGTGCCGACGCTAACAACAAGAACCATCCCGATTGGGGACGCGGCTACGTGGGAGGTATGCCCAATAGCGAAAAGATCTGGAGCACTTTCAAAAAGGGTGATTTCAACATCTACTTCGGTTCGTGGGCTCCGTTCTACAACTTGCACAAGATGTATGCTGGTCTGCGCGATGCCTGGTTGTATTGCGGCAATGAGCAGGCATGTCGTCTTTTCCTTGGCTTCTGTGATTGGGCCATTGACCTGACTGCCGACCTCAGCGACGAGCAGATGGAGCGTATGCTCGGCAACGAACATGGAGGTATGAACGAGGTGCTGGCCGATGCTTATGCCATCACCGGCGAACAGAAATATCTTGATGTGGCACGTCGTTTCTCGCATCGCCGTCTGCTCACTCCGATGTCGCAGCGACAGGATTGCCTCGACAATATGCACGCCAATACTCAAGTACCCAAGGTTGTGGGCTTCGAGCGCATTGCCGAACTTTCGGGCGATGAAACCTACCACGATGCCGGTGCATTCTTCTGGGACATTGTGACGGGTGAACGTTCGCTGGCATTTGGTGGCAACAGTCGTCGCGAGCACTTTCCCAGCAAGGAGGCGTGCACCGACTTCATCAACGACATCGACGGACCCGAGAGCTGCAACACCAACAATATGTTGAAACTTACCGAGGATCTGCATCGTCGCAACCCCGAGGCACGTTTTGCCGACTACTATGAGTTGGCAACCTTCAACCATATCCTTTCGTCACAGCACCCCGAGCACGGCGGCTACGTCTATTTCACGCCTGCTCGTCCGCGTCATTATCGCAACTATTCTGCTCCCAACGAGGCGATGTGGTGCTGTGTTGGTACGGGTATGGAAAACCATGGCAAATATGGCCAGTTTATTTATACCCATGTGGGAGATGCCCTTTATGTGAACCTCTTTGCTGCCTCTGAACTCAACTGGAAAGAGAAGGGCGTCGTGCTTCGTCAGGAGACAGGTTTCCCCTATGCCGAAACGAGCCGCATCTCCATTGTGCAGACTCCGAAATTTTCGAAGAAGGAGGGTGGATTCGGATTCCCATTGCTCGTCCGTTACCCAGGTTGGGTGAAGCCCGGACAATTCACGGTAAAAGTTAATGGTGAGCCCGTAAACATCATCAGCGGTCCTTCGTCGTACGTCAGCATCGATCGCAAGTGGAAGGCTGGTGACGTGGTCGATATCACCTTCACGATGCACAACAGCATCAAGTATCTGCCCAACGTGCCTCAATATATTGCCTTGATGCATGGTCCGATTCTGCTTGGTATGAAGACGGGAACCGAAGACCTGGCACATCTCATTGCCGACGACAGCCGTTTCGGACAATATGCCAGCGGTAAGAAACTTCCTGTCAACGAGGCTCCTATCCTCATCAACAACGACATCAATGCCATCGCCGACCAGTTGCAGCCTATCGAGGGCAAGCCACTTCACTTCACCCTCTCTACACGCATGGAGAATCCCATCCGCAACGAGGTGATGCCTTTCTTCGAGATTCACGATTCGCGCTATATGATCTACTGGCTGGCTCTTTCGGAGAACAGTTACAAGGGTTATCTCGACGACCTTGCCCGTCAAGAGCAGGAACGCCAGGAACTCGAAGCTCACACTGTGGATAAGGTGCAGCCAGGCGAACAACAGCCCGAAACGGATCACAGAATGGAGACAGACGACTCTTATGTGGGCAATTCGAACGACGTCTTCTACCGCGATGCACGCGACGGACATTATTTCAGTTACCTGATGCAGACCAATGGCCGCACCGACCTCAGCCTTCGCCTCAAATATTGGGGAGTAGGAGAGTGGAAGAGCCATGAGTTCGACATCCTAATCGATGATGTCCTGGTGAAGGAGGTCAACAATACGGGCAAATATCGCATCTCGGAGTTCAAGTACGAGACCTATTCAATCCCTGCCGAGCTTCTGCAAGGCAAGCAACAGGTTCGTGTTAAGTTCGTGGCCAAGCCTCGGAAGCAGATTGGTGAGATCTATGAGGTAAGGTTGGTAATTAACAATTAACAAATAACAATTAACAATTGATTATTAACAATTAATAATTAACAATTAACAATTTAGGTTTTAACCGATTATCATTATGTTCAACAAAAGTATTATCATTATTGCCTGCGGCTTGATGCTGACAGCATGTGCTAAGAACGAAACAAAAGAGACTGTTATGGATTTTACCGACAACGTAAAGGTAGCGCTCGAAAACGGAGGCAAGATTGACCTCAATGCGCTGAAATGGACGCGTGAGCCAGGCGGTTTTGAAGTGAAGGGTGACACCATTCTCATCACGACAGCACCTCACACCGACCTTTGGCAGCGCACCTACTATCACTTCCAGAACGACAATGCACCAGTCCTCCAGATGCAGACTCGCGAGAAGTTTTTCAGTTTCGTAGTGAAGACCGACTTCACGCAGAGCCACCAGCGCTTCGATCAATGCGGTATCGTGATGTATCTGAACAGCGAGAATTGGGTGAAGGGTTCGGTGGAATACGAGAACGAGGAATTCCAGCACCTCGGCAGCGTAGTGACCAACAAGGGTTATTCCGACTGGGCAACCACCGCTATTCCCGCCGATGTCAAGACGATGTGGTATCGCTTCTCGCGTCGCGACGATGACTACTGCATCGAATGCTCAAAGAATGGCATCGATTTCAGCCAGATGCGCATTTGCCACGTCTATGAAGGTGCCGACGTGATCAGTTTCGGTATCTATGCATGTTCGCCTGAGGAGTCGTCGTTCACCGCAGTCTTTTCCGACATGAAGATTACTGAATGCGCTTGGAAGGCACATGATGGACAGCAGCCGGATTAAAATAATTAATGATATTAAGGGATAAGAAGGGATATTAAGGGATTTGAAGTGACGATACCTTCGCCTTTCAGAACTCTAACCCTAATATGCATTTGTCCCTTAACATCCCCTAAAATCTCTAAGAATCCCCTACATTTAAAGCAGTTTATGAAAAAAACGAGATTATTCTTGCTGATTGCCATTCTCGCCATTTGTGGGACAACAGGATTTACCTCCTGTTCGTCAAACAAGGAGAATGTCAACGATCTGAGTAACATAACAAAGATTGCCGATCAGGTCTGGACATTCAGCCAAAGTCATCCCGATGGCTTCACACTCGATGTCCGCACAATGACCGAACCCACCGAAGGCATTTCAGTGAGTTATGCAGCTACACAAGGTAGTCATTCGCGCGACCAGCTTGACAAGGTAGTACGTCATGCATTGGAGCACGATGGCTATGTGGGAGGATGGTACAACAGCAACGACGGACTCTATTACTTCGACAGCAGTCGTGTCTTCCCCGAAGACTCTCTGCGCAGTGCCCTTCGTTTCGGCAAGGATAATCTCCAATATTCTGCTTTCATTCTTTCCACTTACACCGATATTCCTATTGAGGGCAAAGTGGCCGAAATCGTCGAACGAGGCAATATCTGTTTCGGTACGACGGGTGACTATCGGCCACTTTCGTTCCTCGAACCATCGACGGGCGAATATTGGGGCTTTGGCATCGAAATGGCTCAATCAATCGCCGACTATCTGGATGTCAAAGTTGGTTTTGCACCTACCTCCTGGCCAACCCTCACAGCCGACGTGATGGCCGAACCGCAGAAGTTCGACCTCGCCATCGGTGGTATCACCATCACCGATACTCGTAAAGAAATCATGGACATGAGCGAAGGTTATCTGGGCAATGGCAAGACCATCCTTTGCAGAACTGAGGATGCTACACGTTTCCAATCTTTGGCTGACATCGACAAACCCGAAGTGCGTGTGATGGTCAACCCTGGTGGTTTGAACGAGAAATTTGCCAACGAGAATCTCACACATGCCACCATCATCGTCCACCCCAAGAACGAGGAAATCCCTTCACTCGTCGCCGAAGGACAGGCCGATATCATGATTACCGAAATCACCGAGGCGCCCTACTATGTACAAACCGACAACCGACTAGCAGCACCCTTGCTCAATAGTCCTTTTACTCACGGAAAGATTGGTGTGCTTATGCAGAAAGGGCAGGAAGACCTTCTGCAAATGGTCAACAACCTGATTGAAAATAAGAAGGCTGACGGTTCGCTTCGCCAGCTCCACGAAAAGTACGGATTGGTATATTCCTATTAATAATTATTACAGCCCATGCCACGAAAACTGTTCTGCGAAATCTCTCCTTTCACTTATCGCTTGTCGATGGAGAAGGAGATACTGAAACGACATCTGAAAGACTTTATCCATAAGATTCGTTTTGCCAGAGAACGGACAACCGATAACCTGCCCGTCGTTATCTATCGTCACAACTCGCTCATACGTCGTCGCTTGGGCAATGTCAATATGCAGTTGCAGGAAAACAAGGCCACCAACCTTGCCCTTGCCGTCAAGAACATTGACAGGCTGCTGATTCGTCCCGGTGAGACCTTCTCCGTCTGGAAACAGATTGGACGAACCACCGAAAGGAAGGGATACAAGGAGGGACTTGTCATTGCCAAAGGTGCGCCCGGACAGGGTATAGGTGGAGGGCTATGCCAACTTTCGAACCTCATTCATTGGATGGTGCTTCACAGCGACCTGACCATCGCCGAGCATCATCATCACGATGCGCTCGACCTATTCCCCGACTATGGTCGTCAGATTCCTTTCGGCACAGGCACCAGCATCTCCTATAACTACATCGACTACCGTGTTCGAAACGACACGTCCAACACTTACCAACTTCGCCTTTGGGTAGATGGTGAATATCTTCGTGGCGAACTTCGTGCCGTAGATCCTCAGCCACATACCTTCCACATCCATGCCGAGAATGAATACTTCTCGCGCGAAGGTGATGTAATCTATCGCAATGGGCAGGTTTTTCGTGATACCATTGATGCAAATACCGGCAACGTCATCGAAAGTCAACTCATTCGCACCAACCATGCCCGCGTTATGTATGAATGTCCGCCAAACATCGAAATACGTGAGAGTTAACATGAAAAAGTTGATAGTTTTTATTGTGGCGATGATGGCTATCCAATTGCAAGCACAGCATTATGATTGGGAAGATCCTTCGGTGCTGGGCATCAATAAACTGCCCTATCATGCCACATTGCAACTGCCATCGAAATGGAAAGAGTGTGAGGAGATAGTCAGCCTCGACGGAGAATGGCTATTCCATTGGAGCCCGAATCCAGATGCGCGACCTGCCGACTTCTATCGGGAGGATTATGACGTGAGCGACTGGGGGAAAATTAAAGTTCCTGGAAACTGGCAGACGCAAGGTTATGGCACTCCCATCTATATCAACATCAACTATCCATTTGTCAGAAACCGGCCAAGTGTTACAAGCGAGCCACCTAAGGATTGGACTGCCTACGAGAATCGAAATCCTGTGGGTTCTTATGTGACTTTCTTCGATATACCCAAAGAGTCGCTTGACAAATACCTTATCCTGCATTTCGGTGGAGTGCATTCGGCGATGTATGTTTAGGTGAATGGCAAGTTTGTAGGATATAGCCAGAATTCGATGTCGCCAGCTGAGTTTGATGTGACCAAATATTTACGTGCCGGACAAAACAAACTCGCGGTCGAGGTATATCGATGGAGTGACGGCTCGTATCTCGAAGACCAGGATATGTGGCGCCTGTCGGGCATCTTCCGTGAGGTTCAACTGTGGGTAAGGCCTTTGATCCATATCAATGACTATCAAGTCACAGCCGAACCGAACGCCGATTTTTCGAAGGCGAATGTCAAGGCCGCCATCAGTATTTGTAATGGATTCAAGAAAACAAAGAAAGGATTACAGGCGGTATTCCTGATTGATGGTCACGAAGTAATTGGCAACCCATTTAAATTGGCAGCAGGTGATACCACGACAATCACCCTCAGCTATCTTTTGGACAAGCCCCGACTCTGGTCGGCCGAAAAGCCTGAGCTCTATCCTTTCAGCGTGGAATTGCGCGAAGCTGATGGAACAGTAATCGAACATTTCGACTACCATTTGGGTGTCAAGAAAGTAGAAGTTGTGGGTGAAGTTTTCAAGATCAACGGCAAGAATGTGAAACTGCGCGGTGTGAATCGCCATGATCACCATCCAAAGACGGGGCGGTATGTTGACGATGCCACCTACGAACAAGACATTCGCCTGATGAAGCAAGCCAATATCAATTTTCTGCGCACCTCACATTATCCTGATCGGGAATACCTATACGAACTTTGCGACCGCTGGGGAATCTATGTGATGGACGAAGCCAATCACGAGACGCATGGTTACGGTTATGCCAATCAGGAGATGGGAGAGGACCTTGCCTGGCAAAAGGCACATGTCGATCGAGCCGAATCGCTGGTCAAGCGCGACTTCAATCATCCTTGCGTCATTCTTTGGAGTCTTGGCAACGAAGGCGGTGTTGGTCCGAACATAGAGGCAATGTATAACAATGTACGCGAACTAGACACTACACGTCCGCCTTTCTATGATAGCGACCGACGTTATAGTGCCATCTGGGACGACAGTTATCTTTACCCCGATGACCTTCGCAAAAATGCCCAAGAGGTTACCGACAAGCCCTTCATGATGCGCGAGTATGCTCATGCAATGGGTAATTCTTGTGGCAATTTGAAAGAGTATTGGGACGTAATCTATGCTGACTCTTCCATCTGTGGTGCTGCCATTTGGGACTGGGTGGACCAAGGTTTGTACTCATCTGTCAAGGAAAAAGATTCCAAGGATGAATATTTCCTCTACGGAGGAGACTTTGGCGACAAACCCAACGACGGGGCATTCTGCATCAATGGCCTGATTGGCCCCGACCGCAAGCCACATCCTCATTACTACGAGGTGCAATACACCTATCAGCCTATACAATTCGAGAGACAGGGCGAAGATAGCATTCGTATCATCAATCGAGATTTCTTTAATAGCATTTATGAATACGAATATTCCTGCGAAATCTATCACAATGGAGAGTTGGTGAGCCGTGACTTGGTTGAGCTCAAAGACGATTGCTTCGAGATACCTTATCCTTATTATCCTTACAACAATCCCGAACTCATTCTCAACGTCTATGCTCGTTTGAAAGAAGACAAACCTTGGGCAGAAGAAGGCTTTATCGTTGCACGTGAGCAATTTGTCCTCATGCCCGAACCTTTCTGGGATGGCTTCAATGGCGAACCAGCTGAGTCGCAACAAGATGAGGATTGTACCATCGTAACCACTGATCAAGGCACCGTCACCATCGACAACACGGGAGCTCTCACTTCCTGGATAGTCGATGGCAAGGAGATGTTGCAGGCACCTTTGGAACCCTACTTCTGGAAACCAGAGAATGACAATCAGCATGCAGCACACTTTGCCGAACGTGTCGCTCCTTGGAAGGACGCAGCAGCCAATCGCACGGTACATTCCATTCGCACCGAAGTTGATGAACGTGGTCTGAGCGTTATCTACGACATCTCATTCTCAGTAAACGCCAATCTCTCATTGACTTATACGATCCTACGCGATGGCCGTATCCATGTCAAAATGGAGTATTTCCCGCAAGCCGATAATCTTCCTGTGATGCCAAAATTCGGTATGCGAATGCGTCTGCCTTCCGACTTCACGCAAATACGTTATTATGGACGTGGCCCTTGGGAAAACTATCCCGACCGCAAAAACTCTGCCTTCCTCGGTGTTTATGAAATGCCACTCAGCGACTACGAGACCGAATATATTCATCCGCAAGACAATGGCAACCGATGTGACGTCCGCTGGTTTGATATCGCCAATGATAATCGTACACTCCATATCTTTGGAGACCAACCCCTTTGCATCCGTGCCTGGGATTATGGTGAGGAGGATCTTGTCGATGCGCGTCATCCAATCGATATTACTCGCGGTCGTTTCGTTAACCTCAACATCGACCTCGACATCCATGGAGTAGGCGGTGCAGACACTTGGGGCAAGCGCACTTTGCCCGAATACACCATCGATGGAACCCAGCCCCATAGTTATAGTTTTATTCTTTGGGCAGATAAAAATAAAGAATAATTATAAAATAAAATGACATTATTAGAAGCAATTGCTGCCCGACATAGTGTGAGGGCTTATAAGGACAAACCGCTGGAAGCAGACGTTGTCCGTATACTCGAAGAACAGATTGAACGTGTGAATCGAGAGGGCAATCTGCATATCCAGCTCATTCAAAAAGAGCCAAAGGCATTCCAGGGAACTTTGGCGAAATATGGAAGGTTTCGCAACGTGAGCAGTTATCTGGTCATGGCTGGCAAGAAAGCCGATGACCTCGATGAACGCATCGGCTATTACGGCGAGCAACTGGTGCTTTTGGCTCAAACACTTGGCCTGAATACCTGCTGGGTTGGATTGAGTTACTCAAAAATCCCTGGCACCTATGTGCTCAACGATGACGAGAAGATTGCGTGTTATATTGCCATCGGCTATGGCGAAACGCAGGGTAGTACCCACAAGATCAAGACTGTCGAACAAGTGAGCAACGTCAGCGACACCACACCTGGTTGGTACCGAAAAGGTGTCGAAGCCGCCTTGCTTGCTCCAACTGCCGTGAATCAGCAGAAGTTCTCGTTCGAATATGTCGGAATGGAAAACAATCGTCATAAGGTACGCACAAAGAAAGGTTTCTCCTTGGTTGGTTATACGTGGATTGACTTGGGTATAGCCAAGTATCATTTTGAAATTGGTGCCGGCAAGGAAAACTTCGATTGGGAATAAGATATGAATATGAATTGGGTGGACGGATTCTCGATTAAAGTGAAGGTCGAAAGTGGCAATGTGGTGATATCGGCCAATAAGGAAGGATTGCTCTCGTTGGCAAGCCAGTTGAAGGCCTTAGCTGATGAAGACGCAGGATGCCATTGTCATTATGATGAATACAATTCTCTTGAAGAGGGTTCGTGTGAACTGATTATCGAAAAAATCGAATAAAATAGTTTTTATAGAAGTAATTAGTATGAAAAAGATACTTTTCCTTCACGGATTCTATGCAAGTGGACAATGTGTGCCTGCCTTGGCTTTACGTGAAGCATTCGAGGGTCGGGTAGAGGTACTTACTCCCGATTTGCCGATGCATCCGAAAGAGGCAATAAAGTTCCTTCGCGAGCTTATTGATCGAGAAAAGCCCGACTTGTTGGTGGGCAACAGTTGTGGTTCGTTCTATGCACAGATGCTGGCACCAATCGTAGGTATTCCTGCCTTGCTCGGCAATCCGCACTTCAAGATGACGGAATTCTTGAAGCCTCGTATTGGTGCGCATCTGTACAAATCGCCTCGTAAGGATGGCAAGCAGGATTTCATCATCGACGATGCACTTATCGAGGAATTTGCCGAACTCGAATCAATTCAGTTCAACAGCTGCAATCCTTTCTATAAGGATCGCGTATGGGGGTTGTTTGGCGAAGGTGACACCCTGGCACATTTCGAGCCAATATTCTTGGAGCATTACAATCGCAGTTTCCATTTTCCTGGAAACCATACACCAACTGCAGATGAAGTTCGCACTTGGTATGTACCTTTGGCAGAGAAACTTTTGAAGGAATATCCTCGACGTGAAAACAGATACTTCCAGCATTTCAAAGGTGGCAAGTATCGCTTTGTCTGCACCGCATTCGATTCGGAAACCACAGAACGGATGGTCGTCTATCAGGCGCTTTATGGTGACAACAAATGTTGGGTACGTCCTGAGAAGATGTTTTTCGAGAACATTGAACGTGATGGTCGCAAGTTTGCTCGTTTTACGGAGATTGATTGATAAATCGAAATATATGGAAATTAAAAACAGACCCAATCCCAATGATGCTTTTCCGAATCCGAAGATTCCAAGCCTCTGCTTCATCAAGAACGTGGTGAAGAACCCGCGTATCATTATAGGAGACTACACCTACTACGATGATGTGGATGGAGCCGACCAATTCGAGAAACATGTCACTCATTTCTATGATTTCATCGGTGACCATCTGATTATTGGCAAATTCTGCGCTATCGCTAAGGGTGTGGAATTCGTGATGAATGGAGCCAACCATAGGATGGACGGCGTGACGACTTACCCATTTTATGTTATTGGCGGTGATTGGGGCAGTGCCATTGCTCCAGTGAAAGACGAATTGCCTCTGAAGGGTGATACTGTTGTGGGCAATGACGTTTGGATTGGCCAGCATGTAACAATTATGCCAGGCGTTCATATTGGCGATGGAGCCATTATTGGAGCCAATTCTGTGGTTGCCTCAGATGTCCCTCCATACGCTGTAGCCGTAGGAAATCCCTGCCGTGTTGTCAGAAAACGTTTTGACGATGAGTTCATCGCCTATCTGCTGAATCTGAAATGGTGGGATTGGGACATCGAGAAGATTGAGGCAAATATTAAAGCCTTGTCAAGTGGCGATTTGTCATTAATCAGAAAGGTTAAAGAATAGTTTCACATTTATGGTCATACTGATTACAGGAGCATCGCATACAGGCAAGACACTTCTGGCACAGCGGATGCTTGAAAAGTACAAGTATCCGTATCTGTCTATAGATCATTTGAAAATGGGATTGATACGTAGCGGTAATACCGACCTTACGCCTGAAGACGATGAAGCTCTGACGGAGTATCTTTGGCCTATTGTGCGTGAGATGGTGAAGACAGCCATCGAGAACCGACAGAATCTTATAGTAGAAGGGTGTTACATTCCGACAGATTGGCGCAAAGATTTCAGTGAGCAATACTTACAGTCAATAAGATTTATTTGTCTTGCAATGTCGGATGCTTACATCGAAGCACATTTCGAAGAAATAAGGAATCACGCTTCTGCCATAGAAACGAGGTTGTACGACACTGACAATACAATAAAATCGCTGAAGTTCGACAATCATTATTACATAGATGCTTTTACTCGAAGTGGTGAGCAGATTGCGATAATTGAAAATGATTTTTTGGCAGACATTAAACGAACTTTGTTTTGAGTTAAAATTGAATATAAATGGAATCGACATTAAATTTTGAAGAACAAATCAAAAATGACCTGCATCAGTATCTGCTGAGTATGCAGGAGGTGGACGAACGTCTGCCGCAATGTCCCGATGTGGAAGAGAAGTGGGAAAAGATTGCCCAGACATATGTTCCCGATGGTATCCGTGAATTCAATGCCTATCCGACAGCTTCGTTGGGTTGGATGATGTATATCGGTATGGCACTTGCCAAATACTGGGATGAAGAGTGGGAAATCTATTCGAAGATAGAGGACCTATATGCCTATATGCGCGACAAAAGAGGCTATGACAATATGGACGAATATATCCGCGAAGATGTCCTTTTGCTCAAAGGTAATTCTTATACCTCGACAGAGAAACTTGTAGGCGAATGTGCCTCACGTGTCTATAATGCATTGTTGCATCAGCGCATCGAACCTGGCACGAAGGAAGCCTTCAACGCCTTTGTCGTCTGTCTGCATCAGCTCTATCTAATGGGAGCATATATCCAACTGAAACGTATGGGCTATCATATGACAGCTATTAACTAATCTGTTTTTGAAGCAGATAAGCCATTTCGTCAATTAATTGATTGTCATAATGGAACTGAAAATTATTCCACAGGAATTCTCCGTCTGCAAGGTTTCTGACTATTCGCAGGTCGACCTCAATCAGCCCTTCGTCTTCACAGGTTCCACCGACGAAGAGAAGTCATTGGTGTGCCCAATCCCTTTCGTTCCTCGGAATACAATCACTCGGGAAGATGGATGGAGAGCATTCCGAATCGAAGGAGTTCTTGACTTTTCCCTGATCGGCATACTCTCCCGAATCTCTTCGATTCTTGCAGAAAATGGTATCGGCATCTTTGCCATATCCACGTTCAACACAGACTACATATTGACCAAGACCGAGAATTTCGAACGTGCTATTGATGTGCTTCAATCGGCTGGTTACTGCGTCCATTGAGTAGAACTAAAATTTTTTTCCCAAATTCACTTGCATTTCTAAAAAAATATTTGTAACTTTGCCGCAAATTATTAGCATATGAAAAGAGTAATAGTCATTTCAACGAGCCTGCGTCATGGCTCGAACAGCGATATGCTCGCTGACAAGTTCATCGAAGGTGCCAAGGTTGTCGGAAACGATGTCGAAAAGATTTCCCTGGTGGGTAAGAACATCCAGTTCTGCAAAGGATGTTTGGCTTGCCAGAAGTTGGGACGTTGTGTCATCAACGATGACGTGAATGCCATTATGGAGAAAGTCCTGAAAGCGGATGTTGTCTGCTGGGCTACGCCCATCTATTATTATGAGATGAGTGGACAGATGAAGACGCTCATCGATCGTATGAATGCCATGTATGAACTTGACTATCAGTTCCGTGACGTTTATCTGCTCACCACTGCTGCCGAAGATGAAGAGCTGACACCAAAACGTGCCGAAACAGGTCTTACAGGCTGGATCGATTGCTATCCAAAGAGCAGACTGGCAGGAACGCTTTTCTGCGGTGGCGTGAACGATGCGCGTGAGATTGAAGGGAACCCCAAGCTGCAAGAAGCTTTCGAACTGGGCAAGAGTATTTAATTATGAAGAAGATCATCATTATCGACGGAGGCCCTCGCAAGACTTTCAATACGGCCTCAATGCTGAAAAAATTTGCAGAAGGAGCAAGTTCGGTGAGTAGCGAAATTGAAGTAAAGACCATTCGCCTCTACGACCTTGACTACAAGGGATGTATGTCGTGCATGGCCTGCAAGGTGAAGGGTAGTGCTTCGAACGTCTGTAAGTTTAAGGATGCACTCACTCCCATTCTCGAAGAGATTGCTCAGGCTGACGGCCTTGTCCTTGGTTCGCCCAATTATTTCGGCGACGTCACAGGTCAGATGCGTACCTTCCTCGAACGTCTCGCATTCCCCTGGCTATCATACAACGATTATAGTCTGACTGCTCCAAAGCGAATGCCCGTAGTTCTGGTAGAGACGCAGAACGGCACCGAAACCCAGAACAACTGCAATGGTTATGGTTCGATGGAATATCCTATCGCAGCTGCCCTAGGTGAACCCGAAAAGCTTACCGCCTACAATACCTACCAGGTGAAGAACTACGATCGCTTCGAACTTGCAGGATTCTCCGAAGAAGCCAAGCGCAAGTATCGTGACGAGCATTGGGAGCAGGATCTGCAAAAAGCTTTCGATGCCGGCAAGAAGATGGCTGAAAAGATCTTGTAGCAAATATCTTTTAAGGGAAAAATGTCGTCAATCCTATTGATCTACCTCGCCATCATCAACGTAATTACGTTCTTCGTCTATGGCATCGACAAGTGGAAGGCAAAACGTGCCAAGTGGCGCATCCCCGAGTCCACGCTTTTGGGGATGGCAGCCCTTGGTGGCAGCATTGGTGCATGGCTTGGTATGAAAACCTGGCATCACAAGACCTTGCACAAGAAATTCAAGTATGGCATTCCACTAATTCTGTGCGTTCAAATAGCATTACTGATATGGTTCATAAGCAAGTAAAAAAAATCAAGACTTCCGAAGACATCAATCGCAAACGCGATCCGATGGGCCGAGCCATCAGCGACTACTTTACCACGGGTAAAGCCGCCAAGTTGCGTGTGTTCTCTCCGATGTTCGAAGAGGACGAGATCCCTGTGCCTACACTTTTCCGCACCTTCGAGGAAATGCCTGAAACAGAACGCAAGGCACTCGATTTGGCAATGGGTAGGACGCTTGATGTTGGTGCAGGGTCGGGGTGTCATTCGCTCGTCCTACAACAACGTGGCATCGATGTGACTGCCATCGACATTTCCCATCTTTCCGTCCTGACCATGCAGCAACGCGGAGTGAAGAAGGTATTGGAACAGGACTTCTTCACACTCACAGGACAATACGACACCATCCTCATGCTCATGAACGGCATCGGCATCGTCGGCACCCTCGATCGTCTTCCGGCATTCTTCCAGCAACTCGACAAGATACTTGCTCCCGGTGGCCAGCTCCTTTGCGATTCGTCGGACATCAGTTATGTGTTCGAAAACGAAGATGGCGTCATCGAGTACCCCGAAGACACGGCCTATTATGGTGAACTACGCTATATGATGCGGTACAAGGATTCCATTGGCGAACCCTTCCCCTGGCTCTATATCGATGCCAACACGCTTCGTCAAAAGGCAGAGGAAAATGGCTATTCTGTCGAAGTAATCTACGAAGGCGAACACTACGACTATTTGGCACGAATAACTAAAAAAGTAGAACTATAAGGAGACGATATAATAATATTAAAAGACACAAAGCCATTCCTGTTCACCGGTATAGAGATGTTCATAATCTACTCGCCGCCTGGATAGATTGATCTCATAGACATACTCTGCATCACCAGCATAATAAGGAGTAGTGATTCTGAAATCAGAATCATTGTCACAAATGAACTTGGCAAGACTTTGCTTGGTCAATGTCATAGTTCCTTCTTTCGGCAATTTATGCAGAATGCTTCTCAACGTTCTACCTACACCTTCAGGGTAGCCATCGCAATGATGATATAATATTTCTTTTTCTCTATCATCACAACTCTCTCGAATATAGATGTTTGCTCGTGTTGACATAGTTTCTAATTTTTGTTTTTATTACTCTTATATTTCGCCTTAACTATCTCATATGAATTCCGAGTCAAATCCCGAAGTAAATCATCGGGTGCGGAATTCGGATCAATACCAATCCAATGTTTTGGTGAAAGGTTATGGGGCTCGGTGACACTAGTATACTGGGCTTTTAGTTCTTCGATGCGGTTTGGTTGGCATTTGAGCGTTACCACACTGAAATTGTTGCAGTCGAAGAACGAGAACATATGTCCATGTACATAGAACACCAGCACGTCACCAGCATATCGAAATGCCGTGAAAGGCAGTTTCTCCTCCACGTCATCGCCCAGCGAAAGGCAGAATTCGCGATAGTCTTCTATGTTCATGGTTGACTTAATTGATTAATGATCCAGGCGAAGCCCTTGGCAGTTCGCTCATCGGAATGCTGGAAATGATTGCCGGGATTCCATTCAAGGATGGTGCTGATACCTTGTATAGTCAAAAGTTCATGCTGTTTGCGAATGCAATTGCCGACCTGAGCCATCACAGGATTCCTGGCCTTTTCTTCTTTGTCCCCGAGACTGAGATAGACGGCCGACGTCGATGGTTGGTGCGTCTCGGCATACGCCATCCATTGTGGATACCATACGGATGGCGAGACAGCGGCTATGCCATCAAATCGCGAGGACTGATAACTTGCCCATAAGGCAAAAAGGCCAGCCAATGAATATCCTCCAAGCAGACATCGCATCGAGTCCTTGACATAGAGTCGCCGTTGTTCCAGGCTTGGAATCAGCACGTCCTCAACGAATGCAAGCGTCTCAGACGCTTTATCGCCAAAAGGAATCTTTCCAAAGACCGCCGGCGCAGCCCAAGGCGTCAGTTCGCTCTGCCAATCCTTGATTTCGAAGGCAACAAGTGTAAATGGAGTTCTTGTCAAGGTCTGTATCGTCTCGACCTCCGTGTCCAGCACTTCCAGGTCGTGTTCGTCGATGGGTTGAACAAGCAGGAACTTTGGCATCTCGGACCTGTAGATGGTGCAGACTCTATCCCCAATGCGAATGGTTTCTTTATTCATATTAACAACTTTGTTCAAGGGGTCGCTTCGCTCAAAATTATAAGAATATTGATTTTAAAATTATCAAAAGAAGTCAGCAGATAATAGCAGTGACCAACTCCGTTCTGTATTTCTTATAATTTTTTGATTTAATTTTTCTATAATTTTGAGCTACGCGACCACTCATGTTAAACCTCGCTTTGTTTTCATTCAATCGAAAAGCACGCCGCAAATATACGTATTTTTTCTATATTATCTATACACAAATCTCGATAAATTTAAGTTTTTTTGCAAAAAACCTTTGTTTATATATGAAATAATGCGTATCTTTGCCCCGCAAAAAACTACTTAATAAAACTAAGGACAATGAAAAAAATGTTTTTTATGGCATTTCTCGCATTCACAATGAATGCAAATGCACAGGAATCAAATAATGTCGAGGCAACTGAAACCGACAGCGATGACACCTACTCTTACACTGTATCCGACGATGACGATCCAAACGACGTGTCCGCCCACGGATTCATCGGTGTGAATATCCCCACCAATGTGCCCGAAGGCTTCGACTTCGCCCCATTCCGCTCGTGGGAGTTTGACCTCACCTTTGCGCAGTACGACTACACCCCCAACCACAAGCAGACCACCTTTTCGGCTGGTATGGGTATCGGCTTTCGCTTCTATACCCTCAGCGGTCACGACAATATGTTATTCAAGGACAATGGCGTGATCAAAGTGGCAAAACGTGATGGAGAGATGGCCGATCTTAAGGCACGCATCAGCACACTCAACTTCAACATCCCCTTGCTCGTCAAGCAGCGCTTTTCCGACAAATTCGCCATTTCCGCAGGAGCAATGGTCAACTGGAACTTCTACAATCGCATCAGAAACAGCTATGAGATAGGTGATGAGGAATTTGACATCAGCACCAAGAACATCGGCATTCGTCCCATCACCGTCGATGTCCTGGGCATCATGCATTTCCCCGGTGACTTCGGCGTATATGTCAAGTATTCGCCCATGAGTTCCTTCAAGAAGGATCGCGGTCCCGAATTCAAGGCGCTCACCATCGGCCTCTATTTCTAATCGAAGCATCTCAAACTCTTGTTCGAACATCTTATGACACCTCAGGAAATAAGGAATGAGCGCCTTGCCAAGACGCTCATTCATAATCTTCATCGTCGCCACATCGAGGCCTTCTATTGTCCCACGGCTGCCGAGGCTGTGCAGAAGGTTTCCCAGCTCATCGACGATGGGAGCAGTGTGACGTGGGGCGGCACGATGACCGTCCGTGACCTTGGCATTCCCGGTTATCTTCGCAATCGCGGCACGCTCGAAGTGCTCGATCGCGACCTTGCCACTACGCCCGAACAGAAGCAGGACGTCTATCTCAAGGCATTCACCGCCGACGTCTATCTCACCAGCGCCAATGCCATCTCCGAAGATGGCGTGATTGTGAACATCGACGGCAATGGCAATCGTGTGGCTGCCATCACCTGGGGTCCGAAGAAGGTCATCTTCGTCATCGGACTCAACAAGGTTGCACAAAACGTCGAGGCGGCTCTTGCACGTGCTCGCAGTACGGCAGCACCCACCAATGCAGCGCGTTTCGATGTCCAGACGCCCTGTCACGTCGATGGCACGTGCCATAACTGCAATTCCCCGCAGTCGATCTGCAACTACGTTCACTTCCTTCGCAATTCTCCCAATGGCCGTCACGTCGTGGTGCTGGTAGGGGAGAACCTGGGATATTGACACGAAATCTGTTTATCAATCCATCTGACGTATGAAAGAATTCTTCTTACGCATTGGTCGCAGCATCAAGACGTGGCTGCAGTCGCTGTCTTTCCACACGGGAGTTATAGTCCTGCTCTGTTGCATCCCCTTCTATATTCTCTCATTTGCCCAAATGCTTTTGCCCATCAGTGCAGCAGCGAAGGGCATCCTTTGGACCGTCCTCTTCGGTATGGCAAAGACCTGCCAGTACGGTGGCCTCACTATCTTGGGTGTCGAAGGCTACAAGCGATTGAAGGACATGTTCCGAAGGAAGAAAACTACCGATTGCTAATATGTCGAACCCTCGGCGTGCTGTGAGTAAAATGTCAGCATACCGAGGCTCTATATTTATCCGTAGTTCTGAATCAGATACTTCACGAATTGGGGATCGCCGAAAGCGATGGTACCGGTGTCGTGCTGGTTCATTGTGGCAATCTGCTTTATCTCGTCGGCCGAAAGCGAGAAGTCGAAGATGTCGAAATTCTGTGACATTCGCTCCTTGTGGCTCGACTTGGGGATAGCCACGATGCCGCGCTGTGTCAGCCAGCGAAGGGCGACCTGAGTAGCCGATTTGCCATATTTCGAACCGATGGCAGCCAATGCCTCGTTCTTTACGATGCCATCGACACCTTGTCCGCCAAGAGGACCCCATGCCATCATCCGTGTGCCGAACTCAGCATGAACAGGTTCGATGCCGGTCTGCTGAATCATCACGTTGCACTGCAGCTGGTTCACCATAGGCTTCACATCCACATAGTGGGCAAAATCGAAGAAACGTCCTGCCTGGAAGTTCGATACGCCGATGGCGCGTACTTTGCCGGCACGATAGGCCTTCTCCATGGCACGCCAGGTGCCGAACACGTCGTTGTAGGCTTGATGAATGAGCAGAAGATCGATATACTCCATCTGCAGTTTGCGCAGGCTCTCGTCGATGCTCCGGGCTGCTTTCTCTTCGCCTCCATTCGAGATCCATACCTTCGTGGTAAGGAACAGGTCCTCGCGCTTGATGCCGCTCTTGCGCCATGCATTGCCTACGCCTTCCTCGTTCTGGTAGGCCTGTGCGGTGTCAATCAGTCGGTAGCCTACGCTCAACGCATCCGATACGCAACGTTCACATTCGTCGGGGCTTACCAGGAATACGCCGTAACCCAACAGTGGCATCTCAACTCCATTCGATAATTTAATGGTTTCCATAAAATTTACGTTAATTCGTGATAATTCGTGTTAAAAAAGAAATCGGTATCCCAATCCATTGAGCCACTTCTCGACCTTTGCCTTGCCGTCCCTCACGTCGTGGCCATAGATGCTGAAGCCCTTCTGAACGTTGGCGCCGGGGAAGGCCTTCTTCACGTCGTTCCCGCAATTCGCCAGGCCGCTGCCCTCATGGGTGGTGAAGGGGATGACGGTCTTGCCCTTCAGGTCGTCCTTGTGTTTCTTGAAGAAGGTGAACATCACCTGAGGATATGTGCCCCACCATACGGGACCGCCGATGAACACGGTGTCGTACTGGCTCATGTCCACGTCGCCCTCGTACTCGGGAAGTTCGCTTCGGTTGGCTTCTTCCTGCGCCAGCTTGATGAGCGGGTTGTATGCCATGCCGTCGTATTTGTGCGTCACGATCTCAAACTGCTCGGCACCCGTCAGTTCCGTGATGTAATCGGCCACGATCTTCGTGTTGCCTACCTCGATGTTTCCTACTGCGTAGTTGTCTCCCGCATGCGAGAAGAACACTACCAATGCCTTACCTTTCTGTTCCATTGCTTTTTCTTGTTTTGCGCCGCTGCATGCAGTCGAAACGACCAGTGCCAGTGCGGCTGTGATGATAGTTTTGATTTTCATAATAATCCGTTTTGTTTGTTTTTGACGCTGCAAAGATAGGGCATTTTTTCGAAACCCTGGTTTCACAAAAAACATTAAAATTTTCACTTTTTACCGAAATCGTTCTTTTATTAATATAATAATGTGTATATTTGCGGCAAAAATAGCCTCCGATGAAGATAGATTATCGCTATTCGAACGACTTTTACGCGATGAATGCGCCCGAATTGAAGCACACCTGCATGCATTTGCTCTGCACGGCAGGGGAGGGCAGTTTCGTCTTCAACGAACGGTGCTATCACATCGTGGCGAACGATCTTGTGGTAATTCCCTATCCCGAACGCATTACCAACCTGGCTGCCCATCCCGACATGCAGGTCGAGTGGTTTGCCGCCGACTACAAGTTCCTGCAGAATCTGCTGCCATCCAACAACTACAGCATCGGAGGCAGTATCTCGCTCAACCAGGACCCCGTCATCCATCTCGACGAACGGCAGGCTCGTCGTCTGCTCGACGATTTTCACCGGCTTCGCGAACGAATGGACGAGCGCAATCTGCAGTTCTACCGCGAACTGATGGGCAGTCTCTGCCTCACCATGATCTACGACATCTTCGAGGCACACGCCCAGCGTGAAGCTACCGACTCCCATACCGATCGCACCGCCTACATCGTCAAGCAGTTCATCTCGCTGCTCGCCACCGGTATCAGTAGCTCGGAGCGCGACGTGAGCTACTATGCCCGGCGCCTGAACGTTTCGCCCAAATATCTTTCCGCCACCATCAAGCGCCTGACTGGGCACAGTGTCACTTCCTACATCGATCGCTATACCGTACCCATTCTCAAGGAACTGCTCAACGACGAACGTCTCTCGTTGAGTCAGATTTCCGACCGGATGAATTTCTCCTCCCTTTCCTATTTCAGCCGCTACTGCACAAAGCACCTCGGCCAGTCGCCCAGCGACTATCGCCAGTCCTTGCAGCCCAAGGATTAACTAAAAGACATTGATTATGACCATCTACAACCCCAACGAGGAAACCCTGGAGCTGCTTGCCCCACTGGTCACCTCGGAAGGATTGTTCATCTGGAAACCCGAACAGTAACGAACCGCGACAGATGCCTTTCGACTACATCGTGTATCCCACGGTCAGCATAATGCGGTTGACCTTCGAATCCACATTCTTCGCGTATTCCGTGAAGTCCGAATTCACACGAACGCCCGCGGTGAAGTTGAGGATGTTGAAGTTCAGGCCGAGGTTTGCACCAAACTGGAAACGCCTTGCCTTGACCTCCGAATCGAAGTAATCGACATCCAGTTTCGATGAATCAGATTTCCCCTTGGCATTTCCATGGAGATTCAGTCGGAGGTTCACACCGATGTAGGGTTCCACATTGAATTTGCGGTGTCCCAGCTTGTAGGAGAGATTGACGGGTGCAGCCAGGCAAGCCAGACGTTCCTCAACGCCATCGTCGGTAGTTCCCTCGTAGATCAGCTCGCCGCCAAACTGCAGGAACAGCGGGACAGCCTTCCTGGTGATGTTGTATCCGAAAAGCACACCGGCATTGAAGCCTTGGTCGGACACACCTTCATCTTCCTCGAAAAACGTGAAGCACATGCCGGAATAGAGCAGGGCATAGTGATCGGTAATGGATTGTGCCTTCAATCCGCTGTTCAGTGTGGCAAAGATCGCCAGAACTAATAATAATGTCTTTTTCATAAGTATCTAACAATTTAATGATAAATATTGTGGCTTTATATTAAACACGAACTGTCATAAATCGACATGAATTATGCATATCATAAATCTGTGTCCATCGGTGGCATCTGTATGGCATATAAATTTGCGATAATTCGCGATAATTCGTGTTAAAATAAAAAATCTTGCTGCAAAGATAAGTTTAATTTTTGAAAATCCAAAGCTTATTATCCCGTTTTTTCATTTTATTCCTTCGAATAATGCATTTTTATCCTTTTCCTTACCTATGATTGCGAAAAAGTCATTATCTTTGCAGCAAAAAATTACCTCTAAATAAATAACACTATGAAAATGAAACCATTCAGTTTTGCCATTTCCATGGCCCTCGTTTTCTGCGCCTTGACCGGATGCCAGCAGGAGAAGACGCAGCCCTCCACCGTCTGCAACGACGACGGCACGGTCACATTCTATTACGACAACCCCAATGCCACCGACGTGCAGGTCGATGTGCAGTTTGCCGGTCGCAACCCCATGGAGCGCAACGAAGAAGGCCTGTGGACAGTCACCCTCGGACCTGCGGCTCCCGATATGTATCCCTACTGCTTCGTGGTGGACGGCATCAGCGTGATGGACCCGAAGAACCCGCAGTATTTCCCCAATGAGGGATTCAAGAACAGCCTGCTCGAAATCCCCTCCACGACCGGTTCACTGGCCCACGACATCAGGGACGTACCCCACGGACAGGTCGAGTATATCCACTACTATTCCAGGAGTCTAGGCGGCACCAACAACGCCATCGTCTATCTGCCGCCTTCGTACTACGACAAGGGTTCCTCCGCCGAGCAGTACCCCGTGTTCTATCTCATCAGCGGCACTACCGACACCGAAGAGGTCTATTATAAGGTAGGTCGAATGAACTATATCCTCGACAACCTCGTGGCTGAGGGCAAGGCCAGGGAAATGATCATCGTGCTGCCCTACGGCAATCCCCTCAAGCTGCTGCCCACACATCCGCAGGACCCGATGGGCTTCGGCATGGATGTGTTCGGCAAGGACCTGGTGAACGACCTTATGCCTTATGTCGAGAGTCACTACCGCACCATCAACGACGCCGATCATCGTGCCATTGGCGGCTTCTCGCGTGGTGGCAATCAGGGACTTTCCTGCGGCCTTATGAACCTCGACAAGTTCTCCTATCTCTGTTCCTACAGCTCCTTCACATCCACCTCTTTGCCCGATGTCTATGACAATGCCGCCGACACCAACAGCCGCATCCATCTGTTCTGGCTCGGCGTGGGCACCGACGACTTCCTCTATGGCACGGCACGCGACTACATGGAGTTCCTCGACAAGAAGGGCATCCGCTCCGTGAAGGAATACACCCACGACAAGTTCGGCCACACGTGGATGAACGCCAAGTACTTCCTCGACAAGACCTTCCGCCTGCTCTTCAATCCCGAAGCCTCCGAAGAAGCCATGCGGAACGCTCAACCCGCACTTGCTGCCACAGGCAAGGAGCAGGCCTTCACCCCGGGCGTCATGGCTCGTCTGTTCCCGCGTCCCATCATCTCACCCGATTTCGTCACCGAAGGCATCACCTTCCGCATGAAGGCACCCGATGCCCGCGAAGTGCTTCTGCAGACCGAACTCGACGCAAAGCCGTTGGCGATGCAGAAGGACGAGGAGGGCGTGTGGAGCGTCACCCTCACCAACCACAGTAACGACGTGTTCAAGTACTGTTTCCTCGTCGATGGCACGCAGGTCGCCGATCCGAGCAACATGTATCTCTCGCCCGACAAGGGCTTCAAGTACAGTGTCTGCAACAATCCCGCCAATCCCTATAGCCTTGCCACCATGGGCGACATCGCGCACGGAAAGGTCTGCTACGACCTCAACGACAGCAACCATCCTGCCACCTACTATCCACCCACCGGCAGTCCCGCAGTCCTCATCCGTCTCGTCTATGGCGCCGACGACACTTCCGAGAGCTGGTTCAAGGTAGGTGGTGCCGAAGCCATTGCCGACAAGCTCCTCGCCGAGGGCAGAACCCAGCCCTGCATCCTGGTGTCCGATGCCTCTGCCAAGGGCAAAATGAAGAACGCCGATATGAAAGTCTATACCCTCAAGGCTTCCGACTACAGGACGTGGCCCGAACGTCGCAAGGCCCTCGAACAACTGCTTCTGAAAATCAAATGAGTTACTTCGAGAAGCGCAACATCCATTTCTATGTCAACAGCTGCGGATTCCATATCGTCGAGTTCTGGAACAGGTATCATCATGGTCCCGCCGTGCCGACGAGGAAAGTGAAAACTGGAGCGAGGACGATGAGATGTTTGTATTCCGAAAGGTCATAGAACCATGAGCAGATACTGGAAGATAGATCCGGATGGAGTCTTGACCATTCATCCAGGATTCAGGAAGAACAGGGGCAAGCCCGACTTCTTTTCCCGCCGCGAAGGGATAAGATCCATTGTTGTTGAAGAGGGCATCGAGGAGATTGGCGACGACTGGTTCAGTTATCTGAACGAGGTCCATGAGGTGTCCTTGCCATCCACGCTTCAGCGCATCGGCAGAAGTGCATTCCTGGGCTGCGAACGTTTGGCAGAGGTTCGCTTACCCGAGGGCGTTGAGGAATTGGACGAAAGTGCCTTCCAGGATTGTTCCGGCATCCGTCGGTTCAGCCTGCCAGTCTCCTTGCAGCAAATCGGCTATCTGGCACTTCATGTGGGGGAGGGGCGGCTCCTGTCAATCGATGTGGCGAAGGGCAATCGTCATTTCGCCTCGAAGCACGGGGTGCTCTATTCCCGCGACGCGACGACTATCCTGCAGTATCCTTGTGCCAAGCGACGAAAGGACTATGCGATTCCCGCCACGGTACTGACCATAGCTGACGACTGCTTCTCCCACGCTCGCCATCTCGAGCACGTCAGCCTTCCCGAGCATCTCACGCAGCTGGGTGGCAGTGCCTTCGCGTTCTGCCGAAAACTGAAAAGCTTGCACGTTCCCGATGGAGTAAAGGTCATACCTTCCTATGCCTTCTTCTGTTGTGAGTCACTCTCCGATTTGCGGCTTCCCGAGCAATTGGATGGACTTGGCTGCGAGGCATTCACCTTCTGTCCATTGACGGAGTTTCGTATTTCCCGGGGCGTTACCATGCTCGATTATGCCGTGCTTGCCAATACCCTCATTCAGGAAATCACCATTCCGGAAGGTGTCACCGAGATCAACAACAGTGCCTTCTATGAGTGTTCCCGGCTCCGGAAGGTGGTGCTGCCCCAAAGTCTGCAGAGCATTTGGGAAAAGGCGTTCCGTTATTGCACTTCGCTGACCGAGATTGAGATACCCTCTCAGGTGTGGCATATCACCGACGATGTGTTCGAAGGCTGCACCAGTCTGCGCCGCATCATCCTCCGCTCCGAAGTAATCGATTCACTCTGTTGGGTGCCCGACGGGGTAACTTTGATTAGGGGATAAGCAAATTACATCTCCTGTACAAATATAATACCTCGATATCATAAAATAGGATAATTATACAGTAGAGCATACAGATTTGATTTACAGAATCTATATGCTCTTATTGTACTATAATGATTTGAAATAGGAAATCTTTATGCCTCGATCGGACCATACAGATTTGGCATATCAAATATGTATGCTTCTATCGGACCATACAGATTTGGTCTTTCAAATATGTATACTTCTATCGGACCATACAGATTTGGTCTATCAAATATGTATACTTCTATCGGACCATACAGATTTGGTCTATCAAATATGTATACTTCTATCGGACCATACAGTTTTGGTATATCAAATATGTATGCTTCTATCGGACCATACAGATTTGGTCTATCAAATATGTATGCTTCTATCGGACCATACAGATTTGGTCTATCAAATATGTATGCTTCTATCGGACCATACAGGTTTGGTTTATAAAATATGTATGCTTCTATTGGACCATACAGAATTGGCATACGAAATATGTATGCAACTCATTAATATTGATTATTATTATAAAATTTGTAAATTTGCGGATTAATTAAGCAGGATCTTCATCAATGGGGGTGTTAGCGGAAATGACCTTCCTCTTTCTGAACCCCGAAGGCGGTGTCCCTAACTCTTGCTTATTGAAGCGGCAGCATTAATAAAAATAGCCAGTATAATCAATACGCTGGCTATCTTTATAATATGAATTACTTTCTGATGCTACTTATTATTCTCTACCCACTTCTTCAAGTCTTCTTTCGAGGCACGATTCAGGAGCTTGCCTTCCTTCCAGTTGACATTCGAATAAGAGGCCTTCAGGTCTTCACAGGCTTTTCGGATGCCGCTGCCACCTGATGTGGCAAAGGGGATGACGGTCTTGCCCTGGAAGTTGTAGGATTCCATGAAGGTGTTGATGATAGTGGGGCAGGTGTTCCACCAGATGGGGAAGCCGACATAGACGACATCATAGTCGTTCATATCAGCAAGCTTGTTGGTGATGGCAGGACGCGATTTCTTATCCTGCATCTCCACGCTGCTGCGACTCTGCTTGTCGCGCCAGTCGAGGTCTGCATCGGTGTAGGGCTGTGCTGGTGTGATCTGGTGCAAGGTTCCTCCCGTCACCTCAGCAAGTTTCTGAGCTACGCTCTTTGTTGTGCCCGATGCCGAGAAATAGGCTACCAATACTTTCATATCCTTGTTTCCCTTTGATTTGTTTTCTTGTGAAAACGTGCTCTGGCCTATCATGATGAAAGCCATAAGCATCACGAATAGTTTCATTTTCATACTACAATTATTTCTATTATTCGATAATTCGTTTCTCACCGTTGTTGAGATTATTTGTTTCTGCTTGCTGCCACCCAGACGGGCTCTTCGTTCATCACGGGCTTGTTGACAGCCATCACACCCGAGAGGTTGTGAGGAACGTATGGCTCCTCGAGGTAGCGGATGTCGTCGGCCGAGAGACGGACATCGAGTGCCTTCACGGCGCCTTCGATGTGATGCAGCTTGGTGGCTCCCACGATGGGAGACTCCACCTTGGTCAGCAGCCAGGCCAACGAGATCTGAGTCATCGCCACGCCATAGCGGTCGGCGAGTTCGACGACACGCTCTACGATGCGATTGTCCTGCTCGGCGGTAGCATCATACTTGAAGTGCATGAAGGCGTCCTTCTCCTGTCGAAGCGAAGTCTCGCCGGGGCGCTTTGCCAGCTTGCCGGAAGCCAGGGAGCTATAAGGCGTCTGCGCAATGTTGTCCTCATGGCACAAGGGCTGCATCTCGCGTTCCTCTTCGCGCATAATCAGGTTGTAGTGGTTCTGCACGCTGATGAACCTTGCCCAGCCGCGTTTCTCAGCCAGGGCATTCATCTTCGCAAGCTGATAGGCATAGGCATTGGCGATGCCGATGTAGCGCGCCTTGCCCTGGCGTACAGCCTCGTTCATACCTTCAAGAATCTCCTCGGCTGGTGTCCTGTAGTCCCAGATATGATAGATGTAGAGGTCGACATAGTCCATACTCAGGTGCTGCAGGCTCAGGTCGATGTTGTTCAGCACATGCTGACGGCCATCAATGCCCTTCTGGATCTCTTCCTCGGTGCGGGGAAGGAACTTGGTGGCGACGACCACATCGTCACGTTTTGCCATATCGCGCAACGCATGGCCCACATACTGTTCGGATGTACCCAACTGATAGGCGATGGCCGTATCGAAGAAGTTTACGCCCAGGTCGAGCGAACGGCGGATGATGGCACGTGTGGGTTCCTCGCCGATGGTCCAGGAATGCTGACCGATGGTGGGATCGCCGAAGCCCATACAGCCCAGGCATATGCGCGACACGCGCAGGTCGGAGTTTCCAAGTTTGACGTATTGCATAGGTTGTCTTTGTTAAGTAACCGTTTTTTATTCCATACTATGTTCCCATCCGCCACGGGTGTCGATACCTGTGGCATCGGCGAGAGCCTCGAGAACGGATACCTCCTCGGCGGTCAGTTGAATACGGGCTGCCTCGGCTGCCTCGACGACGTGACGTTCCTTCGTAGCTCCTATGATGGGCAGCGTACCCTTGGCGATGGCCCAGGCGATACCAATCTGAGAGCAGCTGGCACCATACTTCTGACCGATGGCAGTCATCTCGGCCGTCAGTGCCTCAAGCTGTGGCAGCACGGGGTTATATTTCCTGCCTCGGTCGCTTTCGGCAGGAAGCGGGTTCTCCTTATTATATTTACCAGAGAGCGCGCCCTGTTCCAGCACCATATATGCCCAGAACTCGATACCATTCTCCCTGCAATAATCGAGCACGCCGCCCTTCTCAGACGAACGATAGAGCAGCGAGAAGTGGTTCTGCACGGCACTTACCTTGAATCCGGCTTCGCCAAGGATCTCGTTGGCACGGCGGATTTCGGCGATATTGTGATTGGACACGCCCACACGCTTCACCTTGCCCGACTTCAGAAGGGGGATGAGACAAGGAGTCCAGCGCTCCACGTCCATGGGGTTGTGAATCCAGTAGATGTCGATGAAGTCACAGCCCATGCGCTCGATAGAGGCTTCGGCCATCTTCTCGACTGAATTTTCGTAGATCTCTGCAATCTGAGGGGTGAACTTCGTGGAAATCTGCACCTCCCCACGCTTGTACTGACCAGCCAACTGTCCGAGAATCTTCTCCGATTCACCCATTCCGTACACGGTAGCGGTGTCCCACAGGTTGAGCCCAGCCTTCATCGCTTCGTCGAACACGGGTTTCAGATTCTCAACGTCAGTCTTACTTCCAAATACGGCGTCTCCACCGAATGCTCCTGCGCCCCAGGCCCAGGTTCCTAATGCAATCTTACTCATAGTTCTTAATTGTTTTGATTTGACGGTGCAAAGGTACGATGAATTCGTCAAAAACAGCCTAAACGATTTACTGATATATCAACCCATTTTACGGAATAGTCATCTTCACACGAAAAAACTCAGATAAAATTTGTTTTTTTGCCCATTAAATCGTAACTTTGCCCCCGATATGGAAAAGATTCTAAGAGTGCAACACGTCAACGACTATGCCCGGTACATCGGTGCGCCGGAGCTGCATCCGCTCGTCTCAGTGATCCACTACGACGAGCTGGAGCACTGTCGCCACTCATTGAACAACTACGACGTCTATGCCCTGTTCATCGGCGATGAGGAACTGGAAGACCTGTCGTACGGACAGCTGCAATACGTGCTGAAACGCCATGCCCTGATGTGCGTGGCACCCGGACAGATAGGTGGAAAGACCGACATGGGGGAGGAGATACATACCAAGGGTTGGGCGCTGCTCTTCGATACCGAACTGCTGCGCAACACGGAACTCGGCCGCCGAATGGCAGGCTACCATTTCTTCTCATATACTACCAGCGAGGCCCTGCTGCTGACACCGGAACAGCGACTAAGCATCGTCGCGCTGCTGGAAGAGATCCGCAAGGAGCTGCTTCGCAAGGAGGACAGCCACACCCTGCGCATCGTCACCTCGCAGATAGAACAGGTGATGGAGCTCGTGGCACGATACTATGCACAGCAGCTCTCCACGTCGGCCACTTCAACCAACTCCGACTTGCTGCCCCGCTTCGAGCAACTGCTCAGGAAATACTATGAAGACGGCCTGCAGCAGAAGCTTGGGCTGCCCACCGTGAAATACTGCGCACAGCAGCTGTTCCTGTCGCCCAACTATTTTGGCGACCTGATGCGAGAACTGACGGGCGACTCCCCAGCCTCACATATCCGTCGATTCATCATGCAGCGAGCCCAACAGCTCCTGATGGGCGGTGCCAACATCTCGGAAACGGCTGAGAGTCTTGGCTTCGACTATCCACAGCACTTCACACGCCAGTTCAAGAAGCACTTTGGCGTCACTCCTTCGGACTACATAAGGAAGTGAAACAAGGAAAAATTGTAAAATTGTTTTTTTGTTTTTTCATTTTCTCATTTTCGAACCAAAAAAACTCACTGTGCCTTCTTCCTCTCCCTATACTCCGAGGGGGGCATCCCGGTCCTAAGCTTGAAGAAGCGGCAGAACGAGGTCTGCTCATTGAATCCCAGCATATAGCTGATCTGCTGAATGGTGAAGTGCTGCCTGTCGGTGAGCAGAGACTTGGCCTGCAGCGTCAGATACTGGTCGATGCACTCACTTGCCCCAATGCCTATCTCGGACTTGATGATCGAGGAAAAGTACTTGGGTGAGAGATTGAACATCCTTGCATAGAAATCCACGCTGTGCGACTCGTGGTAATGCCGGGCAATGGCCTCGTGGAAACGTGCGGAGAGATCGAACTTGTCGCTTGCTAGCACATCGTCGGGGATGGGGGAGAACTCAAAACGCATCATCAGGATGGTGTGGAAAACGTTGAGCATCATCTCCTCGCGGCATATCTGACCGATTGAACTTACCGACTCCAACAGGTCGAATGCCTGGTTCATCTGTCGGAACTGCTCGTCGCTCAGGTGGCAGGCAGGATGCGACATATAATACTTGCTGTGGGCATTGTAATGTTCGACATTGCGCATCTTGAACTTTTCGAGGAAATCGTCAGAAACAACAATCATCCGTACGCGATAGTCATCGGAGAACCTGTGACTCTTGATGACATGTCCCGAACGCATAATGCAGAAGTCTTTGGGGTGGTAAACAACGGGTTTCATATCATATTCTGCTTCGGCGGTTCCCCGTTCGCAAAGTGAAATAATCAAATTGGGAGAGATGTAATGTTCATCTACGATGGGCAAACTGGTAATGTCATTCAACACCACCAGCCCCTGCTGCTCCACTTTATTGCCTAACTGAAGAAGCGGATGAAGCGTTTTCTGCTGGTTATTCTCTATCATGTGCATTAATTATAATATGTGTGCATTAATTACTGGCTTCTATATAACAGGATGTAGGTGCCAGGCTTTTGTCTAGCTCTACATTCGTGATAATCAGTTGCAAGCTGCCTTCTCATTTTCAAGGCGATTCAACCTGTTACGGAGATTGGCTATCTTGCGGTCGAGTTGTGCCTTCC
>JAFWRO010000044.1:0-70577 GCA_017519885.1 Bacteroidales bacterium | reverse complement strand
TGCAGGTGTACGCACAGCGATGTGTTCAGCCGAGCAATACTAATCACCCGAACACTTCTTTCAAAAAAAGACTTTATAGTCACTATATTCACTATAGTAACTATAGACAAAAGATCTACCGATCTCTTAAAACTTTTCGAATATGTCAAGACTGCTGTATGGTGTAATGGTAGCACGCGAGATTCTGGTTCTCTTAGTCTGGGTTCGAGTCCTGGTACAGCAACATTAGTCAAACATAAGACTTTAAAATAAGGCGGTTATAGCACAAGGGCTCCACCTCTTACCATTCCGAACAGAGAAGTTAAACCTTGTAACGCCGATGGTACTGCGAAAGTGGGAGAGTAGGAAGCCGCCACCTTACATGAGACTCGAGTTATTTTAACTCGGGTCTCTTTTTTTATTCCTATATTTTTGTTGTGGAAGTACGAAAATGCGTCAATCATCATACATATTAACGCCAAATCCTAAAAATCTACTATTAAAATGTCTTTTATAATTAAATAATGTGTATCTTTGTCGCGCAATCACATTAATCAATCTGTATTATGCGCATACGTTCTCTTCTTGCTATCGCATTTACGTTGTGCCTAACGAATGCTACAGCAGCTTCCCGGATCTACTCTGAGGAGGTGGCAACGAGTTTCATTATCAATCATCCTGATCCCGATGTCATCCGATGGGGTAAACAAAACAATCATTTCACCTGGCAGGCTGGCTACATTATGTTTGCCATGGAAAAACTGTGGAGGTTGACCAACGATTCGACTTACTTGAACTATGTGCGCCGCTACGTTGACCAGAATGTCGATGCTGAAGGCCGAGTGCTAGGGTTCACACCTCGGGCACTTGACAACTTCTTGCCAGGCTATGCCTGCCTCTTGCTTTACGAACTTACTGGTGAGCAGCGCTATGCTCGTGCAGCCGAAACTATCAGGCGTGGCTTCGACAACTATCCACGCAATGCGTATGGCATCTTCTATCACTCTGTCACTATTCCGCAACTTTGGGTCGATGGTGTGTTTATGGGACAAATATTTTTGGCCCGCTATGCCAAGACGATGGGGCATCCTGAGGATTTTGCCGAGGTTGTTCGTCAGATTCAAGGCTTGGTTCAGCTCTGTGGTCGTCCCGATGGCTTGTTCTATCATGGTTGGGCAGAGCAAGGCAAGGGCAGTTGGGCTAAGCAGGAAGAAACCCACTCGCCCGAGGTTTGGAGTGAAGGATTGGGCTGGGGTGCAGTATTATTGGCCGATGTTTTCGACTATTTGCCAGAAGAAGAACCGGGACGAGAGCAATTGATGGATGCTCTGCACCACCTTTGCCAAGGGCTGAAAGACTGTCAGGATTCTCATACTGGGCTCTGGTGTCAGGTCGTCGATAAACCCAATGAGGAGGGTAACTGGAATGAGACATCTGGCTCTGCGATGTTCATTTATCTGCTTCAGACAGCCATCAACAAGGGTTATATTCCTGCCAGCGAGTATCAGCCTGTGGTTGATCGTGCCTATCAAGGTATTGTTCGCAAGGCGGTGCGCAATAGTGATGGCGGCTACAACCTCATCGATTGCAGCAGCATTGGCATCAAGGGCAGTTATGAGGAATACATCTCGCAGCCTCGTGAAATCAGCACCTATGCCGCCTTTGGCTCGTTCATCATCGGTACTGGCATCGTGGAACATTAATTAGGCGCGGCATCGTTTGGTGCTGCGCCTTCTCAGTTTTATACGAAGGAATCCAAAAGGACGGAAAAGAGAGGAAAAAAAAATTTGCGAGGCATGTCCTCAGAGGTTCGTTGGGGGACATGATTCGATAAGAGAATGTCCTCTTACGTTCGTTGGGTGACATGCGACGACGGGAAGATGTCCGCTTACGTTCGTAGAGGGACATGCGACGATAGGAAGATGTCCACTTACGTTCGCTGGGGGACATGCGACGATGGGAAGATGTCCGCTAACGTTCGTAGAGGGACATGATTCGACGGAATGATGTCCTCCTACGTTCGTTGGGGGACATGGTTCGATAGGAAGATGTCCGCTTACGTTCGTAGAGGGACATGATTCGACGGGATGATGTCCGCTTACGTTCGTAGAGGGACATACGACGACGGGAAGATGTCCGCTTACGTTCGTTGGGGGACATACGGCGACAGGATGATGTCCGCTTACGTTCGTTGGGGGATATGCGACGGTGGAAAATTGTTTTTTGGTATTTAGGATTGGTGATTGTCCTTTGTCGGAAAGACGGTAATCATTACATATTTTCGATCTTCTACGTCTTATAACATTCTGACGGCCGACAGAATGCTTGCGCAGTTGGATAGAGTACTCTGACGGCCGACAGAGTGCTTGCTTCGATTGGATAGAGTACTCTGACGGCCGACAGGATGCTTGCGGCGATTGGATAGAGTACTCTGTCGGCCGACAGGATGCTTGCAGCGATTGGATGGAGTACTCTGACGGCCGACAGGATGCTTACTTCGATTGGATAGAGTACTCTGACGGGCGACATGATGCTTGCGCGATTGGATGGAGCACTCTGACGGGCGACAGAATGCTTGCGCGAATGAAAATAACACTCTGTCGGCCGACAGAGTGCTTGCGCGATTGGAAATAACACTTTAACGGCCGACAGAATGTTTGCCGTGATTTAGGATTAATGGAACAGGTTTGCGACTTGTTCGAGATAGATGCGGTCGGTTTCGTCGAACGTGTTGAGTTCGGCACTATCGATGTCGAGGACTCCAGTCACTTCGCCGCTTGCGTTATGGAGGGGCACGACAATCTCGCTTCTGGATGCAGAGCTGCATGCGATGTGGCCAGGGAACTGGTCAACGTCGGGAACGACCTGCGTCTGATTGGTTTGCCAGGCGGTGCCACACACGCCCCGTCCTTTTCGGATGCGCGTGCATGCCATCGGGCCTTGGAAAGGACCAAGGACGAGCATATCATCCAGCACACGGTAGAATCCAGTCCACCAGAAACCAAAAGTCTCGTGGAGCATGGAGGCCACGTTGGCCATGTTGGCGATGGGATCGCTCTCAGCTGCTACGACAGCTTCGATCTGCGGGAGGAGTGCTTCATACTTCTCGCGTTTGCTACCAGCGGATATTTCAAGATGTTCGGACATGTTTTAATTTTAATTTATGTGCAAAAATAGCGAGAAAAAAACAATTTGGCAACTTTTCGGGGAAAAATCGGCTTTATATAGGAAAAAAACAACGCAATTTTCATCATTCTAACAATAATAAACTATATTTGTCCACAAAAAATAATCGTTTTGCTTAGTTTTTCGGTTCGCTGAAACGTCTTTGAAGTAAAAAGACTTTATGACACAGAAAGAAATTGAGACCTTATTTCGTCAGCATTACGCTGCGATGTATCGTCTGGCAAGGACGATACTCTACGATGCGGACGAAAGCAAGGACGTGGTGAGCGACGTGTTTGTCCGTCTGCTGCACAGCAATCCTTCCGTGCAGGCCGATAAGATGGAGGGGTATCTGATGATGGCGGTGCGTAATCGCTGTCTGGATGTGCTCAGCCACAAGTCGGTTCGCGAACAGGTAGAGAAACTGTTTTCGGAAGAGTTAAAGCAACGGCACATCATAGCCCGAAACGAGGATGAACGGCTTGACCGACTGATGCAGTACATCGAACGGGAACTGCCGCCCCTGAGCCAACAAATCCTGCGATTGCGTTTCCTGCAGGAGATGACCTACGAGGAAGTTGCCCAGGAAGTGGGAGTGAGCAAGGTCACGGTGTATAACCATCTGTGGCAATCAATGCATCGCATCAAGGAGTATTTCAGCAAAAACAAGTAAAACGATAAACATTATGAAAAAGGACAAGATTGATCTCCTGCTCTCGATGCAGGAGCACCCCGAAAAATATTCGGACGAGCAGTTGAAGCAGATGCTCGCCGACGACCCTGAATTAGCTGAACTTATGGAGCAGCTGGCACAGACGAAGCGTGCCCTGATGAAACAGGAAGTGGAAGAGGAGCCTATTGATGTCGATGAAAAATGGAAGAATTTTGTAGGAGAACATGCTGCCGAAATGGATCGTCCTCAGCGAGGAATGTTCTACAAGGTGGCTGCTAGTATCGTTGGTATCCTCTTGATGGCAGGTGTGACTTTTGCGGCTATTCATATCGTTCGGACTATTGTTGGTCCAAACAATGAGCCTGAAATTGAACAGACCGCGAAAACAGGAACGGCACCATCCACTTCGGAAATCGAAGAACGAAAAGATGGGAAAAACGTCGGCGAACCAATCGTGTTCGACAACGTGCCGTTGGAGAAAATGCTGACGCAGATAGCTGCCTATTATGGCAAGGAGGTGGAGTTCCGAAATGACGACGCACGTCAGTTGCGTTTCTATTTCGTATGGAGAAAGAATGAGACTATGGATGCTACTTTGCGACGCCTCAACCTCTTCGAGAGCATCACCATAGAACTGAATGATAACAAGCTAATCGTGAAATAAACTATGAGACGACTGTTTTTCATTATGGCCTGTTTCGTAGCTGTTTTCACGAGTCAGGCTCAGCGTATCACGCGCGAATTCAATAATATGCCGCTTGACGAGGCATTGCGTCAACTGAATGACGCGCAATCGAGCTATACGATTAATTTCCTCTATAATGATCTGGAGGACTTTCGTGTCACGACCCGCATCGAGGAAAAGACGGTTCCTGAGGCTATTCGTCAGATGATTGGGTTCTATCCCATCCGAATGACTGTCCATAGGGCAGAAGGTGAGATCTATGTGGAATGTGTGCAGAAAAGCAATCGTCACCTCACGGGCATCATCACCGACGAAAACAACCAGCCTCTGGCTTTGGCCAACATCGCTGTGCTCAATCCTGTGGATTCCACTTTGCTCAATGGCGGCGTTTCGAACGAGAGCGGACTCTTCGTCATCCCCATCGACCGGAAGAATGTGCTCACCCGCATCACCTACATCGGCTACAAGACCGTCTGGCAACGCTCCGAACAGGAAGACCTGGGAACCATCGCGCTGCAACCCGAGACGCACACCATCGGCAATGTAGCCGTGAAAGGTTCGGTGCCGCAATACAGGATGACATCGGGCGGAGTGACGGTAGAGGTGGAGCACTCTCTCCTGCATGACGTGGGGACTGCTGACGACCTACTCTCGATGCTGCCGATGGTGCAGGGTCGCGATGGCGAATTCACCGTCCTGTCGAAGGGTGAGCCTGAGATCTACATCAACAACAAGAAAGTGAGCGATGCCAAGGAATTAAAACAGCTCAAGTCGAACGACATCAAGCACATCGACATCATCACTGCCCCCGGAGCGCAGTACAATGCCGAGGTAAACGCCGTGATCCGCATCCGTACTATCCGGCCACAGGGCGACGGCTTTGGCGTGCAGGCCTACAGCGAGACATCACGCAACAACAAGTGGAACAACTACGACGACCTGACTTTGAAGTACCGCACGGGCGGGCTGGAGGTGTTTGGCAATGCGGCAATAGATTTTGGCCACTACAGCAATGACCAGGACCTCATTCAGGAGCTGCATATCCGAAAAGACCAGTTCCTCGTTCGTGCCGATTTGCCCGTCAGGAGCAGTTGGAAGCAGTTTCGCTATCAGGCTGGTGTAAGCTATGATTTCAATACGGATAATTCGGTCGGATTGAGTTTCTCGTCGCAAAAGTTGCTTGACAACAGCTTCAAGTCTGATATGACGCAGCACTACCAGAAGAACGGTGCCTATTACGGAGATGTTCGTCTGAAAACAGATATCGATGAACTTGACAAACCCGTCTGGGAACTGAATACCTACTATGTGGGAAAGGTTGGGAAATTGGGCATTGACCTGAATGCAACTATGCTGCGACGCGCATCGGAGGACCATCTCGACCAGCGGGAGTTCAGCGAGGAACTGGGTGACCGTACAATCACTTCGATCAATAGGGAGGACCGTCGGATGACGGCAGGCAAGTTGGTGCTGACCTATCCCATCGGGAAAGGCGTATTGAGTGGCGGATCGGAAATTACTTCAACCCAGAGTCAGGGCCAGAATGTCAATCAAGAGAACATCATACCGGAATCGGATAACGAGATGAAGGAAAAGAACATTGCCGGCTTTGCTGAATACGAGATGCAGATAGGGTCGTGGCGCCTGAATGCAGGCCTGCGCTATGAACATGTCTCGGCAGACTACTACTCGTTCGACACCTGGCAGGCCGAGCCCAGCCGAACCTATAACGACTGGTTCCCCAACTTGTCGGTGGCGTGGCAGAAGGAGAAGTGGAGCGCCCAGCTGAGCTACGGTAAGCGCATCACCCGCCCACCCTACAATATGCTGACTTCGATGATCGTCTATGACAGCCGTATGTTCTATGAGGGTGGCAATCCACTGCTGCGTCCTTCGGTACGACAGAGCATCGACTTGAACCTGACCTATTCGTGGCTGACTTTTGTCAGCGGCTTCACGCGCGAAAACGATCTCTTTACCCACATAGGCAGAGTATATGACGAGGAGAAAGAGATTTGTATATTTCAGCCTGTCAACTTCGACCATCAGAATCGTGTCTATGCCACCCTTGTTGCTTCTCCAAAGGTGGGATTCTGGCAGCCTACTGTCACGCTGCACTACTATCAGCAGATGTTCGATGCCGAAGCGTATGGTGCGCCCAAGAAACTGGACAAACCTGAATTCAGTTTCGACCTGATGAGCTGGTTTGTGGTCAGTCCTACCACCAAAGCGCTTTTGCAAGTCAATTATACCGGCAGCAACCATTGGGGATTTATGTATCGAGGCAGCAATTTTGCAGTGAATGCCCGACTGCAAACTTCCTTCTGGAAGGGGCGCCTGACGGGCACGCTTTATGCCAATGACATTTTCCGCACATCGAGGACGAAGGTCACCACGTATTATGCCATCGGCAAGACCGATCAGGATGTATATCAATACACACAGCAGGTGGGCATCTCCCTGTCGTACAATTTCAATGCCTCCCGCTCGAAGTACCGTGGCACGGGTGCAGGAAATGACGAGAAGAGCCGATTGTAATCCGACAAAAATCAGCGGGGAAGTTACTTTTCCGCTGATTTTTTTGTTTTTTTATTTTTTTATTCATATATTTGCAGCGAACATTTCGACCAAATAATCAATCTTAGATATGAAACGCATCTTTTCTTTCTTTTTTATGTTCTCTGTAGGTATGTTCGCATCAGCACAGGAAGTGAGTGTTGCTCGGTATCAGGGTGATCGCGTGTGTGCGGTGAGCCTGACGTTCGACGATGGGGTGCAGGAGGATTATACGCTCATTGCACCGCATTTGGATCGCTATGCGCTGAAGGCGACGTTCGCCATCAACGGATACTATATTGGTGATCTGGATGACCATTATTCGCCACGCATGACGTGGGAAGAATGCCGCTCGCTGGTTCGTTCGGGCCATGAACTGAGCAATCATTCGTGGTCGCATCCCAAGCTGACCACGCTGAGCGATGATTCCTTGCGCATGGAGATTGCCCGCAACGATTCTGCCATAGAAAAGGAGACGGGTAAGCGCCCTGTGACATTCATTTATCCCTACAATACTGTGGATGACCGCGTCCGGACGGCGACGATGGAGGGAAGGATCTGCAATCGTGAGTATCAATTTGGTTTGGGCCAAGCCAACAGCCACCAGACCCGCGAGAGTATCCAGCAATGGCTCCGTCAGCAGATTGACGAACGCGCCTGGGGCGTGACGATGAGCCATGGCATCTATACGGCTTGGGACCGCTGGGAAGAGCCGTGGATATTGTGGGACCTTTTCCGTGAACTGGCCTACAAGAGCGATACCATTTGGGCCGAGACCTTTGCCAAGGTGGGGGCATACGTGACAGAGCGCGATGCTGTGAAACTGGATGTGGTGAAAAAGAAGGGAATCATCACAGTGACTCCTTCGCTGGATTTGGACCCTGTGCTCTTCGGCGAGAAACTGACCTTGAAGGTGAGCGGAATGCCCAAACCTGGGAGCAAGGCCGCAAAGAAAGTGTTCGGCTATCGTGCGGTACAGGAAGGCAAGAACCTACCTTTGATACTGAAGGGCGATGACCTGTTGTGCGATTTCAATCCCTATGGTGGACCAATCACTATCGAACCCATAAAGGAGGACCCGTTGGCAGGAAAGACCATCAACATTATTGGCGACAGCTATGTCGCAAACCATCGCCAACCCTACGAGAATGCCTGGCATTACAAGGTAGCTGCCCGTCACGGGATGACCTACAACAATTATGGTCGCAACGGTGGCGCCATCGCCTTCGATCGTACAAACCGCAATTTCGGCAAGGCACTCTATGTGCGTTATGCCGATATGGCCGATGATGCCGACTATGTGCTTGTTGTGGCAGGGCATAATGATGCCGATTTTGTAATCATGGGCCCTGATTCGCTTGCTGCCTTTCTGCAGCATCTGGATGATTTCTATGTGGGACTGCGCCAGAAATATCCGAACGCCAAGATTGCTGTCATCTCGCCCTGGAACGTGTCCCGTGAGGGTTTCCCATTGGTAATACGTGCCATCCAGGAAGCGTGTGAACGTCATGGTTTCCCCTTCCTCAACGCTGCCACGACGAGCGGTATCGAGGTTGAGAATCCTGAATTTCGCAAGAAATACTTCCAGCATCCCGGTGACCGTGCCCATCTCAATCCCGAAGGACATGACTTGTTGGTTCCTTGGGGTGAGCAGTTCCTGATAAGCCTTTGACAAAAAAGAACAGTTATAGACAGAAAAAAGCGCCTCTTTGCGAGACGCTTTTTTCTTACTTGCGTAAAGCCAAATTGTAGTTGTAGTAGTCGAAGTTGCCTGTGATGTCCTTGACGATGCGGAGGAAGGGAGGGAGAAGAAGGTCGGCGTGGCAGGCGATGCCTTTGGTTTCGAGGATCATCAGACCTTCGTGCGGTGCTTCGTAGGCATCGAGTTCGAAGAACTGACCGCCTGCGATGAAGCTCTTGCGACGCTTGCTGATGGTGTGGCGATAGGGATCGGCCTGCAACAGGAGCGTCTCATAAAGGGCATTGGATACCTGACGCTCGGTGACCACTTCTTCGCTGGTCGAGATGCGGCGACGAGTGGTGTGAATGTTGATGACATGATTGCCCGATGTGCGGCGACGGATACGGACTTCGGAGCCGGGTTCGGAAGAGAGATAGGTCTGCTGGATGTAGCTTTCGACGCAGTCATTGGGAAGTTCGCCGATGAGTTCGACGATGTACTTGCGCTCTTCAACAATGGCTTGTGGCAAACCAAGGACGGAGTTGATCTCGTAGAGTACACGGTTGAGCTTCTGCTCGAAGTCCTTGCGATTGTCGATAACGCGATGATGAGGGTGTCCGGTCCATGCCTGAATGACCTTCTTGTCGAGCTGGCGTGCCAGATTGAGACCTGCCTCGTCGGCCTTCTCATAGCGTGATGCGTTGTTGGCAGTAGTATAGAATGATTCTGCACCGTCGGCTGCCGAAACGAGATGGAGCACAGCATCATAGCGTCCGCCATGACGTAGCTCTTCGACACTGGTGTGACAAGCGGCACAGAGTTCGTCGTACATCTCAGGTGAGATGTAGGCAGAGATATCAAGGGCACCTCGGTCGCAGACGATGACGCAGGGTTCGGTGCACGTCTCGGCCAGGCGTTGCATCTTGTCTTCCATTTCGAGCTGGAGTTCGAGGATGATCTTCTCTCCCTCGTAGTAGAAGTCATGATTGTCGGTCAGATAACTCCACCCTGATGCAGTGACCATAGTGGGAATTTCGGGCACAATGAATACTTTGTAACCGAGGTTGGATAAATACTCGTTGATGCGTACTAAGGCAGTTGTCTTGCCTGCACAGGGTCCTCCAGTGAGGACGATTTTCTTGATATCTCTTTTCATAGTAAGGAAAAAGCCCTGCCAACAGATGTGGCAGGGCATGGTTATGATGTGAATTACTTCTCGTCGTCAGAGCCGATGAGCTTCCAGATGAATGCAGCAAGGGCACCACCTACGAATGGACCAACGATGAATACCCAGAGCTGGCTGAGAGCCTTGCCACCCTCGAAGAGGGCAGGACCGATGGAGCGAGCGGGGTTAACGCTGGTGCCCGTGTAGTGAATGCCTACGAGGTGGATGAGTACGAGGGAGAGACCGATGGCGAGGCCAGCAAAGTTGCCGGCACCCTTCTTGGCATCAGTCGTTCCAAGAACTACCAGCACGAAGAGGCAGGTAAGCACGATTTCGGCAATGAGGCCGTTGGTGACTGTGCCAGCGCAAGCGTTGGCGCCCGTCTTGGTACCCAAAGCGAGTTCGGGAGAAGTGGAAACCAAGAGGTAAAGTACGCAGGAAGCAAGGATAGCACCAATAACCTGGAATACCATGTAACCACAGGCATCCTTACCGGAAATACGACCGGAGATGAGGCAGCCAAGGGTGATGGCTGGGTTGATGTGGCAACCGGAGATACCGCCGATGGTGTAAGCCATGGCTACTACAGCAAGACCGAACGCAAGGGCAGTGCCCACAACAGAAGCAGTGTCGATGCCACAATTGAGGCTGACAGCGGTGCCGCAGCCAAGAAGGGTAAGCACGAAGGTGCCAACCAATTCTGCAAAGTACTTTTTCATAGAGCAGATTGTTGATTAATGGTTAATAATGTTATTAAAAAAAGTTATAAAAGGGGATTCCCTTAAATTTTTTAGTCAAAGAAACTGTTATCCGACTCGGGAGCTTCTTCCTCATGTTCGAAGGCACCTTCGACAGTGCAGGGGTCGTAGCCCGAAGGATAGTAGAAGGTATCGGTCGACGAGTATGGGAGGGTAGGATCAGCGAGCACGCGCTTGATAAACATTGCCCAGATGGGCAGGGCCATCGATGCGCCTTGTCCTTCGGAAGTGCGATCGAAGTGAATCGTGCGTTCTTCGCCACCTACCCAGGTGCCACCGATGAGTCCAGGAGTGAAAGCCATGAACCAGCCATCGGAGTTGTCGTTGGTGGTACCCGTCTTTCCACCCATTGGAGCGGTGATGCCGTAACGGTTGCGGATGCGTGCACCCGTTCCATAGTCGACCACATCGCGGAGGATGGGAAGCATCTTGTAGTAGGCTTCGGCCGAGAAGACCTCCTTGCGGACGGGGGTGAAGTGGGTGAGTTCCATACCGGAGTTGTCACAAATGGAAACGACGTAGAGCGGTTGGCTACGCATACCATGTCCGGGGAAGCCTGAGTAGGCGGTGACCATTTCCTCGACGGAGATATCGCATGAACCCAGGCAGAGCGAGAGCACGGGATCGAGGCGGTTGCGAACGCCAGCCGAGTGGAGGAAATCGACAAAATGTTCAGGTGTCATACGGCTCATGACACGAGCGGAAATCCAGTTGTTGGATCTCATCAAGCCCCATCTCAGTGTGACCATCTCGCCAATGCGCTGCTTGCCGCCATCGCGAGGGGTCCAGGGACGTCCGATGGCATCGTAGAGCACAGGCTGAGTGTTGAGTTCCTCATCGCAGGGCGTGCGTCCCTCTTCCATGGCCAGTGTATAAAGCAGAGGCTTGATGGTGGAACCTACCTGACGACGACCTGCCGTCACCATATCGTACTGGAAGAAGGCAAAGTCGGGACCGCCTACATAGGCCTTGACATAACCAAGGGTGTCCATGCAAAGGAAGCCGGCACGTAGGAACTGCTTCTGCCAACGCAATGAGTCCCAAGGGCTCATGATGGTGTCGATTTCACCCTCCCATGAAAACAGCTTCATTTCGATGGGCTTTTGGAAAGCCTTTTCGATGTCTTCGGTCGAGTAGCCGTTGGACTTCATAGTGGTGTAACGCTCGGACTGTCTCATGGCACGGCGAAGGGAGTTCTTTACGTCATCTTCGGAGAGTCGACGGCTATAGGGAGCATTGGGCTGATTCTGCTTCTCCTTGGTGAAGGCGGGCTGCAGGTAGTCGCGCAGATGTGCGACAAGCGCTTCCTCTGCATATTGCTGCATATGAGAGTTGATGCTGGTGTAGATACGCAGTCCATCGGTGGTAAGATCGTAGTGCGAACCATCGGGTTTCTTGTTCTTGTTGCACCAACCATAGAGTGGATTGGTCTCCCAGGCGAGGGAATCGTCGTAGTACTGCTGATCTTGCCACGATGCATAGCGTGAGCGGTTGGGTTTGCTTGCACGCATGATTTTGCGCAGATATTCGCGCAAGTAGGGGGCCATACCTTCCTTGTGGTCTGCCGAGTGAGCGAGCTTATAGTTGCCCTTGTTGTCGGTTTGGGGCAGGAGTGGACGTTCCTTGTAGTCGTTGTATTCGGCTTCGGTGAGATAGCCGGCCTTGTACATCTGGTTGAGCACAATTGTACGGCGGTTCTTGGTCTTCTCTGGACGACGGATGGGGTTGTAGAGCGAAGGGTTCTGCAACATACCCACGAGCATAGCCGACTGCTCGACATCAAGCTCGGAAGGGAGCTTGTCGAAATAGATGCGGGCCGCCGAACGGATGCCGACGGCATTGTAGCAGAAGTCGAAATGGTTGAGATACATATTGATGATCTCCTCCTTGGTGTAAAGCTTCTCAAGCTTCACGGCAATGACCCATTCGATGGGTTTCTGCATGGCACGTTCCCAGATGTTCGAAGCCACCTCCTTGGTATAGACCTGCTTGGCGAGCTGCTGGGTAATGGTGGATCCGCCACCAGCTGAACGCTGGTGTAGCAGAACCGTCTTGAAAGCTGCACGGAAGAGGGCTTTGATGTCGATGCCGGAGTGATCGAGGAAACGAGCGTCCTCGGTAGCTACGAGCGCATTGATCAGGTTGGGCGACAACTCGTTGTAATTGATGAAGACACGGTTTTCCTTGGCACGGCTGAAACGACCCAGTTCGACGGAATCGGCCGAATAGACGATGGTGGCATACTTGCTCTGAGGATTTTCAAGTTCCTCGATGGATGGCATCTCGCCAATGTAACCATTTGAGATGGCCCAAAGGACTCCTCCTCCGATCAGAAGACCGAGGATGAAGAGGCCCCACAATGCCAGGCAAACGTATTTGGTGATCTTGAACATTTATAGATTTATTAAAGGTAGTAAAAGGGTAGTAAAACTTTCCTTATGGACGTAACTTAGCCAGAGCCTCCTTGACGCGGCGCATGGCCTCGGAGATCTTGGCTTGCGATGTGGCGTAGCTGAAACGAATGCAGGAGGGGTCGCCAAAGGCTTCGCCGCTCACACCTGCCACATGACCAGTTTCGAGCAGGTACATGGCTACGTCGTCGGCATTGGCAATTACCTTGCCATCGGGTGTCTGCTTACCGAAGAGGGCGCTGACATCGGGGAAGATGTAGAATGCACCACTGGGTTTCTTATCGAGACGGAAACCTGGGATGTCCTGTACGGCAGAGCAGATGAGGTCGCGACGACGCTCGAACTCCTGACGCATCTCTTCGACACAATCCTGAGGGCCGTTGTAGGCAGCTTCGGCAGCCTTCTGAGCGATGCTCGAACATCCGGAGGTGTATTGGCTCTGGAGTTTGCTCACAGCCTTAGCAATATAGGCAGGAGCAGCACAGAAGCCGATGCGCCAACCTGTCATAGCATAGGCCTTCGACACACCATTGATGATGACTACACGATCCTTCATCTCGGGGAAGGAGGCGATGGACGTGGGTTGTCCACTATAGCAGATATGTTCATAAATCTCGTCGGCAATGACGATGATCTTCGGATACTTGGCAAGTACCTCAACAATTGCCGCCAGTTCCTCCTTGGTGTAGATGGCACCCGTGGGATTGGAGGGCGAGCAGAAGAGGAAAGCCTTGGTGCGTGGAGTGATGAGGCTTTCGAGCTGGTGGGGCATAATCTTGAAGTCCTGCTCCTGGTCGCAAAGGAAGGGTACGTTGACGCCTTCGGCCAGTTTTACCATTTCGAAATAGCTCACCCATGCAGGGGTGGGGATAATCACTTCGTCACCCTTGTCAACGATTGATAGAATGACATTGCAGATTTCCTGCTTGGCACCATTACCTACAACAATCTGTGCAGGAGGGAAATCTACACCATTCTCACTCTTGAGTTTCCGGCTAATGGCCTCGCGGAGGGACATGTAGCCAGGCACCGGTGTGTAGAAAGAGAAGTTGTCATCTACAGCCTTTTTTGCAGCTTCCTTGATATGGTCGGGAGTAAAGAAGTCGGGTTCGCCCACAGACAGGTTGATGATGTCGAGGCCTTGACTCTTGAGTTCCTGACTCTTCTGTGACATAGCCAACGTTGCCGATGGCGACAATGCACAGAGGCGTGCTGATAAATTTTCCATACAAATACCTTTTTGCTTTAGTTTCTTTTATTATTGTTGTCGAGTTATTTTTTGTCCGTTCTGAATATAGATGCCGTTGGGATCTTGTTTTATTTGCCGACCCAGCAGGTCGTATCTTGGACTATTCTTATCGTTGTCTTCTATTACCTTATCCAAAGCGGAGGCTTCTCGGATGACAAAGCGCACTGAAGCCTTGCAGGTGTTGTACTTGCCGGCAAGTGTGAACAGGCGGGTGGTGGTTCCAGCTTTTGTTGGGGTCCCGCTGACGGTGAGGGTTTGTCGTTCGGTGTCATAGTTCCAGGATAGTCCCTCGGGTAGTTCGTTGTTGACCGTGCATGATTCGACCAATCTTGTATTGATGACGAGTTTGTAGGCTTGACCGACCTCGACGGTGTCGATGAGCGCACCTTCGACAACCTTGTAAGAGCAGTGGAAGACATCGGGCAGATAGTAGCCGAGGTGAGGAGGCTGGTTGTAGCTCGCATTCTGCCACACGATGCCCATACGATAGAGGTGATCGGTCATGAGGCAGGGGACGGGATATTGGGTCGTGGTGACGGTGCTGTAGATGTCGAGGGTGGCCTCGTCGGAGGCATCCCACATCACGATTTCTTCGCGCCAGTCGCCGTAGATGTCAGCTATCAGGCAAGGAGTTGCCTTTGTGTAGTTGCACGATTGTGGATTACCGCCATAGGTAGACAATCTTGTTGTGGAGGTCGAGGAACCATTCCACGAAATGATGCGAGGATTGCAAGTGTTTGAGCTGCTGCTGAACTGCCCGTCGAAGGATTCGTCATAAAGGTCACCATTCCAATAGATTCGGAAATTGGTGTCGGGCTTTGATCCCACAGCAGACATTGATACAGCATTGATAGGAGTGCTTTCGGCACCACTCCAGAATTCCCAGCCATAATAGTTGTCAAGACCTGTGGATGAGTTGAACTTGTAGAACATATCGCAAGCCAGACCGCGTCCATTGTCCTTGCTGGTGTAACCACGATGAAGGATTTCGCCAGTGGCTGCATCGTGCAGGTCGTCGCCATAGTCAGCTGCTGCTTCTTCATGGGGCATAAAGATTTGCAGACCTGGACGATCAGGGATGAATTTTCCGAGATGGATAGCATCGCCATGGCCGAAGCCTGTGGAGCAGAGCAGCTGGCCATTGTGATCGATGGTGGCAGAACCCATCACAATCTCATCGAACCCGTCGTCATCGACGTCGCCAACCGAGATGCCGTGAACTCCTTGTCCGTAGGAAGACTTGCCGGAGCCCGATGCTGTCACGTTGCCGCTGCCATCGACGACATCCCAAGTGGATGCCGTATGTCCGCGGTGGAGCCAGCGGGTGGTGAGGTTGGTGCCGTCCCAATCGACAGCCCAGAAATAGGCTTGGGTATAGTAGCCGCGCTGCATTACGATGGAGGGAAGATGATCAAGTCCGTCAAGGTATGCTACGCAGGCATTGTAGCGTTCGCCACGGTTGTAGTTGGTCTTCTTGCCCATAATGGTTTCCCAAGTGCCATATGCACTTGCCTTTCCAGTTTCCATTCCTCGGTTCGGATTGTACCAGATGGTCTGCAGAGCGCGACCCGTTTCGCCACTGAAGATGGTGAGGAACTCTTCTCCATCTATGACATGTCCATTGCTGTTGCGGAAGTCCTTCTCGTTGGTTGTGATGCCGGTGATACTGTTGTCGATGCCGACTTCACTCACATATGCCCCGCTGGCATCCTTGGAGCCTGGAGCAGTTTTTACCACGAGTTCTGCCTTTCCGTCGCCATCGAAATCATAGACGAGGAACGTGGTGTAATGTGCACCTGCACGGATGTTCTTTCCCATGTCGATGCGCCAAAGCTGCTTGCCGATCCCTTCACCTACGATTTCGTAGCAGTCGAAGAGGGTATTGCCAGTGTAACCGGTCTGGGAGTTGTCCTTCGAATTGGAAGGATCCCATTTGACAATGATCTCGTATTCACCATCTCCATCAACATCGCCCACCGAGCAATCATTGGGAGTGTAGGTGAAACTACCGCTTGCTGTGTTTCCGCCCTCAGGGCGATTGAGTTTCACCTGTCTCAGAGAAGCCTCAGGATAGGTCTTCAGACTGGTTTGGTCTTCCTGGATGATCCCATCCTTGAGGACCGATAATCGATAGGCTTCGTGCTTGTCTTTGTCTAGGAAGCAGGAGGGTAAGCCAGTTTCGATCAGTTGGGTTGTTTCGTTCCCATCGCCAGAGATGAGAGAGAGTTGGAAACTGACGTTTTCGGTGTTGTCAGTAGGAAGGGTGCGCCACGTCAGGAGGTTCCCGTTGGATGTAGATACCACGTGGAAAGCACGGCCGAGGTGTTCGGACGTCTGCTGAGCCATCGCAGTACTAGAAACGAGGGCGAAGGAGGAAGAGATGAGAAGAGGAACAAATCGGTTCATGAAAATGGGTTTGAAGGATTATGTCTCTTGCGGAACCTGCGGCCGAAGAATGCACTGTGATTGCTACGCTGCTCGCGGTGCTTTTTGGCAAACTCCAGGATGGGACGACTGCGACGCATCACTTTGCGCAAAAGTTGTGTGAAGCGGATCTTGTAGGTGTCCCAGTCGAAGAGCGGCGAATCGTTGACAGCTCGCCACGTTAGCCAGATGCCGATAGGAGCGAGGACCATAGACGAAAGCCAAGTGCCAAACCATGGCTGCATTATGCCATTCTTGGCCGCTTTATAGCCCGTATTGTCGATGATATAGTAGAAGATGAAGAAGATGACGCCCGTAATGATCGGGATGCCCATACCACCCTTTCGGATGATGGCACCGAGTGGAGCACCAATGAAAAAGAACAACAGACATGCTACGGAGAGGGTGAACTTGCGATGCATCTCGATGGCGTGATAGTTGACGTTCTTCTGTTCGAATGTCTGCATCTCACGCTGGATAGCAAATGTCTGAATGACGTTCTTTGCACGACTGGTGGCCTTTTCGGTCAGTTTCTCCATCTGAGCAGGTGTCAGCGACGCATAAATGCTGTCGAGGTCGATGACCATCTTCTGCGGTTTCTCGGTTTTTTCGGCGAAATAAAGAGAGTCGTCGCGTACCTGCTGACGGACACCAGTAAAGTAGATGCTGCTGACCAGTTTCTTGCCGTAGCCGTAGTTGATGGAGTCGATACGCTGGTTGAGGGAATCGACCGAATGGGAAAGCTGAGCCAGGTTCTTGCCGACATGACGGTCGGAGATTGACTCTTCATCGGTGTCAAACCCATTGTCGTAGGGAATGTACACTTCCTTTACGCTAAACGATTCGCGACGATACTTGGGATGCTTCTGCTGTTGCTGGTAGCTATTGCCCGTTCCCTGCTTGAAAGTGCCAACCTGTTGGCCGCTCCAGAGGGTGAGCTTGAGATGCTTCCCGGTCTCGGCCATCGATATCTTTGCACTATCGGCTACGGTGACGGTGGCATCTTCGATGTTGGAGCCGTCAAAGATATAGATGGTGACACCGTGGAGCATACCCGTATCATAGTCCTTGTGATCAACGTAGATGTTGTAGTTGTTGATCTCCTTGTAGAAGATGCCTTCGGGAATCTCAAGTTCGGGTGAGGTGTGCTTGATGCCAATGAGGATGGAGTACATCTTCGTATTGGCCAAAGGGAGCACACGATCCTGGAAGAAGAAGGTGGCGATGGCCAGCACAACCATGAACGCCGTAAGCGGCTTCATGATCTTGAGCAGCGAGATACCGGAGGCCTTCATCGACAGCAGTTCGAGGCTCTCACCCAGGTTGCCGAACGTCATCAATGATGCCAGCAGAATACCCAGTGGCAATGCCATCGGCACAAAGGTAAGCGAAGCGTAGAAAAAGAGTTGCGCAAGCACGTCGATGCCCAGTCCTTTGCCGACCAAGTCACCCACATAACGCCACAGGAACTGCATCAACACAATGAAGAGGCAGATGAAGAACGTCATGAGGAAGAGCGGCAGAAAAGTCTGCAGCATGAACGTATATATGCGCTTGATTCTCATTTATTATTCAACGAGGAGAAGGTCTGCGCCTTCGAGGACATTGTCCCCCTTTTGTACATAAACGGCCTTGACGACACCGTCGCGACCACAGTTGATGTTGTTCTCCATCTTCATGGCTTCGAGGACAATAGCCACATCACTAGCCTTGACCGACTGGCCAACGGTAACGTTGATGCTGAGGATGGTGCCTGGGAGCGGCGACTTGGTAGCTCCCTCAGCATGCACTTCATTCTGCTGGGATGCAGGGGAAGCAACAGTGGAGGCGGTTGGTGCTGTGGGACGCGCAATGACAGGCTTGGGACGTTCTGCACGAGCAGGTTGGTCGAGTTCTACGGTGTAAGCCTTGCCGTTGACTTCGACTTCGACGTTCTGACCGTTGACGTCCTGGATGGCAACTTCGTACTCGTTGCCATTGATTTTCATTTTATAGGTCTTCATCAATAAAATATCTCAAAAGATTTAGAAGCGACGAATGGGCGAGCGTTTCTGGTTGTTGCCGGCTCCTGTCCAGGCACTGTTGGAGGAAGCCAAAGTGAGAATGTTCGACTCCTGGTCGTGCATACCATCCTCGTGAAGGAAGAGTGCAACACCGATAGCTGCAGCGAGCTCTTCATCATCGACCTCCTTGCCGGAAGATTTCTCGACCACCTTCATATTGCGCTGCATTTGGGCACGACGGTCGGTAATCTGCTCGAACTGCTTCTTGCGATGTGCGGACTTCTTAATCTTTAGTCCGAACATAGCAAAAAGAGGATAGATGTACTTGAAACACAGGAAGAGGATGACCAACGCACTGAATACCACCGACATGGAGATGATGGCCATCATCCAGCCGAGGGGATCGTTCTGTGCAAATTTGTCGGCATTGCTTGCCAGCACAGCGGGAGCTGCACCGGCAAACATAGCGGCAATTATAGTTGTTTTCTTCATCATTTTAGAGCGGCAGGTTGTCGTGCTTCTTGGCGGGATTCTCGACACGCTTGTTATGAAGTTTTTCAAGTGCACGAATCACGCGGAAACGGGTGTTGCGTGGCTCGATGACATCGTCGATGTAGCCCTTGTGGGCGGCATCGTATGGATTGCAGAAGAGCTTCTCGTATTCGGCCTTCTTCTCCTGGATAATCTGCTCCTTGGCCTCGGGGGTGTCGGCAGCCTTGAGTTCCTTCCCATAGAGCACCTCCACAGCACCACCGGAACCCATCACTGCAATTTCGGCCGAGGGCCAAGCGTAGTTGACATCACCGCGAAGCTGCTTGCAGCTCATCACGATGTGGGAACCACCATAGCTTTTGCGGAGTGTGACAGTTACCTTGGGAACGGTCGATTCGCCGTAGGCATAGAGCAGCTTGGCACCATGGTCGATGACACCATTATACTCCTGTCCTGTGCCGGGAAGGAAGCCCGGTACGTCGACGAGGGTGACAAGAGGAATGTTGAAGGCATCGCAGAAACGCACGAAACGGGCTGCCTTGCGTGAAGCATTCGAGTCGAGACAACCAGCCATAACCTTGGGTTGGTTGGCAACGATGCCTACGCTCTGTCCGTTCATACGGGCAAAACCTACGATGATATTCTTAGCCCAGCCTGCATGCACTTCGAACATCTCGCCATTGTCAACAATAGATGCGATGACCTGATACATATCATAGGCTTGGTTGGCCGACTCGGGGATGATCTCGTTCAACGAATCCTCCATACGGTCGATGGGATCGGTGCATTCGATGCGCGGAGCCTCCTCCATGTTGTTCTGTGGGATATAGCTGAGCAATTGACGAATCATTGCAATGGCTTCATCCTCATTTTCGGCAGCAAAATGAGCTACGCCCGACTTGGTGGCATGAACAGATGCACCACCGAGTTGCTCCTGGTCAACAACTTCGCCCAGCACTTCCTTAACGACCTTGGGACCGGTGAGGAACATATAGGACGTGTTCTTGACCATCAGCACGAAGTCGGTAAGAGCAGGAGAATAGACCGATCCGCCGGCACAGGGACCCATAATGCAGGAGATTTGCGGAATGACACCCGATGCAAGGATGTTGCGTTCGAATATCTCACCAAAACCTGCCATCGAAGCAATACCCTCCTGAATGCGGGCACCACCCGAGTCATTGAGACCGATGAACGGAGCGCCTACACGCATGGCCATGTCCATGATCTTGCAGATCTTCTCGGCCATAGTGACGCTGAGCGAGCCACCGCTGACCGTGAAGTCCTGGGCATAGAGGAAGACGAGTCGTCCGCCGATGGTGGCCGAACCAGTGACGACACCATCTCCGAATGGGTGAGACTTGTCGGTGCCGAAATTGGTGCAACGGTGGATCAGGAACATATCAGTCTCCTCGAACGAGCCAGGATCGACTAGTGCCTCGATGCGCTCGCGTGCAGTCAGCTTGCCCTTGGCATGCTGTGCCGCAATGCGCTTCTCGCCACCGCCAAGACGTGCAGTCTCGCGATTCTTGATCAGTTCTTGTATCTTTTGTAGTTGAATAGACATAAATATTAAATGTACGCGCGAATATGTGTGTGGTTCTGGAGTAAAGTTCGGAGGGCTCGGAGTCCTTATTCCTCCTCGTCCTCTTCCTTGATGTTGGTGAAGACGTTGGTCACATCTTCGTCCTCATCGAACTTAGCAAGGAGCTTGTCGAGCGTTTCACGCTGCTCGGGAGTAACTTCCTTGGTGTCGTTGGGGATGCGTACGAATTCAGCGCTGACGATCTCGAAACCATTCTCCTCGAAGTACTGCTGCATCTGGGCATACGATTCGTACTCGCCGTAAGCAGTGATGGTATTCTCCTCCTCGTCGAAGTAGATCTCGTCCACACCGTAGTCGATCAGTTCGAGTTCGAGCTCGTCCATGTCAACACCTTCCTTGGCCTTGACTGTGAAAACGGACTTGTGAGCAAAGAGGAAACTCAACGAACCGGTTGTGCCGAGGGTGCCGCCGAACTTGGTGAAGTAGGAGCGAACATTGGCAACAGTACGGGTGTTGTTGTCGGTAGCAGCCTCCACTACGATAGCGATGCCGAATGGGCCGTATCCTTCGTAGGTGAGCTCCTTGTAGTTGCCGGCATCGTTGTCGCTACCCTTCTTGATGGCGCGGTCGATGGTGTCCTTGGGCATACTGGCCGACTTGGCAGTAGCAATCAGGGTGCGCAGGCGGCTATTGTTGTCCGGATCAGGACCAGAGGCCTTTACGCACATAGTAATTTCCTTGCTGAGTTTCGAGAACATTTTGCTGTTCTTGCTGTTGCGCGCCATAATGCGCGCTTTGCGGTATTCAAACGCTCTTCCCATAATTTTTCTTAGTTATATTTCGTATGGTTATTATTATTGTTTTTTGTTGGAATTAACGGAGTGATGCTCCAAGTTTAGTCTCGAACATCTTGATGAACTTCTGCATAGTGGCATCGATAGCCTTGTCGTTGAGAGTCTTCTCAGTATCCTGAAGGATGAGTGAGATGGCGTAGGACTTCTTGCCGGCAGGGAGGTTCTTGCCTTCATAAACATCGAAGAGGGTGATGCTCTTGAGGAGTCGCTTCTCGGTGTCGTAGGCGATACGCTCGATATCGGCGAACTGTACGCTTTGGTCAACGAGGAGTGCAAGGTCGCGCTTGACGGGCGGGAACTTGGCAATCTCCTGCTGCTCGACCTTCACTTTGGCGGCATCCTTCATGAGTGCCTTCCAGTTGAGGTCGGCATAGCAAACCTCCTGATCGATGTCGAAGCGGGTGAGAATCTTGTTCGAAACGATGCCGAGAGTAGCGAGCACCTTTCCTTTTGGATTGGAGATGTCGAGACCGACAGCGAAGATGTCGGAGTTGAACTGCTTTTGACGAAGTGCGGTGTCAAGTCCGAGACGACGCAGGATGTTGAGCACGGCAGCCTTGAGTTCGAAGACGGTAGCCTTTGTATCGGCCACTGCCCATGAGCCCTGATTACGATTGCCAGTGAGCCAAAGTCCCAAGTGGCTTTCCTCGGAATAGCCGGCTAATGCACGACCTTCCTGCTGAACTTCGAGAGCTGTCTTTTCGCCGCTGGCAACCTGAGCGTTGACTACAGCCTGCTTCTCGGCATTGTAGAACGATGTGTTGCCGAACTCATAGAAGCGGCAGTTAGGCGACTTGTGGTTGATGTTGCGGCTGATGGACTGCAGACCACCGAACAAGAGTGTCTGACGCATCACATTGAGGTCGCTCGACAACGGATTCATCACGTGGACAAGTTTGCTCTGGGGATAGGTCTCAAGGCCTTCATAGAATGCTTCGGCTGTAAGCGAGTTGCACAAGATTTCGTTGAAGCCGGCACCGGTGAGTTGCTCGCTGATGATCTGCTGCAGGCTGTTCGAAACGTCAGTTGCTGTCTTGCCGACAGCGCTGGTGCGTACGGTTCCGGGGAGTTCCACTCGATCGTAGCCATAGATGCGGAGAATGTCTTCGATGACGTCGCAGTCACGGGTGACATCCACACGGTAGGCAGGAATCTGTATCTTGACACCATTTTCATCTTCGGAAAGTATTTCCATTTCGAGAAGTCCAAGGATCTGCTTTACCCTTTCAGGCTGAATGTCTATGCCGGAAAGCGTATTAACACGCTTGTACGTCAAATCAACGACAGCGGGGACATTCTTCACGGGATAAACCTCCTGGATGTCGCCGACGATGGTGCCGCCTGCCAGTTCCTTGACGAGCAAGGCTGCACGACGCAATGCGTAGGGGATGTTGTTGATATCGACACCACGTTCGTAACGGAAAGAGGCATCCGTCGAAAGCTGCTGACGACGTGCCGTCTTGCGTACCCATGTCGGATGGAAGCAGGCACACTCGAGGAACACATTGGTGGTCTGCTCGGTCGTGCTAGATTCAAGTCCGCCGAAAACGCCAGCGATACACATCGGTTCTTCGGCATTGCAGATCATTAGGTCGCTGTCGGAAAGCTTGTGCTCCTGGCCATCGAGAGTGATGAAAGGAGTTCCGTTGGCACAGGTTCTGACAACAATCTGTCCGCCCTTGATCTTGTCGGCATCGAAAGTGTGCATTGGCACAGCAGTCTCGAAGAGGATATAGTTGGTAATATCAACGATGTTGTTGATGGGGCGCAGACCGATGGACTTGAGTCGGTTCTTGAGCCATTCGGGCGACTCCTTGACAGTCACTCCAGCGATGGTAAGGCCAGAGTAGCGTGGGCAAGCATCGGTATTCTCGACCTTGATGGTGATGGGCTTGTAGTCCACATTGACTGCCATATCGGAACTATGTACCTTGTCGAACATGTCAACCGAAGGTTTGGTGAGCTTGTGCGGGAGGTCGTGAGCACCAAGATAAGCATTGAGGTCACGGGCTACACCATAGTGTGAAGCTGCATCGATGCGATTGGGTGTTATGTCGACAGCAATCTGATAGTCGCTTTCGAGGTGATAGTACTCGGAGGCAGGCATGCCGACGGGAGTATCAGCGGGGAGAACGATGATTCCAGCATGGTCGGTGCCCACACCGATTTCGTCCTCAGCACAAATCATGCCGTTCGATTCTACGCCACGGAGTTTGGCTTTCTTGATGGTGAAAGTCTGGTCTCCGTCATAAAGAGTGGTGCCAAGCGTAGCAACGATGACCTTTTGGCCGGCTGCCACATTGGGAGCACCGCAAACGATTTGTGCGATGATGTTTCCGGCTTCGTCTTGTGTGCAAAGTGTTCCGTAGGCATCGGCTACCCACTTAGCGTTGCCAAGATTCACGGTGGTGACGTGCATGTGGTCGGAGTTGGGATGTACGTCACATGTCAATACCTGTCCGACGACAAGACCCTTGAGACCGCCGCGGATGGATTCGATCTCCTCGACACCTTCTGTCTCAAGACCGATGGAAGTAAGGGCTGCCGAAGTCTGCTCGGGTGTGAGGTCGAACTCCAGATAGTCTTTCAGCCACTTGTAGGAAATGTTCATAGAATATATCTTGTTTTTATTGCTTATTACGCGTTAAAAATCGCGCGCAAATATACTCATTTTTTATTACGTAACAAAAAAATCGGGCATATTTTTTGGCGAAATATGTCCGATTTGTAGATTTAGAGTCCTTTGTGCCCCCCATGTTTTGCATTTTAGCGGGTGAGTTGGAGGGTCAAAGTCATACCGAAATCGCTGTTTACAGTGGGGTATGAAGTTGAGATGAGCGGTGTGTTGACCTGTCGGTCGTAATAGAGTTTCATCTGTAGCATCTTGGAGAACTGGTAGTCGGCCGAGAACTTGAATGACCATGCCGAGTTGCCCGACGTGGCCTGCGTATATTCGTCGGTAATCTTACGGAGCAGCGACATCTGGTTCTTGTAGGTTATGTCGAATTTCAGGTTGAGGTCATGACTCACGCCCTTTTGATTTCCGGCAGGCATACCAATCTTCTGGTTGAAGTTGACAATCTTATAGCCGAGTCCGAAAGTCATATCCTTCGAAACGTTCTCGGTAATCTGTGCACTCGACATTGCCAGCGATACGGAGCGTGTGTGCTTGTATTCGCTCCTTACGGTGAGGCCATTGACAAGAGTCGCATTCACGCCTCCAAGGGGAGCCCAGCTTTCAGTCAATGTCACTGTTCCGATATCGAACTCCGACGAAGGGAGAGGGCAGTTGTTGGTCACATCGAGCGTATAGCCAAGGCCTTCTTCCAATTCGACGTAGTCGGTATAGGTCTGATAGTTGCCGATGGCATAAGTACAGTTGTATGCATGGCTGAACTGAATCGTCTTGAACCATTTCGAGAGTTTCGGGAAGAGCTGGAGCAAGCCGTCGTATGTGACTTTCCAGTTGGGTAATGCCTTCCACATCTTTGGAATCGGGTTGAGGCTGACGGAGTGAGCATCGCCACCCAGGTAGGCTGCTACGAAAGCGGGAACAAGGATGTCGCTTGAATTCATTCGGGAGGCGCCGAAATTCTGCTCATAAAGTCCCGTCTCTGGATTGTAGCTGACCACATTCTTCCCGGCAAAATCCTTGTTGACCATATTGCTGATGAATCCGCCTTCCGACGGGAAGATGGCTTCTGCATATTTGGCAAGGAGACGCTGGTAGATGATTTCGCGATTGAGGATGAACTGATGGAAGACATCGCTCGAATAGTTATCGCCTGCATCATTGCCTCCGAAGCTTGAGCCGAGAGCTATGGTGGTCATTTGGAATGATCCCGAACGTGTGATAGGAAGGTCGGGATACATAAACTGGTTGGACTTGCGCTCGTTGTTCTTCCACGTCCCGTTGATGTTGATCTTCAGGCCGGTCCAAGGTTCAAGGACTGCCGAGTAGGAGAGGTCCTTGGTGAAGTTATAGACCGCGGGCGATGTGAGTGAGTCGTTGACGATGAGCCAACCGTTGCGTGCGGCTTTTTCGGTAAATGATTTTCCACTCTCGAAACCAAATGCGAAGCCCATACCTGGCACGAGGCCTGCGTCGCTCGGGCCTTGTCCGTAGAAGTCGCCGACGTTCGACTGGAAATAGGGCAGATAAGTGTCTTGTGTCTGCTTGTAGCCGATTTGGATGCTGCGTACGGACATCAGGATGCGCGAAGCCACCTGCATCGTCTTATACCAAGCCTGGTCATCGAGCGGCTTGTCGGCCTTGATAACCACTTCAATCTTGGTGCTATCGGAAGCAGCAATCCTAATGTTGTTCCTATCGACTTTCTTGAAATTGAGTGGATAAGAATGATCTGTTTCGGTATCCTTGGCTGAGACGATGATGCGACGCGTATCCAGGTTGTGCTTGAGGACGATGGTCGTGTCGTTGCCGGCAAGTTGAATCACTTGCTTGAAGTCTTTCTTTGCCTTCGTTTTTGTGTCGTTCTGCGTCTTTCTGTTGTTATTGTTTCTTGTTTGATTGCGGTTGTTGGCGTTAGAGGACTTTTGCGCCTTGAACTTGTCATTCACCTTCTTCAGGAACTTCGACTTGTTGTAGAGCGATTCGAGGTTGAACTTGCCATCAAACTGCCATTGAGAATTGTTTTGAATGGTATTGCCCGTCGATGTCTGCTCGTCAATCTGGGTGCCGCGATTCCATTGATAGGTGGACTTGTACTTGGCCGATAGGTTAATCCAGTCGGTCCAGGTGATCTTGTTGATAGGTATCGTCCAGGAGACGTCGAACGATTGGTTATAATCGACAGGTGTTCCCAACTTCCATATCTGAGTCCAGATGGTGTCCTTCCAGCGCTCGTAGTCATCGGGGTAAAGATACCGGTTGACTGGAGCGTCCGGCTCGTCGATGCGCGCATTGGAAGCCGACTGGAAGTTGGCTTTCAGCGTCTTGGTAATGTCCCACGATATGCTGGTCTGACGCAGCATGGTGAAGCTCTTGGTGTAGGAGACGGGGATGGTGAAATCCGATTCGTAGGTCTCGATATTTCTGAGTTGCTCCTCGTGATATGTGCGGTTGACTTGGGCCGAGAGGGAGATGCTGTTGGGCAACCAGTTGAACTGGAAGTCATCCTTCAGTTTCTTGAATGGAGCCTTGCTGTTCGAACTGTTCGATCTGCCGCTGGCTGCGCTAGCTTTTCTTGAGTCAGTCGTGTTTCTGCCAGCTTGCGCATTGCCACTTCTCGCATTGTTGCCCTTCTTTGTAGCAAACGGTTTCCAGGGTTTGAAGTAGGGCGACCAGTTGTAGTTGATGTTACCCTTGTACGAATTGTTGTACTCGTACTCTGTGGTGGGGTCGTGAGATGTCTGCTTGTTCTGCGAATACCCCATCGTCACATTGGCGGGATCCCAAGGCATCGAATGCTTCGACTTGACGTCAAACTTTACCCCGGTCAGCGACAACGACTTGGTTTCGGCCGTGGTCTGTACAAGGGACTTGATGGAGTCTTTCTGGCGTTCGGTCGGATAGGTGTCGAGCGTCTCATCGACGGTAAGATCCTCGTTGTATGGATCGTACTTCGGTGTGCTCACCGACTTGGAGTAACTGTAATAGAAGGGCGCGTGCAGTTTGACCTGCGAAGGTAGCCACTTGCCGATATCGGTCTGACCAGAGACGTTGTATTCGTAGTCCTTAGACAGTGAACGCACTGCAGTCGATTGTTCTACCGTGCCCCATCCGGCGCTGGTGTAAGAACCTGATCCATTGATGGTAGCAAGGTCGGAGATGCGCAATGTGGCATTGCCGCGTGCTGCCCAACCTCCGCTCTCGTCCATGCCATCGGTGCGGAGTTCGTTGACCCATACGACAGCAGATTTGGTGCTACGGCCGACATTACGCACACCAATCATGAATACTGTACATTCGCCCAGCGAAGGATTACCTTTCACGGCGATTCGGTTCGACTTGTTGTCCTCGTCATATACTGAGTATTCGAGGGTATAGCTCACACCATCGACACCCAGTTCCTTCTTGGCATTGCGTTCGCGCTTCAGGGCGGTGAACTTCGAAAGTTCCACGTTGATCATATTGTCTTCAGGCCAGACGAGAAGACGGTCGCTCGACGAATTGTTGTTATAGGTGCCGGAAGGTGTCTTGTGGAGAGGCACTTCGTACTCGTAGTAGTTGTCCTTGTAATCCGAGCCGACACGGAGGAATACGGCAAGGTCGCCATCGTGTAACTGGTCTTCCTCGCCAGCGTTGGCATGGAGGTGGGCAAAGAGTTGGAGGTTGTCGTACTGGCGAAGATCGAGGCCAGAACTCTTATAGACGGCCTTGGCATCATGCGGCTCAAGATTCGTGATCTTCAGCGAAAGAGCTTGTTCATTTTGCTGAACGGCATTGGTGCCTGGCGTCACAATACGCGAGATACCGGGAGGCAATACGTAGTTTACAGGGAGCGAACCCGAATGTTCTTCGATGTTGACGGTGCTTGAAGAAAGCAGGGCATCGCTGCTCTGAGGATATCCTGGATCGGAGAGATCGTTGGAATAGGTACGCCAGTCGCTTCGCACGAGGTCGAGGGTGGCAAGACGAAGTACCTGTGCTTCCTGCCAACCTGTCATAAGCATTCGCATAAAGCGGATGGACTTGAAGTTGCTGATGTTTCCTTCCCTACGGTCGGGAGAACGTAACGGGACGCGGAACAGGTACCACTTCACTTCGTGGGTAAGGCCATCGCGCAGGGGCACCCGACGGGTGCTGATGTCGGCAAGATATTTGTTTTCGGCCAGATTCATGTGACCGCGAACCAGTTCGATATCGTACTCGTAGAATCGCTCGTTTTCGTTGAGCGTGTTGTCTGTGTTGATGTCCTCGACGTCGGGCGTACTCTTGTAGGCAGTGCTGTAGGACTCCTGGCTGTCGGCTGTCGATGGGGCGTTGCCTTCAGCACCATTGATGTGTTTGTAGCGATTCAGAATAGAGACATTGTCGTTGTCCAAAGCGCGGCCTCGGAAGTAGTGGTAGTTGTCGCCAGCAGGGTCATTGATGGGCGAATACGGATCGTTCTGCCAGGAAGTGAGGACCTCTGGGGAAACGATCTGACGCAGAGAATCCACATAGTTCTGATAGGTCGGGAAGTTGGCTTCGTCGGTCGTGCTAAGTCCGTCGAGACCGACGTCTTGTGCAGCATGCGAAGAGGACGAATTGTCGAAGGCATAAACCGTAGAGGTGCGTGTCGAGACGCGTCCCCAAGTGGTCTCCTTGATTGCAGAGAGATCACCATTAATGTCCAAGCCATTCTCAAACGACTTGTACCCGTCTTTCAGGATATCTTCTGATATTTCTCCGAGTTGCAGGATGAGTTTGCCTTCGTCGTTGGGTTTCCAGGTTTCGTCCCCTTCGACTTCGATGAATGGGTCCATCATCCAGAATTCGATATATTCGTAGTTGGCAGATTCGAAGTTGGTCACATCCATAGCTCGCATCATACCGCCCCAGTTGCCTTGAGGATTGGCCAATGTGCCATCGCTTTGTATGCGTGAAGCACTTACATTATATTGTCCGCGCTCGCGTGGATAATAACTGAGGTTCATCACGTCGAGGATGCCCGTTTCACCGTATTCTAGTTCCTTGTTGGGATAGATTTCCTCGAAGGTGACCTGTCGCACACGTGGATCGCAAAGTTGCACAAGGTCGTTCTTGATGTGTGCAGGCGTCAGGTTGCTGGTCTGCGAAGTGAAGAGGTTGTCGATGCGGTACCAGGCGAGATGGGCACGACGGTCATTGTATGCGGTGGAGAATAGGGAACCGCCCACATCTCTGCCTTCGATGCTGGCGGGGGTGGAGGAGAGTTGCCAGAGTGTGGGTACTGCAAGGTTGGTCGACGATTCCGATGACTCGAAGTCGTCGATGTAGATCGAACCATTGTCGCCGATCTCGCTGCTGTGACTCGCGATGAGTTGTGCCCATTCGCCTTCGATGTTGAAATTTGAGGGAGCTGTAGCTTTGATCCAAGGAATGGCACCGATGGCATTGGTGAGCCACATGAAGTCCTTGTTCCATTTGAAATTGAAACCGTAGATGGTATTGTTGATCGGAATCTCCGACATCGACACTTTTCTGGTCAGTGGAGTCTCACTCAAATTGATGACCGTGGCACCCAACGTGAGATCCTTTGACCAGTCGTATTGCAGGTCGAGGCCCATCATAGTCTTGCGCTGAAGTGAGTACTCCGACTGGTCTTCAAGGCTTACGCTGACATTAGTTCCACTCTCAATGATTGACTCGTTGAGGATGGTGACTATGCCCATGGTGTAGTCCACCGTGTAGTCTGAACCTTCGGTCAACGTAGTACCACCAGCCGTAACACGTACTGAACCGCGGGCAACATTCATGGCTCCCAGACTGATTTCTGCACCACTCGAAGCCGTGTAGTCGCCACGGATGCGGAACTTGTTGTGTTCGGCATCCTGTTCGGCATCGGTCAAAGTTTGTGAATAGAGGTTCGGATAACAATAGCGGGCGACGAGGGCAGGATCATTGCCCAATTTCTTGGCAAGATGGCTGCCAAAAGGCTCGACGACAGGGAATATGATTCGGCCGGTAGATGCTTGAACGGTATATCCTGCGACCCAGTCGAACTGTCCGTCGGAATGACGTTCCTGATGGGAATTCAATTGGTCAAGGTTCATGACCTTGATCAAGAGTTGCTGGGCTATGGGACCTTCGTTGATGTAGTTGGTATAGACACCGACTGAATCGGTGAGATACTGGATCTGCAAGGTAAAGTTCGACTGCTGAAGATTGGTGACTTCCAGCGAGTAGATGTTCTTCATCATAAGGTCCCAAATGGAATGCTCAGGATTGCCTGCTGTCGATTTCAGCAGTTTCACATAGAGGGTCTTTGAGGTATCGTCGGAATTGTCAGTACTGAATTCGCCGACCTGATAGGTCTGTCCACCTTTGGTATATTGGAAGGCTACAGCTAGAACACAATCATCGTCGATTTGCGTCTTGAGGGAGAGATAGCCGAGTGCAGAATTGAGTGAGTATTCAGAACTTGAAAGAAGTCTGGCAGACTCTATCTTTTCGTAGTCTGCACCGCTCTCCATCATTCCGCTTGAACCGGGGATGGCGATGGTTGGTATGGTGCTCGACACCAAAGTGATGTCACGCAGGGCTGGATAATTGTCACGCAGGGTGGAATATAGCGTATTGTTGTTGTTCGATGGAGCGATGGTGCCCATCGAAGTTGCCCATTCGGGATGCTGCATCTCGTCGGGATTGCTTTCTCCGAGGTCGGCAAAGGCCAGGATATTGCGAGCGTTGTCGTAAGACGACCTCTTGTTGGTCATCCACACCTCAATCTTCGTAATCTCGATGCCAGAGGAGATGAGTGGGAGTTTCTCCATATTCTGGTCGTAAGTGTCGCGGAAGTAATGTCCGAGGAAGTAGTGACGGTTCTCGTCGTATTCAGTGGGAAGGATTTCGTAGGTGCGTTTAGTCACACCTCCCTTCGATGAAACAGTCTTCGAAGTGGATTCCTGCTTGGCCAAAAGAGCAGTGATGTTCAGTTTGCCGAATTTCAGTTGAGACTTAACACCGAACAGCGATGCACCACCCGAGATGAGCGAGTTGCCGGTAGTCATCGAGACATTGCCTGCCTCAAGGTTCTGCACAATATCGTCCTCTTCGCCCGCGAAGGCAAGTTTGAACTGCGTGGCATCGAAATCGAAGGTCGCCTGCGTGTTATAATTTAGGTCAAATGACATCTTCGAGCCGATGGATGCCTTCATGTTGAGTTGTATCTGTTCGTCGAAGTCGAAGGTCCACTGGTCGCGTGCACGTTCGGAGAGTGTCGGATTATCGACGACGTTATGCTTCATGCCCATCGAAAGGGATGCCGAGCCTTGTGTCTTGACGCGAATGCCGCCAGGGCCAAATAGCTTTTCGGCAGGACCGAGCGAGAACTGCATGTCGAGCAGGTCAAACTCTCCCTTTCCTTCCTCTTCCTCCACAGCCTTGTGATATTGATCGAGGAAGTAGGCACTGCGCTGCTGGCGTTCGGTGTACTTGCTATACTCCTGCATCGTCATCGGAATAGGATTGCCGATCAGTTGTTCGCCGAGCATCGTCTTAATAAGGTAGCGGTTGTTCTTCCAATCGTACTCCACCACCGTCTTTACGTTTTCAGGAGTCTTGAGGTCTCCTGGGTGAGCCTTCTCCAGATCGGGAGCCATGTCGGGAGTAGTGGGCGCAACGGGATAACGACTATGATATACCGAATCCGTCTCTTCATCATTCGTTGGTGTTTGCTGTCGGACATCCTGGCTCTGAGGCAGGCTGGCGATACGCATACCAGCGGGAGCATAGCCATAGGCCAGGCTTCCGAACAGTATCGCACATCCCATACTCAGACCGAGCGCGCGCAGTTGATGATTACCCTTTGTTTGTCGCATCCGAAAAAGTATCTAAACCATAAAACGTGAACATCGCGCTTTTATTGTATAAAGAATTTGTCAAAAACAATAAAAAAATGCATCTTTGGCAAAAAAAGCACGAAAATGTTTTTATGTTTCAGAAAAAAAGCCTATCTTTGCAGCATTGAAACACCTTATAATAATTATAATATGGCTAATAAAATTGTGCTTACTGGTGGCTGCGGCTTCATTGGCAGCCATACTTGCGTCGAGCTTCAGAATGCGGGCTATGACGTCGTGATATTTGACAACCTCTCCAATTCGGAGGCTTCGGTGGTAGATGGTATCGAGCGTATCACTGGCAAACGACCTGCGTTCTATCAGATTGATTGCACCAACAAGGGAGACGTATATCAGGCTTTCCAAAAAGAGGGACCTATTGCCGGTGTCATTCACTTTGCAGCTTCGAAGGCAGTAGGAGAGTCGGTTCAGAAACCTTTGCTCTATTATCGTAACAATCTTTCTTCATTGATGAATATGATGGAGGCTGCTGAAGACTTCCATCTCAAGGGATTCGTCTTCTCAAGTTCCTGCACAGTCTATGGCGAGCCTGACCAGAGTCCTGTCGACGAGAATGCTCCCATCAAGCCTGCCACTTCGCCCTATGGAAACACCAAGCAGATTGCTGAGGAAATCATCAAGGACTATCTTCATACCGGAGTAGGCTTCAATGCCATCATCCTTCGCTATTTCAATCCTATTGGTGCTCATCCTTCAGCTGAAATCGGCGAGCTGCCACGTGGCGTTCCTCAGAACCTGCTTCCCTACGTCTGCCAGACTGCTATGGGCATTCGCAAGGAACTCAATGTCTTTGGCAACGACTACAACACTCCCGACGGCTCGTGCATCCGTGACTATATAGATGTTACCGACCTTGCCAAGGCACATGTTTGTGCCCTTGACCGTATGGTTCAGGGTAAGTCGGAGGATAAGATTGAGTATTACAACCTCGGAACAGGCAATGGCGTTTCGGTGCTCGAACTTGTCAATACATTTATGGAAGCTACAGGTGTCAATGTTCCGTATGTCATCAAGGGTCGTCGCGAAGGCGATATCGAGAAGATCTGGGGCAATCCGGGTCGCGCCAATACCGTGCTTGGCTGGAAGGCACAGGTGCCTCTCAAGGAGACCCTTGCCAATGCTTGGCGTTGGCAGACCAGGCTGCGTGAGAAAGGTGTAATGTGAAAAAGTATTTAGTATACATAACTACTGGATTGCTTGCAATGGCTTCGATGTCATTGCAAGCATCTGCATACTATACTCACCCCCTTTCTGACGATGTGAAGACCTTGCAGGTCATCACCGATGGTGATTTCCGCAAACTTCCTGTCATTGACAACACCGAGAACTCGAGTCTCGAGATCTCGTTTGATATCCTCTCGGATGAGGAACTTTTCCTCCAATATCAGATAATTCATTGCGACGCCCAATGGGAACAGGATGACCTTTCGGAACTCGATTATGTCGATGGCTTCCAGCCGACACGGGTCACCGAGGTTTCTCCTTCATTCAACACCTTTGTCAACTATTGGCATTATTCCGTTGCATTCCCCAACGAGGATGTACGGTTGCTCGTCAGCGGCAACTATGCGGTGATTTTTCATTTGGAAAGTGATCCCGATGAACAGGTTGCCATTGCTTGCTTCAGTGTGACCGAGCAGATGGCCTTTGTGAATGGAGAAGTGAGTGGTAACACCGACATCGACTTCCGTCAGGAACATCAGCAGTTGACGCTTCAGTGCACTTGGAGCCAGAGCAAACTGCCTTTCCTCAGTCCGTCCACCGATCTTCGACTTGTGGTGACCCAGAATCATCGACCCGACACACGACGAGACATCCTTCTTCCCTCGCGTATGGAGGCCAGCAAGGCATGGTACGAGCATAATCGTGATCTTATCTTTGAGGCAGGTAACACGTTCCGTCGATTTGAGTTCATCGATCGGCATTATGCAACGTTTGGTGTCGAGCGCTTGCGCTATCAAGAACCATACTATCATGCCGAACTTGTTACGCAGCAGGCTCGCAGCGGCAGTTTCTATCGTTATGACCAGGACCAGCATGGACGCTATCTGGTACACGCATTGAATAATGTGGACGATGAGGCCACCGAGTGTGAATACTTCTGGGCAGAATTTAGTCTGGCAGGAGCGATGCCGCCAAAGGGTAGAGGCAACATCTATCTGACGGGAGATTTCACCTATGGAGAGCTTACCAATGAATGGCGTATGGACTATGACCCCGAACTCCAATGCTTCGTTGGTCGTGCTCTCTTGAAGCAGGGGCATTATAACTATCAGTTCCTCTGTGGGCACGAATGGGTGCCCGATTTCACAGGCGGAACCAATCCTCATGCAACCTTGTCGGTGTGTGAGGGCAACTATTATGAAGCACGTAATCAATATGACATTTATGTCTATTATCGTGCACCAGGAGCACGCTATGACCGTCTTTTAGGCGTGGCACAACTCGAACCATAATCTTATTTTCAATTTCTTATGGCACTAGTATCAGGAATAGAACAGAAACAGAAGCAGAAGCATAAACCAATTGTATATATTACTTCGTCATTGGTACAGGCTTCGAGCGACGACCTCGAACAACTCATCAATGAGAAACTTCAGGAAAATGTTGCATTGGAGACAGTCGACCAACCTGACGCCTTATACAATGGCCCTGAACGTGATGAAGGAGGGGAATTTGAGGCCGAAGAAGACGAGAAAACAACCAATCTTGATTCTTCTGCATCGGCAGACGAGGGCGATACGTCCATTTCTGACTCAGAGAGAGGCGATGTTGTCGCTTTCGATAACGATGATGATGAACCTGTGGATACTTCGAGCAATCAGAGTGCCGATGATGAGGATTTTAATCCAATCGACAATGCGACCAATGCGGATACTTTCCGCGACGATTTGAAGAAGCAGATCGAAGTGCTCGACATCACGCTCGAGGAACGTTATCTTGCCAGTTATATCATCGATTGTTTGGATGAGAGTGGTTATCTGCGTCGTCCGCTCGTCGAACTGGTTGAAGACCTTGAGATGACCCAGCATTACGAAACCACGGTCGAAGATCTTGAGGCGGTATTGGTCGAGATAGTCCAGCAGGAGCTTGATCCCAGTGGTATTGGCGCAAGGGATTTGCGTGAATGTATGCTTCTTCAGTTGGAGGAGCGTAAGGCAACTCCCGCCAATCGTCTCGCTTACGAAATTGTCAGTCAGAAATTCGATGATCTTTCGAACAAACGATATGACAGGATTGAACAGGATTTGAATATTCCAACCCACACGGAATTGGTTGATGCACTTCATGTCATTCGCCATCTCAACCCCAAACCGGGAGGAATGCAGCCATCTACAGCCAAGACCGATGACGTGAAGGCGCAGCAGATACGACCCGACTTCATTGTTCGTAACGAGGATGGACAACTTATCGTGACACTGAATGATGGGCATGTTCCTCAGGTCCGCATCAGCGAAGATTATGAGAAACTCTATGGCGAACTGCAGGAGAACAATGATGACAAGGCTGCTCGCGAGGGCGTGCGTTTCCTCCGTGAAAACATCCAGAATGCGCGTACCTTCATCGAAGCCCTTGAGCAGCGTCGCAATACCCTGATGGATGTGATGCAGACCATCGTCAGCATGCAGCGCGCCTATTTCCTTACAGGTCTTGTAGAGACGCTCAAGCCTATGACGTTGCAGGATGTGGCCGATCGCTGCCATTACGACATCTCGACGATAAGCCGTGTGTCCAATAGCAAATATGTAGATACTGAGTTTGGAATCGTACTGGTCAAGGATCTGTTTACCAATGCAGTGGCCGATAGCAATCAGTCGGCTATCATCCAGGCATTGAAGAATATCATCGACAACGAAGACAAACATCATCCGATGACCGATGAGGCTTTGGCTGAAGAACTCAGCAAGCAGGGCAACAAGATTGCTCGTCGCACGGTTGTCAAGTATCGCGAGTCGCTTGGCTACCCGGTGGCCCGTTTAAGAAAAGAAGCATAAACAAAAGATATGACCCAACAGGAACAAATTCGCAAAGAACAAGAGGCGCAGATTGCTGCGCCTCGCAAACCATATCAAGGTCTGATACAGTCCATCAGCAACATTTTCCATCCCTTGCTGGTGCTCACCTATACGGCCTTGGTCATTTGTATCTTCACCGCTATGAGGGCTTTGCCTTTCCAAGTGCAGGCTTGGTTCGTAGGTATGGTTTTCCTCTATACATTGGTTATGCCGGTCTTGGTGATAACGCTACTGCATGTCACCAATATCATTGGCCATTGGGCGCTACGCGACCGTCGTGACCGTATGGTGCCATTTTTTACCAACTTTGTCTGCTATCTGGTCAATGCCATTGTTCTTACCCGCACGGGATTCTTGCCCGATTGGGTACTGATGCCTTATTATGGCTCAGTCATTCTGACGTTTGTGGCATGGATTGTGAGTTGGAAATGGAAAATTTCGGCTCATGCTTCTGCCAATGCCGCAGGTGCCACCTTCTTCATGATGCTCTTCTTCTTTTTCCCCGAGACGATGCCGTTGTGGCTTCCTCTCGCCTCCATCATTGTAGTGGGTATGGTTTGCAGCACCCGAGTCTATTTGGGTCGCCATACCTTAGGGCAAGTGGGTGCAGGCACCTTGCTTGGCATCTGTTCTATGCTGCTGGCTGATCTTTTGGTACTTTAAATAATCTAGACAATCTAGATTTTCTAGACATATTAGATCTCTTAAAACTGATAATCTGTTTTTGTAAATTTTACCGATATGACCCCAATAGTTTCAATTATCATGGGCAGCACCAGTGACCTTCCGGTCATGAAGAAGGCTGCCGATCTTCTCAACGAATTCCAGGTTCCATTCGAGATGCATGCTCTTTCGGCTCATCGTACTCCCAAAGAAGTGGAAGCATTTGCTACAGGAGCTGCCTCTCGCGGCATCAAGGTGATTATTGCTGGAGCAGGTATGGCAGCTCATCTTGCTGGTGTGGTTGCAGCCTCGACACCTGTTCCCGTCATTGGTGTGCCTCTCACTGGTAGCCTCGAAGGTCTCGACGCTATGCTCGCCATGATTCAGATGCCTCCAGGAATTCCTGTAGCAACGGTGGCTCTCAATGGTGCAATGAATGCAGCAATTCTTGCCGTACAGATTCTTTCGGTAGGAGACCCCGAATTGGCTGAAAAGTTCGTTGAGTACAAGAAGAATCTTGCTCAGAAGATAGTCAAGGCCAACAAGGAACTTGCGGAAATTAAGTATGATTATAAGTGTAACTGATATGTACAACTATAATAGAAGGAAATCCACCGAATGTCGCGTGGGTAATGTGGTCATTGGCGGCGAGAACCCAATCAGGGTGCAGTCGATGACCAACACGAACACCAACGATGTCGAGGCATCGGTGGCCCAAATCGAACGCATCGTAGATGCTGGTGCGGACATCGTTCGTCTGACGGCACAGGGCAAGAAAGAGGCTCTTGCGCTCAGGGAGATTGAAGCAGGCATTCATCGCGATGGGTACAAAGTGCCGCTTGTTGCCGATATCCACTTCAATGCTGCAGTTGCCGATGTAGCAGCTGAGATTGTCGAGAAGGTTCGAATCAATCCCGGCAACTATGTTGATCCGGGTCGTACTTTCGTGAAACTCGAATATACCGACGAGGAATATGCACTTGAGATCGAGAAGATTCGCAATCGTTTCATCCCATTCCTTAATATCTGTAAGGCTCATCATACGGCCATCCGTTTAGGCGTTAACCACGGTTCGCTCAGCGATCGCATCATGTCGCGTTATGGAGACACTCCTGCCGGAATGGTGGAGTCGTGTATGGAGTTCTTGCGTATCTGTGTCGAACAGGATTTCACCGATGTGGTTATCAGCATCAAGGCTTCCAACACGTCGGTTATGGTTCGCACTGTGCGTTTGCTCGTACAGGAAATGGATAAAGAGGGCATGCACTTCCCGCTGCATCTTGGTGTGACTGAAGCCGGCGATGCCGATGATGGACGTATCAAGTCCGCGGTAGGTATAGGTGCACTCCTTGCTGATGGTATCGGCGATACAATCCGTGTTTCTCTTTCCGAGGATCCCGAAGCCGAAATTCCTGTAGCCCGTAAGTTGGTTCATTATTTCGAGGAGCGCGCACAGCATAAGCATCTCGAAGGCCCATATGTCGACAAAGAACTTTATAATCCAATCGAACCACAACGATTCAAGACTGCCCGAGTAGGCGTACTGGGCGATGGCCAGCCGGTATGTGTATGTGGTGGCACTAAGTATGGAGCCGATGTCTGCATCGCGGGAATCCTTAATTACAGTCTTGAGGAACTGAATACCGATGACTCTATCATCGAATATCTGTTGGATCATCCCGACATTCCGGTGATTGCTCGTGCCAATAACCATAATCCTATTGGTGCATGGCGAGCATTCATCTTCGGCATTCGTAAGATGAACTGCAAGAATCCAGTCATCATCAGTCGCGATTATTCGTTCTGCAAAAACTGGGAGGATGTTCAACTATGCGCTGCTGCCGACTTTGGCGTTATGTTGATTGACCAGTTGGTCGATGGCATCATCATCAATCATGTGGACTTCCCGCTTGAGAAGCGCGTAGAACTGGCATTCAACATTCTGCAGGCTTCTCGTGCACGTTTTACCAAGACGGAATATATAGCCTGTCCTTCCTGCGGTCGCACTCTTTTCGACCTCAAGACCACTCTTGCTCAAATCAAGGAGGCTACCAAGGAACTGAAAGGTCTCAAGATTGGTGTTATGGGATGCATCGTAAACGGCCCTGGTGAGATGGCTGATGCAGACTATGGCTATGTGGGTGCAGGCCCCGGTTCGGTTTCTCTCTACAAGGGTAAGCAATGTGTGCAGAAAGGTATCCCTGCCGAAGAAGCAGTCCAGCGCTTGCTCGATTTCATTCGTGCCGACCAGAAGAAATAATTATATTATAAACACTATTTTCCCTCAACTTATTCTATGAAGAAACACCTCCTTACCATTGTTCTGGCAGTCATATCGATGGCTGCCACGGCTCAGTATATCGATAGAGCGGAGCGTAAGTCTGTTGATAACATCCCTGTTTCGAATTTCGCTGCCTATCAGCACCAACTGTTCAATTTCGATTGGAAGTTCCAGTTGGGAGCACAGCCTGGTGCCGAGAGTCCTACATTCGACGATGCCAATTGGCGGACTATCGATTTGCCTCATGATTTCCAGTTCGAACAGCCATGGGATGAAAGTGCCGGTGGAGCGCGTGGTTTCAAATCGATGTGCGAAGGCTGGTATCGAAAGACATTCAAGGCCGAAGAGGTTTGGAAAAACCGCAAGGTGAGCCTCGATTTTGGAGGACTCATCTTCTATGGTGATGTCTATCTGAATGGTAAGAAGGTGGCTTCGACCGAATATGGATATGTGGGCTTCGAGGCTGATATTACCCGTCATTTACGTTACGATACCTTGAATGTCGTGGCAGTCTATGCTTCGACAGGTCCCTCGAAAGGTTCCCGATGGTACACGGGTGGTGGCCTTTTCCGCGACGTTTATCTTGAGGTCAAGAATCCCACACATATTGCCCGTCATGGCGTCTATGTGACCACTCCCGAAGTGTCAGCCGAATCAGCAATTGTTCAACTTCAGGTCGAGGTCGATGGATGGCAGAAACATAATGCAAGCATCAATGCTACCATTCGCGATCCACAGGGAAATGTGGTTGCCGAAACGAAGGGACAGATGCCTCAGTTCACGCACCAACAGTGTAGTGAGGTGAAACTCAATCCCGTGACCTTGGCTAATCCCCAGCTGTGGGACCTCGATACGCCAAACCTTTATACAGCCGAAGTGATTGTAACCGCTGATGGAGTCACTGCTGATAGCGTTGTCGAGACATTTGGTGTCCGCAAGATTGAGTTCTCAAAAGATTTCGGCTTCAAGCTCAATGGTCGTAAGGTGTTCCTGCAGGGTATGGCAAACCATCACGATATGGGTGGCTTGGGTGTAGCATCCTTCGATCGTGGTATCGAACGTCTGATGCTTCAAGCCAAGGCTTTTGGCTATAACTGCATCCGTTGTTCCCACAATCCCTATAGTGAATCGTTTACCCGTATTGCCGACAGGGTGGGTCTGCTTGTTGTCGACGAACTCATCGACAAATGGAGTGACAACGATTATTGGGGAGGACGTCAGCCTTTCACCAGTGTTTGGCACAAACTCATCCCCGAATGGGTAAAGCGTGATCGCAATTGTCCTTCGGTGATACTCTGGAGCCTGGGCAATGAACTCCAGACGCGCAACGACTGGTCGGGCTTCAATACCAATGACTGGGGCGTTACGACCTATCGTATCTTTAGCGAATACCTGAAGCGTTGGGACGATACACGTTTGACCACGGTTGCCATGTTCCCCTCACGAGCTGGTGCCCTTCGCCGTGAACCCGATGGCAGTGATATGGAGCATTGTATCGCTCCCGAATTGGCACAGATCAGCGAGGTTTCGTCGTTCAACTACCAGAGCAACTGCTACAATGAGTATCTGAAGCATAATCCCAATATGATTCTCTTCCAGAGCGAGTGCCAGACGTCTCAGTTCCTTTGGGGATTCTTCAATATGGATCGCGAGAAGATGGTAGGTCTTGCCTATTGGGGTGCGGTCGAATACTGGGGTGAGTCGAACAAGTGGCCCAAAAAGGGTTGGAACTATTCCTTCTTTGACACCGCCCTTAATCCTTATCCGACGGCCTATCTCATCAAGAGTGCTTTCGTGCCCGATGAGCCGCTGGTTCGCATCGCTGTAAACGCCGGGGAAGGGGAGAGCGTCAACTGGAACGACGTGCAGGTTGGTAGTCTGCGTCTCGACGAAAATTGGAACAAGGAAGCTGGCACCACACAGACCATCTACACTTTCAGCAACTGCGAGGAAGTGGAACTTCTGCTTAATGGGAAGAGCCTTGGCCGTAAGCCGAACAATCTTTGGACGAGCAACGAAGGCCTCGATAAATACGATAAGGGTATGCCCAACTCCAAGAAACACATCATCCAGTGGCCCGATGTCGCGTATGCAAAAGGCAAACTCGTGGCCATCGGTTATAACCAGGGCAAGGAGGTGTCACGCCATCAGATCGAAACAACGGGTCGTGCTGTTGCACTCCGTGCTGAGGCAGAGACACCAAATGATTGGAGAGCTGATGGTATGGACCTTCAATATATAAAGGTGTGGGCAGTCGATAGCAAGGGCCGTCGTGTCTTCGACGCTACAGGCGATGTGACCTTCGATGTGAGTGGTGCTGCTTCGCTCTACTGCCTCGACAATGTCGATCACTACACCGATCTGCTCTTTACCAGCGATATCAACTGCAAACCGCTCAAATCCGGCTTTATGCTCGGTATCCTTCGCTCTACTCGCTCTGCCGGCCCCGTCACAGTCAAGATCTCTTGCCCTGGCATGAAGTCTGTCCAGCTCAAACTAATGACTAAATAATCTAGCTCTTCTAGAGCTTCTAGATTGTCTAGAAATTCTAGATTCTCTAGAGCCTCTAGATATTCAGGCCTCAAAAATACAATTAGCCCCGCACCATCATCGGTGCGGGGCTAATCTATTATTTGTGGTTATGTCTTACAGGATAGTGCAACCTGCGCAGGGTTTCAACTGCTTGAAGAAGTCGTTGCCCTTGTCATCGACGAGGATGAATGCGGGGAAGTCTTCGACCGTGATCTTCCAGATTGCCTCCATGCCGAGTTCTGGATATTCAACACATTCGATCGACTTGATGCTGCTCTGCGAGAGTACTGCAGCTACGCCGCCGATGGTGCCCAGATAGAAACCTCCGTGCTTCTTGCAGGCGTCTGTAACCTGCTGTGTGCGGTTGCCCTTTGCAATCATCACGAGCGAAGCGCCATTGGCCTGGAACTCATCAACGTAAGGATCCATACGGTTGGCAGTGGTTGGGCCCATTGAGCCGCAAGGATATCCAGCAGGAGTCTTGGCTGGTCCAGCATAAAGAATCGGGTGATCCTTGAAGTACTGTGGGATACCTTCGCCAGCATCGAGACGAGCCTTCAGTTTGGCATGTGCGATATCGCGGGCTACAATGATGGTGCCCTTAAGGTTCACGCGTGTAGAAACAGGGTACTTGGTGAGTTCAGCACGTACAGCGTCGATGCCCTTGTCAAGGTCGATTTCGATACCCTTGCCACCTTCGCCTGGATTGCGGAATTCCTCGGGGATGAGTTCTGACGGATTGTCATCCATCTTCTCGAGCCAGATGCCGTCCTTGTTGATCTTGGCCTTGATGTTGCGATCGGCCGAGCAACTAACGCCCATGCCGATGGGGCAGCTTGCACCATGACGTGGCAGACGTATCACGCGGATGTCGTGAGCCAGGTACTTGCCACCAAACTGTGCGCCGAGGCCGATCTTGAATGCTTCCTTAAGCAGTTTCTGCTCGAGGTCGATGTCGCGGAATGCACGGCCAGTCTCGTCACCTGTTGTAGGAAGATTGTCATAATATTTGATTGAAGCCAACTTCACGGTGAGGAGGTTCTTCTCGGCCGAAGTGCCACCAATGACAAATGCGATGTGATAGGGTGGGCAGGCAGCGGTGCCGAGGTGCTTCATCTCTTCAACGAGGAATGGCAGTAACGTGCCTTCGTTCTGGATGGTTGCCTTGGTCATGGGGTAGAAGTAGGTCTTGTTGGCCGATCCACCACCCTTGGCTACCATAACGAAACGATATTCAGCACCCTCAACTGCTTCGATGTCAATCTGTGCAGGCAGGTTGCAACGTGTGTTGACTTCGTCGTACATATTCAGTGGAGCATTCTGCGAATAACGCAGGTTGTCCTCTGTATAGGTGTTGTAAACGCCAAGACTCAATGCCTCTTCATCCTCGAAGCCGGTCCAGACCTGCTGGCCTTTTTCACCGTGGATGATGGCGGTGCCGGTATCCTGGCAGAAGGGAAGGATGCCCTTGACCGATGTCTCGGCATTGCGGAGGAACTGCAGTGCTACGTATTTGTCATTCTCCGTTGCCTCAGGATCCTTGAGGATTTTTGCAACCTGGAGGTTGTGTTCGCGACGCAGCATAAACTCCACATCGTGGAATGCCTGCTGAGCGAGCAGAGTCAGGGCTTCTTTTGAAACTTTGACGATTTCATGGCCTTCGAAAGTGCTGACTGTGACGCCTTCCTTGGTGAGCAGGCGATATTCAGTCTTGTCTTCGCCCATCTGGAACATAGGCGCATACTTGAAAGGAACGTTTGCCATAATTTTAGCCGGATTATTAATTGATGGTGAATAGATATTAGTTGGTATTTGAATTGTAAAGATGTGCAAATATACAAATATTTTTTCGAAACCCCTTTTTAAAAACAAAATTTAGGTCAAAAAACTGACCTAAATTCGTATGTTTGTGTAAAAATCGCTAACTTTGCAAGTCAAAAATGACAACCATGCGACTTGTCATTCTCTCGTATCTCCACGCGACGTATCTTGCCACTGATGGTCTTTGGCAATTCGTTCACGAATTCTATCACACGGGGGTATTTGTAGGGAGCCGTTTCATGCTTCACGTGATCCTGCAGTTCTTTCACGAGTTTAGGACCCGCTTTCTGCTTGTAATCGGGTGCCAGCACGATAGTTGCCTTGACTACCATACCTCTGATGTCGTCGGGCACACCAGTGATGGCGCATTCGACCACTGCCTTGTGGGTCATCAGCGCTGACTCCACTTCGAAGGGGCCGATACGGTATCCCGAACTCTTGATGACATCATCGGCGCGCGACACGAACCAGAAGTATCCGTTCTCATCGTAATATACCACGTCTCCAGTATAGTAGATGTTGTTCGAATACGCCTTCTCGGTCAATGCAGGATTGCGATAGTATTCCTTGAAAAGTCCGTATGGCTTGCCGTTGTCGGTGCGAATCACCAACTGGCCATGCTCCATCGGCTTGCAAGGGTTGCCATCGTTGTCAAGCACATCGACCTTAAACAGAGGATTAGGCACACCCATCGATCCAGGCACGGGCTTTACGTAGGGATAAGTGCCTAGCACCAGCGTGGTCTCTGTTTGTCCGTAGCTTTCGTAAATCATGATGCCCGTCTTCTCCTTCCATTCCATGAAGACGTTGGGGTTCAATGCTTCGCCAGCCGTGGTACAGTACTCAAGTGCCTTGAGGTCGTATTTGCTGAGATCCTCGCGTATCAGGAAACGATAGACCGTTGGAGGTGCACAGAACGATGTGACGTGGAAGTCCTGCATCATCTTTAGTAGGTCGGCTGGCTCGAAATGTCCTTCAAAGTCATAGACGAAGACTGTGGCGCCTGCTATCATCTGCCCGTATAACTTGCCCCATACGGCTTTTCCCCAACCGGTGTCGGCCAAGGTGAGGTGAAGACTACCTTCATGTACGTTGTGCCAGTATTTGGCTGTGATGATATGTGCAAGCGGGTATGCGTAGTCGTGCATCACCATCTTGGGTTCGCCCGAAGTGCCACTGGTGAAGTACATCAGGAAGTTGTCGGTGGCAAGATTCTGTCCCTTCTGACTGACGAATTCCGGTGCATCGAACAGGCCTTGCCAGAAGTTGTCCCATCCTCGGGGAACTCTTGGTCCTATCGAGATGCAGTGTTCGAGAGATGAACAGAAGGCGCGAGCACCGATGACGTTGCGCAGTACGTCATAGTCACCTACGGCGATGATAGCCTTGATTTCAGCTTCATGGCAGCGATAGATGATGTCCTTGTCGGTAAGCAGGTGGGTGGCGGGGATGGCCACGGCGCCAATCTTGTGGAGCGCCACCATAGTGATCCACCAGGCCAGCCGGCGCTTCAAGATAAGCATCACTCGGTCGCCTCGCTTTATGCCGAGGGTCAGCAGATAACTGGCTGCCTGGTCCGACAGCCTCTTGTATTCGCCATATTTCAGGTGCTTTACCTCTCCGTGGTCGTTGGTCCAAAGGATGGCTTCCTTCTCTGGCTGTTCCTCGGCATAGGCGTCGATGACATCATAGCCGAAGTTGAAATGCTCCGGAACGATAAGCTTGAAATGCTGCATGAAGTCTTCGTAGCTCGAAAACTCCACTTGATTCAGAAATCGCTCAATCATTTTTTGTTCGATGGATAATTTGTTTCCACGCTGCAAATATGATGATTTTTAATGATTTTTGCAATTCATTGTCGAAAAAAAGTCAATAATTTATTATTTTTTTCCCTTTAGGAACGGTTTTAAGGCCGAAAAGTGCTAAATTTAACAAAAAATTAGAATTCGAATTCATCATTTGATGTGCATAAAACATTTTTTGACGTTCGTGTTTTTCAAATTTTGCAAAAAATGAACCAAAAAATTTGGACGACTCGAAAAATGTTTGTATCTTCGCAGCGTCGAATGAATACTAACGCACACCAATGAGGCACAAGAGGATTGTATTTTTCATGTCGTTGCTCATCGCTTCTCTACTGGGAGGGAAGTGTTACGCGTATAATAGCGAGTCGGAACGCTGGCTTCAGCGTCTGGACTCGGTTGTGCAGCAGCGTCAGCATATCAACGAGCAGAAACGTCATCGCCTGCAACAGATGCAGATTATGCAGCGAGGCTTGGGCGATGTGGAGGAACTCTATCAGCTCAACCGTCGTATCTACGACGAATGCTTCACGTTCGACAGCGAACTGGCGATGAGTCTGGTCGATGCCAACCTGCAGATTGCACGGCAACGCGGTGATCGTGATGGTATGGCCGAGTGGCAGATCCAGCGTTCGTTCATCCTTGCCTCCACCGGTCAGCTTCTTGAAGCAACCAATGCCTTGGAAGGACTGAAGCTGGGTAGTTTGAACCGCAATCTCAAACTTGATTACTATGCCCAGCAGGAGTATCTTTATTCCCACCTTGCACAATACTCATGGTCTGAGCCTATGAAGGAGTCGTATCAGCAACAGGCATGGACCTATACCGATTCGATTTACCAGATCATGGAGCCGACAGATGATAATTATCTCTGGTGGCAGTCCTGGCGTGCTTATAGTGTGGGAAACATACAGGAAGCCATCGTGGCGTTGTCCCCTGTGGTTGATACCTTGCAGTTCGATAGTCGTCATGATGCAATGTTGGCCTATTGCCTGGCTCGTATGTATCAGGAGATGGGAGAGGAGGATCTCTATTTGCAATATATGGCGCGTTCGGGCATCGCTGACCTGCGTGCAGCTAATCAGGATATTGCCTCTCTCGAGGAATTGTCTTCGGTCCTCTATGACATTTCTCTGAGCGAATCGCGTCGTGGTCACGGCTTCTTCGGTTCGAAGGATCATAGTGCCGTCGATCTTTCGCGCGCATATACATATATTAATGTGTGCCTCGACACTTCGCGAATCTACAATAACCTTGTACGCACCGTAAGCATCGCTCGTGTGATGGACGACATTCTTGCCAGCTATCGCGAACGTGTCGCCGAGCAGCAGAAGCGCCAGCAGGCCATCACTTGGATTCTGGCCATTCTGTTCTTCGTCCTGTTGATAGCAGTCATCAATGGTTGGCTACAGCGTCGCAAGCTCACCCAGAGCCGTAGCCAGCTTGAGGAGACCAACGAGCAACTGAGCGCAAACCGTGCTGCCCTCACACATGCCAATGCCGAACTCACCGAAGCCAACCGCAAGCTGCAGGCAGCCATGGAGCAGCAGGCCGAGGTGAACCGCGAATTGCAGGAATCCAACTACGTTAAGGAGGAGTATGTGGGTTATGTCTTCTCGCTTTGCTCCAACTACATCAGCAAGATGGACGAATACCGCAAGAACATCAACCGAAAGACCAAGGTGAAGCTTTATGATGAGGTCTTGCAGATGACCGAGAAGAGCAACCTTGTACAGGATGAGTTGAAGGAGTTCTATCAGAATTTCGATGCCATCTTCCTCCACATCTATCCCGATTTTATCACCGATTTCAACAACCTTTTGCAGCCTGAGGAGCGCATCGAGCCCCGCAAGGGTGAGTTGCTCAACACCGATTTGCGCATCTATGCGCTGGTTCGACTGGGCATCACCGATAGTGTCAAGATTGCCGAGTTCCTGCACGTTTCGCCACAGACCGTGTACAACAATCGACTGAAGACGCGCAACAAGGCAATTGTCCCAAAAGAGCATTTTGCCGAATATGTACGCCAATTGGGCCGATTTAGCAATTCCTAACGGCCCAATCAAAACTTACCGATGCAAAACACGAAGTGCCTGAAAAACAGAGAGATCACATATCATGAAACTTACCGATGCACATTACTTGATTGTACAACTTACTGAAAATTGTCCTAACTTTGCACCGTCAAAAGTGACAAAGTGTCTATACCTGTGTTTGCACTACATTACTTGAAAACATTGTTCAACACATATTATATATTACTTACTAAAATCAATCATCAACATGAGAAAAACTTCAGACAAATGGATGTCAAGGATTACATTGCTCCTTGCAATCCTCCTTTTCTCACCATTGGGGCTCTTTGCCCAGACTATGGTGGTGAATGGCGTCGTTGTAGATGAGATGGGCGAGCCCGTCATCGGTGCTAATGCCTATGTCAAGGGTACAACTATCGGAGCTATTACCGATATCGATGGTAATTTCTCCCTCACTGGTGTCCCCGTCGGCGCTACTATCGGATTCAGTTTCGTGGGTTACATTCCACAGGAGCTTCCCGCTCGTGTGAAGATGAACGTCGTCCTGGTTGAGGACAAGAAACTCCTCGAGGACGTTGTCGTTGTCGGTTACGGTGTGCAGAAGAAGAGCGTCGTTACTGCAGCCATCGCCAAGGTCAGCAGTGAAGACCTTGAGGGCAAGGCTCCTGTTCGTATCGACAATGCCTTGAAGGGTCTGGCTGCCGGTGTTAACGTCACCGCCAACTCTGGCCAGCCTGGTGAGTCGTCCCGCGTTCGTGTCCGTGGTACCGGTTCCTACAACGCTTCCGACCCTCTCTACATCGTCGACGGTATTCCGCTCGAAGGTGGTCTTGACATCGTCAACCCCAACGATATCGAGAGTATCGAAGTCCTCAAGGATGCAGCCTCGGGCGCCATCTATGGTGCACGTGCTGCCAACGGCGTTATCATCGTCACCACCAAGAAGGGCAAGCAGGGCAAGGCTCAGATCAACTACAACGCTTCTTGGGGCTGGCAGACAGCCTGGAAGCATCGCGACGTGACCAACGCCACCGAGTATGCCGTCCTTCAGAACGAGAAGTACGTCAATGCCGGTATGGATCCTCTTTACGCCGATCCATATAACCTCACCGATGCCATGGGCAACGCCATCCCGTTGAACGGTGGCACCGATTGGCAGTCGCTTGTCTTCAACGACAATGCCCCCATCGTCAACCACGATGTTTCGGTCAGCGGTGCTAATGATAGGATGAACTACTACGTCTCCCTCGGCTACTTCAGTCAGGAAGGTATCGTGGGCGGTAACTATGGTCAGTCCAACTACGATCGTCTGACCCTCCGTTCCAATAGCAACTACACGCTCATCGATGCTACCAAGGAGCGTAACTTCCTCAACAAACTTGATCTTTCGGTCAACCTCTCGTATCTGCGTACCCATAGTACTGGCATCTCCACCAATTCCGAGTTTGGTTCAGTCCTTGGTTCAGCGCTTTATATGTCGCCTATCCTGACCCCAACCGTATCGGGTGCATATGCCGAGAAGATGAGGAGCAACTACTCCGAATTCGATCTCCCCGCCGACGAGAACGGTAATCTTTACAGCATTCCAAACTACGGTGGCACCTATCAGGAGATGAATAACCCACTCGCCATGATGGTAGCGCAGACTCCAACCAAGAACTGGAGCCACAAGTTTGTGCCTCACTTCAACGTCACCCTCGGCCTTTGGGATAACCTGAAGTATAGCTTCTCCTACAGCGCCGACCTCTCGTTCTGGGGCTACGATGGAGCTGTCAAGAGCCTCTACTACCTCTCGGGTAACAACAATACCGACCATACCTCTGCTACTCAGTTCTCAGCCAAGTCCGACCACTGGCAGATTGAGAACGTCATCTCTTACGACAAGGAACTTGGTCGCCACTCGTTCAACATCGTCCTCGGTCAGTCGGCCTACAAGTCGAAGGGCGCCGAGATCGGAGGCAGCCGCTGGAACCTCGTCAACATCAACAAGCCATCAATCAACTATGCAACGGGCAACGTCGAATTCTCGAAGGACGCCGATGGCAACATCACCGGTGCTACCGTTGAACACAGCGTATGGGGCGGTCCTTACACCGAGCATACCCTTTCTTCTCTCTTCGCACGTGGCAGTTACAACTACGACGAGCGCTATATGTTCCAGTTCACCTTGCGTCGTGATGGTTCGAGCCGCTTCGGCTCCAACAACAAGTACGGTGTCTTCCCATCATTCTCACTTGGTTGGAACTTCGTACGCGAACCTTTCTTCAACATGCCCGAATGGGTGACCATCGGCAAGCTGCGTTACAGCTGGGGTAAGAATGGTTACGAGAACATCGGTGACTTCACCTATACCACCCTCACCTCGATGGGCAACAACGTCCTCTTCGGTCGCATCGCCACCAAGCAGAACGGCTCAAAGGCCAACCGTATCGCCAACCCCGACCTCAAGTGGGAGGAGTCTGAGCAGCACGACCTTGGTATCGACCTCGGCTTCATGAAGGATGCACTCACCCTCAGTGTCGATTACTTCATCAAGAAGACCAACGGCATGATCCTTGCTATGCCTATCCCAAGCTATGTGGGCGAAACCAAGCCTCTTGGCAACGTGGGTGATATGGAGAACAAGGGTGTCGAAATCGAACTTGGCTGGAAGGGTCACATCAGCGACTTCCATTACTCTCTCAAGGGTAACGTCTCTTACGTAAAGAATACCCTCAAGAACCTCGGTAATACCGAAGGCTTCCTCAACTTCGACGGCATTCAGGGCATCGCCGGTGGCGGCACCCGTGCCGAGAACGGTCAGCCTTTCCCATTCTTCTATGGCTACAAGACCGATGGCGTCTTCCAGAATATGGACGAGGTTCGTGCCTATACCAATGCTGACGGCCAGCTCATCCAGCCTAAGGCTGTTCCTGGTGACGTTCGCTTCGTCGATGTCAATGGCGATGGTCAGATTACTACCGACGACCGCACCAACATCGGTAACGGTACTCCCGACTGGACCTTCGGTTTCAATGCCAATGCCGATTGGAAGGGCTTCGACTTCAACATCTTCCTTCAGGGTGTTCAGGGCTCCGACGTCTTCGACGCTACCTACCGCAGCGACGTTTTCTCGGGCAACTATCCCAAGTGGATGCTCAACCGCTGGACAGGCGAAGGCACGTCCGACAAGTATCCACGTCTCTCTCTCCAGGACGAGACCAACTGGCAGGTATCTGACCTCTATGTCTGCGATGGCTCTTACCTTCGCATCAAGAACATGAGCCTCGGCTACACCCTGCCCGCCAAGCTCACGCGTCGTGCATTCATCGAGCGCTTCCGTATCTACGGCATGGTCGAGAACCTCGTCACTTGGACCAAGTATTGGGGCTTCGATCCCGAAATCGCCTCGGGTGGCACTTCCCTCGGCATCGACCGCGGTGTCTATCCTCAGGCTCGTACTTGGACTGTCGGATTCAATATTGCATTCTAAATTCACCCGCAATTAATTGTTAATTATTAATTGTTAATTCAAAACATATGAAAACTCAATATATAGGTTTACTGATTGCCGCTGCCTCTTTCGCTATGTCGTCTTGCAGCGACTCGTTCCTTGAGGTCGAGAATCCGTCGGGCGAACCCCTTGAAGAATATTATACTTCCGACGCACATATCCAGGAGGCTCTCATCGCCGCCTACGACCCCATCCATTGGCCCGACTGGGGACTCGGCCAGTACAATGCGCTCAACATCGACGCCGAGATTATGGGCGACCTCTTCTGGGTAGGTGGTTCCAACCTCGCTGATATGCAGAACTGGCATATGCTCTCCAACTACCAGGCCAATGAGAATAACACCCTCAGTTCGCTCTGGACCGTCGATTACAGTGGCGTAAAGCGCTGCAACGACGTGCTCAAGTACATCGAATACGAAGTGCCCGACATGTCGGCTGCCAACAAGTCGCTGTACGAGATGCAGGCCCGTGGCCTCCGCGTGTTCTACTATAATATGCTGTGGCACTACTTCGGCAACATCCCCTTCTATCTCGAGAACCTCACCGCTCCCTACACCGCTCCACAGCTCACTGCTGACGAGGTGTACGATCTGCTCATCGTCGAGCTCGAAGAGGTAGCTGCCTCTGGTGTTCTCCCCATGCGTTGGGACGATGCCAACAGCGGACGCATCTCGCAGGCTATGATCTATATGATGTATGCCGAGATGGTAATGTACCAGAATGACCAGAGCCGTTACAGCAAGGCCCTCGGCTTTATGAACGAGATCATCTCGTCGGGCAAGTATTCACTCAACCCCGACTATGCCAACCTTTGGGATGAGACAGGCGAATGGTGCTCCGAGTCCATCTGGGAGATCAACTACGAGGATGGCAACAACGAGCGCGGATGGGGTAGCCCTCTCGCCATTGGCGGTACCGTGCTTCCCACCCTCATTTCGCCCAACTCGTGGCCCGGTGGCGACGGTTGGAATTCAGGTGCCGACGGATGGGGCTTCCTCCCTGTACGTACAGCTACCTACAACATGTTCGAAGAAGGTGACGTTCGCCGCGATGCTACCTGCTGGGATGTGCGTGGCGTGGAGTACACCAACCGTTTCCAGGATACCCACATCTGGCTTCGCAAGTATCGCCCATTCACGGCCAACAATGCCGATGCCGGTTTCGACAACAACCTCAACTACAACAACAACCTCCGCTACTACCGCTTTGCTGAGACGCTGCTCAACGCTGCCGAGCTGATGGTTCGCACAGGTTCGGGCGATGCCAAGTCGCTCCTCACTCAGGTGCGCCAGCGTGCTGGTCTGGGTGCCGTCGATGCCACCATCGACAACATCATCAACGAGCGCAAGCTCGAGTTCGTGGGCGAAGGCAAGCGCTACTGGGACCTTGTTCGTACAGGTCTTGCAGCCTCAGTGCTCGTTCCCACTCCTTGCGATGGCACCAATCCCAACGATCAGGGCCGCGTAGGTACTTGGACTCCGAGCAAGAAGTACATCCCCATCGCTCAGTCTGAGTTGGATTCCGATGTTGCTCTCAAGCAGAATGAGTATTAATTCCAAAACAGTTACCCATTATGAAATCGACATATAAATATATATTGAGTGCCCTTCTGGTAGCAGGTTCGTTGGTTGCATGTTCTCCCGACGACATCGAGGGCCTCAACGAGAGCGGGGTGCCTCAGGCATCCAACTTCGAGGACATGGTTGAAATCACCGTCGATCAGTCCACCAACCAGGTGACCTTCAACCTCAAGAATGCCAAGGGTGTCTATCCCGTTTGGAACATCGACACCGGCAAGAAGATTGAACGCAGCACAGTCAACGGCTATCAGCGCATCTTCGCCTCTTCGGGCGACTACACCGTAAATGTCCAGATTGGCAGTCGCGATGGCATCAGCGATGGCAAGGTCACACGCACCTTCCACATCGACAACACCATTATGGACTTCACCAAGTACACCACTATGCTCAGCAAGGCTCCCTGGTACATCGACAACAAGACACAGGGTCACCTCGCTTGTGGTGAAAGTGTAGGCAATCCTACCAACTGGTGGGCTGCTCAGCCCGACGACAAGGCTGGCACCGGCCTCTACGACAACTCGCTCGAGTTCACCGACGACTATCGCTACACCTTCAACCCTGGCAAGAACGGCACGATGTACGTCAACTACGGCACCACCGCGCTCAACACCATTGGTGCTACCGAGGACTTCAGCATGCCCGTCGAGGCAATGTCCACCACCTATGCATTCGAGGTCGATGGCGATGATCTCTTCCTGACCTTCCCGGCCAAGACCTACTTCCCCTACATCGCCAACGACGCCATCTGGGAGAATCCTCGCTACCTCGTGGTCAACATGACCACCAAGTCGATGACTCTCGTCAGCGAAGGCCCCGGCATTGCTTGGCAGTACATTCTCACCACCACGCATGAGACTGTCTTCGAAGGCTTCGACTACACCAGCCCCGACAACCTCTGGAAGCAGGCCAACCCAGTCTTCAATACCATCTGGTATGCTCCAGGTTGGAGTCAGATTGCCGACTTCCCATATGAATTCGATGCCAACAGCGTCAAGGTAACCCTCCCCGAGGCTACCACCGACCAGTGGATGGCACAGTTCTCACTCCATACCTCGCTCGACAACAACATCGTGCCTGCAGGACAGACTTACGACTTCTCGTGCGTCATCACCTCTACCCAGGATCACCCAGGCATCACCGTCAAGCTCGTCCAGACTGGCGAGGGCAATGATGGCAACTTCATCTGCGCCGATCGTGTCAAGGTAGGTGCTATGGAAGACTACATCTACTACTTCTACGACGTGCCCGGCATCGACCTCGGCGGTCTCACCTACGACCTCTTCCTCGACTTCGGCGGCAACGCTGCTGGCACCGAGGTGACCATCAAGAACTTCTGCTTCATCGAGCACAGCAAGAACACCATCGTTCCTCCGAGCGATGAACCCGGCCCCGAGCCTGGTCAGGACGTTGATTGGAGTGGCGCCAACATCCTCGAAGGTATGCCTGTCGAACTGCAGTACTATTATGCTCCTGGTTGGGCACAGATTGACAATCCTGAGTGCGAAATCAACGGTACAGCTTACACATGGAGCTTGCCCGCAGCAACCACTGACCAGTGGCAGGCACAGGCTGGTTTCCACAACACCGGCATCACCCTCAGCAAGGATCTTACTTATGACTTCCGCTGCAAGATTGTCTCCAACACCGATCATCCTGGTGTCACTGTGAAGATCACCCAGGAGGACGACGACAACCTCTTCATCACCGCCGATCGTCATGCCGTCACGGCTTACGAGGAGACTTGGGTTACCCTGCCCAACCTCGCGATGATAGCCAATGGCACCGATATGCGCGACATCACCAATATGAAGATTGTCCTCGACTTCGGTGGCAATGCCGATGGAACCGTCATCACCATCAGCGATATGCACCTGCAGGAGCACAAGGGACCCAAGACCATCGACTGGGACCTCACCGGTGAGCGCAATCTCTGGCTCAAGGGTGCTCACGAGACCATCTCGTTCTACTACGCTCCCGGCTGGGCACAGATAGCCAATCCTGAGACTGTTGTCGAGGGTAACAGCTACACCATCGTGCTTCCCGAAGCAACCACCGACCAGTGGCAGGCTCAGTGGCATATCTCCACCGAACTCGGCAAGGCTGACATCAGCGCCGACAAGAAGTACAACATTCGCTTCACGCTCTTCGCCAACCAGGATCAGCCCGGTGTGACTGTCAAGTTCACCGAGAACGGCAACGACGAAAACTACCTCACTGCCGACCGTCACGCTTGTGTGGCTTACGAGGAGACTGTTGTCGAACTCACCGACCTTGCTCTTCCGAAGGGTGACATCACCAACGAGACCTTCAAGATGGTATTCGACTTTGCAGGCAACCCCGCTGGTAGCGAAGTAACCATCAAGGATATCATCATCCAGGAGGCAGAATAACGTTAGTTAGTATATATGTGTGTGTAAGTGCTGCCTGATGTGCCCGTCAGGACATGTCAGGCAGTTTTTTACTTCTAAGGGATTCTAAGGGATTTAAGGGAATCTTAGTGATTTTAAGGGACTAATGTTCAATTAACAATTAATAATTAACAATTAACAATTGTTGGTTAGTCCAAATTTGATATGGCGAAGGTAACGTCCCTTTTACTCCTCTTTTACTCCCTTTTTACTCCTCTTTTACTCCCCTTAATAATTCATTAAGCTGTCAATGAAATCAATGAATATTCTCTCTGTCATCCTTTGCTCTGCACTGGCCTTCTCTTCCTGTGGCGGCGGCGATGATGAGGGCGGCAGCGGAGGTGTCACCACCATCCAGCTGTCGGCATCACCCACCACCATCAATGTGCCCGCCGAGGGCGGCACCTCCAGCATCAGCGTCCAGGCCGATCGCGAATGGGCTGCCTTCGCTACCAATGGCGAGACATGGTTCACCGTTACTCCCGGTTCGGGCAAGGCGGGCTCAGCAGCCCTCACTGTCACCATCTCCGAGAACGTCAACTACGAGCCCCGTCAGGGCCAGATCACTGTCAAGGCAGGCTCCCAGCGTGAGTTCATCACCGTCAGCCAGGAGGCAGCTACCAAGCCCAGCATCACTTGCCCCATGGGACCCGAGTTCAAGCTCGTATGGCACGACGAGTTCGAGAAGGATGGTACCATCGACGAGCAGAACGGCTGGACCTATCAGGTAGCCAATGCCGGTTGGGTTAATCACGAGTTGCAGACCTACGTCAATGTGGCTTCGCCCGGTGGACGTGAGGTGGCTACCGTCAAGAACGGCATCCTTTCCATCAACTGCTTCAAGGAGAACGGCAAGATCTACTCGGGTCGCGTCTATGCCAACCAGAAGACCGGCTGGCAGTACGGCTACATCGAGGCCAGCATCAAGCTGCCGAAGGGCAAGGGTACCTGGCCCGCATTCTGGATGATGCCCGTCAACTTCCATTCATGGCCTGCCGATGGCGAAATCGACATCATGGAGGAGGTTGGTTACCATCCCAACTACGTTTCGTCGAGCCTGCATGCCAATGCCCATGTGCATTCCAATGGCACACAGGTTACCCACGAGATGTATTGTGCCGGTGCCGAGGGTGAGTTCCATACCTACGCCATCCATTGGACCGAGCAGAACATCACCACCTATGTCGATGGCAAGGTTCAGCTCAGCTACGACAATCGTGGCCTTGGTCGCGACGACTGGCCCTATAATGCACCTTTCTATGTCATCCTCAACCTCGCTTGGGGTGGCGACTGGGGCGGCGCTATGGGCGTCGATGAGAGTGCCCTTCCCGTTTCGCTCGAAGTCGATTGGGTACGTGTTTGGCAAAAGTAATTACGTTGTTATCTCGTAATCTCGTTATACCGTAATACCGATATATCGTGATTCCGAAATCCCGAAAAACTAAAACAATGAAAACCCAAAATCTTCTAATCCTTGCCCTCCTTGCGGCCCCCGCACTCCAGGCCCAGACCTTGCCCGTCTATCTCGACGAGACAAAGTCCATCGAGGAACGTGTCGATGATGCCCTTTCGCGCATGACACTCGACGAGAAGATTGCCATCATCCATGCGCAGTCCAAGTTCTCCAGTCCTGGCGTGGGTCGCCTTGGTATTCCCGAACTCTGGTGTACCGATGGCCCGCACGGCATCCGCCCCGACGTGCTTTGGGACGAATGGGAGCAGGCTGGTTGCAGCAACGACTCTTGTACGGCATTCCCTGCGCTGACCTGCCTGGCAGCCACCTGGAACACCGATCTTGCCCTCCGCTATGGCCAGTCCATCGGCGAAGAGGCACGCTATCGCAACAAGGCCGTTCTCCTCGGTCCTGGCGTCAACATCTGTCGCACCCCGCTCAATGGCCGCAGCTTCGAGTATATGGGCGAAGATCCCTTCCTCTCGGGCCGCATGGCAGTGGGCTACGTCAAGGGCGTGCAGGAGCAGGGCGTGGCAGTCTGTGTGAAGCACTATGCGCTCAACAACAACGAGCACGAGCGCTACACCTCCAATGCTCTCTGCGACGAGCGTACCCTCCGCGAGATCTATCTGCCCGCCTTCGAGGCAGCCATTTGCGAAGGTGGTGCCTGGACACTGATGGGAGGCTACAACCTCTTCCGTGGCCAGCATGCCTGCCACAACCAGTACCTTATGAACGAGATCCTCAAGGGTGAATGGGGCTTCGATGGCGCCATCATCAGCGACTGGGGTGGCACACAGAGCACCCAGGAAGCCATCTACAATGGCCTTGACCTCGAATTTGGCACCTGGACCGATGGCCTCTCGATGGGCGCCACCAATGCCTACGACAACTACCTCATGGCCAATCCCTATCGCCAGCTCATTCTTGAAGGTAAGGTAGGGAGAAGGAACTCAACGACAAGGTGCGTCGCGTCCTGCGTCTCATCTATCGCACCACCATGAACCGCAATCGTGGCTTTGGCTCCATCAACAGCGAGCCGCACATCCAGCTCGCCCAGCAGGTAGGTGCCGAGGGTATCGTACTCCTCAAGAACGACCCTTCGCTCCGAGCTCTGCTCGCGCGCAACGAAGTGAGCAACCTTTCGAACCCCTCAGAACCCTTGCTCCCCTTGAACCTGTCTAAGGTTCGCAGCCTCCTCGTCGTTGGCGAGAACGCCATCAAGATGATGACCGTGGGTGGTGGTTCCAGCAGTCTCAAGGCACAGCACGAGATCGTGCCCCTCGATGGCCTCAAGGCACGTCTTGCCGGCACGGGTGTTCAGATCAGCTATGCACGTGGTTACGTGGGTGATCCAGGTGGTTCCTACAATGGTGTATCTACCGGTCAGGACCTTAACGATTCGCGCAGCGCCGAAGAGCTCTGCACCGAAGCCGTTCAGATGGCTCGCGAGGCCGATGTGGTCATCTTCATCGGTGGTCTCAACAAGTCGGGTGGACAGGACAACGAAGGCACCGACCGTGCCGACTATGCCCTTCCTTACGGACAGGACCAGCTCATCGAGGCCTTGGCTCAGGCCAATCCTCGTCTTGTGGTAGTCAACATCTCGGGCAATGCAGTAGCCATGCCATGGATCGACCGTGTTCCCGCTGTCTTGCAGGACTGGTATCTTGGTTCTGAGGCAGGCACCTCGCTTGCTCAGGTCCTCGTCGGCGATGTCAATCCTTCGGGCCACCTGCCCATGACGTGGTATGCTTCGCTCGACCAGTGTTCCGTTCACGCTCCCGTCCTCAAGCAGGGCCGTCAGCGTGTGGCTGATCCTCGTCGATATCCAGGCATCGAGCGTCAGGACAGCACCGTACACCTCTGGGATATCTATTATGACGAAGGTCTCGACGTGGGCTATCGCTACATCGACAAGCAGAAGTTCGCGCCACTCTTCCCCTTCGGCTATGGTCTCAGCTACACCACCTTCACGATGCACGATGCAAAGGTGGCCGATGCAACTCCCGGTGCAGTCAAGGTCAATGTGAGCGTCACCAACACCGGCAGCCGTGCAGGTGCCGAGGTCGTGCAGCTCTATGTGCAGGATGTCAAGTCGTCGGTCGCTCGTCCCGTCAAGGAGCTCAAGGCCTTCCAGAAGGTCTTCCTCCAGCCAGGCGAGACCAAGGAGGTCACCCTTACGCTCGGCGATCGCGCCTTCCAGTTCTACGATGTCGCTGCCAAGGATTGGCGTTCCGAACCAGGTCGCTTCAACTTCCTCATCGGCAATTCCTCGAAGAACATCCTTCAGACCCTCGCTTATGATTTGAAATAACCGTTAAGCAACGGAGTCATCTTACACGAAGCCCCTTGGACCTTCAAGCAACTGGTCCAAGGGGCTTTTCTAATGTGATTGGTGTTTCTAATGCTTCTTCAGATGGGCTTTCAATAGCTTGACAGCCTGACCATACGAACTCGTCGTTACGCTTTCGAAGTAGGCAGCCATAGTAGTGGTGTAGGTACATTTGAACACACCTTTTGCAAACAACTCTTCGTCGGTGAAGCTTTCCACCAGGCTCAGCATTTCCTGATGTGTCTGTTCCAACAGATTCTTGGCTTCTTCCAGACTGGTGCCCTGATGCTTTTCCACGAGCATCCTGTCCATCTCGTGGTAGTTCTTTCGGTATTCGTCGGGGAGGTAGTCCCTGGGATGACCCTCGCGGATGTTCTGTACGAATTCGCGCATCAGGACCTGCCATTCGTAAAGGTGCGTCAGGAGGTCGCGCAGACAGCGGTCGTACATCCAGCGTACACCGCATTTCTTGGGGTCGGCCGAAAAGTTGAAAGGCGCAGCGGCGACTTCAGGAGTCAACTTGTCGATTTGTTCGTTCAGTTTCGAATACCCCTCCACGATGGAGGCAACGAAATCTTGTTTGTTGGTGGGTTTGCTCATAGTGTTTCTAGTGTTTTTCTGTCGCCAACCTGTAGCTGTATTTGGCAATTTCTGCAATCAGATCCTTGGGTATCTCTTTGTCCAAAGGAATCTGAATGGTGCCTTTGCTTGTCTTGTAGTCATGTAGCGACTCCTCGAAGGCAAGGACGACTTCCGGCCCGGGGTAGATGCCGATATGATTCTTGGCGGCAGCAAAATGGATGATGTTGCGTCCCTTCTTGAATGTGGGCATCGACCAGGAGATACGTTCTTCCGCATCGGGAATAGCTTCCCTGATGCATGTCCAAACCTGCCTCAGAAGGGGTTGAACTTCGGGACTTTGCGATAATATGTATTCTTCGATTGTCATTTGATTTGAAAGGCGGGATGAATGTTTGTCTTGTGTCTCTTTGCGAAGATACGGATCTTTGTTCAATAATAGGCTTATACTGTGCGAATTTTTGCAGAAAAATCGGCTTTTCTTACAGTAATTGCGGTTTTTGCTTATCGGAGTGGCAGTTTTTTGCCGTCTTTTTTCCCATGTTTCAATTATTTTGGCTATCTTTGCCGCATGAAACGCAATCTGATACTATGTGCCGTGCTGCTCCTGTCGGCAGCCGCCCTCTTTGCCCAGGTGCCCGAACGCACCGAGGCGAATGTGAAGCGATATACGAAGATCTGCCGCGAACATATCTACCGCGACATGAAGGGAATGTATCGCGAGGCAGGCGAGGCACTGCCTTATCCCTTCCTGGCTCCGGGCAGTGCACAATATAACGACGTGCTTTGGGACTGGGACTCGTGGCTCAGCAATGTCGCCCTGCGTCAGATTCTGCTCGAAAATGGCACGAAAAAAGATCGCGAGGAGGCTGTTCGATACGAACAGGGCTGCATCCTCAATGCCCTTTCCTATGGCGGTATGGACGGATGGATACCCATTTGGATCGAGCGTTTCTCGCCCTCGCGTGCCGAGTGGCTCAAGACCATCAACCCTTGGAAGAGCAATATGCACAAGCCCATCCTGGCGCAGCACGCCGCTTTCATCGTGCGTGGGCAGGGCGGCGATGCCGAGTGGCTGCGTGAGGACTTCTACAAATTGCAGGCCTTCGAGGCAAAGTATATGAATTGGCATCGCCACAGCGCCACAGGCTTGCTCTTTTGGGAGGATGACTTCGCCATCGGTGTCGACAATGACCCATCGACATTCTATCGCCCCAAGGAGTCGAGCGGCTCCATCTTCCTCAATGCGCTGATGTATCGCGAACTGCTCGCCATGCAGTATCTCAGCGAGTGTCTGCACCTCGACGACCTGGGCCGTCAGTATGCTGCCGAAGCCGAGACGTTGAAGCACGACATCCAGGAGCATTGCTGGGACCCGCGCGATGGCTTCTATTACAGCGTCGATCTGAACCTCCTGCCCAAGCAGAAACCCGATGTCGAAAGCGTGCAGCCCACCGACCTCTTCCTGCACGTGGGCCAACCGCGTCGCTACGACTGCCTCATTCAGCGCTTCTCCGTATGGAGCGGCTTTATGGCGCTGTGGGCAGGCATCGCCACCGATGAGCAGGCGCGAGAGATCGTGGCGCGTCAGTATCACGACACCATCAACTTCAACTGTGCTGCCGGCATCCGCACACTTTCGCCCCTCGAAAAGATGTACAACGTCGAGGCTTCGGGCAACCCGAGCAGCTGGCAGGGTCCCGTGTGGATTGTCGCCAACTACCTGACCTTCCGAGGCCTCGTTCGCTATGGCTTCGACAGTGAGGCACGCGAACTCGCCGAGAAGACCATCCTCCTCCTTGGCCGCGACTACGAGCGCTTCGGCGCCCTCCACGAATACTATCTCCCCGACAATGGCGAGCCCGTCCTCAACAAGGGCTTCCAGAACTGGAACCTCCTCGTCCTCAACATGGCCGCCTGGATCGAAGGAAAAGAGGTGGTTGCAGAGTGGTGATTTGCTTATCTGAGTTCTCCGAATATTCCGATTATTCCGATTATTCTGAATACTCCGATTATTCCGAATACTCTGAGTACTCCGAATACTCCGAAAAATATCTAACAAATATAAGCAATGAAAAACAGTATTTACCTTTCTTTCGCAGCAATGATGCTGGCATCGGTGATGCCGATGTTTGCTGCTGCAGAACCCGATGAGACGGGAATGACGATGGATGCACAGACATGGTGCAGGAGTGTGAAGGCCGGCTGGAACCTCGGCAACTCGCTGGAGAGCGCCGGAGGCAGTTGGGACAACAACGACTGGGCCTGGTACGACGTATGGCAGCCCGACCGCAACAAGTGGGAGACCTGCTGGGGCAACCCCGCAACCACCGAGGCGATGATCAAGGCCGTGAAGGAGGCAGGCTTCAACGCCATCCGCATCCCCGTGCGCTGGGAGGGACACATCACCGACTACGACCAGATGACCATCGACCCGATTTGGATGGCACGTGTGAAGGAAGTGGTCGATTATGCCATCGGGCAGGAACTGCTCGTTGTCATCAACACGCACCATGAGGCCTGGCTCGAGAACAATCCGCTCTACACTTATCAGGAGAAGATCAACAGTCGCCTCTCCAAGATCTGGACGCAGATAGCCACAACCTTCGCCGACTACGACGACCACCTGGCCTTTGCAGGCATCAATGAGGTGCAGATCAACTGGGCACAGCCTACCACCGAGAACCAGGCCGTACAGAACAGCTACAACCAGACCTTCGTCGATGCCGTGCGTGCCACGGGTGGCAAGAACCACTACCGCAACCTCGTCGTGCAGACCTACAGCTGCAACCCCTATTATGGCCTCAATGGCCTCGTGGTGCCCAACGATGTGGTCGAAGGCCGTCTCATCGTCGAGTTCCACTACTACGACCCCTACGAGTATTGCGGTTCGGCTCAGTATTACTATTGGGGCAAGGAATATGCCAGCTATGGCGCTACGCCTTCGAGCAACGAGAATACGATGAAGAGCCTTTTGAGCCAGGCACAGAAGAAGTGGTGGCAGGAAGGTCTTGGTGTGCTCATCGGCGAATATGGTGTGTCGAATCACTTCCAGGCTTCGGCTTCCGAGGAGGTGCAGAAGATCCAGCTCGAGAACCAGGAGTACTGGTACAGGACCTTCGTCAGCGCGGTGCGTGAAAATGGTTTCGCCGCCTTTGTCTGGGACAACAACGTCTTCGGAAATGGTTCGGAAAATTTCGGCATCTTCAATCGTACGGCCAATATGCGCGTCGATAACACCTACGCCCTGCGTGGCATCATCGAAGGCTCCGGACAGGACTATGTCGAGCCACAACCGGGCGATGAGCCAGGCGACGACTGGTATTCGAAGGCAGGCAAGACGCTCTGGTCGGGCAGTGGCTATATGGCCTGGGGCGATGGTCTGCAGCTCTCCCTTCCCGCCTCCGATTTCGCAGGCACCGAGGCCGACGACCTGCTCGTGCTCTATTACGACATCGATGGCGCGGCAGGCTACAGCATGGTGCAGTTCTTCGATGGCCAATGGGCATCCAATCCCCAGTTCATCTACGAACACACCACAAGCCATGAGTTCAACCTCCGCGACATCACAGGTCAGTTCTCGGGTGCGCAGATCACCCCGTTCGTGATTCCCGCAGCCACCGTACCAACCCTGAAGACGAAGGGACTGATCATCCAGGGCTTTGGCGCCACGCTCACCAAGGTCGTCCTCGTGGATGTCAGCGAAGCCGGTCTTCGCGAAGTTTCGCGCGACATGCACGAAGGCACCCTCTTCGACCTGATGGGCCGTCGTGTCGATCACGCTCCCGCCAACGGCCTCTTCATTCGCAATGGAAAAAAGTTAACGTATTAAAGGATTAAGATAAATGGTCAAAGCTTGGAGAGAACTGGTAACGATTCCTACCTATGAGGTGGGCAAGCCCGAAAAGAACCCGATGTTCCTCGAGAAGCGAGTCTATCAAGGCTCGAGTGGTGTGGTCTATCCCTATCCCGTCATCGAGACGATGAGCGACGAGAAGGTCGATAAGAAGTACCAGGCCATCTGGATGGAGAACGAGTACATCAAGGTGATGATCCTGCCCGAACTGGGCGGTCGTGTGCAGATGGCCTACGACAAGATTGCCCGCCGTCACTTCGTCTATTACAATCACGTCATCAAGCCCGCCCTTGTTGGACTTGCCGGTCCTTGGATCTCGGGTGGCATCGAGTTCAACTGGCCACAGCACCATCGTCCCACCACCTATATGCCCGTCGATACGTGCATCGAGGAGAATGCCGACGGGTCGGTCAGCGTGTGGGTGAGCGAGATGGAGAAGATGTTCCATCAGAAGGGCATGGCAGGCTTCACGCTGCGTCCCGGATGCGCCTATCTCGAGATCAAGGGTCGCCTCTACAACCGCACCGACGTGCCGCAGACCTTCCTCTGGTGGGCCAATCCTGCCGTTGAGGTCAACGACCAGTATCAGAGCGTGTTCCCGCCCGACATCAACGCCGTGTTCGACCATGGCAAGCGTGCCGTCTCGTCGTTCCCCATCGCCACAGGCACCTATTACAAGATGGACTATTCGGCAGGCGTCGATATCTCCAACTACAGGAACATCTTCGTTCCCACCAGCTACATGGGTGTCAACTCGCGCTTCAACTTCGAAGGCGGTTACGAGAACGACACCCACGGCGGTATGCTGCACGTGGCCAGTCATCACTTCTCGCCCGGCAAGAAGCAGTGGACCTGGGGCAACGGCGACTTCGGCCGAGCCTGGGACCGCAACCTCACTGACGAGGCCACTCCCGAGGAGATGAAGCAGTGGGGCATCGACCGCACGGGATTCCGTCCCTACATCGAGCTGATGGCGGGCGTCTATACTGAGAACCAGCCCGACTTCACCTGGCTGATGCCCTACGAAGAGAAGATGTTCACCCAGTACTTCATGCCCTACCGCGAGCTTGGTGTGGTCAAGGAGTCATCGAAGGACCTTGTGTTCAACATCAACGAGGTCGGTAGGGGACAGGTCGAGTTCAAGGTCTTCGCCACCAGCCGACAGCAGGTACGGATCGTCCTGCGCCGCGACGAAGGCAAGGTGTTCTTCAATGAGGAACTCACCCTTTCGCCCGAAGAGGTGCTTGTCCGTACGGTCGAGACCAGCGGTGCCTCCTTCAACGAGCTGACCTTCGAGATTCAGAAGAACTTCGTCTATGGTCAGCGCACCGTCCTCTCCTGGCATGCCGAGGCCGACGAGATCCGTCCGATCCCCGATTCTGCCGAAGCCGCCCTGCTGCCCGAGCAGATCAAGACCAACGAGCAGCTCTTCCTCACCGGTCAGCACCTCGAGCAGTATCGTCACGCCACGTGGCAGGCAACCGACTACTACGAGGAGGCCCTGCGTCGCGATCCCAACGACATCCGCTGCCTCAATGCCCTTGGCCTGTGGTACATCCGCAAGGGTCGTTTCGCCAAGGCCGAAGAGTATCTGCGCAAGGCTGTGAAGCTCTCGCAGCGCCGCAATCCCAATCCCTACGATGGCGAACCCATTTACAATCTTGCGCTGGCGCTCAAGTATTTGGGTTTGAGTGGTTCGAAGTGTTCGAGAGGTTCGAAGCTGGATGAAGCCTACGAACTCTTCTGGAAAGCCACCTGGAACAAGGCTTGGGCCGATGCCGGCTATTTCGAAGCAGCCAAGATCAGCACCATGCAGGGCCGCTACGAGGATGCCCTCGACGAGGTCAACCGCTGCCTAAACAACAACTGGCACAATCACAAGGCACGTGCCTTGAAGGCTGCCCTGCTACGCAAAATGGAGAAGCATGGCGATGCGCTGGCGCTCATCGACGAGTCGCTCTCGTTCGACCTGTTCAACTATGGCTACCGCTTCGAGAAGTACCTTATCGAGCAGGACGAGGCTGAGCTGGCCCAGATGAAGCAGATGCTTCGCCGTTCGGCACAGAACTACGACGAGGTAGCCCTCGACTACTGCGCTGCCGGTCTCTTCGACGAGGCTCGCTCCCTTTGGCAGATTGCCATCGAAGAGGGTGCCGTCACCCCAATGACCTACTATTACCTGGCCGCCCTCATCCCATCTTCCCTCTCACATCTTCCATCTTACATCGAAAAAGCCGAGCAGTTCGCCTCCGACTATTGTTTCCCCAACCGTCCCGAAGACGTCATCGTGCTCGAAGCCGCCAAGCGTCAGAACCCGCAGGGTGCTCGTGCTCCCTATTACCTGGGTTGTCTCTACTATGCCGCCCGCCAGTATGACCTCGCCATCGAGAACTGGGAACTGTCGGCCCAGCTCGACCCGACGTTCCCCACCGTATGGCGCAATCTTGCCCTGGGCCGCTTCAACAAGCAGGACAGGCAGGACGAGGCCTTGGAATACATGGAACGCGCCTTCCACCTCGACGAGAACGACGAGCGCATCCTGATGGAGCTCGACCAGCTCTACAAGCGTCTGCATCGTCCCCACGAGGAGCGTCTGGCATTCCTGCAGAAGTACCCGAAGTTGATCGAGCGTCGCGACGACCTCGTGCTCGAGGAAATCACCCTGCTCAACCAGGTGGGCCGTTACCGGGAGGCCATGCAGCGCCTCGATGCCCGCATCTTCCATCCATGGGAGGGAGGCGAAGGCAAGGTGTCCGCACAATATCAGATCTGTCGTGTAGAATTGGCGAAGAAAGCTATGGAGGAGAGTTTGAGTGGTTTGAAGGGTTCGAGTGGTTTGAAGGGTTCTGAGAGTTTGAAGGAAGCAATCTCCTTGCTCAACCAGTGCCTCGAGTATCCCCATCACCTCGGCGAAGGCAAGCTCTATGGCGCACAGGAGAACGACTTCTACTACCTCCTCGGTGTGGCTTACGAAGCCCTTGGTCAGAACGAGAAGGCGCGTGAGTGTTGGGAAGAGGCCACCCGTGGGCCGCAGGAACCTGCTGCAGCCATGTACTACAACGATGCCAAGCCCGACAAGATCTTCTATCAGGGACTCGCACTCCGCAAGCTCGGTCGCGAAGGGGAGGCTCACGGTCGCTTCTATCGTCTCATCAACTACGGAAAGCAGCACATCTTCGAGAAGCAGATTATGGACTACTTCGCCGTTTCGTTGCCCGACCTGCTCATCTGGGACGATTCGCTCGACACGAAGAATCTCATCCACTGCAAGTATATGCTTGCCCTCGGCTACTGCGGTATGGGCGATATGGAGCACGCTGAGCGCTACCTGCAGGAAGTGGAGGCTCTCGACAACAATCATCAGGGCATCCAGCAGTTCCGTTCGCTAATCAACGCGGGAATATAGTGTCCAGCGTGTCTATTCATTAGATTTGTCGATTCAATCATGAGCATGTCCTCCAGCGACCGTTGGGGGACATGATTCTATAGTACCATGTCCTCCAACGAACGTTAGGGGACATCCTTCCATCGTCGCATATCCTCCAGCGACCGTTAGCGGACATCCCACCATCTTCGCATGTCCTCCAACGAACGTTAGCGGACATCCCTCCATCATCGCATATCCTTCAACGTACGTTAGGGGACATCCTCCCATCGACGCATATCCTCCAACGTACGTTAGGGGACATCCTCCCATCGACGCATATCCTCCAACGTACGTTAGGGGACATCCTCCCATCGACGCATGTCCTCCAACGACCGTTAGCGGACATCCTCCCATCGACGCATGTCCTCCAACGACCGTTAGCGGACATCCTCCCATCGACGCATATCCTCCCCGGTACCTTGGGGGACATGCCTCGATCGGAAATAGGGTTTCGTCTTTTCTTATCACGTTAATTCTCAAATTCGCAAATTCGTGATAAAAAACTACTGTTGTTCGCTGGTTCGGGATAGATGTTCCTTCGCGATGTCGAGGGCAGTCTTCCGCGAATGATAATCCTTGTTGACTGCGTAATTACCATTGCGGAGCAGCTTGCCCGTTCGGTACGCTTGCGGAGTGGTTCCCCACCTTCGGCGGAATGCCAGGATAAGGTTCTTCTGACGCTTGAAGCCGCAGCGATGGGCCACCTCCAGCACAGACAGGCTCTTGTCGTCGAGCAGATCCTTTGCCTGCATCATTCGCCATTCGATGATCATCGTGCTCAGGTTCATGCCCGTGAGCAGCAGGAACGCATCATTCAGGAGCCGTCGGTCTGCGTCCAGAAGCAGAGCGATGTCTCCCGCGCTTTGTGTCCTGGTCTTGCGAACCGCATCCAGTACTGCATCGATGATCACTTCCCCAAAGGGTAACATTGCGTGGTACATCTCCTCCACGCTCTCTACGATATGTTTCATGCGATTTTCAAAAAAACTCAATGGTTAGACCACGATGTTAAATTTTGCGAAAAATTGATTGGATTTCGGGGCAACTTAGGGGCCCTGCCCCGCCCTCAGTATAATATCGCCCTCCCCCCATAAAGGGGAGGGTAGATATATATACTGGGGTAGGGGCGAGGGTGCCCCTTGGTTGGATTCTCGAAAGTTGTATTTTTTTGTTTCATTGTTTTTTGTCGATTTGATGTAGTTAAGTGCACTGCATTTCAGCTATTTACTGAATTGCATTGCAAATTTACGGCAAAAAGCCGAGAAAAGCAAAAAAAGGTGACCGTTTTGGCAAAAACTCAACGCCAAACTCAATGACTCAATGACTCGAAACTCAAAAACTCAACGAATAAGCGCGTGCATTTCGGGTTGGAATGCACGCGCCTATTGCCTGGGAAAAATCATTTGCTGAAGAAATCCTTCAGCTGGTCGATCAGGTTCCTTTGGAAATAATCTGCCACCATCGAGTAGCCGTTGTAGTTCTGATCTTGAGTGCCCCCGGATTTATAGTAGTCTTCGATGTTCCAGGGGTAGCTGTCCTCGTCGCGGAAATATTTGGGAGCATTGTCCAAGGCATTCTTGTCGCAGGGGATGCTCTGCGGTTGGATCTTCAGATTCACCCATTCCACAAATTTTGGTCGGGAGTTGAAAAGGAAGATGGGGGCATTGCCCAACGCCTTTAACTTTTGACGCAGCACAGTGTAGATGGCAAGCCAATGGCTCTTGTTTACGAAATAGTTTGACTTGTTCGGCCCATCGGTATAGTCTCGGATGAAATCGATCAGCTTGGCTTCGTCGATGCGTTCGTTGATGTAGTGTTTCTCTGTAGCAGGAGCGACGGTTTCTGTGATTGGGGTTTTAGTGTCGGTTGGAACCACAATCTCTGCGTTCGCTTCCTTCTTATCTTCCTCGGTGCCATAGATGAACTTGTGGTATTGCTCCCTCAGACCGTCGTACATCTCGCATTTGATCAGGTTCTCCCGATGAATGCGGCCGAAGAAGAACATCACATTCTCGAAAGTCACGTATTGTTCGAACAATTCATCGTGAGAGAACAGGATTGACCAATCAAAAAGATTCTCCGGGTCGGATGCTTCCCTCAGCAAGCTGAGCAGCATTTTGTTTTCCCTCAAATCCTTCAGTTCACTGGCATCGTACAAATAAGCGCAAGTACCGGCATCGACGGGTTCGTCATTGATGATCTTGCTGATAAGTTTCTCGTCGGCTTCTGCAAGCTTTGCCCAATGAGGCTTGGAAACCGTCTCGAGTCTGTCGGATTTGAAATGCTGTGCTCCGACCTTGAGTTTGGGAGGAAGATGATATTTGTCCATCTTAACGAAACGTCGGAATTCAGAGATAACATACTCCATCATCTCGTTGCCATGTCTGAAACGAGCTTCGATAAATATATGCTGCCATATATCTCTAAGAAATGATAATTCACTGTTGATTCTTTCGCCAATGAATTTTCTGAATTCCTCGCCATCTTCATCAATCATCTCTTGAATGCGGTCGGGGGAGTCTATTGATGTGAAGTTTTTGTCTATAAGGAATTCGGCACTTTCCTTGGAGATGTAGTTGTAGGTAGTTCTCTCGTTCTGCCTCTTGATCCTTTCCAAATACTGTTCCAGACGATTGAACGTAAGTTGATACTTTTCAAATGCTTCCTTGATGGTCAGGTAATTGACGATATTTGTGCTATTGATTTCTCCATTGGAGATTACATCGTCTATCTCGCGGGCTATGGTTAAGAATCGGTCCAGCATAGTGCGCTCGTAATAGGCAGACAAATAATGTATCTCTTTCGTCTCCAGCTCTTTAATTTCCTCATCAAGAAGATTTATGTCAAATATGGGAGCGAAGTAGTCTGTGTCGTCCATTTGGTTGCCTGAACCGAGAAGATTATCTATTTCTTCAGTTTCGATTGTCATATATTGTTATTTTTAGATGGTTCTGTCATCGTCCTTTTAGTTCATCTCAGAGTCATCGGCGGCCAAAGAATAGCCGACGGAATGGTCGTCATGGCCGAGGCCGACGACGGGGGCAAGAGATGTGGAATCGAAGTTATCTTCATTGTCGGCCGCTTTCCATATTTAGTCCTCGAATCCGATGGATGTCTTGTCTTGTGCTTGTTTCTTTGCCATGATATAATAATTTTCGGGTGCAAATATAGTAAATCAAGTGCAATTTTCCAAATATTTCGTCTTTTTTCTTTGAAATGGATGAAAAAAGCAAGCCGACCTTCACAGGTGTGCTTGCTTGTTTTAATTATTGATGGATATTATCGCATTTTTTCGATTTCTTCTTGGAGAATGAGCAATTATTCTATATCTTTGCGCACGAAAAAGGACTTTGCGTAATCAAATAAGGACAAAAATATGAAAAGAATCGTGAATCTGCTGATAAGCAGTGTGCTCGCCGGTGTGTGCATCGGACTGGGTGGGTATGTGAATCTGGTGATGGGCGGTATCATCGGAGCTGTGATGTTCAGCTTCGGTCTGCTCAGCGTGGTGCATTACGGACTGGCGCTCTATACGGGCAAGTCGGGCTTCTTCACCAACCGTAGGGAACTGACCGACCTGCTGTATATCATCGCGGGCAACTTCGTGGGCTGCTGGCTGGTGAGCCTGATCTTCGACTATGCTTCGCCCCAGTACGTCGAGAGTGCGCAGAAGATTGTGGATGTGATTGCGGGGAAGAGCCTGCTGGCGGTGTTCCTGCTTGCCATCCCTTGCGGCTTCATCATGAGTACGGCTGTGAAGTTTGCGCGTGAGGGGCGTTTCCTGCCGCTGCTCTTCGGTGTGCCTCTCTTCATCGTGTGCGGCTTCAGGCACAGCATCGCGGACATCTTCTACTATTGTGCGGCGATGGACTTCATGTTCCTTCCCTGGCTGATGGCGATACTGGGCAACTTCGTGGGATGCAATGTGCATCGCGCGCTGGAGATTGCGCGAGAGAAATAGTTTTAGGGGTCGCTTCGCTCAAAATTATAAGAAAATTGATTTTAAAATTATCAAAAGATGTACGTCCGAAATCAAAACATTCTGTCCCGTTTTTCTTATAATTTTTTGATTTAATTTTTCTATAATTTTGAGCTATGCGACCGCTTATGTTATTATCCGCTTTTGTTTTCGATTTCTCGAAATG
>JAFWRO010000043.1:0-5318 GCA_017519885.1 Bacteroidales bacterium | reverse complement strand
GCCTAACCTCGGTGACCATCGGCAACTCCGTGACCTCGATCGGAGATTCGGCGTTCAATCATTGCACCAGCCTAACCTCGGTCACCATCGGCAACTCCGTGACCTCAATAGGCAGCTATGATTTCGGTTAGTGTAGCGGACTTACCTCGGTGACCATCCCCGACTCCGTGACCTCGATCGGAAACTCTGCGTTCTATAATTGCAGCGGCCTAACCTCGGTGACCATCGGCAACTCCGTGACCTCGATCGGAGATTCGGCGTTCAATCATTGCACCAGCCTAACCTCGGTCACCATCCCTGCCTCGGTAACAAGCATAGGCAGTAATCCATTCGCTTATTGCGACCTACTTGAATCCATCACGGTGGATCCAGGCAACACAGTGTACAGCTCGCCCAACGGTTGCAACGCCATAATCAAGACTGCTGACCACCTGCTGGTTTTGGGCTGCAAGAACACCGTTATTCCTAACGATGTCACAACCATCTATGGTAGTGCTTTCTATGGTTGTATTGGACTGACTTCCATTGAGATTCCTGCTTCTGTATCGAACATTTACACAGGCGCTTTCGCCAGGTGTTCCAATCTCGAGGAAATAAGAGTTTGGGCTGTAACGCCACCCGCCACCTTCACACTTTGTTTTAACTATGTCCCTACCGACATTCCCGTTTATGTACCCATGGGAAGCCTTGCGGACTACCAAAACTATAATAATTCTTATGGGTATACATCTTGGGGCAACTTCACTAACTTTATCGGCATCGTGACCATCGGCGACGAGACATCCATTAACACAGACTACACCCTACCTGTCAACATGGACTATAATTACTCACTGTCGCAGCAAATCTACACCGCCGAAGAAATAGGAACGACGGGGGCCCTCACCTCCATCGCTTTCGATTATACCAACACCTTGCCTTTCACAACAGAAGGCATGAAAGTGTATATGAAAAACGTCGACAAGACCACTTTCGATTCAGACACCGACATGGTTGACCTCAGCGATGCCACCTTGGTATATGATGGCACCTTTGCGGCTTCGGGAGCCGGATGGGTGAGTCTCCAATTGCAAACGCCGTTCTACTACGACGGCAACAGCAACCTCCTGCTTTGCTGCTATGATCCCACCGACGGCTACCTAGGCAATGAAATCGAATTTCGTCTGACAACTACGGGCGATAATTATACTGCTTTAACCTACTTCAGCGACGAATATAACCCTGACATAAATGATATTTCGTCCTTTGCTGGCGTAAAGTATAGGATAAAAAACCGCAACAACATCTACCTCGCCATCAACCCCAACATCCAGTTTGCCGACGCCGCAGTGAAGGCCATCTGCGTGGACAACTGGGACAGCAACGGCGACGGCGAACTGAGCTATGCCGAAGCCGCAGCGGTGACAAGTTTGGGCGAAGTGTTCAAGAACAATGATAACATTACTTCTTTCAACGAGTTGCAGTACTTCACGGGGCTGACGAGTATCAATAATGATGCTTTTTCAGGGTGTTGGTCTCTGGCTGCAGTAACGCTTCCTCCCTTAGTGCAAGCCATCGGTGAATTCTCCTTCTTCGGCTGCAACTTCTCCTCGTTCGTAATCCCCAATTCGGTAACCTCCATCGGTAGCCATGCCTTCCGCGGTTGCGACGCTCTCACCTCGATAACGATTCCGAGCTCGGTGACTAGCATTGGCGAGAATCCGTTTTTCTCGTGCCCCGCATTGGCATCCATCACGGTGGAGGCGGGCAACACGGTGTACAGCTCACCCGAGGGCTCCAATGCCATTATCAATACTGAGGAACACAAGCTGGTTTCGGGCTGCAAGAACACGGTCATCCCTGAAGGCGTGACCACCATCGGAGCATCCGCCTTCGGTGGTTGTTCGGGCCTCACTGAGATCCACATCCCCAGCTCCGTGACGCTTATTGATGCATGGGCCTTCATGGATTGTTCAGGCCTCATCACCGTCACTATTCCCAGCTCGGTGTCTTTCATCGGCAATGTTGCCTTCAATGGATGCACAGGCCTTTCTTCCATCACTGTGGAACGCGAGACACCGCCCACGTTAGACAATGGTGTCTTCGATAATACTAGCATCCCCGTCTACGTGCCCTGCGGCAGCCTTGAGGCCTACCAAAACTACAACAACACGGGCACACCCTGGGGCGGCTTCACCAATATCCACGACCTCTGCGAGAACCCGCTTTGCGTGGCCCCAACCAATGTGGAGGTGACCAGCACCGAGCCACAAAATGGCTACAACGGTTTTACTTTCAGCTTCACGCCTGGACATGAGGAACAGGCTTTATGGTCCTTCTACGTGAGCGAGGATTACGAGTTGCCCGCAACCTATCAGGAGATGGTCGCCAATGGCTGGTTGGGTAGCACGAATCAAACCGTGGGCAGTTATTATCCCACGGATGAGGATGAATTGGCGATGGAAGGCACGACCTACTACCTCTGGGTGGGCTACAACTGTGGCACTGAAGGAGACCCCGACATCGTTTGGAGCGAAGGTCCCACCATGGTCACCATACCTTCGGAGATCGTGTATAATCTGACATCTGGCGTCAACTGGTGGGCTCCTCTAGCACCAATAACCTTGGGAGAACTTAAGTCCCAACTATACGGCATACCTGTTGTCATCAACTCGCAAAATGAAGGTTTCTTGTTCGGCGAGGACAACTGGAGTGGTACGCTCAGCAAAAGCGACGACTACATCATCCAGCCCGGAGAGATGTACAAGATTGTGATCAAAGACGATAGCAGTAAAGATGTCTACGTTTTTGCCGTGCCACAAACATGGGCCAATGTCGAACTACAGCATGGCTACAACTGGTTCGGTTATACAGGAAACGCAGAGACCATTGCCGACGCTATCGGACCCAACAGCCCGCCCACTGACGGTGACAAGATCATCGACGAAAACGGCCATGTGGCTACCTACCAAGACGGCAGTTGGACTGGCGATTTGACCCACTTGTATAAAGGTCATGGCTACGTCTACTATTCCGCCGCCGATTACACCAAAGCGCTTTATCTGCAATAAAGCGGCGAAGTAGCGCAGTGCAGCCAAACGGCAGATGACGTGGTTAAGGAAAGACAACAGCTATGGATGGATTATGCCGGAAGACTTTGATAATACCGTATCAGTCCTTCGGCAGGCGCTTGCATGATTTCGCCTATGGCGAGGCCATAATCGGCAAGGCTTTCTTTCAGGATGTCCTGGAAATGAAAAGCCACTGAGCCGATAAAGCTTACCTTTAATGAACTACTGGCGTTGTCACGAATGACAAAAGCCTCGATAAAAGCGTTGAAACAACGTTTCACCAAGTCATGCATAAAAGGATGCGCTTGGTTTTCGCCCGCGAACTTGGCGAAGGTGGCCAGATACTTCGACGGCTGCCCCTCATGATACAGCCGTTGGACAAATGTCTTCAGATCCAGATGATACTCCGCTTCGAATCTCATTCGCAATTCCTCGGGCATGAAGCCATAGAAATAGGCACGCACCACTTCCCTTCCAATGTGCATCCCACTGCCTTCATCACCGACAAGATAGCCAAGCGACACTGCCTTTTCCGTAATACGCTCACCATCGTAAAGACAAGCATTAGAACCCGTCCCGAGGATACAGGCGATACCTTTATCATGGCCTAACACAGCATGACATGCCGCCATCAAATCATGGGTGACATGGATTTCGGCACAAGGAAAACGCTCTTGAAAGACTTCCTTGATCAGAAGGCAATTCTGCTCATTGCCACAGCCCGTGCCGTAATAATGAATATAATGGATTCCGTCGGGTAGTGACACGCCATGACACATGTCTACCAAGCATTGCCTATCAGCGTAATTTGGGTTGAAGCCTTCGGTATAGAAACGCTGCTTGACAGTGTTTCCGTCAAGGAAAATCCACTCCATTTTGGTCGAACCGGCGTCGATAATGAGCTTCATAAGTGCATAATTTTGTGCAAAAATAAGGAAAACTGCGTAAAACCGAATATTTTTAATAGTTTTGCAGCCCATTTATAATCCATTAAAACCTGTAGCAATGAGAAAATGGCGCATCGAAGACTCCGAAGACCTTTACAACGTAAAAGGCTGGGGAGGAAACTATTTTTCCATTAATGAAAAGGGCCACATGGTCGTGACACCCAAGGAAGGCTGTGCCTCGGTCGACCTACCCGAACTCGTTGACGAGCTGTCACTGAGAGACGTCTCGGCTCCTATGCTGATCCGTTTCCCCGATATCCTCGACGACCGCATCAACAAGATCGACTCCTGCTTCAAGGAGGCCGCCAAGGAATACGAGTTCCATGGACAGAACTTCGTGGTGATGCCCATCAAGGTGAACCAGATGCGTCCCGTGGTCGAAGAGATCGTGAGCCACGGCAAGAAGTGCAACATCGGTCTGGAAGCCGGCTCCAAGCCCGAGCTCCATGCCATCATCGCCCTGGGCACCGACTCTGACTCGCTCATCGTTTGCAATGGCTACAAAGACGAGGAATTCATCGAACTCGCCTTGCTCGCCCAAAAGATGGGTCGTAAGATCATTATTGTCATCGAGAAACTCAACGAGCTGAAGACCACAGCCAAGATTGCCCGTCGCCTGAAGGTCACGCCCAACCTAGGCGTGCGCATCAAATTGGCCAGCTCTGGTGCAGGCAAATGGGAAGAATCGGGTGGCGACGGCAGCAAGTTCGGCCTTACCTCTTCCGAGCTCCTCGAAGCCCTCGATTTCCTCGAGGAACACGACATGAAAGACTGCCTGAAGCTCGTGCACTACCACATCGGCAGCCAAGTCAGCAAAATCAAGAAAATCAATGTGGCCTTGCGTGAAGCGGCACAGTTCTACGTGCAGCTCTACAAGATGGGCTACCATATCGAATACGTCGACATGGGCGGCGGCCTCGGCGTCGACTACGACGGCACCAGCTCAAGTAGCGCCAGCTCGGTCAACTACAGCATCCAGGAGTATGCCAATAACGCCATCTACACCATCGTGGATGCCTGCGACAAAAACGAGCTCCCCCACCCCAACGTCATCTGTGAGTCGGGTCGTGCCCTGACGGCGCACCACTCCGTGCTCATCTTCGAGGTGCTGGAGAAGACCTCGCTGCCCGAATGGGACGACGACGAAGAGCCCGAGGAAAACGACCACGAGCTCATCAAGGAACTCTACGATTCGTGGGACGAACTTACCAAGAGTTCTTCGCTCGAGATCTGGCACGATGCCCAAGAGATCCGTGAGGAAGCTCTCAACTTGTTCAGCCTCGGTCTGCTCGACCTCAAGTCGCGCGCCAAGATCGAGCGT
>JAFWRO010000042.1:0-9070 GCA_017519885.1 Bacteroidales bacterium | reverse complement strand
TCTGCATGGGAGACTGATCGAAACAACGCGGATAGCAAAATCAAATGGCAATTTACTTCTGATGATGCTAGAAACAAACTCGTTTCGTTGTATCCAAGAATACAGATACTTTAAATACGAGTCGTTGAGACGCTACACTAGTTTACTTATTTTTTAACTGCTTGCGCACGTGATTGATGCGGACGAAGGCGGTGTAGTTGGCTAGCACAGCGATGATGATCTGCGGAACGAGCAGGAACCACATCGGGTCGAAACTGTCGCGGCAGGCGTCGGCACAAAGGCCACAGAGGATGGCGCCAAAGCTGGTGAGCACGACGCGCTCGGGACGCTGCATCAGTCCCACCTTACACTCCACATCCAAACCCTCGGCGCGAGCACGTACGTAGCTCACCATGATAGAACCGATGAGCGACAGGAACGTGATTACCGTGGCCACGGGATGACCTGTCTCGATGAAGTAGAAGGCGATGCCGCTAAGCGTGAAGAGTTCGGAATAGCGGTCGAGCACCGAGTCATAGAAAGCACCAAACGTACTCGACAGATTGCCCACACGGGCCATACGGCCATCCACCATATCGAGAATGCTGAAACCGATGATGACCCAACCGGCCAAGCCTACCCACCAGTAGCAGGTGGCTGGCACATAGAGTGCCGAGTAGATCAGAATTGCTGCTGCTGCAATATTGCCCAGCAGACCCATGGTCGTGATCATATTGGGGGTCACGCCAAGACGGATCATAAAACGAATGCCTGGATCAAGTAGTCGGTAAACAAATTGCTGAATACCATCACGAAGGTGATCATAGAGACTCTTTTTCATATCTTTATATTTTAATTGACAATGATATCACCCGAAATCAAAAGAACTGTCGGCAGACCATCATAACAATCAGGCCATAGATGCCCGACAGGATGTCGTCCATCATCACACCCCAACCGCCGGGCAGCGACTCCATCTTGCGGATGCCAAGGGGCTTGAAGATGTCGAACAAGCGGAACAGCGCAAATGCCATCACCACATAAATCCAAAGGCGTGTGGCGCCCCATGGTTCGTTGGGCACGGCCAACAGACAGATCCATACGCCCACAACCTCGTCGATGACAACGCGCTTCGGGTCCTCACCCCAGAACTTCTCAAGTCGGTTGATGGGCTGGATGCTCAGCAGCGTGAAGGCCACGATACAGACAGCATTGACCACCTGCAGGGTCCAGAAGTCGAGCAGCACAAAACCTATGAGCCACAGCAGCGTGGCTGTAGCTGCCCCCCACGTTCCAGGAGCGAAGGGCATAAAACCGGAGTAGAAGCCGGTGGCCAAGAATACATCAAGAGGACGAGGACGAGACATATGTGGGGTCTATTACTTATGGTGATACATAAAGTTTATAGCGACGATTGAGCCATTCGAAGAGGGCAATGCCGACCAGCGAAACAATGATACCGGCAATCACATCGATGATGTAGTGATGCGCCGAATAGACGGCAGCGAACCATGTGCCCAGGGTAATGAGCCAGAATATCAGGAGCACCCAACGATTGGCTCGGTATCGCATTGCATAGAGCGTCGCGATAAACATATAGGCGGCATGCAACGAAGGCATAGCTGCAAAGACGTTAGCGTTCTTGTCGTAGAAGGCATGATAGAACGGGACGTGGGTCAAGGCATCGAAGCGTGCCAAGCCCGCACAACTGCCCGGTGTGGTGAAGTCTGCCTCGAAGCCGTGATTGATGACATACCACGGCGGGGCAGCGGGATGTACATAATAGATGACAAAGCCCACAAGATTGACCATCAGGAATCCCCAACCCATGCGCAAGGCTCGGTCGATGCGTCCCTCACGAGTCAGCCAAAGGGCATAGCCCATCGGGACAGGCAGCCAGCACAGATAGCTGAAACCTGCAATCAGATCGAGCAACGCATGATTGTGGTGCTGGAAGTAGGCTCCAGGAATCACCTTCGTCGCTCCGTCCATTATGCCGAAAAGTTGCAACTCGAGATCGTGAAGAGGCTTCAAATCAATCGAACTGACGTTGTAGTTGGGATACAGGCCTAACGACCCGTAGATGGCAAAATAGACAAAGAACGGCAAGAGAGCCAGCACATAGGTTGCGATGCTGATGTCGTAATATCTTTTAGATTTAGATCTCATAATCCATTCTAATTACATCTTACGTCTAACATCTTACATCTTACATCTAACATCTTCCTTCTGACATCCTCCATCATTTCCCCAGCACGATGCGGAAACCGCAGTGCATGATGACGCTTTGCAGATTCTCGGCATCCCTCGATCCACGTGTATATTCCTGACGGCTGGCAGAACCGAAGGCTGATGTGCTGGACTGATACCACGATCCTCCACGCAGGACGAGTGTATCGCCCTCGTAGAAGTTGGCTGCATGCAGTGGAAGATGACGTGCATTAAATGCACCATCGGCAATGCTATCGCGATAGGTGTAGCGATAGTAGGTATTGAGCACCCATTCGGAAACGTTGCCAGCCATGTCGTAGAGTCCTAATTCATTGGGTTCCAATTCGCCATGAGGATGCATACCGAAGTTCTTGGCACCTAAGCCTATAGAGAACGCATTGCCTGCATTCCAAGCCACATCGTTGTAGGTGTCGCTGCCGGGATAACGGAAACCGCGGCTGTACATACCACCACGAGCTGCACATTCCCATTCGGCCTCGGTAGGCAGGCGGAAGCGATAGCCTTCGCTGTTGGGCATGTTGCAGAGCTGGTTCAGACGCTCGCAGAAGTCCACGGCATCTTCGTACCACACATTGTAGGCAGGATAGTTGTCGCCGCGGCCTACGGCAGCATACCAGGCGCTGTCGCGTCCGTCGTTGGCCTTCACTTCGATGCAACGACGTCCCGTAGGCCAGTTGCCCTCGCCCATCACGGCAGTCCATTCGGCCTGTGAAACCTCGTACATGCCGATGTAGTAGTCGTTGGCCATGCTCATCTCGGTAACAGGGCCTACCCAAAGATGACCATTGTCAAGACCCGTGGCATCGGGCATACGATAGATTTGGGTGAAATAGATTGTATCGACTTTCACCGATCCATTGGGGAGAGTGTGGCGATAGGAACGCTTGTCGGTGAGATGTACGTAATCGACAAACGGATTGTTCTTGGTGAAGGAGATTGCACCATTCTCATCGGTGTAGGCCGTAAGCTTCATCGAATCGCGCACTGTCGTATAGGACGTATTGTAGTTGGCACGAGAGGCCGAACGCGACTGGGCGCCCATATAGAACTGGCAAGCCTCGACCTTCACCATATTGTCGAGCAGACGTCCGATGACGGTGCGCTGCGATTCGGTCAGCGAGTTGCTCAGATTGACCTTGCCCACCGAGTAGTATTGGGCAGTGTAGTCGAGCGACGGATCGTCGGCATCACAAGCCGACAGGAAAAACATGCCCAAAAGGGCAATGCAAAATGTAGTATATTTGTTCATTAACGTTTTATTGGCCATATTTCGGACGCAAAGTTACTAAATTCCCACCAAACAGCAAAATTTACGCGCGCGTTTTAATAGATTTTTACACGAAAATGCCGACTGATGGCACAAATTAGCACTTTATTTTGGCAATTTAATCATTTAATTGGGCAAGAATGATGTTACAATCATATTTTTTGCGTATCTTTGCAAGGTCATATTCCAAAGAATCCGAGCAGTCGGAGTACTCCGAATACTCAGAATACTCCGAATACTCCGACCTCTTCGACATCATATCATGATCTCCCAAGATAAACAACATCCGCTCAACATCTACCGTGCCTCAGCAGGTTCGGGAAAGACACACCTGCTCACGGGTTTCTATCTCAAACTCATCTTTTCGCCGCAACTTCTGCCCGAAATCCATTCGGGCGAATTGAAGTTCAGCGAAATACTGGCAGTGACCTTCACCAACAAGGCCACGGGCGAAATGAAGAACCGCATCATCGATCAGCTCTTTCTCCTCAGCCAGGATCCCTCCCATTCCGACTATTTTGACGACATCGCCCCGGCATTCGCCAAAGGCGACCTCTCCGACCCCACCGAACACCAACGCGTCAGCGATGTCATCCGTGACAAGGCCACCCGACTGCTCGTGCAGATCCTGAACGAATATTCATCGTTCAACATCTCGACCATCGACAGTTTCTTCCAACGCATCGTTCGAAGTTTTGCCCGCGAACTCAATATCCCTGGCAACTACGAGGTGGAACTCGATTCCAACCGTGTGCTTGAAGCTGCGGTCACCAATTTCCTCGACAAGCTTAACAGCAAAGACGATCCGCACCTGTTCAAATGGATGATTCGATTCTCGGAAAAACGCATAGAAGAAGGCTCGGGATGGGATTTCCGAAGCAGCCTTATCTCCTTGGCAAAGAAGATCTTGGGAAGTGAGATTTACCGTCAACACAGCGATGCCATCCGTGCCTTCACCTCCGACAAGGAACAACTCGGGAAATACGCCCAAATGCTCGACGAACTGGTGCGCAACTGGCGCAAATCGGCCAAATTGTTGGGCGAACAGGGCAAGCAGCTGATTGAGCGAAACGGCCTACAGCCCTCCGATTTCGCATGGGAAGGTTCAGGCACAATATCATATTTCGACAAGCTGCTTTCCGGCAGTTCGGAACAACCTAAAAAGCGTTTCGTCGATGTTGCCGAAAGTCCCAACAAACTGTTCAAGAACAAGGACATTTCACAGAACGTCAAGGATGCATTCCAGCAACTGATGCAGCAGTGCATCGCCTTGACATCGGGCGACACCTACGAGAACTATCTCACCGCTCGCGTCATACAGAACAACTTCTACGAACTGGGCATTCTTGCCAACATCGACAAGGAGGTGACAGCCTTCTGCAACGAGCAGAACATTATGCTGCTGAGTTCCACCACCGAGATGCTTTCGAGGCTTATCGACAAGGACGATGCTCCCTTCATCTACGAGAAGACGGGTACACGCATCCATTCGTATATGATCGACGAATTTCAGGACACCTCGGGCATGCAGTGGGGCAACTTCAAACCCCTGCTCAGCAACTCCCTTGCACAAGGATATCAGAACCTTATCGTCGGCGACGTAAAGCAGAGCATCTACCGTTGGCGTGGAGGTGACTGGAACCTCCTGAACTCCGAGATCAACGATTTTGAGGCTTGGGCGCACCACGACGATTCCACCTCGCTCACCACCAACTGGCGATCGTTGCCCGCCATTGTGCAGTTCAACAACGCCTTCTTTCAAGACCTTGCCGCAAAACTCGACCTGATGATTGGCTCCGAGCGCATACGGGCCATCTATGCCGACGTCGAGCAAAGCATCGCTCCTCCCAAACGGGGCGACGACAAACCGCAGGGATATGTCAGTGTAAGCTTCCTGGAACCGAAGGACGAAGATGGCCTTCCCATCAACTCGCCGCACGCAGATGACTTCATCGCCGAGGCGTCACGCCAACTGCCTTTGACCATCATCGAATTACAACAGAAGGGATTCCGACCCAGTGACATCGTCATCCTCTGCCGAAGGAACAAGGAATGCAGTTGGGTGGCCGAGGCCCTGCTTCGCTACAAGAACGAGCACCCTGATAGCCCATATTGCATGGACATTATTTCGGGCGAAGCCTTGCTGCTCTCGGCTCGTCCTGCCATACAGGCACTCATCCATCTGATGGCCCATCTGCTGTCGCCCGAATCCGACATCTTCTGTGCCATCGCCTGGTGCAGTTTCTTCCAACTTGACGGCAGCACGCCCGAAGAAGCCATCGAAAAGTACTTCCAACTCAGCAAGTCGAAACGTTCATTCCACCCAGAACTGGCTCATCGTCCCCTTTATGAGATGACCGAAGAACTTATCGCCCTGTTGCCCGAAAACGCCCGCCAAGAGGATGCTCCTTTCCTGCAGGCTTTCCGTGACCTTGTGCTCGAATTTGTGCAAACCAAGGGTAGTGACCTCTCAGCTTTCCTCGAATGGTGGATGCAAACGGGATGCAACAAGTCCATCACCACTCCCGCCGAACAGGATGCCATCCTCATCATGTCAATCCACAAGTCGAAAGGCCTTGGCAAACCTGCAGTCATCCTCCCCTATGCCTCGTGGGACCTTGACCTGAGTACACGCAGCAGCGACATCATCTGGTGCGAACCCAAGAAGCCTCCCTTCAAGGTCAATCTCTCCGACCTTGGCACAGAGGGGCAAGACATCAATCACAATATCCTTCTCCCCATCTCCTTGAATAGCGGACTGGACAAGACCATCTTCAAAGCCGATTATGCCGAGGAACGCGAACGAGTAGTCATTGACAATCTGAACACTGCCTACGTAGCATTTACCCGTGCCAAAGAGGCCCTCATCATCATGGTTCCGAAGGCCGAAAAGGCCGAAGGAAGGGGTTTGAAGGAAAGACTTCAACAATACTGTACAGCGCAGGGCAATCCCAATGGACTCGTCCTTGGAGAATGGCCTCGTTCCGGCGACGTTTCCGCCATACGCGAAACATCGCCGTCCCCATCCTCATCGCTTTCGAGTGTGGCTGTCCGCCCTACCAGCCTACCCAATCTCACCATTCTCCACGACCCTGCCAAACCCGATATTACAGCCAAGGAGAAAGGCAACTACATCCATACTGTTATGCAGGAGATACGCACCGCCGACGAAGCCTCCCAAGTCATAAGTGATCTTTACGCACGTGGCGCTATCGACGAAACTGTCATTTCCGAGCCACAGATGCAGCAAACCATTGCCCGCATCCTTGCAATGCCCGAGGTAGCCCCTTGGTTCAGGCATGGCCTACAGGTTCTCAACGAACTCACCATCATGAACACCCAAGGCGAACAGGAACGTCCCGACCGCATCGTCATAACGCCCGATGGACACGCCATCGTCATCGACTTCAAGACCGGCAGCAACCATCCAGGGTATCGTCGACAGGTGTCCCGCTACATGCGCCTTCTGAAGCAATTGGGCTACACATCAGTCAGCGGTTTCCTCCTCTTCATCAAGGACGAATCCATTGTCGAAGTTCGATAATCAGAATTCTCCGAATACTCCGAATACTCTGAGTACTCTGAATACTCCGATTTCTCCGACTACTTAAAAAAATAAGCCCCCGCCGGTTGGCGAGGGCTTTTCTATTTATCAGTCAATCAATCAAAGATTGCTGAGCACGCTGGCAAACTTGGCGAACTCGAGGTCGTTCAGAGCCTTGTTCTTCAACGAGCTGTCCATACCGATAGCCTTGCGGAGGTTGTCGCCCACGCTGGTAGCGTTGTTGGTGCGAGCAGCAACGATAGCCGACAGATAGTAGGTCATTGCGTTCTTGTCCTTAATGGCATCGAGGATCGACTTGGCGGCACTGTAGTTCTTGTTGAGGATGTTAGCTACAGCAGCGTTGTTCGACTTCACGTCACCGAAGCTCTGTACAGCCTGAGCATACTGACCCTTGTTGGTAAGCAGAGTACCCATAGCCTCGCCATATTCTGGGCAATCACCAGCCTTGCCAAGATAAGTCTGGGCAGCCTGCCAATCGCCATTGTTCATAGCAACAAGGCCCATATTGAGGTTGGCCTGTGGGTTGTTGGCGTCCTTGTTGAGGATGCTCTTCCAGAGGCTCTCAGCCTCAGCATACTTGCCCTGGGTGTAGTAGAGGTCAGCCAGGTCGTTGGCAGCACGAAGGTCCTTGCCGAACTTGTTCTGGGTGTACTTGTAGATAGCTTCCTTCACATTGTCGTTCGACATATTGGCAAGATAGAGAAGCTCCTCAACGGTGAGTTCGTCCTTGTTGTTCTTCCAAAGGTCAGCAATCTCGTCATCGGTGTGACCAATGTTGCGAACGGTAGCAGTAACCTTCGAATAACGAAGCTGTGGCAGAATCTCGTCAGCAAGTTCCTTGTAAGCAGCCGAAAGGTTGCGGATCTCCTGCTCACGACGGTCAGGATCGCTGATGCGGCTCAGCACGTTCAGCACGAGCTGTTTGTCCTGGATGCTGCTGTTCTCAACGAGCTCCTTGAAGCCTTCCCAATCCTCAGCAATCTGCTCGGGAGTGATCTGGCCCTGCATCTTGGCCTTCTTGAGGAACTTGTTCAGGTAAGCAGCCGAGCTCTTCTCACGACCTGCTGCCAGACGCTCGTTGAGCGAGTAGGCACCTTCAGGAGAAGCGGTGCTGACCATATCGAGGCCCTCGAACTCACGACGATCCTGGTTCTTGGTGGCAGTGATGGCAGCCTGCATGTCCTTCACCTCCTGCTTCTTCTCAGACTCCGAAGCACGCAGGTTGGTGCTCTGGTACTGGTAGATCATAGTGGCGATGTACTTGTCGAAGGTGTCCTTCACGAAGTTGTCCTTGGCATAGGCAGGAGTATTGCCGTAAGCCGAGCAGAGGCTCTCGGTAGCAATCACACCATCAGCGATATAAACGCTGGGCAACTTGTAGGGCTTGCCCTTTACTTCGGCATCAAAGTCAAGACGAAGCTTCGAAGCAGCCATCTCGTCCTTGTAGAGGAATGAGCAGCGGAATGTGCCAGTGCCGCCATACTTGTAGTTGATCTCCTGGTCGTTGCCGCTAATCTTTTCGCCCTGGAAGGTTACGGGAGTGCCAGCGGTCTCACCTGTAGCATACTCCAATACAGGAGTAATGGTGATGCTGGCCTTCTTGTTGAAGTACTTCTCGGGATAAGTCACGGTAACGGTAGCATTCACCTGACCACCCTCTTCAACGAGGGGATTAGGATTGCAAACGAAATTGTCAGCAGTAAGCGGATCGAGCTTACCGCACGATGTAACGGCAGCAAGCATAACTGCTGCGCCTGCGGTCAAAAAGACTTTCTTGATCATAGTAAAAATTATTAGTTGAAGTTTGATTTGATATATGCTCTTTACTGGATTTATTGATGATTTGCCGACAATAATACGCTGCAAAGATAATAAATTATTTCGAGAAATGTGCATCTTTCTCCAAATATTTCACAAATTTAGGCTATTTTTTTAATCTTTTAGTCATTTATCGCATCTTATTGCGCGGATGATAGGTCAAAATCTCCTCACGCAGCATCTGCCGATCCACCTTCGTGTAGATCTCG
>JAFWRO010000041.1:0-35204 GCA_017519885.1 Bacteroidales bacterium | reverse complement strand
TGGCAGCTGACCTCTATACGCCAAAGGATGCCAAGGGCAAGATGGCCGCCATTGCCGTGAGTGGCCCATTCGGCGCCACCAAGGAGCAGTCGAGCGGCCTCTATGCCATGCAGATGGCCGAGCGCGGTTTTGTAGCGTTGGCTTTCGACCCGTCATTTACTGGCGAGAGCAGTGGAGAGCCTCGTCGCACAGCTTCACCCGACATCAATACCGAGGACTTTATGGCCGCTGTCGATTTCCTGTCAAAGCAGGAAAATGTGGATGCTGAGCGTATTGGTATCATCGGCATCTGCGGTTGGGGTGGAATCGCCTTGAATGCTGCCGCTGCCGACACACGCATCAAGGCAACCGTCGTCTCAACGATGTACGATATGACCCGCGTCAGCGGCAATGGATATTTCGACAGCGAGGACAAGGAGGAGTCGCGCCATGCTGCCCGTGAGGCACTTGCCAAGCAGCGCCTGGCTGACCCGATGGTGATGGCCGGTGGCGTGATCGATCCTCTACCCGACGAGGCTCCTCAGTTCGTGAAGGACTACTACGATTATTACAAGACCGAGCGCGGCTATCATGCTCGCAGCGGCAACTCGAACGATGGTTGGCGCGTCATCGGCACGCAGGCCTATGCCAACGCCCGTTTCCTTTATTATATCAACGAGATTCGTTCGGCTGTCCTCGTGATGCACGGTGAGAAGGCTCACTCGCGTTATTTCGGCGAAGCTGCCTACAAATATATGGTCGAAGGAAAGGCCGAAGGGTACAACACCGTCGGCATACCTAATCCCAATCCTGAGAACAAGCAGTTGCTCATCATCCCCGGTGCCTCGCACTGCGACCTCTACGACGGAGGCTATACCGAGCTGAAGGGCAAGGGCGAACCGAAGAATCTGATTCCTTGGGACAAGCTTGCCGAGTTCTTTACCCAGAATCTATAATGTATTAAGAATAGGCCTATGAAGCGAGTTGGGGCAACTATTGTTTCGATGATATTAGCTACAACCGCATTTGCTCAGGGTGTGATAGATGTGCATAGCCACATCATCACTCCTGAGTTTGTGTCTGCTTTGGAGAAAGAAGGCAGATTGCTGGACGAAGGATTCCCTTTGCCGAAATACGACGTTGATAATCATCTGAAGTGGATGGACGAGGCCGGAGTGCAGACCTCTGTGCTGACGCTGGCAGCTCCCCAGCCAACTTCTGCTGACGTAGTAAGGAAAACGAATGAGGCTGCTGCCCTCATCAAGCGCGAACATCCCGACAGGTTCCTGTTCTGCGCTGCCCTGCCGCTGCCTGATGTCGATGCTGCCATTCGTGAGGTAAAGTATGCTCTCGATACGTTGGGAGCCGACGGCATCAAGCTGGCAACGAATGTCGGAGGCCAGTATCTGGGTGCCCCCGAGCTGGATACGCTTTTCGCTATGCTCAACGAACGGAAGGCAGTTGTTGTCCTCCATCCCCATCGCCCGGAGCCCGTCAACCGCGAGGTGATGGCACAGACGCCGCTCGCCATGCAGGAATATCTGTCGGAAACCACTCGTGCCGTAGCGAATATGATCAGTCGCAACGTCCTTGCACGCTATCCCAACGTCAAGGTTGTGGTCCCCCATTGCGGAGCCTATCTGCCGTTGGCCGTGCCCCGTATGAAGTCGCTGACGCCTGTGATGCAGGCGAACAAACTGGTGGGAGACATCGACTGGGAAGCAAACCTTCGTGCTCTCTACTACGATCTGGCAGGAGCACATTCGCCCGAGGTCATCCGCATGATGCTTACCATCACCACGCCTGATCATCTGCTCTATGGTTCCGATTATCCCTATGTCGCCCCGCAGGTGCTGACGCAAAGCCTCGCGAGGATGAAGCAATATCTGACGACGGAAGCGGACCTTGCTCCATTCCGCGAAATGATACTCTACAAGAATGCTAATCAACTTTTTAACAACCATTGATTATGAAGAAACTGTCTTTCCTTTTGCTTTCTGCCCTGTTTTTACTTTCTGCCACGTTAAAGGCGCAAACTACAAGTCCTATCACATACGAAAACATGATTGTGCGCATTGCCGAAATCGAAGTTTATCCCCAATACCTTTCCGAGTATCTGACATTTGCCAACGAAGTGGATCGCTTGAGTGTGGAGCGTGAGAAGGGTGTCGTCTGCCTGTTCCCCATGCAGAGCGCCGAGGACTCCACGCAGATCCGTATCCTCGAAATCTACGCTTCTGATGAGGCCTATCAGAATCACTTGAAGACCGATCATTTCCAGAAATACAAACAGGGTACACTCCATATGGTGAAGAGCCTAAAGCTTCCGACTATGGTTCCGCTCGACCCTGAGACAATGAAACAGATATTCAAGAAGCAAAGATAAGGGAGTAAAAATGTAATGTGACGCAACTAGAATAGAGAAAAAATGTAAAATTATAGAAATTGGTTACAAAAGCAACAAACAAGATTTGCAATTCTCGGATTTTTTCGCTATCTTTGCGCCCTCTAAATATTTTATTATATGCAAATAATCAGGAATCAAGAATTTGGAGGTGAGCGTCCTCTCTATGCGTCGCATGACCTGAGGCTTGAGAATGTCACTATCCATGTGGGAGAGTCTTCTATAAAGGAGTCGAGCAATATTGAGGCCGAAAACTGCCGTTTCGAGGGCAAGTACGTCTTTTGGGAGACTTATGGCTTCAAGGTTCGCAACTGCTATTTCGCCGAGTCGGCACGCAGCAGTTTGTGGTACAGCAAGGGCGCTCATCTGGTCGATTGCCAGGTGGATGCGCCGAAGATGTTCCGCCGCATGCAGGGTATCGAAGTTGAGCGTACGCAGTTCCCCAATGCACTCGAGACGTTCTGGGACTGCTCGGACATCCGACTGCGTGACGTGACCATCGCCAAGGCCGACTATGCCTTTATGCATTGTTCGAACATCCGTATCGACAACTATCGCCAGGATGGCAACTATTCCTTCCAATACGCTCGCAATGTCGAGATCCACAAAGCCGTCATCAATTCGAAGGACGCCTTCTGGGAGTCGGAAAACGTGACTATCTACGACTCTGAAATCAATGGTGAGTACTTGGCATGGTATGGCAAGAACATTCGTCTGGTGCGTTGCCACCTAACGGGCGAACAGCTTCTCTGCTATGTCGATGGCCTGATCCTTGAGGACTGCACGTTTGGTGAAGATGCCAATCTCCTTTTCGAATACAGCACCCTCAACGCAACCATCAAGGGTGACGTTACTTCGATCAAGAACCCTACATCGGGCCATATCGCCGTTCAGGGCAAAGTGGGAGAAATCATCTTCGACAAGAATCAAAAACAGCCTGCCAATGCCACAATTGTTCAACTTTGATCAACCCATTGAGCGTCGGGGTACACGTTCGGTGAAATGGGACGAGGAGTCGGCCGATGTGTTGCCCTTGTGGGTGGCAGATATGGATTTTGCCACTGCACCCTGCATCCAGAATGCCATTATGCAGCGTGCCATGCACCCATGCTATGGTTACACGTTGGTGCCCGACGAGTATTATCAGGCCATCATTGGGTGGTTCTGGTCACGTCACCAGTGGCATATTCGTCGCGAAGAGATTCTTTATACCATCGGCGTGATTCCCGCAATCGCTGCCATTCTGAAGGCGCATGTCCAGCAGGGTGACAATGTGGTTATCCTTACGCCCGTCTATAACTGTTTCTACAACCTCATCCGCAATGCCGGTTGTCAGGCACTCGATGTGCCTTTGCTCAGCGGGGCTGAGGGTTCAACCCTTAATTTCTCGATTGACTGGGATGCGCTCGAGGCCGCCCTTGCGCTTGAAAAGTCTACAGTGCTGTTGCTCAGCAACCCTCACAATCCCGTTGGACGTATCTGGACTGCTGACGAACTGGCCCGATTGGGCAAATTGTGCTGCAAGTATGATGTTCTCCTGATTAGCGACGAGATTCACAACGAGCTGACCCGTCCGGGAAAGCTTTATGTGCCTGCTGCACCTGTCCTTGAAGACCTTTCGGCTCGTCCGCTCTATGCCATCTGTACATCGCCATCGAAGTCGTTCAACACGGCGGGACTGCAGAATGCCAATATTATGATTCCCGACAGTGGTTTGCGTCGTCGGGTGGATCGTGCCATCAACCTCAACGAGACTTGCGATGTCAATCCGTTCGGTGTTGAGGCTACGATTGCTGCCTACAACGAGGGTTTGCCTTGGCTCGAAAATCTTTGTCAGTACATTTGGGCCAACTATGCTTACGCCCTGCATTTCTTCGAAGAGAAATTGCCGGAATTGAAGGTAGCCGATCTTCAGGCCACCTACCTGATGTGGGTCGATTACCGCAACTACACATCGATGCCGAGTCAGCAGCTGAGCCGTCGGCTTATTGACGAGGCCAAGGTATGGTTTGCCGCTGGTTCGATCTATGGTGCTGCTGGTGAAGGTTTCCTGCGTATCAACCTTGCCACCACACGTGAAGTATTAACCGAAGCATTAACGAGATTCGCCGGATGGGTAAAGACCAACTGTTAGCCATGATTCGTGGAGGCCAGGAGCTGACTGCACGCCAGCGTCTGGCCCTTGTTGTCAGCCTCTCTATGCCGGCCATGTTGTCGCAGCTCAGCACCATCGTTGAGGAATATGTCGATGCGATGATGGTGGGCCAGATGGGTGCGGCAGCCTCGGCTTCGATTGGTTTGGTAAGTACTAGCATTTGGCTCATCGGAGGTCTTTCGCATGCTGCTTCGACAGGTTTCTATGTGCAGGTTGCCCATCGCATTGGCGCCAACGACTTCCGAGGAGCGCGCGACGTCTTTCGTCAGGGCATCACAGCGTGTTTGGCATTCTGCAGCGTGCTTGTAGCCATTGGCATAGCTATCTCACCTTGGTTGCCAATGTGGCTGGGCGGTGACCGCGAGTTGTGGCGCGACGCGACACTATATTTCGCAGTCTTCTGTCTCTCGATGCCTCTCCACCAGATGTGTTCACTGGCGGGCGGTGTGTTACGATGTGCGGGCCATGTAAAGGTTCCGGCGTATCTGCAGGTCTTGGCCTGCGTGCTTAATATCGGGTTCAACTACCTGTTCATTTTCGTCTTTGGCTTGGGTGTTCTAGGTGCGGCCATTGGCACCTGCTGTGCCGAACTTGTCGTAGCAGGTGCTTTGAGCTGGTATGCTATCGTGAAGTGCCCTGAGATGAATCTGTTGCAGGATGTGGACAGAACCCGTTTCCGTCCGACGCGTATTACCCTTCTCAAGTCGCTCAATATTGCCGGGCCTATGGGCATCGAGCATGTCATTCTCTGTGGCGCTCAGATTGTTTCGACCATCATCGTGGCACCGCTTGGTACGGTGGCCTTGGCGGCAAATTCTTTCGGTATTATCATCGAGAGTCTTTGCTATATGCCAGGCTACGGCATCGCTGATGCTGCCACCACTTTGGTAGGGCAGAGCCTTGGCGCTGGACGTAAGCCGCTGGCTCGTCAGTTCGCACATATCACTGTGGCTGGCGGCATCGCCATTATGTCGCTGATGGCAGTAGTTATGTTTGTGACTGCACCTTGGGTCATGCAGTTTATGTCGCCCGACGTGCTGGTACAGGAGCTCACCACGCGTGTGCTTCGCATCGAGGCCTTTGCCGAGCCGATGTTCGCTGCATCCATCGTTTGCTATGGCATCTTTGTAGGAGCCGGCGACACTAAGGTGCCTTGTGCGATGAACTTGGGATCCATCTGGATTGTTCGTATCACCTTGGCTGCCTTGCTCGCCGGAACCTATGGCTTGACAGGTGTTTGGATTGCCATGGCTATCGAACTCACTTTCCGAGGCATCATCTTCCTGGTGCGCTTGCGTGGCAATGCCTGGCTCAACAAGTTCGACAAAATAAGGTAGGGGGAGCAGATATTTGATTACTCGGATTATTCGGAATATTCTGAGTACTCCGAATACTCTGATTATTCCGAAACCTCAGAATACTCCGATTACAGAAAACAAAAAAAGGGGGGATCGTCTCGATCCGCCCTTTTTCTATTCGGGTTCTTGACCCGATTAACTTAATTTAATTGTTTATTTCATGTTTTTCACTTGCTTTGCAGCAGCATTAGACATAGGTCTTTTCAGGTTGTGTTATTTAAGGTATTGTGCTATGGTTATGTTCTTTAAGGTGCTGCAAAGATAGGGGCTTTTTTCATTGGCTCCAAATTTTTTTATATGTTTAAAAACACAGAAAACGATTGCACGTGTAAAAAAAGTGTTATTTTTCACATTTTCTTGGCCCAAAATCTTGTTTTTTTAGTCTTTTCTCCCTATATTTGCAGCGTTAAAAGTAATTTCTAATCATTAACGCAATAATTTTTATACTATGGCAAAATCATTAATTGACCAGAGCGAGATTCGTGTAGTTATCACTCCAACCGACTCTGGTGATGTGCAGGCTGAGCGTGACTACCTCAGGGAGTATGTCTTCCCACACCTTTCGCATCTTGGCGAGGAGCGTGACATCATCATCAATTTCCTTTGGACGGCTCCCCTGTTTGTACAGGACGTTCACAAGTTCCTGGTGAGCTTCACTGTAGTTGACAATCCCCACAAGTACGCATTCATCCTCAACACTTCGGGCAGCGCCAACAAGGAGCGTCACTTCGTTGATGGCGTAGCTACCTACGAATACGAGACCAAGGAAGAGCTGGGTCGCCTCTTCGAGAAGGGCATGCGTCGCATTCTCGACAAACTGTTCCCAAGCACTTCGACAACCGACCTCGTGAAGAACCTGCGTCGAGTAGCCCGCATCTATCAGGAGATGGGCCAGCTTCAGGATGCCCTCGATATGCAGTCACGTGTATTCAAGGTGCTCGACAAGGAATACGGCGAGAAGAACACCGACACCATCGAAACCCTCTACACTTGCGGTTGGCTCAACTACAAGCTCGGCAATTACGATCAGGCTCTCAAGCAGCTTAAGAAGTCGTACGAGAACGCCAAGGATGTCTATGGTGATACCGACCAGCGTACCACCGACCAGCTTGGCATCATCCGTATGGTTGAAGCTGCTGCCAAGCACCATAAGAAATAATTCATTCCTGATAAAAAAAGGCTCGCGATTTTCATCGCGAGCCTTTTTTTCAATCAATATCCGAAGATATCGTCTGTTTTGACGTTCTTGATGGGCCCCATTTCCTTCAGGCATTTCTGGTTGATCTGACGTGGGTCTCCCAGTACACAGATGCTGTAGTGATGACCCTTGACCCACTGTTGCTGGAACTTGACGACGTCCTGTAAGGTGAGGTTCTGCACGCCTTCATAGAGTGTCTTGTTGGGGTCTTCACTTAGGCCGAATTCAGCGACGCGGTCGATGTAGGTCCACAGCACGTCAGCACGTGTGGTGCGCTCGGTGCGCAGACGGCTGATGAGCGCATTCTTGGCATTCTGGAATGCAGCCTCAGACTCGGGCATTTCCTCAATGATCTCGTTGAAGTGACTCAGTGCCTCGGGCAGCTTGTCGTTCTGGGTGATGATGTGGGCCTGCATGTTGTAGGTCTGTTCGTGGCTGCTGGGACGGATGAAGTTTGCCCAGGCGTTGTAGGCCAGACCGCGTGTTTCACGCATCTCTTGGAAGACGATGGCATTCATTGAACCGCCGAAGTACTCGTTGTAAAGGTTGCGGACGGGTTCCAAGGTGGTGTCATAGGTATTGCCGAGGTTGCAAACCTGTCGGAGATAGGTGTTGTTGGCGATATAGGGGGCAACATAGACCACGTTGGTCTCGGTGGGCAGCATTTGGTAGCTCTTGTTGGCCGGGCAGTCTTTCAGCTCGGCAGCTACCTTGTGGTATTCGCCGATGAGGCGGCTTACCTCATTGGCTGAAGTTGGACCATAATAAACCACGCGATGCTTGAGGTTTTGGAGTTCGTGGATGCAGTCGGTGAGGTTCTGGGCCTTGAGGGCAAGCAGCTCGGCAGTGGTCAGCGTATGGGCCTTGACATATTCGGGACCGTAGCTGGCGTAGGTGATGAGCTGGCTGTTGTTGGCACCTTGCGAGAGCTTGTTGTCAGCCCTTGCCTTGAGCAAAGCCTGCTGGAAGACGGGGAACATCTGGTCGTTGGGCTGTGCATCGGTCAGCACTTTGTCCAGAAGCTTGATGGCAGCTTCGAGATTCTCATTCAGACCTTCCACAACGGCATAGAAACGGCGGTTACTGCTTCCCAGATGGAAGGTGCAGCCGAGAGCATAGAATGCCTTCTGCAGTTGCTCGGGCGTCATTTCGGAGGTGCCGATGTAGTTCGAATATTCGCCTACGATGGGCAGCACCTTGTCAGCATCCGCACCCATTTCATAGACGTAATCGAGTTCGAAGAGCTGATTCGTCTCATTCAACTTGCTGAGTAAGGTCAGGCCGTTAGGTGTCTGTGAAGTCTCGACCTCCTTTGAATAATCTACAAAGACAGGTTCGATGGGAGCAGGCTCGTTGGCTGCAATGGCGCTGAGGAAGTCCGACTTGGCATCGCGGTTCGACTGCACTGGTGTAATCTCAGGCTTGTCGATGCGCTGGATGTTGGGGTCCGTGCCCTGAAGCTTGTTCACATAGACATAGTTCTTTGCGGTGAGATGACGCTTTGCGAAAGCCATGATGTCCTCCTTTGTGATCTTGGCTTCGCGATCGAGTGTCTTGATGGCGTGCGACCACTCTTCGCCATTGATGAATGCATCGACCATCTGCATAGCGCGGAAATTGTTGTTCTCGAGACCGCGCTGCTGGTTGAGCTTCTGTTCGGTGAGTACTGAGGTGAGGAGCTCGTCGTCAAACTCGCCTTGGGCAATCTTGGCAATTTCGTCGAGCATCAGCTGACGTACCTCGTCGAGACTTTGACCGGGCAGAGCCATACCGTAGGCCAGCATAATGGTGTAGTCGCGCATAGCTTCGGTCTCAACGCCTGCTGCAAGCACTTTCTGCTGCTGATTAAGGTCGAGGTCGAAGAGGCCGGCAGTACCGTTGCTCAAAAGACCGCTGATGAGGTTCAGGGTGTCCATCTGGTTCGAGGCAGCACCTTCGAAGCGCCAACCGAGCATCACGTTCTCGGCCTCCTGTCCTAGCACGTCCTTGCCGACAGGCTCGGTGATGGCAGGCTGAGGTGCGAAAGTCAGCTGGTCGGGGGTGTTGGCATATCCTTCCTTGGCATTCCAGTCGCCGAAGTACTTTTCGATGAGGTCCACCATGGCATTGGGCTCAAAGTCACCTGAAAGGCTGATGATGACATTGCCCGGAACATACCACTTGTTAAAGTAGTTCTGAATGTTAACGAGCGAAGGGTTCTTGAGGTGCTCCTGGGTACCGATGGTAGTCTGAGTGCCGTAGGGGTGGGTGGGGAAGAGCATAGCCGACAAGGTTTCGAATTCCTTCGACATGTCGCGTGTCATGCTCATGTTCTTCTCCTCATAGACGGCTTCGAGCTCGGTGTGGAAGAGACGGAAAACGGGGTTCTTGAAACGCTCCGACTGGATTTTTGCCCAGTTCTCCACCTGATTCGATGGGATGTCCTCGGTGTAGCATGTAACGTCGTTTGAAGTGAACGCATTCGAACCGTTGGCACCGATCATGGCCATCATCTTGTCATATTCGTTTGGTATGGCATACTGCGAAGCTACACCCGAGATGGAGTCGATGACGTGGTAGGCTGCTTTGCGGGCAGCAGGGTCGGTGAGTGTACGGTAGTTTTCAAAAAGGGTAGTGATGGTGTCGAGCAAGGGTTTCTCGGCCTCGTAGTTCTGTGTGCCGAACTGTGTAGTGCCTTTGAACATCAGATGTTCCAGATAATGTGCCAAGCCGGTGGTCTCGGCGGGATCGTTCTTCGAACCGGTGCGCACGGCGATGTAGGTCTGGATGCGTGGCTGCTCCTTGTTGACAGTCATTGACACTGTCAGTCCGTTCTTCAGCTTGTAGGTCTGGACATTCATGGGGTCGCCAGGCGTGGTCTCATAGTGGTAGCGGTTGTTGCCGCTGCATGCTGCCAGCAGGATGGTGCTGCATACGAGCATTGCGCTGGCAAAGATTTTAGTAATGCTTTTGTTCATAAGATTTATATAAAGATGTTATTGGATAATCACGGTTTTCAAAAGGGCTTTGTCGAAAACTTCGCAAGCCACTTTGTTGATTAGTTCGGGAGAGACGCTGTTGATGCGATTGCAGGTTTGTTCGAGCGTCTCCACCTTGCCCAGTCTCAACAGGTTTTTGGCAAGGGCGATGGCGTTGTTCTCCATATTGGCCATTGCAACGCCCAGTTGTCCGCCCAGCTGCTTCTTCGCATTGCTGATTTGTCGAGGCGAAAGCAATTCGTCCTGGAATCGTTCGAGCTGCTTGTGGCAAAGTTTGAGGCAACGATTTACGTCGTGGTGGTCACAACCGAAATAGATGCCCAGGTAGCCGGCGTCGGTGTAGTTGTTGATGTTGCTCTCAACGGTATATACCAGCCCTCGATGTTCGCGCAGTTCCAGGCCCAGGCGGCTGTTCATACCCGGACCTCCCAGGATATTGCAGAGCAGGGCCAAAGCCGCTGCATATTCATGTCCGATGGGGTAGGTGGGAGCACCAAGCAGGACGTGGCTCTGATGCGTGTCCTGATGGATGACGATAGGCTGCGATGACGCTGCATCGTCACCAGTAAGCGAGGAACGATAGCTGTTGACCTGGTCGCTGGTCGGCAATCCCTCTCTATTGGCAAGTGACACTCGTGTGCAATGGAAATATTTTTCCACCAGTTTCACAATCTTGTCGAAGGGCGTGGCTCCTTGATGGAAAAAAATCATCCGGTCGGGCGTATAGTTCTCGTCGATGAAACGGATGCTCTTCTCATGATCAAAGGTGCGCACGGTTTCCTCGTTTCCGAGAATATTATGTCCCAAGGCTTGCCAGGAAACGTTTGACGAAGAGGAAGAGAACAGGCGGTTCTCAAATTCGTCAAAAATCAGCTCTGTAGGCGTATCTCGATACGACATTATCTCGTCAATCACCACCTCGCGCTCCATTTCAAGCTCGTGCTGGGGCACTGTGGGATTGCAAATCAGGTCGCACAACAAGTTGCAGGCGCGATCGAAGTCCTTGTTCAATCCTATGGTGTAGAACGTGGTCTCCTCTTTCGTCGTGAAAGCGTTCAGTTCACCACCTACGCTCTCCATTCGGTTGTTGATATGCCACGAGTCGCGAGTGGTCGTGCCTTTGAAGAGTACGTGCTCTACGAAATGAGCCAAACCGTACATCTCGGGTCCTTTTTCGTCGCGTGTGCCGCAGTCAACCATGAAACCACAGTACATTACAGGACTGTCGGATGTGCGATGTACGATGCGCAGGCCATTGTCGAGGGTAACGCTCTGGTATTGCGTATAATTTGTCATTCAATCTTTCAATTCCGGTCTAAAACGGCGCAAATTTACAAAAAACTTATCATAAAATGAACATCCTATTGATATTTTCCTTATTTTTGCAACGAAAACCGTGAGATTTGACAAATGTAAGTTGTATTTCTTACCTAATTATTAATTGATTAATTATTTATAGTATGTTGCTTCAACTTCCCCTTCTCGGCATCATCGGCATGCAGGAGATCCTTATCATCGCCATAGTTGTTCTTGTCCTTTTTGGAGGCCGCAAGATTCCTGAGCTGATGCGCGGTCTCGGCTCTGGCATCAAGAGTTTCAAGGAAGGCATGAAGGATGGTATGCCTGAAGAATACGATTCCAAGCAGGAAACACAACAAAAGACCGAAAAGAAAGAGGAAGAGAAGTAATCCCTTCTCTTCCTATTGATTATCAAACTCTATCTCCAGCTGTTTTGGTTCGGGTAGGAGGCGGAAGCTCATCCGATGGTAAGGTGTTGCACCATGTTGAGCGATAGCCTCTCGATGTGCCTTGGTGGGGTATCCCTTGTTGACGTTCCAGGCATAGACGGGGAATTCCTCATGCAAGGCATTCATTGTGTCATCACGGTAGGTCTTGGCAAGGATTGAGGCGGCGGCTATCGACATCATCTTGCCGTCGCCCTTCACGATGGTTTGGTATGGAATGTCGGCAAAGGGAGAAAAGCGATTGCCATCGATAAGCAGAAACTCGGGACGAACCACCTCGCCGCCGCGCAACACGCACTCCCGGCCGTCGGCTTCGGCCGTGCCTAACCCGCGGATGGCACGGTGCATGGCTTCGATGCTGGCACGCAGGATGTTCAGCCGGTCGATCTCGTGATTGTCACATACACCAACGGCCCAAGCCAATGCCTCCTGTTGGATGATTGGCCTGAGCGCGTAGCGTTGTTTCTCGCTGAGTTGTTTCGAGTCGTTCAGGGCTGCCAGCCCGCTCTCTCCACTTGCGATACGTTCAGCAATGTCGGGCGGCAATATGACAGCAGCTGCATAGACGGGACCTGCCAGACAGCCACGTCCAGCTTCGTCGCATCCCGCTTCCCTGCGTCCTTCCTTCAGATATGGTTTCAGCATTACTGTAGTTCCTCTTCTTCTTCCTCAATTTCCAGCAGAGGAAGGGCGGGCTTGTCGGCAGATTTGGGACGAAGGGTAGGATCATTCTGATATTCTTCGAGCTCCTCATCCACCAGCTCTTCACCATCCTTGTCGACGAAGCTCACAAACAACGTCGAAGGCTCGTTGAGCTGCTGCTTGAAGATGTTCTTTAGTTCTTCGACAGCATCTTCGTCTGGGATGTAATTGTAGCCAGTGCTTTCGAAGTGGCCGCCTTTCGAGAAGAATGCAATCAAGTGCCAGGTCAAACGACTCTGTCCACCCTCATTGTGATATTCCTTGGCGTATTCGAACATCCTGTGACGGGTGATGATATTACGCATCTTGACCATTACCATCACGTCCATCGTTACCTTGGTATATTTCTGTACCTGTGTGCTCCAGTAAACAGCGTTGATGACGTCGTTCTCATTAGTTAATTTAAAATAGTAGAAGGGGTCGGGCACATCGCCGATAGCCGAGCATTCAAGGCTCATAATGTTGCCCTTGGGCATGGTAGCCTTCTTTATCTGACCGAGAGCCTCAGTTCCCTGGCAGATAAGCAACAGACTGAATAGGCTAATCAGAAAGTGTTTCATAATGCATAAAATTTTAAGTTAATACTGGTAGTTAGATCACGCTGCAAAGATAAGGGATTTGCATCATATTTCCAAATTTTTTCAGCAAAATTTTTACATAGAGCTTTAAAAGAGCATCAAATGAAGAAGGTTTCGCCTCACAGCGAAACCTCCAAAACCAATTAATAAGCCTTTTGTGAGTAAACCACAATCAATTACACAAAAACACAATCCAATATTACAAATGAATCTAACAACATTATGTCTCTTTTGACGATGCAAAGGTACGACATAATACTGAAAGAGCGTATCTGCTGACAATCTTGTCGTGCGGATACGCTCTTCATTATCGGAAAATGGGACAATGTTGCTGAAACTTAAAGCGGGGCCTTCATAATCTTGTTGACCTTCTTCATCGCCTTATGTGTGGCCTTGTGAATCATCTTTACATCGAAACCGCTGACGTCATCGGGCCAATAGGTATTATATAGAATGGATTCGCCTGTAAGAAACTCGCACCAGGTGCAGGCTGCGGCAAAGCGACCCAACGACAATGAAAGGTGAATGTCATCTCGGTTCATGCAGTCTCCCAGATCTTCTCGTGCCAACTGTACGGTAATGCCCGAGGGAATACAGCGTTCAATACCCACCTTGGGGAGCTCTTCTTTGGCTGTATTCACGATGGCCTTGTACATCGTTTCTTGACTGCTTCCGTAGCTCTTGAAGGCACCGCTTCGAGACTTCTGCGGGTAGGCCCAGGTCAGATGCCAAACGATTTCGACGTTCGGATTGGTGGCCAGTTCTTGCACCATCCGCTTTAGTTCACCCAAGTTCTTGTACGAATCTGGTTGTCCCGATAATGGGCTGGCCTGCTGCAGGGAGATGATGTCCCAGGGTTCGTTCACGATGATGGAGTCGAGACGAGACTTCTTCATGTCAGTCTTCTTGCCGCCCACTATCTTGCGGAAGGCATAGTCTGTCTTGCCGGTCTTGAGATTTCCGAGGTGACGGTCGATGCTGCAACCGCCGATGTAGGCATTGCCGATTACGAGCGAGTCACCTTGTGCAGCAGCAAGTTCATAAAGGTAGTTTTCTACGGCGTCCTCCGAGAAGCTGTTGCCGATGGCCAGCACCTTGATGGTCTTGGCTTGCAATCCGATGCTGACCAGCAGCATCAGTGACAAGATGGTCAGTCCTTTTCTTTTCATTTTACCTTATTCATAAATTTCTCACGTCCGACGATGAATCGAAGATGTTCGCCTTCTCCGATCAGGCCGTCTTCGTCCGAGGCACTTACCTTGAACTTCAGTTTCCGACCCTCCACGCCAATCAGCTCGGCAGTGGCAGAAACTGTATGCCCGATGCCGGTGGGCTTGATGTGCGAAGCCGCGATATGTCCTCCCACTGTCGTATAACCCTCATCCAGACTGTCGGCCACGCAAAGCATGGCGGCATTCTCCATCAGTGCCAACATAATAGGGGTAGCCAGGACCCTGAGGTCCCCGCTACCCACTGCACATGCCAAATGGCATTCTTCGACCACCAATGTACTGGTGTATTTCTTGCCTGTTTCCATACAATTCGGTTTTTAGCGTCTTTGATGTCCACCGCCATGCGAGCCTGATCCACCTCCGTGGGAACCGCCACGCGAACCACCGCTGTGAGAGCTGCCGCCTCCACGATGCGAGCTGCCGCTGCTGATATGCGAAGAGCTTGATGCGCGGGTGGTTCCGCTTGCGCCACGCATCACGCTGCCCTGTACGCGTTCAGATCTGCCGCTTGCCTGCTGGCGCATCTGGCGACCGCTGTTGCTCGGCTGGGCGTGCGAGCCGCGATTGTTGCCGCCTCCGCGGTTGACACCACCGTCGCGATTGCCGTGGTCGTTGCCGCGACCATTGCCGCCTTGGTTGGCACCGCCGCCAGGATTGCCGCGATGGTTGTCGTTGCCTCCACCGCGATGGTTGATGCCATTGTCGTTGCCACGGTGGTTGTCATTACGCCCGTGATCCATTCTCTCGTGCCTTGGAGCAGCAGGAGCGTGACGGGGCGCTGCGTGCGGACGGGGACGTGCGGCGTGAGGACCGAAGTCGTGGCGACCGCCACGGCGATGGATGGGACGCTGATGGGCATACATGTGGTGATGATAGCGGCCTCCACCATAGTAGCCGTGGGGGAAGTAATGACGTCCGTGACCTCCGTAATAGGAGTGGTAGATCAACGGGGCATCATAGTAGAAGAACCGATGGTTCGTGTAGATGTCGAAGATGCGGAACAACCAGTTGCCGGCATACGTATAGACGGGGCGGAAGAAATAGTCCAGCGACATGAATGCCAGGTACTGGGCCTCCGTCATGATGTAGCGCAGGTCGTCGTTGCGGTAATCGAGGTAATTGTAGTACCTGTCGATATACTCGGGATAACCATAGACTACTTCGTCCATGATGGGATTGATGGAGGCGATGAAATCATAGTTGATCTCATAGCAGTCCTCAATCTGCTGAGGCGTGAGGTTGAGCTCGTAAGCCATGCGATCAGTCAAGAAACGTGCGTTCTCGCGGATCGCCATAGGGGTTAGGGCAAAGGCCTGAACCGCTCCGGTGATGGCGACTGCCAGGGTAACAAGTAACTTCTTCATTGTTTCGTCGTTTTATATGGTTTATACTATTTTTCTTGCTTTTGTCTCTAAGACGAGCCATCATCTGGAAGGTTTAAATCGCATATTATGGTTTCAGAAATGGATAAGATATGCTAAGTCCGGTTTCCAAATGCTATAGAGAAAATGGCAAATGCTATTGCGCAGAGTGTTACTACTATGGCTACTTCTTGTACGGTGACAAAACTCAATAAACAGCCAGCTTATGATTCAGATTTGGTTAATGAATGGGTCAAAGCCCTGCCAGAAGGGAAAGATAACTTTGGAAAAGGTCAGAGCCATTATACCTTGACATCTACCGGATCTGGTATTTTCACCATATCGGCTGTGCGCTATGCGGGAGCTTATGAAACGGATATCGATTATAGTTTTCATTTCGGTATCCGGTGGTATAACGAGGATGGATCTGTCGCTGGCGAGAAAAATATTTTTGATTCGATGGGATTAAAAGATCCAAGACCATCCGATTTCGGTAATCCGGGATTTGCTGCCGAGGTGTATGTCACTCCAGGCGCTACTTTCGATTTCTATTTATCTTTCAGAACTTACCAGAATAACAAATATTATTCCAACGATGCACCTAATAATGATTACGACGATTACTCGCAGCTACTCTACACTGTGGAGCATGATATCGACAAAATCATGATGATTGACTTTGAAGATTGTTGGTACCCATATGTTTATTGGAGCCCTGATCACGACTATAATGACGTCATCGTTTATATCGAAGGAGATCTCCCAGTGCCGACTAATAAGCGTTTCTTTGCCGAGGACCTTAAGTCTCTTGATTGGGACTATAACGACGTAGTGGTTGACCTTTCGAACACGGGTTTGACAATCCGTGCCGTAGGCGGTACGCTTCCCGTTTATCTCCAGGTAAAAAACAAGAAGGGTGATACTGAGCCCGTCGTCGAGCTGCATGAAAAATTGGCCCAGTTAAATAATCTAAAAAAAGCATCCACCTTCATCGGTGATGATGGCAAGACTTATTATTGCCCAATCAACGTTGGAGCAGAGCATGGCGTAAAACTTGATCCTAAGAAGTACATCACTTGGACCCAGAGTGATGGCACTCGACTTAATGATGCGATTCCTGCAACCAACACTCCAAGTGAGGTTGAAACCTTTGGACAAAAAGGTGAATTGGTGCTCTATGTGGCACCAGAATATAATGGTACTAGAGTAGAGCTGGAAAGCATTGACGCTAGTTTCCAGAAAGCAGAATATCATGACGGAAGTTGTCCAACCATTATTGCCTGCCCTGTTTCTGTCAATTGGATGAAAGAGTTGGTTTCGATTAATAAGGCATTCCCAACGTTCTATAAGGGTTATAATGCGGGCGAGTCGCAAACCGAGGCTCAGAAGTGGTATAACTACAATGTTGATGAATCGAAATTGTACGACTTCAAAGAATAAGCTCACTCATTTCTGCGTATTATAAAGACGTGACAGTAGTTTGTTTTTCGACTGCTGTCATGTCTTTTTATTGTACCATAGATTTTAGTTTCCTACCTGCGATAATTGGGTGATATAGATAAAGAAAAGCCGAATAGTGCCATGCCAAGATTGCAAGAATGAAAATGAAACAGCAAATTATGAATAAGGAAACTGTCTAAAGATGCGTTTACTTTGGTGGATTGAAAAAGATTGTCTATCTTTGTCTCCGATTTTGTACATTTTCAATTATTATATATTTTATACCTTGTAAATTGTGAATACAAAGTTTATTGTTTGATAAAATTGCTTAATGACTCATTTTTAAATTTATATTATTTATTACAACAATTATGAAAAAGAACTTACCTATTGCGATTATCGCAACTTCTCTTCTCGGGCTTGGCAGTCTCACCTCCTGCCAGGATGAGGATTTTGACGTACAAACAGCCGTGCTCAAGGAAAAAGCTTTTGAGAATGGCTTCGTTAAGGAATTCGGTCAGCCATCAGCTAACCAGAGTTGGGACTTCTATGCCCAGAAGTTGCAGAGCGTCCGTGATGCCAAGACCCGTGCCATGATGGCAGAACATATAACATGTGAAGTAAGTCCTTTGCAAACCAATCAGACCTTAAGCACTAGCATGCAGGCTATGCTTGATTCCGTATTGACGGTTGTCCCAGAACAGAGGTACAACTACACCGTAGGACAGCATGACTATCACCTCTATTCGGTAGGTGAATTCAAGATTTCTGCTGTAAGATATGCTGGTGGTATCGAGATTATCCGGCGTTATAATTTCGATTTCGGTTTGGTCTATAAAGATGAGAACGGAGTTGAGCAACCACCGGTGAATCTCTTTGGGTACCACAATATGGGAGGTGAAGAGCAGAGCAATTTTGGAAACCCTCGTATTGCAAGGACTGTTAAACTTACGGAGGGTGCTGAGTTCCGCTTCTATCTGAAATATGTTGGAGATAATGGTACTAACTACACCTACTGGTCGAACGTGCGTCCAAATGATGATTATGAAGGTACATCCACCTTGTTCTACGGCACACCTGAAGGAAGCAATACCCAGGTAATGGTCATCGGCTTTGAGGATATGTGGGAGCGAGGTTCTTTCCTTAACATAGCTCCTGACTATGACTTCAATGATATCATCATTTTTATCGAAGGAAATCTTCCCGAGCCTTCGTCGAAGCGTTTCTTTGCTGAAGACCTTGCCTCGTTCGACTACGACTATAATGACGTTGTCTTTGACGTTTCGAATACTGGTGTTACGATTCGTGCCGTTGGTGGTACATTGCCTGTCAAGTTGGTGATTACCGACAAGGCTGGCAAGAAAACCACTACGGATGAGCTACATAAACTTATGGGGGAAAACCAAGTGAACCAGGATATGATAAATCTGGTTTCTGCAAACAAGGTATATTACACCGATATTAATGGCAAGACCATGTATCGTCCTATCAATGTGGATGATGGTAAGAACGGCATTAAACTCGAAGCATGCCGTGTGCCTGATATGGATTGGACGGCTGCTGCTGGTAACAGACTTACCAAGACAGAAGTAGAGCAATTCGCTAATACGATGGCAGGAAGCGAAAAAATAGGCGATGTCAAGCTATTGGTCGGTTCTGCTTATGGTGTCAATCCTACAGAAGAGCTTGTTTTATTGGACGCTGGTGAGACGACTATTATCCAGTATTCATCTGTTGGTGGCATTCCTTCCATTTGGTGGGCACCGGTAAGCGTCAACTGGATGCAGGAATTGACGAAGATCACCAAGGGCTATAAATATTTTTATGGTGGCAAGAATCCTCCTTCAACTGCAGAGACTGACCTATGGTTCAATTATATAACTGATAAGAATACATTATACACAGGCGAGGGAAATAGGATTCATCCGTAATAATTAACATATGCGGGCATGGCAGACACCATGCCCGCTATTTTTTATGTGTTCCTTTGATAAATTTTCTTGACTGATTACAGTAGATTGTTCACTTCGTAAGCGTAATTAACTTTCTCCTATCGAGGCATACAGATTTGACATGCCAAATCGTTATGCCGCGGTTGGAGCATACATATTTGGTAGATGAAAACTGTATGCCGCGATCGGAGCATACAGATTTGGTAGATGAAATCTGTATGCCGCGATTGGAGCATACAGATTTGGTAGATGAAAACTGTATGCCGCGGTTGGAGCATACAGATTTGGTAGATGAAAACTGTATGCCGCGGTTGGAGCATACAGATTTGGTGGATGAAAACTGTATGCCGAGGTCGGAGCATACATATTTGGTAGATGAAAACTGTATGCCGTGGTCGGAGCATACATATTTGGCAGATGAAATCTGTATGCCGTGGTCGGAGCATACAGATTTGGTGGATGAAAACTGTATGCCGCGATAGGAGCATACAGATTTGGTAGATGAAAACTGTATGCCGCGGTCGGAGCATACATATTTGGCAGATGAAAACTGTATGCCGTGGTCGGAGCATACAGATTTGGTAGATGAAATCGTTATGCTTCTGTCGGAGTATAAAGATTTGATATTTCAAAACTGTATACTGCTATCGAATATAACACATCTGAAATAATACGTCGTCAGTCGGCAGTAAGCGCGAGAGCACTTTCGCCGATTAGTGTTTTTATTAGCTATGAAGTGCATTTACTTTTTGGCTCATTTTGAAGTTTTAATTCGCGCTGAATATCAATGATTTAATTTTGCAACTGAAATGCAAATTTTTACTTTTCAAGTCATCGGCAAATTTTGATGTTGGAATAATCAATACCTTTGCACCGCAAAAACTGCAAATCGAAATTTCATTATACATTATTATTATTAAAACAAACATCTATGAAAAAAACGATCAAGTTATTCGGTGCAAGGCTTGTGATGATGCTTGTGATGATGCTCGTGGTACAAGTGGCATCGGCGCAAAGCAAAATCTCAGGTACCGTTGTTGATGCGACTGGAGAACCTGTTACGGGTGCATCCATTGTTGTTGTCGGAACCCTAAATGGTACGGTTTCGGATGTTGATGGCAATTTCAGCATCAATGTGAAGTCCGACGAAATGCTTCAGATTTCCTACATTGGTTATGTTACGCAGACCCTGAAACCAGTGAATGGTATGACGGTGACACTGATGGAGGACAACGAAATGATTGATGAAGTAGTTGTCGTAGGTTATGGTGTTCAGCGCAAGAGTGACCTCACGGGTGCAGTAGCCAAAGTGGACGGCAAGACACTTGAGGAGCGTCCGATGGCAAACATCGTACAGGCATTACAGGGCGCTGTGCCTGGCTTGAATATCTCGGTTACTGGTACCAATGCCGAGGGATCGAGTTCGCAGACGCGTATCCGTGGCGAGAAGTCCATTTCGGCCGACAATAAGCCGCTCATCATCCTTGATGGTATCCCGTTCGATGGTCCTTGGTCGGAGATTAACCCCAACGATGTGGCCTCGATTGAGGTGTTGAAGGACGCTTCATCGGCAGCAATCTATGGAGCACGTGGCTCGAATGGTGTGATTCTGATTACCACCAAGAAGGGCGACAAGGGTAAGTTGAACGTATCCTACTCGGCCAACTTTACTGTCAATAAGGCTGTCATTGTGCCGCGTCTGATGACTGGACAGGAGTTCTGGGATGCGAAGATTGATGCTTTGAAGGCCGCTAACGTGATTGACCCCACCCCCTCAAATCCAGAACCTTGGATGGGTAATATCACCATGACAGAGCAGCGTCTGCACGATGCCGGATTGGAGACCGATTGGCTCGACCTCGCCCTTCGTACTGCCTTCAGCCAGCACCATAACTTGTCGTTCCGTGGCGGTGTGAACAAGACTTCCTATTATGTTTCGTTCAACTTGGCCGACAATGAGGGCATCGCCGTGGGTAACGCCTTCCAGCGTGTTAACTTGCGCGTCAATCTCGATCAGGAATTCACCGATTGGTTGAAGTTCTCGACCAATACTCAATTGGGCCGTTTTGACCGCAGTGGCAGCAATGCTTCGTTTGGCCGTGCATTCAAGATGAACCCCTTGGCCGAAGCCTACAACGAGGATGGTACGATACGCTCTACGGCTTGGGAGGATTCGAGTGAAGCATTCTGCGTGAACCCACTCGATGCCTTGAATAACAGGACGCGCGATATCCGCTATAAGGTAGTCACCAACAATGCCCTGGATATCAAGATCCCGTGGATTAAGGGTCTGACCTATCGACTGAATACTGGCTTCACCTATGAGAACTCGTCGTGGAAGCAGTATCAGGGTCTCGATACCTACTATGGAGCTCGTGCCAACGGCATCATCAATACAGACGACTGGCATTCGGAGGAGTGGATCATTGAGAACATCGTCTCCTATAACCGTGAATTCGGCAAGCATCGCCTGTTCCTAACCGGCCTCTATTCTGCACAGAGCAAGGAGTATGAGCAGAACACGATGGAGGGCAAGGATTTTCCAAATGACGTGATGTACTACTACCAGATGTCGAAGGCCAGTACCTCGTCGGGTAGCTCATCCTACTGGAAGGTGAACCACCTGTCGCAGATGTTCCGTATCAACTATACCTACGACAGTCGCTACCTTTTGACCCTCACGGCCCGTCGCGACGGCTATTCGGCCTTTGGAGCTGACTCGAAGTTTGGCGTGTTCCCATCGATGGCCTTGGGCTGGAACGTGATGAACGAAGAATTCTTCAAGCCTGCAACCGATGTGATGAACAACCTGAAGATTCGTCTCTCGTGGGGTAAGAACGGCAATGAGGCCATCTCGGCCTATTCGTCGCTGCCCAACCTCTCGACCTATAATTATTTGAACGACGATCATACAGCCATGTATGGATTCTTTCCCGAGAAGCTCGCATCGCCAACCCTTGGATGGGAGACAACGCAGCAGGTGAATCTCGGTGTGGATTTTGCATTCTTGAACAACCGTATTTCCGGTACGTTCGACACCTACTGGTCGCGCACCAAGGACTTGTTGCTCAATCGTTCCATCCCCACCATCAACGGTACAGGCAACATTACCGAAAACCGAGGCAAGACCAAGGGATCTGGTTGGGAACTGCAAATCAATAGTACGAACATCGTGAAGAAGGACTTCATGTGGACTACGACCTTGAACCTTGCCCACTATAACACGGAGATTGTCGATGTGGGTATCTACGACGAGCAGGGTAATCCTGTGGACGACGTTGCTTCACGTTGGTTCATTGGTGAACCCATCAGTGTGAACTACGATTACAAAAAGGTCGGCATTTGGCAGATCACAGATGCTTCGAACCCCAAAGGTCAGCAGGATTCCAACTATCGTTATTCAATCCCTGGATATGTGAAGGTGGATGACAAGGATGGAAAGAACGACATCACCCCCGATGATATGCAGCTCATCGGTTCGGCAGTGCCTTGGCTTATCGCTTCACTCTCGAACAGCCTTTCGTACAAGGGACTAACACTCACCGTATTCCTCAACTCGGAGTTTGGACGATCGGCCAACAATACGCTGATGACAGTCTATTCGAACTCGTATCGCCAGAACCGCCTCTATCATGATTTCTGGACTCCGGAGAATCCGACGAACGACTACCCGATGAATAGCCTTGATGCTGGCCCCAATCCCTACGATGCAGGCTTCTATGAGGATGCTTGGTTCGTGAGACTGCAAAATGTCAACCTGAGTTATAACCTGCCATCCAATTGGCTCAAAAAGATCAGGCTCAGCCGTGTACAGGTTTATGTCGATGGCAAGAACCTGAAGGTTTGGACTCCTTGGAAGGGCCTTGACCCGGAATACACTTCCAACCAGCTGAGTACACCGCCGCAGCGGTCGATCAGTTTCGGCTTGAAAATCGATCTTTAATCATCAATGGTCTTCAATCATATAAATATCTAAAAGATGAAAAGCTTCAAAACAATCATAGCTAGTCTAATCCTTGCCCTCAGTTTGGCAGGATGCAACGAAGATTCCTTCCTCGAAGAGCAGCCCCATTCGTCGCTCTATCCCGAGAATCTTCTGGTGGATTACAACGGTTTCCAGTCGATGATCACTCCCCTCTATGGCATGATGCGTGCTGAATATCGCCGTGCTGATGCTCTGGGAGGAGGCATTCCTTTGGTGCTCCACAGTGCGTGGGGTGGAGGAGTAGATAACTCCTGGGCCAACAACAGTCATTCGGAGTTGAAGTTCATGTACTACCCGTCTGCCATCAAACAGGTCGATCTGCAGATCTTCTCAAACGTCTTCCAGTGGTGCTATCGCATCATAAACACAGCGAACATGATCATCGCTCGTGCCGAAAACGAAGATATCAACTGGGGTGTAGGTGCACAGGCCGAGAAGAATAAGAACGAGATTCTGTCCGAAGCCCGTTTTGCCAGGGCATGGGCCTATCGTCACCTGACCTATTCCTTTGGTGCAGTACCCCTTTCGCTCGAAGAGATTACAGGTTCGAACTACCGTACTGACTGGGAACGCACCGACGTGAGTGAGATTCGCAAGGCGATGGAGGAGGATCTGCTTTTTGCTGTCAACAACCTGCCGCTCCGACGCAGCAACAACAGCGAGATTTCTGGGGCTATGGCACGTCATTATCTGGGCGAACTCTATCTTGCCATAGGTCAGCCACAGAAGGCCGTCGAAATCCTGAAACCATTGGTTGAGGGCACTGAATACGCTCTAATGACCGAGCGCTTTGGCAAGAATGCCTCCAATCCGGGTTGTGCATTTATCGACGTGTTTCGTACGCCGATGTATGTCGATGGCAACAAGGAGGTTCTTTTTGCCTTCGTCAATACAGAGCCTGAAAACTCGGCCTATGGCACAGCTGAGGTTTACATCAAGAGTACCTACAAGGACTACTATTCGAACGATGGTACCATCAAGAAGAGCAATATGAATGACCCTGACTACACTTCGGGAGCATGCACATGGCCACAGGCCTTCTGGCTCAACAACGGAGGCAAGGGTGCAGGACGCATCGTCCCCTCGAGAGGCGCGCTGCGACTCTATGACTACAAGGGTATGGGTACTACCGATGACCGTATCTCAGACTACGCAATGGTATGGACCATCAATGACCGTGCTGCCGACGGCACCATCACCAGTTTCCTGAACAACGGACAGGCTGTGATCGACACCACCGTGACTTCGAAGATGACCGATGAGGCCACCACTTCGATTAAGAAGTACAACTGGCCTACCACACGCAAGTGGGACTATACTGCACCTGTGAAGGCTAATGGCGACAAGGACGGCTGCTACCAGGACATCGTCTATTTGCGTTTAGCGGATACTTATCTGCTCTATGCCGAAGCTCTGATGAAGACCAGCAAAAACAGTGAGGCCATCAAGTGGATCAACAAGGTGCGTAACCGCTCGCATGCCGTAAGCATCAGTGAGAACGACCTTGCCGTGGGTGGTATGGATTTCATCCTCGATGAACGCAGCCGCGAACTGCTTTCGGAGGAGGAACGTCGTCATACGCTGATTCGTGTGAGCCAGGAGAATGGAGGCGATGAACGTGCCGTCGATAACTACTTCAAGCGTCGTATGCGCCAACTTAACGAGATTGCCGGCCGTCCGGCTCGTGGCATGAACGACTACGATACGCCAGTGCTCTTCCCGATTCCACAGAACTTCATCGAGTCGAACTCCGGTCGCGTTTTGGAGAACAATCCTGGATATTGATAGTTTAGTTATATATAATTGTGTGTTAAAGTGGTATGGAACTTACTGCATTCATTGTCGCAATCGTCATCATTGTCGTGACGGGTTACTTCCTTTACAAGAAGACCAATCCCCAGGGATTGTTGCTGCTTTCCGGCCTGCTGATGCTGGCCTTGGGCATAGCGTTCGGCATCAATCCTTCAAAACCGGATAATCCGACGGGAAGCATCTTCTTCGACGTCATTCGCCTGGTAGAGGAAACCTTCACGAAAAACTTCGCCCGAGCAGGCTTGATGATTATGACCATTGGAGGCTATGTAGCCTTCATGAATGCCATCAAGGCCACCGATGCTTTGGTCTATCTGTCGATGAAACCTTTGCGATGGTTCCGGAAGTTTCCATACCTGAGTGCTATGATCACCATCCCTATCGGACAGTTGCTGTTTATCACCACGCCGTCGGCATCTGGATTGGGATTGTTGCTCGTAGCCTCCTTCTTCCCTGTCCTGATCAACCTTGGTGTGAGTCGTCTGACGGCTCTTTCGGTGATAGCGGCTGCCACCATCTTTGATCAGGGTCCGGGATCGGCCAACACTGCCCTGGCTGCACAACTCATCGGACAGACCAACGACGAATACTTCATCACGCACCAGCTGCCATTAGTCATACCTACCACCTTGGTCGTCATGGTTCTGTACTATTTCAGCAATCGCTACTTCGACCGCAAGGACCATGGTGTGGAGGAAAAGCTCCCGGAGGTTACACGTCCTGAGGTGCCTTTGTTCTTCGCTATCCTGCCAGTGCTTCCTTTGGCCACTCTGGTCATCTTCTCTCCCTTTGTTGGACTTATTGGCACGCATATCAAGATCAATACCACAATAGCGATGATTTTTTCGCTGTTCGTATCGTTGATTGCAGTGGCTTTCTGCAATCGTGATTTCAACAAGACGTTTGCCTTGTTCAGCACTTTTTGGAAGGGGATGGGCAATGTTTTCGCTTCGGTCGTCACGCTGATTGTCGCAGCCGAAGTCTTTTCGAAGGGGCTCATCAGTCTTGGCTTCATCGATTCGCTGGTCAATTATTCGTCGAACGCCGGCCTTACTGGCATTGGCATTTCGGTAATCTTTGCCATAGTGGTCTTCGGTGCTGCTGTACTGATGGGAAGTGGTAATGCGGCGTTCTTTTCGTTTGGACCACTTTTACCGCTTGTGGCTACGCGCATTGGCCTCCCGGCCTTTGCCTTGGTGCTTCCACTGCAGCTATCGGCCAGCATGGGACGTGCCGTATCGCCCATCTCAGGTATCATCGTGGCAATCGCAGGCGTGGGTGGCGTGTCGCCTATGGATCTGGCCAAGCGAAATGTCATCCCGCTCACGGGAGGATTCCTTTTCTTGCTGGCCTATCATTTTATCACTCTTTAATACGTTCAAGATGTTTACTCTTATAAAGAATGCCGACATTTATGCTCCCCAGCATCTCGGCATTAATGATATCCTGATTTGCAACCGTCAGATAGTATACATTGGACATAACTTGCAACTGCCCGACGGGTTGGAAGTTTGTGTCATCGATGCCGAAGGGCTCAAGGTCGTGCCTGGTTTCATCGACCAGCATGTCCACGTGATCGGTGGAGGTGGGCAGTTGGGCTTTGCCTCACTTGTACCTGCCGTTACTGTAAGCGAACTGGTGGAGGTAGGCACTACCACAGTGGTCGGATTGCTTGGGACCGATGGTTTTGTGAAAGACCTTGGTACCCTCTATGCCGCCGTGAAAGCCATTTGTCAGGAAGGATTGTCAGCCTATATGCTCACGAGTTATTATGGTCTGCCGGAACGCACACTGACGGGAAGTGTAGCCGAAGACCTTATATATATAGATAAGGTAATAGGCTGCAAACTGGCTATGAGTGACGACCGAAGCAGCTTCCCAACAACACTCGAGATACTGCGACTCATCAACCAGGTGCGATTAGGAGGTTTCACTTCGGGTAAAGGCGGTGTCCTCCACATCCATCTTGGTGCAGAAGGGACTGGCATTGCTCAGTTGATCGACATCGTAAAGCAGCATCCCAAGTTCGCTGACTATCTGTCGCCCACTCACCTTATTCGTACGCGTCCGCTTTTCGAACAGGCTTTGGAATTTGCGTCTCTCGGTGGTATGATTGACTTCTCAACAGGCGGAACAAAGTTCGATCAGCCCCGTAATTGTGTGATGGAAGCAGTCAGCCGTGGCATCTCAATCGATCGCATCACCTTCTCGAGCGATGGACATGGCGGCGTGCGTAAGGAGAATCCCGAGACAGGCGAAGTCATATATCGTCCCGCTCCCCTCGACTTGAATTACCGTGAGATGACCTTGCTGGTGAAGGACTGTGGTATGGCTCTCGACGTTGCGCTCAAGCTCATCACCACCAATCCGGCCCGCAACTTGAAGCTCAAGAGCAAGGGACGCATTGCCGTCGGTATGGATGCGGACCTGTGTTTCCTCGACGACAATCTCACCCTCCAGCACGTAATGGCAATGGGACGTATGGCGATGAGGTCGCAAAATATTCTTATGAAAGGGAGATACGAATGAAAAGTAAGTTGTTCCTTTGTCTTGTATGGGTAATGTTGTCCTCGACTGTCTGTGCACGGATTGATGTTCCCGGGGAAGGCGTATTCACATATGCTGATTATGCACCTTATTCCGACAAACCAATCGATGTGCATTACTTCATCCCTTCGGATGGCGATGCTGCAACGATGCCCATATTGTTTGTGATGCAGGGTGCTGACCGCGGTTGGACGTGCCTGATGAAGACATGGAAGCAGGATGCGCAGAAGTATAGGTTCATCGTGGTGATCCCTGTTTTCACCAAAGAACTCTATCCGGTGGAGGAGTATCAGGAGATGGGCGTATATTCGGAAGCAGGCACGCTGAATGCCCCAGGGCGTACGGCAGCCATACTGATCGACAAAGTGTTCGAACGGTTTCGTGAAGAAATAGGTGGCCGGCAGCAGCGCTATTCCTTCTATGGTCATTCAGCTGGTGGACAGTTTGTTCATCGTGCCCTGCTGTTGCACGATAGTCCTTATGTGGAGCGTTCGGTTGTTGGAAGCCCGGGTTGGTACACTTTCCCCGATAATAGTGAGATGCGCTATCCGTATGGCGTGACCGATCTTCCATACATTAACGAGGATGACCTGCGTCGTTTTGTGACACGTGAGGCGTGGGTGCAAGTAAGCGATGGCGACACTCTCCGCGAATCGTTCCTGCGCAAGACTCCCGAGGCGGAGTTGCAAGGTCGTAATCGTGAGGAGCGCGGCAAGTCGTTCTATGCCAGCCTATGCAAGACTGCTACGGATCTTGGCGTTGAGAACGGTTGGAAGTTCGTCGAAGAGCACGATGTGGCACATCATTCTTCAGGTATGGGAAAACGTGCCGTGAAGTATCTATTCCCCGATCTGGTGCGACGGGTGGACTGCAAGGAGGTGATGACTCCCGCTGAGGTCATAACCCGTCTGCAGGATCTTTTGGCAGACCATAAAGGTAGAGCCAGGATGGAAGTGCTGGGACAGACCCCGTTTGGACAGGACATACCTGTTGTGTACGTCGGCAATCGCAATGATGGCAAACTACGCGTCTGGATCGAGGCAGGGCTGCATGGCAACGAGCCTGCTGGCGTGCTCACGGTCTGTCAGTTTGTGGATTATTTGCTCAATAGTTTGGAAGGCCGGGATGTCTGTAGTCGTCTGAGCTTCATGATAGTGCCAATGGCCAACGTGGACGGCTATTCGAGGCATGATCGCCTGTCGGGTACGGGCAATGACCTCAATCGTGACCAGGCGCTAATGACCGACACGGTGACATGGATACTGAAGCGGGCATATGCATCGTGGAAACCGGAACTAGCAATTGACATACACGAATACCGTCCGTTGCGTAAGGACTTCGCCAGAATGTGCGGCAAGGAGGACTCCAGCATTGCCATCGCCCAAGATATTCTGCTCCTACCCTCGGGACATCCCAATGTGGATCCGGCCATCCGTGCACTCAACGACACCTTGCAGCGCCAGATACGACGCGACTTGGATGCCGTTTCCTACACCCATGGCTTCTACTTCACGGCCGTTGGAAATGAGCACGATGGTTATTACATTCGCAAAGACGGAGGCGATCCGCGCTCGAGCACTACATTCCAGGCACTCACCAATGCCGTGTCACTCTTTTTCGAAGTGAAGGGCATAGGACTCGATGATGAGTTGTTGCCAAGGCGAGCTGATGTTGGACTTGTAGCCTTGCGTTCTGCCATTCGGAAGGCTGCTTCTATTTCCCCATATATAAAGGAACAGGTTCAGTTGGCCGACCATCGAGCCTGTGAAGCCAGTCGTCCTCTTGTCGCACGTTCACACCCAAAGGAGATACAAACCGAGGTTATGTTTGAAAATCTTGATGCTGGATGTTTCTTCAAGCAACTAGTGACCGCACGCGATGCGATGCAACAGGTGATCGACCTTGTGAAGCCGCGTCCCGCATATTATCGACTTCCACACGATGCTGAACGTGCCAAGCAACGTCTGCAAACGTTGGGCATAGTTGTCGACGGTGACAGCATACCAGTAGGTCAGCAGCTCGGCAACCTCGTGGTCACGTTGCTTGACCCCGAATCGCAGCATTTCGCTTTCGAGGGATTGCAGATAGTGGCTGTGGAGAAATGACGGATGAGTTTTTTCGTCGGTCGGAATACTAAACAGACGATTTTGCCGTTACATATTATATGCGAAGATATTTATCACTCCTGTTGTTCCTTTGGACAGCACCCTCGGTATTTGCCGACTACAATATTGATTCGCTGTTTATGGTCCTTGACCAGACCATAGACAGCGCTGCGTATTTCATCGATCAACGTGAGAACAACATCAATCGACTGAAAGAAATCCTGGAGGATAACCGGGACCCGGACTATCGTATAGACTTGCTTGACAGTCTCTTTCATCAGTATGTCTCCTATCAGTCGGATTCTGCCATGGTATATTTGAACCATTGCATCGAAGAATCGGAACAGTTGGGTAGTGAGGCGCATAATGCCGTGTACTATCGGGTACGTCTGGCGCAGCAATTTTCGCAATCGGGCATCTACTACGATGCTGCTGCCTTGCTTGACTCGTTGGACAAGGAGAAACTCTCGCCATCGCAGAAATACTATTTCTTCAGGACAAGAAGCAATGTGGGTTTCGAGATTGCCAACCAGACCAAGAACGAACGTCTCAGGCGCATTGAAATGGAGGTGTGGCGAGCTTACAAGGATTCTATCCTCAAACTGGAGAATTATGACAGCGACATTTATTTGCAGTCTTTGGAGGAACGACTGAGAGATGAAAAGAAATATGATGAATCGTTGCGTGTCAATGACCTTCGCTTGAAGAAATATTCAAAACCATTGCGCAGGTTTGCTATTGTCGCCTCGTGTCGCTATCAGACACTCAAACAGATGAAGTCGCCTCGCGATGAACAACTCTACTGGCTCACCGAATCGGCCATCAGTGATGTGCGCAACGCCATTATGAATCAATCGTCATTGTGGGAACTGGCCGATATCCTTAGTCGTGAAGGTAATCTGGACCGTTCGTGCCGATACATCAGTTTCTCATGGGACTGTGCTACCGAGTTCCATAGCCATGCCAGAACGAAACAAATATCGCCGATTTTGAATACCATCAACGTAAAATACCGTGAGGACATACAGCGCTATGCCCAAAGCCTTAAGGTCGGTATGTGGATATTGGCCTTGATTTCCATTCTGCTTCTTGTTTCGTTATACTTTGTCATAAAGGAGCATCGACGTCTAAAGCAGGCCAAGCATGTCATCGACAAGAAAAACGAAGACTTGTCGGCTGCCGTAAATGCACTCGACGAATCAAATCATAAAAAGGAAAGATACATTGGCTATTTCTTGGAACTTTGTTCTGTGTATATCGACAAGTTGGAGAGTTTCAGACTTAACGTTTTACGAAAGGCTCAGCATGGACAGTTGGTGGAATATCTGTCGAACCAGAAGATTATGGCTCTGAAAGAGGCTGACCAGGAGAGCTTGATCAGGTGTTTCGATGATGCATTCCTGGAGCTGTTCCCGACATTTGTCGATCAATTTAACGCTATGCTTCGTCCTGATTCGCAGATTGTCCCGCCCAACGGACAGTCACTCACTTCCGAGCTGCGTGTCTTCGCCTTGATACGGCTGGGCATTGACGATAGTGCGAAGATAGCCGAATTTCTCAACTATAGTATTCGTACCATCTACAACTATCGCACCAAGGTCAACAAGTTGCTTGTCATTCCAAAGGAGGAATTTGAGAAGCGGTTGATGCAGATTAAATAAGAGAATATACAAGTAAAGCCGGGCAATGCTGCCTGGCTTTTGTTATTTCGTGACTTAATGGTTACAATGTAGATCTCACAGTATAGAAAGTGGAGAGGAAGCCGACGGTAGCAACGGCGAGGAGGGTGAGGAGGGCATCGCTCCAATGGAGGAGAACGGGATAGGCAGCAACAACGTAGCGTGTGGTGTCTCCTCCACCGAGTGTGATGAAGCCGAAATGCTGCTGGAGGAGGCAGAGAATGATGCCAAGAATAAGGCCGACAACGGCTCCGATGCCGGTGATGAGCCAACCTTCGCAAGTGAAGATGCGACGGATGAGCGACGGGTCGGCTCCTAAGTTGCGGAGTGTGCTGATCTGAGCCTCCTTGTCGATGATGAGCATCGAGAGGGCTCCGATGGCATTAAACGAGGCAATGAGCAGGATGAAGAAGACGAGGAGGAAGGTGAGCCACTTCTCGATCTGCATGATGCGGTAGGCATCGGCCTGCTGTTCGTAGCGGGAGAGGAAAGAGAAAGAGTTGACCCCTTCTAATCCCTCTGCATAGGGGGAGGAATTGAGCCTTGCCGCGAGGTCGCTCTTTACTTTATTAGGGTTTGCCCCTGGGCGAAGCTGAAGTTCGTAGGCGGAGGTGAGTAGAGAGTCTCCAAGCAGCTGCCGGGCGATAGGGAGAGAGCAGAGGAAATACTGATTGTCGTAGTCGGCCTGTTGGACCATGAAAATATTGCTGCAGTAGAGGTTTGCTTCGGAAAAGGCATCCTCGGGGTGAGTAACATCAACATTTCCTTTGCCGACGAGACGAGGACAGAAGACCGTGAGAGGACGCACAAAACCTCGATTGATTCCGACTACGCTGGCAAGGCCTGCACCGAGGATACAATAGTCGGCAACTTCGTCCTTAAGGAGAAAGCCGTCTTCGCCGAGGAGGATGCTGTCAATGCAGGTGACCTGTTCGAAGGTGGCATCGACTCCTTTCATACGAGCTGGGAGCTGATGCCCTCCGTAACTGAGCAGGACAGTCTCTTCAAGAGTGACGCCCACGGCCTCAACATCGGGATGGGAGAGGAGGATACTGCGCAGCGTGTCGCTGTCGTGGAAGGTTTTGCCGAGGGTAGGCTGGATACGCAGGTCGGGGTCAAACCGGGACGTGAGGCTGCTAACGAGGCCCTCGAAGCCGTTGAAGACCGAAAGCATGCAGATCATCGCGGCTGTGATAATGCCCACACCGCAGGCTGCCACCAACGTGATGAGGTTGATGGCACTGTGCGACTTGCGGCTGAACAGGTAGCGCAGGGCGATACGGAGGGCGAGCATTGTGTGGGGTGCTATTGAAAGGTAGCAGCCAAAATCGGCTGCTACAAGGACGCCAGGAAAGAACGGTGGGGATGAAATGGGTTACTTCTTTAGCAGCTCGTCGATGCGCTCGAGGTAATCGAGCGAGTCGTCGATGTCGAAGCGCAGTTCGGGGATGACACGGAGCTGGTAGCGCACCTTGTTGCCGAGAGCGCCACGTATGCCGCTCACGTGATCGTTGAGGTTCTTGACGGTGTCGGCAGCTTTGTCAGAAGGGAAGACACTGACAAAAACCTTGGCGAAGGACAGGTCGGGTGCTGTGCGCACAGCGCTGACGCTGACGAGGAGGCCGCGTGTCTTGGCAGTCTCCTGGCGGAGAATTTCGGCCAGCTCTTTTTCGAGCAGGCGGTTCACTTTGTCTAATCGGGTATTTTCCATTGTTTGGTGTTTCTTTATTTATGCTTGGCAGCCAAGCATGGCTGCCGCAATAACACGAATGAAGTGATTGTTATAGTTTGCGGATGAGGGTGAGGCCGTCGCGCATGGGGAGGATGACCTTCTGGACGCGGGAGTCGCGGGCGATGAGGTCGTTGAAGCGCTGGAGGCCGATGGTTTGGGTGTCGCTTTCGGGAGGGTTGGGATTGAGGACCTTGCCATCCCAAAGGGTGTTGTCGGCGAGGATGAGCCCGCCGGGGCGGGTGATGGGCAGGACGAGTTCGTAATACTGGTCATAGATGCGCTTGTCGGCATCGATGAAGACTACGTCGAAGGGACCTTCGAGTTGAGGGATGATTTGGAGGGCGTCGCCGAAATGGAGGTGGACCAATCTGCCGAGATCGCCAGCTCGATTCATCACGTCGCGGAGAAAGTCTTCGAGTTCGTCAAATACTTCGATGGTGTGGAGTTCGCAACGCCCGGTGATGGGATCGGGGGTGAGGGCTTCGGCCATCGAGAGGGCGCTGTAGCCGCTGAATGTGCCCAGTTCAAGGATGCGGTGAGCACCAGCAAGCTGACAGAGCATCTTGAGCAGTCGTCCCTGGAGGTGGCCGGAACACATGCGTGGATAGGTCAGTCGCAGGTGAGTAAGCCGCTGCACTTGGTGGAGCAGTTCTGGCTCAGGGTCAATGTGGGCGCGAACATATTCGTCGAGCGCATTGTCGAGTTCCTCGTATCGGAGTTCCTTTTCCATCGGTCAGCGCGCAAGCATTTTGAGCAATCCTTCCAGGGCGAGGCGGTATCCGTCGATGCCGAAACCAACGATGATGCCGTGGGCGACGGGAGAGATGAAGGAGTGGTGGCGGAACTCTTCGCGCGTGTGGACGTTAGAGATGTGTACCTCGATGGTCGGGATCGGTACAGCTTTGATGGCATCGTGGATGGCAACGGAGGTATGGGTGTAGGCGCCGGCGTTGAGAATGATGCCGTCGCAGGGCGAGGGGGGTGAGGGGTATGAAAGGTTCGATAGGTTCGAACAGTTCGAAGGGTTTGAAAGGTTGGCATCGTCACCATACCCTGCGAGGTGAATGCGGTCGATGATGTCGCCTTCGTGGTTGGACTGGAAGTAGTCGATCTGGACATCGGGATAAGCCTGACGCAGTGTTTCGAGGAAGTCTTCGAAAGTCTGTGCGCCGTAGATTCCGGGTTCGCGATGGCCCAAGAGGTTGAGGTTGGGGCCGTTGATGATGAGGATATGCATATGGTTGAGGGTTCGAAGGGTTGTTACGCTTCGCTCCACGCGAGCAGAGCTCGGAGCGAAAGGTTCGAAAAGTTCGAAGGGTTTGTGGGGAACTCAATTGTGCATTTGTCCCTTTTACTCCCTTTTTACTCCTCTTTTACTACTTTTTTACTCTCTTATATTTGTTTTTAACCAAAAAAAAGCGTATTTTTGCGCTGCAAATATAGGCTATTTTTTTGAAATGGACAAGAAACAGGCGGCAAAATATTATTCGCACCTCAAATTTGAACGTAACTTGACCGATAATTCGGTGGAGGCATACTTGCATGACATCGAAAAACTGCAGAAGTTTGCCGACAATCTGGGCAAGCCCTTGGAGGCCTTGGAACAATCGGACATCGAGACGTTCTTGTGGGGACTGCGCGACGTGGGCATCACTCCGACGTCGCAGAACCGCATCCTGGCCGGCATTCGCAGTTATTATCGTTTCCTGCGGTTGGAGGGAGAACTGGAGGCAGATCCAACCGACTGCATTGACTCGCCCAAATTGCCTGAACACGTACCGACGGTGTTGACGCTCGACGAGGTGAACCGTGTGATTGCTGCTACCGACCCGACGACGTGTGACGGACAGCGAAACCGTGCCATTCTCGAGACGCTCTATTCCTGTGGTCTGCGCGTGAGTGAGCTTACCGAACTACGCATCGGCCACATCTACGAAAAGGAGGGCTTTATCCAGGTCTTCGGCAAGGGACGGAAGGAGCGTATCGTGCCGATTGCCGAAAGCGCCTTGCGAGAAATCCATAACTATTACCTGTTTCGCAACGAACTCGACGTGAAGCGTGGTTTCGAAGATTACGTTTTCCTGAATCGTTTCGGAAGGAAGTTGTCGCGCATTATGGTCTTCAACATCGTGAAGCGTTATTGCCAGGAGGCCAACGTGCAGAAGGAGGTGTCGCCCCACACTTTTCGCCACACGTTTGCAACCCATTTGCTGGAGGGTGGTGCCAATCTGCGAGCCATCCAGATGATGCTGGGACACGAGC
>JAFWRO010000040.1:0-26844 GCA_017519885.1 Bacteroidales bacterium | reverse complement strand
TTGGTCGCGTCCAAGGGAAGCGAGGGGTTTGAGGGGGTTAAGAGGGGTTGCTCCCGTTGGTCGCGTCCAAGGGAAGCGAAAGGTTGCTCCCGTTGGTCGCGTCCGAGAGAAGCGAGGGGTTCGAAGGAGTTGTGATATCGATAAATCGAAATGACGTAATACCGTTATAACGAAATACCGGAATACGAACCTTTCGAACTATTCGAACTATTCTTAACCTTTCAAACCCTCCAGCCTTGGGCTGGAAATCAGTCCCAGGCAGCGAGATCCTGACCGATGTCGCGGCGATAGTACTTGCCTTCGAACTCGATGAGCTGGGCACCACGCATCGACTGGGCGAGGGCGGCAGCACGATCGGAGCCGTAGGACGTGACGGCGATGACGCGTCCGCCAGCCGTGACGACCTGGCCGGCATCATTGCGTGCCGTGCCTGCATGGAAGAGGATGGAGTGGCGTGCCGAGTCGGCGGGAGCCACGGTGCCCTGGGTGAAGAGTTCGTGGTCGAGGCCCGTCATTACCTTGCCCTTTGCATAGGAACCCGGATAGCCTCCGCTTACGAGCATTACGGTGACGGCTGCACGCGGATCGACTTCGAGCGTCTTCGTGTCGAGGTTGCCATCGGCTACGCCTTCGAGCAGTTCCACCAGGTCGCTCTGGATGCGCGGCATGACGACTTCGGTCTCGGGATCGCCCATGCGGACGTTGTATTCGATGACCATGGGGTCGCCGGCATGATACTGCTGGATGTCGCGGTCGATGCGGATGAGGCCAAGGAAGATGAAGCCCTGATAGCGCAGTCCTTCCTGCTGGAGGCCTGCGATGGTGGGGCGGACGATGCGGTCTTCAACCTTCTGCATGAATTCGTCGTCGGCAAAGGGTACGGGCGAACAGTTGCCCATGCCGCCGGTGTTGGGACCGGTATCGCCTTCGCCGATGCGCTTGTAGTCCTTTGCCACGGGCAGGATCTTGTAGTGCTGACCGTCGGTGAGCACGAAGACCGAGCATTCGATGCCCGACAGGAACTCCTCGATGACGACGGTGGCCGAAGCTGCACCAAACATGCCATCGAGCATCAGGCGGAGTTCGCGGCGAGCCTCGTCGAGGGTGGGGAGGATGAGCACGCCCTTACCGGCTGCCAGTCCGTCGGCCTTGAGCACGTAGGGCGCCTGGAGCTCTTCGAGGAAACGGCATGCCTCGTCGTACTGCTCGGCGTTGAACGAGCGATAGCGGGCGGTGGGGATCTGATGACGGCTCATGAAGCCCTTGGCAAAGTCCTTCGAGCCTTCGAGTTGGGCTGCTGCCTTGCTGGGGCCAATGACGCGGATGCCTGCGAGGCGTTCGTTGCCTTTGATGTAGTCGAAGATGCCGTTGACCAAGGGGTCTTCGGGGCCTACGACAATCATGCCGATCTGGTGCTGGAGGCAGAAGTCAGCAATCTTGTCAAACTCGCCCACCTTGATGGGGACGTTCTGTCCGTAGGCGCTTGTGCCTGCGTTGCCTGGGGCAATGTATAGTTGTTCGCACTTGGGGCTTTGTGCCAGTTTCCAAGCGATGGCGCATTCGCGGCCGCCACTGCCGAGAAGGAGGAGGTTCATCAATTAACAATTAACAATTAATAATTAACAATTACAAATGCTCGTCGAAATAGCGTGTAATATTATTTAAAAGGTGAACACGGTCTTTGCCGCGCACATTGTGCTCGTGACCGATGTACATCAGGAAGTCGGGGTAGGTGTCGGCAGCGACAGCATTCTTGAGGAACTGCATCGACATCTGGGGCACGACGGTGCCGTCCTGGTCGTCGTGGATGATGAGAAGGTGACCGCGCAGTTTCGCAGCCTGATTGACCAGCGTGTTGGCAGCGTAGCCATCGGGGTTGTCCTGGGGCGTGCCCATATAGCGTTCGCCATACATCACCTCGTAGCGGCTCCAGTCGAGTACAGGACCACCGCAGACGCCTACCTTGAACGTTTCGGGATAGTTGAGCATCATGTAGGTGGTCATGAAGCCGCCGTAACTCCATCCGTAGATGCCGATGCGGTCGGCATCGACATAGGGCAGGGTCTTGAGATAGGCGACGCCCTGCATCTGGTCGAGGGCCTCGACTTGGCCGAGGTTGTGCCAGATGGCTTGTTCGAAAGCAAGGCCACGGTTGTCGGAACCGCGTCCGTCGATGGTGAAGACCACATAGCCTTTGTTGGCCATATAGCAGTCCCAGCCGGGCAGTCCCCACTGGAAGCCGTCGGTGACGAGTTGTGCATGGGGGCCGTTGTAGAGATAGACGACGACGGGATAGCGTCGGTCGGGATGCCTGTCGTAGTCACGTGGCTTGACGAGACGATAATAGAGGTCAGTCACTCCATCAGCGGCCTTGAGCGTGCCGAGTTCCACTTCGGGGCGTGCCAACGTGGCGTGCTTTTCGTTTTGGAGATAGGGATTGGCGGCAGTGTAGAGCACATTGGTCGTAACGGGACGACCGTTCTTGAGGCTGATCAGTTGGCAGGTGCGCGGTGTTGCGTGGTTGGTGTAGGTGTCATAGACCTGTGTAAATTGTTCGTTTACCTTGATGCTATGACGGCCTTCGGCCTGGGTGATGCGCGTGATTTTCGGATTGCGCACGGCCTTGGTGGCTTTCGGCCCGGGGATGGCCACGCTGTAGAGATTGCTCTCAAGCGGGCTGTCGGCAGCCGCCATGAAGTAGAGGTATTTGCCGGCAGGGTCTGCTCCGACGATCGAAGTGATGTCATATTTCCCTTGGGTCAATGGCATGACGGTCGTCTTCCCGGAAAGCATGCTGTAGAGGTAGGCCTGCATATATCCGTCCCTTTCGCTAAGCCACACAAATCGGCTGTTCGAGCCAGGGAGGAAGTAGGCGGGGTGCTTGGGCTCGACATATCGGTCGGATGTCTCGACAAACAGCGTGCGCACGTAGTCGCCGGTCGCCACGTCATAGACGTTCATCTCCATGTGGTTCTGCAGACGGTTGAGTTCGGCAATGAGAATCTGACGGCAGTCGGGACGCCATACTACGTTGGTCAGATAATGGTCGGGGGCATTGATGCCCGATGCCGAGCGCGGAACATCCGTCCCCGGGCACACCTCGGGCTTCTCGTTGGTCTTGAGCCACACGGTCTGCCCATTGTCGGGATTGTAGATGCCCAGGGTTACCTGGTGGCTGGTCCTGCCGGCCATCGGATAGCGTATCCATTTCACCTCGGATACCTGAGGATCTGTCTGCAGCAAAGGATAGCAGTCCACCATCGACTGGTCCATGCGGTAGAAGGCCAGCAGATGACCCTTGGGGCTCCAGAAGATGCCATCTTCGATGCCGAACTCGTTGCGATGAACGGATTGCCCCCAGACGACGGGCGATTGCCCTTCGTCGGGAGAGTCGCTGTCGGCATTGGGATCGCTGACCTCTTGAAACGCGATATCGTCATACGGTGTAATCTCTTCTATAAAGAGCCGGTCGCCTCGTCCGTCAGCGTCAGACCATTCCACCTTGTTGGAATTATAGGCTATCCACTCGTGGTCGGCACTTTCGTGTACACGATTGTTTGCCAGACGCTGTGCGGGAGCTGTGGCAGCATCTTCGGGCAGTACATAATGGAACTCCCCCTGTTCGTCAAAATACGTGTTGAGGAGCGAGGGGGCATAGACGTAGTCGGGATGACCTGGCGTCAGTTGTGCCATCGTGGGCAGTTCTCCCTCGGTCTGAGGGATGGTGCTCAGGATGGTTTGCGCTGATGCAGAGAGAGTCATTGATGATGCCAAAAGGGTGGAGAGAAGGACTCGGATGCTTTTTTTCATTATCTAATTATTTGTCCTCAGGCTTTTTGGTAAAGTCGAGGACGGCTTTGCTCATATCGAAATCTTCGCCAAACATCGGACGGTTGGGATCGTAGGTGCGACGTCCGCGGGGTTGGAACTCGCCGCCGCGTTCTTCGAGTTTGCCGTCGGCGCCTCGCTTGAAGTTGCCACGGCTCACCGAGATGCTGCCATCCTTTCCGATGGTGTAGGTGCGCTGGGTGTTGCTGTCCTTGCGGGGACGTTTGGGCTTGTCGTTGTCGGCAGGTTTATGACCACGCTCATAGGCTTTGCCGTCCTTGTCGAAGAAGCGCTTTTTCTTATCGCCATCGTCTTTCTTTCCTTCCTTCTTGAAGTCTTTCTTGAAAGGCTTGTCGTCCTTCTTGAATGGCTTATCCCCTTTCTTGAAGGAAGAGCCTTTCTTCCCATAGTCCTTGCGGACGCGGTCGAAGTGGGAGTTGTCCTGCTTCTGGTCGGCGCTCTGCTTGTCAAGTTCGCCACCTTCCTGGCGGAACTCTTCATACTTGCCGCTGAAAAGCTCGTACTTGCGGAGCTGGCAGGGGATGCCTCCGTTGTTGAGGTCGATCTTGAGCGAAGGCTTGAGGCCGATGAAGTCGAAGGGAGTACCTTCCTTGCGGCGGCCGGTGCGTGGGTCGGTGTAGGAGAATGTGGCGTTGGGATCGTCGCTCGAGATAATCCAGGCTTCGGAGCCCTGGAAGTTTTTCTTCAACACGCTTGCCACCATGCGGTAGAAGGTGGGGACGTCGGTAAAGAGGCGCTTGCCATAGGGGGGATTCATCACGACGATGCCACCGAGGGGCTGCTCGCCTTCGGCCAAAGATTCGGCATCGGCTTGTGCCCATGGTGCTGCATCGATCTGCTCAAAATCCTTTACCGAGAGGGAAATGTACTTCTGCAGACCAGCTTTACGGACGTTTTCGGTGGTGACATCGATGGCGACCTTGGAGATGTCAGATCCGTAGATGTGGTGCAGGAATTCGCGTTCCTGTGTATCGTCATCGTAGAGTTCCTGCCAGAGGTCGTCGTCGTAAGCCAGTTCGCCTACGGTCCAACGCTGGAAGCCGAAGCCCTTGCGATAGAGTCCGGCTGGTGTGTTGGTGGCGATGAGCGCTGCCTCAATGAGGAAGGTTCCCGAGCCGCACATGGGGTCATAGAGGTCGCGTGTGCCGTCGTAGCCGGCCTTGAGCAGGATGCCTGCGGCAAGCACTTCGCTGATGGGGGCATCGGTGAGCTGCTCCTTGTAGCCGCGCTTGTAGAGCGGGTCGCCGCTCGAGTCGAGGCTGAGGGTGCACTCAGAACCTGTGACATCGGAGTCAGCAGTGTCGGAGATGTGCAGGTTGAGTTGCACGTCGGCCGAACCTACAGCCACTTTCGGACGCCTCTTTCCGTGTTCTACAAAGTAGTCGCAGATGGCATCCTTGGCACGATAAATGGCGAAGCGTGAATTGCGGAAGTTTTCTGAGTAGATGGTGTTGTCGATGGCGATGGTCTGTCCTTCGGCCACATATTGGCTCCAGTCGATGGCCTTCACCTTGGCGTAGAGGTCGTCGGGATCGACAGCCGAGAACTGCTCAAAGGGTTTGAGCACACGCAGTGCGGTGCGGAGCCAGAGGTTCGACTTGTAGAGCAGCTGCTTGTCGCCCAGATAACTTACCATGCGGTTGCCGATGGCGATGTTTTCGCCACCCAGTTGCTCGATTTCTTTGGCCAGAATTTCCTCGAGGCCAGCGAGGGTTTTAGCAATTATCTTGAATTTTTCCATAAAGCAAAAGGCTTAGGTGCCTAAAGGTCATTTCGCATTGTAGAATAGTTTTGTGTCGGCAGGAACATCGTGGGTGACCCAGAGGTTGCCGCCAATTGTAGTGTTGTCACCTATGTGGACGCGGCCCAGGATGGTGGCGTTGGCATAGACCACCACGTGGTTGCCGAGGATGGGGTGACGGGCGATGCCCTTGACGAGCGAACCGTCGGGCTCTTGCGGGAAGTTCTTGGCACCAAGGGTTACGCCTTGGTAGAGTGTGACGTGATGGCCCAAGATAGCTGTTGCACCGATGACGACACCCGTGCCATGGTCGATGGCAAACGAGGGACCGATGGTGGCTCCCGGATGGATGTCGATGCCCGTCTCGCTGTGGGCGAGTTCGGTGATCATGCGCGGGATGAGCGGCACGTCGAGTTGGTAGATGGCATGGGCAATGCGGTAGTTGGTGATGGCATGCATGCCGGGATAGCAGAGGATGACCTCGCCGAGATTGTTGGCGGCGGGGTCGTTGCGATACATGGCCACCACGTCGGTCGCCAATATTTCGCGTAGTTCGGGAAGTGCTTCGACAAATCGTTTGGCACGGCGCTTGGCCGCATCACGCACCACTTCGCGCTCGACGAAGTCGTCGCCTTGGGCAAAGGCGATGCCCGCCATGAACTGCTTGGAGATCTTTTCGTAGAGGTGCTCAACGCCGACGCCGATGTGATATTGCAGACCACCTGTCACCACGTTCTTTCCGTAATAGCCGGGGAAGAGTACGGAGCGGCAGATGTCGACAAATTCACGCAGTTCCGGCACCGAAGGAAAAGGTATCCCTTCGATGCCGAAGTGGTGCAGTTCGCTTTGAGAGATGTCGCTCAAAGTCGATATGGTCTGGTCGAAATTGTGCATTAATCAGATGCCGTATTTAGCACGAAGAGCCTTCGAGATGGCATTCTTGTTCACAACATAGTTGAGGGTCTTGGCGCGTGCAAACTCTGGAGTCATGTACCAGATGCCGTCGTACTTGCCGGTGACACCCCAGCTGTTCTTGATCAGATAATAGAGGTTGCCTTCCTGGTCTTTGGCTGTGCCGAAGAGGTGCATGCCGTGGTCGTCGCCGGTCTCGAAGTTGTCATAGCCGCGCTGACGCTCTTCGACGGTGACTTTCTTCTGTGGAAGTGGCTTCTCGCTGAGTTCCTTGCCCTTGGCACTGCGGTCAAGACGGAGCCAGCGTGCCTGGTCGGCACCGGGAGCATCGGGAGCCTCCATGTCGGGATATACGGCAAGACCGTCGCGAGTGAATCCGTCCTCGCTGACATCACCGCCCCAAAGCACGGTGTAGCCGGCCTTGATGGCGTCGTCGATGATCTGCATGAAGTCATCGAGCTCGAGGTTGAGGCTTTCGCCCCAGCGCCAGTTGTCCTGCACTTCGATGATGAAGCCCTTGCCCTTGTTGGCACCTGTCGAATAGGGATGATGGGTGAACGAGGTGAGCGAGACGTAGTCGTCGGGGTTGAGACCAGTGCTTGCGGCAAAGGTCATAGGAGTATAGGTCTTGCCTTCGTAGGTAAAGGTCTCGGGAGCCTTGCCGAGATATACCTCATGGACGGCACGAACAGCTTTCTTCCAAAGAGGTTCGCCATCGGGGCTGAACTGGAGTTTGCGGGCATTGGCGGCAGCCTTAACCAATGGGTCGGTCATGGCCGAGAGTTCGCTGTGGTTGCTGAGGGTGTCGCCGTACATGGCACCAGCTGGCATCTCGCAGTCGGGGATGAGGCCGTAGTTGCGGAGGCAATAGAAGACATCGACGAACGAGCCACCCTGGGCGAAACTTACATCACCGTGGGTGCGCACCGACTTTTCGGCACGGTCCATATAGGTGTTCTGGATGACAAACATCTCTGAGAAGTCATAGACCTTGCCGGTCTTCTTGAGTGCCTCGCTCTCGAGGAAACTCAGGCCGGAATAACTCCAGCAGGTGCCGGCATTCTTCTGGTTCTTGACCGAAGTGATGGCTACTGAATCGACGGTGGTGAACTGGAAACCCTTGATAGAGTCGTTCTTGGCATCTTCCTGTGCAAAGGCTGCACACGAAAGAAGGGCGGCGATGCCGCAGAGCATGGTTTTCTTCATCTTTTTATTATTTTTTGTTGTTTTTGTTTTTCTTGTTTGCAGGCTGCAGGATGTCGTTGTAGCGTTTCTGGTCGGCAACGAGTTGTGCGGCCTTCTTTACGAGCGTATCTTGCAGCAGACTGTGTTCCGACTGTCCGCGCTGATGGTAGTAGCGCAGGATGATCTCGTTGGCGACCTCCTCCTTGATCTCTTCACGCAGCGAATCGAGGTCGTGCTTCATGTCGAAGACTTTGAGGAGGGTGAGGATGCTGTCCTTCTTGTTTGTCAGGGCTTTCTTGCAGAACTCATCATACTCTTCGTCCGTGAGTTTGAACTCGCCGATGGGTGCGATGGTCTCGTGCTCCTGGCGATAGCGTGTTGCATAGTCGAAGGTGAGATATTCGCGTTCGAGGTAATAGGCCATTCCGGACATCTGCTGCGGTTTCTCCTCGACATCGGGTTTGATTCCGCGCCCATCGCGCACTTCACGACCATTGGCGGTGTAGAACACGTGCGTCAACGAGTCGGGTATCTGCTCAGCCTCACCCAGCTTGTAGTTGATGACCTGGATGCAACGGCCAGATGGGATGTAGTACTTGGCGGTCGTGAACTTCATGAGCGTGTTGTAGGGCAGGGGACGGGTGCTCTGTACGAGACCCTTTCCGAACGAACGTTCACCCATGATGACGGCACGGTCCAGATCCTGGAGTGATCCACTCAGGATTTCGGCTGCCGATGCCGAATTGCGGTCGATGAGGCAGACAATGGGGAGTTGTGGTTCGATGGGCACGGTGTTGGTGCGGTAGGCGCTGTTCCATTCGGGGCGCTTGGCCTTGGTTTCGACCACAGGGCTTCCCTTTGGCACAAACATACCGACAATCTTCACGGCTTCTTCAAGCAGGCCGCCTCCGTTCTGACGCAGGTCGAAGACGAGACCCTTGAGGGAATGCTGCTTGTCGGCTCGCATCTTGACGAGCGCATCCTGAACATCCTGTCCTGCCTTGTCGGTGAACTGTGAAAGGAAAATATAGGCCACACTATCGTTGAGCCAGCCGTAATAGGGAACAGCATCGAGCAAAATCTTGCGGCGATGTATCTCGAAGTCGATTGGCTCATCAACGTATGGACGCTTCACTCGAAGGTTGAATGTCGTTCCGGCTTGTCCGCGCAGTTTCTCGCTCACTTCGGAGGTGCTCTTCTTGATCATACTCTCTCCATCGATGCTGAGGATGGCATCACCTACACGTACACCTGCTTCCATAGCGGGCCGTCCCTCGTAGGGATTGGCGATGATGACTGTGTCGCCGCGCTGCTGAATGAGGGCGCCGATGCCACCATATTCGCCGGTGGTCATGGTCTTGAAGTCCGACTGATCTTCCTCGCTGTAGAATTCGCAGTATGGATCGAGTTCGGCGAGCATGGCTTTCACGCCAGTGGCCAGAGCTTTTCCCCAGTCAATGGTATCTACATATTGTCCCTGCAAGGTCGTGATGGCGGCTCCCAGGATCTCCATATATTGCTGTACGTCGAGGTGCAGGTCCTCCACTTTCTTTTTGTTGCGATTGTCCGACGATTGTGCCTGAGCCTGCGTGGGGCAGGCAAGGCTGAGTGCCAGGCATGCGATGAGGCCAACGAGGCCCAACATCTTTTTCTTCATGTTCTAAATATTAAAAAATTTGGGCAAATATCGCGATTTTTTTTTGAATATCCAAAAAATGACTGTGTTTTTTGCTTTTTTTCGGGCAATCTTTGGGAAAAGTGGGCAAAATGCCTTATCTTTGCAGCAATTAATTCTATTTATATTGTACGATGCGTACCATTTTGAAGCGTTTTTGCCTGTTTTTGGCTGCCTGCCTGCTATCGCTGAACACTGCTTTTGCGGACAGTGATATTTTCCGTTGGGGTATCACTGCAGGCGGAAATATCACCAAGGTTGACGGCTCGGGAACGGGTTTCAATTACAAGGGCTGGCATTACGACAGTTCGGGCGGTTATTTCGCTGGATTCACGGCACGATTGTCTTTGCCGATTTTGAATTTTGGTCTTGATGCCTCATTCGTCTATTCGCAGGAGATGGCCGATCTTGGTTCGGGTGACGTCAATGTCATGGAGAAGATGCGCTATTTTTCTGTTCCTATGCATGTGCGTTATGATTTGGAACTTCCCTTCTTTTCCAATATCGTAATACCCTATGTTTTTGCCGGTCCGCAGTGTAATTTCGCACTCAACGATTTTGACCTATACAATTTATTCAGGCAGGATCCCGAATCGCGGGAACACTTATACGAAGTCGATTCGGAATACCGCACCAACAAACGTGTTTGGAAGGTTGACCTCGGCCTCGGAGTCATCCTTTTCGATCATTTCCAGGTGTCCTATTTCTATGCGATGCCTCTCGAAAGCAGTTTCCGCTTCAAGACCGTCTATGAAGACACGAAGAGCCATTTCCGCATGGGCACACATCACGTTGGCCTGACCTTTTATTTTTAACATTCTTACATCCAAGATAATCCTATGTTCGACGACGACGAGAAGACCCCCGACCAAGAACTTACTAACGACGAGGCTAATGATGCCGCATCCTACGACGAATCGGAAGAGGCAGCGGCTGCAGGCAATGGCTACAAGCCCCACAATGATGACGATGCCACGGATGACAAGATACACCATCTGGGCGGTATGTACCAGAACTGGTTCCTCGACTATGCGAGTTACGTCATCTTGGAGCGTGCCGTACCGCACCTGGCCGATGGATTGAAGCCTGTGCAGCGTCGCATCCTGCATGCCATGAAGGTAATCGATGATGGCCGCTACAACAAGGTGGCTAACATCGTCGGCCAGACTATGCAGTACCATCCTCATGGCGATGCCAGCATCGGCGATGCCCTGGTGCAGTTGGGACAGAAGGAACTGCTCATCGACTGTCAGGGCAACTGGGGCAATATCCTTACGGGCGATTCGGCAGCCGCACCACGTTACATCGAGGCTCGCCTTTCGAAATTTGCCCTCGAGGTGGTGTTCAACAATAAGATCACCCCGTGGCAGCTTTCCTACGATGGTCGCAAGAAAGAGCCTATCAACCTTCCCATTAAGTTCCCGTTGCTCCTCGCCCAGGGCGTGGAGGGCATTGCTGTGGGTCTTTCGTCGAAGATCCTGCCTCACACCTTCAACGAGCTGCTCGATGCGTCAATCGCTTGTCTCAAAGGCGAACCTTTCGAACTCTATCCCGACTTCCCGACAGGTGGCCTCATCGATGTTTCGAAATATCACGACGGTGCTCGTGGCGGCGTCGTCAAGGTGCGTAGCCGCATCGACAAGATCGACCAGAAGTCGCTGCGCATCACCGATGTGCCTTTTGGCAAAACCACCGATTCGCTCATTGAGTCTATACGAAAGGCCATCGAAAAGGGCAAGATCAAGATCAAGAGTTTCGACGACTTCACCAGCGACCATGCTGAGATTGTCGTCCATCTGATGCCGGGCGTTTCGAGTGACAAGACCATCGATGCGCTTTATGCCTTCACCGACTGCGAGATCTCCATCTCTCCAAACTGCTGCGTCATCTACGACAAGAAGCCGCACTTCCTCACCGTGAGCGAGGTGCTGCGTCGTTCGGCCGAAAACACCAAGGAACTCCTTCGCCAGGAACTCGAGGTCAGCAAGGGCGAACTGTTGGAGCACCTGATGACCTGTTCGCTCGAAAAGATCTTCATCGAGGAACGCATCTACAAGGGGCAGGAATACGAGCAGGCCAAGGACCTCGATACAGCTCTCGCATACATCGATATGCGTCTCGAACCTTTCAAGAAGGATTTTGTGCGCGAAGTTACTCGCGATGACCTTCTGCGACTGGAGGATATCAAGATGGCCCGCATCCACAAGTTCAACAGCCAGAAGGCCGAGGAAGACATCCTGCTGACCAAGAAGAAGATTCAGGAGGTGGAACGAAACCTCAAGCACCTGACCACCTATACCATCAAGTGGTTCCAGCACCTCAAGGAGAAGTATGGCGCCGACTATCCTCGTCACACCGAGATACGCAACTTCGACTCTGTCGATGCCACCAAGGTCATCGAGTCGAATATGAAACTTTGGTTCAACAAGACCGAGGGATTCATCGGCACAGGTCTCAAGCAGTCCGAATCGGAATTTGTCTGCAACTGCTCAGAAATCGACGAAGTCCTTGTCATCTATAAGACCGGTCAGTACAAGGTGATGAAGGTCGATCAGAAGGTCTATGTCGGCAAGGATGTACTCTATCTCAACGTCTATCGCAAGAACGACAATCGCACCATCTATAATGTCGTCTATCGCGATGGCAAGGGCGGTCCGCATATGATCAAGCGCTTTGCCATCACTTCGGTGATGCGCGACAAGGTCTATGACATCACGCAGGGCAAGGAGGGTTCGCGCATTGCCTATTTCAGCGCCAACCAGAATGGTGAGGCCGAAGTCATCAAGGTGTTCATCAAGTCGAAACTTCGCAATTCGAAGGTTGTCAACTTCGAACGTGACTTTGCCGAGACGCCCATCAAGGGACGAGGTGTGAAGGGCAACCTGCTTACCAAGGCCGATGTGCAGAAGATACAACTTGTTTCGAAGGGAGGTTCTACGCTCGGTGGACGACCCGTATGGTGGGATCCCGACGTGCAACGTATAAATTACAACAAGCAGGGACAGTATCTTGGCGAATTCCTTGGCGACGACCGTGTACTCGTCATCCTCGACAACTGGGATTACTACATTTCCACTTTCGAAGAGACCGTGCATTTCGAATCGAACGTACTCCGTGTAGAGAAATACGATCCGCAGAAGGTTTGGACCTTCATCCTTTGGGACAAGGAGATGAAGTGCTACAACCTGAAACGTTCGCTGCTCGATGCACGTGCGAGCAAGCAGAATATGCTAGGTGACGTGAAGCGCTTCAAGTTGGCCACAGGTCTGCTTTATGTGCCCGAAGTCACTGATAGTGAGGAGAACGAATCGGTAGTGTCCGAGTCGCAGCCGGCTGAGGCTCCAAAGCCACAACCCCTTGTCATCGACACGCCCTATCCGCGTTTCCGCATCACGTTTGGCAAGCCCGACCAGTTCCGTCCTGCCATCGAGGTCGATGCCGACGAGTTTATACCAATCCGAAGCATCAATACCAAGGGCAAGAAGATTACGCCTTACAAGGTGGCAAGCATCGAGGAAATCCAGCCAACCAGAGTGCCCGAAGTCGTCGATGTCGCTGAGGTAGAAGAAGGAGAAGAAGAATCGGAAGAGGAGACTCCTAATGATACTGAAACATTGTTCTGAAAACCGATGAAAAGATTCCTCCTCCTGGTGTGGGCGTTATTGTTCATTCCTGTGTCTGTTTGGGCACAGGATGAGTTGCCACGACCCGTTACCAATATCCTTTCCATGCGCATCGGCCAGGGGAAGATGCGCGACACCTATCTGACCCCACTTCTTTATACTGGGAGTTCCATCAGCCTCGAAGGGCAACGCTGGCGCATGCATCGCAATCCGGTTTGGACTTCTTGGCAGCAGGCCGACATCATGTTCTCGACAGGCGAAGACCATGGTCATAACAGTGAGGCTTGGACAGGTCGTCTGCGTTATCGGTATGGCGTTCTGCATCGCTGGTCCGAAAGCTCTTCGCTTCTCTCGAACCCCTCAAACCCTTCGAACCCTTCGAACCTTTCGAACCCTTCGAACTCCCCCTGGTCTTTCTACCTGGGTCCTTATGCTGGCGTTGATCTCGGCTTTGACTACAACTTGAAGATGGGGTCGTCCAACAATCCTGCCACGGCTCGAATCACCACCAATTTGGGAGCTGCTGGTGCCGTTAGCTACAAGTTCCAGAATCCTTGGGCACAGGGAATGCGTGTGATGCTACAGGCGCATGCTCCACTGCTTGGTATGGGCTTTTGCCCGGAATACGGGGCCAGTTATTACGAGACGTTCTATCTCAATACATCGGACCATATCCTCCATTTCACATCACTTCATAACCAGCAGGATGTTGACGTGCAACTGGCAGTCGATTTCCCGTTGGCTATCATCCCGTGGTTCCGCAGTTTCGATTCCATCTTGCGTCTGGGCGGCTCGTATCACATCGAGACGATGGACATCAATGATATCACCACGCGCTACAGCAGTTTTGAGTTCGTTATCGGCTGGGTTTATCAGTACCTGCCATTCAGTCGCCGCAAGGCTGGTCTTCTAAAACGTTCGCCCTACGATGCATATTGATTTTTCATCCTTTGCTTTGCCCCGCAAGATTTGCTTGGCAGTGGCTGGTTGCCTATTGTCGGCAGGCTGGCTCCTCACTGCTTGTCTCGACGATGACCAGTTGGAGCAGGACGATAGTTTGCGCGGTAACTTCGAGGCGTTCTGGCAGACGCTCGATGAGCATTATTGCTTCTTTGAAGAGAAGGGTGTCGATTGGGAGGGTGTGCATCGCAAATATGCCCCTCTTTTCAAGGACTCCATCAAGACGCAGTTCGAACTCTTCAATGTGCTCGACGAGATGGTTGACACGTTGCGCGACGGCCATATCAACGTCTATACTCCTTTCAATATCGCTCGCTATTGGTCGTGGTATGAGGATTATCCCACCAACTACGACGACAATCTGATTCGTGAGTATTATCTTGGCACGAATTACTGGTACACGGCTGGTATGCAGTATGTGATGTATCGTCGTGACTCGGTGGCTTACGTTCGTTACAGTTCGTTCAATAGTGCCATCGGCTCCACCAACCTCGACTATATCCTTGCCCTCATCCGCAATGCCAACGGATTGATACTCGACATTCGAAATAATGGAGGCGGCTCGCTGTCCAATGCTGTCACGTTGGCAGAGCGTTTTGCCACCGAGAAGACGCTGAGCGGCTACATCCGTCATAAGACAGGGCGTGGTCACAACGACTTTTCCAAGGCTGAGCCCCTTTATATCGAGCCTGCTAACGATCGAATGATGTGGGATGCTTCGGTGCGCCCTGTGGTGATTCTGACCAATCGCCATTGTTTCAGCGCAGCCAACAACTTCGTGCAACTTATGCGTGCCCTCGATGGTACGATGACCCCTGATACGCTCGGTATTCTTTTCCCCAAAATGATTAAGGTTTGCGGCGATCGTACAGGAGGCGGCTCGGGCTTGCCTTTCGAAAGTGTCCTGCCCAATGGCTGGTCTATTCGTTTCTCGGCATGCCCAATGACCGATCCTGATGGAAACAGCACCGAGTCGGGCATCGATCCATCACCTGGCCTCAAGGTCGATATGGATAGTGTGTCGGCATACCAGAACCATCGCGATGACATCATCGAAGCGGCACGCCAATATATCATACAGAATACTCGAGCACCGCGAGATACGGCCAAAAGTGAATAATTTTTCAAAAATATTTGGAAGTTCCGAATTTTTGTTGTATCTTTGCGCCCGCAAATTCGATAGGCGGGTATGCTGAAATTGGTAGACAGGCCAGACTTAGGATCTGGTGTCGCGAGGCGTGTGGGTTCGAGTCCCACTACCCGTACTTCCTTGTAACGAACTCCATTTACACTTGTAAGTGGGGTTCTTTTTTTATGATTCTTGATCAACAAACGTATAGTTTTGTTGAATTTTCTTCGCGCGGGCTCGTGTGTGTGACGCGAATGCGCCTCATATGCGTACCTGTACACTCGCCTCATACGCGCGCTCGGTTCTTATTAAAGAAAAAGAAAAAATTAAAGATTTAAAGACTCACTATATATAAAGGACACACAGTCTTTTTTGGAAAATAACACTCTGACGGCCGACAGAGTGCTCTCTTCGCTCGGAAATAACACTCTGACGGCCGACAGAATGCTCTCTTCGCTCGGAAATAACACTCTGACGGCCGATAGAGTACTTTCTTCGCTCGGAAACGACACTCTGACGGCCGCCAGAGTACTTCCTTCGCTCGGAAACGACACTCTATCGGCCGACAGAATGCTCTCTTCGCTCGGAAATGACACTCTGACGGCCGCCAGAGTACTCTCTTCGCTCGGAAATGACACTCTGACGGCCGACAGAATGCTCTCTTCGCTCGGAAATAACACTTTGACGGCCGACAGAATGCTCTCTTCGCTCGGAAATAACACTTTGACGGCCGACATAATGCTTCCGCATTTAGAAATAGCACTCTGTCGGCCGACATAATGCTTGCTACAAAAATTATCCCTCGATACCTGTTTTTAGTACCGAGGGAGAGTTGTCGAAGACGAAAAAGTCGTCGTAAGTTGGTTATTTCACCATAATGAGTTTGCCGTTCACCACGCAGAGGCCCTTGGCAGCGTTGAGTTTCTGGCCAGCGATGTTGTAGATAGCGCTATTGGCAACAGGTGCAGCCTCAACTTCGCTGATGGAAGTTTCGCCGCTGGTCACAAGCACTACTTTCGTAACCTTGGCATCGATGCCCTGAAGGACGAGACCATAGTTGGTGAGTTCAGTCACCATGTTCGAAGTGTAGGGATCGAGGTTGTAGGGCTCAACTGTGATATCAGTGTCGGTGATGGCTACGGTATAAGTGTCAGCTGCAGGTACGTTGATGGTGGGAGCAATGGCACCCCATCCTTCGGCGAGAGACTTGACGAATATCTGTCCACCCCATTCCCAACTTACGGCCTCCACGGGCTCAGCAGTGATGAGGAGCTTGTCGCCTGCCTTCACGTCAATCTTGCCGATGCTTACCGAACCGCTCCAGCTCTCGTCGAAGGTGTATTCGCCTTCCCAAAGGGTCTTTTCGGTTTGTGGAGCGATGTCGCCTACAAGGGTCACATGATCGACAACACAGTCGTTGTAGATGTTGATGGTGATGCCCACGTCATGCCATTCGCCAGGAGTGGTACCTGCAGTCTCCTTGATGGCAGCCACGGTGTACTCATAAGTCCAGCTGCTGCCAGCCATGCCTGTCCACTGCACGATAGGGGACCAGTTGTCGGAATTGGCAAAACCGCCGATGCCCCATCCTTCGCGGCTGTCGGCCGAATTGTTGACGATGTAGAAGCGCACGATGTCGGTGTCGGCAGCGCCAAGGCCGTCGATTTCGGAGATGAGGAGGGTGTGTCCCTCTACGAGGGTGAGAGGAGTCTCAGTTTCAGCAAAGGCGAGGGCTGCGCCAAGGGCCAATGCAGAAGTAAGTAGAATTTGTTTCATAAGCAGTAGTGTTAGAAGTTTGTGTATGTCTGATATAGTTTGTTCCAATGTAGGATTTTGATGGTGCAAAGATAGGATTTTCCAACAAAATCGCCAAATAATATTTTTATTTTGGATAAGAAAAATCAAAAAATAGATAAAATATACATAAATTGTCCAACTTTTTAACCCCTTTTTTGTTTTTCTTGGTTAGATTTATTATCTTTGCACCATAATTCCTAACACATATGAAACATATTTTTTCGCTTTTCGTTCTTTTCCTCTGCGGCTTTTCCCTCCAAGCAGAGGAATTTACCAGTCTGTCAGTAACTTTCCCCAAGGTGGCAGCCTATACCGATGCCACAGGCTATGGTTATGACTTGGGTACCACTTGGGACGGTCGTTCGACGGCTCCCTTCTTTTTCTGTGTCAATGTGCCCGATGGCAACTATCGTGTAACGGTCACCATCGGCAGCAAGAAACGTGCAGCCACCACGACAATCCGTTGTGAGAGTCGTCGCCTCTATGTCGAAAATCTTGCTACCAAAAAGGGAGAACTGGTGACGCGCACCTTTGTGGTCAACAAGCGCGATTCGCTCTTCACCGATGCCAAAGGAAAGGCCGATAAGGTGAAACTGAAGCCCGGTGAGGGAGGCAAACTGCATTGGGACCGCAAGCTCACCTTCGAAATCAATGGCGATGCCCCTGCCATCCAAAGCATCGAGATCGAGCGCGACGACCATATTTCCACCCTATATCTCCTGGGCAACAGCACTGTGGTCGATCAGAGCAACGAGCCATGGGCAAGCTGGGGACAGATGATCCCGCGTTTCCTCAACGAAGGTATTGCCGTGGCCAATTATGCCGAAAGCGGACTGGCAGTAGCCACCCTGATTGGCCAGAACCGTTGGGCCAAGGTTCATAGCCTCCTTCGCGAAGGAGACTACGTGATACTCGAATTCGGCCACAACGACCAGAAGACCGACGACCGCCCCGGCAACGGCGCCTACTACGCTTTCAGCCATCAGGTGAAGATGATTCTCGACCAGTGCCGACAGAAGGGTGCCACCCTCATTCTCTGCACACCCACCATGCGCCGCAGTTTCAAGGACGGTGTGAACCAGAACACCCATAAGGACTATCCTGCCGCAATCCGTGATATCGCCGAGCGCGAAGGTCTGCTCTGTATCGATCTGCAGAAGATGACGGGCAAGTTCTACGAGGCGATGGGTGAGGAGGAATCGAAACGTGCCTTCGTGCACTATCCTGCCGGCACATGGCCCGGCCAGGAAAAGGCTCTTGCCGACAATACGCATTTCAACCCCTACGGCGCCTACGAGATTGCCAAGATGGTTGCCGCCGCTCTTGCACAATCCGAAATGCCCATCGGCAGTTTTGTACTGCCCGAATTCAGTCAGTTCGAACCGTCTCATCCCGATGCGTTCGAAACCTTCCATTGGAACAACTGCCCCTTTGTGGATATGACCAAGCCTGACGGAAACTAATAAACAACACACACAATATGAAAAGAAACCTCTTTACTCTCGCTCTCCTGAGCCTCGCCTTTGCAGGTGGAGCCCAAGTGAAGGATGCCAACGGCATCAACGATACCACTGTCGATAACTACAAGCAGTCGGAGGATGCCGATTCGAAATATGCACGCCCCGTCCCCGGCTCCAGCCGCAAGGGCAACAATCCTGTGCTCTTCCTCGTCGGCAACAGTACGATGCGCACTGGTACCAAGGGCAATGGCAACAACGGACAGTGGGGCTGGGGTGCCTTCGCCTATCAGTATTTCGACGAAGAGCGCATCACCGTCGAGAACCACGCCCTCGGCGGAACGTCGAGCCGCACGTTCTACAACCAGCTTTGGCCCGATGTGCTCAAGGGTGTTCAGGCTGGCGACTATGTGCTCATCGAACTGGGTCACAATGACAATGGTCCCCTTGACACTTGGACCGCACGCAACAGCATCGCCGGCATCGACCCCGATACCTGCGTCACGGTGACGCTCCACGACTGTCGCTCGAAGGACTGGAACGGCCGTGTCGAGACTGTCTATAGTTACGGACAGTATATGCGTATGTTCATCAACGACGTGCGTGCCAAGGGCGCTTATCCGCTCATCGCTTCACTGACGCCCCGCAACTCATGGGACAACGAGACCACCATTACACGCAAGTGGAACACCTTCACCCCGTGGGGCAAGGCGGTGGCCGAAGAGATGAACGTGCCGTGGATTGACCTCGAAGGCGTCAGTGCTTCGCGTCTGGAGAAGTTCGGACATTGGAAGACCGAATATATGTTCTATTATGTCGATAAGATCCACACTTCGCGCTTCGGTGCCGAGAACAATGCCTACAGTGCAGCCCTTGCCATCCAGCAGTGTGAGAACTGTCCGCTCAAGGATTATCTCAAGGACCTTACACCCATTCACGTCGATGTGAATCGCACGCCGGGCAAGACCGTCGTTTGGCTCTGCGGTGATTCCACCTGCAAGAACTCCGACAACGATCCCAATGGCATGTGGGGCTGGGGCAGCCAGGCCTACACCGTGTTCGACACCGCCACGGTCATCTTCCAGAACGAAGCCATGGCAGGCCGTTCGTGCCGCACCTACCTCAACGAGCGTCGCTGGGAGAAGGTCTATAACTCGCTGCAGCCGGGCGACATCGTCTTCCTGCAGTTCGGCCACAACGACGTGGGCGACATCGAGAAGGGCAAGGCACGCGGCGAAATAGCTTTGGGCACCGATTCGACCAAGGTCTTCAAGCTCGAAGCCACGGGCGAATATGAAGCCGTCTATAGCTTCGGCTGGTACCTGAAGAAGATGATCCAGGATGCACGCGAGAAGGGTGCTATCCCCGTCCTGCTCAGCCTTACCCCACGCAACGAGTGGCCCGGTGGCAAGATTGAGCGTCGCAACGACAGCTACGGTAAGTGGTATCGCGAAGTGGTCGAAGCCACGGGCGTGCCTTTCATCGACGTACACAACATCACCGCCGACTATCTCGACAGCATCGGCCAGGAAGCCGCCAAGGCCTATTACAACCATGACCACACCCACACCAGCCTGACGGGTGCACAGCAGAATGCAAAGAGCGTTGCCCAAGGTATGCGCTTCCTCGGATATGATCGATTGCTGAAATAAGGGAATCTAAGGGATTCTAAGGGACTGTAAGGGATTTTTAGGGACAAATGTTCTTAGAGTCCCATTCTCATCAAGGCAAAGGTGTCGTCCCTTAATATCCCTTAATTTCCCCAAATATCTCTTAATATCCCTAATAAAATGAAATACCTCCTCTCCGCCGGCGGCTGCCTCATGGGCGCCGTGGCTTCGCTCACCAGTTGCAGCAGCCAGAAGCCCAAGGATGAAACACCCGCACATCCCAACATCATTTATATCCTGGCCGATGACCTCGGCATCGGCGACATCCAGCCCTATGGCCAGAAACTGATTCAGACCCCTAATCTCAACCGACTGCAGGAGCAAGGCTTGCGCTTCACGCAGGCTTACGCCGGAACTGCTGTGTCGGCACCTTCGCGTTGCTCGCTGATGACCGGTCTGCATACGGGTCATGCCTTCGTTCGTGGTAACAAGGGAGTGGATCCCGAAGGACAGGTGGCAATGCCCGAAGGTACATTCACCATGGCAACGATGCTGAAGGAGCAGGGCTATGCCACCGGATGTTTCGGCAAGTGGGGCTTGGGTTATCCCGGCTCGGTGTCCGATCCCACAAAGGTGGGCTTCGACCAGTTCTTCGGTTACAACTGCCAGACATTAGCCCACGACTATTATCCCGACCATCTGTGGAACAATGAAGCACGCGTTGACTTGCCGCAAAACTACGAGCAGCGCGAAGTCACCTATTCGGCCGACACCATCCATCAGCAGGCCCTCAAGTTCATTCGCCAGCATGCCGGCCAGCCGTTCTTCACCTTCCTCAGCTATACGCTGCCCCATGCCGAATTGATTCTGCCGCACGACAGTGTCTATGATATGTACTGCCGCCTGATTCCCGAAGCCGACGAGGTGCCCTATGCCCCCAAAGACCCGAATCGTCGCGGAGCCTATGGAGCCACGGCGCGACCCTTGGCGTCGTTCGCGTCGATGGTGACGCGCTTCGACCGCTATGTGGGCGATGTGATGCAGCTGCTCGACTCGCTCGGTATCGCTGACAACACGGTGCTTATCTTCACCTCCGACAACGGTCCGCATCGCGAAGGTGGAGCCAATCCCGACTATTTCGACAGCTACGGCCCCTATCGCGGCATCAAGCGCGACCTCTACGAGGGCGGCATCCGTATGCCCTTCCTGATCCGATGGCCTGGCCACATCAAGGCGGCGGGTACCGACTGCGACCACATCATCGCCTTCTGGGATATGTTGCCCACCTTTGCTGAATTGGCAGGTTACGAGAAGCCTCTCCAGACCGATGGCATTTCGTTCGTTCCGACACTCTTGGGTCAAGAAGGCCAGCAGAGTCACGAGAGTCTCTATTGGGAGTTCCACGAGCAGAACGGCAAGCAGGCCGTGCGCCGTGGCCAATGGAAGGGCGTACGTCTCCAGGTAGGCACCGACCAGCCCGTCTTCGAACTCTATGACCTTAGCAACGACATCCATGAGGACCACAACGTAGCCGCTGAGCATCCCGACATCGCTGCTGAGCTCAACGCCATCATCGACAGTTGCCACACAGAGTCGGAGCTCTTCGACTTCGGACGTGAGAATACGCCGAAAGGCATCACACACTAAATTCATAATCTTATGCAACGCACACTTTCCTCTTTGCTTGTCCTTCTGGTTTCGTGTTCACTTCTTGCTGCCCCCGTCACGATCACCAAGAAGGGTACGCAGCAGCGTTTCCCCGATGGGACGGTCATCGAACCGTGGTTCCTCGACGCGACAGCTCCTGTGCTGTCCGATCTTGGCCCGGCTTACCGACTGGACGACTATGGCATCATCAGTTCGCCCTATCAGGTGCAGACCGAGGCCATACAGCAGCTCATCGACCGCGCGGCAGCCGATGGGGGAGGTGTGATTGTAGTGCCCGAAGGAATATACAAGAGCGGTGCACTTCATTTCCGACAGGGCGTAAATCTGTACCTTTCGCGTGGCGCCGTACTTTTAGGCAGTGAGGACATCTACGACTTCCCCATCCAGATGACGCGCATCGAGGGAGAATGGTGCAAGTACTTCCCTGCCTTGATCAACGTGGAGAGCACCGATGGCTTTACGCTCTGCGGCGAAGGCACGGTGGATGGCAACGGTTCGACCTATTGGCGTAACTTCCGCCTGCGCCGCCAGTGGAACCCCAAGTGTACGAACAAGGACGAGCAGCGTCCGCGTCTTCTTTATGCTGAATTTTCCAAAAACATCACCATCTCGGGTGTTACGCTCCAGAACTCTCCCTTTTGGACGAGCCAATTCTACAAGTGCGAGCACGTCAAGATTCTGAACGTACGTTATTTCAGTCCCAATCATCCCATCGCTTCGGCCAGCACCGACGGCATAGACCTCGATGCCACTTGTAACGTGCTCATCAAGGGTTGTAGCATCACCGTGAACGACGATGCAATCTGCTTGAAAGGAGGCAAATACCCCGATGCACCCGAACTCGAGGCCAATGGCCCCTGCGAGAACATCCTCGTCGAGGAGACCTCGTGGAATAGCAGCATCACCTGCGGCAGCGAATGTCTCGGAGCCCGTAACCTGCTGGTGCGCAACTGCACCGTCAATGGTTCGAGCCACCTGCTCCAACTCAAGATGCGACCCGACACGCCGCAGCACTACCAGTATATCACCTACGAGAATGTCAACGGCTATACGCGCGACGTGCTTCGCGTAGCTTCGTGGCGTCAGTTCTTCGACTTGAAGGGACGCACTGAGATGCCGCGTTCCTACGCTGACCATGTTACCTTCCGCAATTGTAACCTCGAAGCCAATCGTTTTACCAATGTCATTGCCATGCCCGAAGAATATGATCTGACGGATTTCACTTTCAGCAATCTCACTGTCACCTCTCCCGACACTTCGCTCAATCGTGCTGCCTTCAAGTCAGGGCTTGTTGAGCAGAATGTAACATATATTGTGGCTCCTCGTATGCAGTGGCCAAAGGTGACTAATCAGACCAAACCTTGGACACGATGGTGGTGGTTGGGTGCTGCCTACGACACGACCGATGTGCGTGTCGCCCTCCAACAATATGCTGACGCAGGACTTGGTGGTCTTGAAGTGACCGATATCTATGGAGTACAGGGCGAAGAGGAACGCTACAAGGAGTTCCTGTCACCCGAGTGGGTCGATCTCTTTTGTTACACGCTCGATGAGGCAAAACGCCGTGACCTCGGCATTGACCTGGCCAATGCTTCGGGATGGCCTTTCGGAGGTCCATGGATTTTTGGCGATTTGGCTTGCAAGACCAAGGTGCCGCGAGTGTGGCACGTGAAGGCGGGTGAGCGTTTCTCGGAGAAAGTTGTTTGCCACCAAGAGCCGATGATCAAGGGATACAATGTGCCAGACATCAGCGAGGTGCAGTCACCTTTATACAAGAACACACAACTTCAGAAGTGGGGTCTCGAACAACTGCGCTTCGAAAAGAATCTGCCGCTCATTGTTCTTACGGCCAATGGTCCCGATGGACAAGTCATCGACTTGACATCTCAGGTACAACCCGATGGAACGCTTGACTGGACGGCTCCGGCTATGACCAATACGTCGGCTGACAAATCTTCATCGCAAGGCGATTGGATACTTACCGCTCTCTTCCTCGGTGACCACGGCAAACTCGTGGAGCGCGCCGGTCCTGGCGGTGAGGGCGACGTGATGGACCACTTCTCAAGCGAAGCGTGCCTGACTTTCCTCTCGAAATTCGATGAGGCCTTCAAGGGGCGTGACATCAGCTATCTGCGTTACTACTTCAATGATTCCTACGAGGTGGACGATGCGCGCGGCATGAGCGACTGGACAGCAAAGATGTTCAACGAGTTTGAACAGCGCATGGGTTACGACCTGCGCCAGCATCTGCCTGCCCTGTTGGGACAAGATACACCCGAGATGAACAACCGCGTGACCTACGATTTCCGTCAAGTCATCGAGGCACTCATCCTCGAGAAATATACCATGACGTGGAGCCAGTGGGCCAAGGAACGCGGTAAGGGAATACGCAACCAGGCGCATGGTTCGCCAGCCAACATCCTGGACCTTTATGCAATTGCCGACGTGCCCGAAATCGAAGGTCGTGACCTCATTAGCATCAAGGCAGCTCCATCGGCTGCACGTCTCACGGGTAAGCGTCTCATCAGCAGTGAGAGTTGCACATGGCTCAACGAGCACTTCCTCGGCACCTTGGGCGATGCCAAGCAGGCTATCGACCTTTTCTTCCTCGGCGGTGTGAACCATATCTTCTATCATGGCACCTGTTTCTCGCCCGTGCGAGCAGAATGGCCTGGATGGATGTTCTATGCTGCTGCCCATTTTGAACCAAACAATCCTTGGTGGGGTGACTTCCGCCACCTGAACGAATATGTCACACGCACTCAGTCTTGGTTGCAGCAAGGTCGTGCTGATACTGACGTACTTGTCTATTACAACATCACCGACCTGCAGGCCACCTACGACGAGCGTCGGCCTTTGCGTCATTTTGCTGGTCTCGACCGCGAGATGCAGGAGAGCAACACGCGTCGCTGCATCGAGCAGCTCGACAAGTTAGGTTTCTGCTGGGATATGGTGAGTGACCGACAGATCCTTCAACTCAGTGTCAATGCCGAGGGCGGCCTTTTCTTGAGAGATCAGAATAGTCTGAGCAATCGGAGTGCTCGGAATACTCAGAGTTCTCCGAATATTCCGAATTCTTCGACAACTTACAAGGCCATTCTCGTTCCTTATTCCCATCAATTGCCCTACGAGACCATCCTTCAACTTTATCGTCTTGCCGAATCGGGTGCAAAGGTAATCTTCGAACACCAGTTGCCCGACGATGTGGCGGGGTTCAAGGATTTCGCCCAGCGGAATGCTGAGGTTCAGTCTTTGGCTCATAAATATGCCGATAGGGTAGAGGTGCTGACCAATGTGTCGAAGTTAATGATTGAAGGTGCACGCCCAGAGACGAGTCTGTATGCCCAGCACTTGCTTTGTCATCGCCGCATTCTCGACGATGGCAGCGAAGTGTATTTTATTGCTAACCGAAGCGGTAGCGACTTTGCCGGTACTGTCAATCTCAAACCTGCTCGTTTGCACGACTGTGCTTCGATTTACAGTCCGATGACGGCTGCTTTTGGCAAAGTGGATGTGAAGCGAACGGCTCTTTCCAACAACCTGTATCTTCAACTAGCCCAAGGTGAGGCACTCATCGTCCATCTGCACGATCAGCGCTATCTGGGTTCGCCGAGTTATAGTTTCTATGCTCCTATGCCTAATACAACCCAAAGCATCACGGGTCCTTGGCAACTCACCTTTGTCGAAGGCGGCCCCGTTCTGCCCGCTTCTCGTACACTCTCCAGCCTCGGTTCTTGGACAGACCTTGATGACCTCGATTGCAAGGCTTTTTCGGGTACCGCAGAATACTCCATTACCTTGCCTAACGTCGATCGGTCGGGTCGCGCCGTACAGTTATCCCTCGGCAAGGTCTGCAACAATGCTTCGGTTTATCTCAACGGACATTATGTGGGAACTGTGCTCCCTACTGGCTCATCGATGTCTGACGTTGCGGAAGGAACCAACTGCCTTATTATCCCAAACAACTATTTCCGGGGCAACGACGTGCTTGCCATCCGTGTCGCCAACGGCATGGGCAACCGCATCGCAGACCTGGAGCGTAAAGGTGTGCATTGGCAGAAATTCTACAACATCAACATGAGTCCACGTCGTCCTGAGAATCGCAGAGATGGCGTCTTCAGCGCTATCGACTGGGAGCCTCTTCCTTCCGGATTACTGGGCCCTGTGAAGCTTACACCCTTGAAAATTGTTCAGTAAGACATTAATTTCGTCCAAAAATACACCAAATTATCCATTTTTTTGTACAGCAATTTGCTATTATATTATTTTTTTCGTTATCTTTGCGCCTGATTATTATGCATGCATTCACCAATACAATGTTATCGGTACACATACATGACGGTTTTTTATACTAACTGACGTATATAAATTTTTTTACACATAATTAATAATTAACTTAACACACAATTCTGATGAAAATCAAAGTTTGTCAAATGTGGTCACGCATGGCCACTATGCTCTTTGTGATGTTCTGTCTGTCGACTGCCGCATTTGCGCAGAAGACGGTGACAGGAACTGTGCTTGACGAACTCGGAGAGCCTCTCCCCGGCGTCAATGTTGTTGTCAAAGGCACGACGAATGGTGCTACTACCGACCTCGATGGCAATTTCTCCATCGCCAACGTGGCAGACAAGTCGGTGCTCGTTGTTTCATTCATCGGCTATACCACACAGGAGATTTCCGTGGGAAGCCGCAGCAATTTCCAGATCAAGCTTGCTGAAGACGCAGAGATGCTCGAGGAGGTCGTGGCCATCGGTTACGGTACCGCCAAGAAAGGATCACTCACCGGCTCGGTAGCCAAGGTGAACAGCGAGAAGCTGGGTGACCGCCCCATCACGGATGTCGCTACCGCACTTCAGGGACAGATGGCAGGTGTCGAGATCCGTTCGACCTCTGGCCAGCCTGGCCAGGACACGCAGATCCGCGTGCGTGGCGCCGCTTCCATCCATGCCAACTCCGACCCTCTCTATGTGGTCGATGGTGTGGCTACCGACAACATCAACTCCATCAACCCCAACGACATCGAGTCTATTGAAGTCCTCAAGGACGCCTCCTCGTCGGCCATCTACGGTTCGCGTGGTGCCAACGGCGTGGTGCTCATCACCACCAAGCACGGCAAGAGCGGCAAGGCCCGCGTCGAGTTCCACGGCACCTGGGGCTGGCAGCAGATGGAGCGCAAGATCGATCTCGCTTCTCCCGAAGAGTGGATCTGGATGAAGAAGTATGCCCTCAACCGCA
>JAFWRO010000039.1:0-40626 GCA_017519885.1 Bacteroidales bacterium | reverse complement strand
TTCTGCGGAGAGTAGGACGTGATATTTCTTAGGTCTTCCCATTGTCGTTTATGTTTTATGAACAACATATAAACGAACAATTTGAAGTTTTATTGTTTAAAATCAGTTTTTATTTATACTGGTTAGGATGCTACACTAGTACAAAACCCTTAGTATTGACCATCGACGAAGTGGACAAGAGCAGCGACAACCAGCTTTTCCTCAACTTCCTCGGGATGCTACGAAACAAATACCTGGATCGTAGCTTAAGTGGCATGAACTCCACTTTCTTCAGTGTTGTCCTGGCAGGTGTTTATGACGTAAAGAACCTCAAATTGAAAATCCGACCTGATGCCGAAAAGAAATACAACTCGCCTTGGAATATCGCTGCCGACTTTAACGTCGATATGACGTTCCATCCCGAAGAGATCGCTCATATGCTCAATGAATACGAAGCAGATGCCCATACAGGTATGGACATCAAGGCCATCAGCGAAGAAATTTACAAGTATACCACTGGTTATCCGTTTCCTTGTAAGTTATATCTGCAAAAAAATAGATGAGGAGTTCGACCAGGAATGGACTTCCGATAGTATAATCAAGGCTGTTAAAATGCTCGTGCGGGGTGGAAGCACATTGATGGACGATCTTTCCAAGAACCTTGAAAATAATACAGAGTTTCGGGATTTCATGTATTCCGTTTCTGTCAATAGCATCGACTATTCGTTCTCGTTGCTCAATCCGATGGTGAATATGGGTAATATGTTTTCCTACATTCGCAACAAAGATGGCCATGTAGTTATCCACAACCTGATTTTTGAGGAAGCTTTGTTCCTATATTTCACTATAGACTACGCAATTAAAAACAACAACAGACTCTCTCCCTTCCAGTTGAATTATGTCCAGAATGGCAAACTCAACATGGAGCATGTGGTTACCCGTTTTCGCGACCTGCTATTGGAGGAGTATCGCGACAGCACCGTGCCTTTCCTCGAACGAGAGGGAAGACTCTTGTTCCTTACTTTCCTCAAACCCATCATCAACGGTACCGGCTTTTACTACGTAGAGCCCCAAACACGCGATAACCGCCGCATGGACCTTGTTGTGACTTACGGACAGCAGGAATTTATCATCGAACTGAAGATATGGCGTGGTGACAAATACGAAGAGAGTGGTCGTGACCAATTGTCCACCTATCTTGCCACCCGCAATATGAACGAAGGCTATCTCGTCACCTTCGACTTCTCAAAAGATAAGAAGGCAACTGAACCACAATGGATTGAATGGAACAATAAACGACTTTTTGAAGTAATCATTTAGCGATAGCCATTCCTTTCGACAAAACATTTCGACAAAAAACAGCATCGGTGCTTCCAAACAAATGTCATTGGAAACACCGATGCTTGTACTACGCCCTTGATGGCGTGTAGATGCAGTTGTTGATGTTTATGCTGCCTTGTTAGTCGACTGTCCGATGTGGTAGTCAGCAGTGTTGTTGCTGTGCTTGTGGTTATTTACTGAATCAGCAATCTTATCGCAGATGTAGAGACTTGCTGCAAAGAGGAACACGGTGGAGTAGAATGCGATGGTGTACATAGTAGTATTTTTTTAGTTGTTAATATTGTTGTTTTTGCCAGAACAATCAATTGTTATATGTTAATTACCAATTTTTAATTATTAATTATTAATTGTTAATTGTTAATTATCAAATGACCTTGATCATTCATTTTCACACTGCAAAGGTACGCCCTTTTTCCGCTCTCTCCAAACATTTTCCCGACTTTTCACTGGCTATATGGCGACACCCTCGCCAAACCGCGACACCCTCGTCGAGCCCCTTCAAATCTGTCGCGTCTTAAAACAAATAAATACCCCTCCGGCCTGTCGTAAATGCGATGCCGGAGGGGTATTTCGTTTTCTCTGTAAAGGGTCAATAGCTAAGTTCGGGCCTTAGTGTGGATTTGCGTCATTTCGCAGGCCATTGAGCTGCTGCTACGCCTTCGGTGATACCCTCCATGGCGAAGGTGTTCCAGACGCTGAGGGTTGAGCGGTCGATGATGGTCATCGAGCCACGTGTGCCGTTGTTGTTGCAGTAGTTGGTGCACCATGCTACTGGAATGACGCCGTGGGAGATTGCCTCACGCACCACGGTCTTGTGGAAAAGTTTGACCGAAGCATTGTGCTTGTCCTGGTTTTCACCAATCTCGCGCCACTGGCAACTGTATTCACCCAACAGGACAGGGATGTTCTTGCTGACGAACTGCGTATAGAGTTTCTGCATCTGGCTTTCGACGTACGACTCCTCGTAGTTCGATGGCGTGTTGCGGTCTGAACCATCTACATGATTTTCGGCACCCCAGAAGTATGCCATCTTGCCCCAGTTGGCATCCTCCTCCAGTCCACTGAACGTCCAAGGTGAATAATAGTGCACCTCGGCCATCAGACGGTCGACGGCAGGATCGATAGGCAGGGTGGTGTAGAATCGGCTGGTGTTGTCGATGTCGGTTGAAGGGCCTTGGATGACGAGGGTGCGTAGGACGTTGTTGCCACCGGTGGCACGCACAGCATCGATGAAGTCCTGCTCGTAGCCCACCAGATTGTCGGTCTTCTCCTGCGTGTCGGCATTGGGCTCGTTGAGGCCAGCGAAGAGCAGGTGTTCGTCGTAGTTGGCGAAGGCGGTGGCAATCTGTGTCCACATGCTCTTGAGAATCTCCGAGCGGGTAGCATCGTAGGTGTCCATGTGGATCTCGATCCAACCCTCGTCGTAGTGGTCGTTGAGCACCACGTAGAGGCCGTCGTTGATGCAATAGTCCACCACTTCCATGACGCGTGCCATCCACGCTGCGTCGATGGTTCCCGCGGCGTCCATATGACGATGCCAGTTGCATGGTATACGGATTGAACGGAAGCCCTGCGCCTTCACAAAGTCGATGACGGCCTGCGAAGTCTTGGTGGGCTGCCAGCCCGTCTCGTCGCCGAGTCCTACCGATCCGCTGGTGCCTTCCAGGGTGTTGCCCAGGTTCCAGCCGGGGAACATCTGTGCAGCGATGTCCATGGCGGTAGCCTCGGTGTCGATGCTGCTTTCACGAGCCTCCTGGACGATGGCAAACGTCTCTTCAATCACGCTGCGGCCATCGGTCGAAGTGGTGCGCACCGTCACTTCTGCACGTCGCTGGTCGCCGATGTGGCCTGACACGTTGAGTGTAAAGGTAGTGGAGGTCATAGTGCCTGCGTGGATGTCCTTGAAGTCGGGCATTGAGGCAAGCGTCAGCCAACTTTGGGCTTCGGAAGGAATGATGATGGTGTAGGCACTCTCGCTTCGGACAGTCACCGTCACTGCGCCACCTTCACCAGCCACCACGTTGGGTGATATAAGGTCGATGGCGAGGTCCGCCGATTGGGTGACCTTGATGGTCTGGCTCTGACCGCCTGCTGTGACGATAAGGTCGGCGTTGCGTACCTGTCCTGAGATATTCTCATCGACCGTCAGCGTAATGGGTGTTGACTTGAGGGTAGCCGACTGTCCGCCCACTTGAACGACGAGCCACGAGGCATCACTGACAGCGCTGACAGCCTGGGTGGACTGCACATTGACAGTCTGTGTGCCACCCTTCTTGCCAAAACTTACGTCAGACTTTCCCAAGGCAAGGTCGGCGACGTTGTAGGCATAGTCAAAGTCGACCGCAGTCTCCTCTTCGCAGCCTGTCAAGGTCCCTCCCATGGCCGTAGCCATGAGAAGGATTGCTATATTCAGAAACATTCTTTTCATTTTATTAGGTTTTAGTGGTCTAGATATTCTAGATGATCTGGAGAATTAATATAGTTTGTCGAGTGTGAAGGTCACGTCCATTCGCTCATTGAAGCCAAGGGCTGGGATGTTGCCATCGGCAGTCTCTCCCTCGAAGGCAGCATTGCCCTTCGAAGCACCATAGGTGTTGTAGAGTTCGATGCGATAGTTGCCATTGCCTTCAAGGTCACCATAGAGGATTTTCGATGCATCGAATGCAACCTCTGTGCCATCGACAGCCACCTTGGTAAGCGTGAGTTGGATGCTTGGGAATTTCTTCACGATTTCCTTGATTTCGATGAGGTCAATCATGCCGTTGGCGCGACTGCCTTCGATGCTGACCGTATATTCCATAGGGAATATGCCCGCAAGGGCCAATGGAATGGAGGCATCTGGCCATGTCGAGTTCCAGTTGCTGTCGCAGGTGGTGAGGCCTGCAGTGTAGCCTTCGAGGCTTACGAGGGTGACGGTCACTTCAATCTTTTCGTTGCAAGCCAGGGCTGCTGCCGAACCGGGGTCGGTGCCACCAAAGGCATCGGTGCCCATTTCATGCGTAGCACCATAGCAGTTGAACAGTTCGAAGCGATAGTTGCCCTTGCCTTCGATGTCACCGTAACCGAAGCGGTTGGCATCGAAGGTGATGGACATGCCATCGACCTTGATGTCATCGATTTGGAAGATGGCACTCGGATAATCGGTGGCAAAGCCTTCGATGTCGATGATGTCAATCATACCGTTGGCCTGTGCGTCGGCAGCGACGAAGGTGTAAGATTCTCCCTCGATGGGCAGGAAGGTGGAGGTGTGGTCCTTCCAGTTCCAGTTGGTGTCACAGGTCGCGAAGTTGGCCGTGTAGCCCTTCGCTTTCTCCACCAAAGTGAAGGTGACGGCAATATCATTCTCCACCTTGAAATTGGCGGCATCTGGGATGACGGGATTGATAACGGTGCTGGGCTGCTCTGCACCCTCGGGAGTGTAGCCCCAAGTGTTGTAGATCTCGATGCGCAGGTTGCCGTTGTTCTCAAAGTCACCATAGACGATATTGGCAGGATTGATTTCGATGGTCTGGCCATCGACCTTGATTTCGTCGAGGGTGACCTCGGTGTTGTCGAAGACCTTCTCGCCGAAGAAGTTCTTATAGCCCATCAGATCGACGCAGAACACGTTGAGGCCGGTTCCTGCTCCGACGGTGCCGCTGACGGTGTATTGTCCGAAGCCGGTCACGTCGGTGCACGTCTTGGTGTTGACACCATCCCAGCGCGATGCAGCCCAATCGCCCGAAGCAAATTCAAGGCCGGCAGGCACGCCTTGCCATACGGGGAACTGTGCATCCTCAGTCACATAGTTGTGGACGAGCAGACAGGGGCCTTCGCTCGAATTGTCGCGCAGGGCGGCAATCTGCATGCTCTTGTCGGTGAGGCTCATGATCTTGAGGTCGGTCGACCAGTTGGTGACGACAGCATCGATGTTCGGGAGGTGGAGGATCTTGGCTCCCTCAAGGCTCAGTATCTTGCTGGCTGCATCTATCGTGTAGGTTCCCTCGTAGGTGGAGTTGTTGCCAAGGTCGTTGACCACTACCTTGCCGTCCTCCGAGAAGGTCATCGTGCCGAAGTCGGCAGCAGCCTGGATCCAGGTGTTCTCCGACCACTTGGGGCACCAGCTCCACGAATCGCCTGCCACGATGTCACCATCGGTCACTGAGGCCCAGGTGTCGTCGGTACCATAGTAGTAGAGCGGACCGTCGAAGACGCAACTTGTTCCAAATTGGTCAAGGTCGATATACCAGGTGTTGCAGATGAGCGAAGCGTCGAGCGTCGAAGAGCCTCTCTTGACGGGACGGATGGCGAGACGATTGACCACCTGCTGGGCAGTCAGGTTGGCCGACTGGCTGTTCACCTCAAAGGCTTCGGCAAACGATGAACTCGAAGCACTGCCCACGCCTGTCCAATAGCCTGCAGCAGGGAAGAAGACGCTGTTGCCATTGGGTGCAGTGAACTGAGCACCTTCCACACCGTCGACGGTAATCCATTGGTAGGTACATTGGTTGACGAGTTCCTTCACCTCATCGAGGGTTGGCAGACGTCCTGCCCGTACAGCCGTAGCAATATCGAACTTGCCGCCGTAGATGTTGCCCGAAGCGTAATAGGAGGCATCGTCGGTCGTTTGCAGACCGGTCGGGTCACCATAGCCTGCCAGTACGCCGACATCGGTCACCTTCTCAGCACCCACATTGCAGGTGGCCCACTGGGCAGAGAGTCCGAGGTCAACATATTCGAACTGCACATCGCTTGTGGTGAAACTCTTGGTTTCGCCGTAGGCATAACCTGTGCCGAGGTTGACGTAGGCTATATAATAATAGGTGGTGTTGGGCAGAAGGCCCGACAGGTCATACTGGAAACTCGACGACGAAAGTGCGCCTACACCAACGTCGTAGCCCACCTTGACGAGATCAGGGTCGGTGCTGACTCTGAAACCGCAGGAGAGGCCCGATACATTGCCTGTATTCGATGCTGTACCACCGAGGCTTGCCTTGGCACCTGTGACGTCCTTGGCATCTTCGGTGACGACGCTTGCATCAAAGGTGGTAAACTGCTTGGTGTCACCGTAGTAGGTCAGACGTCCTTGCAGGGTGACGTAGGCACAATAACTGTAGGTCACGCCTGTCTCAAGTCCCGAAAGGGAGGCAGTGATGACACCACCCTCGCCGTAGGAGCCCACTACGCGGGTGCCTGTCTTGGGATCGGCATCACCCTTGACGAAATAGGTTCCTACCGTAAAGGAACTTGCGGCCTGGCTTTCGAGACCATTGACCGTGCCGTAGCAGGTGGCAGTCACTGCAGTCACGTCAGCATTGCTGGTGACCACGCTGCCCTGGATGATGGGTTGGGTTTCGATGGTGTAGTCGTCATCATCGTCGCATGCTGTGAATCCGAGTGGGAGGGAAGCCAGCAGCATAAGGCCCAAATAATATTTTGCTTTCATTTTCGATTTTTATTATTGGAGGGTTATTTTGGGGGCTCTTACTTCCAAACTCGGAGTTCAGTAATCTTGCCCACAACGCCGTCGATATTCTCGCCAAGGGCGGCACCGAGGTCGTTGATGTCAATCACAAACACGATAGGCTTCGGAACGGCATCGTTGCTCACCATATCGATGGTATAGGTGCCGTCGCCGGTCACTGCTACGGTAGGCGTAGCGATCTGATAGGCCCACGATTCGTCGGCATAGTAGGGCGCTGCTTCGAACGAGCCGGTGACACCGGCTGCATCGAGGCCTTCGAGGCTGAAGGAGACCTTGCACTCGGTCCATCCGTCGAGGTCATCGACGACGAGCGGAGGATTGTCGGCTGTGCCCGAACCATAGATGTTGTAGATTTCGAAGCGAATACGTCCGTTGCCTTCAAGGTCACCCACCTTGATGAGGTCGTTGTTGACGTCGATCTTCAGGCCTGGATTCACCACGGGTGTGGTGCCTTCGCCCTCGCCTTCACTGCCTTCGCTGCCATCGATCTTGATGGAGTTGATGTGGACGTCGGTGCCTGGAACCTTGTTGTCAACGATATTGGTCAGATCGACGCTGAGGTAATCCTGTGCACCGTTGATGTCGATGTTGAGCACAAGGTTCTCATCGACGGCAGCCGAACCAAAGATGGTCACGTCGTAAGTGCCGTCACCGGTGAAGTCGAAGGTGTTCTTGCCCTCCTCAGCACCATACTGTGGAGTAATGTCCATGTTGGCGCTGTGCATGATGAAGCCCTGGATGGGGTCGCAGGTGCCGAAGCCGCTCACGGTGAAGTTGATGACCATCTTTTCGTCGTAGTAGATGTCCTGATAGTTCACCACAGGATTGTCCCATGTGCCCGATCCGTACTTGTTGCAGATCTCGATGCGAAGGTTGCCCTTGCCCTCGATGTCGCCCCAGTGGAGGTTGTCGTTGTTGACGTCCACATTGCGTGCAGGGATGGCGGGTTTGCTGCCGCTGAGTTCCTCGATCTTGAATGCCAGGTATTCGGTCACGTCGCCCTTGGCATTCCACTTGGTGGGCGTGCCGAGCCAATAGACGGGACTGTTTTTGCTGCCGCTGTTTTGCAGCAGACGCAGGCTTTGTGCCTTGATTTCCACCGACCAGGGGTGTTCGCCCTCGGCAGAGGCAGTGAGCCATGTGATTTCTTGTCCGAAGTCGATATCGACACCATTGGTGGTGTATTTGCCTTCGATGACGTTACCTTCCATGTCGGTGAAGGTGTATTGTCCGGAGTTCTCACCGGCCGTGGTCATCGTGAGGATGAAGTTAGCTACCTTCTTGCTGTCGGCTACTGGAGCCCATGTGCCGTAGTCGGCAGGCTTGGCGAAGCCGTTGCTCTCCCATTTGCTCTCTACGCTGTTCCAGAAGTACCAGTCGTAGGGTGCATCGGCGACGAGCATCCACTGCTTGGTGGTGGTGACGGTGGTGGTGAGGTCGGTGTTGGGATCGCCTCCATAATCAGGCTGCACCACGTCGCCCTCGACAATCTCCTCCTCTGGCTCCCAACCCTTGCGGATGTAGTTGAGCGAAATGGGGGTATTTGTGCCGGTGTTGGCAAGCAGAATCATGTTGTCCTCGTTGAGGTAAAGGATCTCGAAGGTGCGCGAAGGCACTTCGGTGGTCACCTGGTTCCAGTAGTTGGGTGTCACGACGGGCCAAGCGTCGGTGAAGGTGATGGTGTGGGCTGCTACATCGAGCATCCACGAACCCTTGAACGAACCCAGTCCTGTGCCCGACATGTCGGTGGTGACGTTGGCACCTTCCTTCAGGTCGAAGGTCATCTCGCCGTAGTCGGCAGCATCGCCAATCCAGCTGTTGCCTGCCCAGTCTGCAGCCCAATACCACTGTGCTGCACCGCTGTCGTCAAGGAATGGTGCAATGGCAGAAGTGGGATCCCATGGGCTTGCATCGAGGAAGTTGTCACCATTCGAAGCGTGCAGGGCATCCCAGGTGTAACCGCTGGTCCAGAACCAAACTGGGCCACCGAAACGCTGGCTGGTGCCGTTGGCGTCAAGGTCGAGCACCCATGTCTTCGATTCGCCGATACCGCCCGAAATGATCGACCAGAGTTCATCCTCCAGAAGGTCGGTCTTGAGGCTGTTGATGTGGAACCAACAGGTGTCGCCATAGACAACACCACCGCGGGTCTCTACGCCGAACACGGCATACTTGTCGCCCGCAAACGGATATTGTACGGTCACTTCGGCCTTCTGCGAACGGCCGCCGTCATATTCCCAGAGTACGGTGTAGCTTGGTGTGAGCAAGCTCTTCATCGTCACAGTGTTGGTGGTCTGGTCCACCTCAACCGTATATGCAACGCCTTCGGTCAGGTCGTCGGCATTCAGTACCTTGCTGCCCAGCTCGTAATCCTCGGGCATGCAGGCGCTCAACATGAGACCCGCTGCGCAGACGGTTGCAATTGTCGAAAATATATTGTATTTCATAATTGTATGATCGTTTTCGTTAGGATTAACGTTAGGAGGTTACCAGCCTGGATTCTGTCTGAGCACACCGTTCGAAAGTGTGATCTGGTCGTTGGGAATCTGGCAGAGGCCCTGCGTAGCAATGATGTTGTCGGGGTTGATGGTGATGTAGTCATCGTTGCCGCCCGAGAGGACGTGATAGCCTGTGATGGCGATTTGCGAAGCTGCATAACTTACACCCTGGCGCAGGAGGTCGAAGTAGTTGATGCCCTCGAAGGCAAATTCTAGTTTGCGCTCGGCCATGATGGCGGCTTGCGATACGGCTACTTGGCGATAGTTGGCCGAAAGGACACCGTCGCTGGTGTAGGCACGCTTGCGTACTTGGTCGAAATAATCCTGTGCGTTGGGCGAACCAAGCTCGGCAGCCATCAGCAGTACGTCAGCATAGCGCATGAGCACGTAGTCTTGGTGGTTCTGCTCCTGGAAGCCGCCGCTGCCGTCGATCTTGGTGGCCGAAGTGCCGTCGGCAAAGCAGAGTGGGCTGTACTTTTTGATGGCATAGCCTGTGTATTCGCGCCAGTCCTTGAAGCCGGCATCAAAGGTCGATGCGGTGTTGACGCCCTCGCCCTCGATGTCGATGGCCGAAGCCACCTTGCGGGTGTCACCTGTGCCGAAGGCTTTGAGGAACTCTGGATTGACGGTCAGTGCACCCCAGCCCTTGCCATAGGGGGCCGAGGTGATGCTGCGCATACCCACCATCACCTGCCAGCGGTTCGAGTCGTTGTTGCCATTGTAATCCTGTGTGCTGGTGAACTTCACGGCGAGGATGGTCTCGCTGTTGCCGTCACCTGCATACGAGCCAAGCAGTGTCTCGGCATCGCCTACTTCGGCAACACCTGCTGAGGCTGCTGGCCAAAGGCTCTTGAACTCGGGAACGAGGGCAAATTCGCCCGAAGCGATGATGTCCTCGCAGGCAGCCAGTGCATCGGCACGTGTGCAACCATTGGGCTCTGAGCCATAATAACCTGTGTAGAAGAGGTAGGCGCGTGCCATGAAAGCCTCTGCGGCATAGCGGGTGACGCGTCCGTCGTTGTTGGCGGCATCGCTCTTCGGATAGGCATCGGCAGGGATGTTGGCGGCAGCAAACTTCAGGTCATCGAAGATCTGTGCATAGACCATCGCTGCGTCATCCTGGGGCACGTTCTCCGAGGTGGAGACGGTGATGAGGGGGATATTGCCGAACAGGCGCACCAGGTCGAAATAGCAGATGGCACGCAGGGTGCGGGCCTCGCCGAGATAGGTGTTCTTGGTGGTTTCGCTCTTCCAGGCTATCTGGTCGGCGTGGTTGATGAACTCGTTGCAACGGAAGATGGCGGCATAGTAGTTCGACCACTCGTTGGCATAGAGGTTGAGGTCGGCTGGCGACTGGTTCTTGTCGAAACGGTCGGCCACCTGATAGCCGCGGCCGTCGGTGTTGCCCGTACCGCCAAAGCACTCTGCACCCATCACTTCGGCAATCATGTAGAAGCCGAAACTCGGGTTCGAGTTGGTCTGGCGAAGGCCGTCATAGCAGCCGATGAGGGCACGACGGGCGTCAGCCTCGGTCTTGTAGAAATTGTCTGTTGTGGAATCTGTCTTCGACTCGGTGTTGAGGAAGCCTTCCGAGCATCCTGCTAACGTGAGTCCTGCGGCAGCCAATAGTATAATGTTCAGGGTTTTCATACTTTTCCTTATATTAAATGTCCTTTGAGACTCACTTGTCAGAATTTGAGGTTGCATCCCACCATGATGGTGCGTGGACGTGGATAGTAGCCATAGTCAACACCGCTCACCCAGCTGTCGTTGCCGTAACCGATTTCGGGGTCCATACCGTTGTACTTGGTGAAGGTGAAGAGGTTCTGTGCCTGCACATAGATGCGGCACTGCGTGCAATACTTTGCCTTCCAAAGCCTTGCCACGTCATAGCCCAGCGTAACGCTGCTGATGCGCAGATAGTCGCCGTCCTGCACGTAGAGGTCCGAGAACTGCCAGTTGATGTTGGTGTTGGTGACGCGTGGGATTCGGTTCGAAGTGCCTTCGCCGGTCCAGCGTTCCAGGATTTCGGTGGTGTAGTTGGCGGTCTGTGTCGTGTGGTTGCGGTACGACTGCACGATCTGCTGTCCTACGGCTCCGCTGGCGGTCACGTTGAAGTCCACGCCCTTGTAGCTCAGGTTGACATTGAAGCCGTAGTTGAAGTCGGGGATGCCATTGCCGAGGTCGGTCTTGTCGGCTTCGGTGACTGCACCGTCGTGGTTGAGGTCGACAAACTTTACGTCACCGGGTTTTACGTCGGCCTGGAGGATGCCGTTGCCGGCTGCTACCCAGTCGTTGATTTCCTGCTCGTTCTGGAAGATGCCTGCAGTACGATAGCCCCAGAAGTAGCCGATGGCGTGTCCGTTCTCGGCACGATAGAACTCACCCGAGTTGTCGTAGAGCACCGAGCCCGTTGCTCCGTGGATGATGCCGTCCTCGTTGGGGATGTTGCCCACCTTGTTCTTGTTGTAGGCTCCGTTGATGCCGAAGCTGTAGTTGAAGTCCTTGCCGATGTGGTCGGCCCAGGTGATGTTGAATTCGAAGCCTGTGTTCTTGACGTCGCCGCCATTGATGAACGGTGCACCTGTGCCTGCCGTAGCAAGGATAGGAGCGGTCACCAGCCAGTCCTTGGTGGTCTTGATGTAGTAGTCGAGGTTGATGCCCAGTCGGCTGTCAATCATGCGGGCATCAATGCCGATATTGGTTTGCTCCGATGTCTCCCAGGTCACGTTCTCGTTGGCAAGGCGGCTCTGGTAGACACCGTAGTTCGAAGCGAGGATGGTGGCTGCGGTAGCATCGTCGTAGCCCGATGTGCCGAAGAGGTAATGCGTATTGGCTGTCGTGATGGGGGCGCTGTACTGGTAGTTCGAGATGTTGCTGTTGCCGACCTGTCCCCAGCTGGCACGCAGTTTGAGGAAGTCGAGGCCCTTGTCCTTCAGGGGTTCCATCCAGGCCTCTTCCGAGAGGGTCCAGCCTGCGCTCACCGAGGGGAACCAGCCGAAGCGATGGCCCTTGGCAAACTTGCTCGAGCCGTCAAGACGCACGGTGGCATTCACCATGTAGCGCTCCTTGAAGTTCCAGCCCAGACGTGCGAAGTACGACACCGAGCGCGTTTCGTCGTTGGCCGAACCGCTGGCTCCCAGTCCGTCAGCCGACGAGGCTGCCGAACCGTTGCTTACGTAGGCGTGCTTCCAGTCGTCGAAGCCTTCCTTCAGGTATCCGTTGCTGGCGCCTACGTAGGTGCCGCGGTAGCTGCTCGACTCCTGTCCGAGCAGGGCACTCATGGCGTGCTCACCCATCTTCCAGTCGTACTGTGCGGTGTTGGTCCAGGTGAAGGTCAGGCCATGGTTCATGTTCTGGCTCGCGCTTGTGCGCGTATCATTATAGGAATAGAGGCTCAGGTGATAAAGCGGCGAGAAACTGCGGTATTCGCTGGTGCCATAGACTGCGCCAAAGACGGTGCGAATCTTGAGACCGTTCAATGGAGTAAGTTCGGCATAAGCGTTGGCATTGAACGAAGTGGAGCGCGACTCGTTGTTCGAATTGAGCACCATCGAGGCGTAGGGGTTGCCGTCGCCATTGTACCAGTCGGAGGTCGATGTGTCGTTGTAGGGCACATCGTAGGGGTTGTTGTCGCTGTAGATGGGGTGGATGGGCGAAACGCCGAAAGCACCGCGCAGGGTGTTGTTGTAGGCATTTCCCACGCTGATGCCGTTCGAGATGCGATAGACGAACGATACCTGCTCGCCCACCTTCAGGAGGTCCTCCTTGCCGCGTTTCAGCACCTTGTGGTCGGAGTTGATACGGAAGTTGTAGCGCTCGTAGTTCGAGACGTCCTTGCCGCCTGCGATGCCTTCCTGGTTCATGTAGGCGAGTGATAGGGCGTAGGTCGATGTCTGGTTGCCGCCTGTGATGCCGAGGCTGTAGCTCGAGGTCTGTGCGTTGTCCTTGAACATGGCATCCACCCAGTCGGTGTCGTAGATGTTACCGTTGGCATCGCGGATAGCATGATAACTGTTCCAATCGTAGGCGCCGCTGCCCGAGTTGAGGTTCTGCTCGTCCATGATGGTCATGTACTCGTGGGCGTTGAGCATGTGGGCCTTGCGTGCCACGCTCTGCCAGCCCCAATAGGCGTCGAAACTGATCACCGACTTGCCTTCGCGGCCGCTCTTCGTCGTGATGAGCACTACACCGTTGGCCGCCTGTGCACCGTAGATGGCTGCCGAGGCGGCATCCTTCAGCACGTCGATGCTCTCGATGTCGGCAGGGTTGAGCGTTGCGATGTCGCCGCCCACACCGTCGATGAGGTAGAGCGGTCCGCTGTTGCCTACGGTACCGAGACCACGGATCTGCACCTTCATGCTCGAACCTGGCTGACCCGAGGTCGAGGTGATGTTCACACCCGGCGTCTGTCCCTGCATGGCCTGCAGAGGGTTGTTGGTGTTGAGTTTCTGGATGTCCTCGCCCTTCACCTGTGCCGTGGCGCCAGTGAGGAGTTTCTTCTTCTGGACGCCGTAACCTACTACTACGACCTCTTCAAGGGCCTCGTTGTCCTCCTCAAGGACAATGTCGAGTTTCGGACCAGCCACCTTCACTTCCTGTGTCCGGAAGCCGATGTAGCTGAAGACGAGGGTTTGGCCGATAGCCGCATTGATGGAGTAGTTGCCATCGATGTCGGTAATCGTGCCCACAGTGGTTCCCTTCACAAGAATGTTGGCGCCGATAATCGTTTCGCCATCAGTTTGCGAAGTCACCACACCCGAGACTGTGATCTGCCCGCTTTGGGCCCATGCCAAGGACGTCGATAGCACAATCGCTGCCAACGTCACCAGACAATAATCAAAGATTTTTTTTCTCATGAGTGTTGTGTGTTAAGAATTATTTGGGTTGATTTGAATCCTGGAAATAATAGCTGTGTGTATACATGTGTATCAAGATGGATAAGCTAGTATATTACAGACCCACAAAATCGCCGCAAATATACAAATAAATTCCGAATGCAGCCAAACTTTTTTGCAGAAATTTTCATTTCTGGCTATGTTTTTGCTGCATTTTCGGCAAAATTGTCACATTTTTCCACCCTTTCGCTATGCATCTTTCTCCTTCCTCTCCCTTTTGCACCGCAACCCTTCCCCTGTCGCCACCATCCAATCAAAATTCCCGAAATAAGTTTGGGACCTTCAAAAAATCATTTCGAATAGGAGGGGAGCACAAAGTCCTGCGCCTTCAGGTATTCGGCACATCGACGCACACCTTCCATCGAGTCGATTGTGCCATCATTGCCCTCCATCTCCACCACATAGTTCTCCAATCCCGCCAGACCCGCATTGCGGAAGATGGCATCGAATCCGACAAATCCGCTTTCTCCCAGTTCGTAGATGTCCTTGATGTGGAGCATCTTGAAGCGCCCGGGATATTTCTTGAAGTAATGCACCGGACCCTGCTTCGCCATCACAGCCCAGTACGTATCCATCTGCCAGAACACGTTGTCGGCATCGGTGTGCTGCATCATATAGTCGATCCATACCTGCCCCTCCACTTTCTGAAACTCCTGCGAATGGGTATGATAGCCGTAGCTGAGGCCAGCCTCACGGCAACGCCGTCCTATTTCGTTGTAGAATTCGCAGATGGTCTGGCCGTCCTTCAGCGTCTTGGGCGTTTCGCCCCACGAGGTGACCACATATCTCACGCCTGCTGCCTTGTGCGCCTCGATAGCCTTGTCCCACCATTCCAGCGCCTGGGTGAAATCGTGGCTGGCAAGTTCCTCGGCATTCAGGTTGCGATTGACGTGCGAAGAGATAGGTGTCAGTCCCGCCTCCTCGCAGTCCTGTCGGTATTGTTCGGGCGACACGCCATAGAACTTCCCATCCTTGTAGTCAGCCGCCTCGATGCCCGTGTATCCCATCTCGCTCAAGCGCCCGAAAACCTCTGCATGGTTCTTGGCGTACAACTCGGCATTGCCTATCACGTCGCGTATGCTGTAGAGCTGCACCGCCATCTCTTTGGGCTCGTACAGATAGTCTCGCATTCCTTCCAGATAGTCGAATGCCACCTCCTTGCCGTCTTCATCAGTCCAGAACTTGGTGATGTCGTGGATTCGCCATTCGCCCTCCTCACGGCAGAACGAGAACCTGCGCTTGACGACTTGTACTGAACTGTAGAGCGTGAAACCGACTGTCGCCGTTCCTTGCTCGAGGTCCAGGTGTTCAAACTTGATGTCACGGGCCTCCAGGTCGTCAGGGTTACCGTCCTGCATCTCCGTCCAGTAGTCCTCGTTGAAGAAGCCTATATCTTCCAGTTTCGAATCCTTGTTCTCAACAGCACGTACATTTCATAATAATAATTCTCAAATTCATAATATGGATTTTCCGCACGTAGTGCGATTTTTTGCAGGTATTGGACCTGCTCATTTTCCGGCAGAAACAACCAGGCCATTGGGGCCGAGGTTGTCTGCCATTTTCACCTTCTTTCTTATAAAAGAGGAGCAATAGAAAGCCCCGAAGGGGCGAAAAGACTACAGACGGGGGTAGCACCCCCGGAGATAGATATCCCCCCAAAAAACAAAGCCCTGTAAGGGCGAAAGATCTTTCGTGCCTTCAGCACTCCTATTGTTATTAACGTTAACTATTATTCGTGCAGATTCGTCCGATTCGTGGTCTTTCTTCCGTCCAAGCAAACATATTCGCAAATTCGATAATTCGCAATATAAATGAATTCGTGGTCATTCGTGTTCCCATATTGCTATGAATAAATAGCAAAACTACATCAGAAATAATATAATTTGGTGATATTTCGTTTATTTTATATGCGAATTGATATAATTTGACATAATTATTGTAAATTTGCATACGAAATAATATAATTTCATATGGAAAAAACCAAACTTTCAGTAATCGTAAAGACATTGCGCAAGGAAAGCGGCTTGACGCAGGAAGACCTTGCCATGAAATCGGGTGTCGGATTGTGTTTCGTGCGCAATCTGGAGCAGGGTAAGACCACCCTGAGAATGGACAAGGTGAACCAGCTCCTCGACCTCTTCAACTATGAACTTACTGCAACGAAGAAGACAGAATGAGACAAGCATCCATATATCGCAAGGGCATTCTCGCCGGAATGCTGACCGAAGACGGAGGTGAATACCGCTTCCGCTACGATAGTTCATACCTGAAACGGGAAGATGCCTTGCCCGTTAGCCTGACACTTCCTTTACAGGATGAAGCGTTTGTCAGTCCTGTCCTTTTCCCGTTCTTCGACGGTCTGATACCCGAAGGATGGTTGCTGGATGTCGTTCTTCGAAACACCGACATCAGCATCCTCGACCGTATGTCGCTACTGCTGCTTTGCTGCAAGGAGTGTATAGGTTCTGTCAGTGTTGTACCTGTTATTAATGAAGGAAATGCGTAATGTGTAACTGTCTGTATTGCTACAAGGAATTGGGCGAAGGTCAGAAGGACTTTCACCCTCAATGCGCCAAGAAGTTCTTTGGACTCCGAGAGGCTCCACTGCTTGATTATCGGCATGATGAGCTCGACTCGCTGGCTGAGCAGGTGATTCGTGCTCAGACATCTTTGACCGGCGTACAACCAAAGTTGTCATTGAATCTTAGCAGGCACGAAGGATGCAGCCGTTTGACGATAGTAGGTCTTTGGGGTGATTATATTCTCAAGCCACAAACCGAGGATTATCCACAGCTGCCCGAAAATGAGGATTTGTCCATGCACCTTGCCGAAGCGGCAAAAATAATTGTTGTGCCTCATAGTCTCATTCGTTTGGCCGATGGGCAGCTCGGCTATATCACTAGGCGCATCGACCGCACAAGAAATGGTGAGAAAATCGATATGGAAGACATGTGCCAGTTGACACTGCACCCCACGGAATATAAATACAAGGGTTCGCATGAGCAAATAGCCAAGGTCATCAGGCAGTATTGCGATATGCCGAAGCTCGACCTGACAAACTACATGCAGTTGTTGCTCTTCTGTTTTGTCATAGGCAACAACGACATGCATCTGAAGAACTTCTCCCTCTATCGACCTGGCAAGAACTATCAGCTCACTCCTGCCTACGATCTTCTCAATGTCGCTATTGTAAATCCGAATGATCAGGAAGAACTCGCCCTCCCTCTCTCCAGCCGCAAGTCCCGATTAAAGTTGGACGATTTCCTTAGGGCAGGAACGACCATGGGGCTGGAGAATAATGTAGTGGTGCGCCTCGTCGAAAACATGCACAGGGCACTTCCAAAGTGGAGATCGCTGATCAGCGATTCCTTCCTCAGTGATGAAATGAAGGAGAGATATGAGCAACTCATCATTTCCAGAATGAACCGATTACAAATATAGGAAAATGGATAACGACTTGCTCATAAAGGCACTGACCAAGTTCTTGCTCGGTATTATCGTTCTTGGCATTCTGCTCTTTACCGCACCATAGAGGTCCAGGACGGTCAGAAGGTCATCGACACGGGGCTGTACGGCATTGTCCGCCATCCCATGTATATGGCCACAACAGTGATGTTTCTGACCATGCCATTGGTATTGGGTTCTCCCATCTCTTTTCTGGTTATGTTGGGATATATTCCAGTCATCGCCAAGCGGATCAGTAACGAAGAAGCCGTATTAGAGAAAGGACTTGAAGGCTATAAAGACTATAAGAAGAAAGTGCGATACAAGATGATCCCTCTTTTGTGGTAGTTCACGTCTTCTCTGTTCGCCTAAAAACAGCCCCCCTCTAATCCCCCTGCTTAGGGGGAGGAATTATATCCGAACTAGCAGGTCATCCCCCTAAGCAGGTATTCTGCCCCCTAGTTATTCCCTTCGGTCATGTCCAGGGGAAGCGGGGGATAGAGGGGGTGCGGAGGATTGAGGGGGTCCTAGATTCGTCCGATTCGTGTTCAAAACCAACCCTAAAACCCACAAATAATAAGTATTTTCCCACCCAAAAAATTCATTTCACCATTTTTTCCCTATTTTATTTTGTTCTTACATTTTTTTCTCATATATTTGCCGCACAATATAACCACATAAAACTATAATTCATGAATACTACGACAATTCTTCGCCAGGCAGAAAACCTGGCGTCTGACGAGGAGAAGTTGATGCTATTGGGCGATTTCATTGGAGAAAATTTGGACAGCCTGGAGGCAATGGATTTGATCCGGTTGCTTTCTCCCTTGGTGGATATCACCAGGCGGATTTATGAACAGAATCCTGTTCAGGAGACTATTTCCGACTATGTGACAGCTTTGATTAAACTGGCTGAGAACTATATCCGTGATGAGCGGAGTTGGTTGGCGATGCCTCTGCTGGCGAAGGCTGAAGAGCTCCTCGACGACCAGCCGGATACGGAAGAGAATGCCCAGTGGAAGTGTCACTCTTATTACGACATAGGCGAATGCTACTCGATGAATACGCGTCGCCTGATGGCGAAGAAAGCCTTTCAGAAGGCGCTCCAGCATGCCACGACTGAGGATGACAAGGAAAACTGTGAGTACAATCTTAACCGGCTGGAGAATCCCTCACTCAAATACGACCCTGTCGAGGACAGCGATGCTTATCTGTCGGTGATCGACGAAGTGGAGCGTAGACTCTATGAACAACTGAAGGGTGAGCCACGCTACATGGGCTTCTGTTTCCGCTATTGGTCTGCCAAACGTGATCTGTTGGCAGAATATGGCATAGAATGGCGTTCGCCAGGTATTATGAACCCAAGAGTAATATTTGACTAAACTATACGACGATGTCTTCAGTATGCTACATCAACATCTATGAGATTCCCCACGACCGTGGTGTCAATATGGGCAGGAGTCTCATGCAGCAGTACGAAATTCCTGAAGAGGAACTTGTCGTTGGACAGGAACTGCCTCATTGGAATCATCGTAAAGGGGATAATCCTGTCGTGACATTCTACGACGGGCGACAACTCGGCTTGAAGTTCAGAGGTCTGGAGTTCACTGTCAAGACGGGAGAGGAGGTGCTACTGAGTGAGGGAATACGATCAGATCCGGAATCTGCCATGTGGGGGATTCAATCCGAGATTCAGCATTGTGTCAAGTTGGCAAGGCACCATGGTATTGATATGAAACTGACTCCATCCGACGTTCCACCGCATCCGGGCAGCAGCTATTTCTGGGATGCCCCACAGTTGCCGTCAGAGGATATGTATCCCTTCACAACCGATGCTGACGGCAATAGGTATCCCATGCAGTTCATTTGTCAGATCAACTGCGCGAATCTTCCCGATAATGACTGGTTGCCCAAGCGGGGGATGCTCTGGTTCTTCGGCGAGATAGACTACTTTCTCGGCTATGACGTGAAGCAGCCCTATGGACTGGGAAAATGGCCCGAATATGCTGTCAAGGTCATCTATGCCGATGTGCCCACCGACGAATTGAAACGCATAAATCCTTTCCAGGAGGACGACATGATACCGCCTCATGTCATCACCTTCTCCGAAGGTCCTGTGCGTGGCGATGGTTTCCGACTTTTAGGCAAGCCCTACGAGGAAGATGTGGACAACGAGTTCGGAACGGGGTGGGTACAGCTGTTGCAGTTGGATACTGATGCCAACGACTATTTCGACCTTCGTTTCTACGACATGGGGCTGCTCTATCTGATGATCAATGTCGATCAATTGCAGGAGGGCATATTCTCCCGCATACGCCCCTATATGACATCCTTATAAATAAGCTTAAGCGGAAACAATATTCCTATGCAGAACGGGAAGAACATCAAGGTGTTCCTGAGCAGTACCTTCAAGGACATGGACGCAGAGCGCGATCTGATCATGAACCGTGTAGCGCCAACGCTTCAGCAGTTGCTGGCGCCACAGGGCATCACTCTGCAGTTCATCGACCTACGCTGGGGGGTAAATACCCAGGACGCTGATGAGAACGAACGGGAGAATATCGTGCTTCGTGAGTGTATCTCCGAAATTCGCCAGTCTCGTCCTTTCTTCATCGGTCTGCTGGGCGACCGTTATGGCTGGATACCATCCGTCGAAAGTTGGCAGGTGATGCTCGATGAGATGACCGACGAGGAGAGAATGTACATCCGTAAGGAATCCAGGGAGCAGAAGAGTGTTACAGAGCTTGAGATGCTCTTCGGTGCCCTGATGGATACCAGCTCTTTGCGCCGCAGTCTGTTCTGTTTCCGTAATCCGGCTGTCTATGAGCAGATGGACGATGTCGCTCGCCTTAGGTTCTGCAACCTGAATGATGAGGCCGACCGCAAGCTTGCATCATTGAAGCAGAAGATTGTCGATGGTTGTCAAAATGCCCGTTGCAGCAACAATATCTATGAGTACAATTGCAGTTGGGATGGTCAGTCGCTGACCAGTCTCGATGACTTGGGCACGTTCCTCTGCAAGACCCTGCATGCTCAGATTATGTTGCATGAGGGTAGTAATGCGGTGGAGAATCCTGTCAATGAGTTCCAGCAGATGGCCGATGCCGACCTCATGAAGATTGCAAAGGAAGGTGAGCACTATGTCTATTGTGATTCGCGCAAGCGTCTTTTGAACGAGATCGCGAAAGGATATGATGACGACCTGAAACCCCGACTGGTCTATGCCCACTATGGCTATGGAAAAACAGCTTTCCTCTGTGAAACATACCGACGCTTTGAGGAGGTCGATGGTCTGTTGGTATTCATCCACTTTACCCGTTATGGCGACACCTCCGGCATGGCGCTGAAGAAATGGCTTGCCGATCCCCGAATCCATCCACGGCGCCGCTACAGCCTTGACGAGGATGTGGACTTCGGCGAACTGGCCGAGGAGTTCTATCATGCTACCAAGGACCTCGATATGCCTCCACTCCTTCTTGTCGAAGATCTTCATCTGATGCAGGATGTCTATGAGTTCATGTTTGGAGGACTGCAGAACTTCTGTATGCTGATTGCCACTACGGAAAGCGAGAAGATGAAGCTTTTCTCCGAATGGGATGTCGAGAAGGTTCTCTTGCCTCCTGTCAATGCCAATGAGGGTGGGCAGATTGTGCAGGAATTGATGAAGGCGAAAGGCAAGAGCCTTCCGCAGAGTGTCCTCAATCATCTGATGGATGCCCGCTCCGAGCATGACGAACTATGTTGCGGCTGCCCTTTATGGGATGTGCTGATGGTACGCAAACTGACGAGTTTGACTGCCTATGATTATGAGCAGATCCGAATGCGTGGCGACGGAGATGCTGCCATCGAGAATTACCTGACGGAGATCACCGACGAGATGGGTAAGCTTGCACCTTATCCTGAACAGCTTTTCGTCGTATTTCTCCACGACGCTGCCCGTTTCATGAATTTCGGTTTCCTATGGACTTCCATTCGTCTGTTGGCTGCGTCAACCTTCGGTTTGCGTGAACAGGATTTCCAGGCATTTGCCGGAGATTATTGGAACCAGTTGGAGTTCTCTTCATTTAAACGATGGTTGGGCGACCTGTTGACGATTGATTCAAGGACAGGCGTCATCGACTTTTCCTATCAGAGCTATCGACAGATTGTGAAGTATGTTCGCCATGAGGATGACGAGCCGTTCGCTAACTTCTACGAGAATGTCACGGCCAGAATGGGCAATCTGCTTTATGAGAATCCCAATGATGAGTTCGCTGCCCGTGAGATGGGAGCCATTGCCATCAACAATCCTGCCCAGGAGGTGCTGAAGGCAGTTCTTTCCAGCACATCCTCTCTCGTTTGGCCCCATCTGGTGAATGCCGCCATCGCTCTTTCCGATCACGGCAACGACTTCGTCCAGTGGTTTAGGAAAGTCCTGGATATTGGGAATGACAATGCGGTTGTGCTTGCCAGGGATATTGCAATATTCCTCAGCTATACAGGCGATAAGAAGACAGCTGCCGAGATAGTGGGCATCTTCAATACGGAAACTGCCGAGCAGATCAGGAAAGGTGAGGCCTATGTTTACCAACCTCATAGCTGGGTGAACCGCAAATACAATATGTCCTTGCTGTTGCTCCAGGGCTCTGGCCTTATGTTTGAGGCTGGTGATGACTTCATGGGACGTCTGATGCTCAGTATGGCCGATGAGGGTTCGGCAGTCCTGAATGCGGCCATTCCCGACCATGATGACTATCAGCAATTGCAGCTGTTTGTCGATGATGCAAGGTCTTATCATGAAGGGAATGCTGTCGAAATTGATGATTTCGATTACGATGAATATGGTGCCGACGACTTGATCTCGTTGGCTGTATATCTCCTTTATCTGCGTCGTTCACCCGAAAAGGCCGAACAGGCCTTGGAAGCATATAATCGTAGGAAAGGAGAGGTGGTGCCGTTCAGTTATCAGGAAATTCAGGCCAACATGTTGCATTGTATCCTTGTGATGCGACGTGGCAATTATAATCCTCTTGCCGAATACTATAAGCTTCTGGCACCTCAGATGCAGCATCTTCCTGACGAAGAGGCTGTATTTGCGGCTTCCATGTTCTCGATGTTGTGGAACGTCGTTTGCCGTAACAACTTAGGTCGTGCCGATATGCCAAGGCAGGTGGCTGAGGCTCTCCATACTTTCCGTAGAATACTGGATATTAATCGGAATGGTAATGTTGCATCCGAATTGTACCTCCAGCTCAGTTTCTACAACCTGTGCAGTGCCAGCGAATTGTGCAACGAGTCGTACCTCTATCATGGCGATCACAAGGCGGCCGAGAACCTGATATCGATGTTGCGCGATGCCATCAATGATATGAAGCATGCTCATAACAATACGGCTATCACCACTACGGCCTATTCGTTGGCCTATTCGGTTATCAGCAAGTACTATGAGCAGTATGGCGACTACAATAGCGCGTTCTACTATCAGAAGCAGCAGGAGTATGCCGTCTTCAACAACTTCCAGCGTTTCCGTGAAGGCAATCCCGAGGTTGTCCGTCGTTATGCAGCGGCACTCGATGGCACGGGCCGGCTGTTGTTCCAGTTCTTCCACGAATACGACCAGGCCCAGCAAAGTGCCACGCAGGCTATCATGCTCTTCGAAGAGCTGTTTGACGACAACCCCACCTCCCTGCATGCCGACGATTTGTTGGTGGCAGCCTATTATCAGATGATGCGGCTGAAGGTGGGCGGCAGGATCGATGAGGCTGTAGCACTTGGACAGCAGATTTTGGAAAAGGTCGGTCAGAAGCCCGAATCTGAGCCCAACCTGATGAATAAGGCATTGATCTTCGACGAGTTGGGCGAGATGTTCGACAAGCAGGGAAACACCGGCGATGCACTGGCAAGCCTGCAGACGGCATCGGTCATCCTGTCAATGGAGCTTGAGGCTGATCCTGACAACGACGACAAGATGCGCAGTTTTGTGATCAATAAGGTTCATCAGGCTCGTGTGTCGGCTTTGAGCGCAGGTGATGGCGCGAATGCGCTTCTTTTCCTGCAATACGCGGGTGAGGTGGTCGGGAAGATGACAACCATGATGCCCGACTCGCTCAAGGTGCGCAACGTAGCCCTCCACTATTATGCTGCTCATGCGCAGGTGGATATGGTGAACAATGATATGGATGCTGCTGCCGACTATCGCGAGAAGATAGTCTCGATACTCAACGAATCCGTTTTCGTGAAAGGTCGTGTCGAGGATTTCCAACTCCTGATCGATTTCTTGCGCATGCTTTGTCAGACGGCCGTTGACTATGGTCGTCTTGAGATGGCAGAAATCTGTGTGGGATTGGAATATCTTTTGAAACAGAGGGCTTTGCAGGAACGTATTGTCGATCTCGAACGGGTTGACATGGCTTCTACAATGCAATTGCTCCAGCAGATTGATGAACTGAAGAATTAATGGCAATAACGAACGCTTATGTGTGTAAATGAAACAGAATTAACGGATAAGGTCAACCTGTTGGACTATGCGCCCGAGAACTTCAAGGACTATCTCCAGTATCTGCGCGATGTGGTCGCCTATAACGAAGGACGGCGACAACAGGAATTGTCCGCCATCAGTGGAATCCTTCGGGGACGGCATTATATCATCACCGGTAACGAGGGCGTAGGAAAGGAGGAGGCTGCACGTGCCATCTATGCTGAACTGAAGAAACTGGGTGTGGTCAGAAGCTTTGCGAAGCGGGATGCCGTCACGCTCTTCGATTCGACCGAAGGATTTGCCAGTAACATCGCCCAGCTGATCGATGGCAACAGGAATACCTTCATCTATATACAGAATGCCGACACCTTTGGAAGAAAGGGCACCGTAGGCTCGACCACGGGTATTGAAGCTATCTGCAATAATACGGAAAGTTTGGACAATTGTGTCATCATACTTTCAGGTACCCGCAATAAGTTGCTCGAGGTGGTCAACAGCAGCCCGAAGGCTCATGAGGTCTTCACCAATATCTTCCATTTCGACGACCTGCATGAGGACGCGCTCTACAAATACGCCCTGCAGGGCTTGAGGATTCGCGAGTGTGTGCTCACCTCCGAGGCAAGCGACAGTCTCTATGAATATATGAGGTATGTCTATTCGATGCGCGGCAACCGCTTCACCAATACGAGCTACATCGACAAGGTCATCGAGAACCAGATCCTGCCACACATGATCAGACGTGTGGTGGGAGAGGGGGGCAGCCCGCAGAGTTTCAGTCAGATGGTGATTGAGGCAGCCGACATCCCCGAAGTGGAGATTCCTGACCCTACCGACGCCATTGCCAAGCTCAATGCCTTGGTGGGCCTCGACGATGTGAAGAGGCGCATTCTCGCCCATACCTCGCTCGTGAGGCTGAACAAGCTGCGTGCCGATAGGGGGCTTTACAACAGGATGCCGCCCATGCACATGGTGTTTACGGGTAATCCCGGAACGGGTAAGACCACAATTGCCAAGTATCTTGGCGAGATATATCATGGCATTGGTGTCCTCTCGAAAGGTCATGTTGTGGTCACCGAACGCTCCAAGCTGGTAGGTCGTTTCATCGGTGATGCTGAGCAGAATACGCTCGATGCCCTTCAGCGGGCTTCAGGCGGCATCTTGTTCATCGACGAGGCTTATTCGCTTTTTGTCAAGGCCGACGACACCAAGGACTATGGCTTGCGTGTTATCGAGGCCCTGCTGTCCTTCCTGGCACAGGAGGAACCCGACCTGATGGTCATCCTGGCTGGATATACCAACGAGATGCACGATATGTTGGAGTGCAACCCAGGGCTGAAGAGCCGCTTCTCCTACGTCTTCGAGTTCCCCGACTATACACCCGATCAGCTCATGGAGATCGGTCATAAGGTGCTGGAGCGTGAACATTATGTGCTGACACCCGAGGCCGGGAAGAAGCTCTCCGATTATGTGATCGATGCCTACAATCACAAGGACGAACACTTCGGCAACGGTCGTTTCATCACCCGTCTGCTCACCTCACAGGTCATTCCTGCCATGGGTAACAGGTTGTCGGCCTTGTCTGCCGATCAGATCAGCAACGAGCAGCTGACACGGATTGAGGCTTGCGACATTCCCGATCTGAGGTTGCACTATCTGAAGCCCGAAGCCATCGACCGGCTGTTGCTCAATGCGTCACTCCAGGAGTTGGACAAGCTCGTGGGCTTGCAGACCGCCAAGAAGGCTCTTCACGATTATGTCACTGTCTTGTGTCTGCAGCACGAGCAAGGTACGCTGCGCCTTCAGCCTGCCAATCTGTGGTGGGAGTTCATTGGCCGTACAGGAACGGGCAAGAGTACCGTAGCCGAGATCCTTTCCAGGATCCTCCAGGGACTGGGCATTCTCAAGCTCGGTCATACGGTCAGTGTCAGTGCCGAGGAGCTGATGGGCAACGACAGCTTCAAGGTGTTGGAGCAGGCCGTAAGGAAAGCCAGCGACGGACTGCTGTTCCTCGATATGGACGCCCCCGAATACAAGAACCAGAACTACGATAATCTGCGCATGTGGATTCTGAACAAGATTACCGAGTACAAGCAGGTGACGGCATTCGTGATGGCCCGTGTCACCAACAGCGACGAATCCATCGCCAAGACGCTGGCAGCCGGCGGTGTCGCCTCTTATCACAATTCGATAGTGTTCGACGATTTCTCCATCGAGGAACTGTCCGATGTCCTGGTATATCTTTTGCATCGTGACTTCAAACTGGATATTTCTGCCGATGCCAGGAAAAGGTTGCATGCATTTGTGCGTAATCTGAAGAACGGTGAATCGAAGAATATGCCCGTCTCTGCACGAACCATGCAGCATCTGTCACAGTCGATAGCAATGATTGCCCAGCTGAGAATCGCATCCGATGGCAGTTCCGACCCTGAGGTCATTGCCGAAGACGTCGACCACTTCGTGTGGAGCCGTCAGGCTTCGGGAAAGATTGGATTCTGAAACATTTAAGGGAAAAATATATGAAACAACTGCTTACAATTTTTGCACTGTTACTGCTATGCATGGCGGGCTATGCAGCAGAAACCTATGTGGTGAATTCACCCAATCTGAACATGAGGGTAGCACCTAATGGCACGGCCGAAAAAATGGGTTCGCTTACGAAGGGTGATGTCATCCAGGTGGATACAATCATCAACGGATGGGCCTCCTGCACGAATGAGGCTGGCGAGACATTCTATGTGGCTTCAAGATATTTGGAGAAAGGGAAATCACTGGCATCGGGTGATGAAGGTGTAAAACCCGCGACCGACGAGAAGGATCCCGCTGTGGTCATTCAGAAACAGGTCCTCGAAGCATTGTCTTCCGTGGGCATCCATATCGAGCAAAGCAAATCGACCCGCTATTTCGAGTATATGCTTCTCCTGCCGCTTATCGTATTATTGGTTTGTTGGATATTATCCAAGATTCTGGGCAGCTTCTTTTTGGGGAAATATATCCCATTGATGGGATTGGCCATTTTGGGCTATTACGAGCTGAAGTGTATGCTGTGCTATAGTGGCAGTCCTGGATTCTTCGTTCACGATGAGTTGTTCTCAATCGCGTTCTGGCTGGTCATGCTGTCCATCCTGTTTTTTGTCCAATCCATCTTTTTTGGATTAGCGGGAGAGGATGAAGCGCGCTCGGCGGCAAAGCATATCGGTACTGTTACCGTATTTGGCTGTGGAATCCTTTATCTGCTCACCTTTTTGTTCCTCTCTTTCCTCCAGCCGTGGATAATTCTGCTTTTCTTCGTCGGATTGGCATTACATCTTATCGCGATGTTTATCGATGGCGATAAGGGTGTGTTGGGACTGATCGGCTTTGCGATTTATGCCCCCCTCTATGTGGTGAGTGCATTGGCCACCTTCCTGTTCTTGGTGATGTTCGTTGGCCATATGATCTATCTGATGGGATGGATTGGTAGCGTTATTTTCATTCTTCTTCTCCTTGCTATGCTTGGTGGTGGAGGTGGACCAAAGATCATAGGGTTTATCATTAAGGAATGAAAAATCGTATAGGACATGGCAACAACGAGGCGAAAGACGAAGCTGCATAATTGGCGGCTGAAGTTCGACCGGATATTCTCTGAGAGTGTCTGGCAACAGATTTTGGTCCTGATCGTTATCTTCTTGGTGGCATTGGTCATCGGATGGATTGTGTGCTCGCAACTCACTTTTGGCGAGGATGCACAGAAACTGACGTTCTGGGAGTGGGCGTTGTATATCCTGATCGATGGCAATGCGCTCAACACCCTCTATATGGATGACTTTCCCGAAGGCGGACAACGTTGGGTGATGCTGTTTGTCACACTCGGTTCTCTCTTGGGCATCATCCTCTTTGGCGGCATGCTCATCTCCATCTTCACCAATATGCTCGAGCGTCGTATCGAGAATTACCGGTCGGGTAAGAAGACCTATCTGGTCTCTGGTCATACGGTGGTTCTTGGCTATGATGAGATCGTCCCGTCGATTATCAGGCAGGTTTGTGAAGGCAATCAGCAGATGTATGTGCTGCTCCAGAGTTCATTGCCCAGCGAGGAACTTCGGGAGAAGTTGCGGGTGTCGATAGCCCAGGAATTCGAAGAGCGTATCATCATCCGTAATGGGCACCGTACCTCTCTGCAGGACTTGCAGGAACTGCGTCTGGCCCAAGCCTGCAGCATCTATGTGGTGGGTGACCGCACAGCCGGGAATCACGATGCCATGAACATCGAGTGTCTTGACAAGATAGCGGAATTGTTGAAGCAGGCTGGCAGTGATCATCCCGACACCGTCACCGCCGTCTTCGAGGATGCCGAAACTTATGCAGCCATGCAGGTGACCGACCTGTTTGACAACTTGCGACAAGTCGGTGTAGAGTTTGTTCCGTTCAACTTCTATGTCGATTGGGCCAAGCAGATGTTCGTCGATTGCAACTATACCGATAATGGGGTAACCCACAATTATCCTCATTTGGATCGTGACGGCATTACGCCCGACGATCATCGTCATGTGCATCTTGTCATCGTCGGAGCTTCCACCTTTGGCATGACGTTGGCTATCGAAGCCGCCAAGATGTTGCACTTCCCCAATTTCGACGGTAAGAACCATAAGACCGAAATCACCTTTATCGACCTGAATGCCGATCAGGAGAGGTTCCTATTCCTGAGTCGTTACCGTCATTTCTTCGAAGTTGAGTCCTATCGCTATGAAGGCGAGTTGATACCCGCCACTAAGTTCAGCGGTGGTGATGCCGACTTCCTCGATGTAGAGTTCGGTTTTGTCAAAGGTGATATCTATTCGCCCGAGATTCAGAAGTTGATCACCCAATGGGCTACCGACGGCGATCAGTTGCTGTCCATTGTGTTAGCCATGACCGATGCTCGTCTGAATATGTCGGCAGCCATGAGTCTTCCTGACGAGGTCTATGAGTCATGTGTGCCGGTCTTCGTTCGTCAGAACACGTCCAGCACGTTCCTCTCAAAACTTCAGGCCACGTCGGCAGCCCATCAATATGAGAAGAAGACGATTGGTCCCGATGGTCAGGTCGTTTCTTCACAACCTGTCAGTCGTTATGCCAATATCTATCCTTTCGGTATGACCGATATTGTCTTCGATGTTCAGAAACGCACTCGACTGATGGGCGAATGTATCAACTATTTGTATCACCTCTATTTCAACACGACAAAGGTTTCTGACGATGGTCTGGAGGGGATGATGAAGTACGATCGTCAACAGGTGCTTCAGGAAGCTCATGCGTTGTGGAAGACGTGTAAGGAGTCCGATCAATGGTCAAGCCTTTATGGGGCCTATAACATTCCTTTCAGGGTACGGACCTTTGAAGCGATGGGCATCAACGACCTGATGCATCTCGATGCTGACCTTGTCGAGCGTATGGGCATTGTCGAACACAATCGCTGGACGGTCGAGAAACTCCTGATGGGATTCCGTAAGCCCTTGCCGAATGAGGACTCCTACAACCTGAAGGCAGATGCCAGCACCGTCAAGGACTTCAAGAAGAACAACAATAAGCATCATTTCATCCACAGCGATATCCGCCCCTTCAACCAGTTGGATAGCATTCAGGAGATCGACAAGGAGATTGTCCGTTTCATCCCCTGGTTCCTGAAGATGACCGATGTCTAACTTGCTTTTATTGTTTTTGTGGGTGAAAGAGGGGAAAATGAGAAATTCCCCTTTATGCCTTCCGAGAGGAATTCATCAGGATGAAATAACCCTTATCTAATAGACTATGTCCGAAATAGAAATACTTCCAGCAGAGTTCAAGGAGGAACTGAAGCTGCATTATGCCCAGGCCATCAAGGCAGGGTATCCATCAATAGCCGGAGACCACGAGGATGAGTTCTTCGACTTCAACGTCTCTATGGTCAGCGATCCCTTAGCCACATTCTACGGCCGTGTGGATACTGACCAGATGATCGAGGAGGGCATCCATCCAGGCGACATCGCCGTCATCAACAAGGCAGAGGAACCGAAGCATGGAGACCTCATCGTCACTTTCGTCAACAACGAGTTCGTCATCAGGTTCCTCGATCTGAGCCATCTGGAGGACCACTACATCCTGCTCCATCCCTCCAATCGCCGCTACAGCGCCATCCGTATCAACGACATCGAGAACTTTGAGGTCTGGGGCGTGGTGGTTTTGACGATCAAGAAGTGGAGATAGACCCCCTCATTCCCCCTTATAGGGGGAGGACCTGATTGTCCGAACCCCGCTTTATTTCTTCATTAAGATTTCCACAAAGATTTCTTGCCGAAGGCAATAAAATCGAGACCCTCCAGTCCTCCCCCTAAGCAGGTATTCTGCCCCCGCTGTTCGGGGGATAGAGGGGGTGCGGAGGATAGAGGGGGTCTCTAGTTCAGATCGGTCAGGAACCTCACATTCACAGTGCAAGCCTTCCCTTCCTCAGTCTGCAGGCGTACTGCATAGCCCTGGTTACCCCTGTTCACCTTGTTGATCGTGCAGCATGGATAATTGCCATAGACGTACTGCAGAAGGTTGCGAGGCACGAAGTTGAGCGGGATGGAATTCTCATTGCAGTCCACATTGCTCCAGGTACCTTTCTTATCGAAGTCGATGATGGTGCCATCGTTGAGGATGCACATATATGTATCAGTGGTGGACTCTACCGCAACGATCGAGTTGTACTCGAAGTTGTCCTGGACGAAGGCCTGGGCCTTGGCGGGAAGCTGCTCGGCGGGAAGCGGTGGGTTGCCGGCGAAGCTAGCGGTGAAAGACACGAGGCAGAGAGCTGCCATTGCAAATAACTTGTTGATGATAGAAGTTTTCATATTCTTTGTTTTTTTAGAGTTAATATTTTTTTTTACTGAAATACTTTTTTGTCAATCGTTGTATCATTTTGACACCGCAAAGATAGGGCGACAATTTCGTTCCTCCAAGAAAAATTTCAACAAATTGATTTGCATATAGCGACACATCCCCCAATCCGCGACAACAGAAAGGAGGCCCCTCAGATTCTGTCGCTTCCTCCCCGCATTTTTGCAATTTTTTCTCAAAGAAGACCGCTCTTCTTCCCCTTTTATTCTTATCTCACACCGAACTCACCGAACTCACAGAAATAATAGTTTGATGCCACCCTTTTCTGTGCTTTCCGTGGTTTCCGTGTGCCCTAAATCCTCTACGGACTTCAGGGACTAATAGGACTGTTGTGCCAAGGCGATAAGTCCTAAGAGTCCAAAGAGTCCGTAGAGATAAATAAACAGAAATCCGTTAAATCCGTGTAAATCCGTAGAGCTTGATAATTCTCAAATTCGTGATAAAAAAATCAGGACCCACCAGTCATCCCCCTAAGCAGGGGGATTGAGAGGGTCTTGGACCCACCAGTCCTCCCCTTTAAGGGGGACCGAGGGGGTCCTAGATTCGCCCGATTCGTGTTCAAAACCAACCCGAAAAGCCGCAAATAATCAGTAATATTCCACCAAAAAAATTCATTTCACCATTTTTTCCCTTTTTTATTTGGTTCTTTCATTTTTTTCTCCTATATTTGCCGCATACACTAAACTAATTATGACACAATTAAACGATAAAGACCGACAGGCGCAGATGGACGACATGCGTTCCTTCGACGAGCAGATGCCATGCGTGGGCATCTTTTGGTACGATCCCGACGAGCATAACCTCTTCGGCGTTCGCAAACAGGAACTGACCCCCAAGCAGGTGGAGGAAGCCGCCGAAAAAGGCATGCCCTTCATCAACTATCCCCATTTGCATCGACAGGTTTGGGCAAAGGAATACTTCCGTGCGCAAGCCAAGCATGAACCCACTAAGTTCAAAGGTGACTACACCCAAATACCTCGCGGTCGAGTAACCTGGAACATCGACAAGTTCATCGTCCTCGTAGGTCATTGGGCCGAGCCCATTGAGGAAGAACTCACCGCTCTTCTCGAGCAGGAATTCTCCCTCCCATACTTCGAATACGTCTACGACGAGCACTGGGACCTCGGTCACGGTTGGTCCGGCGATATGCCTTAAGAGAGGGAGAAATAAGAGGGACCGAAAGGTCCCTTTTTTTTTGGCTTTGCCTTATATTACACATTTTCATTAACGAGTAATTAACGGCTTATTATAAGGTCATTATCCTCGTTTCAAGTATGACACCAGCATTGTCGCCAGCGTATGATCGATCATATCATGCATCTTTTTTGCCTTGCCGTAAGTCTTGGCATCGATGCGATACCATAGCAGATTTTCATCGAAGCCACTAACAGGCTTTACGTTTGTGGCAACCATATCCTGATTCGTGTCTATTCCGACCACCACCATCTTCTCTTCATCATTCTCCGTTACTAGGTTGCCAAAGATCTGCAGATCTCCCGCAGCATTGGTCAAATGGTAGTATTGGCAGGTCTTGTCAATACCCGTCAACGGTTCCTTGGCAAATTCCAAACAAAACGAGATAAACATATTCGGCTCATCTGCAGATTTCGTTTGTTTGTCACCTATAGTTTGCATATCATTCGCTCAATTTCAATCAAATATTTGACATTGTTGTAAAACGTAGATTAAATATCGCTGAAACATTTGGCTGTATCAATGAAAACGCGTATCTTTGCGGACAGAAAAGTAGACGAACAAAAATATTTTGAGATTTTTCTGCGATAGCTATTTTGATTTACAATGATGATAGCCCTGAAAGGGTGCGGGTGTCTTAGATTCGTCAGCTGAAAGCTTGCTTTCAGCTGACGAATCTAGGGCAAACGGCAAGTGGCTCATCAGAGCCACTCATCATTGTAAATACATTTTTCATCTTTAAGAAATACACTATGTCCGAAATACAAATACTTCCAGCAGAGTTCCAGGAGGAACTGAAGCTGCATTACGCCCAGGCCATCAAGGCAGGGTATCCATCAAGTGCCGGAGACTACGAGGATGAGTTCTTCGACTTCAACGTCAGTATGGTCAGCGATCCCTTAGCCACATTCTACGGCCGTGTGGATACTGACCAGATGATCGAGGAGGGCATCCATCCAGGCGACATCGCCGTCATCAACAAGGCAGAGGAACCGAAGGACGGAGATCTCATCGTCACTTTCGTCAACAACGAGTTCGTCATCCGATTCCTCGACCTGAGCCATCTGAAAGACGGCTACATCCTGCTCCATCCCTCCAATCGCTGCTACAGCGCCATCCGTGTCAACGACATTGAGAACTTTGAGGTCTGGGGCGTAGTGGTTTTGACGATCAAGAAGTGGAGATAAGACCCCCTCGGTCCCCCTTAAAGGGGGATGACTTGAATCTCCTTAACCTCCCAACTATAATTCATGAAAAATTCGTGATCAATTCATGATAATTCGTGATTAAAAAAACAAAAAAGCGACAGATCCGCGTCCCTCCATCCCCCTTTGTCGTCCATTCGCGCACCTGTCGCCACATCCTCAACAAAAACTCGCAGAAAAACTTGCAGGCGTGCATAAAACCACCTACCTTTGTGGTGCAAAACAAAAATATTAACAACTAAAAAAATATACTACTATGTACGCAATCGCATTTTTCGCCACCGTGTTCGTTTTCGCCGCAACTCTTTTCATCTACGATGCACTTCGCAACTACAAGAGCCGCACCGCCAAGTCTGACCTCGACATCACTCCCGATCACCACATCGGTACCTACCGCAAGTCCGCCTGATGCACCCGTTCGTCAGCTTCCCACCCGTATCTTGACAACCCCTTGTCATGAAGCAATCCCCGAGAGCCTTTCGGCTTTCGGGGATTGTGGGATGAGAAAAGACTCCTCAACTATTTAGAGATTCTCAGCGCCTTGCATACTTATGTATCCATAGATACTATACAGTGGGATGTTCTCCATCCAACCCTGATCCACGTAAGGCTGCATCGAGCATCGCAGCCCTTTCAAGTTCTTGTCAGTATGATCGATGGAGACAAACTGCCTGAGCGACTTGCTCTTGACGTTCTCTTCCGCTTTCACTTCAATGGGAATCAGACGGTTGTAGGTTTGAACGAGGAAATCAACCTCAACTGTAGAGTTCTCCTTGCAGAAGTAGTAAACAGGGACATTCCTGAATGGCTTGATCTCTTCGAGAACAAAGTTCTCCGTAAAGGCACCCTTGAATTCGCAGAACACATCATTACTTGTCAGCATAAGCGCTGGAGACGCCTCCGATAAAGCCCCCAGCAGTCCAACGTCAAGCAAGTACAGTTTGAACGAATCGAAGTCCTCGTAAAATTTCAAGGGCATCTGAGGCACTTCCGTTCGATGGATCTTGTAGACCAACCCTGCATCCACCAACCACTGAATAGCAACCTCAAAGTCCTTGGCACGCCCACCCTTTTTTACAGCGCCATAGATGAATTTCTTGTTTTCGCGAGCCAGTTGCGAAGGGATACTATTCCAAACCATGCGAATACGTTCTGACTCCGTTCCCGCATGCTTCGAAATGTCGTTGGCATACGAAGCAAGGATGTTCGCCTGTATCTGTCGTATCTCCGAAGGAATTTCCCGGGTTGTCCAGCTAAGGACAGCCTCTGGCATACCCCCCACGTAGTAGTATTGACGCAGCAGATCCTCTAGTGTACTATGCAGCGCAATGAGGGAATTCCATTCACAGTTCATCACAATCTCAACAAGTTTTTCCTTGCCGCATGCCCACAGGAACTCCTCGAAGGTCATGGGATAAAGGCGCATCATATCTACTTTTCCCACCGGGTACGACTCACCGGGATGATGTATTACCCCCAACAAAGAACCTGCCACCACAACATGTTGTTCAGGTGCATCTTCACAAAAATACTTTAGCGAAGTGATGCCTCGTGGAGCCTCCTGTATCTCATCAAAGACAATAAGCGTCTTGCCAGGGGTGATATCCTGCCCCTTGTTGGCCATTATGTCACGAACGATTCGCTTGGGTATGAGGTCAGGCATGAACAGGTTCTGGGCGAACGGCTCGTCGGCACAATTCACATAAACCATGTTCTCATATTCGTGGCTGCCAAACTCCTTCAGCAGCCATGTCTTACCCACTTGTCGCGCTCCTTCCAGCACAAGAGGCTTTCTGTTTGGGCTTATTTTCCAATTTTTCAGCAAATTATACAGTCGTCTTTTCATGTAATTACATTTTTCTTGGGGAATAATCGCCGCAAAGATACACTTTTCTTGGGGAATATCCAAACTTTTTTCACACTTTTTTTGGGGAATGTCTAATTTTACCCCATACCCACCTTGATACTTTATCAATAATCTGTGTCAATCTGCACCATCTGTGTGCCCCAACCCTCTACGGATTGCTCAGATTAACCAGATTATCTGCTGCTGTTGACCCGCTGTAATGAAGGGGCGAATAGACTACAGACGGGGGTATCACCCCCTGTATCAGATGCCCAATACACGGAAGCCCTGAAAGGGCGAAAGATCTTTCGTGCCTTCAGCACTCCTTTTATTGGCTCCAATATAAACGGGGATTATCATCCCCGCCTGTGTTCTCTCCAGCCTTTCAGGCTTATTCTTCTTTCGTCAGCAATAAATATAATTCATGAAAAATTCGTGATCAATTCATGATAATTCGTGATTATCAAAATAGGATCCGGACGGTTTTTCTGGCTTTGCCTTTTTTCTTATAATTATAATTGGGGTCAATCAAGCCCTCCCCCTAAGCAGGGGGATAGAGGGGGTCTAGTCTTATTTCCACTTCTTGATCGTCCAAACCACCACACCCCAAACCTCGAAATTATCGTCGGCATCAATCCTGATGGGCTTGAAGTTGCGATTGGCAGGCCTTAATTCGATATAACCCTCCTTCCGATGGGTAAGGTCAAGATACTTGATGGTGAACTCATCGTTGAGGAAAGCGACAATGACATCGCCATTCTTCGCTTGTATCGATCTGTCGATTACAGCGATGTCACCATCACAGATGCTGGCCTCCATCATCGAATCGCCCTGCACACGCCCATAGAACGTGGATTCCGGGTGCTCGATAAGGTCACGATTGAAGTCAAGGCTATCGCGATGGTAATCTTCGGCAGGGGATGGGAACCCCGCCTTGATGGCTGATGCGAATTGCAGGTTCAAATGTTCATTGAAACCTGCAGGGAGGATTTGTATGCTGTTCATATTCAGTAAATCATTTTTATTGGACTTTTGACGCTGCAAATATACACCTTTTTGAGGTTTCTTGCAAGAGTTTTGTTGAAAACCTACGAAAATACGGAAATCTTTCAACTTTTCACGAGAAAATGTGTTTTCAAAACGAAATGGAGCGTCTACGATTGTAGGCGCTCCATTTACTTGAGAGTGTTGTGTGTCTGCGAACGCAGGTGCTCCATCTGCTGTAGAATAATGTGCATCAATGAACGTTGATGCTCCATTTCCTTTTTTTATTGTACGTCTGCGAACGTGGACATTCAATGTCACACAGATAGGCACGTGTGTAGTATCCGCGGCAGAAGATGGCACTCGGATTGTGGTCCTGCCCATTGAGGTAGGCGACACAAGACAAATAGCGTTCCGAACGGTTGGCATAGTTGTCGCCCCAGAAATCAGTGCTAGGGTACGATGCGCTGCCTCCTAATGTTCCGGCGCGATTGGGATTGTACCATACGGTATGTAGTGCTTTTCCTGTTTTCCCACTGAAAACGGTCAGCAGCTCTTCACCTCTCTTGATGACGCCACTGGCATATAGATTGGTCGTATTGGTGGTGATGCCGCGGATGTCATCGTCAGTAGCAGCATCGCTCACATATCGACCATCAGCATCGGTGCTGCCAGGAGCCGTCTTGCACACCAATTCTGCGCAACCATCACCATCCAGGTCATAGAAGACGGGCTGTGTGTAGTGTTCTCCAGCTCGGATATTAGTGCCCAGATTGATGCGCCACAGCCGCTTAACGTTATCACTTCCATCTGATAGACGGTCGACGCGTTTTCGTCAGAAGGCATCATGCGCCAACTGACAAAAATACCACCACCTTGAGCGGGTAAAGCGACTACTCCACGTCCTGCTTTCGTCAGATTGGGCATACCCATCACGCTAAAGGCAATACACGCCAGCATCAGCAATATCAGTTTCTTGTTCATATCTTATGTAATTAAATAATGTGTCTTGAAATCGAGGAGGTCAAGTCTGATTTGATGCTGCAAAGATAGGCCATACTAACAGCCAAAATAGGTCAAATTTGTTCAAAAACGTGTAAATTTGTATTTTTTTTGTCATCAAAATTGGCAATTTTCATTGATTATCGGTCAGACGAACGATGGGATGTTCAGGATCGCTCATATCGATGGGGAGGAAAAGGTAGGTGGCATTGTAAACCGAATTGCCGCAAGTGCGTACCTGATATCGCTTATCTTTGGGTATTGGAGTGGTATAGTCTTGAGGGAAAGGTTTGTGACCTTCGTACGACTTGATTTTAGCTTGGGCTGTTCGGATGGCAAAATCGGTATTGTTGATGACGGGTTGCCAGACGTCTGCCAATGCCCAATATGAGCCATCGGACCGTTTGAGGACACAACAGATTTGGCTCCCATACGAATGCTGCCATTTGTCATCTGGATGCGGGTTCCCCAAGGTCGTGTAGAGCCCATGTGGATGTTCGAAACGATGCACCTGCGACGGATTGGGCGTATAACCTGTTGTTCCTGATGTGAACATATAATGTGTGCCCTGAAAGACGAAGTGAGCAGGCGCTTCGCGCGTAAATGGAGGAAGCAAACCTGTAAAGTGAGTGCTGTATTCGGTCGTCACATCGAGGTAATCGGGCGTAAGCGTCGAACAGATCATCTCGTAATGAGGACGCTCGAACCAGACGTAGCCCGTACCGGTCGCCGGGTCACTCCACATGTCGAAATCTCCCACGCCAAAGCCTTGAGGTTTGAGCGACTTCACGTAGCGATAAGGGCCCATAAAACGATCGGCTTGTAGGATTACGAAATATCCATCGGTATCCATACTCTTTAACCACATGACGTAGCGCCCTGTATGGGATGAATACAGGATATGCGGACGCTCGAGTATCTGCGAATAGTGGAGCGGGGAAAGAGGATTGAGCGTATCGGGGAGCATGATAAGTCCTTCGTTATGCCAATGTTCGAAGTCGGTCGATGTGTAGCAACGGATGCCCCATGTGCTGACATTCGAGCCGGGTATGGCTTCGTCCTTACTTTCGCCATACCAGTAATAGACGCTGTCGCGTAGCAAGATCTGAAATGCATGTGCCTGGATGGGCCGACCCTCATCATCGCGCATAGGTCGATGAGTGACCACCATCTCGGATTCATCACCCACACACTTCACCCGACGGTTCATTTCGAAGACCGACACTTGTCGGCATCCGTCGATCAGCAGGACACTGTCGGGGCTTTCGATCTGGATATCCTTCAGGTTGAAGAGCTCGGCATCGCGAACCAGTCCCAGTTCCTCACAACGAACGCTACTATTGCCAATGAAGAAGTCCTTCACTTTGCGCTCAGGCAGTCCCAGAATCTTGAGGAAGCTGCGGCAACCATCGATATGTACATTGTTAATATAAACCGAACGGATGGTAGGGATGGCAATAGCGCCTAACGTGTCAAGCGAACTGCGATTGTTCATGTCGGGGTGGCGACGAGAGAGTTCTCCTTCCCATCTCAGTGACCCCAGCATATCCACACAAATGCCATAATGCAGGATGTTGCGTGCTTCGATGTCATTCACCCAGACGCGTTCGGTTGTGCCGCCTCGCGTACGTCGAGTCTTGAGGCGAATAGCCTGATCGGTGCCATCAAACAGACAGTCATGGCAATAGATGTTCCGTATTCCTCCAGATGTTTCGGTGCCGCACACGATGCCACTTGCGCCGCGTAGTGCTATGCAATGACGTACCACCACGTTCTCGGTGGGACGATTGATGTTGCGTCCCTCTTCTCCTCTTCTCGACTTCATGGTGAAACAGTCATCTTGGCAATCCAATGTGCAATACTCTATCAGAACATTTCTCGAAGATTCTACATCGATGCCATCGGTACGGCCACGGCCAAAGGAATTTACTGTAACGCCACGGATGATCACCGTGTCGCAATATTGGGGCACTACATTCCAATAGAGGCTATGATCGAAGGTCACGTTTTCAACCAATACGTTGTTGCAATGTATAGGTGCAAAGGATTTGGGAAGGAAGACGGCTCCTCCGGCATGTTCTGGCTTTCCGTCGAAAATGCGCATGGTTACAGGAGTCGCTGGGTCTACCAGCCTTTCCGCATTGGCTTGACGAGGATAGTTGGTGCGGATGAGCGTGCAATCTCCTTCCGGTCCTGCAATGACACCACGCCCTGTGAGGGCTATGTGTGAAGCATTGCAGGCATAGATAAAGGCACCTGTTGACATAACTTCCGTTCCTTCGTCTCGTGTGAAGACTGCTGGAAGATAATCGTCAATCTCTCCGCTGAACTGCAATCGGGCACCTTCGGAAAGATGCAGCTCAATGTGCGACTTCAAGACGATTCGGGCCACAGGCCAGTTTCCGGCAGGTACAACAATGCGACCTCCACCCAGTTGTGCCATGCAGTCAATGGCTTTCTGAATATGATGGGTATTACGTGCCGTAGCCGTTAATTCTTCCCTCAAACCTTTCACGACAACTTCGTCGGTCCCGATTTGGGGACGTTGGAGTTGTGGCATCTCAAAGGGGGCCTCAATGGTTGCTATCGTATCGGGGCAATTGTGTGCGCCTCTTGAGCTTTGGGCCGAAAGCATAAGATGCGAAGATATCAGAATGACAAGTGTCAACAGAATGTTTTTCATCCTCAATAATTCAATAAGTGTAACAAAAGAAAATAAAAATACGCAGCACAACACATAATCGGCCGTGCTGCGTACCACACAATTATTAACTAAAACCAAACTAAGTTATTTACTTGTACTCAGGATTCTGCACATACAGACCGTCCTTGATGTTGATCTGGTCCTGTGGGATGGCATAACGGTAGTACTTGCTGCTGATGTTGGCAATGGCGGTCTGCGCATAGTCAGTAGTATAATACTTCTGGAGCATAGCCTTGTACTCCTCAATCTGTCCATTGCGCACCATGTCATGCCAGCGGATGCCCTCCTGGGTGAACTCAAGGCGACGCTCGCGCTTCACTACGCCAGCCCAGTCGGCCTGTGCCTCGGCAGCAGTAACCGCATCGGTGGCACGCTCGCGGATGAGGTTGAGAAGATGGAGCGTGTAGGCGCTGTAGCCGGCAACCTCGCAGTACATCAGCATCACATCCTCCAGTCGGATGATTGGGAAGTTGATCTCGTCCTTGTAGTAGTCGTTGTAACCCAGGGAGAGGGCCTCGTAGCCGTAGGCCTCGCGCTTGGGAGTGGTCTCGAGGAACTTGGTGTAGAAGGGTTCGCCTGAATAACCCGTGCCCGATGTGGCGTTCACGAGGTCGTTGCCGTTGAGGTAGCAGACGGTCCAGTCGGCGCGCTTGTCCTTGTTGTGGTTGCCCTCCGAACCGAAGCTCGATGTGCCGTCGTGTCCGTACATCTCGAGGATGTCGGCTGCCACGTAGAGC
>JAFWRO010000038.1:0-42970 GCA_017519885.1 Bacteroidales bacterium | reverse complement strand
TGTGCGAGAGCCGTAAAATTCTGAATTCCCAAAAAGACCACTGGCTCCATTTGCTGAGTCTCAAAATTAAGTGCTTGACAACTTTGGACACCAACAATTCCTGCCTCTTCTTTTAAAGGCACAATTCCCAAATATACCTTGTTGTCCTTCGGCATTTTTTGAAAGGAATCCAAAAGTTCCTTAACTGTCATAATTTTTTTCATAATGTTTTATTAATTTTTTTGGGGGAGGTGGTTAGGCTCCCCATTACCTATTTTCAAAACATTCTTGTAGCAGTGCTGCCCATCGAGTGCATTGATGACTTCAAGCTATTGGTTACACCTTCGGAGAAAGCTCGAACGGACATCACAGCCTCGCCTTCTGGCAAGATCCAGGCAGCAAGGTCCGGGACCATGCTCAGGCACTTTACGGCAACGCAGCTTGCTGCCATCAGATAGCCTGTCGATAGGAAGGAGTTCTTCAAATATGACATGGTGGCCTCGTTGTCGGCAACCACCGCCGCCAGGTCATTGTACTGGATATTTAGTACAATGTCAAAAAGAAGCAGCACATAGAACCCCACGAAGTAGAGCATTGCGCCGTACAGATGGACAGTGAGGTAGCGCATAATCCACTTCATCCACGCATTTTCAAATTTATGCAAAAGCGAGAACGCCCATTGGATGGGTCCGAAAATGGTCAAAAGACCGAGAAGGATCTGCTGAGCGTAGATGGTTGACCACCAGCCTATACGGAAGATGACGAGAGCTGCAAACATGATAATCTGGTCGAGGAGCTGGATGATGCCGCTGATGAGGGTCGTAATCTGCGCCTTGCTGATCATCTGCTCTTCTTGAAGGAGCGCATCCGCATCGCCCATGTTCTGCACACTCGACTCCTGGGCAAGATTGCCGACGGCTTTGAAGGCCAAGAGGATGCTTGACATTGGATCTGACGCATCTTCCCGGAGTTGGAACATGAGACGCTGCACGTCAGCTGCACGACCTTCCACTTGTACTGCTTCGGCCTCATACAAATCATGGGTGTAGCTGCCTATGGCATTGGGGATAAAGGCAAGATAATCAAGGATGCAGTCATTGACATTGCCACCGGCCATGCCAGTCTTCGTGGGAGGGTACCAGAATGTCAGCACAAGGCTGATGGCAAACGGCCTGAACAGCTTCATTACATCAAGCGGCTCGTGCTTCAATATCATCCTGTAGCCCATGCCCGAATAGTAAATGAGTGTGAAGATGACCGACAAGGCCATCGACATCTGCACGAGCCACCAGAACGGCCCCTGGTCGCCGATGAAGGTGTCGGTGGTCAGGAACTCGTTCGTTCGAAAAATAACGTCATCAATTTCCTCTTCGAGCAAGTTGATGCCAAAGTCAAGTAGTGTGCTATCTTGTTCCATTTGTTTATTATTTAAAATTTTTCATATCCCTTAATTCATTTCACCACCCCAATCCGCGACCTCGCGCTTGACCTGGATCACGCGCGATGCCATCTAACACTTTGTCGAGTTGCCGCAACTGGTCACTATTGAGGGCATGGATGCTGTTGATAGCTATTTTTTGCGCAACTATATGCCGACGCTCGTAATCATTGGCATTGATTGCCTGGCAATACTCGCTGAAGGCATCCCTCACCCACGGCAAGCCGGTGTGCAGCCCGTTGCCGGTTATATGCTCGATTGCATATTGGGAGCAACGTTGCTCCATTTTGTCTAATTCCGCTGTTGTCATTTTCTAATTTTTAAAATTGGACATTATCATCAGCTACCTCCTCACCTTCCCCTTCCTGGACTTCGGGCGTGGGCGTGCTCAGGTGCTTGAAACCCAGCTCCCGCTCCTGCCGTTCCACCGCAGATGACTGCTGCGGACGGTGGTTCCATAGATAATGGACGCGCTGGATGGCGATAACCGACGCAAAAAAGCAATAGGCAAAGATTATTGATAAAAACACCTTCTGATGGTTTTCGGCAAAGTGTTGCACTTTGGCAAGGATTTTACCCAAGCCTGTAATCTCAGCCGCTTTACGGCCAGCTATCTCGCTCTCTTCGCGAAGCTTTTTGTAATTCGGATCGTCCCTGTCCGGGACTTTCTCGCCAAAAAGGATCTTTTTTAAATTCATTGTAGTGAAAATTGTGGGGAGGTGGTTGGTCTCCCCGTTGCCTTTTATTTTTTTATCTGTCTGTCAGTTCGTCAATGATTTGCCGAGAAACCAGACAGTTGCGGACAGCAAAACTGTGATTAGCAACGTTAATATCCAAAAGTTGCGGTTTGAGACCCACACGCCTTTGTTTTCTTCCAACTGCTTAACATTTTCTTTAAAATTTTTGGTTTGATTTTCAAAAAGCAAATTTTGTCTTTGCACAAAAGCCGACTGACTGGCTTCAAACCGTTTCAAACAATCGGTCATAAGCAGATCAATCTCGTCGCACTGTTTCTCGTACTGTTCGCGCAGATCAACCTTCATTTTATTGCCTATGTCTGTGTGGAACTGATTCCACTCTGCTTTCGACGCATCCGACATTTCTGCACGGAAAACCACTGTTTTTAACTCTTCTCTAAGATTCTGCGCATACTTTTGCGCATCAACGAGCGTTTGAGCAGTGGAGGTTAAATCTTCACTGATTTTAGCAAGCGTTTCAGTCAAAGATTTTGCCATTTCATATTTTTCATCGATGTTGGCCAGCAGCTCATCGACTTCTGGCGGTTCTGCCCCTTCCTGCAAGGGAGGCGAAGGTAGTTTAGACTTGAACCTCATATTATTATTATAACTAACTAACGACCACGGCCACGTTTAAACTTAGGAGTTGTAACCATTTGGTGCGCGGTTCTGGCACATCGGCGCAACCATTCATCTTCGTCTTCGTCGCGTTTTTTCCCCCAATCTGAAGATGGGGATCCTCCGCCACCGCCGCCACTTTCTGCGACGGCTGCTGCTGCATTTATGTAGTTTGCAAACAGCAGCAATGCTACATCTGTTATGCGTTCAGTTGTCTCTGCACGCTCCTGGAAGCTGGCTATTTCGTCCTTCATTGCCGACATCGACTTTTCAGGAACATCGACATGATAGTCGCTACCATCCGCGTTGATTACGCGATGGATTGGAGGCACAGCGACAGGTCTGGGCGTTCGTCTTGTTGGTGAAGTCTGGACATTGTTTTGACCACCTTGCCATGCCGGACGTTGTGGCCGTGGCCAAGGTTCTTGTGGTGTAATAGCCGCTTTGTGCATCCTGCGCCATGTGGCTTCGATGCGCGAAGCAGTCAGGTTACGGCCTTTACCTAATTCCGAACCTTTGTATATGGAGTTGCCCATTCGAATTGTATAGCCTCTAACTTGGTTTCGTGAGTCGCGCTTTATCTGCACGTCGTAGCCTTTGGCGGCAAGGGCAGTTTGGTACGCTGACCAATTGAAGGTACGCATATTTTGGAGAACTTCGTAGCAGTCCATGCTTATTTTTGTTTTATTTTTTATAGATTTTTCTTCGGCCTGGATCCATCCGCGCTGGCGCGCAACCTCATTAGCTGCCATCGTCGCCCTTCGACCGATGAACGAGTCGTCGTTGATGTTTCCGTCCATGTCGATTCGGTTTACATCGATGTGTAGGTGAAGAATGCCGGATTCTGAATCCCGGTGTAACGTCGCAACGAATTGTGAGTTTGACAAATTCGTGCGAGCGGTCTTACGTCCCTTCCGAGATAGATTTATTCCATCCATGGCTATCAGGGTGTCCCAAACGAGTTTTTCCCAATCTCGATGAGTAAAGTTTAAGCTTTCCTCACGCGATGGACTGACCTCGATACGGATTATCGAGTTCTTTAAAGGTCGCCCTCGTGCCAAACGATGGCTTGTCTGTTGATGCAGCATCATTTGGTAGTACCAGGACGACGGCTCCACATCATCGGGCAGATGGTTCAGCGCAATTATTTCGGCTTCACCCAGACGCGTAATGTAGTCAATTGATATACTACCGTGCGCGATTGATTTTGCTTTCGCTATCATTGTGATAACCTATTTAAAATATCGTACCATTGCCGTATTAATTTGTCAACGGCATTTATCCAGAAGCGCATGAATTCTTGATTATCGAAATATCGTTTGCGCTGCTCCTGACTTTTGCCTTTCAAAGCATTTTTGATACGAACCAATTCGCCGCGCGCTTCAGCGAGGCTATTAAAAGCCTCAATCTCTGCTTCGGTCATGCGCAATTTCGGACTGTGGCCAATGGCACAACGACGAACATAATCGCTGGTCGAGATCCCGCATAACTCAGCTTTATGCCTGATTTGCTTTCTCTCTTCTGAAGAGACGCGAAAAGTTACAATATGACTTTTACTATTATTATTCATTTAAAATTAAATGGGGTAGGCTATGCAAGAAGTGTCAACGTAATACATTCCTCTTCGCGGAATGTCTCACTTTGACAATCTTGCTTTATGTTCGCAAGCTCACACATTGTTTTAAAAAAGGGATAAAATTATTGATTTTCCAGGATCTTCTCAACGTCGGCCTGATGATAGAGCCGCTTTTTCCGAAAACCGCTTCCCATCATTGTCGGCACGAGGTACCCTGTATTTGCCCATCGCCATAACGTCGGCAGTGATACCTTCAGCATTTTGCACACTTCGTTGGCCGTATAGTATTTTTCCTGATCCTCTTCATCCGCCTTTCGACGGAGAGTAACAAATTCGTTAATTGTTTTTTTTGCACAATCGAGCGCGAACTGCTGCAAGTCCTTGGCTCTAACTATCAAAAGTGTATTCGGCCCACTTTCCAGAATTTTTTGCATTTCATCAGTCATATAATTTTTATTTAAATTGTAAAACAAATATTGATTTGCGTTACAAATTTATGAAATTTTCTGAAATAAAGAAGAATTATTGCTGAAAAAAGGGCCATTTTTTGATAAAAAAAAGATAACATTTATATTTTTAAAAGCGAAATATAAATAATTAGCCCATTTTTTAGCCCCAAAAAAAGCCCCCAAAAAAATAGCCATTTCAATTTATTGTTTAGAAAAAAATATCATCATCGATGTTTCGATACCGGGCAAAAGTCTTGCTTTCGATAGTGAGTACAGCATTAAAAAAGACGATAAGCCAAATAAACTTACCGTCCTTCATTAGCCGGATTACGATTTACGAATTGGTATCTTCCGCATCGGCTTCCATTTCGTCCATTTCATCAAACGCGTCAATGAGCTGACGCAGGGCTTCCATGGCCATGGGAAGATCTTCCTCGTTTGAGCAAAGATCATCCTCTCCGAGGTCAAGGAGGATGTAGTTGGTCAGACGGGTGTAAACCAGTGACAGCAGCTTGCGTGCCTGTCGTGGTCTGTACCAATCTGTAAACTTTTTCAACTGTGGTGTTTTAGCCTCTACAAATTCGTTAATCATTGTTGCCATAGTGGTAAAATTAAAGGGTTAAAATAATATGTTTTATAAGTTGGCGCGTGTGCGCGTAATAATTGACTTAATTAATCGTGGAAATGACTTCGGTCAATATATCGTCATCGATGTTTCGATACCGGGCAAAAGCCTTGCTTCCGGCAGTGTGTCCCGACATCGCGCCGATGAGGTTGGGGTCCTTGACCTGTCGATATAGATTGCCACAGAATGTGCGTCTGGCCAAATGGCTGCTTGCAACCTCGTTGATGGGGCGAATCTCACTTTTGCCTGTTGTCGGATTGCGCCAGATGACTTGACGTGTAATGCCGCACACCTCGAATATCTGCTTGATATAATCGTTATACCTCTGTTCAGAGACAAAGGGCAACAGTCTGCCTCTCTTATCGACACCATTATACTTCTGAAGGATAGATAGCGCGCGGTCAGTGAGGGGAACACGTGCGACAATCCCGGTTTCATCCTCTGTTTTCTTGGGCGAATAGCGAAGCATACCGTTCTGAATGTTTTCGGATCTGAGCGAATAGAGATCTGAAATGCGGCATCCAATAAGGCACTGGAAGATGAAAATGTCACGCTGCTGCTGCACTATAAGCGGTGCAGATGAAAGATCGAAGTCCGCTATCTGATCACGTTCCTCCTTTGTTATATAATAGGGTGTACCGTATTTCTCGCTACCGACTTCGACACCACGGAAAGCATCAATGTCTGTACGCCCTGTTTCCCGACACCAGGCACACAATGCCTTGAGTCGTTTCATGGTCACACACACGTAATTTTCGCCACGGTTTCGAATTGGTCTATTGCACATATCCTTGGCACGAAGATTTTTAGAATCATTGTCGAGTTTTTCAGTTTGAGGAAATCGCAACAAGATCTGCTGAAAAATCGTGGGGTATTCCTCTTGCAACGAGCCTTCTTTGCGCATGAACTCTCGGAACTCCTCGATATCCACGCTGCTGACCTTGCTGACCACCAGCGAATAGCCTTTTCGCTTCTTGTCAGTCAACTGCACAAACGATTCAAACCTCCCAAGCATCCGTCCGAGAACCCTGTAAACCTTAATTCTCGACTCAGCAAGATTTCTGGCGCGGCAATAGTCTTGTATAAGATCATAGAGGATCCTGTTGCGCTCCTTCTGCTCTACATCGCTTTTTTCTGCGGCTTGCCGTTCCTCAACCATCCGCTCGGCTCTCTGGATGTTTGTCGGCGAGAACAGACCATTGGTGATTGAAGGGAAGAAATGATTTCGTTCATCCTGAAGGATAGGACGAAGGGCATAGCAATGGTCTATCCACTCAGGGGATAGTGTCACTCCTGGCATATCCTCTCCGGCACAGATGATTGCCTTCAGTTCTGAAACATAATTGTCAAGGGCAGCTTCTTCTGCTCTTGCCGCATCGACAACGGCCTTGTTGGTCTTTCTGAACACAGGAACCTTTACCGTATGGAGAGCATCGTTCCAAAACTGCAGAGAGACGAACACACCCGACTTGATGCGAAAGCGGACTGACCTGCTGGAACTGACACGCACAAGGACTTGATGCTTGCCATCCTCGCGCGCTTTTGCTGATAATGATAGTTCAAGATTAGCCATAATCTATATCGTAAAAGTAATAATCTTGATGCAAAGATAAATAAAAATGTTGGACAAAACCAAATTTTTGTCCAACGAATTGTCCAACCAAAATAAATAGAAATGAAATAAATCGAAATTAAAAGAAATGGCCTAAATGATATAAGGGACTGAAATACAACGAAAAAAGCCGCAACCCGTATTTCTACGGATTGCGGCCAGGTTGCCCCACCGAGACTCGAACTCAGTCAAACAGAACCAAAATCTGGTGTGCTACCATTACACCATGGGGCAATCGGAATTTTGCGGGCGCAAAGATACGCGATTATTCCGACATCTCCAAATTTTTCGGGAAAAATCTTTCGCATTAGCGCGCAGTTTGTGTGGAAATGTTATGTGTGTTGCTCAAAATCACTCGGCTCACCATATGCTTCGATGACGTTGATGACATAGTCGCCAATCTTCTCGCAACCATTGACGATGTCCATATACATCATACCTGACTGGTAGGTGTAGTCGTTGTTCTGGACATTGCCGATGTTGAGTTCGCGCAACTGTCCGCGCAGGGCATTGATGGCATCCTCCTGGTTGTAGGAACGCATCATGTCGGCTTCGGTCAGCTCGGGCTTCTTGAGCAGAGCGACCATCTGATCGAGCGCCTGCTGGACGAGCTGGAACATCTTGTCGATGTTCTGCTGCTGCATGGGGATGAACACCACCTTGTGCTCGTTCTTGCGCTCGACGAGGCACGCGAGCTTGTAGCAGGCATCGCCGATGGACTCCAGTTCGTCGACGATACGGAGCAGGGCACGCACACGTGCGGCGGTCTGCCCGGAGATGGTGGAGGTGTCGAGATGGCTCAGATAGCGGACAATCTCGAGCTCGAGGCAGTCGGTGATCTTCTCGTACTTCTCGATGCGCGAGAAGGTGTGGGCATACTGGGCATTGTCGGCCGACAGATGCACGAAGTCGTCGGTGAGCTGCATCATGCGCTGGCAACGCACGGCGAAGAGGACAGTCTCCTTGCGCGCCTCCTCGATGGAAAGCTCGGCGGTGCTGAGCAATCCGCCCTGGATGAAATGCAGGTTGAGTTCCTCTTCATCACCCTCGGGAATGGGCAGCAGACGCGCCATGAGGGCCTTGATCTGCGGAATGGCACCGATGAGCAGGATGGCCGTGACAAGGTTGAAGGCGGTGTGGAAGATGGCTATTCCGAAGGCAAGGGCTGCGGGCGTGGGGAAGCCTGTGCCGAACGACACGAGCTGCCAGAGCACTTCGCTGATGGGATAGATGAGGATGAGCGCCCAGCACATTCCGAAGAGGTTGAACAGCACGTGGCTAAGGGCGGCACGGCGTGCGGAGACGTTGGTGCGACGTGCAGCAATGAGCGCCGTGAGCGTGGTGCCCACATTGTCACCGATGACGAGCGCAGCTGCCATGGGGAAGAAGAGCCACTCCTTTGCCACTAGCGCCATGGCAAGCAGGATGGCGGCTGCCGACGAACGCAGGATGACGGTGATGAGGATGCCGATGAGGACGAAGAGGAACACGCTGCCATAGCCCCAGCTCGACAGGGTGGCCACGAACTGCGCTGCTGCCGGCTGGTCGTCGATGGTCGGCATCATACTGATGAAGGTGGTGAAACCAAGCACGTAGAGCGCCACGCCCATAAGCATCTCGCCCCAGGGACGCGCCTTGAGATAGGTGGTGTAGGCGAAAGGCAAAGCCAGGACGATGAGGGGAATGGCCCAGATGCGTGCATTCCACAGGAAGCCGAACAGGGCGATGATCCAGGCGGAGACGGTGGTGCCCACGTTGGCTCCCATCATAAGCGCGATGCTCTGACCGACGGAGAGCAGTCCGGCATTGACCAGTCCGACCGTCATGATGGTCATTGCCGACGACGACTGGATGATGGCTGTGATCCAGGTGCCCGTCCAGAAACTGGCGAAACGATTGTGGCTGATGTGGCGCAGGCTGGCTCGCATGCGTGAGCCTGCAAGTTTCATGATGCCCTGGCTCATCACCTTCATGCCGTAGAGGCTGAGGGCAATGCCGCCGAGGAGGGAGAGTATGAGGAGGAACGAGGTCATTGGTCAATTAACAATTAATAATTAACAATTAACAATTAATTATCGTCGAATTGTTGCACAAAAATACGGAAAAAAATCAAGAATTGAGCATATTGGGCATAAAAATCAGCGTAAATAATGCGATTTTGGACAAAAAATGACGAAAATGACGAATTTATGCGTATCTTTGGCACTGATTTTTGAAACTTTCGAACCGTTCAAACAACCTCAAACCCATGAATAAGGCTTATACCCTGCACGACTACTGCACCATCACCCAGAAGGAGCTGCAGACCATCCCCTACATCAACGAGATTATCGAAACCGGACACGCCGCAGAACTCGTCCTCGTGAACGAGGCGCTGCAGGAGCGACAGATTGCCAAGATAGCCGACGACATAGCACGACGCCCGAAGGTGCGCATCGTACTCATCGCCGGGCCATCGTCGAGCGGAAAGACCTCGACGAGCAAGCGCCTCTGTATCCAGCTCCTCGCCGACCGCAAGCACCCCGTGGCCCTCTCGACCGACAACTGGTTTGTGAACCGCGACCAGACGCCCGTCGATGAGAACGGCAAGAAGGACTACGAGAGCATTCACTCGATGGACCTGAAGCAGTTCAACGATGACCTGAACGCGCTGATTGCCGGAAAGACCGTGGAACTGCCGTTCTACAACTTCGGCAAGGGCGAACGCGAATACCGTGGAGAGATGCTGACACTGACGCCCGACATGATACTCGTGATAGAAGGCATCCACGCCCTCAACCCCATGCTTACCGACATGGTGGAAGAGAGCCGCAAGTTCAAGGTCTATGCCGCGCCGCTCACTCCTGTTTCGATGGACGGACAGCACTGGATACCGACGTCGGTGAACCGCCTGCTGCGCCGCATCAGCCGCGATTTCCAGACACGCGGACAGAGCGCACAACAAACCATCGCCGGATGGGAATCGGTGCGCGCCGGCGAGAAAAAGTGGATCGAGCCGTTCATGAAGGAAGCCGACGCGACGTTCGACACGTCGATGCTCTACGAGCTGGCCGCCCTCAAGCCCAAGGCGCTGGAGATACTGGGCGATGTGCCCAAGGATTCGAGCGAATATTCGACGGTGAAGCTGCTGATCGAGTTCCTGTCGTGGATCACCCCGATGGACATCACGAAGATTCCTACCACGTCGCTGCTGCGCGAGTTCATTGGTGGGTCGCTGTTTGATGTAGGGTAATCATCGAAAAAAACGCCACGGAAATCCGTGGCGTTTTTTTTTGGTTCTGAAGGGTTCTGAAGGGTTAAGAAGGGTTCGAAGGGTTAAGAGGGGGTCGAAGGGTGGAGAGGGCGGCCAAAGATGGCCGCCGCGGAACACTAATGAACTGCTCGATCCACTCGAACCTTTCGAACTTTCAAACCTTTCAAACTTTCGAACCTTTCGAACCCTTCGAACCTTTCAAACCTTTCTTTAGAGGCTGCTGTCGTTGGTGTACTGATCGACCATGGCCTGGGTGGCGAGGACGTAAACCTCGACGCGGCGGTTCTGCTTGCGGCCGGCAGCGGTGCTGTTGTCGGCAACTGGCTCGTTGTAAGAGCAGCCTTCCTCAGAGAGGCGGGCAGAAGCGATGCCATTCGACTTGAGTACCTTAGAAACGGCCTCGGCGCGCTGGAGAGAGAGCTTCTCGTTGACGGCAGCTGAACCGGTGTTGTCGGTGTGACCCTTGATGAGGATGTCGGTGTTGATCATGTCGGCCTCAGTCATCTGAGCAGCGAACTTCTGGAGAGCAGACTTGGCGGTAGAGCTGAGGACAGCCTTGCCAGTAGCGAAGGTCATATCGGCGTTGAAGGTGACCTTGATGGCGGTAAGACCGTTGGCATCGGTGATGGTCTCCACGTCGGCAGCCTGAGCGAGCTGAGCCTCGAGAGCAGCCTTCTTCTTGTCCATGTGCTTGCCAATGAGGGCGCCAGTGCCTGCACCTACAGCAGCACCAACAGCTGAACCGATAGCAGCACCCTTACCCTTGCCGATGAGAGCACCAACGCCAGCACCGAGGGCAGCGCCAGCACCTGTACCGATGAGGGTACCATTGCCAGTGTAAGTACCGCAAGAATTCATGACGAGCATGAGGCCAGCAAGAAGGATCAATGTGAACTTTTTCATTTGTTTAGTGGATTTGTGTCGTTGACTTGGGTTATGAGGGGTTGCCTTCATTGACTTGGGTCGCGGACGGGTTAATATTAAAGTATAGATAAAGAATAAGCATTAGAGGACCCCCTCATTCCCCCTGCTTAGGGGGAGGACTTGCGGGTCGAAGTCGGGGGCATTACATAAAGGGGAAGGAACTGCTTGTCGGACCTTGGTTCATCCCCCTAAGCAGGGGGATTAGAGGGGGTCTTATCGTAGGAACACTTCCCCCTCCCCTACGGCGATGCCGCGAAAGGAGTCGGAGACGGGCTTGCCGCTGAGGGTGAAGATGCGACGGCCCTTCTTGCGACCATCGAAGCGCAGGGCCTTGCGCGAGTTGTCGCCAGCGATGCCGATGCGGACGAAGGAGAGGAAGCAGCGCCTGTCGGTGGTTGCGATGGTGATGGTGGCATCGGCAGGACAGTTGTAGAGCGTGATGATGTGCGTCTCGTAGGAATCGCTCATCGTGGCCTCATAATCGACCTGCAGACCTTCCTGACCAGTGATACCGACAGTCAGACTACCTTCGACTGTGGTCCAGCCTTTCACTCCAACCTCGATGGTGAGCGTGGCTCCCTCGTCGTTGCCCAATGGACGGCTGGTGATCTGTCCAGTCTTCTTGCTGGTGCCCATTCGGATGGCGCCACCCGCCTGGAATGTCGATGCGACAGTGGGGAAGTTGTCATTGCCTGCCCAAACTACACCCGAACCGCCACTGGAGTCATCGTTGCCGTCGGTGATGGACGAGAAGTCCTCGTCGAGCAGCATCTCTGCGATGGTCGTGTCGGTGGGGTCAACCTCGCCTCCACCCGGATTGGGATCGACCGGATCGCCACCCTCGTGGTGTCCTCCACTGGTGCCACCCGATGCCGAACCATTGACGAGGGCATTGGCAAAGTCGAACTTATAATCGACGCTGTCGCCCCAGATGTAGTCGGCCAGCTGCGGATAGTCGATGAAGGGATTGCGGTTCTTCTGCTCGCTGTAGACGTGTTCGTTGCGGATAATCTCCCAGTCGGACACAGGGTCGGCGGCATTCCACTGGAGCAGAAGGTCGAGCAACCACGACTTGATGGTGGGATAGTCCTGCTGCGTGAAGGCTACCGTCTTGGCAACGTTGGGGTTGGCTCCCCAGGGTGCGTTGGCATAGCAGGTGGCAACGTAGAAGTAGATGCGTGCGAAGTCGCCCTTGTAGTCGTCGCAGGGTTCGAAGACCATTCCGTCGTATTCAGCGCGTTTCGACTGGCCTACCAGCGTGCAACCATTGTCGAACTTGACCGACGAGCCCACGAGACCGAGGGGATAGTTGCTCTTGGCCGAATTGGCGTCGATGTCGGAAGGATAGACGTTGAAGAGGTCGGAATAGCAGTTGCTGACCGCTCCACTACCCCACCACGACTGTGGGCAGCAGTGCTCCTTGTTGGCACCACTGGGTGCGGTGCCTGTGCCAGTGAAATAATAGACGCGCGGGGAATAGTAGTCGAAGACCTGGTTGTCGGTACCCGGGACGACATCGGTGTATTCGTAATGGTACCACAGGGAACCATAGTCGAAGACCTCGTGCTCCTGGATGACCTTCTGCAAGGCCACCTTCAGGCTCTTTCCGCTGAGCTGGCTGGCCGAGTCGTAGTACCCCTGGGGCACCTGGCTCTGCTCGGCATAGCCAGCCTGGGCAATGACGAGAAGCATTGCCCACGCTGCTGCCATATGTCGGATGTTACTTGACAACGTATTTCTTTCCGTTAACGATGTAAATACCCTTCTTGCTCATATCGGTGACACGCTTGCCCAGCACGTTGTAGATCACAGCTGTGGAGAGGTCGATAGCGTCGTCGCTGACACGCTTGATGACAGAGGTGTTGCCATTGAGCGAATAGATGGAGCTGCCTGACGTGAACTCGTAGGTGGTGCCATAGAGCGTGAGCTTGCCATAGACGATGACCTCGTCGCCAACCTTGATCTCATCCTCGGCAGTGAACTTCTCACCTCCTACCGAATAGCCGCGATAGATTTCGAGCTCCTTGGTGGTGGTGCCGTCGTCGGAGATGAAGTAGGTGGCGTTGCCGTGTTGGGTGCTCACTTCATTGATGGTGGAGATGATGCCCTTGACATAGACCTTGTCGTCCAGGCCCTGGCCAGCATCGATGAGCTCGAATGCCTTGGCTACGGTGTAGGCTGTCTCAGGAGTGTTCTTGATGCTGACAGCGGGACCTTCGCCCTTGGTGAGCTTGACGATGTAGTTGTTCTTGTCCATCTCGTAGGTGGTGTTGTACTTCTTGATGACCCCATAGACGATAACCTCGTCGCCAGCCGAGAGATACTCGTCGGACTGAGGATCCTCACCATTGAGGCCCTTGCCGGAGTAGATCTGGAAAGCGTTGTCGTCGAGCCAGTAGGTGATGCTGTGGTACTTCGAGTTGTAGTTATCGACCTTGCTGACTACGCCCTTGACATAGACGCTGTCGGAGAGGTCGGCATTGGGATCGTCGATGAGGGCGATGGCCTCAGCAGTGGTGTAGGCAGTCTCGATGGTGTTGGCGATGGAATGAACAGACTTGATGGTGATGACGGAGGTAGCGACCTTGCTCTGGGTGTCCTCGGCGTTGACAGCCACGGCCTTGACAGTGGTGGTCTCGCTTACGACGAATGACTCGGTGTAGAGCGTGCTGCCATCGTTGGGCTCGGTGCCATCGAGGGTGTAGTAGATCTTGCATCCTTCGGCAGCGGTGATGGTAACGGTCTGTGGCTCGTCGTAGGTGCCCGTAGCAGGCGTGATGACGGGAGCAGCCACCTCATCTACAGGTGTTTCGCCATCGGCAAGCACGAGGGTGATGTTCTGCAGACCAATCTGATTGTTGGTCTCGGTGAAAGTGATGGTGTAGGAGGTAGCGCCAATGGCTACATTCTCGAATGCGAAAGCGTCGGTCTCGGCAACTGAGGTGCCATCAACCACGATGTTGGCAGTCTTGGTCTTGGTGTTCCACTGCTTGAAGAGAACAGAGGTGCTGACGATCTGCGACTTGGCAGTCACCACGATGTCGTAGCCCTTGGTGACGGGGCAGTCGTCGATGGCATTGCCTTCAGGCTGGCGGTCGGCCTTCTTGAAATAAACGGTAGCATCGTCGAAATTAACGGTGTGTTCGGCATAGGACTGGGTCCATTCGGCTACGCCATCGAAGTTCCAGCCGACGAAATCAAGTGTTACGGTGCGGTCGGCCTTTGCTGCAAAGGCAGTCAAGGCGACAGCTGCTAAAGTAAGTAGAAATTTCCTCATGTTGTATTTGTTTTTTAAAGTTTACGTTTGGGGCAAAGATATGTATTTTTTTCTTTTGTCGAAAATAAAAAAGCGGAAAATTCAACTTTTAGGCTGAATTTTCCGCAATAAGTTTAAAAAATGTCATCGCACAAGGCAAATAAAATCGCTAAACGGATGGTTTCTGCTATGCAGATGACACAATCGGCGCATCAGAGGCCCCAGGCTGCGGCCGAGAAGCTTGCCTCGACAGTACGCTCGACATCGTCGGGCAGATTGGGGAAGAAATTGATGCCCGTGAGTGTCTCGAGCTGGTCGATGGTGATGCTATGCTCGAGGATCATCGGATTGATCTCGGTGGCAGGGATTTCGGTATAGTTGTCGCGATGCTCCACCCAGAAGCCCAGTGCCGAATAGTTGGAGCCCTTGACGCGAAGGAGTGCCATCCAATAGTAGCGTGGCACGGGAACGACGTGTCCAGCCACGGAGATGTTCTGACGCACATCGTCGAGCGTTCCGCCCTTGACGACGTAGAGCGTATCGGCAAACGCCTCGGAGCGGCCCTTGGTCTGGACGAAACTCTCGAAATAGACCCATTGCGTGCCGTTGAAATTGCTCGACTGCGGCATCATATTCGACATATAGAACGTCTGGTCGTTGGCCTCACGACTGTTGCGTCGGTCGTTGCTGGCGCAGAGGTGACCGTGCTGGAAGCCGTTGAACGGCGCATCGCTGGGCAGGCCCTTGCTGCCCAAATCGGGATCGGCGGGGTACTGCGGTTTGGCATCGTAGCTCCTGCGGTTGGCCGTAAGGGCACGATTGCGAGGGTCGAAACGGAAGGCAACCCAGCGCGGCAGGAAGTGCTCGGGACTGTACTCCAGCATAAAGTTGACCAGCGAATCGTCGCGCTCGAAGGTGCTGTGCTCGATGAAGATGCCATCCTTCAAGGCAGGCGTCTCAAGTCGCGCGGTATAGCAGGTGAGCGGGATAGACGACACCTCATCGACGCCCGGTGCATCGGGGTCGATGGCCTGTCCGTCGGGCTGCACGCTGAAGATATCGCCATCGTCATCGACATCCTCACAGGCGGTGGTGGCTGCGAGCATCACAGCCATCATCGTCAAGTATTTAGCAAACTTATTATAAGTACTCATAATTCGGGATTTTTTTATCAAGAATTAGCGAATTAGAGAATTGAAATGGATTGAACTTTGAATAAAATCTTTGAATAAACCAAGTCGATAATTCGATAATTCGTGACAATGGTGAAAAGAGAATTACTGGGCCTTATAGACCTTGACCTCGGTAATCTGGGTGTTGTGATTAGAGAGGACCTTGAGGGTGTAGTGGGTACCTGCTGCCTGGTAGTCGCTGGCGATGTTATAGACATTGGTGCCCTTGGCGCCTGTGGTCTGGGTGCTGACGGCGGTTTCGCCCACGAAGAAGTTCTGGACAATGGATGCCGAAGCTGCTTCACGACCGGTGATTTCGATGGCGCTGACAGCGAAGTCGAAGCCGTTGAACTCGAGGGTAGCGTCCTGCTTGCCGAGGATGACGTACTTGTCCTTACTGTTGTAGTAGAAGCTGTTGCCCTCGCCTGCTGGCGTGAGGGTGATGCTGTAGCCCTCGTAAGTGTAGGTCTTGGCTGCGGTCTGCTTCTCGGTGTCGATACCGAACACATTGTCGGTGAAGCTGAGGGTGATGTATTCGCCTGAAGGAACGGTGCCAGGATCGTCACCTCCACCCGAACCAGAGCCACCGCTGATGTACTGGGCGTTCTTGATCTGCGGGTTGCCGTTGTAGGTGGTGTACTTGCCCTCCAAGGTAATCTCGTCGCCCTCCTTGATGCCAAGGCTCTCGAAGTTCTTGGCATTGCCGTCCTTGTCGAGCAGGCCATAGACGTAGATGGTGCCTGTGGCATCGACGAGGTCGAAGTTGCCGTACTGCGTGTTGGTGATGTTGCTCACCTTACCCGTGAGGCGATAGGTGGTGTTGGAATCGGCCTTCGAAAGGAAGTCGACAATGGTGATCTGCTCGACTGTACCCGGACCAGGCACATCGCCACCCGAGCCGCCGCTGATGTACTGGGCGTTCTTGATCTGCGGACTGTCATTGTAGGTGGTGTACCTGCCTTCGACGGTGATCTCGTCACCCTCCTTGATGCCGAGGCTCTCGAAGTTCTTGGCGTTGCCGTCCTTGTCGAGCAGGCCATAGATGTAGATGCTGCCTGTGGCATCGACGAGGTCGAAGTTGCCATACTGCGTGTTGGTGATGTTGCTTACCTTACCCGTGAGGCGATAGGTGGTGTTGGGATCGGCCTTCGAGAGGAACTCGGCAATGGTGATCTGCTCGGCAGGAGTAGATGGGCCAGGGCCATCACCGTTGCTGACGTGGCTGATGTACTGGGCATTGGCGATCTCGGCCTTTCCATTGTAATCCTTGTACTTGCCTTCGAGGGTTACCGTATCGCCTTCCTTGATGCCGATGCTCTCGAACTTCTGGGCATTACCATCCTTGTCGAGCAGGCCGTAGATATAGACGCTGCCTGTCTCATCGACGAGGTCGAAGTTACCATAGAGCGTGTTGGAGATGTTCTTCACCGTACCCGTCAGGCGATAGGTGGTGTTGGGATCGGCCTTCGAGAGGAACTCGCCGATGGTAATCTCTTCGGCGGGAGTGCCAGGCTGCGGATCGTCGTCGATGGGAGCAGTACCCTCCTTGATGGAGAATTCCTTGAGTTCCCAGGTCGAAGCCCTTTCGCTGGTGCACTGGTAGCGATAGGCGATATATACCTTCTCCTTGTTGAGCAGGGCTTCGGGCAGGCCAACGGTCTTGGCAGGATAGAAGTCCCACGTGTTGGTTGGACTTGCTTCGGGCTTGTAGTTGAGCTTGGTCCAGGTAGCCTTCGAAACATCGCCATCGTAGTCGGTCGATGCCCACATGGTGTGGTTGGCGAGGTCGGCAGCGCTGTTGGTGTAGCGGATGACGTGCTGCACGTCGATGACAACGCCGGAGCTGGTCTTGGTGTTGATGGCTGGCGAAACGAGCCAAGCGTCGGTCTCAGTATAAGAGCTGTTGACGTAGCCCGATGCCTTGGCATAGGTGCTGCCGAGGCTCCAGTCGATACCCTTGACGGTAACAGCCTTGAAGTCATTGAGGCTGGCGCTGGTCCATGGCATTTCTTTGGTCTCACCCGTATCTTCAGGCTCGTCGGGAGTCTCTTCGGGGATGCCGGCATAGATCATCAGGTTCTGGAGCTCCCAGGTGCTGACCTTCTTGAGGTCGGTGACCTGATAATAGAATGCCACGTGGACATTGTCGCAGTTCTGATATTCGGCAGGAATCTCGATGTCGCCGCTTCCATAGAGCGTCCAGTCGCTGTAGGGCGAAGCCTTGGGCTTGAAGTTGAGTTCCTTCCAGGTGGCAAGTGCGACGTCGCCATCGTAATCCTTGCTGACGAGCACCTTGTGGTTGGCTGCCAGTTCGGCGGCATTCATGCTGTTGGCATAGCGGATGGTGTAGTCGAAGTTGAGCACAAGGCTCTCGGTGGTGGCGGTGTAGAGTGCGGGGCTGATGAGCCACGACTGGGTGTAGTTGTACTCCTTCGTTCCATCGCCATCGGCATCGACATAACCTGTGATCTGCACGTAGCTTGAGCCTGTGCTCCAGCTGGCGATCGACGGGTAGTCGCTGGGGGTATAGATCTCGAATCCTGCACTCAGGTTGGCACTGGTGTAGGGAAGAATCGCGCCTTCGAAGTCAGGATTCGTGTCGTCGTTGAAGATGACCTCGTAGGGTGCCGGAACGTCCTCGCAGGCAGTGAGCGTCAGTCCAAGGAGTGCGGCAATCAGGATTGAAAACTTTTTCATATAGCGTATGTTTTAATAATCTTGTTACTGATGCTTCAAATCGGTGGTGTAGCGCAGATTCATCTGCCAGCCTGTGTAGTAGGACATCACACCGGTGTAGGTGCAGGTGTCGGCAGGCAGGCGCATGAAGGCGATGTCGTTCTGCGTGGAGGTTCGGATGGTCATCCACTTGCCCGTCTGATGAATGAACATCAGGGTGCGATCGACGCCGTAGCCCTGGTCCTCAAGCACCTCGGGTGCGAAGATCTTGGGCAGAGGCTCCTTGCCTTCGAGGAAGAGACCACTCTCGGCGATGTTGGCGTTGGCCTTGTACATCTCCTTGATGTATCCGCGAACGGTGCACAACTGGGGGCAGTAGCGATAGTTCATGTGATTGGTGTTGCACAACCAGCGTTCGCCCTCCTCGTCGGTGTAGTCGATGGGCGTCAGCTCAGGAGCCTTGGGATCGGGCTGGCCGATGAGTTCGACGTTGGTACGCAACAGTTCGAAGAGGATGGGACCCAAGCGGTAGTTGCCCGTCGAGCTGCCCGTGGTGATGACACTGGTCCAGTAGGGCTGTCCGATGCGGGGCATATAGCTGTAGTTGCCCAGGTAGAGACCCTTGAGGTTGACGCGTACACGCTGTCCCATCTTGAAGTAGGGATAGAGGCACGAGTTCTTGATGGCGAGGATGATCGAGGCATCGGTTCCTGCTGCCTCGTCGATGTCGCGCAGCATGATAGTCTGGTAGAGGTTGCCGCCCTCATCGTTGGCACAAACCACGCCTTCGAAGACGACGTCCTTCTTGATCTGCGTCCACGTGTTGTTGTTGACGAAGTAGCTCGAATACTGCTCCTTCAGGGCGTAGATCGTGGTGTTGACGTCGGGCAGGCTTCCGCTGGGAGCCGTGACGCCGACCGATTCTGCAGACAATGCCCAGACGTTCGGGTCATCCACGTCTCCCGTGCAGGCACTGAGCGCGAAGGCTGCCAGCAGACCTGCCGAAAGGATTGAAAGATACTGTTTCATAGTCGTATGCATTTTTTAGAATCGGTAGCTTACATTCAAGTAGAAGTTGAATGCGTTGGCATAGTAATATTTGGGGTTCTTCGAGAAGAGATAGGTCTTCTGCTTGCCTATCTTCGGGTCGGAACTGAGGGTGTAGTAGTTGTCGTCGCGGTTCTGCTCGTAGCCACCGGTACGCAGGTCGGTGTTGTTGCTGATGTTCTGCAACTGCAGGTTGATGCTCATCGTCGAACGGTTCTTGAAGCGAAGCGACTTGCCGATCGATGCATCGAACATCCAACCGCCGTCGTGCTTCTCCTGCTCGGCACCAAACGAACCCACGATGTTGCCATACTGGTCGAAGACAACGCCACCATTCTCCTTCAGATGCTGACGGAAGGCATCGCGCTCCTCGTCGGTTGAGATTGGATACGTCTCGGTGGCGTAGGCCTTGGTGGTGAGGTAGGCGCTCTGATTGTCGAAGACGAAGTTCTCGACGATGTTCGAAAGACGACGGTAGGGCGAGAAGCCTACATATACATTATTATAATAATTTGCGTTGAACTCGAGGAACCAATAGTTCTTGTTGTACTTCAGACCCAGGTTGACGGCGGTGAGAGGTGTGGAGCCGACCTTCATGCCCTTGGCAAGAACGCGGAGGTTCTGGCTTTCGCCCGTCACCGGGTTCTTCCAAAGGTTCACCTTGGCATTGTCCTCCTGATTCATACCTTCGGTGTTGAGCTGTGCGTAGGGATTGTTGGTGTATTCGGCACCGCTCAGGGTTCCCATGGCGTGAATCGAAAGGTTCGACAGAATCTTGTACGACATGGCGAGTTCCACGCCGTAGTGCTGACGACGAACCTTGCTCATGGTGAGATAGGTGAAAGCGAAGTTGGCATCGTTGTAGAACGCTGTCTGTTCGACACCGTCGATGAAGCGCGTATAGTAGGCGTTGGCCTTGCCGATGAAAGAAGCGCCGACCTGTACCATCCAGGTGACTTCGCCGCTCAGGATCGACTCGAGCTTCAGGTTATCGACGTAGTTGTTCTGCACGCGGGGAGCCACGAAGGCGTTGCGTACCAACGGAGCCTTCTTCTCGGCACTACCGCCTATCGACAGGCGCTGACCAGCGATAGGAGTCCAAGCCAGCTGGACCTTGCCGCCACCGCCCAGGAAACGAGCCCAACCGCTCTTGCCATAGGAGTTATCGTGATAACTGCCGTCCTGCTGCAGCACCTGGCCCTGACCATTCTGCATCTTGCCGTCGCGCTGCATCTGGGTAGCCACCAGATGGGCACTCAGGTCGAGGTCCCAGGGGCCGCGCTGCACACCGTACTGTGCCCAAAGCTTTGCCATATCGACGTAGGTGTTGTAGTCATAGCCGAAGCGGTCACCTTCCCTCACCTTGCGGTTGGGGTTACGCATATCGCTCTGTGCCTGGATGGCATCGCGACCATAGTCGTTGATGGCATACTTATCGACATCGGTGAACCAGTTGCCACCCAACAGGTCGTCCATCGTCTTGTAATGGAGGCCGATGGTGTGGTTCAGATAAGCACCGGCCAGCAGTTTCTGGTTGCGTCCCATCGAGTGGGTCCAGGTGCTTGAGAGGGCCCAGACGAGCTGGTCGTTGTGACGGCGCTCGAGGTAATAGAGAGCGTCACCACCGAGGAGCGCATTCTGCTGGTTCACAAGGTACATACGGTCCCAGTTGATCTGACGATTGGCCTTCGACGAGGTCCAGAAGTCGTAGAGTGCGGTCCATTGCTCCCGAGCCTGCGGGTTGGACGACTGCCACTCAGTGCCCAGGTACTCAGGGTCGTAGACGTTGAAGATGCTCGATGGCAGATTCTTGTAGTAGTCGGGACGCGGGTCGTAGGCATCGCCCGACCAACCCAGAGCCGAAGAACTGTAGTTGGAGTACTTGAAGGCGCCTGTCGTCACCAGCAGGTTGCTTGCGTCGGGCTTCCAGTCCCACGTCACGACGAGCGTAGGCTCGAAATCCTTCACCACGCGGGCATTGCGCTTCTTGCCGTCCTGATAGCCCCAGTTGGAGTTGTAGTAATGGCTGTTGGCCAGCCAATAGACCTCTTCGGTGGAAGCACCCTGCTGTGCACGCTTGGTGGGTGCACCGAAGGTCGAGATAGCCAGGGAGTGACGATCCCAGCGCTTTTCGGCGCCGAGGTAGTAGGAGAACGAATCGTAGAACGTGCCTTCGATGACACCTTCATCGGCCCAGCGATAACCAATCGAGCCTGCAAAAGCCCAACCGCGAGCCATCACACCCGTACCGAAGGTATAGATGGCACGTGTCTTGTAGTTGCGGTTGCACGCCGTCAGGGTGAACTTCTGCCCCTTGGCCACGTGCGAGGCACGCAGGTTGATGTTGTCGCCACCACCGATGCCGGTCACGCCAAACGAGTTGTTCTCGTAGCCCGTCGAGCCTTCCTTCGACCTGGTCAGGTCGTTCAGACCGCCCAGCAGGCTGTAGTTATAGCGCCCCAGCTCCAGATCGTTGAACTCCAACCCGTTGAGGAACGTGGTGGAGTACATATTGTCGAGCGCACGTACCCTGAAGCGCATCGCGCTCCACTTGAACCCCACCTGCGACAGGTAGGGGTCATTGTTCGACGAAGCGACATTCGAGATAGTCTGGGCAGCATCAACATCATCGTCGAGCTGAGACTCGGTGAACGAGAAGTCGTTGCTGTCATCCTCCGTCGCCTGCGCCTCGGTAACCTCCGTGCCGGTAACCACCTGGGGCGTCGTCTGCCCCATCAGTCCCATCACGGCAAGTGCCCAGGTCGCAGCTGTCAGTGTTACAACTTTGCTCATGATATGTTTTTTTAAAGTAGGTATTTCCTGGTTTCGTTATTTCGGTATTACGTTCTCTCGGTATTGTTTGCTACAAGATGTTTTTCACCCATGTGCAATTCACGTACTAATCTGTGTGCAAAGATAGCATTTTTTTGTAAAACATACAAAAATAATCCGAAAAATTCGTTATTTTTGCGAAAAAGTACCCACTTTTTTGCTTACTTTGCAAAAAATACACTATCTTTGCATCGTAAACTCCACGATGTGCCGCCCCAACGGCCCGCGGAGAGCGTTTTTTCTGACCATAAACTATCTTGACATGAAACGACCCGTCATCCTCACCCTCCTCCTTTCGCTGGCCATCCTCATGCCTTCGCTGGCACAGAAGGACCATTCCCAGCAGGCCGAGAAACGCTATGGCATGTATGCCATTGCCTTCTACAATCAGGAGAACCTCTTCGACACCATCGACGACCCGCTCATCCACGACGAGGACTTTCTTCCAGGCTCCTCCTACGGATGGAACGGCATGAAGTACCGCCGCAAGGTGCGCAACATGAGCACGACCCTTGCATCAATCGGCGTTGACAAGGGTCTGAAGTACGGCGCCGCCGTCATCGGCCTTGCTGAGGTCGAGAACCGCAACGTAGTCGTGGATTTGACGAAAAGCGATGCGCTGCGCGAACGTGGCTACCGCGTCCTCCACTTCGACAGCCCCGATGCACGCGGCATCGACTGCGCCATGCTCTACAATCCCCGCTACTTCCAGCTCGAGGACTCGCTCTACGTCTATTACATCTATCCCGAACCGGGCTCGAACGACTGGCTTGGCTTCCACCAGGATCCCGTGACGCATGAGATTACCCCTCGTCCCCTCTTCGGCGACGTTTCGCACAAGACACGTGGCTTCCTCGTGGGCATTGGCACCATGGCCGACGAAAAGATGGCCATCATCGTCAACCACTGGCCCAGCCGTGGTGTAGAAAGCTGGGCACGCGAACAGGCTGCCGCCCAGGTAAAGCGCCTCACCGAAGCCCTGCAGCTTCGTTATCCAGGCATCAAGGTGGTCATCATGGGTGACCTCAACGACGACCCCGACAGCCCTTCGATGGCCAAGGCCCTGGGCTGCAAGTATGCCACCAAGGACGTGAAGTCGAGCGCCGACATCTTCAATCCCTGGAAGTACATGCTTCGCAAGGTCGGACAGGGCACCCTGCTCTACGACGGCAAGTGGAACCTCTTCGACCAGATTGTCATAACCGGCAACATGGTTGACCACAAGACTCCGCTCCGCAAAGCCAAGCCCAAGATGAGCGACCTCGACGTCTCGGGCGGCCTCACGTTCTACTTCGGAGAAGTCATCATCCGCGACTACCTCATCACTCCTTCCGGCCGCTACAAGGGCAGTCCTCTGCGTACCACTTCGAGCGGCGTCTGGAACGATGGTTACTCCGACCACTTCCCCACCTGCATCTATCTCGTCAAGGAAATTAAGTAATGCGCATCGACATCATCACCGTGCTGCCTGAACTGCTCACCGGTCCTCTCGACCAGAGCATCATCAAGCGAGCACAACAGAAAGGCTTGGCCGAAATACACATCCACAATTTGCGTGACTGGTCCACCGACCTGCGCCATCGTCGCGTCGATGACTATGCCTTCGGAGGCACAGCCGGTATGGTTATGCAGTGCGAACCCATCGACCGCTGCATCAGCGACCTCTCCTCGCAGCGCCACTACGACGAGGTCATCTTCGTCACACCCGACGGCGAGACGTTCAACCAGCACATCGCCAACGACCTGTCGATGAAGGAAAACCTCATCATCCTCTGCGGACACTACAAGGGCATCGACTACCGCATTCGCGAACACCTCATCACCCGCGAGATATCAATCGGCGACTATGTGCTGACTGGTGGCGAACTGCCTGCCGCCATCATCGCCGATGCCGTGATTCGAGTTCTTCCTGGTGCCATCGGTGACGAGCAGTCGGCCCTCAGCGACTCGTTCCAGGATGACCTCCTTGCACCACCCGTCTATACCCGTCCAGCCGACTACAAGGGCTGGAAGGTACCCGACATCCTCCTCAGTGGCCACGAACGCAAGATTCGCGAATGGGAGCACGAACAAGCCCTCGAACGCACCCGCCGCTTACGCCCTGACTTATTGAAAGAAGAATAAAAAAAATGTCTCAACTCACCCAAGAAATAAACAAAAGGCGAACATTCGCCATCATCTCACACCCCGACGCCGGCAAGACAACCTTGACCGAGAAGCTCCTCCTATTCGGTGGAGCCATCCACGTCGCTGGTGCCGTCAAGAGTAACAAGATCAAGAAAACAGCCACCTCCGACTGGATGGAGATCGAGAAGCAACGTGGCATCTCGGTAGCCACCTCTGTCATGGCCTTCGACTATGCCTGCACCTCGCAGAGCACCCTACCCGGTGTAGAGAGCGATGGACAGGAGCATCAATACAAGATCAATATCCTCGACACCCCAGGTCACCAGGACTTTGCCGAAGATACCTACCGCACCCTCACAGCCGTCGATAGCGTCATCATCGTCATCGACTGCGCCAAGGGCGTCGAGACGCAGACACGCAAGCTCATGGAGGTTTGCCGCATGCGCAACACCCCCGTCATCGTCTTCATCAACAAGATGGACCGCGAAGGCAAGGATCCCTTCGACCTCATCGACGAAGTGGAGAAGGAACTCAAGATCACATGCCGTCCACTCACCTGGCCCATCAACATCGGCGAACGCTTCAAGGGTGTATATAACCTCTTCGAATCGTCGCTCAACCTTTATACGCCCAGCAAGCAGACTATCTCGGAGAGTGTAGCCATAGAAAGCCTTGACGACCCGCTGCTCGACGAACGCGTCGGCGAACGTGATGCCGAGAAACTGCGCGAAGACGTCGAACTGCTCAGCGGTGTCTATCCCGACTTCGACAAGCAGGCCTACCTCGACGGACAACTGGCACCCGTCTTCTTCGGTTCGGCACTCAACAACTTCGGCGTTCGCGAACTGCTTGACTGCTTCTGCCAGATTGCTCCCTCTCCCAAACCGACCAAGACAGTGGAGCGCATCGTGCAGCCTGAAGAACCGGAGTTCGCAGGCTTCGTGTTCAAGATCCATGCCAACATGGATCCCAACCACCGTTCGTGCATCGCTTTCGTCAAGGTCTGCTCAGGCAAGTTTGAACGCGGCGTCTATTACAAGCACGTACGCCTCGGTCAAAAGATGCGCTTCTCGGCGCCTACCTGCTTCATGGCACAGAAGAAGGAGGTCGTTGATGAATGCTGGCCCGGCGACATCGTAGGTCTGCCCGACAACGGCGGCACGTTCAAGATCGGCGACACCCTCACCAGCGGCGAAGACCTCCACTTCACCGGCATCCCATCGTTCTCGCCCGAACTGTTCATGTACATCGAGAATGCCGACCCTATGAAGGCCAAGCAGCTCGCCAAGGGCATCGACCAGCTCATGGACGAAGGTGTGGCACAGGTCTTCACCAATCAGTTCAATGGACGCAAGGTCGTAGGAACCGTCGGACAACTGCAGTTCGAGGTCATCCAGTACCGTCTGGAGCACGAATACAATGCCAAGTGCCGCTGGGAGCCTATCCGCCTCTACAAGGCCTGCTGGATGCAGACCGACGACGAGGAACAGCTGCGCGACTTCAAGCGCCGCAAGATGCAGTTCATGGCCACCGACAAGGATGGCCGCGACGTCTTCCTTGCCGAATCGGGCTACGTCCTCTCCATGGCTCAGCAGGACTTCCCACACATCACGTTCCACTTCACGTCTGAATTCTAATGAAAGTATGCTATATCGTCGCCATGCGGGCTGAAGCACAGCCTTTCATCGAGCACTATGGTGTCCAGTTGCTCGAAGGGTTCTTTGCACCCCTCCCCTGTCTCTGCTATAAGGCGAATGTAAATGGATCAGAACTCTACATTGTTTTGAACGGAGAGCAGCATGGCTCCGACCTGGTGGGATGTGAAGCAGCTTCGGTAGCTGCCCTGGCGGCCATACAGAAGATACAGCCCGACCTTGTCGTCAACTCGGGTACTTGTGGAGCCTTCGGCTGCAATGGAGCCAATATCGGCGACGTTTATCTTGGCAGCGGCGTGATGTTCCACGATCGCCGTGTGCCGGGGGATGACGAATGGGGTACGCAAGCCCTCGGCAACTATCCTGTCTGGGAAGGCACAGCTGACCTTGCCCAGCGTCTTGGCTTCAAACTCGGTAAAGTCACCACGGGCTCGTCGCTCGATATGCAGCCTTGCGATGAGGAGATCATCCGACAGAACCATGGAGAACTGAAGGACATGGAGGGCGCAGCCATCGCTTTCGTCTGCTCGCTCTTCAAGATTCCCATCCTCTTCGTCAAGTCGGTCACAGACCTCTGCGACAGCGGGGCCGCCACCTACGAAGAGTTCTCCAGGAATCTCGCCCTTGCCTCCGAAAGACTTCGCCAGGCCAACGTTCGCATCATCGATGCGCTGGTTTGATATTCTTCTTGTCTAGACTGGCTAGAACTTCTAGATTCTCTAGATATTCTAGAGGTTCTAGAACCCTATAATCCCATTAAACACCATTACCCTCAAAAAACTATAAAACCATGGCAACTCCCCACATTTCCGCTCCCGATGGCGCATTTGCCAAGACCGTCCTAATGCCAGGCGATCCACTGCGCGCCAAGTTCATTGCTGAAACATTCCTCGACGATCCCCAAGTCGTCACCTCTGTCCGCAACATCCTCGGCTTCACCGGCTACTACAAGGGTGTTCGCGTTTCCGTTATGGCCAGCGGCATGGGCATTCCCAGCATCGGCATCTATTCGTACGAACTTTACAATGGTTACGGTGTAGAAAACATCATCCGCATCGGCTCGGCAGGCAGTTACGTTGACCACCTCGACGTGATGGATGTTGTCCTTGCCAAAGCTGCCTACAGTGACAGTTCCTACGCACGTGTCCTCAACGGCTACCGCAGCAAGAAGATCAAGCCCAGTCCCCTCATCAACGCTGTGATCATGCAGAAGGCTCACGAACTCGGCATCGACTGCAAGGAAGTCCTCGTTCATTCGAGCGACGTCTTCTACGGCCAGAAGCCCTGGCAGGAAATAGCAGAGCACTCCGGCTCGGAATGCGTCGAGATGGAGAGCTTCGGCCTCTTCCACAACGCTAATATTCTGGGTAAGCAGGCTGCCTGTCTGCTCACCATCAGCGACAGTTTCGTCGATCACGTTGAGCTCACCGCCGAAGAGCGCCAGACTTCCTTCAAAACCATGATGACGCTTGCCCTCGAGGCAGCCATCGTGCTCTAAGCGTTCTTGTCGCACACAAATGCAACCCGCTACTGAACGTCTTTGGAACAGCAACTACTGGAAGGTGATGATAGCCAACTTCACGCTGTCGTTTTCCTTCTATTTGCTCACACCCCTGCTGCCTCTTTATCTGAGCGAGACATACGGCTCTACCAAGGACATGATTGGAGTGGTGCTCTCGGGTTATACCGTCACTGCCCTCCTCGTACGACCGTTCGGCGGGTTCGTAGTCGATAGCTTTTCGCGCAAGCGTGTGCTTCTCATAAGCCTCTTTGCCTACTTCATATGTTTCGGCGGCTATATTGTCGCCGGAACCTTGTTGTGGTTTGCCATCGTCCGAACGCTCCATGGAGCGCCCTTTGGTGCCTCGTCGGTGTCCAATAGTACTGTGGCCATCGATGTGTTGCCGTCCAGCCGGCGCAACGAAGGCATCGGCTACTACGGCCTGAGCAACAACGTAGCCACTGCCATCGCCCCCTCGGTAGGCATCTTCATCTACCGTTATGCACACAACTTCGACCTGCTCTTCTGGCTGGCATTCCTCGTTGCAGGCCTTGGCTTTGCGGTCGATGCCACCGTCAAACTGCCCAAGCGAGCCATAGCCACGGGCAAACGTCCCCTCTCGCTCGACCGCTTCTTCCTCCTAAGCGGCTGGCTCATCGGACTTAACTTCATCTTCTTTGGCATCTGCTTCGGCGTACTCAGCAACTACCTCGCCATCTACGGGAAGGAGACGATGGGCATCACCAGCGGCACGGGCACGTTCTTCATGCTGCTCTCAATCGGGCTGATTCTCTCCCGTCTGCAGGGAGGAAAGATGCTGCGCCAGGGCAGGCTCATCTACAATGCCGGCATCGGCATCCTCACCTCCACCGTCGGCTATCTGCTCTTCGTCGCTTGTCCCAACATGGTGGGCTATTATGGTGCCGCCATCCTCATCGGCCTAGGCAATGGCCATCTCTGGCCTGCCTTCCAGAACATGATCATCGGCGTAGCCACCAACGACCAGCGAGGCACTGCCAACTCCACCCTCCTCACCAGCTGGGATCTTGGTATCGGTATCGGCATTCTCCTCGGCGGCTCCATCGTCGAGTATTTCAGCTATGCAGCTGCATTCTGGTGGATTGCCATCGTGCACTGTGTTGGCGCACTCCTCTTCTTCCTCGCCACACGTTCCTCCTTCTACAGCCATCGAGTTGTCCGATAAGGTTGCAACCTACACATATTATAATATAGTTATTTGCGCTGTCCATGAAACTGCCTATTTTGACAAACGCGTTGATTCTGGCAGCTGCCTTCGTCTCTTCGACACAGGCAGCACCATCAACTACATCCTTAGCAGCGCTCCCCTCCTACCGCATCATAAAGGAGCTCGACGAACTTCCCTTCAAGGAAGTCACCGACCTCGTTTACGACAGCGATGGTCTGCTTTGGATGGCCACGCGTAATGGACTTTACTGCTACGACAACTATCGTATTCGTCCTTATCGTCGCGATGGGCGTCACCCCGATATGCTTTCCGACAATGAGGTGAAGCGTGTAGCCGAAGACCACCAGCAGCGCATCTGGATAGCCACAGCACAAGGTTTGGACCGATTGGACAAGCAGACGGGACACATCGAGCACCTTGTACCGACGAAGAGCCAGATACGTGGCATCACAGAACTCATGGTGACACGTGAGGGGACCATTTGGGTGGCTTCAGATGACGGGTTCTTCTATTATCTGCCCGACGACGACGTGCCTCATCCCGTACGCATCCTCAATAATCGAGGTGAACCGATCAGATACAGCCAGTGCATGATGGAGGACCACCGAGGACACATCTGGCTGGGCACCTGGGCCGACGGACTGTTTCGCTACGATCCACACAGCGGCGAGATAATTCAATATCCCCAGATGAATAGCCGCAACTCCGCCCACGTGCTGCTCGAAGACGATCACAAGCGCATCTGGGTGGCAGGATGGGCCAGCGGCATCCATGTGCTCGAGAATGCGTGGGATATGAACCGCCTATCCTGGAAAACCTATACGGAACCCGACCTGATTGGCGATATAACCTACAGTATGACCTTCGATGCCGAACGTCATCAGATCCTGATAGGCTCCTCACGAGGTATGACCATTGCCGACACAGAGCGCATCGGGACATTCCACAAACTCACAGATCCGAACGGCGGGCACCCCATTCCCGGCGTGGAGATAACGGGCATTGAGCAAAGCAAGGATGGGCAAACATGGGTCAGCATGATCGGTCAAGGCGTAGCGGCCATCGAACCCGACCAGGCGCATTTCGGACATTCCACGCTCGAGAGTTCGCGCAAATACTTCAAGACCTCTTCCGTCAGAAGCATCTATGCCGATCGTCACCAACGCCTTTGGCTTGGCATCGGCACGCAAGGTCTTGCCGTACAGGATTTGAAGACAGGCAAAACCTACAACTGGAACGAAATACCAGCCTTGAGCCGGACACACCAGACCATGTCGACGGTCTATGCCATCACCGAGACTTACGACGGACACATCTGGGTAGCCAACTTCAGTTCCGAGATCATTGAGATAGTTCCGCCTAAAGAAGGTGAAGACATCCGTAAGCTCACAGCTACCATCTACCAATCTGCCTCTACCCCATTTGCTCCGTCCGACCGAATCTTCACCCTCTTCGAAGACCGCAACGACAACCTATGGTTTGGTGGCACAGGAGGAGCCGTGATGCGTCGTCCAGATGGCTCCATCCTCCGTCTCGATACCGTGCAGATGGACCCGAAGCACAAGATGAAGGATCTCGAAGTTCAAAGGATTGCTCAGAGTTCCGATGGCAGTCTGTTGTTGGCTGCTCTTCATGCAGGTGTCTATCGTATGACAAAACGTGATGGAAAATGGGGCGTACAGTGTTTCAATGCCGAGAACGGAGGCATCGGCGATAACGAGATACAAAGCCTCTGTCTCGACAAGCAGGACAGACTGTGGGCAGGCTCGAAGAACGGCGACCTCTACGTACTCTATCCGGGAAGCAAGCGTTTCCGTTCGGTAAAGGAGGACTGGCATCTGCCCGGAGCTTCGATCAACTTCATCATCGAGGATAGGCGCACCATGCCTACACGCGAAGGCCAGCACAGCCTTTGGGTAGGTACCAACGAGGGTCTGCTCCAGATTATTACAAGTCTCGACCTGGCGACCACACGCGTAATTCATTACAACGAAGAGGATGGCCTGCTCGACAACTATCTCATCCGCAGCTCTGCCACCTCCGACTACGATGGCAACATCTACTTCGGCACACATCAAGGCTATAATTTCTTCAATGCCGAGCAACTTGCGCAAGACAAGGAACGCAACCATCGTGTATCCATCAGCGAACTGCTCGTGGAGGACACGCCTTGGCAGGAACTGCCCGTAGCAGAAAAGAGCAAAATCTCAGACTTTGACCCAAGATACACCAAGAAGCTGACCTTCACGCACGAACAAAGCGAATTTACTCTGGAATTTGCGCAAACAGGTTTCATACACAAGAAGGAAATACAATTCGCCTACAAGCTCGATGGCTATGACGAAGGGTGGCGCTACGCATCAGGCAACCTCCCACAAGCCAGTTACAGCAACCTTCCCGCTGGCGACTACACCTTCATGCTCTGCAGCGCACACCACACCTATTCCAGTGGCAGCACCAACCCCACCAACGATGATGATGTGCTTAAAATCGACATCACCATCCTTCCCTCCTGGTGGGAGACAAGCACTGCCAAGCTGTTTTACATTCTGCTGGGCATTCTTGCCGTATTACTCCTTCAAAAAGGTTTCCGAATACTGAAAGTGCGCTATAAGCAACTCCTTGTACGTGCTCGGGAACGTGCTGCCATCCGCAAGGGAGAGATCATCCTCAAACCTGGCAAGCCTGATGTCACCGATGCTGACAAGGACTTCATCAATCGTGCTATTGCCTGCATCAACAATCACCTGAGTGATCCAGACTACGACCAGCAGTGTTTCCTCGATGATATGGGCGTGTCAAAAGCCACCTGTTTCCGCAAACTCAAAGCCATGACCGGACAGAGCTATACCAACTTCGTCCGCGACATCAAGATGAAGGCAGCCATGAAACTGCAGCAGGAGAATCCCAACATCCGAATCTCCGATCTCGCCTATGCCGTTGGGTTCAGCGACCCGAAATACTTCTCTGCCTGCTTCAAGAAGTACTATGGCAAGCTTCCTTCCGAAATCACCGAAGATAAACCAAACAAGAATCCAGACAATAAAGAAAATTCATAATTTCGTCTCGTTTCACGGCTAAATTCGGTTCAATATTCACATATTTTAGGTTCTTGAAACAATTTTCTACCTAATTGTAACAATTATTTCCTAATTATATTAACAATAGGCTACCTTTGCACCATCAAAATTGCGGGTAGTCTATTGTTGTTTTTGAACAATAAGCCCCAGAGATTTACACAACACATAATATTAACTTTAAACAAGGTACTAATGGAAAAAATTAGTCGAAAACTTACTGAAGGCTGGAAGATGCTGCTTGGCATCCTGCTCTTCTGCTTCGTCATGGCCATTTCGCCAGCGTATGCACAGAACACCACTGTCAAGGGTGTAGTAAGAGATGCAATGGGTCCGACAGCGGGTGCTACCGTTGTTCAAAAAGGGACCAACAACGGAACCATCACCGACCTTGATGGTAATTTCACGATCAGCGTTCCCTCTAATGCAGTCCTCGTCTTCAGCTTTGTAGGCCTGGACACACAGGAGGTTCCAGTAGCTGGCAAGAAGTTTATCGAAGTAACCCTTTCGGGCAATGAGGAACTCGAGGAGGTAGTCGTCGTTGGTTACGGCACCCAGAAGAAGTCCGACATCACCGGCTCAGTTGCCTCGGTTGACAAGGCTCGTCTTTCGAAACTTCCTGTCACCAACGTGCTGCAAGCTGTTCAGGGTGCAACCGCTGGTGTAACCATTTCGCAGGGCAGTTCGATACCTGGTGATGCACCTTCTGCACTGGTGCGCGGACGCAACTCCATCACCGCTGGCACAGGACCTTACATCGTTGTCGATGGTGTGCCCATCTCAAAGAGTGGCGGTTCATTGAATGACATCAATCCTGGCGACATCGAATCGATGGAAATCCTGAAGGATGCTTCTGCTACAGCCATCTATGGTACCAATGGTGCCAACGGTGTCATCCTGATCACTACCAAGCATGGCAAGGAAGGCAAACCATCCGTAAGCTACAATGGCTATGTTGGCATTGAGGATTTTGCTCATAAAATGGATTTCTGCAATGGTGAACAAATCACACAACGCTACAGGGATTATGTGGCACAGAATGCAGGTGAGACTATGGCTAATGACTATGTGAAGAATCAGGCCGAAATCGCTGCCCAGGCTGCAGGACAAGAAACCGACTGGCTCTATGACATGGTTTCTCGCACCGGTATCATTCAGGATCACAACGTTACCATCAATGGTGGCGCTGATAAAGTCAAATACTTCATTTCGGGCGACTATCTGACCCAAAAGGGTGTATTGAAAGGCTTCAACTACAAGCGTTATTCGCTTCGTCTCAACATTGATGCTGACGTTACTGATTATCTGAAGATTGGCACTAACACCTATATTGTAAGCCACAACCGCGATGGCGGACGTGTGAACTTCCTTATGGCTGAAGCTATGTCGCCTTATGGCCAGGTGTACAATGAAGACGGTACCTACTGCGTTTATCCCATGGCTTCGGAGAACCTCTTCTTCAATCCTATGCGTGACATAAATCAGGATCATGAACGTCGCCAGTGGAACATCAACCTGAATGGCTACGCCGACCTTGATTTCGGTCATATTTGGACGCCACTGAAGGGTCTGCACTACAAGTTCAACTTCGGTTACTCCTACGTTCCTAAGCGTGAAAACTACTATAACGGTCATGAACAAAACGATGATAACGGATATGGCTATATCTTCAACGCCGAAACCCAGAGTTACACTGCTGAGAACATCTTGAGTTGGGCTCGTGACTTCGGCAAGCATCACGTCGATCTGACCGCCCTTTATGCTTCCTCGCGAAAGAAGTATCACGACAACACTGCAGCAGCTAGCAAATTCATCAATGACGAGTTACTGTGGCACAGTCTAGAAGGCGGCAGCACTCAGGTGGCTAAGTCGTACACCGACCTCTATACAACTTGTTCCCAAATGGGTCGTATCAACTACTCATATGATAGCCGTTACCTTTTCACCGCTACCGTTCGTCGAGATGGTTCATCGGTGTTCGGTGATGACAACAAATACGGCGTTTTCCCATCTGTCGCCTTAGGTTGGAACATCGCCAACGAAGCGTTCATGGAGGGTACAAGCGATTGGCTGAACACATTGAAACTCCGCCTCTCCTATGGTAAGGCAGGTAACGAGGCCATCGGAGTATACGAAACCCTTGCTAAGATGTCGAAAGCAGCCCTTGCTCTTGACGGAGCTTCAAACACCGCTCTCTATCCCAGCAGCCGCATGGGCAACTCTGGATTGAGCTGGGAAACTACCAAGTCGTTCAACATCGGCGTGGACTTCGGTTTCTTGAACAACCGCATTAATGGTAACATCGACTTCTATACATCGAAGACCACCGACCTGCTTCTGAAACGCAACCTACCGAAGATCTCCGGCTTTTCGGATGTATATATGAACATGGGCAAGACTGCTAACAAGGGTCTTGAAATCACCATCAACTCGAAGAACATCTCGACGAAGGACTTCACATGGAGCACTTCTCTCGTATGGTCGTGGAACAAGAATGAGATCAAGGACCTCTATGGCGACGGCAAGGACGATATCGACAACGGCTGGTTCATCGGACATCCAATCAGTGTCATCTACGACTATGAGATGGAAGGCATCTGGCAAAAGGATGAGATCGAACGTGGTGACCATCTGAATCATTATCCTGAGGCTCAACCTGGTGATGTCAAACTACGCGACATCAATGGCGATGGCAAGATTGATCCTGCAGATGACAAGACCATCCAAGGACAGACCACTCCGAAGTGGATTGGTGGCTTGACCAACACCTTCTCATACAAGAATATCACTTTGAGCATCTTCATCCAAACAGTACAGGGACTGAAGCGTAACAATTCATTGTTGGCAATGGCCGGTGACGAAATGGGTCGTCGCAACACCACCCTTGAAGTTGGCTATTGGACAGAAAACAATCCTTCCAACGAATTCCGCTCATTGAGCAAGACTTCCAACCAAAAGGGTTATGGATTCCCACGTGATGCCAGCTTCACCCGCGTGAAAGACATCACCCTGAGTTATCAGTTCCCTGCAAAGATCACCAAGGCTCTGAACATCAACGCACTCACCATCTACGCCAGCGGGCGCAACCTCTTTACCTTCACCGACTGGATCGGATGGGACCCCGAGTCTGACATCACTCAGCGCGGATGGGGCGGCTACGAGAACAACTACCCAATGACAAAGAGCATGGTGTTCGGCCTCAACGTTACTTTCTGATGAATAATTGAGTAATTGAAGATTTGAATAATAGAAATACACGAGAGTTATGAAAATCAAGAATGTCATATACAGTGCATCAGTTGCCACCGTACTGGCCTTCGGCCTTTCCGCTTGCAGCGACAGCTATCTGGATGAAACTATGTTTTCAAATTATGGTACAGACGTTACAGACGTGAATGCCAAGGTAATTGGCCTGCACTATAAATACGCTGCCCTTTGGGGCATGTCCAGCCGTCAGGGATTCACTGGCATCTGGCAGGACGGCACCGACGTGGGTGCCCCTGGCGACACCGAGGGTGTTGAGGTTCCTTTCTTCCAGTATGGATCATTGGATTCAGATAATGGTGGAGTAAGCTTCCTCTGGCAAAATCTTTATAGCATCATCAACAGTGCCAACATCATCATCAACACCGAGGGTGTGGAACCAGTCTATAAAGCAGAAGCAGAATTCTTCCGCGCATACAGCTACAACCTGCTCGTCACCCTTTGGGGAAATGTACCCCTTATCACCGAGAGCAAGGCCGAACCGCGCACTGACTTTACTCGTACTGCTGTCTCTGAGATTGATGCAGTTATCACCGCCGACCTGAACGATGCAATCGCCAACCTTCCCGAGGTGGACGAAACTGCCACTCAGAGCCGTATCAACAAGGACTGTGCCCGCATTCTGGCTGGCGAGGCTTTCAACCGCATGGGCAAGTACAGCGAAGCTGAGGCTGCCGTCAGCGCCACTATCAACAGCGGCAAATATCAGCTCATCGAAAAACGTTACGGTAACTACCTCTCCGAAACCGGCGATTACTACAGCGACATGTTCCGCTGGGGCAACCAGCGCCGTTCGCAGGGCAACACCGAGGGCATCTGGGTGTTCCAGATGGAGTTCAACCGCGACGTGACGGGTGGTACCATCGATAACCCACAGCAACGTCGTAACTGGGTGGCAGCATTTCACAAGATCAACGGCATGGTAAATGCTGACTCCATTGGAGGCCGTGGCAATGGTCGTCTCCGCCTGAGCAACTATGTGAAATACGCCATCTATCAGGAAGGCGATATCCGCAACTCGAACAACAACATCCGCCGCATCCTGTACTACAACAAGCCTGGTTTCAGCGCCGACATTTATGTAAAGGACGGCTTCCGCGTGGATGAAGGAACAGCTGGCGCAGAGAAGATCTCTGTGAAGACAGGTGACCGTGCTTACTGGACCGTAAAAGATACGTTGAACGTGATGTACCCGCACACCACCAAGTGGGGCGGCTACGACCCAACCGATGATTTCGGTTATGCACTTGTGAAGGACTGGCCCATCATGCGTCTTGCTGATGCCTATCTGCTCCGTGCCGAGGCTCGAATCATGCAGAACAATATGTCGGGTGCAGCCGAAGACATCAACGTACTGCGTGACCGTGCATTCAAAGCTTATCGCGAAGAAACTGGCAACGCCACAGCAGGAGCTGTCACTGCTGCCGACATGAACATGGATTTCCTGCTTGATGAACGCATCCGCGAGCTCGTTGGCGAGGAGAACCGTCGTTACACCCTCTGTCGCACTGGCAAGTTGGCCGAGCGTGTTCAGATGATGATGTCGAAATATGCCGAGAGCACTCCGAGCAAAGCCATCACCGGTTTTGATCCCAACAAGCACTGTCTGCTCCCAATTCCTCTGTCGGAGATACAGCTGAACAAGGATGCTGAGCTTCAGCAGAATCCCGGTTATTAATTGTAATAACTTAGTTTCTAGGTTTAGTTAATAATAATATGTGTGTAATCGGGAGAGGTGTCATGCGAGGCAATGCCCTCAAAGGCACCTCTCCTTTTCACAACCCTTATAATATGAAAAAACACAACATTTTGCTCTCTGTCATCCTTCTCGTCCTGATGCTGGTGGCTGTTCCCGTCTCGGCAAAGAAGAAGGTTGTAAAGACGCCTTCCGACCGCGAAGTGTGGACCACCCTGCTCTATCGTATGGCACAGCCCGTGCTCGAACCGATGGCCGAAGGACGTCTGCAGCAGGTGATGACCTACGAGAACGGCAATCTTGAAGTGTCGCCCACCTGGGATGGACGCAACAAGAAAGTCACCTATATGGAGGCTTTCGGTCGCCTGATGGCAGGTCTTGCACCCTGGCTCTCGCTGCCCGACGACGAAACTCCAGAAGGACTGCAACGCAAGCAACTGCGCGAATGGGCACTCAAGGCATACGCCAATGCCGTCGATCCTGCCAGCCCAGACTATCTCGGCTGGGGCTCGGGTGGACAGACTTTGGTCGATGCTGCCTACGTTGTCGAAAGCTTCCATCGCGGATGGGACGCCCTTTGGGAACCACTCAGCGTCGAGACCAAACTGCGTTATGTGCACGAGATGCAGAAACTCCACCGCTACGATCCTCCCTATCAGAACTGGTTCCTCTTCTGCGGTATGGAAGAGTGCTTCCTCATGAAGGCCGAGGCTTCGCTCAAGAAGGCTGGCGTCGATCTCCAGAAGGAAGGTTTTGACGGTCCGCTTTACGACGCTTTCCGCATCAAGACGGCTGTCAATAAGGCCGAGGAATGGTATATCGGCGATGGCTGGTATGCCGATGGTCCGTCGTTTGCCTTCGACTACTACAATTCGTACGTCATCCATCCGATGTATGCCGAATGTGTCGAGATGGTATGCGACGTACAGCCCAACAACAGCTACCTCATCCACAGTGTCGATCCCGTGACCTACAAGACGCAAGGTCCCACCTATCGTCTCGGCGTGATTCGTGAACGCATGCAGAAGTTCAGTTGCATCCTCGAACGTATGGTTTCGCCCGAAGGCACCTACCCTGTCTTTGGTCGTAGCATCCCCTATCGCCTTGCCGTCTTCCAGCCTTTGGCCATGATGGCTTGGCAGAAACGTTTGCCCAAGCAACTCACCAACGGACAAGTGCGTGCAGCCATCACCGCTGTGATGAAGCGAATGTACGCCGCCGACCTCTACGAACTCGGACTTTCGTCCACTCCGGCCACTACTCCGACCAACTTCAACAAGGGCGGATTCCTGACCATCGGTTTCGTGGGTTCGCATCCCAATGTAGCTGACGTTTACACCAACAACGGTTCGCTCTACATGACCACACTTGCCTTCCTGCCCCTTGGCTTGCCAGCCGACGACCCATTCTGGACCGATCCAGCAGAGCCCTGGACCTCCAAGAAGGCCTGGGAAGCCGAAGACTTCCCAAAGGATCACAAGTGGCACATCAACAAGCAAATCCTCTATTGGGAATAATGAGTAATTCCTTTATCCTAATTTTTCGGAGTACTTTATCCTAATTTTTCGGAGTACTCCGAGTATTCTGAATACTCCGAAAATTTAGAGAAAAAAACATAGCCTCATGAAAAAATATTTTTCAATCATAGCAATTGCAGCCCTCTCGCTCGCAGCATGCACCAAGCAGGCGCCGCAATACAATCTCCCAGCCCCTGATACCGTTATCAGCATCATCAAGCAGGTCAACACGCAGTGGCAGGAAAGTCACCCGCTCATTGCAGCCGCCGATGCTACCTACACCACCGATCCTGACAACGAGTGGACCTTCAAGCCCTACTCCAACAACAGTCCCTTCTGGGACAATGCCGCCTACCACACCGGCAATATGGAAGTTTGCAAACTCTCCGACGAGCTCAAGGAGCAGTTCATCGGTTACAGCAAGATATGGGCCGAAGCCGCCCAGTGGAAGGGTGCCACCAACTCGAATCCTGCCGAATGGGTCTATAACTACGGTGAAAAGCCCCGCAATGTGCTCTTCGGCGACTGGCAGATCTGTTTCCAGACCTATTGCGACCTCTACAACCTCGAGCCCGACGACCAGAAGATTGCACGAGCACGCGAGGTGATGGAGTATGAGATGTCAACTTCGGCCAATGACTACTGGTGGTGGGCCGACGGCCTCTATATGGTGATGCCCGTCATGACCAAACTTTACAACATCACTGGCAACGATCAGTATCTCCAGAAACTCACCGAGTACTGGACCTTTGCCAAGAACCTGATGTACGACGGACAGGAGAGCATCCCCGACACCCTCGGCCAACCGATGGCCAACGTGCCTCAGCACCTCTTCTACCGCGATGGCAAATATCTCTACCCGAAGCACGCCAGCCTCAATGGCAGCAAGGACTTCTGGGCACGCGGCTGCGGATGGGTCGTAGCCGGCCTCGCCAAAGTTTTGGCCGACACACCCGATACGTGGAAGGACAAGGCAGAATTCCGTCAGACCTACATCGAGATGTGCGAAGCCGTGAAGAACTGCCAGCAGCCCGAAGGCTACTGGACCCGCTCACTCCTCGACCCCGAGCATGCTCCAGGTCCTGAAACCAGCGGCACAGCCTTCTTCACCTACGGCTTGCTCTGGGGCGTCAACAATGGTCTGCTCGACCGTGAGGCCTATATGCCCACTATCGTCAAGGCTTGGGAATATCTCACCAACGTTGCCCTGCAGGAAGACGGCAGCGTAGGCTACGTCCAGCCTATCGGCGAACGCGCTATCCCAGGCCAGACCGTTGACCAGAAGTCGATTTCCAACTTTGGCACAGGTGCCTTCCTGCTTGCTTGCTGTGAGATGTATCGATTAGTGAAATAAAATCAGCTATAGTGACTATATTAACTATAGTGACTATAACCTAATAAACTATGAAAATAAAATTCTATTCGCTGCTCGTCTTTGTCTCGCTGCTGCTGGCAAGCTGTCAGCCCAAGGTGGAGCTACCGCGCTTCATCGAAGCAGGCATCGGATATAGCAACAATTCCGTTAATGCCACCGTGTTCCGCAACAGCTCGGTAGCAACCCTTGGGCAGACGCAATACGTAGCTTATTACGATTCGGCAGGATGGCTTACTCTGGGCAAACGTCAGCTCGGCGACACAAAATTTGTCCTGCAGAAGACCCAGTATCAGGGCCATGTGCAGGATGCCCACAATGTCATCAGCATTATGCCCGATGGCGACGGCTATCTGCATGTCTCGTTCGACCACCACGGCCATCCGCTCCATTATGCACGTAGTGTAGAGCCTGGCTCATTGACCTTGGGGGATATGGAACCAATGATCAGCGCTTCGATAGATTCGCTGATTCCCGACGAGCTCGATGTCACCTATCCAGAGTTCTATCGTCTGGCTTCGGGAAATGTCCTCTTCGCTTATCGCAGTGGTGCATCGGGACGCGGCAACCTCGTCATGAATCTCTACGACGTCACGACGCGCAAGTGGAGCCGCTTGCAGGATGTGCTCATCGATGGCGAACAGCTCCGCAATGCCTACTGGCAGCTCTTCGTCGATGCGCGAGGAACTATCCACGTCAGCTGGGTATGGCGTGAGACCTGGCTTGTCGAAACCAACCACGACCTGTGCTATGCCTGTTCCACCGACGAGGGCAAGACGTGGCAGCACAGCGACGGTACGCCCTACGTACTTCCCATCACGGCCGACAATGCTGAATACGCTTGCCGTATCCCTCAGAACAGCGAACTCATCAACCAGACTTCGATGAGTACCGATGCCGAAGGTCATCCCTACATCGCCACCTATTGGCGCAACCAGGGCGACTCCATCCCTCAGTATCGCATCGTCTGGAACGATGGCAGCACCTGGCAGCAACAGCAGGTGAGTCAGCGCAAGACGCCTTTCAGTCTTTCGGGTGGAGGCACCAAGATGATTCCCATCGCCCGTCCGCGTGTTGCCATCGACGGCCACGAGGCTTGGTACATCGTGCGTGATGTGGAGCGCGACAGTCGTGTCTCGCTTTATCACACTGCCGATTTGCGCTCTGGCAAATGGGAACTCTCCGACCTCACCGACTACTCTGTCGATGCCTGGGAACCATCGTTCGACACCGAACTTTGGAAAGCGCAACGTCACCTGCATCTCTATGTGCAGTGCGTACATCAGGGCGATGGCGAAACATCTGTCGCCGCCGAACCGACGCCGGTAAGGATATTGGAAATACGATGAAACTCCAGAAACTCATGCTTGATGGTGGATTCTCCTGTCCCAACCGCGATGGACACGTTGGGACGGGAGGATGCACCTTCTGTCGCACTGATGCGTTCAATCCCTCCTATTGTCGCAGCTCGACCAGCATTCATGAACAACTCGAAGCAGGGAAGCACTTCTTTGTGGGCAAATATCCCGATATGAAGTATCTGGCCTATTTCCAAGCCTATTCCAACACCTATGCTCCCTTGGACGTGCTGCGCCAACGTTACGAGGAAGCACTTTCGGTCGAAGATGTTGTCGGACTCGTCATTGGCACACGTCCCGATTGCATCGAAGATGATGTCCTTCAATATCTGGCAGATCTTCAGGACAAAGGTTTTCTCATCACGCTCGAACTGGGCATCGAATCCTTCTACGACAAGACTCTTCAACGCATCAATCGTGGGCACACGGTTGAGGATAGCCTTACCGCCATCCAACGATGTGCCGATGCAGGCATCAATACCACCATCCACCTCATTTTAGGCCTCCCTGGCGAAACAAAGGCGGACATCCTTGCCGAAACCGACATCATCAATCACCAGCCCATCCAATCCATCAAATTACACCAGCTTCAAATTCTCAAGGGTACTGTCATAGCTCAGGAATTTGCCAATCATCCCGAAGATTTCCTTTCGATGAACATCGATGAATACGCTTCTTTGGTTGCCGAGTTTATCTCCCGCCTCCGAAAAGATATCCATATCGAACGCTTTGCCTCCTCCGCCCCATCCGACCTCATCATTGCACCACGCTGGGGACTCAAACCTAGCGAAGTGCAGCAAAGAATAGAAGAAAAGCTTTCTCTCATTGGATAAAAAACACTTAGGAATCACATAATACTTTCTCTCATCGCGGCATACAGTTTTCATCTACCAAATCATTATGCTCCCATCGCGGCATACAGTTTTCGTCTACCAAATATGTATGCTCCAATCGCGGCATACAGTTTTCATCTACCAAATATGTATGCTCCAACCACGGCATACAGTTTTCATCTACCAAATATGTATGCTCCAACCGAGGCATACAGTTTTCATCTACCAAATCTGTATGCTCCGACCGTGGCATACAGTTTTCATCTACCAAATATGTATGCTCCCATCGCGGCATACAGTTTTCGTCTACCAAATCTGTATGCTCCGACCGCAGCATACAGTTTTCATCTGCCAAATATGTATGCTCCGACCGCAGCATACAGTTTTCATCTGCCAAATATGTATGCTCCAACCGAGGCATACAGTTTTCATCTACCAAATCATTATGCTTCGATAGGAGAATACAGAATCTGTATATCAAATCTGTATGCTTAGACAAAAAATGCCAATTTCTCATCCCAAAAGTTGCTTTTCACACATATCAGATGCAAATTCGATGTTTATTTGATATTTTCATATGACATTATTATACTACCAAATACAAATTTAGATGCAATAGTAAACATTTTCGTTCGTTTCATTAAATAAATAAAAAAAAAATACATATTTTTGCAATGTTTTGATAAACATTTAAAAGAGTCAGAGTTTCTAATTTTTTTTGAGTATTATGCCACATATATTGCTCATTTTTTTTAGAGTTCTGCTTCTGTTTATTAAGTTTTATTATTTGTATTTCTCTATTAATAACTAAGTAACTATTCAGAAATAACTATACATACTTTTCTTTTAACACGAATTATCACGAATTAACATTAATTTCTCAGTATGTGTCTATTTTGACCCACTTTGCATAATAATAATTCATGTGAAATTCATGATAATTCGTGTTAAGAAACAACGCATATAATTATCATCTGAAGTTTCCCACACCCCCAGAAGCAGCTGAGGCGGGGTTTCAACTTCGAAATATATTGTGTTAACCCGAAGTCCATAGGCATTTATGCTTTTTCTGCTTAAAAAGTGTAAACCTAGGCACGATCTTTGAAATCTTGATTATATCTGAGGATGCATTCGAGGTCCATTCTGGTCTCAGGATCTGCAATGGCCTT
>JAFWRO010000037.1:0-41418 GCA_017519885.1 Bacteroidales bacterium | reverse complement strand
TTGCAGGTTACTGACTTATCAGTAACGCTTTGTCAAGATTTCACTCTTTCAAAGATCGTCGCTTAACCGCTCGACTTACCGTCTCATCGTTTAAGCGGGTGCAAAGATAGGGGATTTTTCGTATGCCTCCAAATTATTTGCAGACTTTTTTCAAAAAATCGTCATTTTAGCTACTTTTCGGCATTGAATAACGCTCATTTGCCATCCGAATCTTTCATTTTAGCCGCGTAATACTTGCAAAACTCGGCAATCCCACAGTCCTTGCACTTAGGATTTCGAGCAGTGCAAACGTATCGACCATGCAAAATGAGCCAATGATGGGCCTGAGGAATGTACTTTTCGGGGATATTGCGCGTCAATTCCATCTCAGTCTCATAGGGCGTCTTGCTGTTCAAGGTTAATCCGATGCGATTAGAAACGCGGAACACATGGGTATCGACCGCCATACGAGGTTCGTTCCAAAGCACCGAGACCATAACATTGGCCGTCTTGCGTCCCACACCTGGGAGCGAGAGCAAGGCATCATAGTCGGATGGCACCTCGCCTCCATACTCGCTGACGATGCGCTGGGAGGCGGCCAACAGATGATGTGCCTTGTTATTGGGATAGGAGACCGATTTGATGTACTCGTAGATCTCAGCCTCGGTGGTCTGCGCCATCCGCTCTGGCGTAGGGAAAGCATGAAGCAGATCGGGCGCTACCATATTGACACGTTTGTCGGTACATTGAGCCGAAAGAATCACAGCCACGAGCAATTCGAAGGGGGTGTGATAGACAAGTTCGGTCTGCGCATTGGGATTATGATCGAGGAAATAGCGGATGATGCCCTCGTAACGTTGTTTCTTTGTCATAAGCAACTTGACATTTATGATTAATCTACAGGATTCCTATCTTGCTGAGCCGGCCATCCCAAAACTGGAGGATGCGGTTATTGCTATAATACCAAAACTCGACAACGCCATTGCGAGATGGACCACGCTCCACACGCGAAGGGCGGCCCCAAGAGAGACGCACCTCTTCGGAAGTCATGTCGGGTTGCACCTGGCTGTACTGAATCTTTGACCAAATCTCGGAAGTAATATCAGGATGCTGGTCGTAAGGGTCGGTCATCGACAGATAGCGTGTCAAAGGTGTCGAGGTTGCATTCTGACGGGAGCCGGGTAGCGATGCCAGGAAGTAACCCTGTTCGTCACCCTTGGTGAATGCCACACGAAGAGGAGCCGTCTCCGTCCCATAGGTGACCGAATCGATGCGGACAGGCACAAACTTCTGATGAGCTACCATCCCTGGCAGGGAGTCGGCAGGATAAAAGATACGGTCGTCGTTGTACAATATATAAAATGTACGCGCACGCAATAGGGAATCGGTTTGGCGAATCAATTCCTCGGGATACATGATGGCCAAAGCAGGATGATAGGTCGTGTCGGTCATTGCCGTCATCGGACGGCCTGTGCTATAACGATAGGCATGGCCCTGAGGCGAAATGAAACGCAACTGCAAAAGTTGTTGTCCCATCCAATCTTCTTCAGAAACCATCGAGTCGTAGAACCACCTTGTACCACGCATGTTCGCTGTATCGGTTGCCTCGGCAGGCACCTCGGCTGTAAGGCTCAGCCCAACACGCTCGTTGAGGAAGACAAACGGCATGCCCTGATACCATTGCGACGGAGACGCAAGCGAAAGGCCATCAAGAAGTTCGGCCAACGTTTGAGGCTCACCGTCGTTAGTCTTCCTGGTCCTTGCGGTCAAAAGCGAAGGCAGGAGGAGCAAGACGAAAAACACGCTATAACGAAAAGTTTTCATATCAAACGGAATTAATCTTATGACAACGGATGAGAACGGGACCAACAGCAACCAAAGTGGCGCCAAACAGATAGACATCTCCCCCATCGCGAATGCCTGTGCGACGACGCAACGCATCGGCTGTGAGCGGGAAGTTGCGGACGGCAATGTTGGCCTGGGGGATGCGTGCACGAAGCATCTTCAAATTGTGTGATGCAAATGCCAACTGCTCGTCGATGGCGAAGATTCGACCGGGGAAGTCTGCAATCAGCGTCGAAGAGGTGAAATAATGGCAATCACGGTCGAGCATCTGCACATCATAGGCTCCGAGCAGCGCATCGAAGCCCTGTGCCTTCATAATGCTGACATCAGGCTCGTAAAACCAGGCTCCCAACCCTGTGGCTATACGGTCAGAACGAAGTGTTCCAGTTGATGCCTCATTCCCAACGTGTTCAAAATGGAACTCAATGATTCGTTCAGGATAGAAGTCGAGACAATGGATTGAATAACGACCTTCTAGCTCCGATGAAGAGGCATCGGGACACTGCGAGACAAGCAATTCCTTGCATTCTCCCTTGACCGAAAGAACATAGACATCGTTGGCGTGACGGAGACGAGCGACGGTGCGCGAAATGTCAGCCATGGGCGAGACCTTGGTGATGAGTTGGCGACAATGTGCCAATAAGTCGTCCTGCCATGCAACAACGTCGGGTTGGCAATCGCTTATCTCGAAGATACGACCACCATCATTCGAACGACGTGCGGGGTCGAGGTAGATCACATCAACATCGGGTATCGGAAGTTCGGTGGAAATGCCTTCTCGCACCTCGATTCGGGGATTTCTCCCTTCAAACTTTGCGGATAAGACAGCAAAATTGTGTCGGGCAGCTGCGCAAAGGTGGGGCTGACATTCAGTATAGACGGCAAGATCCAGATTGCGCGACATATACCAGAAATCCACACCCATTCCACCCGTCATATCACACAGGCTGCGTGCATCGGGCAGCATGATCGACCGCTTGTAGCGTGCCGTCGATTCCGACGAGCACTGTTCGGCAGGAACACGACCTCCCATGATGAGATCCGGCTCGGCATACCATTCGGGCAACTTGTTTCGAAGGCGACGACGAGCCTCAATCTGGTCAACCGCAAAGGGAATGTCGATGGTCGGATAGCGATGGGCCGAAAGCAGCAACCGCACCGTATCGTCGGACAGATGATCGGTGATGAATTGCCGTATTTCGGAGTTCCATTCCATGCTTGAAATTGCTTTAATAAGTGGGCAAAATTGCTGACTTATACGAAAAATCGTTGCAAAAATAGCAATTTTTTCGAATATTTAGACCATTCTATCGAAAAAAAGATTATTTTCGCCACGCGAAACAATGTGAATTGGGTAAATTTGTTGCCAAAAGGTAATTTTTGAACGCAGAAACAGAAGCAACGACATGACAGAATACTGGAAGTGCAAAGGAGGCTTCAGGCAACTCCCCGAATGGGAATCGGACTGCTGGGTCCAGGTTACGCAGCCATCGCAAGATGAACTGAGCGACTTGGAGAGCCGTTTTGGTGCGCCTATGGACTTCATCCAGGACGTTGAGGATACGGAAGAACGTCCGCGTACCGAGAGCGAATCCGGTTGGCTGATGACCCTTATCCGCGTGCCCAACAAGGAACTTGACGAAGACGGCGACCCAATCTTCTCGACCGTGCCTTTGGCTATTCTGATTCATAGTGAGATCTTCATCACCATCTGTTACTACAAGACCGAGATGATCGATGACTTCATCCGCTACACGATTCGCAAACAATTCGAAGACAGGCAGCGCTACGACCTGATGCTCTCGATCTTCCTCAGCAGTTCGGTGTGGTACCTAAAGTACCTGAAGCAGATGAACGTGATGATGAAGCAGGCCGAAGAAGCCCTTGAAGAATCGTTGCAGAACGAACAACTTCAAAAGATGATGGGCATCGAGAAGTTCCTCGTGTATTTCGTCACTTCGATGCGCGGCAATGAAGTCGTTATGGTGCGTCTGAAGAAACATCTGCGCCATCTCCCCTACGACGAGGATCTGCTCGATGATGTCGAGATCGAACTACAGCAGGCCTACGCCACGGCCAACATCTACAGCGAGGTTCTCGAGCGCCAGCGTGAATCGTATGCATCGATTATCTCGAACAACCTGAATGCCATCATGAAACGCCTGACCACCATCACCATCATCCTGATGATACCTACAGGCATCGGTGGTTTCTTTGGCATGAATGTGCCGAATGGGCTTGAAACCAACGTTTTCGCCTTTGGCGCAATACTTGTAGGTACGGCAATCCTCTCGCTGATGGGCTATCTATACATGAAGAAGAAAAACCTCTTCTGAACCACAGCGCACATTTTTTGACTATGCCGCAGAATCCTCACCGTTTAAGGATGGAGAATCTGTCGGAATCGGCTTGACTCGGGAACTTTCGGCGAAAGTCCTCGAGTTTTTGCATATCGGGCGTGAAGGTACAGACACCCTCCTCGCCATCGACACATTGGGCAAGGATATGACCATAGGGATGGATGGCGCGCGAACCGCCATCGTAAACGCAGATGTCATCCTCTCCCACCCTGTTAACGCCGACGACGAACACCTGGTTCTCGATGGCCCGTGCGGGCAGCAGGGTCTCCCAAGCAAGACGACGCTTCTGCGGCCAATTAGCCACGCAGATCAGAATGTCATAAGAATTGTTGGGTGCAAACCTCGACCAAACAGGGAAACGCAAGTCGAAGCAGACTACCAGAAAGAAACGAATGCCTCGCCAAGTGACGATACACTGCTCTTGCCCAGGCTCATAGCCACGGCTTTCGCCACCAATATGGAACAGATGGTGTTTGTCGTAATGATGCAACTCTCCCTCAGGGGTAACGAAGTAACAGCGATTGCGGTTGTTCTGTCTATTCTTGGCTGCTTCCCGTTGTGGTGACAGAGTGACGGCAAACGATCCACAGAGGGCGGTCTGATAACGACGCGAGAGATCAAGCAGGCACTGCTCGACGTCAGCGAAATATTCCGTCTGACCGGCCTCAGGAGAAGTCACGAACCCCGTGCTGCACATCTCGGGCAGCACAAGGAGGTCGGTATCGGGCAGTTGGCTCAAGACCGTCTCAATCTTCTTGTAGTTGGCCTCCGGGTCAAGCCAACAAATGTCCTGTTGATAAAGGGAGATATTCATTGTCCAAAAAGAAGGGTGTGTCGGAATGGCACACCCTTAGTCTCAGTAGTTGAATGGGTTATTTCTTGAAATAACGATTGAAGAGGCCTTCGAAGCCCTTGCCGTGGCGTGCCTCGTCCTTAGCCATCTCGTGAACTGTATCGTGGATAGCATCCCAGTTCTTAGCCTTGGCGTTCTTGGCGATGCGGAACTTATCCTCGCAAGCACCAGCTTCGGCGTTCATACGCTTCTCAAGGTTGGTCTTGGTGTCCCAAACGACGTCGCCGAGAAGTTCAGCAAACTTGGCAGCATGCTCAGCCTCTTCCCAAGCATAACGCTTGAAGGCATCAGCCACCTCGGGATAGCCCTCGCGATCGGCCTGACGGCTCATAGCCAGATACATACCTACTTCAGTGCACTCGCCCATAAAATGAGCATTCAGATCCTTGATCATCTCCTCATCGACGCCATACTCCTTGGCGATGCCGATGACGTGCTCCTGTACGAACTGAATTCCGCCTTCCTCTTCAACAAGCTCCTTGAACTTCGAAGCGGGTACGCGGCACTGTGGGCAACGCTCGGGTGGTGTTGGACCCTCATGAATATAACCACAAACGGTGCAAATCCATTTTTTCTGCATAATAGTTTAAATTTTAAGTTGGTGAATAATGAAAATGTGGGTTGATATTAGAATAAAAATGTACCGCAAAGATATTTAGAAGTTTTGACAAAAACAAATTCCTACGGTACATTTTTTATTAATTTAACAAATAAGGGCACAAAATATGTCTTTCAACATAGAACGGCCTTATGAGTGGGTGACACGATCCTTGAGTTCGGCAAGTTTGCCGCTGTTCCAACGATCGGTAGTACCTACGAGATAACCGGTGATACGCTGCAGACGGTCGATGTTGTGACCACCGCACTCGGGGCAAACCTGCTCGTTCTCGATGGCATCCTCATGGCCGCAGTCCATGCAACGGTTGCGGTTGTGGTTGACCGATCCATAGCCCATATTGAGTTCGTCCATCAGATCGACCACCTTGCTGATAGTCTCAGGATTGTGGGTAGCATCGCCATCGATCTCGACATAGAAGATGTGGCCGCCGCCGGTCAGGTCATGATAGGGAGCCTCCACTTCGGCCTTGTGACGGATGGAGCACTTGTAATAGACGGGCACGTGGTTCGAGTTGGTGTAGTAGTCCTTGTCGGTCACGCCGGGGATGATGCCGTAGCGCTTCTTGTCGATACGAGTGAAACGTCCGGCCAGACCCTCGGCGGGGGTGGCGAGCACCGAGTAGTTGTGCTGGTAGCGATCGGAGAACTCGCCGACCTTCTTCTTCATAAAGGAGATGATCTTAAGACCAAGTTTCTGAGCCTCGTCACTCTCGCCATGATGATGACCACAAAGGGCAATCAGACATTCGGCCAAACCGATGAATCCAATACCAAGGGTGCCCTGGTTGATAACGGAAGCGATGGTGTCGGTGGGCTTCAGTTTCTCAGCACCTACCCAAAGGCACGACATCACGAGCGGGAACTGCTTGGCAAGAGCCGTCTTCTGGAACTCGAAGCGCTGGTGCAGCTGCTTGGCGACAAGTTCGAGCATCTCGTTCAGACGGAGCATAAATACCTCGACACGACGATCGAGGTTAGGCTCGCTCATGCACTCGATAGCCAAAGCCACGATGTTGATGGTGGTGAAGGAGATGTTACCGCGGCCGATGGACGTCTTCTTGCCGAAACGGTTCTCGAAGACACGCGTACGGCAGCCCATCGTAGCCACTTCATAGAGGTAACGCTCGGGATCGTCGGCGCGCCACTGCTCGTGGTAGTTGTACGAAGCGTCGAGATTCAGGAAGTTGGGGAAGAAACGACGGGCCGACACCTTGCAAGCGAGCTGGTAGAGGTCGTAGTTGGGATCCTCGGGGAGATAGTTCACGCCGCGCTTCTTCTTCCAGATCTGGATGGGGAAGATGGCGGTGGCATGGTTGCCGACACCCTCGTAGGTGGAATGAAGCAGTTCACGCATCACGCAGCGACCCTCGGCCGAAGTGTCGGTACCGTAGTTCACCGATGAGAAAACCACCTGGTTGCCGCCACGCGAATGGATGGTGTTCATGTTGTGGATGAATGCCTCCATGGCCTGATGCACACGGCCCACGGTGCGGTTCACGGCCTGCTGCTTGATGCGCTCGTCGCCTGTTAGGTCGCCCAGGTCCTTCTTCAGGTAATCGGTGAATTCAACATTCATCAGATGGCTCAGGTCCTTGCCCTCGTAGCTCTCCAGGTTGCGGATCTCCTCTTGATAGGTGAGGCGTACGTAGGGGGCGAAGTAGAAGTCGAGGGCGGGGATGGCCTGTCCGCCGTGCATCTCGTTCTGAGCAGTTTCGAGCGAGATACAGGCCTGTACCGAGGCGGTCTCGATGCGCTTGGCGGGGCGCGACTCGGCATGGGCAGCCTTTAAACCGTGCTGCAGGATGGTGTTCAGCGGATGCTGCACGCAGGTGAGCGACTTGGTGGGATAGTAATCCTTGTCGTGAATGTGGATATAGCCGTTCTGAGCTGCGAGGCGCACATCCTCGTCGAGCAGATAGTCATCGACAAAAGGCTTGGTGGTCTCGCTGGCGAACTTCATCATCATGCCTGCCGGTGTATCGGCATTCATGTTAGCGTTCTCGCGGGTAATGTCGTTCTTCTTGGCACCAATGATCTCCTCAAACACCTCGCGCGTCTTGGCACGACGAGCGATGGTACGGGAATTACGATAAGAGATATAGACACGAGCCACTTCCTTGCGCTCGGAATCCATCAACTCCTCCTCCACACGGTCCTGAATGGCTTCCACCGACATCAGGGCGTCACCGTTCTTGGCAATCTTGTCTGCTACTGTAGCGGCGAGGATCGCGTCCACGCCCTTCTCGGTCTGCGCCATGGCCTTACGGATGGCGTCTTCGATCTTGTTAAAATTAAAATCGACAGTACGACCGTCGCGTTTAATTACTTTTTGAATCATGAGTATTTAAAATGTGAATAGTTAGAAAAATACAAATCGCGGGTTGCAAAACGTGAAAAAGCACAGTTTTTTCATTTGTGGGTGCAAAATTATGGAAAAGTTTTGACCTATGCAAACAGATTTTTTCTATCTTTGCATCGATAAAAATCAATAATGTCCTTTCCCGTTGCTTAGAGACAACAATTAGCGGGGCAAAAAAGTTCTTTTCCGCAATAATTATTTTTTTTAACATTCTAGGATGACATTCCAGCAGTTGGAATATATTGTAGCCGTCGATACGCATCGTCACTTTGTGAATGCGGCGACAGCCTGTGGCGTGACCCAATCCACACTCAGTACCACGATAGCCAAGCTGGAGCAGGAAATCGACGTGGTGATCTTCGACCGTTCGAAACATCCCATCGAACCCACGGCACTGGGCAAACAAATCATCAGCCAGGCCCGTGTCATCCTCCACAACTCGCAACAACTCCGCGACCTTGTCCTCAACGAGAAGGCTTCCGACAAAGGAAACCTCTTCATCGGCATCATCCCGTCGGTTGCCCCCTACCTCTATCCTGCCATGGCCAAAGTGATGCGGCAGGATTATCCAAATGTTCACACCACCGTCCACGAGTCGTTTGCCGAACAACTCATCGATCGTCTTCAGCGTGCCGAACTTGACATGGCCATCGTCTCGGGCACAGAGATTCAAGACACCAATCTCCTCGAGATAGAACTCTACACCGAGCGTTTTCTTTTATATGTGTCACCCACGTCACCACTCTGGCAACGCGATTCACTGCGCGCCGAGGACCTGTTGGATGGTGGAATCTGGGCGATGCGTGCTTTCCACGACCACTATCCGCAACTCTCCAACATCACGCACAAGGAGACTTTCCATAACACAACCCTCGTGCAAGGTGGTCTGCATACCCTCATTAACCTGGTCAACACCAACGGAGGTTATACACTTATTCCCGAACTCTTCAAGACGGCATTGCCTGCCGAGATGCAGCGCAATCTGCGCTCAATTCAAGGCCCGAAATTCTTCCGAACCATTTCACTCGTTATCCGGCAAGACTATATGCGCGAGCGTATGCTCAACATTGTGGCCGATGCCGTGAAGCGCGTTGTGCCCAAGGAGATGCTCAAGGAACGTATGCTCAAGTTCAAAATTACCTTATAATAATAATATGGTAAAACAGTTTTTCCAAGTCATAAGGCGATATATTCGTCCCTACAAGGCTAACCTCGTGTGGTCCATCATCCTGAATTTCTTGAGCCAGTGGCTCAACATCTTTTCGTTTGCCGCACTGGTTCCCATCCTGCAGATTCTCTTCCAGGTCGATCGGCAGGAATATGTCTATCAGGCCATCGACTGGTCGAATCTCGACAAGGATGTTCTCATCAACGATGCCTATTGGTACGTGAGCCAACTCATCGCCAACCACGGAGCCTTATGGACACTCATCGCCATGGGCATAGTGCTCATCGTGATGACTGCCATCAAGACTGCATCCTACTTCGCTTCGTCGGCCGTGATGATACCATTCCGTACAGGTATCACCAAGGACATCCGTCTGGAACTCTACAACAAGGTGCTGCGACTGCCCCTCTCGTTCTTCAGCGAAGAGCGCAAGGGTGACATCGTGGCTAGGATGAGCGCCGATGTCCAGGTTGTCGAAACGGCTCTTACTTCATCGGTCGATATGCTCATCAAGTCGCCCATCGCCATCCTGGTGTGCTTCTTCACGATGTTCATTTTGAGTTGGAAACTTACGATCTTTGTCCTGCTCTTCATTCCCATCGCCGGCTGGATCATGGGTTCGGTGAGCCGCAAACTGAAACGTAAGTCACAGTTTGTACAGGACCAGTGGGGTGAGATTATGACCGAACTCGACGAGACTTTGGGCGGCCTGCGCGTCATCAAGGCCTTCATTGCCGAGAGCAAGATGATGCAGCGCTTCACGCGCACCAACGACATTTATCGCGGAGCGCTCAACAGCATGGCCATCCGCCAATCGTCAGCTCATCCCACCTCCGAATTCATGGGCACCGTCCTGATCGTCATCGTCCTTTGGTTCGGCGGTTGGCTGATATTGGGCGGCAACTCATCGATGGATGCAGCCATGTTCATCTATTATCTGGTCATCCTCTACAGCGTCATCAATCCTCTCAAGGACTTCTCGAAGGCATTCTACAACGTTCCGCAGGGTCTTGCCTCGATGGATCGTATCGACATGATCCTCAAGGCCGAGAACAACATCACCGATCCCGCCAATCCCAAAGAGCTGAAGGGTTTCAACGAAGGTATCGAGTTCAAGGATGTGTCGTTCAAATACAAGAACTCCGAAATAATGGTGCTGCGCGACATCAACCTTCGCGTACCCAAAGGCAAGACCATTGCCCTGGTAGGGCAGTCAGGCTCGGGCAAATCCACCTTGGTTGATCTTGTGCCGCGCTATCACGATGTGCTTGAAGGACAAATTCTCATCGATGGCAAGGACGTGCGTGATGTACGCATCAACGACCTGCGTACCCTTATCGGCAACGTCAACCAGGAGGCAATCCTTTTCAACGACACCATCTTCAACAACATCACCTTCGGCGTCGAGAATGCCACCCAAGCCGAAGTCGAGGCTGCTGCAAAGATTGCCAATGCCCACGACTTCATTATGGAGACCGAACAAGGTTATCAAACAATGATCGGTGATCGTGGTGGACGACTCTCAGGTGGACAACGCCAACGTCTCAGCATTGCCCGTGCCATCCTCAAGAACCCGCCCATCCTCATCCTCGATGAAGCCACTTCGGCTCTCGACACAGAGTCGGAGCGCTTGGTACAGGAGGCTCTCGAACGACTAATGAAGAGTCGTACTACCATTGCCATCGCCCACCGCCTATCGACCATCAAGAATGCCGATGAGATATGCGTTCTCCACGAAGGACAAATCGTAGAACGTGGCACTCACGAAGAACTCATTGCTCTTGGCGGTATCTACAAGAAACTGAATGATATGCAGTCATTGTAACAATTTCTTTGGTCATTTGACCACACAAAAAGGCCGATCTCAACTCAAAAACAAACGTTTATAAGGTAAAATAACAAATATATTTTGGTGGTTCAAATAATTTTTGTTATTTTTGCGCGCCAAATATTAGAATAAATGGAACAACATCACCCCGTCCCCAACCTCGACCAGAAACTTGCAGCCTTCGCCCGCGCCCTCGGTGTAATGCAGACGCTTCGCAAGGATTGTCCGTGGGACGCCAAGCAGACCAACGAATCCATCCGCCAAAACTCTATCGAAGAGGTTTATGAACTCGGCGAAGCCCTCATCAAGGGTGACCCCAATGAAATCAAGAAGGAGTGCGGTGACGTCCTAGAACAGATCTTCTTCTATGCCATGTTCGGCGAAGAAAAAGGACAGTTTGACTTTGCAGACATCTGTAATGCGATGTGCGACAAACTCGTCTTCCGTCATCCCCACGTCTTCAATCCCGATGGTTCGCTCATCTCGCAGGTAGGTGTGCGTGGTGGTGAGGACGTCAACAATGCCGACGATGTCTCGAAACTTTGGGAAGTCGTCAAGCAAAAGGAGAAAGGCGGCAACAAGACCATCCTCTCGGGTATTCCTGCAGGATTGCCCTCACTCATCAAGGCATACCGCATGCAGGACAAGGCTCGCAACGCCGGCTTTGACTGGCAACAGCGCGAAGACGTCTGGCAGAAGGTCAAGGAGGAAATCAGCGAATTCGAAGCCGAAGTCGGAAATATGGATCACGAACGTGCCGAACGAGAGTTCGGTGACCTGCTCTTCAGTCTCATCAATGCTGCCCGTCTCTACAAGATCAAGCCCGACAACGCGCTCGAAAAGACAAACCAGAAGTTCCTCCGCCGCTTCACCTACGTCGAGACTGAGGCCAAGAAGCAGGGGCGCCTCCTCAACGACATGACCCTCGCCGAAATGGACGCCTTATGGGACGAGGCCAAGGCCAAAGGCATATAAACTCCGCCTTCCCAAGTATTCGGAGTACTCTGAGTATTCCGAATATTCCAATCACTCCGATTATTCCGATCACTTTGATCAAAATTATAAACCTAAAATGAAAAAATTAATCCTTATGAGCGCAATCTGCGCAGCAGCCCTCGTCGGCTGTCAAAAGACTGCTGTCAAGACCACAGGCCTTGAATACAGCAACATGGACACCACCGCCCGCCCAGGCGATGACTTCTTCCAGTATGCCACTGGCCACTGGATCGACAACAACCCACAGCCTGCCATGTTCCCACGCTGGGGTTCATTCACAAAGCTCGGTGACGACAACACCAAGCAACTTGCAGAACTCATTCAGGGCATTGCCGCACAGGAGAACGAGAAAGGCACTATTGCCCAGAAGATCGGAGACCTCTACAACCTCTCCATGGACTCCGTGCGCCTCAACAATGAGGGCTTCGCTGCTATAAAGCCCTATGTTGACAAGGTGAACGCCATTCAGACCCGCGAAGAACTCCTCAAGATGATGGCTACCGAGCATGATGACCTTCTCTTCGGCGTCGGCATTGGTGCTGACCAGAAGAACGCCAAGATCAACATCGTTGGTGTAGGCCAGGGTGGTCTCAGCCTCGGCAACCGCGACTACTATCTCTCCGATGACCCTGCTATCGTAAAGGTACGTGAGGCCTTCAAGGAGCACGTGGTTAACATCTATAAGCTCACCGGCGCAACCGAAGAAGTAGCAAAGGCCAAGATGGAGAACCTCATGAAGTATGAGACCCAGATTGCTAAGGTTAGCTTCTCGATGGAAGAACTCCGCGACCCCGAAGGCAACTACCACAAGATGACAGTGGATGAAGCCAGCAAGCTTTGCAAGTTCGACTGGGATACCTATTTCAAGAACTACGGCTATGATCAGACCACCGAGATCGACCTCGGCCAGCCAGTTCCCGTTGCCAAGGCTTGCGAGATCCTGATGAAAGCCCCACTCGAGGATCTCAAGTCCATCTATGAGTGGCAGACCATCAGTGCTCTCTGCGGACTCACCAGCGATGAGTTCGTCGATGAGAACTTCCGCTACAACCAGAAACTCACCGGTGCCAAGGAGCAGCAGCCACGCTGGCGTCGTGCTGTGAACCGTGTCGATGGCCTTATGGGCGAAGCTGTAGGTCAGATGTACGTCGAGAAGTACTTCCCTGCCGAGTCGAAGCAGATGATGCTCGATCTCGTTCACAACCTGCAGACCATCCTCGGCGAGCGCATCAAGGCTCAGACCTGGATGAGCGAAGAGACCAAGCAGGCTGCTCTTGAGAAGCTCAGCACCTTCTACATCAAGATCGGTTATCCTGATAAATGGGAGGACATCTCCGGCCTTACCGTCGATCCCGAGAAGACCCTCGTCGATAACGTCTATGCCATCAGCAAGTTCTACTGGAACCTCGACAAGGAGAAGCACTACAACAAGCCCGTTGATAAGGACGAGTGGTACATGACTCCACAGACTGTCAATGCCTACTACAACCCAACTACCAACGAAATCTGCTTCCCTGCCGGTATCCTCCAGCCACCTTTCTTCTCGAAGGACTTCGACGATGCAGTCAACTATGGTGCCATCGGCGTAGTAATCGGCCATGAGATGACCCACGGTTTCGACGACCAGGGCCGTCAGTACGACAAGGAAGGTAACCTGCGGCAGTGGTGGGCTGATGCCGACGTTGAGGCATTCAAGATACCTGCTGAGCAGATGGCAGTCTATTTCGATTCTCTCTGGGTCATCCCAGGTGAACTCCACAGCAATGGCCACCAGTGCCTTGGCGAGAACCTTGCCGACCACGGCGGTCTCAACATCGCCTTCCAGGCTCTCCAGCTTGCCAAGCAGCAGGGTTCGAAGACCTATATGGGTGATGAGAACGGCTTTACTCCCGAGCAGCGCTTCTTCCTCTCCTATGCCAACGTATGGGCAGGTGTAAGCACCGAGGAGATTCTCCGTCGTCTTGCTCTTGTTGATGTTCACTCAGCCAATTTCCTCCGTGTCAATGGTGGTGTTGCCCAGTGCGAAGAGTGGTACAAGGCATTCGACATCAAGGAAGGTGACAAACTCTATGTCGCTCCCGAGAATCGCGTAAATATCTGGTAAGACATCGGGTTAATTCTGATTATCTCCCAATAAAATCAGGAGGCAAACACTTGCAACAGGTATTTGCCTCCTCTTTATTTACTTCTCTTCCATTCTCATTTCAGCCTGATAATATCGCACCAGCGGGTGGTAGGATTCTGGCTGCGGTAGTCGTGCTTGATGGCATTGGCAAAAACGTTAGCCTTGCCCTTGCCATCGCGACTGGTATATTGTTGTGAGCCGAGGACGATGGTCTCTGTGCCATTTACCTTGTTGATGCGGTCGACGACAGCATCAAGGCGTTTCATCTTCTGGAACTGTTCGGCATTGTAGTCAAACAAGTCCAGTTGGATGGGTATCCTCGGCACAATGTCCATAACGATGACACCTGCTTTCTTGTAATGATAGCCCTCACGATACATTTTCTGGAGCACTTCGAAAGCCGCCTTCACAATCTCGACGGTGCTGTTGGTAGGCATGGAAAGGCTTGTTTCCATGAAACTGTTGTATTGCGGCAAATCTTCGCGGAAAGGATTGGTATAGAGGAAGACACTGACGATGGAGGCTGACGACCCTTGCCGACGCAGTTTCTCGGCACAACGTGCAGCGTAGTTTGCGACGTGGGTTTGAAGGCTTTCGAGATCGGTTATCATACCATTGAACGAACGACTGGTGCAGATGCTTTGCTTGCGGGCCAGTTCCTCGTTGGGCACAATGTCCTCACCATTCAGTTCGCGCCACGTGCGTTCGATGACGATGTTGCGAAACGTTGCCTTGACCCATGTCCTGCTGTGCTTGGCAAAGTCGAAAGCGGTCTCTATGCCCATAGACTTCAATCGAGCAGCATAACGTCGCCCGATGCCCCACACATCTTCGATAGGAAAAAGCTTGAGTGCCTTTTTGCGCTTTTCGTCGCTGTCGATGACGCAACAATGACGATAGCCTATGTGACGCTTGGCAAAGTGCGAAGCCATCTTGGCCAATGTCTTGTTGGGCGCAAGGCCGATGCTGACAGGCATGCCCACACTCAACTTGATTCGTTTGTGCAGATTCTCGCCCCATCGCCTCAGATTCACCTGCTCCACATTCTTGAAATAGACGAAACACTCGTCGATGCTGTAGCGAAAATAGGCAGGTGCTTCCTCACGGACAATACCGACCACGCGGCCAGTCAGTTCGCCATATAATTCGTAGTTGCTGGAAAAGACTGCAATCTTATTATCGGGAAACAGCTCTTCCAACTGATAATAGGGGACACCAGCTTTGATACCTAACTTTTTCGCCTCGTTGCTTCGCGCGACGACACACCCATCATTGTTCGAAAGCACAACGATAGGCGTGTCCTTCAAATCGGGCCGAAAGACACGCTCACACGAAACGTAGCAGTTATCGCAGTCGATGATTCCGTACATTCTATCTTATGTGGCGCATCACGCTTTCTTCGAACCGAATATCTTCTTTATTCCTGCTGCTATGGCTACGACACCGACAGCGATAATTTTCCAGAACTTCAGCAGCAGGACACCGAGCTTGGCGAAGAAGCCGGACTTGGCAAGGATGCTGCCAGCGACTAGACCGCCGATAGTCCAGTCAGACACTCTATCACGGATAGGGTCAAAGTCAGCGTAAGCGTATCCCTCATCGAAGCGTACACTACCAATCATGGCCGATTCTTTCGAAACCACCTCATCGACCGCCTCCAGATCAGCCACGGCATTGACCGACACGAGCCCATCCTTGCCCAGCACCCTCATGTCATAGTTCACCACATCGCCATATGCGAACGACAGCGTCTTGGCCCACACCAGGGCATGGTTCGAACGGTCATAATGAGGAGTCACCGTCCATCCCTTCGTCACGCTCCTCTGTTCTACGGGCAGCGATTCGTTCTCCTCCTTTTCGTCCTCTTGCAGTTGCTCCAGCAGGTCATCGTAATCCACCTTCTCAGCATCATCATCCTTGATGTATCCGCAATCGTTGTACGAAATCACATACGCCGTGCTGACCTGATAGAAACACCTGCTCTCTCTCGGCACGAGCACACCCAGCATATTTTCGAGATTGCTTTCCGAATTATCCCAGTATTCGGTCAGCAGTTTCATGGCCTGAGGCCGATCCAGATAGACGAGATCTGTGGGCACCATGATCCGAGCGTGGCACGAAGCGAACTCCACTAACCCCGTTTGTCCCGCTATGGTATCCTCCTTCAGCGCCTCCAGCTCCTCAGCCGTATATCCAGACGACAGCATATCCTCATCTGTAACACTCTTGAATGAACACAACATCAGCCAAGCCAATGTCAATAATGCGAACGATTTGATAAAAGCAACTTTCTTCATAACTATAATCAACTAGATTTTAAATTTTTGTTGGTGCAAAGATACAACAATTATTCCATAATATAAAAAATAAAACAAAAAAAACACTATTCCGACCTGTAATAAACACATTTTACCCTTTTCCAACATATTTGGCAACTATATTCTTCATCTTTCCAATAATGCTGAATCGAAAGCAAGGACTTCACACTCAAAACTATGATTTCCCCGTTTATGATCTGCATGGATGTCCTACTTTCTTTTTTCATCATCCTATTATAGAGGCCGATTTATCTTTGGGTTCGACATTTGAACCTTTGACAATAGAATAGTTTTACATATAAATACTATTTGCCACTGGAAATAGAGTGTCTTTGTTCATACTCGCTCCATTTCCGATAGAATGTGGAACGTATACGTTCATACATGCTCCATTTCCGATAGAATGTGGTGCGTCTACGTTCATTCTCGTTCCATTTCCGATAGAATGTGGTGCGTCTACGTTCATTCTCGCTCCATTTCCGATAGAATGTGGAACGTATACGTTCATTCTCGCTCCACTTCCGATTGAATGTGGTGCGTCTACGTTCATTCTCACTCCACTTCCGATTGAATGTGGTGCGTCTACGTTCACACACGCTCCACATCCGATAGAATGTAGTGCGTCTACGTTCACACACGCTCCACTTCCGATAGAAAGTAGTGCGTTTACGTTCATTCTTGCTCCATTTCCGATAGAATGTGGTGCAACTATGTCCGTACACACTCCATTTCCGAAAAGAAATAGCACGTCTATGTTCGCAGACGTGCCATATACGAATTAGATGGCAAAAATCTCTTTATGGCTGTGTTTTCCACTCCGTGATATTGCGTTCCTTGGAATTAAAGCAGGGGCTTCAGGCACTCAGCCATCTCGTCGGCGACCTCCTTGGCTTTCTGGGCAGCAACCTCTGCGAAACGCTCGGTATGGTCGGCATAGATGATGGCGCGGCTGGAATTGACGATGAGTCCGCACTGCTTGTTCATGCCGTATCTGACAACCTCCTGCAGCGAGCCGCCCTGTGCACCGATACCAGGAACAAGGAGGAACGAGTCGGGGGCGATGCGGCGAATGTCCTCAAACATCTTGCCCTGGGTTGCGCCTACGACAAACATAATCTGATCCTCAGTGCCCCAAGTCTTGACGGTGCCGAGCACCTTCTCGAAGAGGCGTGTCGAAGTGCCATCAACGGTCGAAAGTTGGAAGTCGTGCGAACCCTTGTTGGAGGTCAAGGCTAGGCAAATGACCCACTTGCCCTCATAGCCGAGGAATGGCTTCAAGGAGTCCTCGCCCATATAGGGAGCCACGGTGACAGCATCAAGATCGAGGTGCTCGAAGAACGAACGTGCATAAAGCGACGAGGTGTTGCCAATGTCGCCACGCTTGGCATCGGCGATGATGAACTGATTGGGATACTTCTCGCGAATGTAACGGACAGTCTTCTCGAAGGCAATCCATCCTTCCACGCCAAAGCACTCGTAGAAAGCGAGATTGGGTTTGTAGGCGATGCAATAGGGTTCGGTGGCATCGATGATGGCCTTGTTGAACTCGAAGATAGCGTCCTGTGCAGGCAGCGACTGCAAATGCTCTGGAATCTTCTTGATGTCGGTGTCGAGACCTACGCAAAGAAAGGTCTTCTTCAGCTTGATTTGTTCGAAAAGTTGTGAACGTGTCATGTTTGTGGGTATTTTGAGGGTTTCGAAATAAACAAAGTAAATCAGAATAATCGGAGTACTCGGAGTATTCAGAATACTCGGAGTAACAGAGTATTCCGAGTAATCGGAAGAATTGACCAAAGCGCTATTTCTGGATAAACCAGGGAATTCGCTGGACCTTGTAGTCGAGATGCCAATAACTGTCGAAGTAAGGAAGCCAGTCCTTGATGAGGACCGATTGGCCAATCTGTAGGGCGTAAAGACGTGTCCCTTCGTCTTGCAGCTGGTTCAACTGTACCAGCAAGGGCCTTTCGACCAGCGGGAATTTGAAGTCAGAGATGAGCAAAAGGTCGGCACTACCATAACGCGGATTGCTACCAATGAGCCGAAAGGCGGCTTGCAGCATCTCAGTACCATCAGTCGAACCTCCGCACTGCTGACGCATATAGTCGAGAAGGGATGTGCGGTTGGCACGAACGTCGAAGGTCTTGGCCTTGTCTGAAAAAGTGATAAGCAACAAGTCACGCTTCTGTGCCAAGGCAATCTGCAGCAGTTTGATGACCAGGCTGTGTGCGATGCGTTCGGGAGGACCCTGCATCGAACCGCTCGTATCCATGCATACAATCATCGGTCCTTTCTGTCGCGCTCGAGCCACCTGCACCTTCTGCGCCTTCTTCATCAGGTTCGACTTGAAGAGGAAGGTCTGCAGGCGACGTGTTGCATAGCGATAGGCAAAGAGCCCCGACAGTTCCTCATCTGCCATCGTCGCCATTTCGATAGGAAGCAGGGCGCTAAGGTCGTTACCCACCGAAATGCCTTCGATGTCGGAGGGCGAAGAATGCTCCATCCTGTATGTGCTGCCACTGCCGACAGGAACACGTTCGGGTCCTTCGTTGTCGGCAATACGCCCCACACGCCTTGCTACATCGAGCAGGATTGGATATTGTTTCTGCAAAGCCACAATGGGACGGATACGCTCGAAACTGACCGTGTTCCAGATGGTGCCCATCAATGCCCAACATTGGGCGAATTCATCAAAAGGTACCTTGTGCTGGATGACATATGGAGGGATAACGTTCAAATACTTGTCGAGCAGTTTCTGTTGCTGTGGCAAGTGTTCGCGAACGTAGTCGGCCTGCAACTGCGACAGTTCGTAAGGATCACTGACCCCTCGCATCTGCATAAAGCGAAGGCGGGCCTCGACAGCATCACTGAATGCCTGCTCCAGGTCCGTGCAAATCAGTTCCTCGAGTTCATCGAGCACTTTATGCGGAAGGGTCAAATAGGTCATTATCAAATGTCAAGGGAGACAGCCATGCTTGGCTGTCAACGAAACAAACCGACAAGCATAGGCTTACTCGTCATACAGCAGTTTGCGTACATCAGCACGCAACTGGGCAATCTGGCGCTTGAAAATGTCAAGTTGGCTGGCAATAATCTGCTGTACCTGAGGGCTGGAGAAAAGATGATTGCGTATCTGTGCCGATAGCATCACAGCCTGCTGGAACAAGCTATCGACAGCCGATTCGCATTCCTCAAGGCTTGCACAAGCACCCTTGATAGGCGGCTCAAGGCCAGAGGTCTGCTCCAATTGCATACCGCGCGAAGCACGGCGCAAAGGATAGCGCGTACCGTTGACATAAAGGTTCATCGAGTCGCGATAGAGATTGACGCGCTGGAGTTCGGCCTCATACTCACCCACATTGTCGGGATTGGTAAAGGCACGAATGATGGTGCGACGCGGCTGGATGGGATCCTTGAACATCACACCACGTACCGCAGGCTCATCTGCACTACGTGTAGGCAATGCGCAATAGTCGGGCACAAAGATGAAGGTGTTCTGCAAGCCCTGGCTCTCGACCAGTTGGTAATAAAGGCCATCGAAGATGATGAGGTCGTCGTCACGATGATCGCCACGCAGACGAGCCTTCTCACGTACCTGTCGCACAGCACGCCCTCGCAAGGCACGCGACACCTGTCGTTGCAAGGTATCAAGCCGTGTAAGATAGGGCTGGAAGATGGCATCGGCAACAAGCTTACCAATCGACGGGAGTTCGTCGGGTTCGTTCCAAAGGCAATGGATGGCAAGTTGCAGGTCGGAGGCATTCACTTCGTCACGATCGTGCACAAAAGCCGAAGCGCACATCAAATGGACAATCTTCTTCCAGCGACGATCGCTGACATAGATGTTTCGATGCACATCCTGTCCTTCGATGGCGACATCCTTGAGTCCCTGACGGATATTGGTGATGGCCAAAAGGACCTCTCGCGGAACCTTGACGTGGGCAACCTGCTGGAGCCAATCGGCATATTCCTCTTCGCTGATTGCATCGCTGACGGGTTTCAATTCCTGATCGACATTGACGGCAGGATTGACCATCTGGTAGAAAGCCTCCTCGTTTTGAATAGGCTGACTGACGAGACGTATCAGGAAGCGGTCCCACAAGGCCTCAAGTCCTTCGCCCTGCACAGGCAGTTCGTTCGAAGCACCGATGAGCAGTTTGAGAGGCAGATGCAAGAGTTGGTTGCCATTGAGATAGACCTTCTCGTTGATGACCGTAAGCAGCGTGTTCTGGATGGCAGGACCCGCCTTCCAGATCTCGTCGAGAAAGACCACATCGGCCGTGGGCAAATAGCCATCGACACAACGCTGATAGACATCGTCCATCTTGAGACGCTGGATGCTGACGGGACCAAAGATCTCGTCGGGCGTGGAGAAGCGTGACATTAGATATTCAAAGGAACGCGCACGCGCGAAGGCCAGTTTGAGGCGACGCGACACCATACTCTTGGCCACACCTGGAGGGCCGAGCAGGATGACACTCTCACCGGCAAGGGCAGCCAACAGCGAAAGGGCAAGTTCGGCATCCTTCTCATAGACGCCCTCCCCTATCTGTCGAAGAATGGATTGGATGCGGGTTTTCATAGCATACGTGGATGTGTTTAAAAACACGATGACCGTCGCAGAGGAGAAACCTCGTTGACAGTCATTGTTTATCCTCAAAAAAGGGATCTTGGTGAATCGTTAGCCAGACGAATTAGTGCATTGTGTCACCTACAGTGAGGTTCTTGCGACCCTTAGCACGACGGGCAGCGAGAACGCGACGACCGTTCTTGGTGGCCATACGGGCACGGAAACCATGCTTGTGGAGACGGCGATGGTTGTGTGGCTGGAATGTCATCTTCATAGTTGTAACTCTTTTATATTGTTTTTAATTGTTTGCCTGTTTTCGGGACTGTATTGCCAAATAGCGGGTGCAAAAGTAGGTAAAAATATTCAATTTACCAAATTATTTAATGATTTTCTTCAAATATTTTTGTTTTTCTCAATGTTTTTCTCTATCTTTGCACCCGCAAGATGGCAAAATAGTGCGATTTACGTGTACCACCTGATTCCAACTTGCACTCATTTGACAATCCAAATAATAACTTAATAAACCAGAATACAACTATGGCAATCAAGTCACAGGACATCAAGAATGGCACCGTCATCCGTATCGATGGCAAGCTTCAGGTAGTAGTTTCGTTCCTTCATGTTAAGCCCGGCAAAGGCAACACCTTCATGCGCACCAAGCTGAAGGACGTCGTTTCGGGTTATGTCACCGAGCGTCGCTTCAACATCGGCGAAGTGCTCGAAGACGTTCGCGTAGAGCATCGCCCCTATCAGTTCCTCTACATGGACGGCGACGACGCTGTCTTCATGAACCAGGAGACCTTCGACCAGGTAACCATCGACAAGAAGATGATCATCGGCGAAGAGTATATGAAGGAAGGTGACATTGTTGAGGTAGTAAGCGACGCTTCCACCGAGACCATCCTCACCGCTGAAATGCCTGTCAAGACCGTTCTCCAGATCACTTATATGGAGCCAGGTGCAAAGGGCAATACTGCTACCAACACCCTCACCAAGGCTACCGTTGAGACCGGTGGTACCGTGCTCGTTCCTCTCTTCTGCAAGGAAGGCGACAAGATCGTGGTTGACACCCGCGACGGCTCGTATGTAGAGCGCGCCAAGGAATAATGACACATTTCTGAACACTATGACAGTCAAGGATTGGGCCCTCGAAGACCGTCCGCGCGAAAAGATGATGGCCAATGGCGAGGAGTCCCTTACGGATGCTGAGCTGTTGGCCATCCTCATTAATACCGGACAGAAAGGCCGAACTGTCCTGGACATTGCCCGCGACGTGTTGGCACAATGCCACGGCGACCTCGAGAAACTGCATTTTGCCCTCATACCCAGCGACGACGGGAGCAACCACGAAGTGCTCAAAGGCATCGGCCCCGCCAAGGCATGCACCATTCGTGCAGCCCTCGAATTGGGACGACGTATGGAACACCAGCGCCAGGTCAATCTTCTGAATGCACAGATCATCAGCGGGAGCGACACCATCTTTGCACAGTTCGACAAACAGATGTCACTGCTCGACCACGAAGAGCTTTGGGCGCTCTATATGTCGAAGAACGGCAAGATTCTTGCACGTGAAGAGATCGGCGTAGGAGGCACCGACAGTGCCAGTGCCGACATCAAGAAGATTGTACGTCCTGCCCTGCAATATATGGCTTCGAATGTGGCACTTTGCCACAATCATCCCCACAGCGCCTGTCGCCCGAGCCGTGCCGACCGTCAGATGACGGCAGCCGCCCAGCAGGCACTCGCCCTCTTCGGAGTACGTCTGCTCGACCACATAATCATTGCCGACAGCCAATACTATTCGTTCCGCGACAACGGGGATCTGTAGCCTTTTTAATTCACATATATAAAAAAAAAGCCAGCAAGTCGATTGACCTGCTGGCTTTTTATTTTCTTGCGAGGCTATTTCTTGCGGTGAAAACTACTTCGCATTAAGCCTGACAATACGTATGCCTCGGCAATTGTTTGCCTCGACGGCATAATCCTGCAGCGACAAATCGCTCACCACAACTTTGCCCTTGACCGCACTTGCATGAAGCAGTCGTGGCATCTTGGTGCCCTCGGGCTTCCAGACAAAGCCGACATGCTGGATGTCAAGTCCCATGGTACCGGAGACGAAAGCCACGATGTCGCCATGCTGAAGTTGATCGTAGCACTTGAAGATCTGTGCCGATGGGACGTAATAGGTGAAGCGCGTGCTGAGGAAATTCTCAATCTCGCGCACATCCATCACCAACTTTGTGCTCTCTCGCAACTGGGGATAATAACGCTTGTTGGCACTCATGTAATTGATGGCCTTCTTCTGCTGGACAGCTCCTGTGAGCGAAGGTGTAACCTCGGTCATAAGGCCCTGCTCCTCTCCATTGAGGATCCAGTCGGTGAAATAATGGTTGCGCGAAGCATAGTTGCCGCGTTTTCCATCGCGATAACGAAGGGCCTGCACAAAACGTCGAAGGATGGAATCGCCCTCATAAGTGATCGTGGTGCGACCCAGGACGGCAGCGCTGACGTATTCCACAAAGGTGGTGCAATCGACCGAATCGAGGTTGATGACGAGCGGCTCGACAAACTTCTCGAGATCGGCAGGCAGCGGATTGGGCTCAAGAGTCCGACCCACATAGCGCGCTTCACGTCCACGGCTTGCATTGTAATCGTAGAACGACTGCACGACCTGGTCGAACGTAATTGCACGCACATTCGAGGTCCATTGGTTGGTCTGCATTTGCATCACATTCTCGAGCGTCACTTTGGCAGCCTCGGCATCGGTGAGTTGACGTGCCCAAGCCACACGCTTCGAGATGCCCGAACCTTCACCCGTATTATGGTATTCGGCATAACGTGCCGTAAGTTCTCGAGCCAGGTCATTCCAATTATGCCAGCCTGCCTCGTGGATGGAAGCTGGAAGTTCGCATTCCATAAAGATGACACTGGCCCAGTTGCGCCACGGACGGCCCAGATAAGCCTTGGCACCGGGCTCGGCTGTGACCTTGCAATGCTTGAAGACGTAGCCATAAGGATTCTCGGCAGGTGTGGAGGCAGCAGTCAGATAGCCGTTGCCGATGGAACGAATCTCGCAATCCTCAAACCACGCAGTGGCAGGACCAAAAATGAAATCGACCGTACCATCGATATAGCAACCATAGAATATCTGGCGCGAACGGGCATTGCCGGTGAATACCGTGTCCTGAAAACCGTGGATGTGACAATTGCGGAACACCGATCGATCGGCCTCGCAATGCACGGTGACAGCCTGTCCGACCTTGGCTGCATTGGAATGTGTCTGCCACCAATCAGGGTTGTAATGCGTCATGGCATCGTTGACGATGGTCATGTTCTCGCACTCGAATCCTTCACCCAGCACGAGCAATGTATAACTTTCGAAGGTACCCGCACGATGTCCTCGGTCGCTGCCATTGATGAGCTGATTATCGTGTCCCATGGCATCGGCCACCGAACCGAGCACCACACCCTCGAAGCGGCCCGTGTGCTGAAGGTTGGCATGGTCGTGCCAGACGAGGATGCACGAGTCGCGGTCTTCGCCGATGATCGAGATGTTGGTCTTGTAGGTGGGCACGATAACCTTCTCTTCGTAGGTTCCTTTCCTGACGAGGATGCGCTGACGCCCCTCGGGTTTGTAATCGCGGATGGAGAGAATGGCATCCTGGATGGTAAGATAATCTCCCGTACCATCCTTCGCAACTACCACATCGTACAGTTGTGCTCGCATATCATTTGCAAAAGCGAGCAAAAAGAGCATGGATATAAGCCTGGTTATAGTTTTCATTATCGAGAAAAAAGGATTAAAAAGATGTAAGAATCGCAGGTCCTTGGTTGGTCTCAATCAGTTCGTGGCTCAAAACAACCTCCTGGCAGACATTGACAAGCGAAGGGTCATAAGAGCGCTGCAAACGAATATAGTTGCCGGTGAAACCATGCATCGGTGCAAACGTGCCATCTTTCTGCCGAGGCGGCTGCTCCCAAAGCACATGCAACGTCTTCCCCATCTGCTGACGATAGAAGTCACGCAGCTTCTGGTCGCTGAGCGCCACAAGCCGGGCAGTTCGCTCATGCCGTTCGGGCATTGGAACAATGGGGCGGATATTCAATGCCTGGGTACTCGAACGCTCGCTGTAGGTAAATGGATGAAGTTGGCTGACGGGAAGCGACTGGATAAAGGAATAACCTTGTTCGAAAAGGTCGCTTGTCTCGCCACGCATACCTGCCATCACATCTACGCCGATGAACGCATCGGGCAAGGCAGTTCTGATAAGTTCGACCTTATGGGCAAATAGTTTGGTGTCGTATCGACGGCGCATCAGGTGCAGGACTTCATCGGTTCCTGCTTGTAGCGGAATGTGGAAATGCGGAGCGAAACGACGGCTCTCGTTTGCTATCCACCCGATCATCTCGTCGGTGATGAGGTTGGGCTCGATGCTGCCTATGCGATAGCGTTCCACGCCTTCCACCTCATCGAGAGCACGGCAAAGGTCGAAGAAACTCTCCCCTGTCGAACGTCCGAAGTCACCAATATTGACACCCGTGAGCACTATCTCCTTGCCTCCTTTGGCCACCACGTCACGTGCCATTCCGACCAGTTCGGCAATGGTTCCATTGCGACTGCGTCCGCGTGCCAAGGGTATCGTGCAATAGGTGCAGAAATAGTCGCAACCGTCCTGTACCTTAAGGAAATGACGTGTGCGGTCGTCGGCCGAACATCCTCCATGGAAGGTCTGAATGTCCTTGTATTGTGTGCGATAGACCAGCGGTTCGTCACGTTTTGTGAGGTCGCCCAGTAGCGTGAGGATATTGTCACCCTTGTATTCGGTGCCTACGATGACGTCGATGCCTTTCACACGCTCGGCCAATTGCTGGGGCTCGATCTGCGCATAGCAGCCGGTCACGACCACGTAGGCCGAAGGATGTTCGCTCACCAGTTTGTTGATCTGCTGGCGACTCTTGGCCGTAGCCTGTTCGGTCACGGCGCAAGTGTTGACCACTACAAGGTCGGCCTGCTCACCGCTTCTGGGACTGATTTTCTCGAAGCCCAGTTGCTGCAGGCGATAGGCCAGCGTCGAAGTCTCGGCGAAGTTCAGGCGACAGCCAAGCGTGTAATAGGCAACCTTTTTCACAGGCAAAGCGAACGGATCAGGTGACGATATTCCTGCTGCTCGAATTGCTGGGTGAAGACATCACGACCCAGTTCGTGGCGAAGTTCCTCGTAGGTCCAGAAGCGTCCCTCGTCAACCTCCTCGCTGTTGGGCACGATACGTCCATTGTAAACAATGTGGAACGACGTGACCAGTTCGCGCTCTTGCTCCGACTCCCAGATGTACTGGAAAAGGAAACGTGGTTCGGTGCGGAAACGCAGCCCGAGTTCCTCATGGGCCTCGCGACGCACAGCTTCCTCAAGACCTTCGCCAAAGCTGACGTGGCCTCCCACAGCCGTGTCCCAGCGGCCCGGAGCAATGTCCTTGGTCATCGAACGTTTTTGCAGGTATATGCGTCCCTGCAGGTCGGTAATATGCAGATGCACAACGGGATGCAGTGCCATCGACCCGCCGTGGAAATAGGCGCGGCTGGCACGTCCCATAACGTTTCCTTCATCGTCAATCAGCGGAAACATCTCAATCTTGTCTTTCTTGTCAGGATAATGTAAGTCAACCATAATGTGTTTATAAATGACGTATCAAAAATAATGGCGCAAAGATAGTGACTTTCGTTGAACATTCCAAATTTTGTGCATCAATTTTTCAGAAAAAAAATTTATTCAGTATTTTTGCCGCGAAAATTTGGATAATCGATGAAAAGTACGTATCTTTGCACCCAAATATTTCAACCATCTTTATTAGAAATACGTATGATTCTCCCGAACCCGTTTGCCCGCAGAGGCAACACCGAGGACGCCAACACCATACTCGAATATGCCATCGACTGGGCCATGCAAGCCGGCAAGTTGCAGATGGAGAAGTTCCGCAGTCGTCATCTTGGCATCGAGACGAAGAGTTCGATGCACGACGTGGTAACCGATGTCGACAAGGCTTGCGAGAAGCTGCTCATCGAACGCATCACCACCACCTACCCCAATCATAGCATCTTGGGCGAGGAGACTGGCCTGCATCAGAAGCCCAACAGCGAATGGGAATGGGTGGTCGATCCGCTCGACGGCACCAACAACTATTCGCAAGGCCTGCCCATCTTCTGCGTCAGCATCGGCGTGAAGTACAAGGGCGAAACCATTGTGGGTGTGGTCTATGCGCCAAAAATGGACGACCTCTTCACCGCCGTTCGTGGCGAAGGTGCCCAATGGAACGGACGCCGCATCCACGTGAGCCGCAAGACCGAACTCGACCAGTGCATCCTCGCCACCGGATTCCCCTACGACAAGGGCACTGTGGGCAGCGACAAGAACAATCTCGACAACCTCTGCCGCATGTTGCCCCAGTTGCGTGGCCTGCGCCGCATGGGAGCTGCAGCCTACGATCTCTGCTGTGTGGCTGCCGGTATGCTCGACGGCTATTGGGAACTCAACATCAAGCCGTGGGATTGCTGCGCCGGGCAACTCATCATCGAAGAGGTAGGCGGTGTGGTTCGAAGCATCCGCGAAGACCGCAATGTCTCGATTGCAGCAGGCAACGAAGCTCTCGTCGGCTTGATTTTGCAGAACGTTAAGTAAATTCAGTTATACATTATATATAATATATGGAAAAGAAACCCATCGTCTTGAGTGGCATCCGCGCCACCGGGCACCTGCACCTCGGAAACTACTATGGTGCCCTTCGCAACTTTGTCGAAATGCAGAACGACTACGATTGCCGTTATTTCATAGCCGATTATCACTCGCTGACCACCGCTCCCGACCCGACGGCCCTCAATGCCAATATCCGCAGCATCCTGGCCGAATATCTGGCTGCCGGCATGGACCCTGAGAAGTGCATGGTCTATGTGCAGAGCGACGTGCCGGAGACCTGCGAGTTCTACACCCTGCTCAATATGCATGCCTATCTGGGCGAGCTGGAGAAGACCGTCGCCTTCAAGGACAAGGCACGCAAGAACCCCAACAACGTCAACGCCGGCCTGCTCACCTACCCCGTGCTCATGGCAGCCGACATCCTGCAGCACAAGGCGCACTATGTGCCCGTGGGCAAGGACCAGCTGCAGCACCTCGAAATGGCTCGCAACTTTGCCGTTCGCTTCAACCACTATTACAAGGTCGATTTCCTCGTCGAGCCCCATCCCTACGAGGCCAAGGGCGAACCCATCAAGATCCCCGGCCTCGACGGCAGCGGCAAGATGGGCAAGAGCGAAGGCAACTGTATATATATCAACGACGATGACAAGACGGTAATCAAGAAGTTCAAGAAGGCCGTGACCGACATGACCCCCACCGAGCCCAATTCGGAGATGAGCGAGCCCATCAAGAACCTGTTCTACTTCCTCAAGCTCACCAGCGCCCAGGAGGTCTATGACCAGTTCCTCGCCGCCTGGAACGACTGCTCGATCCGCTACGGCGACCTCAAGATGCAGATTGCCGAAGACGTCCTCAAGGTGACCCGCCCCATCCGTGAGCGTTACGAGGAGCTCTATGCCGACACCGACTACCTCAACAAAGTGCGCCGCATGGGTGCCGAGAAGGTGCGCCCCATCGTGCATGAGATCACCTCACAAATGCGCGAGATCATGGGCATCCGCATGTTCTAAACGAGCCTTTCGAACCTTTCAAACCTTTCGAACCCTTCAAACCTTTCGAACCCTTCAAACCCTTCGAACCCTTCAGAACCCTCCCCCATGCACATCCGTCAGAAACTTCTGTTCCTCAACCACAGCTACAATGCAGCATTCGTCTTGAGTTTGCTGTGCTACGCGGCGTCACTATGCTTCGTGGGGCTGCGTATTGGCGAGCTGGAGCTTCACGGCTTTTTCCTATTGCTCTTTGGCTGGATGTCGTTCGGGTTTAACTGCTTTTTCTTCTGTTGGCTGGCCAATATTCTATATGTGGTCTGCTCGTGCATCATGATACGCCGGGCCAAGAGCCTCTTCTGGTTCTCCTTGCCGTTGCCGTTCTTGGGGTTGCTGTTGCTCGTTCGTGATACGATTCCTGACTTCGAGACTGGACAAGCGACGGAGTATATCCTATCGGTGGGGTATTGGCTGTGGTATGCAGCTCTCGTGCTGATGACGTTGGCCTGCATCCTGCTTCGTGTCCGCAACGCCCGCAAGGAGCCCGAGTATTCACGCAAGTTCCTGGCATAACCAGGCTGCCGCGCATCGGCTGGAAGACAATAAAATAATTCAAGTTTCGCATGTGCGAAACTTGAGTAAATAAAGAACGACCAAGGCATCGTGTCACCGACGTGCCTTGGTCGTTTTTGTTCTTCTTATTGATCGGCCTTACTGCTTACTTCTTCTGGTAGTAGGGCGTGTTGTAGGTCAGACGGATACCGCCTTCGGTGCGCGAAAGGAGCAGCGTGGTGCCGTCGTCATCAACTGCGTAAAGATAGCCTTCTTCGGTGTTCGACACCTGGTGATAGATGATGTTGAGCAACTGGGCGTTCTCGACAAATGCGTTGCCACTGGCATTGGGCACATCGACGATGAGCTGGCCGATGTGGTTCTTTTCGCTGACGTCGGCGAGATTGAACGACAGATTGATCTTGGTGCCCTGGCAAAGACCAGTGAGGACATTGGGATTCTCTACGGTGGCTACGTAGTTCTTCTTGGAGATAGCACGGGTAATATCACCAACGGTACCATTGAGATCGATGCCATCAAACTTGAAGGCATAAGCATTGATGCAGGCCACGAAAGCGAGCAAGAGAAGGGTAAGTTTTTTCATATTAGTAATATTTTGAAGTATTGTGTGGTCAAAATCGGGTGCAAAGATAAGGAAACTTTATCAACTTTTCCAAATAAAAAATCAAATTGCTAAAAATTACTTTCTCTGCATCACAAAATTGTAGGGCGCAGGTTGCAAATTGAAAGCATTTTTGGAACGAATACGTCCATAAGAGCCCAATTAATAGATGCGCTGGCGCAATTCCTGCACACGCTCGTCGGTGATGTAGTCGTCAAACTCGGTGCGCTTGTCGATGATGCCCTTGGGGCCAAGTTCGATCACGCGGTTGCACACGGTCTGGATGAACTCGTGGTCGTGGCTCGACATGAGGATCACTCCACGGAAGGTCTGCAGGTTGTTGTTGAATGCCTGGATCGACTCGAGGTCGAGGTGGTTGGTCGGAGAGTCGAGGATCAGCGTATTGGCATTCTTCATCATCATGCGTGCAATCATGCAGCGAATCTTCTCACCTCCCGAAAGCACGCTGGCCTTCTTCAGTACCTCCTCTTCGCGGAAGAGCATACGTCCGAGGAAGCCCTTGATGTAGATTTCCGAAGTGTCGTTCGAGAACTGGCTGAGCCAATCCACCATATTGAGGTCGGTGTTGAAGAACGAACTGTTGTCGAGCGGCAGATAGGCAGTGGTGATGGTCTGTCCCCAGTTGTAGGTGCCCTCGTGGTCCTCGTCGAGGCCATTGATGATTTCGAACAGGGCGGTCATTGCACGTGGGTCGTGCGAAAGGAAGGCCACCTTGTCGCCCGGCTCGATCTGGAAGTTGACGTCCTCGAAGAGCTTGGTGCCCTCCACTGTCTTGCCCAGGCCGTGTACCTCGAGCACCTTGTTGCCCACCTCGCGTTCGGGAGTGAAGATGATGCCCGGATAGCGGCGTGTCGATGGCTGGATCTCCTCGATGTTGAGTTTCTCGAGCATCTTCTTGCGGCTGGTGGTCTGCTTCGACTTGGCAACGTTGGCCGAGAAGCGGCGGATGAACTCCAAGAGCTCCTTCTTCTTCTCTTCGGCCTTCTTGTTGGCCATCTGCTGCTGCTTCAGGGCGAGCTGCGACGACTCGTACCAGAAGCTGTAGTTGCCGGCAAAGAGCGTACACTTCTTGAAGTCGATATCCACGGTGTGGGTGCACACCGAGTCGAGGAAGTGGCGGTCGTGGCTCACCACAAGCACCGTGTGCTCAAAGCCCTGCAGGTAGTTCTCGAGCCACATCACGGTGTCGAGGTCAAGGTCGTTGGTGGGCTCGTCGAGCAGCAGGTTGTCGGGGTTGCCGAACAGCGCCTTTGCCAGCATCACGCGCACCTTCTGCTTTGCCGAAATGTCGCTCATCATCATGTAGTGGAGTTCCTCCTTGATGCCAAGGCCCGAAAGCAGGGCTGCGGCATCCGACTCGGCATTCCAGCCGTCCATCTCGGCAAACTTCTCTTCGAGTTCGGCGGCACGCATGCCGTCCTCCTCGGTCATCTCGGGCTTTTCGTAGATGGCATTCTTCTCCTCCATGATGTCGTAGAGCACGGTGTTGCCGCGCAGCACGGTGTCGAGTACCGTGTACTGGTCATACTTGTTGTGATCCTGCTCCAGCACGCTCAGGCGCTCGCCGGGTCCCATCTCGTAGGAGCCGCGTGTCGGGTCAAGTTCGCCGCTCAAGACACGCAGGAAGGTTGATTTGCCGGCACCATTGGCACCGATGATTCCGTAGCAATTGCCCGGTGTGAACTTCAGATTGACGTCCTGGAAGAGGATTCTCTTTCCAAACTGTACTTGTAGATTGTTAACTGTAATCACGTTTATTTAGTTTTATTGTAGTTTTCTAAAACCTTACCCCCAGGCTCACATTGAGCATACGTCCGGTCAGGTAGTTGGGCACCGCATAGGTCGGATTGCCTCGCGTCGAGCCATCGTTGCCGATCACGGTCACCCAGTAGTACGAATTGGTGTTGTCGATGTCCATCAGGTTGAAGATGTCCACGCCCACCGTTATTTCCTTCACGTGGCTCCAGAAGCCGCGGTTCATGAACTGGTAGTGCTTGGCGTCCCACACGTGGCTGGCGCCCAGATCGATGCGCTTGTAGGCGGGTGTGCGGAAGATGCCTGCCTTCCTCCCTCCCTGGGGGCTGAAGAACGGCAGACCGTCGTTGAAGACGCCGCGCAGGAAGACGCGCCAGGCATCGTGCCCAGGATAGTAGTCGCTGAAGAAAAGGCCGATGCCGTAGCGCTGCTCCGTGGGGCGTGCGGTCTTGAGGCCGTCGTAGGTCTCCTTGCTGTTCATCAGCGAAAGGCTGAGCCACGAGTCCGTGCCATCGACAAACTCGCCGAAGATCTTAGCGTCGATGCCAGCCACATAGGCCGAGCCCTTGTTCTCGCCGGCATAGCGTATCTGCACATTATCCACCATGTAGGGGATGTAGTTCGAGATGCCCTTGTAGTAGCCCTCGACGGTGAACTTGAATGGGCGTTCGTAGGCCTTGAACGTGTGGTCCCAGCCCAGGATGACCTGCCACGAACGCTGCGAACGTATGTCCTTGTTCATCTCCACCATCTGGTTGCCGTCCTCGTCGGTGTAGCTCAGGCGATACTCCTTGTAGAAGGGCGACTGGTAGTAGAGGCCGGCTGCGATGCGTGCCTGCTTGTTGTGGTCGTTGCCGAACGTGTAGCGAAGCGAAGCGCGTGGCGACACGAGCAGTTCCTCGTTGAAGGTCCAGTAGCTCAGGCGCACGCCACCCTGCAGCAGGAAACGTCCGTCCCAGGCATCCCATCCGTAGGTGTCCTGCACGAAGGCCGAAAGGCGTGTCGTGGTGCCCTTGTAGGCCGAATGCAGGTTCTCGACCACGCGAAGTTTGCCCGCATCGCGCGGCAGACTATAGCTCACCGAGTCGCGGCGTTCCCATTCGGCAATCTTGTCGTCGATCTTCTCGCTCTGCACCGTCATGCCGTAGGTGAGCCTGTTGCGGGCAATCTGTGTGTTGCCCTTGAGCGAAAGTGCCATCACACGTGCCTGCAGATAGTTGCGTGCATGCTCCATGTAACGTCCCACGCCGAGGCCTGCCTGGCTCACCGAAGCCGCCTGGTCCATCCAGTATTCGCCCGAGATGTCGTAGGTCACCTCCTCGTCCGTCATGAAGGCCGAAGCCATCAGTTGCAGGCGTGTGTTACGCAGTCCATTGTAGCCCAGGGTCAGGGCGCCGAAGAACGTGTCGAACTGGTCCTTCTCGTGTCCGTCGAAATAGACCTTGAAGCTGTGGGCCACCTCGTTGGTGCCGAAGGTCGTCTCGCGGCTTTCGGGTGTGAATCGGTAATCGTTCACGGCGATGTTGCCCAGGAAACTGAGGTTCCACTTCTCGTCCTTGCCGAATGCCCAGGTCAGGAACGTCTGGTAGTCGAAGAAGATTGGGTCATACTCGCCCTGTGTATCGAGCGAATTGAGTATCGTGGCATTGCGCTTGTAGCGAAGTCCGTGCAGTTGGGTGAAGTTTCCAAGTCGCTGGCCCAATGCAGCGCTGCCGCCCGTCAGGCTGATCATCGCCTCGGCATCGAGTGCTTCGGGACGTCGGTAGGTGATGTCGAGCACCGAACTCATCTTGTCGCCATATTCGCTCGAAAAGCCTCCTGTCGAGAAATCGACGGCACCCACCATGGCAGGGTTGATGAACGAAAGACCTTCCTGCTGACCGCTGGCGATGAGCTGGGGACGATAGACCTCGATGCCGTTGACATAGACCAGGTTTTCGTCGAACGACCCGCCGCGCACATTGTACTGCGACGAGAGTTCATTGTTCATGTTCACACCCGCCTGTGTTCCTATCAGGTCCTCGATGGCGTTGCCGCTGGTCGAACGCATATTGCGCACGTTCTCCACCTTGATGTGCTCCATGTTGCCCGGAGCCGTCTGTCGTCGGGTGGTCACTTCCACGTCGTGCAGCACCGATTGGTTGGGCTGCATCTGCACATTCAGCTGCAGTCGGCGTGCGCCCCTTTCGTTGGCTTGCACCGCACGGGTGTTCACCACCCTTTCCACGCGCTTGTAGCCCAACGAGGTGAAGATGACGCGCAGGGTGTCCGAGTCGGCCACCTGCAGCTCGTATTCGCCCTTGAAGTTGGTGAGCGTGCCGATGCTGCCGCGCAACAGGCGCACATGAACGACGTCCATGGGCTGCCCCTGCTCGTTGGTCACCGTGCCATAGATTCGTACCTGAGCCCTCAGCCCAGGCATCGCCATCGTGGCAAGCACAACCAGACACATTATAATATATATATGTACGCGCATATAATATCAACCCATCGTCAGTAACGTCCCTTAATATCCCTAAGAATCCCTAAGCATCCCTTAGAATCCTTTAATTACATTAACGTACCACGACGCTTTTTATTATGTCATTCCCCAACTTTTCGTTCAAGGCGACACGTATCACCGAGCGCTGCATCATGATGTCGTGCTTCAGCGAAGGCGACTTGAGGGTCACGAACAACGTCCCCGACTGCAGATGTATGCGTTCGGTCTCCAGGGTGATGCGGTCTCCGAGTGCCTCCTGCCATACCTCGGCAATGCGCGACTCGAACACATGGTTCTCGAGCTGCGTCACCTTCAGGTACTCTCGGATGATCTCACCGATCGATTGTTCGTTTTTCCTTTTCATTTATTATAATATCCTCCATTGCTCACCTCAAACAGCTTATAGTTCTCCGTGCATCGGTCGATGATGCGGTCGAGGTATTCGCGGTTGGTGTCGGTGATGAAAATCTGCCCGAACCTGTCGCTTGCCACCAGACGAATAATCTGCTCCACACGGTCGCTGTCGAGTCGGTCGAAGATGTCGTCGAGCAGAAGGATGGGCGTGGTGTGCCCCATGCGCCTGAGGAAGTCGAACTGCGCCAGTTTCAGCCCCACCAGGAACGTCTTGTTCTGTCCTTGCGAACCCTGCTGCTTCATCTGGTAGTCACCGATTTGGAACACGAGGTCGTCCTTGTGGGCACCTCGCGTCGTGTAGCCCAGAGCCAGGTCGCGACTGCGTACGGCATTGAGCAGCGGCATAAGGCTCTGCCCGCCTTCGAAATGCGAAGTGTACCCTATCGACACGCGCTCGCGATCCATCGAGATCTGGCTGTAGAACTCCTGGAAGACCGGGGTGAAGTCATCGACAAACTGGCGTCGGGCTGCATAGATCATCCGCCCGTAGAAGTCCATCTGCTCCTCGCACGTCTGATAGAGCAAGGGATCGGTGCAGGGCGGTTCCTGCTTCAGGAGGCTGTTGCGCTGCAGCAGCGCCTGGTTGTAGCGAATCAGCGCGTTCAGATATGGCTTGTTGAACTGGCTGATCACCATGTCCATGAACTTGCGCCTTTCCTCGCTGCCGCCCTGCAGCAGCACGCTGTCCGAAGGCGTGAGCAGCACGATGGGCAGCAACCCGATGTGGTCGCTCAGCCGCTGGTATTCCTTGCCCGCACGCTTGAACGACTTTCGAGAGTGAAGCTTGTAGCCGCAGCGGATGTCCTCCGTCTCGCCATTGAGTTCGTATTGTCCGTTCAGCATGAAGAACTCCTCGCCGTGCGTCATCACCTGGCTGTCGGTCACGCCGTTGAACGACTTGCAGAACGACAGGTAATAGATGGCATCCAGCAGGTTGGTCTTACCCATGCCGTTCTTCCCCACCAGGCAGTTCACGCCCGATGAGAAGTCGAGGTCCGCCTCGCGGATATTCTTGTAATTGACGATGCTAAGATGCTCCAGTTTCATATGTCATTCGAAGGCAATTTTCGTCCATAATGCCGAAAAACTTGTAAATTGACGTGGCAAAGATACGAAAATTTGGGGGAAAATACGAATTTTAAACATTTTTTTCGCAAAAAATATTGTTTATTCAAGTAAAATCGCTAAATTTGCGCCGCTAAATATGCAAATAATAATAAACAAAATATAGACATGGCAAAAAAAGAAATCAAAAAGGTCGAGGAAACAGCAATCGACCAGCCGCTCAGCAAGACCGAGCAGTTCCTTCAGGAGAAGGACAACCAGAAGAAGATCGTATATGGCTTCATTGCGCTCATCCTTATCGTAGCCGTCATCTTCGGCTGGCGTTGGATGTCGCAGCGTAACAACGAGAAGGCACAGAACGAGATCTGGAGTTCCGAGCTCCTTTTCGACCAAGGACAGTATGAGCAGGCTCTCGAAGGCTTCGAGGCTGTCATCGAGGAATTCGGTTCGACCCGCGCAGGCAACACCGCAAAGGCTTATGCCGGACTCTGCCAGAAGAACCTCGGCAACTATGAGGAGGCTATCAAATATCTGCAGGACTTCGACGGCAACGACAACGTGATCGCTCCCGCCATCCTCAGCGCTCTCGGCGACTGCTACGTCGATCAGGAGACCCCCAACTACACCAAGGCTGCCGAGACTTTCGAGCAGGCTGCCAAGGCTGCAAGCAACGCCCAGTACACTCCCCTCTTCCTTCGCAAGGCTGGTCTCGCCTACGAGGAGGCAGGCGACCTCAAGAATGCCCTCAAGGTTTATCAGAACATCAAGGACAATTGGGCCGAAACTTCCATCGCCCAGTCTATCGACAAATACATCGAACGAGTTAAGTAACTTTTCAATTACAATTCAATCAGTTAATTGTTAATTATTAATTGTTAATTGAATTGTTAATTGTTAATTATTAATTGTTAATTAAAATGAGTGACCCTGTGGCGGCGGACTACACCGCGAACAGTACAGACGCCAGTATTGGTATAGTAGTATCTGAATGGCAACCTGAGATCAGTAATGCACTCCTCGAGCAGGCTTTGCAGAAACTCGAGCAGTGCGGAGTAATGAGGGAAGACATCTACGTCAGTCACGTGCCCGGAGCGATGGAGCTCCCGTTCGGCGCCCGACAGATGAACAATATGATGGAACCGAGTGCCGTGATTATGATCGGCAGCGTAGTGCGCGAGAACAATCCCCACTACGACATCATCTGTCAGACACTGAGCCGTAGCATCACCCACCTCAACCTCCATGGTGATATCCCGTTCATCTTCGGCGTGGTCACCACCGACACGCTCGACGATGCCCGCCGCCTCACACAGGAAGGTGTTGGCGCACAAAGCGCCCTCGCCGCACTCAAGATGGTGAATATGATGGCTTCGCTCGTCAATCAGTAAGCCGTCCAATGGAACACAAACCTTTAGCGGAACGTCGCTTCCGCTAATATCTGCGAAATTAGCTCAGTTGGTAGAGCATTGGCTTCCCAAGCCGAGGGTCGCGGGTTCGAGTCCCGTATTTCGCTCCTATTAAGTCTGCTAAGTACCTACCCCTTGGTACTTAGCAGTTTTTTTAGTCACTTATCGAGAATAAATAATAAATAATGCTAATGGCCACCTACGGCTTCCCCGTGTAAAAACAAAGACACTGCACCAAACGATTCAGCGTCTTTGTATTTTAAGCAGTAAATCAATGAAATGGATTTATCAATCGGTGGGAAGATGAAATCGGGTGCGTATCAGAATCTGTAAAATGGGCGTATGTCGTATTCCGCAGTCATATTATCTGTTCCGTATGTCACGTCTTTATTGGCATACCATATTCCGAACGCGGGTTTCCAAACGTCGTTTTTGCCTATAGTACAGGACCAGAAACAAGACCCATCAGCCAGTCCGCCTCCACAGTAATTGATTCTTTCTACCAGAGCCTTCTTCATAACCATATCATTGTCCATGTTCAGGCTTAAAATTTCATCGACGGATGGAAGGAACCATTCGGGAGCTTGTATTACTTCTTTCTTGTTTTCATCCTCAAGTGCGTATTGTATTGTCGGATAACGTCTATGATACTGATAAAGGAGGTTCACTGGTTTCACTTTGCGAAGTATGTCAATTGTTTTGTTAAAAAAATGGAAATGACCTGTTACTCTCAATCCATCGGCATCATAGCACGATTTATTGTAGAGATAATCATCTGCTTGCTTCCAAGCTTTGGAAGTACTATAGTCGGAATTAGACCATACGGCAGCCCATTTCACCTTTTTCCCCCATTGGTGAATTGCTATCGAGTAGCCATGAGAATCCTTGTAGTTTGAAGTGGAATTTGGCTCGTAAGGCTTGGGTTCTTCGTACACATCGTTCCAACAATATGTGAATTCTATTCCATGCCGATACGGGAAACGTGCGTCTTTTGACATCTTAAACACGACGGCAACTGGCAAATCGGAACCTTTAGGCAGAAGCTTCTTGTAGGTGTCCTTGATCAGGCTCCTTCCCGTAGCGTCCTTCCTTATCCTCAAGCCTCCGTCAATGGTGCCAGTCCTGCCGCCTATGGGATATTGGAAGCCGCATGGCATCTTCATTGTCACATAATCCAAAGGTTTTGGTTCCATGCCATAGTATTCGACTACCTGGATATTTACCTCTTTGAAAACATATCTTAATGCTCCTGCCGGGACCCTCTTTGAAATCAGGTACGTTCCATACGAATCAGAATCGGCGGATTTTAGTTTATTCACACCGGCATAATAATACGCGTCGCGGCTTAGCGTGAATGTGGTCGTTCCCATATCTTTGCCAGCCTCGTCTTTGATGGTCATCTTATTTATATTGCTCTGCATATAGCTATTTTTGCTAAATAGTCTGACGACCTGATGGGCTGTAGGGGGAGATATCTTGAACGAAACTATTATGTCTTCACCAGGTTTCTTTTCCAAAGCCGATGTCAGCTGTTTGCTCATAGTATAAAAAGTCTCTCCATTTATGTTCTGTGATTCCACAAGCAGGAGACTAATTGGTCGGTCATAGATTCTAACAAGAATCATTGCATTGGCATCACTCGATTTAGCCTTCGCATAAAGAGGAATATAGTCAGGACACATTGGAAACACATTTGCGCCTTGCGATTGTTTCTTGGCTGTCAGAAAATGGCCGTTGCTGATTTCTACATAGTCGGAATAGGAAGATAACGTGACATCATCGAGTGTTCCTCCCTGGATTTGCACAAGGGGAGCTAAATCGATACAGTTAGCAACATCCATCTCAATGTAATAGCTTGGTATGAAGCCTGATACATTTAGGCCTTCACCCAGATATGGGTCTGATGGCTTTAGAAAAGAAATTGTCATATGATTTGGGGATTTTAAGGGTTATGTAAAGTTTTGTCGGTACAAATATGAACAAATAATCGTAATTATGCAAAAAAAAGCTTGGGATACCTCAACTTTTAACGGTTTTTAACGTGACTGGCGCCTATTTTGAACAAAAAACCACACAAATATCCACCCGACTCACACGATGTAGTCCTAGTATATTGTCTTGACCAGTTTTAATAATGAACTTTCCGAAGACTTGCCAAGAAATAACCCGATCATTTCCTCGGCAAAGCACAGGACAATCATTCCTTCACACTCTATCTATAACTATATTTGCCTCGCTGAAAACAATAGTAGAATGATGAACAATCCGTTTGTAAAAACTCGCTTTATCTAATTACACCACTATCTTTTTGATGACTTTACAAGGATTACCCACGGCAACAGTATTCGAGGGAATATCGCTCACTACCACAGAACCGGCACCAATGGTAACATTGTCACCGATTGTGACACCTGGCAGGATGGTGACGCTGCCGCCAATCCAAAGTTGAAATCAGTTTTATCGTCAGAATTTCCCCGTATAGAAATCCGTGATGCGGCGGATGGCGCGGGCACAGACGGGACAGAAGTCCTGCACCTCGTTGATCTTCATTCGGCACTCCTGGGCAGGGCGGTAGCAGCCCTTGCTCTGGTAGCCTGCACCTTCGAACACACCCACCACCTGCGTGGCAGCATTCAGTTTCGCCAGGGCATCGGGGTTCTCGCGAGCCTTGCGGTAATCGGGCACATTGGGATCGAGAGGCGTGGGAATGGGCTGTCCCTTGGGCATCAGGTCGGCCCACTTGCTGCCGAAGTCCTTCAATGTGGTCACGTTGGGTTCCCAGGGCTCCACGTCGGCAGGGTACCATTCGGTGTCCATGTCATCGTAGGCATATTCGTCGGCAAGGCCGGCATAGGAATGTCCGAACTCGTGGACAAAGACCTCGCGGAATGTAGGATGGTCGCTCGTAGCGAAGGTGATCTGATTGTAGATGCCTCCTCCCCCATAGGTGTCGGAGTTCACCAGCACCATGATGTGTTCGAAGGGTACACCCGACAATAGGTCGTAAATGGTGTGCATGTCCTGCGAGGTCAGATAGCGCTGGCTGTAGAAGGTGTCGTAGTGGGTGCGCACAGCCGTCTGTTTCCACACGCCGCGATGAGGCACCGAAGGCCCAGCCTCTGGGCTTGGGGCAGCCACAGCCACCACATTGAAACGGTCCTTCAGGCTTGCGAAAGGCTCCCAGGCGAAGAGTGCATCCACGGCACGCTGGCAGTCGGCGAAGAACTTGCCCATCTGCTGCTCGGTATATCCCTCGGCGAGGATGGCGAAGTCGATGCAGTCGGCCACGTTCACATCCTCAAAGGGGTCGTAGTCCGTAGCCTCGTAGCTGCGCGAGGCACGCGACTTCTCGGGCTTCCCCGCCTGGCCTCCACCCTTCCACACGTAGTGGAACGGGATACCGTTGTCGCCGATGGGACGGATGAGGATGTCGGCAGGATCCACGGTGTGCGTGAGCGAGGCGATGACCTGCTGGTGATGGTCGGTCAGGGTGACCGAAACATCGACCTTCGCCTTTGGATAAGGGATGTTGTAGCTCGATTCGAACGCACGGCTCAAGGTCTTTGCCTCGTCCTCGAGCAGCCATTCCTGGAAGAGGGTAGAGAAGGTCCACACGTAGATGACCTCCTGCGTCGCGTGGTCGCGCACGGTGAGTTGTCCGTTTCCGTTCAGGTACTTCTCCGCGAGGCGGCTCCTTCGGCCTGCCCATCGCGGCTGCTTGTAGAGTTGCTCCAGGTAGATGTGCTGCTCGCTGCTATTGCCTGCAAACACATAGTCGAGGCGCAGCGTATTGTCCTCAAAATATTGTTCGAACGACTGCGCGCGCACCTCCATGAAGAGGCACGGCATAAGGAATGTCATCACGAAAATCAGCAGAAATGGGCGGTTTTGTTTCATTTTTGTGGCTATTTTGTGTGCAAAGATAGCTTTTTTGCTGCGAAAATCCAAATATTTGACCCATTTTCTGCAAGATTCACGTCAAAAAAGGGCTGTTTTTCTCACCAATCTCAGCCTGCAAAGCACATCCTATTTCAATCAGATAGGCTTGTTTTTTATGTCTTATATTTTATTTTTTTATTATTTGATTGCCCCAATAGGCTTTTTCCATTTTGGAATAAGCATTGATTTTCAGCATTTTACAAACGTTCTCAAACTATAATTATTTATTTTTTTTTATTTTTTGAATTTTAAATATTTTTTTTCCGTGGGGGACAATTAATTACAAGGGGGGTGTACTCCCCTAAAAAAAGTTGACTGGTTTTTGATATAACCCTAGTAAAAGTTGACCATTTCATGACCTAACCCTGACTTGGGTTTACTAGCGATCTCTATCCCTGGAATTTGTTGACTGGGGAGCTGAAGTCCTGGTCAATCAAATTTAGGGTTTGTGGAGCAAGGGCAGAGGCTC
>JAFWRO010000036.1:0-142149 GCA_017519885.1 Bacteroidales bacterium | reverse complement strand
TTCTTGGCAGGGGTCACAACAAGTTTAGTGGGGTCATATTGCGTGTTGTCCTGCAGTTCCTTGGCGGAGTGGAGGAAAACCTTGTAGATGTCGTCCTTGAATTGGCCGTTGGTGTAGGCGAGGAGGTCCTGGATGATCTTGTCATCGTCCTCATCGGCTGTGGGGTGGGTGACGAGGAAATGGAGTTTCATGTGGTTGGCGCAACGCTCGAAGAGGCGAATGCGCTGATCCTGGTCCTCTATCGCGCAGGCCTTGGCCACCATATCTTCGATGACCTTGCCGTACATTCGCCAGGCGATGTGCTGTTGCTGGGGATTTTCCAGCTTTTCAGGACGCTCGCTCAGCCTATCCTTGGGAATGATCTCCACCGGATAGTCGATGTCGAGTTCGTAGTTCGAAATGAGGGCGAGGTGATCCCAAAGAATCTGCCTGAGGTTCTCCACCTTTTCGGCTTCGGGGTAAAGGTCGCCCATAATGGATACGATGCCATAGGCATAGCGTGTTCGCTTGTCACGGTCGGGTATCGTCTTGCAATACTCGACAAGTTCCTGCAGGTTGCGCCCATATTCGGGAAGTTTCACCTTGGGCATCTGGGTATTGTATTGTTGCATAAATGGAAAAATAGGAGACCCCCTCGGTCCCCCTGCTTAGGGGGATGACTTGCTCGTCCGGGGGTGTTTATTTCTTGGGTGTATATTTTCGGGGCTTGGTTCTTCCCCCTAAGCAGGGGGATTAGAGAGGGTCTGAAGCAGGTCCTTCGGCTTGGAAGCCTCGAACTCCTTGAGATAGAAGGGGGTGAAATAGGCGGTGTCGGCAAACTTGCCGCGGTTGAATGCCTGGATGCTGAGAGCCAGCATATCGCGAGCCATCACGCGAACGTCTTTCACGTAGCGGGCATTGGGGTACTTGGTCAAGAGGTCCTTGCACTTGTCGGCACCATCGCCGAAGAAGTAGACCACCTTGTCGGCAAGCAGGCTTTCGAGCCACTGTTCGTCCACAACTACGGCACTTGGCGCCTTCACTTCGCCCAAAGCCTGGTCGTAGAGCGCCATATAGACCTCCATGCGGCGCGCGTCGATCATCGGGCAATAGAGTTCGCCTTCCTCCATCTGGATGTCGGTGTGGAACATCACCTGGCAGCACATAGCCTTCAGCGTCGAAACGGCGATGAGGGGCACGTTCAGGCCGAACGCCAGTCCCTTGGCTTCGCTCACACCGATGCGCAGTCCGGTGTAGGAGCCGGGGCCTTCCGAGACGGCAATCGCATCGGGCAGGGCACCGTTTTCACGCGCATATTTCATCACCTCTTCCACGTATTGGCCGAGGACGGAGGCGTGATTGGGGCCCTCCAGGGTCTCGCGCGAAAACTCTATCTGAAAGTCACGGCTAAGTGCGACGCTACATGCTTTTGCCGACGTCTCAATCATCAGAATATTGGCCATATTTGCAAACGGGGATAGTAAATACTAAGTATAATATGTTATTTTTCGCTGCAAAAATACAAAAAAAATTGATATGTTGTACCATTGAATCGAAAAAATCATTATTTTTGCACAAAATTCATAATAATTAGAATCGTTTTACAGTCAAATGATACAGTCAATGACCGGTTTCGGCAAGGCAATTGCCGAGATCGCGAACAAGAAAGTGACCGTTGAGGTCAAGTCAGTCAACTCCAAGCAACTCGACCTGATGGCGAAGGTTTGTCCCCAGTACAGGGAGCGCGAAATGGACTTTCGTCAGCTGGTGCAGCGCAAGATGCAGCGCGGCAAGGTTGAACTTGTCGTGACGGCTGAGGCATTGGATAGTTCTGCCGAAAAACCGCACATCAATACAGCCATCATCAGCGAATACTACAAGCAGCTCGATGCCACCCGCAAGGAACTGGGGATGGCTGAATTCTCCGACCAGCTCACTTCGGCCGTCGTCCTGCAGACGCTGTTGCGTTTCCCCGATGCCATCCACGTTGAGACTCCCGTCATCGAGCAGGAGGAACTCGACGCTGTGGTAAAGGTCGTTGAGCAGGCTGTCGATAGGTTGGTCGATTTCCGCGTGCAGGAAGGCCAGTCGCTCTATCGCGTCTTCTCCGAAAAGGTCGCCAACATCCGCGCCCTGCTTGCGCAAGTCGAGCCTTACGAGAAGGACCGCACCGAGCGCATCCGCCAGAACCTGCTCGACCGTCTCGAGAAACTGCCCGTCGATTACGACAAGAACCGCCTCGAACAGGAGATGATCTACTACATCGAGAAGCTTGACATCAACGAGGAGAAGCATCGCCTTGTCAATCATCTCGACTACTTCATCGAGACGATGGATTCCGAAATGGACGCTGGTGGCCACGGCAAGAAGCTTGGCTTCATCGCCCAGGAGATGGGCCGTGAGATCAACACCCTTGGTTCCAAGTCCAACCAGGCCGAAATGCAGCGCATCGTCGTCAAGATGAAGGACGAGCTCGAGCAGATCAAGGAGCAGGTGCTGAATGTGCTGTAAGGACCCCCTCTAGCAGACCCCCTCTAATCCCCCTGCTTAGGGGGAGGACCCAAGCCCCGTGCCTTCGTGTCCCCTTGTTCCCCTGTTCCCGTGTTTCGTGGCCCCTAGGCAGCCTTGTTCCCGTGTTTCCGTGGCAGCCATCCTTGGCTGCCCTCATCCACTTTAACCACCACAACCCCCTCCCATATGACCCCAGGCAAATTGATCATTTTTTCCGCACCAAGCGGCAGCGGCAAGACGACGCTGGTGCGTTATCTGCTTTCGCAGGGCCTCGACCTTGCTTTCAGTGTAAGCTGCACCTCACGTGCCCCGCGCGGCACCGAGCAGGATGGCGTCGATTACTATTTCCTCACCCCCGAAGAGTTCCGTCGTCGCATCGAGAACGACGAGTTCCTCGAATATGAAGAGGTTTATACCGACAAGTTCTACGGCACCCTCAAGTCCGAAGTCGAGCGTCTCTCCTCCGAGGGCCATACTGTCGTGTTCGATGTCGATGTCAAGGGCGGTGTCAACATCAAGAAGTATTATGGCGACCGTGCGTTGAGCCTCTTCGTGCAGGCTCCATCCATCGAGGAACTGTCACGTCGTCTCCACAGTCGTGGCACCGATAGCGAGGAAGTCATCCAGCAGCGCCTCCAGAAGGCCGCCTACGAGCTCACCTTCGCCCCCGAGTTCGACCACATCATCGTGAACGACATCCTCGAAAAAGCCCAGGCCGAAACCCTCGACACCGTGCTAAAGTTCCTTAACGAAGAATAATAAGACCCGGACCCCCTCTAATCCCCCTGCTTAGGGGGAGGAACTAAGTCCCGATATGCATGTCCCGCTTTTGTGGGGACAAGCAGGTCATCCCCCTAAGCAGGGGGACCGAGGGGGTCTTCTCATTACCTATGATTATTGGAGTTTACAGCGGGAGCTTCAACCCCGTCCACAAGGGCCACGTGTCCTTGTGCAGTTATCTTGTCAAGCAGGGCATTGTCGATCAGGTGTGGTTGATACGCAGTCCTCTCAACCCTTTCAAGGTGGACAGTGCATCGACCCTGGCACCCGACGACGACCGCGAAGCCATGCTCAAGCTCGCCGTGCGCGGTCGCAAGGGGCTGCACGTCTCCAACATCGAGGACAATTTGCCCAAGCCCAACTATTCGATCAATACGTTCCACGCCCTCGAAAGGAAATATCCCCAGCATCAGTTCCATCTCATCATCGGTGCCGACAACTGGCTCGCCTTCGACCGATGGCGCGCCTACGACGAATTTCTCACGCGTTACCATCTGATTGTCTATCCGCGTCCAGGTTATGAGATGGGAGAGGAGGAGAAGCTGCGATTGGGGGAGGAGGCTATCCGAAATGTGCGCTTTGTCGATGCCCCGCTCTTCGACATCAGCAGCACCGAAATACGCACCGACATCGCCTCGGGTCGCCAGCCCGCGATGATCTATCGGGGAGTGTATTCCTATATTGTTAAACATCAATTGTATAAATGAAATCGCAAGATAATCCAATCTATTCACCCGTCGTGATCGATATGGTCACTGTGTCGGCCGAATATTGCCTGTTTCTTGAGAAACTGTCTCTCTCAGGAACTACTCGCCGCAAGTTCCTTGAACAGATCACCCGGCTCCTGCCGCTGATCTACGTCAAGGCATCACTTCTTCCCCGTCTCGATGATTCAGGTTATTTCGATTTGCCCATCACGGTCAGCGAAGACGACTACGAGGAGGTGCGCCAGATGGTGTGGCGTCTTTTGAAGGGTGACGACGAATATCTCGAAGTGTTCACGCCCGATATGCAGTACAGCGAAGGTGCCATGACGCATACCATCAGCGAAGATTTGGCCGACATCTATCAGGATCTCAAGAACTTTGTGGCGGTTTTTGCCGATCGCAACGAAGAGGCCATGAACGATGCCATCGTGAAGGTTCGCGAAAATTTCTGCAACTATTGGGGACAGTGCCTCGTGAATGTGATGCGACCACTTCACGATTTGTTATATACTAAAGCCGAAGACGAAGAAGATGCCGACATCGCAGACTTTTCATAACACCATCAGCAAAGAGGAACTTGCCGACCTCCCCACAAAGGAGTTCGCCGGCTATCCTGTGACGGTCATCAACGTCGAACAGGCAGAGATTGCTGTGCGCCAGATACGCGAATCGGGTATGATTGTCGGGTTCGACACCGAGACACGTCCCTCGTTCCAGAAGGGCGTGACCTATCGTGTTTGCCTGGTGCAGCTTTCGGTCGGAAAGGTGTGCTATCTCTTCAGGCTCAACAAGATCAAGGAGTTCCCCGATTGCCTGAAGGCGCTGCTCGAGGATGCCAATGTGGTGAAGGTGGGCCTTTCCACGCAGGACGATTTCAAGAACCTGCGAAAGTGGGACGAGGAGCTCGAACCCAAGGGCTTCATCGAACTGCAGCAGCTGGTCAAGACCTACGGCATCGATGACCTCAGTCTTGCCAAGATCTACGCCCTTCTCTTCGGCCTCAAGCTCAGCAAGCGCCAGCGCCTCACCAACTGGGAGGCCGACCAGCTCAATCCTCGCCAGCTCGCCTATGCCTCCCTCGATGCCATCGCCTGTGTCGAGATCTACGAAGCCCTCATGACCCGCGGTCACGACATCATCAAGCAGGGGATGTGATAACTCTCATCCCTTTTATCTCACGAATTATCGAATTTTCTTTAAGCACTCTACAGATTAAAACAGATTAACCAGATTATTCGTTCAGCCATACAAAAAATCCGATAAATCCGCTTAATCCGTAGCGCTTTCTCTAATTCTCAAATTCTTGATAAAAATTTAATTCATGATAAATTCGTGGTCAATTCATGATAATTCGTGTTGAAAGAAAAATAATTCTTTAATTCGCAAATTCGTGATAAAAAATAAAACCATGCGCAAACTTCCCAAATATATTGTGATGCCCCTTGCCCTGGCTATCTTTTTCATCGCCGTCCTGATCCTCTCCATCAAGCAGAATCACGGCCACCTTCCCGACGACTTCGCCCTCATCGCCACCATCGAAGCCGTCATCCTCGTCTCCCTCTTCTTCGTCCTCCGCTATCTGCACCGGAAGAGGAATGGGTAAAACACCCCTTCGTACCAAGCGGAGCGGCCTCGCCGCAGGATTGTCCCCCTTCGTACCAAGCGGAGCAGCCTCGCCGCAGGATTGCTCCCCTTCGTACCGCGCGGAGCAATCTCGCCCCGACCCGCCTTGTCCCGTTTGTTCTTGTCGCAGCCATGTTTGGCTGCACATCCCCTCCGTCCCGCGCGGAGCACCCCTCCCCGCAATATCCGCCATCTACAAACAAAGGGCCCGCACCAAACGATGCGGACCCTTTTCCTTCACTGAGAGTGAGCATTCTCACAATATTTCGAGCTTTACCCCATATCGGTGAGCCACCTTGAGCAGCACGCGGTAGGACCGCCATCCGCAGCGCCGTGCCGCCGCATTCAGGCGGCGTATGCGCTCATCCTTTGAGGCTCCCTTAGACCCGCCGCCATTGTCGAAAGCAGCTTCCTTTGCCTTTCCTTGCAGCAGTTCCTGAGCCTGGAGCAGTCGCCATCGGTTGATGACGTCGCGCGTCGTCATCCCCGTCAGCAGGCGCACCGCCTGGTTGAGCTGGTGAGCATCGACATCCATCAGCGTAGCCAGATCGGCCACCGCGATGATCCGCGTCTTGCGCAGGCATTCCGCCATCTCGTCGAGGAGGACCTCGCCAGTCCCGTCCTTCCTGTCGTACAGCTCCTCGACGCTGGTCACTATCGGCTTCATCGTTTAGAAGCTGACCTCGTCACCATTTACGACGCCGTTCTCCGAGGGCTGGTTCGGGTCGGAAGAGTTACCTCCTTCGGAGGGGTTCGAGGAGTTCGAAGGGTTCGAGGGGTTCGAGGGGTTGCTCGTTCCGCCATTGCTTGACCCGCCGTTCGACCCACCGTTATCTGTGGGTTCTGTGGTGTCTGTGTGACCTTCACCCGAGCCGCTGCCCGACCCACCAGAATCCGTTGAATCCGATGAATCCGTAGCGCTTGAAGAATCGCCACCTTCGTTCGAGCCCTCGCCCTCGGTGTCGCCACCGCTGAGGCGCTGTTCGAGTCGCTTCTTCGCATCGCTGAGCAGGACGTTGACGTGGGCGATGAACGCCTGGCAGGCGGTGGCCTTCTCGGCATTCGCCTCGTCGGTCGAGTTGGCGAGGTACTGCACCGTGTAGATCATCTGGAGGTAGATGTCGTACATCTCGTCGCGCAGGCGCAGGGTCACGCCCATGTTGCCCTCGGCCTTCTCGGCGGTGCGCTGGGCGTAGGCGGCGATGAACTCGTTGTTGGCATCCTCGAGCGCCGTGATGTCTTCGGCAAGGCCCAGGGTGGCGATGCCGCTGTCGCCGAGCTTCTCGTTTAGGTCGAGGATGAAGCCCTGGAGGATGGAGGTGCGCTCCTGGTAGGCCTTCGAGGTGACGGTGGCCACGTACTTCGAGAGCAGGTGGGCGCGCACCACGTCCTGGATGGCAAGCAGCGCCTCGTTCTGCTCGGCCACCTCGACCATCTGCAGGCGCAGGCGGATGCGTCGGAAGATGAGGCAGCGGCGGTCATCAGCCGCCTTCATAGCAGCGGTGAACTCCGAGCCCTGGCTCACATAGACGCGGTCGATGAGCTCCTGCAGCTTGCTGCCGAATGCCGGCAGAATGCCGACGACGCCCAGCTTCGTGGGGTCGTTGGTGGTGATGGCCTTCTGCAGGTTGATGTAGAAAGCCGTGATCTCGGCGTTGTTCAGGCGCGAGATCGAGAAGTTGGAATTGATTGAAAACATAGTCTTTGCAAAAGTTTAGGTTAATACAATAAAACGAGTGAAATCTCTGTGCGGTCCCTGCCGGCCGGGTCAGTTCCCGTGGTGAAAACTCGCCGTTCAAGTCGCATTCCGGACTGCTCCTATTCCTTTGATTTTCACGGTGCAAAGTTAGTAATTTTTTGTGAGATTTCCAAATTTTTCGGGGAGTTTTTTGAGAAAAAAAGCACAAAAAATAGCCAAAACAAAATCGCTTTGTTCTGGCTGTTTTATTGGTTCAAGATTCTTTTCTTAACTTTTGAAAGAACTTCCTGGGTATTAATGGTAGGTAATATTGTTCAAGAGGAGTATTCTTCAGATTTTTCATCATTATTCCTCTTAATGTACCAATGGTTATGTTCAGAAAAGTATCAATCAAATCTTCTTGGCCTGTAATGACATTATCATTCTCATCCAATTTAATGACATCATTAATTGGATCAAGATAGAAATCCAGGCAGACAGAGTTTCTTGCTAATTCAATCTCATTATCGGAATAGATATAAACTACGGTAAATGATACTTTCAAAAGATTTTCATTCAATTCTGCCTTGATGTTCTGACCAAGCTGAAAACCTAATTCCTTCGGGTCAAAGGATCTATAGTCAAAATCGTAGTTGAATCGAAACTCCGTCTCCGTAATCTTCCGAAGTGCATAATTAATGTTCATAGCGCAAGAGATAAACAGGAAGGTTTATATTCATTGTTTAACGAATCATCATATTTGATGAAGTTATGGGACGTCAATGTATATTTTCGACGAGGAGATACTTGAGCAGATTCTTCAATAACCTTCATATTAATAACCCTTGGTCGAGCCACATTCAATATAGTTATTCCCAAAGCATATTCGAAATCAGCGATTGCATCGATAGTCATATTGCGTTCGCCAGACAAGTACTCCGACACTTCTGATTCAGTCTTGTTGACAAGGGCAGCGAGTTTTTTTTGTGTTAAACCTTTATTTTGTGCCGCTTCAGCGATTTTCGCGGCTACAAGCATTCTTGCTCTTGTCCTGTTCAGTGCCTTCTCATCCCTCTTTCCCATCATACGCTCAAGGATGCTTGAGCTTTTAGTCTTAACTTTCATATCTGTAAATCTAAAAATTCTGTTTCTTCAATACTACCATCTTCCAAAAACCATAGGTCTCTCTCTTTTACAGCGTCACCGATAGCTTTTGCAATGCTTTTCATTAACCCGGCCTTTTTATTTAGTTCTGGGACTTCCTGATAAGCATGTGCTTCAGGAGGTTTGTAGCCTCCAGAACCGACAATAATTGCTGTCCTATCATTATAATAAAGGTAGAGTCGCATTTGTTTGACGCGCAATGCGGCAACACCATCTCCAGCAGCGCCTTCGTTATGTTTGAATTGATTGCGTAGGAATCCAGTATCTTGAACCATAACAGTAAGCCGATTCAAAATTTCTTCTATTTCCTCACTATACTGTGTCTCGTTTTCCGCTATAAACTGTTCGAATATTGTATCCTCCTCATCCCCAATGATGACGGAATAGACATGCCCTTTGCATGTCCCATCATCTCTTTCAAAGAAATTGGTAAGATCTGCTAATTCGAATTTCATTGTTTTTGTTCTTTTAACCGCCGCAAAATTGATAAATAATTCGGATATATCCAAATTTTTTCGTCAATATTTTCACATTTTTATAACAAATTAAGAATTTTATGATATTTGTGAGCCGAAGATATCATCCAAATCTTTCACTTTTGTTGTTATTTTAGCCTCCGAACCGTAAAATGTAAAACGTAAAAAGCGTAAAATGATATATATTTTATATGGTACATGTATAATAATATAGTACAGTAATTGTTGTTGGTCTTTTTTTAAATATAAAAATCTTCCTTTCTAAGTTCATCCATTGTTCCCCTTCTCCCGGTCATTCCTTTGCACATAGAAATACTGTGTGATTTTACGCATTTTACGTTTTACGTTTTACGCTATTGCGTATCCAAATTGTCCAAATCTTATTTTTGACAAAAAAATCGAAATATTTTCCATTCTGTTTGGCCATATTAAAAATATTGATTATCTTTGCGGCTGAAAAATAATTATACACCCACAATTATGAAAAAAATATTCCTTTCTCTTTTATTGGTTCTGCTGCCGTTGGTAGCATTTGCAGATGCTGTGGAAATTGATGGCATCTATTACAAAATTGTACCAAAAGGAAATGCAGCCGAGGTAACAATAAACCCAAATCTTTATGTTGGAATTGTTGATATTCCTGCCTCAATAGTATATGAAGGAAACGAATACAGTGTGACATCTATAGGTAATTATGCTTTTCGTTACTGTAAAGACTTGACCTCGGTCACTATTCCAAGTAGTGTGTTATCAATAGGAACTTATGCTTTCTACGCTTGTGAAGGTCTGACTTCAGTCACTATACCCAATAGCGTTACAAATATTGGGGAATATGTTTTCAGCAATTGCTATGGTCTGACTTCAGTTACTATTTCAGAAAGCGTAACCAAAATTAGTGACTGTGCATTTTCTAGTTGTAGGGCCTTAACTTCAATTACCATCCCTAACAGTGTGACATATATAGGAAAATACGCATTCTCAGGTTGTAGTAGCCTTACCACCATTACTATTCCTAATAGTGTAACAGTAATAGATGAGTATGCTTTTTATTTTTGTGATGCTATGACAACCATCAATTTACAAAAAGGCATTATGAGAATTGGATGGCATGCATTCCAAAAATGTAGTAAACTAACCTCTGTTAATATTCCTAATAGCGTGGTTACGATTGGAGCTTATGCCTTTGCTGAATGCACTGACTTGAACACAATCTTAATTCCTAATGGTGTCAAAAATATAGGCGGGTCTGCTTTCGCCGATTGTACCAGTCTAACAACTGTCACAATACCAAATAGTGTAACTGAAATCACTTCTTATACTTTTGTCGGTTGTACAGGCCTGACTTCCGTTACTATCCCTCAAAGTGTTACTTCAATAGGGGAAAGAGCTTTCCACCTTTGTAGTAGCCTAAGCTCAATCATTATACCCAATAGTGTAACTTTAATTGGAGAAGATGCTTTTTACGGGTGTAAAGGCCTGACCACTATCACTATTGGTAGTGCGACAAGAGGTATTTCTTCTAGAGCCTTTGCTTCATGCCCAGAACTTACAGATGTTTTTTGTCTTGCGACGAACGTTCCTTCGACAAGTGATGCCGCATTCCAAGACTCATATATTGAATTTGCCACCCTTCACGTGCCCACCGGTTCTGTCAATGCTTATAAGGAAAAAGAGCCATGGAAGAACTTTAAGAGCATTGTTGCCCTTGAAGGAGAGACGCCCGAGACTCCCAAGTGTGCTACTCCAACCATCAGCTATCAGAATGGACAGCTCATCTTCGAGAGTGAGACTGAGGGAGCAGAATTTGTATCGGAAATCACCGACACGGACATTAAGAAACACTACGATGCAAAGGTTTCGCTTACGGCGACATATACCATCACCGTTTATGCAACAAAATCGGGATATGACAATTCTGACGTAGCGACAGCCGCACTCTGCTGGATTGACCAGCAGCCTAAGACTGAGGGTATCACCGATGGCTTAGCTCAAATCCCAGCTCGCCCCGTTCTTATAAAAACTGATCGTGGGCAGATTAATGTTGAAGGCGTTGACGACCAAACCAATATCACCATCTTTACAACCGATGGCAATCTAGCAGGCTCGGCTATCTCTCAGAATGGCTCTGCCTCAATCGATACCCGCCTCCCCGCAGGCACCGCCGCCATCGTCAGAATCGGCGGGAAGAGCGTGAAGGTATTGGTGAAATAATGTAATCAACTGACATTAGACAATAATCAGAGATTAACTCAAGGCTGGTCCTCATGACCAGCCTTTTTTCATATATATGTATTTCCACAGATTTATGGCGTATTATTTGAATATACCGTTAAAATTAACTCGAACTTTCATAAAAATATTTAAAATCTACCATTTTTTTGTTACATTTTAGGTGAATTTTCCACAAATAATTATTATCTTTGCGGCAATTACTCATTATAAAATCATTTATTTTTATGTTATTTCAATTCTACAAAATTCAAATCCACAAGCGTGATGCTAATTTGGAAGGAGCTGATTTCTCGAAAGAGATTTCAGATTTCAAAAGTTACTTTAGTGGCACTAAAATCAACGCCTACATAGTTGGTGTCAGGCCCAAAGACCCGCCCACCCTGTATGAAAACAGGATTTATCGAGATCAACTTACGGGAGACCTTGTACTGATGCAGCTCTGCAGCAACAAGAAAGTCAGCAAGACGATAAATTTCCAGAAGGTCAAGGAAGACACGCATCCATTCTGCAACCTTCTGTTCGACCTTCGTCCCGATAGTATGCTGCTGGCCATCGAAAAATCCGGGGCTTTCAACCGAGAGCCCGATGCTGTCCGCGACCTTGTGGAAGAGTTCTTCAAGAACCTGATTGCACCCCAAAGCGGTTATTGGGTCACCTTTGGAAACATGGTGCGACCGATTGACTTCTGGGAATTTGTCGAAGAGAGGAAACGAAAGAACGATGAGATCAGGAAAATAGAGTTTGACTTCCCCAGCGAAAAGAAGGACAACATCAAGGGGGATGACGACATCGTAGCCTTCCTCCGATACAGCCGTTCTTTGGGCCAGGCTTTCAATGCTGCTATGCAGCAATGGGTTTACGAATCAAGCACCAGCCTTCGGTTGCAGCAGACCAATGAGGACGTGCGCCGACTGGTGGACTTTTTCCTGTATAATGCCTATGACATCACCATTCATTTCAAGGATCGTGGTGTCTGCCGTTCGACAAAGGACGTCAACAAGCCCATCTTCAAACTGTTTACCGAAAACTTCATCGACGAGTTCATCAGCGGGCAGGCCACTATGGATGAGGCTACTGGCGTATCAACCTATAATATTTTATTGTGGATTGACCGTAGAAAACCGGAATTGGAAGACTATGGTACCGAGGAAGCTTGAGACAGAACAGCGCCGTGCGATAGCGGAACGATTTGCCAATCACCCCGTCTATCGGATTATCCACCTTTTCTGCAAACCATTCGAAGCAGATTTCCCGACCCTGCAACTGAAGGTAGATGACATCTTTCAGATCGTCTGCTCTTTGATGGACGACGTGAAGAAAGATGACCGAGTCTTCTACGAACTGCGCACACCCAACCTCATGGAGGAAATCAGAAACGACCTCAAGGATTGGCAAAGCAACATCCCCGAAGAAGAACTACTGGAGGCAACGGGAGTGATTCTTGAAATGTTTGCGACGTTTCTTCTTCAATCGGACGGTTATTTTTTTCGTCAGATAAGCAACGATTCGCTGGGCGCTATCGCAAACCATTATCCGGACTTTATCCTGAAAGTCGAGAATCCGATCACCAGGAAGATGTACGACCATAAGCTCCGAACCGGCAAATTCGGCATCTGCGACTATGCGGCCCAAGGCAAGGTTTATGAGGAGATACAATTTGTGTTGAACTCTCTTGTCAAAAAGGCTCCTCTCGTTGTACAGTTGCCCGAGGAGTTGAATTCGTTGAGGGCCATGAAGGCATGGAGCATTGCCCGAATGAACGGATGGGTGGACGAAAACTATCAGCCCACACTACGTACCAACTACGAAATCGGTCTCCTGGCAGAAGCCATGGCCCGATATATCGGCATCAAGCAGCTTTGGAAGGTATTCGGAAATTTTTGGAATATCGACAATGGAGCATTGCGTAGCGCTAATAGCAAGGCAAAAGACACACATAAATACTATTTGCTGTATGAGAAGTTGGAAAAGGAATTCCCTGTCAAATAGCGTTTTGGCTATTCAACCCGTACCAAAGCGTACCCATCGACAAATACAAAGCGTACCAAAGTAGTACCCATCTTTAACGATAAATGTGCCTATCTTTGCACCCGGAAACAGATTCCACGTCTGTTTTCGGGTGTTTTTTTGTGCCAGCGCTGGCCATTTTCCAAAATTTTTCCACATCTTAAAATTAAGAAAATGGCACAAGTAATCAAGATCTCCACGCCAATGGAGAAACCAATCCTGCAAATGTCGTCGATGACGGAAGGAAAGCAGATGGTGTACTACATCCTGCTCGACGACGAGTGCGAAGTGACCGTCAGCAGCGAGCGTCCCAGGAACGGACGCCTGACCCGCTATGCCGTGATCGTGGCATTGAAGAAGCTGGCCGATGAGCGCGGCACCGACGGCCGCCCTCTGATCCGATTCCAGAAGTACTGGGTCTTCCCGATGCGTGTCCTGGCCGAACGAAAGTTCATTGGAATGAAGAAATTCACCGAGTTCATCAAACTCCTGGAATCGTCTGGGGTGACCGACCTGCCGAAGCGCGCCAGCCTGAGCTATGCGATGTCGGACTTCAGCAACCGATGCCCCGCCTTTCCCGATTGGACCAAGGGCCAGATGTCCGACAAGGACTACGGCGTGGGTTTCGACATCGCAAAGCGCTTTACGCAGCTGCTTGACGGGGAAAATTTAACGCAGCGTTGAACGCACGTTCAAAAATTTAACCGTATATTTAACCGAATTGGTCATCGAAAAATAACGGCGTATATTTGCACTGTCAATTAAAAATTATGGAAATAAATACTACCCAGCAGACGGCAACCGATAGGCTGACCCCTGCACAGAACAAGAACGGAGGTGGACGAAAGGCGTTTTGGTCAAATTCGCCCCAGGCCGACCTATGGAATTACTTGAAGCCCGAACAGAAGCGCGTGGTGCGCCCCATCCTGCGACGCCTCAAGCCTCCTGCCCAAGCCGACCTCTGCATCGCCCTGCTCGACTATATGGAAACGGGCGAACAGCCGCAGATCGATGACGTGGTCGTCGGAGGAATCTTCGGTTACCTCACGACCTGCTATATCCGACCTCTTGTAATTAACAATTAACAGAATCAATTAACAATTAATAATTAACAAATAACAATTAGTTAAAATGAAAGAAAATTCAATGAACAATTCCTCCCTCGAGCTTCGCGCACAGGAGGGTTCCTGCCTCGAAGATGGCCGCTGCCATCCCGGCATCTTGAGTTTCAATCCCGCCAAAGGCTACGTTTTCGAAGAGACCTTGCCACGTCCTGCCTACGTGCCCAATCCGCGTATCTTCAATGGAAAGCACCTTTCGGTGGCTCGTCGTCGCGATGGCCGCATCCAGCCCCATCTGAAGACCATCACCGTGGATGAGTCATTCGATCCGAATGTGTATTGCGCCCTGGTTTACAATGAACTTCTAACAGCCATGCGCCATGCCCACCGATAAGCCTCTTGCTCCCGATGCAGCTCCCACGACCCAGGGAGCTGCTCCTACCGACACCGAGATGGAGGACGTGTTCTTCGATGAAGATTGCGGCATCTATGCTTCGCCCAACGGCATGCAGATGCTTCGTCCCGGCGAACTTCCTTCCCCCTTGTCGGAGGTGGTCGCCAATGCGCCCATGAACCGCCGTGCAGGTTCGTTCTTTGCCGCCGCCACGGCACTTGCTACCCTGGCCACGCGTATTCGTTGTCGCTATTATCACAATCCGTTCCGACTGCACGGCCTTCTGCTCCAGACCATCGTCGAAGGTCCGCAGAGCTGCGGCAAGTCGTTTGTTGCCGACATCGAGAACCTCATCATGGGCTCCACCTTGCGCAAACGCGATGCCGAACAGCGCAAGCTTGAGATGCAGTATGCCGAAAAGAAGCGCCGTCGTGCCAACAACAAGGAGCTGCCCGAGGAGCCCAAGACCACCGTCCGCTGCCTGCCCGCCACCGTTTCGAAGACGCGTCTGCTTTCACGTTCGGTTGCGCTTGAGATGAGCTACAACGAGCAGCTCACCTTCTGGCAGTTCGGCGAAGAGCTCTCGCAGGTTTCCGACAGCAACAAACGCGGATTCAGCGACTTGCGAACCATCCTCCGCACGGCCTACGACCTCGGCTCGCTTTGGGGGCAGGACTATTTCACCTCCGACTCGTGCTCGGCCATCGTCGATCTGATGCTCAACTCGCTCTATTGCGCCACGCCTTCGGCTGTCGATTATCTCTACGACAACAAGGCCATCCTCGGCGGCGACATCACGCGCACCATCATCGTTTCGCTCGAAGATTCGCCCGAGAACGACACCCAGATGTTCGTTTCCTATACCCCCGAGCAGCAGGAGAACATCAACCGCATGCTCCAGCGTATAATGGACGACTGCTATCTACCCAATGGCCAGATTCAGCCCACGAAGCTTATCGACATGTCGTGGATCGACCGTGAGTGCAAGCTCTACATCGCACGCAAGGCAAAGCTCTACGGCAAGGTAGGCAAGGAGTCGGTGAACGTCTTCCGCAAGCGTTCGAGTGTCAGCGCCTTCCGCATCGCTACGCTCTGCTACTACCTCTTCAGCATCTCCATGGGGTTCGATCCCACGCTCTCTGAGGGTGACGAGATGGCTCGCAAGTACTGCCGCCGCATCTACCGCTTCTGTGCCGAATACATCTTCCGTTCGATGATGCATCGCTGGGGCGAACGTTTTGACGAGCTCGATGTCAAGGGCCGAATCAAGGAGCCAGAGTCTCCGAAACGCGAAACGTTCTTCGACGCCCTGCCCGACGTATTCGACCGTAACACGCTGCAGCTTGTCATGAAGGAGTACAAGATAGTCAGTCCTGCCCGTCAGTTCATCTGGCTTTGGTGCAAACGTCTCCACATCATCGAGCAAATCGGTCCACATCAATGGCGCAAGATTAGGAAATGATACCTCACGACGAAATCAACCGGCTCCGCGCCCTGCCCATCGAGCAGGTGGCCGAAAGGCTGGGGCTGCACGTCAGCCGCCACAAGAGCCTTTGTCCCTTCCATCCCGACCGTCACCCGTCGCTCACCTTCAGCGTGAAGCGCAACTGCTACCACTGCTTCGTGTGCGGCGAGCACGGCGGGCCTATCGACCTGGCGATGAAGTTACTGAACAAGCCTTTCGGCGAAGCCTGCCGCTGGCTTGCCGACGCGCACAACATTGTGCTCGACACCGTTCAGCCCGCACAGAAACCTGAGCGCGAATACAAGCCCGACACCGGCTGGCTGCAGGGGCTGATACAGTACCCGATGCTTTGCGATGAGGCCAACCGCTGGCTCTACGACGAGCGCCACATCGACCCGCGTGTGGTGCGCTGGTGCGGACTTTCGTCCATCACCTCGCCTATGCCCTGTTACCGGGGCGGACGTCCGTTCTACGATGCTCCGTCGCTGCTCATTCCCTATCGCGATGCAGGAGGACAGCTCGTGAACGTGCAAGGCCGCTATCTGGGCAAGGCCGAAGGGGTGCCTCGCTTCCGTTTCCCGCGCGGTTCGCAGTGCCACATCTACAACCTTCCCGTCCTCGGTATGCTGCACGAAGGCGAGTCGCTCTACATCGCCGAAGGCTGCTCCGACTGCTGGGCTTTGCTTTCGGCGGGACACAAGGCCATTGCCATCCCTTCGGCCACCTTGCTCAAGGACGAGGACATTGCCCCTCTACGCAACCTCAACCTCCACATGTATCCCGATCAGGACCTGCCCGGCGAACGCCTGTTCCTCGACCTGCGACGTCGTCTTCCCCAGCTCGTCCGTCACCAGCTGCCTGCCCGCTTCAAGGACTACGGGCAATGGTGGGCCGAGGAGTTGTGCAAGTGGAAGGAGGATTGAGGGAAGATGTAAGAGGGAAGATGTAAGATGGATGATGTGAAGCGTAAAATGTAAAACGTAAAAACGTAAAATCACACACTCTCATAATGCAAACAAAACGCCCAGGCACATCAGAATGCTCGGGCGTTGTCATATTTTTAGAAGGGAATGGTTGAGGATTTCAGCGTGTCACAATCTCACGCCTTGAGTTTGTCTATCTCTTGCAATAGTTCCTCCAGCTTTGTTACGATGCGGCGCTGCTCGGATAAGGGAGGGAGAGGGATGATTAATTCATTGACTATTTTCTGATTTATATTTTGTTGAGCGCCACCTGCCGCACTCGCTTGCAAAATACTCTTGTTTCTTTGAATGGCATAGTATATATAATCCGTAAACAAGAACGAATTAGGAAATAATCCACAAATAGCTTGATTGGTTGCCATTGGGACGGAAAGAATAGATGATTTCCCTATTGCATCATTACAATACATAGCTACCAATATAGTATCTTTAGGAAAGACTTTGGCAGATGAGTTATTTATACCTTCTTCAGTAATTTTATCCTCGGTACTGTTTATATATTTATTCGTTAAATCACCTACTTTTGCCCAAAAAATATTACCATTATAATATTCAGGATGCACTTTTTCTGGAGTTCCACCTGAAGATGTTTGATAAACATGACCTATTCGGACCCACACCCACCCCTCAGGAATATCAAAGGGGATTTCGTCGGGGGAGATTGGTTTTTCTTCGAGGTCTTTCTTTTTCAGTTTGCCTTCCTTGACGAGACGGGCCTTCTCTGCTCGAATTCTTTCAAGCAGTACGGATGCGGGTTCCTCATTCGGATCTTGCGGCACGAGGTGACCTTGGATGGCTAAGTTCAACAATTTGTCCCGGGTCTTGTTGGCTGCTTCCTCCAATTCTTTCTCGCTCCGTTCGATGATGTCAATCTGCTCAAACAATTCGTCCACAGCCTTCACTATGCGATGCTGCTCGGCGAGGGGAGGGAGAGGAAATACAAGATTTTTGAGTATTTCAAATGGTGGTATATTTTTTATTGCAGTACCACTACCATCTAAATCAGAAGTAAATGTCGTCGTATATTCAAAATACAATAACCAAAACGGTGTAATATCAACATCATACAATCGTACTCTCATCAAAGCTTGATTTATGATGCCTACTGGGGCGACTTGTGGAATAACAAATGTTTCTCCTATTGTGCCAGCACAACTAACTATAATATCATTAGGCTTTACAACAAAGCCTTGCATTTCTCTAAATTTTTCTTCGGAGATATAATAATCTCCAATGATTGCATCCTTTTTTATCGCATTTTTTTGTTCATATACTTTGTACGATGTTGTAGATTTAGGCACGAACATTGACTTAGTCAAACTACTACCAAAAGGACCCTTCCTATATTCTCCTAATTCACCAAGTCTCACCCAAGACCAACCTTTGGGTAAATCAAATAGTATTTCTTCAGCAGATATCGTTGAATATTTTAGTTCGGATTTCTTTATCTTCCCCTCCTTTACCAACCGAGCCTTTTCGGCACGGATGCGGTCAAGGAGGATGCTGGCAGGCTCATCGTTGGAGTCTTGCTTGACGAGCTTGCCGTGAATTGCGAGGTCGAGGACCTTCTGACGTAATTTCTTCGTATCCATTTCCCGACTGCATTAAGATTCCTCAATACCTTTCATCAGTTCCTCAATGCGACCGACGGCATCGGTGATGGCACGGCTCTTCGCCTTCATCGTGGTGATGAGCTCGTCGAGCGTGACGTCATCGTCGTCCTGCGTCTGCTTGATCCACGTGATGTCGAGGTTGGTCTTGTCGCGCGCCAAAAGGTCGGCAACGGGGAAGCTGCGGAAACGCTCGGTCTCCTTACGAAGGTCGAGGTTGTCGGCATTGTAGCACGTCACGAAGTCGTCGAGGTCCTGGCGCTGCATAGGACGCGTGGCAAGGGTGTGCTTGATGCCCGTGCGATAGTCGTAGTACCACACGCGTTCGGTGGTTCCTCCGCGCTGGAAGAAGAGCACGTTGGCCTTGACGCCCTGCGCATAGAAGATGCCCGTGGGGAGGCGCAGGATGGTGTGCAGATTGTAGTGCGAAAGCAATTCCTTGCGAATCGTTTCGCCCGCACCGGCTTCGAAGAGCACATTGTCGGGCAGTACCACGGCAGCTCGTCCACCGTCGTTGAGCATCACCATAATGTGCTGCAGGAAGTTGAGCTGGTTGTTCTTGGTTTCGACAAAGAAGTCCTCGCGGTCGATATCGACGCTACCCGCAGGACGTGTGCCGAAGGGAGGATTGGCAAGGATGACATCGACCAACTGCTCGGGCACCTTTTCGAGCGAATCCTCGCAAAGGATGGGGCTACGCTGCGTGCCGATGCCGTGCAGATAGAGGTTCATCGAGGCAAGGGTGACGACGAGGGCGGTGTTATCGTAGCCAAGGAGCGCCTTGTCGCGCAGGAAGTCGAGCTTCTCGCGGTTGTTCGACTGCCCTTTCATATAGTCGTAGGCAGCCAGGAGGAAGCCACCCGTGCCGCAAGCAGGGTCGCACACGGTCTCGCCGATTCGCGGACGCGTCACATCGACCATCGCCTGGATGAGCGAACGGGGCGTGAAGTACTGGCCTGCACCCGACTTCTTGTCCTGGCCGTTCTTTTCGAGGATGCTTTCGTAGATGGCACCCTTCACGTCGCCGTCGAGGTCGAGCCAGTTCTGCTCGTTGATCATCGTGATGACCTTCTTCAGATAGACGGGCTTGTCGATCTTGTTCTGCGCCTTGACGAAGATGGTGCCGATGAGGCCGTCTTCCTCCGAGAGGTGCTGCAGCGTCTTCTCGTACTGCTCGATGAGGTCCACGCCGTCGAGCGACAGGAGTTCCTGCCACCGATAGCCTTCGGGGATGGCGGAGTCTTCGCCCAGGAACTGGACGTTCTCGTCGTCCATCTTGAGGAAGAGCAGGTAGGTGAGCTGGGTGATATAATCGGTGAACCCGATGCCTTGGCCCGAGAGGGTCGTGGCGAGGGTCCACACTTTCTTGGTCAGAGAGGTTTCTTGAGCTGAGGACATTTGTGGTTATGCTTGTTTGCGATAGAGTATGAAGCGGCTGAGCGACTGGAGGGCTTCGTTGGCTTGGGCGAGGCCGCCGAAAGCGATGCTGACCTTGCGTGCCTGGTCGCGGTCGGTAGCCTTGAGGTCGTCGAAATCGATGGCACCGTTGAGGGCGATGTAGCTTGCCACCTGGCGCATCACTTCGCGCTGCTTCTCGGTCTTCTCGTTGTTGCGCTGACCGCACCAGAGGTTGAAGTACTGCTGGGCGTGGACGCTGAGGCATTCCATTTCGGTGATCTGATGGTAAGCAAAGCGCACGAGCTGGATGATGTTGGTGAGAGCTTCGCGCTCGTCGCTGGTGGTAGGCTTGTGGACGCTGTTGGGGCTGACGAGGGCGTAGTCGCTCCACAGGCGCGACGAGGTGAAGTGGTTGTTGGCCATCTTGAGCGCGTTCTCGAGGTCCTTGAGCAAGGCGTAGGTCAACGGCTCGCCCTGGTTGTTCCAGATGATGCGCAGGGCTTCGATGGAGTCGCGGTTCTTCTGGCAGAATTGCTCGAAAGCCGACGTGTTGTTGTGCGCCTCTTCGCTTGAGAAGCCGCTGTAGATGAGCGTGTCTTCGCCCGGCATCAGCGTATCGACGAAGCCTGCGAGGAGGATGAGCAGGAATTCGCGCGCCTCGGGATGATGTGTGATGGGCGCCACAAGTTCCTTGCGCTCGATGTTGGGCTCGTTGATGTCGATGTAGGGCGGCAGTGTTTCGTTGGAGAGTGCATTGTAGATGCGCGAGGCGAGTTCCTTCATACCTATGCCTGCCAGACGGATGAACTGCTGGCGCTGGTCGTCGTTGGCCTTGTTGAAGATGCGGCTCAGACGGCCTGCGAAATCGCGCAACTTCTCATCGTCGAGATTGCCGTGGCAGAGCAGCTCCATCAGGCGCGCCAGGGTGAGCGGCTTGGAGCCTGGTTCGAGCGTGGGCGTCGGGATGGTCATGGCATGCTCGGTGACACCCACGGCATCGACAAGCATAAAGAAGTCCTTCGAGCGGGCATTGGGTGTGACGAGGCGGAGCTGGCTGTCGCCGATGGTGCGCACGCCGCGTCCCTTCATCTGGATGAAGAGGGGTTCGGACTCGACGTCGCGCATGAAGATGAGCACTTCGAGCGGCTTGACGTCGGTGCCTGTGGCGACGAGGGTGCAGGTGACGGCGATGCGGAACTTCGGGTCGATGCGGAACGAACGGATGAGCCCGTCGGTGTCGTTGCACGAATAGGTTATCTTCTGGACATATTGGTCGTCGTGATCGGGATGACCGAAGACTTCGCGCGCGATGCGGACGATGTTGTTGGCGTGCTGCTCGTTGAGGGCGAAGATGAGCGTCTTGGGCAGATAGTCGAGGTTCGGTTCGCGCGGCGGGTCGCAGAACATCTCGGTATAGACATTGTCGCGGTAGGTCTCGAGGATGAGCTTGATCTGCGAGGGGTTGACGATGGAACGGTTGAGTTCCTGCGGCGTGTAGTTGCGCCCTTCGCGCTGGGTGATGGTTTCGACCTCGCCCGTGTAGCGCGTCTCGTGTCGGGTCTTGTCGCCCTTTCGGATGGCTCCACCATTCTCGGTGACTTCGGTCTTGATGCGATAGGTGCGGCCTTCGACGTTCACGCCGTCGGCGATTGACTGTTCGAGCGTGTAGTTGATGACGATGTTGTCGTCGAAGAAGGCGCGCGTCTCGGGGATGGGCGTGGCGGTGAGGCCAATCATCAGGGCCTGGTCGAAGTATTCGAGCACACGGCGCCAGTTGCCATAGATGCTGCGGTGGCACTCGTCGATGATGATGATGTCGAAGAAGTCGTGACCGAGGACGGGATGCTCGGGCAGCTCCACTTCGGTGGAAGGGGTGTAGGCGTCGTCGGCATCGTCGTCGGTGATGTCGTCGCCCTTGAGCAGCGAGAAGAGGCGCTGGATGGTGGAGATGACGACGTTGCTGTCGGTGGGCACGTTGGCCGAACGGAGGCGGTTGACGGCATATTCGGTGCTGAACGGGTCGCCCGTCTGCGTGATCTTGAATTTGCCGAACTCGTCGTTGGCCTGCTTGCCGAGGTTGTTGCGGTCGACGAGGAAGAGAATGCGCCGCATGGGCGTGAAGGCGAGGAAGCGATAGGCGGCGAGGCAGGCTGCATAGGTCTTGCCTGCACCCGTGGCGAGCACCATCAGCGCACGCCGACGGCCGTTGCGGAACGAGGTTTCGAGCTCGGTGATGGCTTCGTACTGGCAGTCGCGCAGTCCTTTCCGCCTCAGGGTGGGAAGTCCGGCAAACGGATTGTCGATGCCCAGCGTGCGCACCAGCTTCCAGGGCGTGGGCAGCGTGCGCTTGTAGGTTTCGAGGTCTTCGTCGGAGACGAGGCCACCCTTGCGATAGTCCTCGAGATAGGACACTTCGCCATTGGACGTGATGCCGAAAGGCAGGGGCATTTGCCACGTCTGATAGATGTCGGGCGTGTGGCAGGCGTAGCCGTAGGCCTGGTCGCGCACAGCTTCGTCCTTGACGTCGATTTCGGCACGCTTCGCTTCGAGGATGCCGATAGCCTTGCCGCCAGCGAAGAGCATGTAGTCGGCACGATCCATACCCTTGACGAGCGTTTCGCGGATGGCTACGGCAGCATCGGTCGGGCTGTAGTCCTTTCGGTCTACAACCTTCCAGCCCGCCTTTTCGAGCATCTCGTCAATCTTCAGTCTTGCTTTCTCTTCTGGTTTCATAGATGGTTCGACGCCGCAAAGATAGACATTTATGTTGAGAAAAACAAAAAAAAGAGGAAAAAATCCCCTCTTTTTTATTATAGGTATGGTGGAAATATTCGCATTTGGCTTTTTTCTTTCGCTAATTCGATAAATAAGGCTCTTGGTCGTGGGCTAGGCAGGCAGGTGGGGGAGGTGTTTGTATTGTGTGAAATTGACGCGAGAATAATGGGCGTTTTGAGATGGTGTCCGTTTAAAAAGCAGCCCGCCAGACACTCACGTGCCCGACGGACTTGGTTGATGATGATTTGGAATAGGAGAAAATGCTAATGGATTGCAATTAACACTTTAATAACGGAAATGTTTCCGAATTATTGTGTGAATTGTCGGAATAATTGCGAAAATGCAAAAATTCCAATTTATTCGTTTGTGGCGTCGGTTGCCACGGGTGCCTCGTCAGCTACATTCTCGGGAAGGACGGGAGCGGTCTGCTCCTGAGCTTCGATGGCGGTACCCTGAACGGTCTGGCCGCTGTGCTTGAGTGTGAGAGTGGTGACGATGCAGAGAAGAGCAATGACGCCCATAAGTGTCCATGTGGTCTTCTCAAGGAAGTCTGCGGTCTTGGGTGCACCCATTACTTGATTGGAGGATTGGAAGCCAGCGGCAAGACCACCGCCCTTTGACTTCTGCACAAGTACAATCATTACGAGGAGTACACTGATCAGTACGATAATTAAAGTAAGAACTACCATTTCTTTTTGTTTGTTATATTTTAATTTTTATTTGACTTCTTAAGTTCAATTACCTTCTCCAAATATCTAATTTGGTCTGCAAAGTAAGTATTTTTTTTCGAGAATTTCAAATTTAAATCCAAAAAAATAGCTAAAGCCTGCTCATATTTGCCTTGTTTGACATATACCTTTGCCAAACTCTCGGTTAAAAATGCACGATCCTTGATTTTTTCGTGTTCGTCAAAATCGTCTTCCTGCATTTTTTCTGACTCCACATTTGGCACAAAAAGCTGGCCGTCGGCCTCGGCTTGGAGGAAGCTGTCGATGAGGTCGTCCTGCTCGTCGCGATCGGTCTGAATGTCGGGCATGTGCTCCAAACTGTACTGCACATCGGGTGCCGAACCGAGCTCGATGTTGTCGAGGAATCGCTCGATGAGTTCGAAGTCGCGTGCCTCGGGCTGCTGTCGGCGCTGCTGCTCGAGATGGTGCATCAGGGCTATCCATCCGTATTCGCCGCGGTTGATGAGCTTGAAGAGCTTGAGGCGGTCGGGGATGGCGGGCGCGTGGCGTCGTATCTCGTCCTTTAGACGCGTTGAATGCACGTTGGCGAGGGCGGTGAGATAGAGCAGGCGATAGGTGGCGCAATAGGGGTATCGGGCAATGAGGTCGGGAAGCGTGGCTACGGCATCGGCGCCCAGGGTGCGGGGGTCTTTAATCCACTTTTCCATATTTACCAGTTGGCGACGGTGGCATTGAAGATGTCATCGACCAGTTTCTCGGTGAGTTCTGCGCAAAGATCGTCCTGCACATCGGTGAGCATCTGGGTGGCGTCGAACTCGGCATACTGCGAAAATTCCTTCTCGAAATTCTCGCTTTTGTTGTTCTTATTCACGAACTTAATCTTCACCTTGATGGTCAGACGCGTGACTGTGGCATAGGCTTCGGTGTTGACTGCCTGGTTGGAGAGGCTATAGCCGGTGATGGCTCCGCTGATCTGGAGGTCGCCATCGCGATCGACCTGCGAAAGTCGTGTCTGATTGACATACTTTTTCTGCAGCTCGTCGTTGAAGAGGATGGTGAGTGGGGCATAGACCAGTGATGCCTTGTTCTGGATATAATCGAAGCTGATGGTATGCGTGGTGCTGTAGTCGATGCTGGCACCGTTGAGCTGATAGCTGATGCTGCACGACGTGAAGCACACGAGGGAGAGCAGCACGGAAAGAAGAATTACTGGGATGCGCATATCATTTTTTTATTCGAGGTCAGAGTCGCTGATTTTGCGGTGGATGGTGCGTTCGGAGATGTCGAGGTCCTTGGCTGCCTTGCGCTTGTTGCCATTGTTTCGCTTGACGGTCTTCTCGATGGTTTCGCGCTCGACATCGGCCATCTTCTTGAAGCTGGAGTCGGGGTTACGGAGCGAGATGAAATCGTCCTGATTGGGGCGTGACTCGTATTCGCCCACTTCCTCGGCTTCGCCCACATCCTCGATCTTGGAGGGTGAGGACTTCGGAGCGCCTTCGGATGTCGGGGAGACGAAAGGCGAGGCGGCGGGAAGGGAACGAGGCGTCGGCTTGGGGTTGTCGTGAAGGCCGAGACGTTCGCGCACTTCCTCCATCTGACGATGCAATTCGGCAAGGATCATGTAGAGACGCTGCTTCTCGCCGGGGTCGAATGTCGTGGAGTTGGCCGATGAGCTTCCGCCCACGCTCACGCCGCTGACGAACTGCGGCAGGTAGCGCTGGAGGGTGGCGGCGTCGATGGTGCGGTCGGACTCGATGATGGATATCTCCTCGACGATGTGGAGCATCTGACGTACGTTGCCGGGCCACTGGTAGGCGAGGAGCAGCTGACGGGCATCGTCGGTGAGCTGGATGCCTTCGGTCATTCGGTATTTGTTGGCCACGTCGCTGGCAAACTTGCGGAAGAGGAGGTAGATGTCCTCCTGACGTTCGCGAAGCGCGGGCACGTGGATATTGACAGTGGAAAGACGGAAATACAGGTCCTGACGGAAACGTCCTTCGCGGATGGCCTTCTCGAGGTTGACGTTGGTGGCGGCGACGATGCGCACATCGACCTTCTTGACCTCGCTCGAACCCATTCGGATGATTTCGCCCGTCTCGAGCACGCGCAGCAGCTTCGCCTGGATGGACATGGGCAGGTCGCCCACCTCGTCGAGGAAGATGGTGCCGCCGTCGGCCTCCTCGAAGTATCCCTTGCGTTCGCCTACGGCACCGGTGTATGCACCCTTGACGTGGCCGAAGAGTTCGGAGTCGATGGTGCCCTCGGGCAGACCTCCGCAGTTGACAGCGATGCACTTCTTGAAGCGACGACGCGAACCGTTGTGGAGTATCTTGTAGAAGTAGTCCTTGCCTGTGCCGTTTTCGCCCGTGACGAGCACGGTGACGTCGTAGGGCGCTGCCTGGATGGCAGCATTAAGCGCCCGCATCAATAAAGGACTTTTGCCTGTAATGTGCAGGGCGTTCATCACATTTAGTACATCTGTATTCGGCATATTTAGAATATTCTCCTGTTAAATCGGCTGCAAAGATACGCATTTTTTGTCGGAAACGCAAATTTTTCTGCAATATTTTTGTTTTTGTGGCGGAAAAGAATTATCTTTGCGCCCAAAAAAAGGAATATCTGTTCTACCGGATTTCAAAAAATGACCGAACTTTCAGAACTATATAAGTCATATTTTCACCAGGAGCCTGCCCGAGTGCAAATGCTGGGTGGCGCCGCCAGCAATCGACATTATTACCGGTTGTACCATAGCCTCTCTGCCGACAGTGGGGCGGTGATCGGCGTGATCGGTGAGAACGCGAAGGAGAACCACGCCTTCCTGGCTTTGGGCCGACACATGACGGCGCTGGGCCTGCCCGTGCCGAAGATCCTGGCTTCGAGCGACGACGAGATGCGCTACCTGCAGGATGACCTGGGGCAGGTGTCGCTCTACGACCTTGTGGAGCAGGCGCGCCGTGCCGATTCGGAACTTTTGCGCGCACAGGTGAAGGAGCTGCTCCACCGGGTGATGCGCGACCTGCCGCGACTCCAGTTCCTGACCGTGAAGGGCTTCGACTTCGAGCACGATGCCTTCCGCGAACCCCGTTTCTGCGAGACCACCATCCGCTGGGACCTGAACTACTTCAAGTACTGCTTCCTCAAGCCTTCGGGCTACCCGATGGACGAGATGAAGCTGGAGGCCGACTTCGACCGCCTGTGCGGGGCGCTGCTCGACTGCACATCGAAGGGCGAGCCGTGGGGCTTCCTCTACCGTGACTTCCAGTCGCGCAACGTGATGATACGCGACGACAAGCCCTGGTACATCGACTTCCAGGGCGGCTACGAGGGTCCCGTCTATTACGACGTGGCTTCGTTCCTTTGGCAGACGCGTGCCAACTATTCGCCTGAGCTGCGCAACGAGCTGCTGACTGAATATGCCGACAGCATGCAGCAGTTCTGCACCCTGCCGATGCGCACCTTCCGCCACCGCCTGCGCGTGTTCGTGTTCTTCCGCCTGCTCCAGACGCTGGGCACCTACGGCTACCGAGGCCTGTTCGAGCACAAAGCGATGTTCCAGACACCGATCTTGCGCGCATTGTGTTCGCTCGTGAATCTTACACACCGCAACAGCGAGCCTTCGTTCGACGACTGTTCGCTGCGCGGCCTTGCGGATGCCGACAGCCCCGCCATCGACCGCTTCGAACTGGAGGACGACTGCCCATACCTGTGCGAACTCCTTGCCGAGGTGGCCAAGATGGAGCGTTTCCAGCCGATGCCGACTACGGGGCCGCTGGTGGTGCGCATCACTTCGTTCAGCTACAAGAAAGGCATCCCCGAAGACCTGTCGGGCAACGGGGGAGGCTTCGTCTTCGACTGCCGCGCCCCGCTCAACCCCGGGCGATATCCCTTCTACAGGCAATACACGGGGCTCGACAAGGTGGTGATCGACTTTCTGGAAGGACGACGCGACGAGAAGGGCGAGCTGCTCGAAACCTCGCGCAATGCCGTCGACAAGACGTCGATGCAGACGTTCGTCGAGAATGTCTATCGCCTGGTTGACCCTGCCGTCGAAACCTATCTCAATCGCGGCTTCACGAGCCTTGTGGTCAACTGCGGATGCACAGGTGGCCAGCACCGCTCGGTGTACTGCGCACAACACCTTGCCCAGCATATACACCAGAAATACCCCGCTGCACGCGTCATCCTCACGCATCGCGAGCAGCAGATAACCCAAACGTTCTAACGAGAAACTATTTCATTCACAAAGTTAAATAATGAGTAAAAAACCGATTTTTGAAGAAGAATTTGAAGACCAACGCATCGAACATACTACCATCATGCCCATGTTTGGCGACAATATGCTCGACTTGAGTTTCGTTCCGGAGAAATGCACTCCCGAGCGACTCCCACTGGTTGCGCTTCGCCAGATGGTGATGTTCCCCGGTCTGACCATGCCGCTGTCGGTAGGTCGGACGAAGAGCATCCGCGTGGTGAAGGAGGCTGAGAAGAACAAGCTTTACATTGGCGTAGTATGCCAGAAGAATATGGTTGATGATCCGGGACGCGACGACCTGTACGACTACGGTGTCGTCTGCGAGGTTATGAAGGAACTTGAACTCCCCGACGGTTCGCATTCGGTGATCATCCAGGGCCGTCGTGCCTTCCATCTTGAAGAATTGCTCACGACCGAGCCTTTCCTTACGGGCGAGGTGACGCTGCTCGACGACGAGATGCTGCAGCCGCGCAGCCGCCGAACCAAGGCCCTTCTCAGCATCATCCGCGACGACATCAAGGCCATCAACGAATGTGCCGACAACCCCATCACGGGCGAGATAATGTTCGCCATGAACAACGTCACCGACGCGAACTTCCTCATCAACTACCTGAGTGCGACGTTCCCGATGGCGCTGTATAACCACCAGCAGCTGCTGGAATTCCGCAGCCTCGAACAGCGCGGCACGCAACTGGCCACCATCGTCAGCAAGTGCCTCGCCTACAACAAGGTGAAGAACCAGATGCACCAGCTGACGCAGGTGGAACTCACCAGCCTGCAGCGCCAGCAGTATCTGCGCACACAGATCCATTCGATACAGGAGGAACTGGGTGAATCGAGCCAGGAGGACGTGGACCGTCTGCTCAAGAAGGCCAATTCGAAGAAGTGGGGAACGGCGATACAGGAGCTGTTCCGCAAGGAGGTGACGAAGCTGCAGAGGATGAACGAGCAGTCGCCCGACTACTATGTGCAGTACAACTACCTGCAGACGATGGTGGACCTGCCCTGGGGCGTGACGACGCACGACAACCTGAACCTGAAGAATGCCCAGCGCGTGCTCGACCACGACCACTACGGACTCAAGAACGTGAAGGAGCGCATCCTCGAGCACCTCGCCGTGCTGAAGATGAGAGGCGACATGAAGTCACCCATCCTCTGCCTTGTAGGTCCTCCAGGCGTGGGCAAGACATCGCTCGGCAAGAGCATCGCCACGGCGCTGAAGCGCGAATATGTGCGCATCTCGCTGGGCGGTCTGCACGACGAGGCAGAGATACGCGGACATCGCCGCACCTATATTGGTGCCCTGCCCGGACGCATCATTTCGGGCATCCAGAAGGCGAAGACCGACAATCCGGTGTTCGTGCTGGATGAGATTGACAAGATCTCGTCCGACTTCAAGGGCGATCCGTCGAGCGCCCTGCTCGAGGTGCTTGACCCCGAACAGAACAAGGCCTTCCACGACAACTTCCTCGATGTGGATTACGACCTTTCGAAGGTGCTCTTCATCGCCACCGCCAACAGCCTTACGCCCATTGCAGCTCCCTTGCTCGACCGTATGGAGGTGATCGAGCTTTCGGGCTATATCCTTGAAGAGAAGATCGAGATCGGCGAACGTCACCTCCTGCCCAAGCAGAAGGAGGAGCACGGCCTGGCTGACATCAAGTTCAACATCCCGCGCCGCACGATGGAAAAGATTGTCGACCAATACACCCGTGAAAGCGGCGTGCGACTGCTCGACAAGACCCTGGCCAAGGTGATGCGCAAGGTGGCGTGGCGTGTGGCCAACGAGATGCCCGTGCCCGAAAAACTCCAGCCAGGCGACCTGATAGACTTCCTCGGCAAGCCTGACTACAATCCCGAGAAATACGACGGCAACGACTATGCAGGCGTCGTCACGGGCCTGGCCTGGACATCGGTGGGCGGCTGCATCCTTGAGGTGGAATCGACGCTTGTGCCCGGCAAGAAGGACCTTTCGCTCACTGGCCATCTGGGCGACGTGATGAAGGAATCGGCACAACTTGCCCTGCAGTGGGTGAAGGCCAATTCGCTCGACCTCGGCATCGACCCTGCCATCTTCGAAAACTGGACAGCACATATCCATTGCCCCGAAGGCGCCGTTCCGAAGGATGGACCTTCGGCAGGCATAACTATGGTGACCTCGCTCGTCTCGACGCTGACACAGCGCCGTGTGCGTGCCCGTGTGGCTATGACGGGAGAGATCACGCTGCGTGGCAAGGTGATTCCCATCGGCGGCGTGAAGGAGAAGATACTGGCAGCCAAGCGTGCAGGCATCACCGATGTGGTGCTTTGCGTGGATAACCGCAAGGACGTGGAGGACATCGAGAAGCAATATACCGAAGGCCTCAACTTCCACTATGTGCGTGACCTGCACGAAGTGCTCGACTTCGCCTTGCTCAAGGAGAAGGTTAAACATCCGAAGAAGTTCATTTAAACTAAGGGATTCTAAGGGATTTTAAGGGATTCTAAGGGATTTTAAGGGACGAATGTTAAATTGACAATTAACAATTAATAATTAACAATTCCTGTTTGGCCATAATTCAACAAGGCGAAGGCAATGTCCCTAAATATCCCCAAATATCCCTTAATATCCATAAATATATATATTTATGATTCATGATCTTGGTATAATCATGCTGACAGCAGGCTTCACGAGCCTGGTGTGCAAGTTTCTGAAACAACCTGTAGTGCTCGGCTACATTGTGGCCGGTCTGCTGGTGGGCCCTTACGTTTTCGGCTCCAGTTGGGTCAGCGATGAGGAAAGCGTGAAGATCTGGGGCGAGATTGGCGTCATCTTCCTGCTGTTCTCCCTTGGTCTTGAGTTCTCGTACAAGAAACTTGTGAAGATGGGCACTACGGCGCTCATCGGCTGCTTTACAATCGTGGTGGGCATGATGTCGTGCGGATTCCTTCTCGGTCGCGCTATGGGATGGGACCAGATGAATTCGCTCTTCCTCGGCGGTATGCTCTGCATGTCGTCGACGACGATTGTCTTCAAGGCGCTCGATGACCTGGGTCTTCGTCAGCAGAAGTTTGCAAACATATGTTTCGGTATCCTTGTGGTCGAAGACCTCTTTGCCGTCGTGCTGATGGTGCTTCTGGCCTCGTTGGCCGTCAATCAGTCGTTCGACGGTTCGGAGATGGCGTGGGAGGTAGGCAAGCTGGCCGCATACCTGCTCTTCTGGTTTGCTGCGGGCCTCTTCCTTATCCCGACCTTGTTGCGCGTCTGCAAGCAGCATCTCAACGACGAGACGCTCACCATCGTGGCGCTGGGTCTCTGCCTGGGTATGGTGCTCCTGGCCGAAGGCGCAGGCTTCAGTTCGGCGCTCGGTGCATTCGTTATGGGCAGCATCCTTGCCGAAACCGTCGAGGCTGAGAAAATCGAACATCTGCTTTCGCCCATCAAGAATATGTTCGGTGCCGTCTTCTTCGTGTCGGTGGGTATGATGATTGACCCTGCGTTGCTCTTGAAATACTGGCTCCCCATCTCGCTCATCACGCTGCTCGTGATCTGCGGACAGGTCATCTTCGCATCGCTTGGCGTGGTGCTTTCGGGACAACCATTGAAGACCGCTATGCAGGCTGCATTCTCGTTGACACAGGTCGGAGAATTCGCATTCATCATCGCCAACTTCGGTACTGACAAGGGCGTGACCGAACCTTTCCTCTATCCGGTCATCGTGGCCGTTTCGGTCATCACCACCTTCCTGACGCCCTATACCATCCGCCTGGCTGAACCTGCCTACGAGCGCGTTGACAAGATACTTCCACGTCGCTGGAAACTAATGCTCGATGCCTACGGACATAGCCGCAGCACGCAGAAGGAAGCTTCCCTGACGCAGCGTTATCTTGGCAAGGCTATCCTGCCAGTGGTCATCTATACGATTGTCAGCGTCTTCATTGCCACGCTCTATTTCACTCTGCTCAGCGACAGGATTGCAACGTTTGTCAACGATGGTGTTGCCACCGTCTTCAGCGAACCGCATCTCTGGATAGGCCGACTCGTCAGCCTTGGCCTGCTGTTCACCGTGCTTTCACCTCTGCTTTACCAGATTGTCAACAAGGACAAGCGCAACAAGGACGCAGGGCTGCTGTGGGAAAAGGGCAGCATGTTCACACGTGGTCTGCTCATCGTCTTCAATGCCTTCCGTATCGTCCTCGTCCTTGCCATCATAACATCGTGCATCGGTAAGATCTTCGATGCCACCATCGGTATCGTCCTTGCCATGGGCATAGCTGTCTTCTTCTTCATCACGAGGTCGTCGAAGATTCAGGAACGTTCGCATCTGCTTGAAGAGAATTTCCTCACCAATCTTTCGGCCCGAGAAATCGCCATGCGACAGGGCAAGCGTGCCGAGAGAAAGAAGGCACAGGAAGCGGATGAAGATTTTGAAGGCATACATTTCGGCGAGGTTACCATACCCGAAAATTCATCGGCATTGGGACAATCGTTGCGCGACCTGGATCTTCGCAACAAGACGGGTGTGAGCGTCATTCGCATTCTGCGTGACACGGGCAACGTCAACAACCCCAAAGCCACCGAGAGCTTCAAGCCGGGCGACCGTGTCGTCGTGAATGGCTCGGTAGGCGACATTGAACTTTTCAAGATCTTCGTTGCTCCAGCACAGGAAACGGTGTAGTGTCCGCTATATACCGTATTGCGTAAACTATATTTCACGTAATCCTTAAATCAATAGAAAGATGTCCAAATTCCTGAAGATTCTTGCCATTATCCTTGGCATCATCGTTTTGATTTCAACGGTCATCACGTTCGGAGGCGGCTCATACATCCGTAACTACCTGAATACCCACGGTGCCGAACTGCTTGGGCGCAGGGTACAGGTCGGAACTGTCAGGCTCAACGGCTTCACGGGAAGCCTTAGTGTCGATTCGCTGTTCATCGCAGAGAAGGATGACACGACGCGTTTCCTGAGCGCCAAGCAGATCAGGACGCATCTGAATGTGCCTCGCGTATTCCTGCGCACCTATATGCTCGACGAACTCGAGGCCGACGAACTCAAGGTGGACATCCTGCAACGCGATACGGTCTTCAATTTCTCGGACATCATCGAACGTCTTGCGCTCGACGACAGTACCGAACCTCTGCCCCTGGTGATCAAGGACATCAATATCCACAACAGCTATATTCACTACAAGGATTCGCTGGTGGGCAGCGAGTTCAGCCTCAATGACTTCCAGCTCTTCATTCCCGGCATCGACCTGCGTGACATCAATACTTCGGTGGGCATCAGCCTGAATTTCACTGAAGGCGGCACGCTGAAGACGATGGTCGACTACGACGACAAGCACAAGCTTTACAGCATGGTCTTCAAGGTCGACGGGTTCAACATGAAGGGATTGCTTCCCTATTTGCGCCAAAGCATTTATCTGGGTGACATACAGGGCTTCATCAACCTCGACCTTCTGATGCAGGGCAGCGTGGCACACCTGCTCGACTTTTCGCTTAGAGGCACAGCGGGCATCAAGAACCTGAACGTCTTCGACGAAGAGGGAAAGGCCATGGTGCGATGCGACACGGTGTCCATCGATGTGCGCGACATGGACCTGCCTGCCAATCGCATCAACTTGAGCCGTGTGCATTTCGAACGTCCTTATATTCGAATCCAGTACGACAAGGATAGTCTCGACAACTTCTCACGTCTTATCCTCAAGGCTGAGAAGATCTGGGCCGAACGCGATTCGATACGCCTTGCCGAGCAGGGCATCGACTATTCAGAATACATTCAGAATGCCGATTCTCTGGCAGCGCTTGCCGAAGAGTCGTCGGTCGAATACAATGGACTGATTCGCAGACAGCATCTCCAGATTGATTCCCTACTTATCGATTCGGCACGACTCAGTTATCGCGACGAGTCGCTGATTGGCGAACCGTTTGTGTATGAACTGTCGAACGTCAATATCAAGGCACCCAACTTCTCGCTCCACGGCATCAATCATATCACGGCCGATGCGCAGTTGGGACGCGAGGGACATCTGAGGTTCTGGTACGATGGACGCACGCTCGATCAGCGTGATATGCATATGGTGGTTCAGGCAGAGAAAATCGAAGTCAAGGACTTCTCACCCTATACCGTGCAGATGTTCGGCAATGAGGTCTCGAGCGGCATCCTGTCGGCCAATCTGATGTACGACACAAAGGACGGACGTCTGCTTGGACAGAACCACATCATCGTGCGCAATCCGAAGGTTGAGAAGAAACGTCGTGGCGTGCAGTCGGAAATGAACATTCCTTTCCGCACGGGTGTCTATATCCTCACGGACAAAGACGATGTGCTCGACATCAATCTTCCCGTAAAGGGCGACATCGAAGACCCCAAGTTCAGCTACAAGCGTGTGCTTTTCCGCACGATGGGCAAGTTCATCGTGAAGGTCTGCACTTCGCCGTTCCGTCGCAATCGAAATAAATCGACTGGTGCTGACATCCTTAAACAAGACGCCCGTAACCTCGACGACATCGAAATCGATTCGATCTCGAATGATCTGCTTGATGATGAATAGTTTCAATTAACAATTAATAATTAACAATTAACAATTGATAATTTGAAACTACAGATCATCTTCACAGGTAGGACAACGGGAACGGTTTATCCTGCGCTCATCAATGAATACGTGCAGCGCCTGACGCACTATGTGCCGACGCAGATTGAGGAGATACCCGACCTGAAGAACACCAAGAACCTGAGTCAGGAACAGCAGAAGGAACGCGAGGCCGACCAGGTGCTGGAGCGTCTTCAGCCGGGCGATGTACTTGTTCTGCTCGACGAACGTGGACGAGAGATGACCAGTCGGGAATTCAGCCAATGGATGGAGCAGAAGCTGCAGACGGTTCCTAAACGCCTTGTGCTGCTCATCGGTGGGCCTTACGGCTTCTCGGATCGCATCTACGAAGCCGCACAGCAGAAGATTTCGCTTTCGAAGATGACATTCTCCCATCAGATGGTACGGCTTTTCCTGGTAGAGCAGCTCTATCGTGCCTTTACCATTATTCGAGGTGAGCCCTACCATCATGACTGATTTGTGCAAAGTCGGGTTTGCAGATTTCTCTCTGTGATTCTTGCCAATGATTCGGTCAAATAATTATTTTCATGAAATTATCATTTCCTAAGACAAAATATCCTATATTTGCAAATAAATATAACACATCACTAACATTAATCATCATGAAGAAACTATTCTTAGTCGCATTGGCGCTCAGCAGTGCCTTGTGTGTATCCGCTCAAAAGCTTATCGTGCAGGATTATCAATCCAGCCCCTATTGGTACGGTGGCATCAAGGGAGGAATACAGTGGGTTCCTACCAATTATGATTTCGGCTCGCTTATCGCTCCTGCCTTCGGAGTTCAGTTGGGTCGTCAGATGACACCGGTAGTGGGTATCCGTGGCGATTTCCAAGGATTGTGGTCGAAGACTGCATTCAAGAGTGCCGATGAGACGATGAACTTCAAGTACTACACCATCGATGCTGACCTTACGTTCAATATCGTTAATCTTTTCCTTGAGGATACCGAACATCTACTCGATTTCTCTCTGCTTGCCGGTGCCGGTTTCAACTATTCGTGGGATGCTGAGGATGCAGCCAAATATCCCATCCAGGATCGAATGATCGATAGCCACAGTAGCCTGAAGAGTTACAATATGCGACTGGGTGCCATTGTGGGTGCCAACATCAGCCGCAATTGGATTGTAGAACTCGAATTTGATGCCAACAACCTGAAGGACCGCTTCAACAGCAAATCGAATACTCATCGCGATTGGCAGCTTACCACAATGCTGGGATTGAAGTATTGCTGGGGTCATCCAAGTAGTTCGCGCGATGTCGATCGCTCAGAACTCATCAGCGACACGAAGTATTGCGACGTCTGTGGTCTTTCGCTGGCACGTTGTCCTTGGAATGGTAACCATCCCGGAACCAACGCCCAACCGGAACCACTTCCTGCCGTTGTCTATAATTCTGCCGAAGAAGTTCATATCGAAGTGTTCTTCGACCTTGACAATGCAGAAATCCGTCCGTCGGAAGATGCCAAGTTGCGTGGCCTGAGCAACTTTATTCGTGACCACGAGATTGGAACCGTTCTCGTGAAGGGCTATGCCGACCGTGAAACGGGTAATCCTAACTACAACCAGCGTCTTTCGGAGCGTCGAGCCCAAACCATCGTTGATGTGCTTACAGGCTCGTATGGCGTACCAGCTTCACGTATCGAAAGCCGTGCCTATGGTGACAAGGTTCAGCCTTTCCAGGAGAATGACCTCAACCGCGTCGTGATCATCGACATCAAGGAGGCTGAAAAGAAATAATATTGATGGTATCATTAAGGGGGAATAGTAAATTTTCTACTATTCATAAGTTCTTGAATTGAAAGGAATGCTCTATTCCCCCTTGATAAATACTTTTCTTATATTACTAAAACAAATTTATCCTTAAAATCTTTGAAAATAGTTAATTATCTGTACAATGATTATCTTTATGCATTAATTCATTCTAATATTACCCTTAAAATAATTTATTATGAAAAAAACTCTAGCATTAACCAGTCTTTTTCTGTCATTAGCTCTTGCCTCATGTTATCAAAACTCGGACGAAGAGCTGTCAGTCAACAACAAAGTGGTAACTTTTAATCTTGAGTTGGATGGTGTCGAACAAACCTCGATGACCCGAGCTATTAAAGAACCCGGTAATCTTCTTGTAATCGACAAACTCGGTGACAAGGTTACGACGAGCATCAAGAATTCGCTTGCCGCTTTCGGTATGCCGCTCGAATATGGAACGCATGACATTTATTTTGTCGCTGCCGACCAGATTTGGTCCTCCTTTAGTACTGCAGATTTGACCGTAACTTGGCCCACTGACCGTACTGCCCTCAGTTATACTTGGGCATATCATCTATCCATTGAAGTTGATGAAAATACTTCTGTCGAAGATATTACGCTGCCTTTGGTTATCTCCAATGTTCAGTTGAAGACTTTGGACAAAATACCAGCCGAGGTATCAAAGATGGCTGTCGAAGCCCCAGGTCTTAGCAAAGTTTTTGATCTAAAAACAATGTCTGGTGTTGAATATGATTCAGATTATAATTTTTCTATTGATGTTTCAAAATATGCTGGTACAAAGACTTTTTCGGTCAACTTGTTCACCTTCGTTCCAGCATCAGGTTATGTCGGTGATGTCGTTTTAACGGCATTAGGTTCGAATAACAACGAAATTGCTGCCAAGACATTTGAACAAGTCCCAGTCCAAGCCGGTTATATCAGCCTCTACTCGGGATACTTCTTCTCCGATGGCGTTTCGTTCCCTCTTTCGTATAGTGATGATTGGACGGGAACAAACAATTATGGCTATTGATTTGACATCAATTGCTTAGCAAGCAGCATTTACGATTAATACAAAAGTGTGACCAATCTTGACGAAGGTTGGTCATACTTTTATCTTTTTCTTTCTAAACATTTATGGCTTAATTTGATTATACTTCGATTTCAGAAGCTGAGTCGCCAAGTCATGTGCTTCGCGGAACGATGGATGACGATGGAAGTAAAGGAGTCCTACGATTAGCGTGAGTGAGAGAGTGATGGTGAATCGCAGGATAAGATTTTGCATTGAAAGGATGTGATTGCTGCATTCAGCAACGACTATCATCAGGAGAAAACCCATGAGGATGGGACTGATGTCACGCAATTGGGCCATAAGGTTATAGCCGATAGGACGACCGCAGACGTAAAGGTTGAGGAAGATGAGTAGGAATGAATAGAGTGCGTAACTCCACACAAACACCTCTACTCCGAATTGCAGGGCTGCAACGATGAGCACGATCATTAACGCGCGACGAGCAATTTCTATCCAAAGCACAGTACGACCCATCTTTTTGACGAGCAGGATGTTCTGATTGACAGCGTGGAGCGGATAAAGGATACCTACAACACCCAAAGCCATCAGATATTGTCCTGCCACTCGCCATTCTGCACTTCCCATAAGGAGTTGCATAAGGTCTTCGCCTACACTCATCAATAAGGTCATCAGAAAACCGACAAAGAGGAGGGTGACGAGGATGATTCGACGATAGGGATGGTAAAGGTTTGAGAAGTTTGAAGGGTTTGAAGAGTTCGAAGGATTTGAAGGGTTTGAGGAGTTATTGATTTGCGAAAGAATGGGGTAACTGACGCTTTGAACCACCTGTGTCATACTGTTGGAGGTGACAAGACGGATGCGATCGGCCTGCACGAAGTAGCCGGCTTGTGTTGCTCCATAAAAGCGTCCGATAAGCAGCGTGTAGATATTGTTGAAGATGTTGCCGATTAGTCCTGTGATGAGCAGGTTGCGCGAAAATGCAAAGAGTCGTCGCAATTCATCGCTCGCAAAAGTAAGTGCCGGACGAAATTTTGTGGTAATCCAGAAGCCAAGGGCACGAAGTGCGTAGGACATCACATTCTGAACGACAAGAGCCCATATGCTGTGGGTGTGCCAAGCCCAAATGATGGCGATAATGCAACTGATTATTGAGGCTGTAATCGAGATGATGCACATCTTGCGGAACTCCAAGCCTCGACTACAAAGCGTGAACTGGATGATGCTTAATGCACCAAGTGGGATGACCAGAAACGTGACGCGGCTTACATCGGTAAGAATGGGCTCGTGGTAGAAACCTGCTATGTAGGGAGCAGCAAACCAAAGTATGAAATAGATGAGTAAGGAGAGAGCAATATTCGTCCAGAATACTGTGCTCAAAGTTTGCCTGCTCACTTCCTTTTCGTTGATCAATGTTTGACTAAACCCCGACTCAGTGATGGTATTTCCAATGAGCGTGAAGACTACAAGCATACCCATCAGTCCGAACATACTGGGCGTCAGAAAACGTGCCAATATGAACGTACAAATGAGTTGGATGCCCATTGTGCTGAAACGTTCCATCGCATTCCAGAACGATCCGCTGGCCATCTGCTGAGGTCTTGTGCTCATAAGTTTATTATTTTGTAAATAATAAATTGTTAATTGTTAATTATTAATTGTTAATTGTAATTAGTTTTCGGGTAGTTCCGTCGGGTTCGATGATGATTTGAAAGTTGGAGTTGCGTGTTGGACGTCCAAATATGTCATATCGAACTGGTTTGCAACTCTTGTTGACGGGAACCTTGTCCAACGCCATCTCAGAGAGTGGCTTGATGGTGCAATCGAAAGCGTCCAGGTCATCGCCAAAGTCGGAAGGCAGGAACGTGATGCGTGGGGATTCGAAACGATAGGTGTTCCTTGTACTGTCGGTATGTGTTACCGTCAGTTCCCATCCGTAGAGCGAGTCGGCGCTGAGTGTAACTGGCTTCGGATAGAAGCAACAACCATCGAAATCCCCTTCGGTAAGACGAATGCCGTTGATGCTGTCCGCTCCCTGTACGGTCATAAGATAGACTCCGTTGAGGTGGAAGGTGCTGTTGATGTTGCCGTAGAGCAGAAGAGGACGAATCTGACAATAGGGGATGAGCCGATTGTCGATTTCCTGCAAAAAGTCGCGTTCATAATCGACGCTTTCGGTCATGATGTCGAAGGTAGGAGCCACTTCGTCAGCTATTTCGTCACGCATTCTTTTGACCATAGGAAGTGTGATCGAAGGTTTGCAGAAATCGCCCAGATAAACCATCATACGGTTGATGTACTCATCACGGAACTCGGGTAGGTTGAGCAGACGGATGAACAATTGATGTGCTTCGCGATTACGCACCGAGACGGCATCGTCGCCGAAACAAGTCAGATAGTTGAGCCAATTGGTGCGATTGGAGGTCGTGGAGACGTAATCGAGATTGCGAAGCAAGGCGTGGAAACCGCCCTCAGTTTCCTCTGTAATGGAATTCTTGTTTCGCCAAAGGGTGATATTGTTGTGCGGAAAATTGTCATTTGTAGCGAAGGTCTCAGCACAGAGGTAATTGATGAAGAGCGGGATATCGATCAGCTTTGCGTAATCATCCAATGTGGCTTCATCGTTGGCAACGAGTTCCAGAACGGGTTTATAACTTTCATCATCGGAGGTAAGGCTTTTGATCAGCGTAATATCATCCAGGTCTATGTCCTTGTTGCTTTCAACCCAAGCTTCGTCTTCCGATTCGCGCAATTCGTAGATTCCCTTGTATTGTCCATTGATATAGACGATTACGGGTCGATAGGCCTGGTATTCGATATCTTCGATATGCCGGCCAAAGAGTTCCTGCACGAAGGCATCCTCAATGCGGGTGTCGATAGCACGGTCGCCGCCATTGCGTAGCAAGAAAGCACGCGACTTTTGGACTTGCGGCTTAGAAGGCCAGAAATAGCTGGTGTTGAAATGGTCGTTGCCATAACGTCCGAGTGCTTCTATACGAAGAGATTTTTGCGAAAAGAGCAGCGACGCCTGGCCATAGGTGGTGGCTTGAACAAGTTGGCTGAGGGACGGTTGTTGTTCCTTTTGGCCAAGTTCAAGAGAAAGACTATCGGCAGGCTCGAAGTATTCGAGATAGATGGGACGTTCCCATTGCTTGAAGCAGTTGTCGCTCCAATCGCTACCAATCAGAATGCCGTCTTCTTCGCTGTACAGATTGTTGTTGTCGGTCGAGAGGGAAATGATGGGAAGGTTTGTGGGGCGCGGATGATGGATGAACGAGCGAGTGACCGTTGGCGATGGTTGGGCATAAGGACTCATAAGCCGCGCCTTGACCACTTGACTATTCTCATTGGGGAGAAGAAGCGGGCTTCCCAGAGCAACGTGCTGCGAGGAGAGGGTAGGCGTGCTGCCATCGCGCGTATAATAAATATAGGTGTCGGAGGGCGCATCGAATGCTTCGACGGATATTTCGATGCCGTCGTTTGTCTGGCGAATAGTAGGAATAGGCAACTCGAACGTCGAGCCATCGGAAATATTGGTCTTTTCGGGTGTTGCAAACCGTTTGAACTGCCAATGAGGCGTACCATCGAGAATGCGGCCGTAGGAAACGTCTGGACCTATGTTTGCCGGATAATGGATAGAATCGACAAGGTTGCCATCATGGTCCCACAGATAGAGTGCGCCTCCGTGGTTGTGGTCGAGCGTAAAGTCCGTGTGCTCCCAATGGTCGTCGCGCCCGTCGCAACAGATAAATGTATGGCCTTGAGCAGGAACATACTTGAAGTGGTCGATGGTATAGGCTGAGGAATAATCGTTGCGATAGCTGACACGCCAGTTGCGGAGGTTGATTTCGCGGGAAGTGGGGTTATAGAGTTCGAACCACGAGTCGGGATAGTGATGATTGTAGAGCAACGTCTCGATGTTGTTAGCCATCAGTTCGTTGAACATCAGATTTGATGCAGGATGACGGAGGTAAGGTTCGAGCCGATAGGGCATAATCGTGGTGAAGATGGAGTCGAGCACACGATCGGAATGGCCTGTCGGGTCAGACCAAGGATGAATGCCGTCGGGACAATACATCTGGTAATAGGTGATGTTCCCCTCGTCATCGGTCCATCGAGGATAAAACTCTTTACCATACGTTTGGTTCAGGTTTTCGATATATTCGGCGGAATTGGGCATATAGCCGTCGGGTACATCAGTATAATTCCAAATGTCGAGGAGCGGTAGGTCGTAGTGTTCGGCAATCCAGGTCGAGACTTCGCTTACATAAAGGCCACGGGGCATTACGGAACACGTGTTCTGGAAATATCCACCGATGGCGACGATAGCCTCGGGCTTTATTTCTTTGATTCTATTATAGACATAGTTGAATGCCCCGATGAATGTTCTTCGGTCCTCTGAGTTCCAATCGACAGAATCCCTGCCCCTTTCGTATTCGGCTTGCAATGTGTTGTTGGCGTCGTTGAAGCCATGGTCGATGACGATGATATCGGTGGAGTCAAGGTATTCGATAATGCGTCGGTCGTAACTGGAGAACTTCCAGACATCGAGTCGGTGTCTGTCGATGCGTCCTTCCTGGAGCCAGGGCTGATAGAGTTCTTCTTTCTCAGCAGAACTCATTGAAAGGGCATAGCCCGTATGTTCTTCGATCTCTTCATCGGGACTGAATGGTCGAATGGAAAGGAATGAGGCACCGATGGAGTGGTTCCGGCACGTCATTCCAAGCGCTTCGCAGGCATTCTTCGGATAGGTGCAATGCGCGGGGATAGACGTGCCAATCCAAAGCACACGCTTGCCTTCAAGTATGTTTTGTGAATATACTTGACCGAAAATGAATGTAGTCAGGATGAAAAGTATCGTTCTTAACATTGCAACGAGCGATAGAAGTTATGGCATTTGTTCCATTTGCTGGGCAATTTGGGCTTCTGCTTCAGGATACCAACCACTGCCCATACTGTAGCCTTTGCCAACCACTTTGGCAGGATTGCCGACAATAAGGATGTTCTCGCCTTCGGGGGAAAAGTCGCCCGAGACCTTGCTGCAACAGGATACGACCGATCCGTTGGGGAGGATGGTTCCCTTGCCGAGGGTGCAGCGATTGCCGACGAAGACGTTGTCACCAATCCGTACGGGGAGCTGGCGTGGATGGACGCGTCCAGTGTTGAGGTTGGTAAGGAAATGGAAGTCTGTGTCAAACAACTGGCACTCCCACGAAAAGCGCACGTTGTGGCCCAGGGTGATGCTGCGGGCGCAGACAACACGGCACTTGCATCCGAAGAGGGCCCGTTCGCCCAGCGTAAGTTCAGCATTGGGCTGTACGGTGAGCCTTACGCCTGGATGTATCTTGGTACGCCCGCCGAAAGTGATGTGACCTTCGTTGCAGAAGATGATCTGGTCATCGTTGGTCTCCCAGGGGTCGATCTTGATAACGCCGATGGATATCATACCGGGGGTGACAGGATCGCTGATGGAGATACGACCCACGGAGCGGACCTTGACATTCCACGAGATAAGGATGGGAATGCGAAGGGCGTAGCGCATCGGGAGGGCCTTGAAGTTGAACCACAACGTCTTGATCCAGTTGATCTGGAAGAAGCGGTACTTTATGGTGCCCAGGCCTTGGCGGCGTTCGTAGTTGAGATTTAGCATTGTGGGAGGGTTAAGGGTGAAGGCAGCCAAACTTGGCTGCAACGGAAACGCGGGGTAGTAGCAGCCGAACTTGGCTGCGACAGGAACAAGGATTAACAGCTATTGCCCATCGCCTTGCTGCGCCTTGGTGACTACCTTGGCATCCTCCTGGTGTTGATGGAGGCGCTGGTGATAATAGGTGTAACCCGTGAGAATGTTTTCGTATTTCGTATTAGGATAGCCTACGGTGCCTATGACCTTGAGGATACAGTAGATGGTGAGGAAGACGCCGAAAGCTATCTTGAGGGAGCGTTGCTTGAAGCATTCGAAGAGGTCGGGCCAGATGATCCAGTAACCAAAGACGAATAGGTCGGCGAGACGCTTGCCCACTTCGCGCACCTCGCTGAAGAAGAAGTAGAAGGTGAAGAAGATGACAAGCGCATTGATGAACATAACGTTTGCTGGTCGAATTGCCTTGATTTTGTCCCAATAATAGAAGATAATCAAACCTGTGCCCAGACGTTCGAGCGAGCCAATGGAGATGTTGAAACTGAGTGCTGCCATATGCTGGTCCTCAAGATAGGACTTGACCATAACCGCTAATTTGCCTCCGATAAGTTGTGCAACGATTGTGGCTCCCACCGAAAGGACAGGCACCCTAAAGAGGACGATGAGGTTGCCAATGATGAATAGGGTGAGATAGACCCAACGGTTGATCGGACGATGGAGGAAGAAATAGAGCGGGAAATAGATGAATGCTGACAGATGGAACATCAGGGCAGCAAAACATACAAGGAAATAGGGAAGGGGGCGCCGCTCTTCTATGTAGTGAAGACCATTAAGGAAGATCAGGATGGCTATGGTGTTACGCATCAGGTTGATCATCATAATCAGACCGCTCATCATAAGGAAGATGATGACACCCAGGGGGAAGTTGGAACTATAGCGCTTCAAAAAGCGCATAAGCAGGATAACCTGAATGAGCGTAACGATAAATTGGAAGAACAGGTAACCATCGCCACCTGCAATCCTTCGGCAAACATAAGCCAGAATAGCGATGCCAGGTTCAAATCGGAAGGAGTGACTGGCAAAGACGTTGAAGTGGAAGTCGTTGGGCTTCACGTACTCGAACATAACGTGATAGCCCGTCCAGTCGTCGCCTATGTATCCTCGAAGTCCCAGGAAGAGGATGAGCAGGAAACTACAAGGCATCCACATACGCTCACGAAGCTTCTCTTCCAGACGGTCGTAGCTTAGGGCAAGTACCGCGAGGAGTAGCAGAAAAATGAGGTATGGGATAGCGTAACTCACGAGGCGTCTCAGTTGTTAGCCTCTTCGGCGTCGATGGCTTTATACTGGCTGATGAGGCTATGCAAGTAGTCGCGACCAAAGAGAATCCAGACGATGGCCATAATGAAGCCCACAAAGGCATACATAATGACGAGTAGTGAACGTGGCGTGCTGGAAGCCTGGTTGGCTACAGAGGAATGTCGAATGATGGTATAGACGGGTGTATTGGCACCGATGAGTGCCTTGGCATTCTGCTGCTGCTGCGAAAGGGCGTTGTAGGTGTTGTACTTGATCTGGAACTCGTTTTGCAGGATGTCGCGTTCGATGATGACCTTCTGCTTGAACACCGAGATATTGGCATCGGCGAAGTTGGCGGCTGCCAATTGTGCCTCGAGATATTCCTTGCGCGATTCATCGACGAGTTTCGAGGTGTAGTCGTAGTCAAAACGCGCCTTTTGGGTACGATAGTTGGTGATGTAGGCCTGCAGTTTTTTCTGCACTGTGTCGGCCATTGCACAAGAAACCAAGGGGTCGTTGTCGCTCACGGTGATGCTGATCAGACCATTATCCTTCGATACTTCGCACATGATGTTGCGCGCCATTAGATAGAAGATGTTTTCGAGGCGTGTAGTGAAAAAGCGTGTGTCGGGCAACGTGTCTCCAATGCCGACCTTCTCGATTTCCTCGTCGTCACTGCCAAGACTGCCAACCCACTTTGAAGGCAGACCCCAAATTGGGGTAAACTGGTCTTCGGTGAAATGTTCGAAGTAGCTCTTGACCGTGCCATCGCTGAGCGTTACGGGAACGTTCCAAAGGCTCACAACAAAGTCGGGCGAAGTGACCACAAGAGGATACATCTCAGGGAAGATGGCATCGACGTTGTGGTTGCTCATACGGTTGAGGTCGATGCCGAACATTGCAGTGAGTGAGCCGAATGACTCCGACACGCGGTTGCTGTTGGAAAGCTCGGGAGCAAGCACGACTGTCGAACTGTAGATCTTCTCACTATTGAGCGCCATAAAGACTCCAATGACTGCCATGACGAGGGAGATGATAATCACCAGTTTCCGTTCATGATAGAGTTTGTGTATGGCGCGGACAAAATCGAATTTCATAACTTCAAACTTTACAAACCTTTAGAACCATTCGAACTTTCGAACCTTTCGAACCTTTCAGAACCTTTAACGAATGATATTCACGATAAGAGCGGCAATGGTGGCGAGAGAAGAACCGATAGCAATCCATGTGCTCGCCTTGGTGGTGTAGTCACGATGAACCTTGGTGGGCACTACGACTTCGCAACCGGGTTCGGGCTTGGCACCTTTACGAACACGCGAAACCTGACCATTCTTATAGATAATATAAGTCTTTCTGCGCCGACCTTCTTCGGAATATCCACCTGCCTGATTTATGTAGTACTTGACATCCTTGCCTTGGGTATAAGTAACGGTATTGGGGAAAAGCACTTCACCCGAAACCTTGACAGTATTATCGTATTGTGGAATGAGGAGCACATCGCCTTGACGAAGCACGAGGTCGTCGTGCGAACCTGGTTTGGCCATGGCCTTTTCAAGGTCGATGCCGACATTGTAACTCGAACGGATACGCTGTTGTAACTGTTGCACCTTGAGCGTGTCGAGTTCTACTTGAGCATCGGCAATCTGCTGTTGGAGTTGGAATATCTCGTCGGGTGTCAAGCGGCGCAGGAGGCTTGCTCCTTTGGCATAAGCAAACTGTTTCAGGCCACCCGCTTTGGTAATAAGGTCGCTGATGCGTTCATTCTGCTTTGTGAGCGCATAGAGTCCTGCATACATCACCTGACCCTGTACTTCGACATTCTGCTGGTCGTAGAACGAGGGACTGCGGCGGATATATACCTGGTCATAGGGTTCGAGGAAGAAGGTGCTGTTGCCGTTGATCTTCAGGTTCTCGGCCAACTCAAAGGTAAAGAATTGTGCACGCACTTCGCCCTCCTCGTGGGTGGCAGTGGGGTTCTGGATCTGTCGGGCGATATCAACTCGCACAGTGGAAGCCGATTCGAGCAGACCACCGGCCTGGAGTACAAGATCTTCGATGGTCTCGTTGTCGGCATATTCGTAGGTGCCAGGATTGAAGACCTCACCATTCACCTCGATGGTACGTTTCTTGAGAGCTTCTTCGTTGCTGGGGATGTAGAGGATATCTTCGCTTTCAAGCGGCATATCAGGCACACGTCCTTCGAGAATTCCAGTGACATCGACTGGCACCAGACGGTGTGTGCGGTCGGCATTCATACGGTACATCAGTGCGTGGTGTCCCACGGCTGTTTCTGTGAGACCGTCAGCTGCTTCGATGACCTGACGGATGGTGTTGACTTCATCGCCAATATGGAAGATGCCAGGACGGAAGGCTGCTCCACGTACTTCGACGATGTTCTCAAAACGATCCTGGTGCTGATCGACGGTGAGTTCGTCACCATCCTGAAGGAGGAAAGCGCCGGCTTCGGAGGCCTTGACGTTGTAGGCGGTACTTCGCTTGCCGTTGGAACGCATAATGCGGACGGCATCAGTGTAGGCGTTAGCAGCAAAGCCACCGCAATATTTCAGCAGGTGCTTCACGGTTTCTCCTTCCTTCATCTCGTAACGCATCGGACGTTTTACGGAGCCGTCTGCCTTCACGATATTGACATAAGGACCGACGATTATCACGTCGTTGTCGCGCAACCTGATGTCGCCCGACAATTTACCATTGAGAATATAGTCGTAGACATCGACAGTCGATAATTCACGACCCTGACGATAGACCTTGATATTACGTAGAGTGCCTATTTCGCGAACACCACCCGCAGAATAGAGCGCATGGAAAACAGTGGCGAATGCAGAAAGGTGATAGGTGCCTGGCACATTGACTTCGCCCATAACATTGATCATGATGGAGCGTGTCTGGCCAATGGAGACACGTACCGTAGAACTCTCATACATGGCGCCTACCTCTTGACGCAGCAGACGGTCAGCTTGTGCCAATGTGAAACCACCTATACTAATGGGCCCGTATTGGTCGACAACGACAACGCCTTCGGCATTTACAGTGAGATGCAGAGAGACTTGAGTGGCACCAAAAATATCAACGATAACCTCATCGCCAGGACCAATGACATAGTCTTGTGGAGCTGTGATGTTCATGTTTGGCTCAAAGGAAAGGTTTTCGTTGTTGAAGATGTCGTGGCCGAAGATCTGCTCCTTGGGATCAACTTCCTCTTCCTCGGCATTCTGGATGTTACCTTCTTCGTCGGTACGGCGACGGTTGTCGTCGTTTTCGATATTTAGCACCTTTTCGATGGTAGTGGTGGCGTCCTCGCTGACGGTACTGGCTTCGCCATTGGCTTCACGCAGAGCTGCATTGCTTGCCTGCTGGGAGGTGGCTACCTGCTTTTGTGAACCCAGTTGCTGGTCGCCGCTCTGGTACTTGGTACGTACACGGCGTAGTTGTTCGGTGGTTACGCCCCATGCCATCAGCTGCTTGAGAATCTCCTGCTGTGTCTGACCTTCCTCGGAAGCCTGGGTGATGTATTCCAGAATCTTCTCATCGGTCATATTCCTGCCGAAGGTCGACGTTTGTGCCGAGAGTGAAGTAATGCCAAGCATAGACACAAGCAAGGCTTGAATGATGATGTTGCGAAGTCTTTTCATCCTATAGTTGAATAATTGATTATCGGGAAGATTGAAGAATGGTCGGTGCCGGTTGGGCATCAATGGTAGAAAATGTAATTGATGATGATGGCAGCCGTAACGCCAATGAAGTCGGCCATCAATCCGTAGCTGGTAGCATAACGGAAACGCTTGATACCTACAGAGCCGAAATAGACGGCAAGGATATACATTGTGGTGTCGGTAGAGCCCTGGATGGTGGAAGCCACGTGTCCGACGAAGGAGTCAACTCCGTAGGTCTGGAAGACATCGAGCATCATGGCACGTGCTCCCGCACCATTGAATGGTTTGAGCAAGGCACAAGGCAGCGCTGCGCAGAAATCGGTATCAATGCCTACGTGGCTGAAACACCAACTAAGACCATCGGTGATGTAGAGCAAGGCTCCACATTCGCGGAAGAGGCTGATGCCCACGAAAAGGGCCACTTGGTAAGGAATGATGGTCACGACGGTGTGGAATCCGTCTTTAGCGCCATCGATGAATGCTTCGAAAATCGGAACCTTCTTCTTGATGCCTACTAAAAGGAAAAGTAGAATGGCAGAGAACAGCAGGACGTTGGAGAAGACTCCACTATAAAGTGTCAGTTGTTCCTTGCTGAGTGTGGAGAAGAACCATCCGATACCACCAATGAAGCAGGCAGCACCTATGAATGTGCCTAGGATAACGGGATCGAGCAATTTGATGCGTTGCTTGATGCAGCACAGCAACAGTCCGCCGAAAGTAGAGCAGGCTGTGGCCAGCAGTAGAGGAAGAAAGATGTCGGAAGGATTGGCTGCACCAAACTGCGCACGATACATCATAATCGAAATCGGAATGATGGTGATGCCCGAAGTGTTCAGCACGAGGAACATGATCATGGCATCGGTGGCAGTGTCTTTTTCCTTATTGAGCTCCTGCAGTTCCTTCATCGCCTTGAGTCCCATTGGCGTGGCTGCATTGTCAAGTCCAAGCATGTTGGCCGATACATTCATCAGGATACTGCCTTGTGCAGGATGGCCGGCAGGAATGCCTGGGAAGATACGACTGAACAATGGATTGATAAGACGCGAAAAAGCGGAAATCACGCCACCGCGTTCGCCCACTTTCATCAAGCCGAGCCAAAAGGTTAGCACACCAGTCAGACCCAGGCATATCTCAAATGCCTTGGCCGAAGAGGTAAAGGTCACAGTCATCAAGCGGGACCATATCTCGGGATCTCCGAGGAATATGGACTGGACCACAGCCATGATGAATGCGATGGCGAAGAAACCGAACCAGATATAATTTAGCATAGGAGTTTAGCGGGGATGAAATGGGAAAAAGTGGGCGAAACCTTCGCTTAAATAGCAGTACCCAACAAAAATTGTTAATTGTTAATTAAGAAAATCATTTGCCTGCAGCTTTCTTCAAGCCTTGGATAACGGCATTGTCGAAACCTTCCTTGGTCATCTCGTTGAGACCCTTAATGGTGATGCCACCAGGTGTGCAGACCTTGTAGATCTCGGTGTCGGGCATTGTGCCATTGTGTTCGAGCAGATTCACGGCGCCGAGTACTGTCTGGTCGATCATCTGTTTGGCAACATGGGGATAGAATCCAAGTTCGATAGCCCCCTGTATGGCGGCCTTGATGTATTCAAATGCGTAGGCAATACCGCAGGAAGTGATGGCAGTACCAGCTGCCATGTGGGCTTCGTCGATGACGATGGCCGAACCGAGTTCGTCGAAGATAGCCTTGACAAAAGCCTTCTGCGCTTCTTCCATCTGGTCGTTGAAGCAGACAAGTGTCGGACTCTGCTTGATGCTGATGGCGGTATTGGGGATGACACGAGCCATAGGACGCTGATCGCCAGCCATGAATTCGCTGAGTTGAGCGAAAGTGATACCGGCAGCGACGCTGATGATGAGCGGATTGCTGGCATTGATGGCAGGATAAATATCTTCGAGTACCTGCTGCACAAGCCATGGCTTGATGCAAAGTATGACAATAGCGGCTCCCTCGCATGCCTCACGATTGGAAAGTGTGGTTTGAATGTCGGGCACATCGGCTGAAAGACGATCGAGTGTGGCTTGTGTTCGTGCGGTCACAGTGATGTTTTCGGCTTTGACCATAGAACCTGTGGCGAGACCACGAGCTATGGCGCCACCCATATTGCCTGCTCCAAGGATTGCAATTTTCATAAGTTTAGAATACTTTTACCCGGATATACTTCTTTGGATTCTCCTTGATGGCATTGACCAGCGAATCAACGTCGGAAAGCGTGTTGTTCAGATGTTCGTGCAGTTCGGTCGTGTTGAGCAGTTTTCCGACGGTGTTGTCATTGGCCTGAACTCGCTTCATCAGTTGGTTCATCTCGTTGAGTGTCCTGTTGGCGTTGGCAAGAATCTTTTCAACCTCGGCTTCCTTCAACTGGCTGGATATGGTGTCAAGGTTCGCAGTGGCGCTCTCAACATTGTTCATGATGGTTGGCACGTCGTTCTTGAGCAACCCATTGAGCGAATTGACTGTCTGATTGAGTCTTACGGTCATCTTGTTCAGTTCAAGCAGACTTTCCTGCACCTTGCTTTCGTTCACAAGAACGGTGATACCACTTACCAAGGTGTCGAGTTTAGGCAGCAAAGCATCCACTTTTGCGATGATGGGATCGGCCTTATCGAGTAGGCTTGCATTGGTGGCAGGCGCTTTAATAGTATCCCATGGGTTGAAATACTGATCACTTCCGCCAAGTTCGAGGTTGATGCTTGAAGTGCCGAGGAGGTCGGTGGTTACGGTAACTCGACTATCAACAGGAATCTGGATTTCATCGTTGTAGATGTTGAGTGTAACCAGAACCTTATCGCTCTTTTTGTCATATTGCATTTCGCGAACTATTCCCACTTTCAGACCATGGAGTTTGACGTGACTTGAAATAGCCAGTCCTTCGACCTTTTCACTCAAAAGGTAATAGAAATCGCCCTGTCGCAGGGTGTGGACACCTTTCAGGTAATTGACGCCCAAAAAGAGAACGACACACGTAACGATTGCCCAGAATCCAATCTTTAATTCGTTGCTGATTTTCATTATTTCGGTTTTTTACTAATTCTTTATACGGTTACCATTGGCATCAAATTTCACGGGGAAAGCACCAGGGAACAAGGCGGTAACCTTCTTCAATTCCGCATTCAATCCTCTCGATGTGGGTGCGCTGCCATAGGTATATTTGTAGAGATCACCTTCCTTGTAATACGACACGGGATTCAGACCCTTGAATTCGGGAGATCCTTCATTCAAAAGTTTGGAAGAGGTAAGGAACTGAATCTTCCAGACGACGTTACCTGTGGCTTGCTGCTTGGGAGTATCGTTGGTCGATTGATCGCTCGGCTTCGGTTTGTCTTGTTCGGCAGGCTTGGCATTATCTTTCTGCTGGTCTGGCTTCGCATTGTCCTGGTTGGAAAGTTGACGTTTGTCCCATTTGCGCTTGTATTCCTTGAAGCCTTGATACAGGGCGTTGGCAAAAGTGCTCTGTGCTTCGTCGGTGTTGATGAACCGTTCCTCGGCGACATTGCTCATGTAACCAAGTTCTACGAGGATGGCAGGCATTGGCGAGTAGCAAAGCACAAAGAGATTCTTGGCCTTCACTCCGCGACTCACTACATTTTTGGCATAACTTGTTTTCTTGAGGCTTGCGATGAGATTCTTGTGAACAGCTTGTGCAATTTCTTGACTCTGCTTGTTATGCTTCTCGCGCTGAGCCTGGCACAGAATCTTGGTCTCGATGTCTATGTCGGTGTCGAAATTAACGCGCTTACCGCTGATGTCAAGGTTCTCGCGTTCCTCTACCAGACGTTCCTCGACACGACGTTTTCCGCTGTCCGAACCTTCTGTGCCAAAGATATAGGTCTCGAATCCACGTACGGAAGGGGTAGGACATGCATTGACGTGAATCGAAATGAAGAGGTCGCCCTTGTTCTTTTTGGCAATCTGCGTACGCTCAGGCAGTGAAGGATATTTGTCGGTTTTACGGGTATAGACAACCTTGACGTCGCTGTAATTTTTCTCGATGAGTTTCCCGAGTTTGAGTGCGACATTCAGCGCAATGGTTTTTTCGTCTTGTTTGCATTTGCGATGAGGAGTGCCATAGTCGCCACCGCCATGTCCAGGATCAATGATAATTGTGAATTGTTCCTTGGCGATGAGTTGCAAAGGAAGGGCAAGAGCAAATATTGTTAGAATTGTCAATATGCGAAAAAAACGTAGCATAATTTAAAATTACATAATTTGGGTGCAAATTTACGAAAAAAATTTGTAAGTTCAACAAAAATATACTATTTTTGCGCCAAGTTTTCGATTTTTTGACAATTATAGCCAATATTTAAGCAAATAACTAGAAAATATGTACAAAAAATATGGCCTGTTAGGGCATCCTTTGGGACATTCTTTTTCAAGGAAATTCCATAATGAACGCTTCTTGCGTTTAGGCATTGATGCAGAATATGTGAACTTCGATTTGGAAAACATCTCGCTATTCCCCACAGTTCTTGCCAACGAACCTCTGCTCTGTGGCCTCAATGTGACCATCCCCTACAAGCAGCAGGTGATGCAGTTCCTTGATGAACTCGATCCTGTCGCTGCACGAATCGGAGCGGTGAATACCATTTGTATCAAGCGTTTTTCTTCGGATGAGGTTGGTATAAAAGGCAGCAAATTGCCAGGACTTTGGCTCAAGGGTTACAATACGGACATTATCGGTTTTCGCGACAGCATACGCCCCTTGTTATTACAGGCTGGTATATTGGATATCGAGGGAAATGCCGCTCCAAGTTCTGCTGCGTTGATTCTTGGTACTGGAGGTGCATCCAGAGCCATTCGGGTTGCTTTGGAAGATATGGGAATCGCTTACACATTTGTGTCACGTACCCCTTCTTCCGATCGTCTTTCCTATGAACAACTGACTCCTGAGGTGATGTCTGCTCATAAGGTCATCATCAACTGTTCCCCAGTTGGTACCTATCCGAATGTAGATGCCTGTCCTGCTATACCTTGCGAATATCTTACTTCTAAGCACGTCTGTTACGATTTGGTTTATAATCCCGAGGTGACTTTATTTATGGCAAAGGCAAAAGAAAAAGGCGCCTTCACAATGAATGGAGGCGCCATGCTCGAAGGCCAGGCTATTGCTTCGTACAACTATTGGACGGCCGAGGACTAACGTTTATTTCCAGGTCTGCCAGTCGCCCATAATGATATCTGGGTTGTCGTCCTCATCAGCAGCGAGGCTTTTACTCTTCTTTTCGTCAAGTTCGTGGAGAATCTCTTCCAACGGCTTGGATTCTTGTCGATTATCCTCTTCGATGATGTCCATGATTTCGATGAAACAGGGGAGGGGTGGACGATTGGTTGGGAACCTAACATCCACATGCATCAGGCAAGCACCGTAAAGGCCCAGACTGAAATTCATTTGCCTTTCGAGGTTCTCGTTCCCGTTTGGAATATAAAATCCCTTTTCTTGTAGTGGTTTCAGATGATCGTGCAAAGTTGCGGCATGGTCTTTTCCTTCGATGCTGCTGAACGACAACGTCCAAAGGTCTTCTCCCAGACGGCCCATTAGTGCTTCTCGTTCGAGAAATACTTGACAATCAATACCCAGGAAAAGGTAGTTCCAGGAAAGCGAGGCTCGATATGCCGAGATGCTTTGATCCAAGCGCACAGGACGTCCTACACGACGCATTTCGCTGAAGTACCACCATCGTTCGGTCGATGCGTGGGCTTTCACTCCAGCAAAGAGCGCCATGGCTTCCAGTTTCATTAGGTTGCTCTGTTTCGCTTGCTCTTTATTCATAATCTTTGAACCTTTCTTAACCTCTCGAACCCCTCAAACCTTTCGAACCTTTCTTATAGGTGACAACACCTTCCCGTCTTCCGCATCCATTCGCAAGATGCGTCGTACGATGCCTTGTCAGCACATACCCAAAGGATTGGAGTATGCAGTTTCTTGTCACCTTTCTTCAGGACGTTGTTGCCGTTCATTGGTGGTGGTGCCTGTCCGTCAGTGAGGATAATTAATCCATCGTATTCATGAGGTTTCTCCATAATGAAGTCGAACAATGGCTGATAACTGGTACCACCACGACCCTTCACTTGCACCGTCTTGTTGGCACGCTGCATCGGTTCAATGGGCCCTAATTCAGCATCAAACTGACAAACGTCGATTTGTATGACACCATATCGGAATATGCGATTGATCGAACTATAAAAATCTTCGAGCATCGCTTCAGTAATGCTGCCGCTTGTATCTATGGCAACAAGAAGATGTTTGTCAAATTGATGTGTACTACCAAGTTGCAGAAATTCTGTTCTGCGATTGGGACGCATTCTCGTCAGATGCCTGCGGCTTCTCACGATAGTGCTATGGAAACCTTCCCAGATATATCGGTTGTTGATTCTTGCTTTGGTGCTAGCCTTGATGATTTCTACAATTTCTCCTGGCAGGCTGCCCCAATCTGTCGTTCGGTTTATCAGGTCGTTAATGCGCTGACGTTGAAGTTCGTCCTCTCGCCAAAGTTGAGATTTATCCCTGTCTTCCGGGTGGTCGAAGAGGGAGGTTCTTGGAAGAGTCGGAGTATTCGGATTATTCGGAGTACTCTGAGATCTCGGAGTACTCCGATCATTCCGATCATTCTGATCCTTCCGCTCCTCATCCTGCTTCTGTTGCTGGATTTGCTTGACGTACCATTCGAAATATTGGCCGAGAGGCAGGTGGTAGAAGGCAGGATCGTGAACAGGAAGCTTGTCCTTGTGAAGCATGCAGTATCCATCACCGATGGTAATGTCCGAGCCTATTGAAATGGCTTCCTTGCTGCATCCTTCGGGCTGACGTTCGTAGGGATGTTTCAGAAATAGACGTATCATCTCGACTCGCATCAGTTGCTCCACTTCGGCATAGTTCTTTTTCGAAAGCAGGAGCGGATTATATTCTATCCTTCCTTGTCCGCAACGTATTGCACACTCCATTCGTGCATTCTCCTCCAATTGCTGTTGGCAAAGGAGCGAGAAGAATGCTGGTTCTTGAAGGAACCAGTTCTCGCTTAGAAGTTTGAGTGTGTCAATAGTGTTCATTGCTTCTCTTTACCTTTCGAACCCCTCTTAACCCTTCTTAACCTTTCTTAACCCTCTTAGAGGCTTGCGATGAAGTCAGTCAGTTTCTGATATATCTCGGGGCAGAATGTTGAGATGAAAAGGATTGCTTCCTGATAACTGCCACTCTCGAAAAGATTTGCCAAATGTGCAATCGCTTCCTTTTGCTCCATGTTCTCGAGGAGCTGGTAGTAACGCTGCAGATTGCTGGCATAACGCTGCAATTGAACAACTTCCATCGAGGAATTGTTTTCCATCGAAACTGTGGAATAGGCCAACAGTTTTGATGCGTCGGGATATGTGACTTCGAGGTGCTGGAAGATGCTTTCGTTGATGATTGCCAACTGATGCAGTCGATAGCTGCGAAGTTTGGCCTCACAAGCATCACAATCATTCAATACCTGTGCTCCTGTCAGCATCTGGTTGCCTTGGGAGAATGCGAAGAATCGACTTGCAGCTTGTGCGCCGACGATGCCGGCAATCATATCGAGGTCATCCTCTCCAATGTTACGTCTTGGACGAATTGTACCATCGGGTCCAGAATCTTGCAGCACATCACTCACACGTCGCCAGGCACGACGATCGGGGTATTTCTCAAGTCCCGTATCTTCTCCTTCCTTCCATTCGGGAACGCTGTCGAGCAACGTGGGTTCGTTCGAGATAAAGTCGATAACGCGCTGATCCAGATGTTTCTGTTGTGCCCAAAGCAGCCATTCCTGCACGGTGGGGCAGAACTGATATACATTGAAACGGCTCACCAAAGATGGATCGAGGTGCGTGAGCTGGTATTCGTCTCCTTCGTTGACTGCCGAGATGATGCGGCTACCTTTTGGCAACTCGTGTCCGGCCAATCGGCGATTGAGAGCAAGGTCCATCACCGTCTGCAGGATTTCCGGACGTGCTCGATTCAATTCGTCAAGAAACAGGACGATAGGTTTGCCGTCAATAGGGAACCAATAGGGCGGCAGGAAAGTGGTTCGCTCGCCCGTCTTGGTGGGAAGACCAATCAGGTCGCCTGGGTCAGACATCTGTCCCAGGAAAAGCGGAACGACCCTCATACCTTTCTGTTGGTAATATTCGGTCAGTATTTCCGACTTGCCAATACCATGACGCCCCACCAGCATAATGTTATGCGTGGCGGGGGTCACTTCAAGGATATGCAGTAATTTTCTTGTATCGATTGTTATCATATTAAGAACCTTTCGCTCCGAGCTCTGCTCGCGCGCACCGAAGGAAGCAACCTTTCTTAACCCTTATTTCTTGAGCCACTTGTCGAGCCAGTTGAAGTAAACGCGCTGCCAAAGTACGGCATTCTGCGGATGGAGTACCCAGTGGCTCTCGTTGGGGAAGTAAAGGAACTCGGCAGGAATTCCACGCATACGGGCAAGGTTGAAGGCTTGCATACCTTGTGTAACGGGAATGCGGTAGTCATGCTCGTTGTGGATCACGAGGATTGGGGTGTCCCATTTCGTAATCGACTTGTGTGGAGAATCGGTATAGCAGGCATTCACTCCACCATTGCCGCGTTTGGGTGTATGGCAAAGACCTTCCTGCAATCCGGTTTGTCCGAAGTATGATCCGCCGTAATCCCAATCGGCAAACCACATCTCTTCGGTCTCACCGTACATCGACTCGCAGTTGAAGATGCCGCAATGTGCAATGAAGCACTTGAAGCGCATCTGATGATGTCCTGCAAGCCAATAGACCGAATAACCACCGAACGAAGCACCTACGGCACCGAGACGATCGGCGTCGCACCACGATTCGGTCTTTGCAATATTGTCGATGGCTGTGAAATAGTCACGCATGCACTGACCAGCAAAATCACCTGCAATCTGCTCGTTGAACTTCTGTCCGAAGCCTGGGACGCCATGACGATTGGGCAGCACGATGGCATATCCATTGGCCTGCATGATGGCAATGTTCCAGCGAGTGCTCCAGAACTGGCTCACAGCACTTTCGGGGCCACCTTGGCAATAGAGGAGGGTGGGAACTTTGAGTTTCGGGTTTTTGGCAATGGCCTCGTCGAAGCCTGCAGGATAAGCAATCCATACGAGCATCGAGTCGCCATTGGTGCACTTCATCCAACGCTTCTCAATGCGTCCCATGTCGCCAAGTTGAGCAAGAAGGGCATCGTTCTCGTGAGTGAGTTGAGTGGCGACACCCTCCTTCAGCAGGAATATTTCATTGGGCTGATGCCAGTCGTGACGCAGTGTCAGCAGCTTGTCGCCTACATAAGCCACAGCGCCGAAGTCGTGGTCCGAATTGTCGCTGATGCGGCAAACTTCACCATCGAGATTGACATTGAACACTTGCGCTGTGCCATAACTGTAACTTACGAAGGTCAAGGTCTTGCCGTCGGGAGCCCAGACATATGCCTCGCAGTTGTTGTCGTAATTTGCAGTAAGGTCCTTGAACTTGCCTGCATAATCGTTCACCTTGGTCCAGTCGCCATCATTTCCCATCGGGAACCCATCGAGGTTCATGACCAAAAGTGCGTTCTTGTCACTCTCATAGCCATTGCGTGCCATTGCCTGGAAGGCGAGGAGTTTGCCATCGGGTGAGAAGGTCGGACACGTGTCGTAGCCATGATCGCCGGGATGCAGGTCGAAAGTCTGACCAGTGACGATGTCGTAAAGATAGAGCGACGAACGGGTTGAGAAGGCATATCGTGTGCCTACTTCCTTGCGGGTGGCATAGACGATCTGCGTTCCCTGGGGATTCCAGGCGAAACTCTCGATGCCACCGAAAGGCCGCATCGGGCATTCGTATGGTTCGCCTTCCATAATGTCAATCATTGCTTCCTTGCGCAAGCCATTCTCGTCGAAAGGTGCAATGAAAGGATGTGGGCAGTTGTTCACGAAGTCGTCCCAATGACGATAGTTCATATCGTCCCAAAGACGTCCCGTTGTCTTGTCGAGGCCTTCGAACAAGGTCGAGTCAATGCGTGGAATGTCGAGTGGAAGAATCACGAGTACCTGGTCCTGGTTGGGACTGAGCACAAAGCCTTCGATGTCCTTGTCAAGGTCCGAAATCTGCTTGCGTGCTGTGCCATCGGCGTTCATTTGCCACATCTGCATCGAGCCGCTCTCGCTGCTCAGGAAGTAGATCTTCGAGCCATCCTTGCTCCACACGGCGTTCTGTTCCGACTTGGCAGTGTGGGTGATCTGCACGGGTTCGGCATTCTCCTTGGTTACGTCGAGTACAAAGAGTTCGCGGTTCGACTTGTCCTCCTTCACGCTGGTGTAACCTACACCATAGAGCACCTTGGTGCTATCGGGTGAAGCCTGCAAATCGCTGATCTTGCCGAGTTCCTGCAGGAGTTCGGGAGTCATCCGATTGGCTACAATCTCAGTCTTGCCGACGATGGGACCGTTGTCCGACTGAGTCTCTTTGTTCGTGTTGCACGAAGTTGCCATTGCAATGGTTGCAACTGCTGTCATGATGAAAAGATTTTGCTTGTTCATATTTTATTGATTTTATGTATCGTGCGAAAGGAATTTATTTGAATCGTGCGATGATTTCAAGGATTTCTTTGCCGAATGCCTCGAGGGTGCGTTTGCCGATGCCTGGCATTGCGAGTAGTTCCTTCTCGTTGCCCGGCATATTGTTGGTGAGCGCCAGAATCGTCAGGTTGTTCATGATGGTGTATTGCGGCAACTTGAGCTGATAGGCTTTCTTTATGCGCCATTCGCGCAGGGCATCGTAAAGTTTCGGGTTCAGGATGTCGTCGCTGGCGGCTATCTTGACCTTCTCGGGTACCTTGTTCTTTTTCTCTTTGGGTGCCTTCTTCTTCGCAGACTTTGGGGCATCGAGGTTCATCGAAGCCAATGCCTTGGCATTCCAATAAACGTCGAGGCTGAAACCTCCAAGGCATTTCGAGAAGATCTGAACCTTCAGGTTGTAATCGTTTTGAAGCAACTCGTATTCCCTGCCTATCTGTTCCTCGGTCGTTTTGTTGTCGATGTCGGGAAGTCCGTCATCCACAAGGTCCTGCATTAGCTCTACCGTGCGATTCAGGAACCACGCAAATCCCTTGTTCAGACGTTCTTGCAAGGCTTTGTTGTCGTCGAAGTTCTCGGTGAGGGGCATCATCTGGTGAATCACGCCCTGGAAGATTTTACCTACTTGCAGCGGGCTTTCCTTCTTCTGCACATCGCTCACACCTTCCAGTTCGTCGCGTATCGAGCGGAGTTTTCTCACGTAGTTCGGATAAGCCTTGTAAAGATGTTCTTCGGCCAGACGAAGCAGGTAGTTGAGTCGGGTTAGAAGTTGATTGTAGTCGAAGATGCGGAACAAGATATCTTCCACACATTGCCTTCGGTCGTCAATCAGTTGCTTTGCCGTAGGCTGGTTGCTCTCCACGAACTGGTTGAATGCCATCACCTGCGGATCCACGGTAATGGCACTCGATGGGATTTGTCGGCTCAGCACCATTCCTTCGAGCGTTCGGCAACGCGACAAGGCCACATACACTTGTCCGGGACTGAAAGCGCGTTCGGCCTGGATGATGGCATGGTCGAAGGTCAGGCCCTGGCTCTTGTGAATAGTGATGGCCCAGGCTGTCTTCAACGGAATCTGCTGGAAGACGCCGACCACTTCTTCGGTGATTGTGCCGGTCTTCGGGTTGGTCGAATATTTCGTGTTCGTCCATTCCTGTTTGGTCACCTCTATCACCTTGTAGTCATCGTCCGAAGCATCTGCATTGGGGTCCATCGAGTCGGGACCGCATTCTACAAAGACACGTTCGGCATCGCATTTCACTACGCGTCCGATTTTGCCATTGTAATACTGATGATTCGGGTCGTTCTTGCAGAACATCACTTGTGCGCCGATCTTCAATGTCAGTTCGACGTCGGTGGGATACGACATTTCCGGGAACTCGCCTTCGATAGCCGCTTTATACTGAATAGGCTGGGTCGGCAGCTGCATCATTCGCATCGTGTTGATGTCGGCAGCCTGGTAGTTGTGGGTCGTCAGGGTGATGTATCCCTCCTCGTCCTTTGGCTGGAAATTCGGGATGACACGCGCATTGAGTGTTGCCAATGTTTCGCGAGTCAACCTGTTGTCACGCACCTGATTAAGTAGATCCACGAAGTCCTGGTCGGCTTGACGAAATACCTGCTTCAGTTCGATGGTCGTGTAGTTGGTCTGCCTAAGTGCCTGGCTTCCGAAGAAGTAGGGCGAAGTGTAGCCATTCTCCTTCAGAATCTGCCATTCGTCTTCCTTTGCCACGGGGGCAAGTTGCTGCAAGTCGCCGATCATCAGCAACTGCACGCCTCCAAATGGCACATATCGGTTCTGATAGCGTCTCAGCACTTCATCGATGGCGTCAAGCAGGTCACAGCGAACCATCGAAATCTCGTCGATGACGAGCAGGTCGAGTGTGCGAAGGATGTTGATCTTGTGCTTCGAATAGGAGTATTTCGATTTCTTTTCGCGTCCGGCAATATCCTTTCCTGGTAGGTAAAGACCAGGTGCCAGCTGGAAGAATGAGTGTATGGTCACTCCTCCTGCATTGATGGCTGCTACACCCGTCGGTGCCAGGATGATCATTCGCTTTTTGGTCATCTTTTGCAACCTGCGCAGAAACGTGGTCTTCCCCGTTCCGGCTTTGCCTGTGAGGAAGATGTTTCGGTGGGTGTATTGTGCGTAGTTATACGCCATTTCAAGTTCCTGGTTTTCCATGTCAACAACTGATTACCAATTGTTTAATTTTTTTCTATTAACCAATAATTGTTAACTATCAACCAATAATTGTTATTTGTTAATTATTAATTGTTAATTTACAATTGTAAATGGTTCAAATCCCCATCAGGTCACGATAGATGTCGAGGGTGGCGCCAATCTGTTCCTTGTTGGCTGTGTAGTTCAAGGCAGGGTCGCCCACGTTGCGCATCAGGGTGAAGTTGATTTCTTCGCCCTCGTTCTTCTTGTCGTGCGTCATAAGTTCGTAGAGGGCAGGATAGTCGTCGCAAGTGATGCGAAGGGGGCCATAGTTCTCCTTCACGAAGTTCGCAATGTCGTAGAGTGTTTGCGAAGGGAATGCCACCTGCTGATGGCTCATGATCAGTTCGCAGACCAGTCCCCAGGCGATGGCGTAGCCATGCAGCACGGGATGACCGTTGCGCATGCACCATGTCTCGAAGGCATGGCCGAAGGTGTGGCCCAGGTTGAGGGCCTTGCGCAAACCTTTCTCGTAAGGATCCTGTCGCACCACCTGCTGCTTGATTTGCACGCTGGCTTGAAGCAGGGGGAGGAGCGTCTCGGTGTCCCAATGTTCGATGTCGTAGTCGAGTAGGTCGTTGAGATGCTGCTTGTCGCTCAGCAGTCCGTGTTTCAGCATTTCGGCATAACCCGAGAGCAGATTCACGTGGTCGAGTGTCTCGAAGAACTTGGTCGAGATCAGTACTGCATCGGCGGGTGCGAAGGCTCCTACCTCATTTTTCAGCGAACCCAGGTTCACACCCGTCTTGCCACCCACGGCAGCATCGACGGCACCCAGTAGGGTAGTGGCGACGTTGATGAACTTGATGCCACGCTTGAATGTCGCTGCGGCAAATCCGCCAAGGTCGGTGACCATGCCGCCTCCCACATTGATGAGGAGGGAATGACGCGAGGCATGTCGGTCCGAAAGGGCCTGCCATACTTCGGTCAGCGTCTCGATGGTCTTTGCCTGGTCGGTATGCTCGATGAAGATGGTTTCGATTTTCTGATTCGGATGTGCCATGTCATATTCGTTCATGAACGGTGTAATGACCGGCAGACAGTAGTGTAGCGTCTCCGTATCGAAGAGGATAAAGAGACGGTCGTGAAGTATCTTTGAAGTAAAGGTTTTCAATGCTTCACATATATCGTTTGTAAAAAGAACTTGCTGTTCCATAATATTCACTAATAAAGGATACCTATTTCTTTTGCCTTCGCATCAAGGAAAGCCAGGGCGGCTTCGCGGGTATTCTCGCATTCTCCGTCGAGGATGGCGTTCTTTTGTGCTTCGCGGAGGATTCCCACTTCCTTCGAAGGCTGCAGGTGATAGCGTTCCATGATTTCGTTGCCGTCGATGGGCGGCGTCCAGTTGCGGTAGTCGTCCTTTTCCTGTATTTCCTGCATCTTCTGCCTCACTACCTTGAAGTTATCGAGGAATCGTTTGACCTTCTCGGGTATCTTCGAGGTGATGTCGGCTTCGCAGAGCAGCATCAGGTCGTCGGTGTCTTCACCGGCTTCGAACATCACGCGTCGGATGGCAGAGTCGGTGATGCCTTCGTCGGCAAGATGGATAGGACGCATATGCAGCCCGACGAGTTTCTGCACATATTTCATTTCGGCACCGAGGGGCAGTTTCAGTCGACGCATGATGGGCAGCACCATGCGCTGTCCGATGAAGTCGTGGTTGTGGAAGGTCCATCCCAGCTTCTCGTCGTAGAGCTTGGCCTTCGATTTCCCCAGGTCGTGGAAGATGGCAGCCCAATGCAGCCAAAGGTTGGGCTTCCTGTCCTGTTCGCGTTCCATGCGGCATACGTTGTCGAGCACGGTGATTGTGTGCAGGAAGTTGTCCTTGTGTCCGCGTCCTTCGCGGCTTTCGATGCCTGCCAGGGCCGAAAGTTCAGGGAAGATGATCTGCAGGAGTCCGCACTTCTGCAGCAGATACCAGCCTTTCGAAGGCTTTTCGCACATCTGTATCTTGTTCAGTTCCTCGATGATGCGTTCGCCCGAAATGATCTTGATGCGTTCGCGGTTGCGGGCAATGGCTTCGAACGTCTCGGGCACTATCTTGAAGTCGAAACGGCACGCAAAGCGTATGGCTCGAAGCATGCGCAGCGGGTCGTCCGAAAAGGTGATGTCGGGATCGAGTGGCGTGCGGCAAAGCCCTTCCTTGAGGTCATCCAGGCCATTGAAGGGGTCAATCAGTTCGCCGTAGTGCTCGGCATTGAGGCAGATGGCAAGGTCGTTGATCGTCAGGTCGCGACGGTTCTGGTCGTCCTGCAGGGTGCCGTCTTCCACGACGGGCTTGCGGCTGTCGGTGCGATACGATTCCTTTCGTGCACCCACGAATTCGACGTTCATCAGTTCCTTGATTTCGCCCGTCTTGAAGTCCTTTTCGGTGTGCTTCACCTGTGCCGTGCCGAAGTTGCGGAACGTGCTCAGATGTGTGTGCTTTCTGCCCAGTCGCTTGGTCAGGTGTTCTGCCAGTTCGATGCCGCTTCCCACCGTCACGCAGTCGATGTCCTTCGATTCAATTCCGAGGAAGATGTCACGCACAAAGCCACCGATCACGTAGCATTCCCTCCCCAGTCGGTCGGCTTCTTGCCCGATGACCCTGAAGATGCTGATATGCTTGCGGTCGATGTCTCGCACCTCGTACTCCTTCTTGTCAAGATACGAGATCAGTGTATCGCGTGTCTGTTCAATAAACATTTCTTTTGTTGCTGTTTAACGCAGTTAGCCCTCGGGGTTCATGATCTCTGCCCAATCGTCGGCATCGAGTTCCTCAAGGTCCTCAAGGCTGAAGTCGAATTCATCGACATACTGCGGCGTGGTGAAGTCGTCGATGTCGCGGCGATCCTTCTTCGTGGGTCTGCCCAGGCCCTTGGCACGGTCCCTGAAGCCCGAGATGCGGTTCATCTCCAGCAGGTCGAGCTGTTCCTTGCGGGTCACGTTCTCCATGAAGCCCGGCACGAGTTTCGCACCCATGCGGTTTTCGGCCAAGGCCAGCACCTTGAACGAGTATGTGATAGGCGGTTTCTTCACGTCGATCACTTCTCCCACCTTCACGTTGCGCGAAGGCTTCACCTTCTGGCCGCCTATGGTCACGCGGCCCATCTTGATGGCATCCGAGGCAATGGTGCGTGTCTTGAAGATACGCACTGCCCAGAGCCACTTGTCTATTCTAACTTCGTTACTTGCCATTGTAATGATTCATTGCATTGGCGGCACCTGCCAGACAGAAGTCCTCGATGAACTTGGTGGTCGTCTCCAGGCGTTCGCCCATCTTCTCTTCCTCTTCGGGAGGGAAATGTCCGAGCACCCAATCCACCTGTGCGCCCTTCGGGAAGTCTCCTCCTACGCCGAAACGCAGACGGGCGAAGTTCGCCCCGCCGCACTTGGCGATGATGTCCTTCAGTCCGTTGTGCCCTCCGTCCGAACCCTTGGTGCGCATCCTCAGTGTGCCGAAGGGCAGGGCGATGTCGTCGCAGACGATGAGCACGTGGTCCAGCGTGATCTCTTCCTGTTGCATCCAGTAGCGCACGGCATTGCCGCTCAGGTTCATGTAGGTGCTGGGCTTCAACACCAGCAGCACCTGGTTCTTCACCCTGAATTCGCAGGTCGCTCCGTAGCGGCTCTCCTTGAATTGGGCATCGTGCGCAGCAGCCAGGGCATTCACCACCCGGAACCCGATATTGTGGCGCGTGCCCCAATATTCTTCTCCGATGTTGCCCAAGCCGACGATAAGATATTTCATTTGTTTGTATTAAAAAAATTAGAGAGTAAAAAGGGAGCGACTCCCTTTTTACTCCCCTCGTTAGCTCTTCAAAGCCCTTGCGGGGAAAAGCTTACTTGTTGCGAGAAGCACGTGTAGCCTTGACGCTGGCCACGATGACGCTCTTCGCATTGAGGAGCTCGAGATTCTCGAACTTCAGGTCACTAACGCACAAAGACTTGCCGAGTTCAAGCTCGGTAACATCAACGATCAGGCGATCGGGGATGTTCTTGTAGTTGCCCTTCACGGTCAGGGTGTTGACCTTCTTCACGAGCTTACCACCGGCCTTTACACCGGCTGCATGGCCCTCTACCTTCACGGGGATGGCTACTACGATGTCGTCGCCATCGTTGAACTTCTGGAAGTCCAGGTGATAGATCTCTTCGTTCACTGGGCCGAACTGAGCCTCCTTGAGGATGGCCTTCGATACGGTGCCGTCAATGTCGAGATTTACAGCATAGACAGTCGAAGTGTAGAGGAGCTTGCGAAGGTCCTCAACCTTGACGCTGAACGACTGTGCACCCTCCTTCGAGATGAGGTTGCAGGGGATAAGACCCTGGGCGCGGAGCTGCTTGGCAGCCTTCTTGCCTGCTTCGGCACGCTTGGTGCCTGCGAGTGAATACTCTTTCATGTTTTTGTTTAAAATTTTAATTGTGTTACTCTTTTTGCCCTTGAAGCAAAATACCATCACACGAATCACGACGGGCGCTTTATATTAGAGTCTTGGCTCCCGGACATCCCGCCTGATGCTGATGTTTAAACTCAAAAGCGGCGCAAAGATAGCCTTTTTCCACTTTTCAACCAAATTTTTCTGTCCCTTTTTCGGCAAAAACACATAATTTTGACCAAAATTTCAAAAAAATAGCATCTAAAATGAACAAGTTAACGATAAATCTATTATCTTTGCACCGCTATTATATTTATAAAAAAGGTATTGTATTAAAAAGTTTATTTAAAATGGCAGAACAAATCGATTGGAGCAGTCTGGGCTTCGGTTACCGCAAGGCTCCTTACAATGTACGTTGCACCTATAAGGATGGTGCGTGGGGTGAACTCCGTGTCAGCGAGAGTGAAGAAGTGACGATGCATATGGCCGCCACTGTGCTGCACTATGGCCAGGCAGGCTTCGAAGGCCTCAAGGCTTTCCGTGGCAAGGATGGCAGGATTCGCATTTTCCGCATGAACGAGAATGCCAAGCGCCTGCAGACTACATGTAACACCATTCTGATGCAGCCACTTCCCGATGGACTCTTCGAGGAGGCAGTCCTGAAGGTTGTGAAGCTCAATAGCCATCTTGTTCCCCCTTACGAGACCGGATGCTCCATGTACATTCGTCCAGTGCTTTTCGGTACAGGTCCCCAGGTTGGTGTCTCTCCAGCCGACGAATATGAGTTCATTATCTTTGTGATGCCTGTAGGTCCTTATTTCAAGGATGGCTTCAAGGCAACACCTTGCTGCATCATGCGCGGCTTCGACCGTGCAGCACCGCTCGGTACGGGTCGTGTCAAGGTGGGCGGCAACTATGCAGCCAGCCTCGTTTCGGGCGAAATGGCCCACGAGAAGGGTTATAGCGCCGTCATCTATCTCGATGCTCGCAGCAAGAAGTTCATCGACGAGTGTGGTCCTGCCAACTTCTTCGGAATCGATGGCAACACCTACATCACTCCCGACTCGGAGTCCATCCTGCCGTCCATCACCAACATGTCCATCCAGCAGGTGGCTCGCGACCTGGGTCTGAAGGTTGAGATCCGTCCCATGCCTGTTGAGGAACTCGCCTATCTCGACGAGGCTGCCATGTGCGGCACCGCTGCCGTCATCGCGCCTATCTATCGCATCGACGACCTCGACGAGGACAAGACCTACAACATCCTCCCCAGCACCGTGCCCGGTCCCGTCTGCACCAGGCTCTACAACACCTTGCGTGGCATTCAGTATGGTGACCTCGAGGATACGCACGGATGGGTTACTATCGTAGAGGAATAAATGTTTGACTTCGACCTTGCCAGAATCAAAGCGTTGGTTTTCGACGTCGATGGCGTGTTGTCCACCAGTACAATCGCCATGGACGATGAAGGCCAACCTTTGCGCACTTTGAATGTCAAGGATGGATACGCCATCCAGCTTGCCGTCAAGCGCGGTTTGGTTGTCGCCATCATCTCCGGTGGTCATAGCCCCAACATCCGTATGCGCTACGAATATCTGGGTGTCAGGCACATCTTCATGAGTTCGAGCTACAAGATACGCGACCTTGAGACTCTGACCAGCCAGACGGGCATTCCCCTCGACCAGATGCTTTACATGGGCGACGACATCCCCGACTACGAGGTCATGCAGCTCGTGGGCTGCCCCGTCTGTCCCGCCGATGCTGCGCCCGAGATAAAGGCCATCTCGCGCTATGTCAGCCCCTTTGTGGGAGGGCAGGGCGCTGCACGCGATGTCATCGAGCAGGTGCTCAAGGCGCAGGGACAATGGATGTCTGATAAAATCGCTTTCGGATGGTAGAAAAACTTCTTTTAGCCAGCAATAGTCCCCGTCGTCGCCAGCTCCTTGCTGGCCTCGACATCCCCATGGAGGTGGTGCGTCTCAAGGATATCGACGAGACACATCCCGCCTCGCTCAGTGGGGGAGACATCCCGCTTCACATCGCGCGTCTCAAGATGCACGCCTACGACATGGAGCTTCGTCCCGGTGAGGTGCTCATCACGGCCGACACCATCGTCTGGGTCGAAGGGCAGGAGCTGGGCAAGCCTGTCGATGCCGACGATGCCCGCCGTATGCTCCATCTGCTCAGCGACCGCACCCATCAGGTCTATACCGCCGTGTGCCTGCGCAGTGCCATCGATCATCGCGAGTTCGTCTGCTGCACCGATGTCACCTTCGCCCCGCTTTCCGACCAGCAGATCGACTATTACATCTCCACCTATCGTCCCTTCGACAAGGCGGGTGCCTATGGCATCCAGGAGTGGATAGGCTATGTGGGATGCACGCGCCTCGAAGGCTCCTATTTCAATGTTATGGGTTTGCCCGTACAGAAACTATATCAACATTTACAGTTACTCAAAGTATGAAAATCAACCGCTTCCCGCTCTTTGCCTTGGTAATCAGTCTCCTTGCCCTGTGTGCATGTAAGCACGAAAAGCCTTACACCATCACGGGCACACTCGATTTGCCGGCACAGATCCCCTATGGCGACACCATCATCGACGTTCCTTCGTTCAACGACACGTGGGTCTATCTGCTCGACTTCGACAATCAGTTGCTCGACTCGGCGCTCATCGCCGACAATGCCTTCCACTTCGAGGGCACGGTCGATAATAGGCAGCCATACTACGTGCAGTTCGTCAGCCAGCTCGGCAGCACCCTGCTCGTCATCGAACCCGGTGACATCGAAGTCTATATCAATCCCGACATCACCGTCTCCGGCACTCCCTCCAACGAGGCGATGGCCGATCTCGATGCTGCCCTCGAGGATCTGAATGCCGAGACCTACGAATATCTTGCCCAGCTCACCGACAGCATGCGTGGCGAAGGCAGTGAGGAGGTGCCCGAGGATCTGCAGATGCAGATTGCCGAGCAGTTCCGTACGCAGATGAATCACATCCTCGACTCCACCTATGAGGCCAATCGTGGCAACATGGCTGCCGCCTATGCCGCCATTATGCGCAACATCGACGTCCAGTCGGCCGATGAGTTCGAGGAGGCTATGTCCAAGTATCCCAAGTCGATTCGCGAAAACGAGCTCGTCCAGATCAACCTCCGCTCCCTGCGTCAGTACGAGCAGACGATGGAGGACGATTCCCTCGTCTTCGATCCCTCAATCCTTGGCGTCGAGGATTTGGAGCAGTAAGAAAAATGCCTGAACCCAAATTCATCCTCGGCATCGACCCCGGAACGAACGTGATGGGATATGCGGTCCTGCAGGTCGAGGACCGCAAGCCTTCCCTTGTTGTCATGGGTGTGCTCACGTTGTCGAAGATCGAGAACCACTACGTGCGTCTGCGCCGCATCCACGAACGTGCCCTGCAGCTCATCAACGAGTATCACCCCGACGAGCTTGCCATCGAGTCGCCCTTCGTGGGCATCAATCCCAACTCGCTCATCAAGCTATGTCGTGCACAGGGCGTGGTGATGTCAGCCGCCGTCGAACGCGACATCCCCATCTTCGAGTACCCGCCTGCCAAGGTCAAGATCTCCATTGTCGGCAATGGCAACGCCGCCAAGGAGCAGGTAGCCGAGATGGTCAAGCGCCAGTTGCATCTCACCGACGATATGTTCGAAGGTCAGAAGCTCGATGCTTCCGATGCCCTCGCCATCGCTCTGGCGCATCATTATGCCACTTCCCGTCCCTTGGCGGGTGGTGCCAAGGGTGGCGCCAAGTCCTGGAAGGAGTTTGTCGCCCACAATGCCGATCGTGTCAACGACCCCTACAAAAAATAACCTTCGAATGTCCAAGCCAATCACCTTCGATCGTCTGATACGCATCATCACGCTCGCAATAGTCTTTATTGCAGCCCTCGCGCTGATCAACTATCTGAGCAGCGTGCTGCTGCCGTTCTTCATCGCGTTCGGCATCGCCTATCTGCTCTATCCGATCGTGATCTTCTTTCAGCAGAAGGCGCGTCTCAGGAATCGTGTCCTCAGCATCGTCGTGGTGCTGCTGCTCGTTATAGGCATCGTGACAGGCTTCTTCATGCTCATCGTCCCCTCGTTCATCGACCAGACGATACGCCTCGAGAGTCTCATCTCCTCCTATCTGACCAAGGCAGGGCAGAACAAGAGCGTTCCCGCCTTGCTCGAGGAGTTTGTCCTGCCCTACATCTCCGACTACGATTGGCTCAATCAGTTGGAGAATGGCAACCTCATCGAGATCATCAAGAAGGTCATCCCCGGTGTGGGTGGCGTCTTGTCGCAGGCCTTCCATATCGTGGGCGGACTGGTCACCTTCTGCGTCACGTTGCTCTACCTGTTCTTCATCCTGCTCGACTATGAGCAGATTACCGATGGTTGGTCGCGTCTTTGGCCCAAGCACAGTCGTGGTCAGATGATGAACGTTTCCGATCGTGTCCGCACCAATATGGGCAACTATTTCCGTGGTCAGTCGCTTGTAGCCCTCTGTGTCGGCATACTTTTCGCCATCGGATTCAGCATCATCGACTTCCCGATGGCCATCGGCCTCGGTCTCTTCATCGGTCTCCTCAACCTCATTCCTTACCTTCAGATGGTCGGCATCATTCCCACCATCATGCTTGCCCTCCTGAAGGCCTACGACACCGGTGGCAGTTTCTGGCTCATCCTGCTTTCCGCACTCGCCGTCTTCGCTGTGGTGCAGACCATCCAGGATATGATCCTCACGCCCCGCATCATGGGCAAGGCCATGGGCCTCAATCCCGCCATGATGCTCCTCTCGCTCTCCGTCTGGGGAGCCCTCCTCGGCTTCATCGGTCTCATCATCGCTCTTCCCCTCACCACCCTCATCATTGCCTATGTCAACGAGTGGATTGATGAGCGCGATGCCCGCTTCACCGACGAAGACGACGACTCCTCTGAGTTCTAAAAGAGAATAAGTCCTCCTCAATATCTTGAGTCCGGATGGCTTTTCTGCCGTAGGTTTTTTCTAAAATTTTTGAATATAATCCCGTGTTCTAACTTAAATATTAACATTATGAAAAATTACAGCAAAACATTCCTGTTCCTGTGCCTCGGCACAGGTATGATGCTTACCTCTTGTCAGGGCGACCAGAAAGACAACACCAAGAAAGCAATCGACGTGATCAACGACGTAGTCGAAGCAGTCAAGGCTCCCGAGAAGAACGAAGCCTTCTACGAGAAGATGCTCGACATCTTCTGTCGTAAGTATTACAGCGAGATTTTCGCCGACGCAGCCGGAACCCGCAATTACAAGCCCGGTTCGCTCAAGGTCGACAGCATCGCCAAGCAAGATGATGCCGTCCTCGTCTATGGCACACACGACTTCGAAGGTCGTTTTGGCAACGATCACGCAGGTCGTGCCTTCTTCGCCAGCGTAATGGAGAACAAGGACAAGCCCAACGAGTACGTCATTTCCTTCGCCAAGGAGTTGAAGGGTCTCACCTCACTCATCGGCAAGGGCGCCTCTGAGGCTGGCACCAAGACCTTCTATTACGACCCCTCCACGTCCGTAGTCGACGTTGTCACCGACATCGTGAATCTGAAGGACAATCCCTATTACGAGCGTATGTTGGACAAGTTCTGCAAGCAGAACTACGACGAGATGTTCAAGGACCTCGTCGGAAAGCGTAAGTATGTGGCTGGTTCGCTCAAGGTCGACAGTGTTGTCAAGATCTCCAATCGTGAGGTCAAGGTCTATGGCAAGCACGATTTCGAGGGCCGCACAGGCAAGGATCACAGCGACCGCGCTTTCGAGGCTAACATCTACGAGACCAAGGACAAACCCAACGAGTACAATGTTTCCTTCAAGAAGGAGGGCAAGCGCCTCGTCACTGGCAAGCCTTATTCCGAGACTCGCTCCAAGATCTTCATCTACGAAGAATAACATCCTTCTCTTTCTTCATCACGAATTATAGAATTATCGAATTGTATTAGACCCACATATATGCGCTAACTATTTCTGTGCTATCAGTGAAATCTGTGTGCCCTAATACTTCTCTAATTCGCTAATTCTTGATAAAAACAATTCGTGAGATTCGTGAGATTCGTGTTCCTCATCTAAATTTATCAATATGAACTGGATTTATGTAATCGTTCTCGGTATCGTCGCTGGCTACATCGCCAGCCGTATCAAGGGCAATGGCGGCAATGGCTGCATCCTTGACCTCATCCTTGGTGTCGTAGGTTCAGCAGTAGGCGGCTGGATTTTCCAACTCCTCGGCATCAGCACCGCAGGCTACGGCTGTCTCGGTCAGCTCCTCGTCGCCGTCATCGGCGCTATCGTAGTCCTCTGGCTCTTCTCCACCTTCTTCGGAAAGAAGAAGTGATAAAGTCTCCCATACTCTATGCAGGCTAGTCCTTAGGGATTGGCCTGCATTTCTTTGTATGTCCCCTAACGAACGAAATCGTACATCATTCTATAGAACTATATCCTCCTACGAAGGTTGGCGGACATACTTTCATCGTCGCATGTCCTCCTACGAACGTTGGCGGACAATCTTTCATCGTTGCATGTCCTCCTACGAACGTTGACGGACATTTTATCATCGTCGCATGTCCTCCTACGAACGTTGACGGACATATTTTCATCGTCGTATGTTCTCCTACGAACGTTGGCGGACATACTTTCATCGTCGCATGTCCTCCTACGAACGTTGGCGGACATACTTTCATCGTCGTATGTCCTCCTACGAACGTTGGCGGACATACTTTCATCGTCGCATGTCCTCCTACGAACTTTGGCGGACATACTTCCATCGTTGTATGTCCTCCTACGAACGTTGGCGGACATTCTTCCATCGTTGCATGTCCTCCTACGAACTTTGGCGGACATTCTTCCATCGTTGTATGTCCTCCTACGAACGTTGGCGGACATGCTTCCATCGTCGCATGTCTTTCAGCTATCAATAGAGGACATACAACAATCGTGGCATATCCCCTTAGGATTCTTGGAGGAAATGCCACGATTTGATATAGGTTTTTAAGCTTTAGTACAGTTTTTTTCTTTTATAGGAAAGACAGTAACACTATAACATATCTTCTATCGGCTATATTATAAAGTTCTTTGATTCACAATATAATGATTGGAACGAAAATTTTCAATCCCTCTTTGCCGAGAGCTGTTTTTCGACAGCGCGGTACTTCTCGGTGAAGCTGGGATCGGTGGCGAGCATATCGTCGACCTTCTTGAAGGCGCTGAGGACGGTGGCGTGGTCGCGTCCGCCTATCACTTCGCCGATGCGGACCACGGAGAGGGTGGTGAACTGATGGCTGAGGTGCATTGCTGCCTGACGTGCCTGGACAATCTCCTTCTTGCGGCTCTTCGAATTGAGGCTCTTCATATCGACACCGAATGTCTGGATGACGAGGTTGATGATGTTCTCGCAGGTGATGACCTTCGACTCAATCTTGACGATCATTCGGAGTACGCGCGTGGCGAGATCCTGGTCGATGGGGCGATTGAAGGCGATGGAATGGGCGAGGAGCGAGTTGATGACTCCCTCGAGGTCGCGCACGTTGTCGGTGGCATTGCGTGCGATGTACTCGATGACGTCCTCACTGATGGTGATGCCCTCCTTCTCGCACTTGCTGCGGAGGATGCCCTTGCGCAGCTCGTAGTCGGGACGCTCGATTTCGCCGATGAAGCCCCACTTGAAGCGGGTGAGCAGACGCGGCACGAGGTCTTCAAGCTCGACAGGCGGGCGGTCGCAGGTCATCACGAGCTGCTTGCCCAGCTGGTGCAGGTGGTTGAAGATGTGGAAGAACGTGTTCTGCGTCGCGATGAGGTTCTTGCCGGCGAACTCCTGGATGTCGTCGACGATGAGCACGTCGATGCTCTGGTAGAAGTTGATGAAGTCGTTCAGTCGGTTCTGACGCACGGCATCGGTGTACTGCACCTTGAACTGATAGGCGGTGACGTAGAGCACGCGCTTGGTGGGGTCGTTCTCGAGGATCTTGAGGCCGATGGCCTGTGCAAGGTGCGTCTTGCCGACACCACTGGCTCCGAAGATGAAGAAGGGGTTGAATGCCGAATTGCCGGGACGGTTGCTGACCGTGAGGCCGGCACTGAGCGCGAGCTCGTTGGACTTGCCGGGACAGAACGCGCTGAGCGTGCAGTTGGGATTGAGATGCGACTCGAAATTGGATTCGGGTGCGGCTTCGATGCGGTTCTTCGGGTTGAGCTTCACCGAGGCATTGTCGTCGTGGACATCGTCGTCGCTGGTCTTGACGACTCCGATGCGGTACTTGATGGACGCATTGGGTCCGAAGACGCGCCAGAAGGTCTTGGAGAGAAGGTTGTAGTACTGGTCGGATTCGAGCGTCTCATAGACATAGTGAGAGGGAACGAGCAGGGTGAGCCTGCCGTCCTTGAACTCGCCCGCACGGACAGAAGCGAAGAAGGCCTGATAGGCGTCCTCGTTCTGGAGGTTGTCCCGTATGATGGCGAGGCATTGTTCCCACTGTTTCTCGAATGGTGCCATTTACTTACAGAAGATGTATAAAGTTCGAAAGTTCGAAGGGTTTGAGGGGTTCGAAAGGTTCGAGAAGTTCGAAAGGTTCGAAAGGTTGCTTCCTTCGGTTCGCGCGAGCAGAGCTCGGAGCGAAGGGTTTCGATGGGTTGTATATTGTGTTATGATAGGTCAAACTGGTTGCGAAAAGGGCGAATTACCCTTTCGCGGTGCAAAGATATAGAAAAAAAAATTACGGTGCAAGAGCAAAAAAATTGCGAAAAAATTTGGAAATTTCTAACTCGTTGATTTTCAATTTCGATTCACTTCAAATCGGGGTGTTTGAAATTCGTCGATTTTGCAGGTTGCAATGCGTTGATTTATAGAAGGATATAGTGTTGGGAGAAAAGTCGTTCTTCAAAAGTTATCAACAATCTTTAATGGGGTTAATTATGCTTGTTTCCTCTTGAAAAAGTAGCATTTAGATTGTTGATAACTCGGGTTTCGTTAAAAAAAAATGATTTCAAATTACTATTCGGTTACTTCATCGTAGGAAAAACCGAAAGGTAGTAAAGTCGAGATACCATTAATGACATAGATTCCCTGCTGCGAGGGGAGGAGAATCTCGATGGGAGCGCCATTCCGGTACTCGGCCTCGAGGATGACCTGCCGGCACGCACCGCACGGAGCGCACACTCCCTTTGAATAAATGTCGGATGCGGTCTTGCCGATGATGCACAGCTTGAGGATGCGTGCCTCGGGGTAGCGGCTTTGCGCATAGAACACGGCGGTGCGCTCGGCGCAGAGCCCGCTGGGGTAGGCAGCGTTCTCCTGATTGCTTCCGGTGATGATTTCTCCGTTGTCGAGCAGGCAAGCAGCGCCCACTTTGTAGTGTGAATAGGGCGAATATGAGCGCGAAGTAGCCAATTTTGCGGCATCAACTACATTTTTTTGGTCCAAAGTGAGCTCAGATTCATCTAAAATGCGTATCTTTGCGGCGATTTCTATGGTTTTCATAGGAGTTAGGGTTTTATAACACTGCAAATATATGGCAAAAATCTCAAATGTCCAAACAAACTGCACCACTTTTTGCAAAAAAACTATTCTTTTTGTTGCATTTGCCATCGTCGAACTCATTTTTACACCCTCATTCGGTGCAAAAAAGGCGAAATGCCCAACGATGGGCCCGCGTCTGACGGTGGAAGAGTACTGCGAGAAATATTCGGAAATGGCACAGAAGCAGATGCGCAAATACGGCGTGCCTGCCTCGATCACCCTTGCCCAGGGCATCTTGGAGTCGGGCTACGGGTCGAGCTACCTGGCTGTGGTCGCCAACAACCACTTCGGCATCAAGGCCTACAGCCGAGGCTGGAAGGGCGCGACGGTGCTGTGTGACGACGATGCGAAGAACGAGCCGTTCTGCAAGTTCGGCAGCGTGGCCGAGGGATACGAGTACCATTCGACCTTCCTGCGCGACAACCCGCGCTATGCCTCGCTCTTCAAGCTCGACGTGCGCGACTACGAGAGCTGGGCTCACGGACTGAAGGCCTGCGGCTATGCCACCAACCCGAAGTACGGGACGATGCTGGTGAACCTGATCGAGACCCATCACCTCGACGTCTATGACATCCTGAAGAACAAGAAGGTGACCACCGCCCACCGCACCCTCTACGTGACCAGTGCGAAGCGCGGACTGAAATACGTGCGCTGCCTGAAGGGCGACGACCTGGCTGCCATCGCCAAGGACTACGGCGTCAACGAGCGCAAACTGCGCCGATACAACGACCTGACGAAGCGCTCGGTGCTGAAGGAGAACGACATCATCTACCTGCAGAGCAAGCGCAGCAAGGCTCCCAAGGAGTTCACCGTACACAGGGTGAAGGCGGGCGAGTCGATGTGGAGCATTTCGCAAGTCTATGGCGTGACCATCAGGAGCCTCATGCGTCGAAATAAGCTCGTTTCGGCCACCGTACATGAAGGTCAGGTATTGCGACTGAGATAGTTTAGGGGTCTATAATAGGTTTTTTTGCAAAAAAACTCCACTATTTCTTGCAAGTTCCACAAAAAATTAGTATATTTGCCCCCGAAAAAGTATTACACCTTTTAAATATATATAAATTATGGTTACTTGTAAACCTTATGTAGTAGGTATCGATTGCGGTGGCACCAACACCGTGATGGGTATTGTTGATAGTCGTGGCAAGGTCGTTGCCAAAAATGCCATCAAAACCAAAGCTTACATCGAATTCAACGATTTCATCGACGCCATTGCACGTTCGCTCAGCGAGCTGTTCGAGCAGGTGGGTGGCCCCCAGATGATCACAGGTATCGGTATTGGTGCGCCCAACGGCAACTATTACACCGGCACGATTGAATATGCACCTAATCTTCCATGGAAAGGCATTCTCCCATTGGCAGATGCACTTTACGAGCGCCTGGGTATCCCCGTGGCTGTGACGAATGATGCCAATGCTGCAGCCATCGGCGAAATGACCTACGGAGCTGCACGCGGCATGCGCGACTTCATCGAGATCACCCTGGGTACGGGCGTCGGCTCGGGCATCGTGATCAATGGTGAACTGGTGTATGGCCATGACGGCTTTGCCGGCGAACTTGGACACGTAAGAATCCGTCATAACGGCAACCGCATGTGCGGATGCGGAATGACCGACCACCTGGAGTGCTACTGCTCGGCTACGGGCGTGGCTCGCACAGCCCGCGAATTCCTCTCAACCCGTGAGACTCCTTCGTCGCTCCGCAACCTTGTTGCCGAGGAGATCACCTCGAAGGACGTGTTTTACGCTGCCATGGCAGGCGATGCACTGGCCAAGGAGATCTTCGACTTCACCGGCCGCATTATGGGTCAGGCATTTGCCGACTTCGTTGCCTTCTCGGCTCCCGAGGCCATCATCCTCTTCGGCGGTCTTGCCAACGCTGGCGACCTGCTGATGAAGCCTATCGTGAAGGCCATGGAGGAGAACCTCCTGCAGATCTGGAAGGGCAAGATCAAGGTATTGCCTTCGGGTCTCGCATCGGGCGACGCTGCTGTCCTCGGCGCTTCGGCTCTCGGCTGGAAAGCAAAGAATGAGAATTAATCCTATCGCTCTGACAAAGGGCGTACCAAGAAAAGCCCGTCTCAACCGACGGGCACTATTTTGATATATGGCTATAGAGGTATTAGGCGCAAGAGTCCATAACCTGAAGAATATAGATGTTACCATCCCCGGTCACAGCCTTGCTGTTGTGACCGGTCTTTCGGGTTCGGGAAAGTCGTCGCTTGCGTTCGATACCATCTATGCCGAAGGACAGCGCCGCTACATCGAGACCTTCTCGAGCTATGCGCGCAACTTCCTCGGCAACCTCGAACGCCCCGATGTGTACAAGATCTCGGGCCTTTCGCCCGTGATCAGCATCGAGCAGAAGACGGTGAACCACAATCCGCGTTCGACGGTGGGCACCACCACCGAGATCTACGACTTCTTCCGACTGCTCTATGCACGTGCCGGCGAGGCATTCAGCTACCTGAGCGGCGAAAGGATGGTGAGGTTCAGCGAAGACCAGATCATCGACCTCATCCTGAAGGACTACGAGGGACGCCGCGTGTATCTGCTGGCTCCGCTTGTCAGAAACCGCAAGGGCCACTATCGCGAACTCTTCGAGAACCTGCGCAAGAAGGGCTATCTGAACGTGCGCATCGACGGCGAGATGCGCGAGATACTGCACGGCCTGCAGCTCGACCGCTACAAGAACCACTCCATCGAACTGGTGGTCGACAAGATGCGCGTGGAGTCGATCGACGAACATCGTCTGCGCCAAAGCGTGCGACTTGCAATGCGCCATGGCGAGGGAATGATGATGATCATGTGCGACGACCAGCTGAAGTACTATTCGCGCTCGATGATGGACCCCGTGACGGGCCTGTCATACAAGGAACCTGCGCCGCACGACTTCTCGTTCAACAGCCCCATGGGCGCCTGTCCCCACTGCCATGGCCTGGGAACGGTGACGATGGTGGATCGGACGAAGATCATCCCCGACACGTCGCTGTCGATAGCCGAAGGCGGCATCGTCCCGCTGGGCAAGAAGAAGAAAAGCATGATCTTCTGGCAGATCGAGGCGCTGCTGCAGACCTATGACTGCACGCTCGACGACCCCATCAGCACCCTGCCCGAAGATGCCATCGAGGCTGTGCTGAGCGGCACGGGACAGTCGTACCACGTGTCGGAAGAGTCGATGGGCTACTCGATGATGACCATGCCCTATGAGGGCCTGGTGAAATATCTGAAGGATGCCGCAGGTGATGACGCTTCGGCCAAGGAACGCCGCTGGGCTGAGTCGTTCAGCACGGTGCAGACCTGTCCCCACTGCCACGGACAGCGCTTGAACAATGAGTCGCTCCATTACTTCATCGACGGCAAGAACATTGCCGAGGTGAGCGCCATGACGATCACCGACCTGGCCCAATGGGTCGACCAGCTGCCTGCGAAGCTGAACGAAAGGCAGAAGAGCATCGCCGGTGAGATATTGAAGGAGATTGCCGCACGCATCAAGTTCCTGCTCGGCGTGGGCCTTGGCTACCTTTCGCTCGACCGTCCCTCGATGACACTTTCGGGTGGCGAGTCGCAACGAATCCGACTGGCTACACAGATAGGTTCGCAACTGGTGAACGTGCTCTACATCCTCGACGAACCTTCGATAGGACTGCACCAGCGTGACAACCAGCTGCTGATACAGTCGCTGAAGAAACTGCGCGACATCGGCAATACGATCATCGTGGTGGAACACGACCGCGACATGATGCTGCAGTCGGACTACCTCGTGGACATCGGACCTGGTGCGGGACGCAAGGGCGGCAACGTGGTGTTTGAAGGCACTCCCGACCAGATGCTCAAGGAACACACGCTGACGAGCGACTACCTGAACGGCACACGTCGCATCGAAGTGCCTGCCGTGCGTCGCAAGGGCAACGGCAAGATGCTGGTGCTCGAAGGTGCAACGGGGCACAACCTCAAGGGCGAAAAGGTGGAGTTCCCACTGGGTTGCCTGATTGGCGTGACGGGTGTGTCGGGTTCGGGCAAGTCGACGCTGGTGAATGCAACGCTACAGCCCATCCTCAGCCAGAAGTTCTATCGTTCGCTGACCGAACCCTTGCCCTATACGTCGATCAGCGGACTGGAACACATCGACAAGGTGGTCACAGTGGACCAGTCGCCCCTGGGACGCACACCACGTTCGAACCCCGCCACCTATACGGGCGTGTTCCAGGACATCAGAAACCTCTTCGTCCAACTGCCCGAGGCACAGATGAGGGGTTACAAGCCCGGACGATTCTCGTTCAACATCGGCGGAGGACGATGCGAAGCCTGTTCGGGCAACGGATACAAGACCATCGTGATGAACTTCCTGCCCGACGTGATGGTGCCCTGCGAGGTTTGCCAGGGCAAGCGCTACAACCGCGAGACGCTGGAAGTGCGCTTCAAGGGAAAGTCGATTGCCGACGTGCTCGATATGACCATCAACCAGGCCGTGGAGTTCTTCGAGAACGTGCCTACCATCCTCAACAAGATCAAGGTGCTGCAGGAGGTGGGCCTGGGATACATCAAGCTGGGACAACCTTCGACCACGCTGTCGGGTGGTGAGTCGCAACGCGTGAAACTGGCTGCCGAACTGTCGAAGAAACAGACGGGAAAGACGGTGTATATCCTCGACGAGCCCACTACGGGTCTGCATTTCGAGGACATTCGCGTGCTGATGTCTTGCATCAACCGACTTGTCGACAAGGGCAACACGGTGATCATCATCGAACACAACCTGGACGTCATCAAGTGCTGCGACTACATCATCGACATGGGTCCTGATGGCGGTTCAGCCGGAGGACATCTGATCGCCCACGGAAGCCCCGAGGAGATCTGTGAGAAATTCGATACCTGGACGACCAGGTATTTGAAGGAAGAGTTGAAGACCCCCTCTAATCCTCCGCACCCCCTCAATCCCCCGAACAGCGGGGGCTGAATACCTGCTTAGGGGGAAGAATTAAAACGAAAGTTAACAACAACACCATACAATAAGTCGTTATTAAATTTCATCTACAATGAAAAAGAAACTGAAGAAGGTCCTTGTTCTTGGCTCGGGTGCCTTGAAGATTGGACAGGCTGGAGAGTTTGACTATTCAGGCAGTCAGGCATTGAAGGCTTTGCGTGAAGAGGGTATTAGTTCTGTTTTGGTCAATCCGAACATTGCGACTATCCAAACCTCAGAAGGTATTGCTGACAAGGTTTATTTCCTTCCGGTCAACACCTACTATGTGACCGAGATCATCAAGAAGGAGCGTCCCGACGGCATCCTGCTGGCTTTCGGTGGACAGACCGCGCTCAACTGCGGCACCGAACTTTACTTGAAGGGCGTGCTGAAGGAGTACGGCGTGGAAGTACTTGGCACCAGCGTGGAAGCCATCATGAACACCGAAGACCGCGACCTTTTCGTAAATGAACTGAACAAGATTGACGCCAAGGTGCCCGTAAGCCATGCCTGCGAGACCCTGGAAGATGCCTTGGCTTCGGCCCGCAAGATTGGATATCCTATCATGATCCGTTCGGCCTATGCCCTGGGTGGCCTGGGTTCGGGTGTATGCCCCGACGAGGCAACGTTCAAGGAGATTGCCGAGAGTGCCTTCACCTTTGCGCCCCAGGTCCTGGTAGAGGAGTCGCTGAAGGGCTGGAAGGAAATCGAGTTCGAGTGCATTCGCGATGCCAACGACCACTGCTTCACCGTGGCTTCGATGGAGAACTTCGACCCCCTCGGCATCCATACTGGCGAGTCGATTGTGGTGGCTCCGACCTGTTCCTTGACCGACGAGCAGGTGAAGATGCTGCAGGACATCACCATCATGTGCGTGCGTCATCTGAACATTGTAGGTGAGTGCAACATCCAGTTTGCCTTCAATGCCGAGACCAACGACTACCGCATCATCGAGATCAATGCTCGTCTGTCGCGTTCGTCAGCCCTTGCCTCGAAGGCTACAGGTTATCCTCTGGCATTCGTTGCCGCAAAGATTGCCCTGGGCTATACACTCGACCAGATTGGCGAGATGGGCACTACCAACTCGGCCTATGTGGCTCCTTCGCTCGACTATATGATCTGCAAGATCCCACGCTGGGACCTCACGAAGTTTGTGGGCGTAAGCCGCAAGATCGGTTCGTCGATGAAGTCGGTGGGCGAAATCATGTCCATCGGACGTTCGTTCGAGGAAATGCTGCAGAAGGGTCTGCGTATGATCGGACAGGGTATGCACGGCTTTGTGGGCAACGACCACACACGCTTCGACAACCTCGACGAGGAACTTTCGAACCCGACCGACCTGCGTATCTTCGCCATCGCCCAGGCTTTGGAGGAAGGCTACAGCATCGAGAGACTGTACGAACTCACGAAGATCGACCCATGGTTCATCGAAAGGATGAAGAACATCGTCGATTACAAGCACGTGCTCGAAGGTTATACTTCGCTCGACCAACTTCCTGCCGATGTACTGACCAAGGCCAAGGTGCTAGGCTTCTCGGACTTCCAGATTGCCCGCTTCGTGCTCAATGCACATCAGGGCAGCAACATGGAGAAGGAGGTGCTTGCCGTGCGTGCCCTTCGCAAGAAGCTCAACATCCTGCCTGCCGTGAAGCGCATCCCGACAGTGGCTTCCGAGCATCCCGACCTCACCAACTACCTCTATATGACCTATGCTGTGCAGGGTCACGACGTGAACTACTACTCGAACGAGAAGTCGGTGGTAGTGCTCGGCTCGGGCGCTTACCGCATCGGTTCGTCGGTAGAGTTCGACTGGTGTTCGGTGAATGCCATCAATACGGCTCGCAAACTGGGTTACAAGTCGATCATGATCAACTACAACCCCGAGACAGTTTCGACCGACTACGACATGTGCGACCGTCTCTACTTCGACGAACTTTCGTTCGAACGTGTGCTTGACGTGATTGACCTCGAGCAGCCACGCGGCGTGATTGTTTCGGTGGGTGGACAGATCCCCAACAACCTCGCCATGAAACTGCATCGCCAGTCGGTGCCCATCCTTGGCACATCGCCAGTCTCGATTGACCGCGCCGAGAACCGCAGCAAGTTCAGCGCCATGCTCGACAAGCTTGGCATCGATCAGCCGAAGTGGAGTGCGCTGACTTCGATGGATGACGTACATAAGTTCGTCGAGGAGGTAGGTTATCCTGTGCTCGTTCGTCCTTCGTATGTGCTTTCGGGTGCTGCGATGAACGTCTGCTACGACGATGCCGAACTGAAGCGCTTCCTCGAGATGGCCAGCGAGGTTTCGAAGGAATATCCTGTGGTGATCTCGCAGTTCATGACCGAGACCAACGAGATCGAGTTCGATGCCGTTGCCCAGCAGGGTGAGGTGGTCGAGTATGCCATCTCGGAGCATATCGAATATGCCGGTGTGCATTCGGGCGACGCCACGATGTGCTTCCCCGTGCAGAACATCTCGTTCGCTACCGTTCGTCAGATCAAGAAGGTTTCGCGCGCCATTGCCAAGGAACTCAACATCTCGGGCCCATTCAACATCCAGTATCTGGCCAAGGGTCGCGACCTGAAGGTCATCGAGTGCAACCTGCGTGCATCGCGTTCGTTCCCATTCGTTTCGAAGGTACTGAAGCGCAACTTCATCGATACGGCAACACGTATCATGCTCGATGCTCCTTACGTGAAACCCGACAAGAGCGAGTTCGACATCGACCGCATCGGCGTGAAGGCTTCGCAGTTCTCGTTCGCACGTCTGCAGAATGCCGACCCCGTGCTTGGTGTGGATATGAGTTCGACGGGCGAGGTAGGCTGCCTGGGTGACGACTTCGACGAGGCTCTGCTCAATGCCCTTATCGCCACAGGCTACAAACTGCCTTCGAAGGATAAGGCCATCATGATTTCGTCGGGTGAGACCAAGTCGAAGGTTGCTCTGCTCGATGCAGCTGCCGAACTGGTGAAGGCAGGTTATACCATCTATGCTTCGGCTGGTACTGCACGCTTCCTCAACGACAACAATGTGAAGGCTACTGCAGTATATTGGCCTGATGAGCAGCCCGAGTCGGAGTTGAACGTGATGAACATGATTGCAGCTCACAAGTTCGACCTCATCATCAACATCCCGAAGAACCATTCGAAGCGCGAGTTGACCAATGGCTATCGCATTCGTCGTGGTGCCATCGACCACAACATCCCGCTTATGACCAATGCCCGCCTGGCAAGTGCGTTCATTGAGGCATTCACCCAGAAGTCGCAGGAGGATATCCAGATCAAGAGTTGGCAGGAGTACGAGTAATCCCTTCATATCCTTTTTGATAAAATGAGCAAACTTATTATTCCTGCTGATTATAAGCCTGCCCTCAACCTGAAGCAAACCGAACAGGCGATCAAGAATATCAAGGATTTCTTTCTGCAGAGCCTGAGCACCGAACTGCGTCTGCGTCGTGTCACCGCCCCCTTGTTCGTCTTAAGGGGCCTTGGCATGAACGACGACCTGAATGGTGTGGAGCGTGCCGTGAATTTCCCCATCAAGGATATGCAGGAGGCTCGCGCCGAAGTGGTGCATTCGCTGGCCAAATGGAAACGCAACACACTGGCTGAATACAGCATTGAAGAGGGGTTCGGCATTGTCACCGACATGAATGCTATTCGTGCTGATGAGGAACTCGACAATACCCATTCGCTGTATGTCGACCAGTGGGACTGGGAGCGTGTGATGCGCAAGGAGGATCGCAACGTGAAGTTCCTGAAGAAGATTGTGCGCAAGATCTACAGTGCCATTCTTCGCACGGAATTCTACATCTGCGAGACCTATCCCACCATCAAGCCGTTCCTGCCCGAGGATATCTTCTTCATCCATGCCGAGCAGTTGCGTCAGATGTATCCCGATCTGGACCCGAAGGAACGCGAGAACATGATCTGCAAGAAGCATGGCGCCGTGTTCATCATGGGCATTGGTGGCAAGCTTTCCGACGGGAAGGAGCACGATATGCGTGCTCCCGACTACGATGACTGGACCACCGAGAACGAAGAAGGATACCTTGGATTGAATGGCGACCTGCTGGTGTGGTATCCTGTACTTGGTGCAGCCATGGAACTTTCGTCGATGGGTATCCGCGTGGATGCCGAAGCCTTGCTGCGACAGTTGAAACTGACCAACAAGGAGGAGCGAGTGAGCCTTTACTTCCACCATCGTCTGCTCGAAGGCGAACTGCCACTGTCGATAGGCGGCGGCATCGGACAGAGCCGTCTTTGCATGATTCTGCTCCACAAGGCGCATATCGGTGAGACACAGTCGAGCATCTGGCCCAGCGAGATGCGCAGCACTTGTGCCCAGGCCGGTATTCCTTTGATCTGATATTATCTCTTTAGCCTCTCCTGCATTATTTGTAGGAGAGGCTAAATTCTTTTGCATTTCCCTCTAATACCCATTGATTCCCTTTTTTCTTTTACCTGCTGTCAGCTTTTGATACCACGCATTAATCCCCTTTTTAAACTTTCCACTATCTCCTTTGTCCAAAAATCGAGAATAAACGAAAAATCATTACTAACCACTAATACATAACGAGTATGAAAAAGATGTTTGTAACCCTCGCAATCGCCTTGTTGGCCATGAGCCAGGTGTTTGCAATGTCTCATAGCCAGATGCGTGAGACTGCTCGCTTCCTCAGCGATCGTATGGCATGGGAGCTCGACATGACTCCTCAGCAGTACGACGATTGCTATGAGATCAACTATGACTTCCTTTTCGCCATCAATCCCATCATGGACGATGTGTGCAGGGGTTATCTGTCGGCCATCAACATGTACTATACGTTCCTTGACTGGCGTAACGACGATATGCGTTTCATCCTGAACGCTGTGCAGTACAATCGTTTCCTCCAGCTTGAGTACTTCTATCGTCCTGTATATACCTATCGCGGACATTGGAGATTCAGAGTATATCAGATCTACAACAACCCCAAGTTCTACTACTTCGATGCACCCAGCATCTTCAAGGTTTATGTAGGTGGTCACAGCCGTAATCATTACTCGGGTGGATTCTATGGCCAGGGCAACAGATATAACCACAAGGTTGAACCCAAACCCCATAACATCCACGGCTCGTCCCACGAGAGAGATCATTCGCGTCTCGACTTCGGTAACAACCGTCGCGAAGAGGGTGCAAGGCATCCCATGAACGGCTATAATAACCGCAACCAGGACAATCGCGAGAAGGACAATCGTTACCAGGATCAGCGCAAGGGCCAGAACAAGAATACCCCGCAGATCAACAACCGTAGCACCACACGTGGCGCAACCAATGCTCCTGCCTCAGGCAGCAGCTCAGCCAAGCCCAACAACGGCAATAGCTCCAAGCCTGCTGGTGGTGGCGGCATCGTAAGCGGCAGCGGTCATTCGAGCTCCGGAAGGAGATAAGATCTCTGGGATTCTAAGGGATATTAAGGGAATCTAAGAGATATTAAGGGACATATGTTTATTGAGTCCAAGTATTATTCAGACGAATGTATCGTCCCTTAAAATCCTCAAAATTTCCTTCAAATCCCTAAGTATCCCCCAAAAATATCCCCCGACACAATCAAGTGTCGGGGGATTGTTTTGATTATTCGTCTTTCTCGAAGATGACCTTGTCGTCACTGGATATGGTAGATGATGAATGACGATGAATGATGCCAAGGGCCAAGAGTTCGTGAATAATTGATCGTTCCTTTTTGGAATGTGCATGTTTGCCATGCGCAAGTTTGTAAACCTTTTCAGGCCAAACGAGATGTTTCCACGCCAATTTCATATAAGCTTTACGATGGCGTGCTCGAACAAATTTGAACATATTTTATGAAAATATTTGATAGTGAATAAATAAAACGCTTATTTCAGGACAGGACCATATTTCTCGGCCAGCAATGATGCCATGATGTATGGACCTACACCCTTCGGGTCGTTGTCACGAATGATCTCGTTGATATAGTAGTCGTAGTCGCCACTGCGATAGGGATTGCCACCGAGACCAGCAACGCCGCAGATGCGAGTGAGGCTGATGGTGCCTGTAGGATTGCCTTGTCCATCGACATCTTCGCTGATGAAGTTCTCGTTCAATCCTTCCCATGTCTTATAGCCTTTTTCCCAATACTCAATGGGAAGAACCCCGAGGAGCGCACCCTTCATGAAGGTGTAAGCAAACATTGCTGTGCATGAAGCCTCGTCGTAGTTGCCTTCACGACCAGTCTGGTCGATGACCTGCTGCCAGGCCATTGAGGGCTGCTGATAGGTGAGGAGCTTCTCGCAAAGTGGCTGGAGCAGCGAGATGATACTGTCGCGACCACTATAGTCGGCGGGAAGGAATCCGAGAACATCGACCATTGCCATGGTGTACCAACCCAATGCACGACCCCAAACGTGAGGAGCCTGACCTGTCTCCGGATCAGCCCATTTCTGCTCGTGCTTCTCGTCCCAGGCGTGGCGATAAAGACCACTGGCAGAATCATAGGTGTGACGTGCCACTACCATAAACTGGTTGACCACGTCGTCATAAGCCTTCTGCTGGGCTTCACCTGTGAGGAAACGCTTGGCATATTCGGCATAGTAGGGAGCCTCCATATAGATGCCATCGAGCCACATCTGCCAAGGATAGGCCTTCTTGTGCCAGAAACCGCCTTCGCTCACACGAGGATGACTCTGCAACTGCAGATAGAGAGTATCGAGAGCCAGGCGCATCTGTGGCTCGGGCCACTTGTCGTAGGCCATCATAAGCATCTTGCCGGCATTGATGTGGTCGAGCGTGTAGTTGCTCAGCTTGTATCGCTCGATGCGACCATCCTTGTGGATGATTGTATCGACATAATGACGCACATAGGGATCAACCACTTCTGCCAACTCGGGATACTGTTGGGCTGCCATCAGCATAGACTGCATCAACAGTCCGTGGGTGTAGTTCCATTTCAGCTGGGTGTTGTAGTCGATGGTTACACAATCGGGATTGCGAGCAATTTCGGAACGAACCATACGTACAGAATATGGTTCAGGTTCAGCAACCTTGCTGGTACAACTATTCAAGGTCGGAATAATCAAAAGACCTAATAGCGGAAGAATCTTTTTCATTATTGTAAAAGGTGTTATATAATTAATCTTGCTGAATATAGTAGCTATAGTAAATTATGTGACTACAGGAATTCTAGTAACTATAATGATTATTTTACGGGATTCCAGTTGTCGTAGCCCTTCAAAACTTCGGCTGCAATGAAGCGTTCAGCCATATTGCTGGTGAGCTGCTTCGACCAAGCGACACGCTGCTTAGGCTGTGCTCCTGCACCCTTCGAATTGTATTCGGCATAGAAAGCTGTGGCTGAGCCATCAGCACCAGTCTCCTTGTTGGGCCATGTCTGCCAACCTTGTGGGCGCACGCATTCGTCCATAGTACAATTGACAAAGACAGTCTGTGCGTAGTGTCGCCAAGGACGACCTAAGTAGGTCTGGACTCCAGGATCGGCGGTGATGTGGCACTCGTTGAAGACATAACCATAGGTCTGTCCTTGAGGAGTAGCTGCTGCCGTAACATATCCATCGCCCAGGCAATGAAGTTCGCAACGATTGAAGTAGGCGGTAGCCCAGCCGAAGATGTAATCGACAGTGCCTGCGATATAGCAATCCTCGTAATACTGACGCGACTGCAAATTTTCGGGGATACGTTGTGTCTTAGCTGCTGCCACTGCCTCGGGAGTCTTGGGGTCGGACTTGCGACCATAGGCGTAGAGTGTGTCCTGATGTCCAAGGAACTTGCAGCGACGGAAGACAACGCAATCGCCAGCTACAAGCACGGCAACTGCCTGGCCTACGCCACGTCCACCTTGTGCATAGGATTCGTTGGAGGCAGTATTCTCAAACACAATGCCAATGGCTTCGAAGTAGGGTGCATAGATATAGGCTGTCGAGGAGCCTGAAGTTCCAAGTTTGCGACCTGTTACGAGCGAAGTCTTTCCAGCATAATCATCGTTGGTGATGATCACCTCGCCTTCGGTGCGCGCTATCAGCGTCACATGGCTCTTCGACTCAGGCACTACCAGTTTCTCCTTGTAGGTGCCTGGTGCAATCATTATCTTGATTTCTTCACTATTGTAGTCGGGAACAGCGTTGATGGCTTCCTGTACAGTCATATAGTCACCCGATCCATCCTTTGCTACTACCAGTTCATATTTGCGGATGAATGGTTTGAGGGCTGGAACGGCTTCGCCAATGGCATCGATGGTGGCTGCACACATCTTGCGAGCTCCACTAATGCGAAGGTGTGTGTTGTCCTCTCGTCCCTTGGGTGCAGCAGCGTAAGTGTTGGCTGGAAGCCAGCAGAAGAGACCCTTCGACCCTTCGACACCTTCGCCCAGAATGACCTTCTTAGAGATGGCATTCATTTCGACAAAAGGAACCTTCATCTCCTTGGCAATGCGACGAGGTGCTTCGAGATAGTCATCAACAGTGCCGTCTCCACGGGTGATGATGTGAGTTTCGACCAAAGAATCGCCTTCGGTCTTCAAGGTGATGCCCTTACCGAAGAGGTCATCTTCCTCAGCTGCATTCTGGTTTTCGAAGAAACTGCGACGTGCGATGCTGTTGAACAGCACGGGAATTCCTCCCTTCTCGCGCGTCTCGTTGACAAATTTGCGAAGGTTGTCGTCGAACGATGCGGGACGTCCCCATTGGTCGGGACAAAGGGCAGGCTCGGGAGTGCCGGGACGAGTGCCTCGATTCTCAGACTTGATCTTCTCGTCATTGTGGCCGAACTGTATGAATACGTAGTCGCCCGGCTTGATGGCATCATAGACCTTTTGCCATTCGCCTTCGAGGATAAATGAGAGCGAGCTGCGTCCGTTGAGCGCGTGATTGTCAACACGAATGTCGTCGGAGAAGAATCCCGATAACATTTGGCCCCAGCCACGTTCCTGATTGTTGCCGTCGAGGGGTTTGTTGGCCATAGTAGAGTCACCAATCATAAAGATGGTGATTGGGCGTTTGGTGTCGGCACTTGTGAGTGACAACATCAGCACAACTGCTGCGAGACATAGCCACCAGGTGCTGGTCGGCTTCAGATGTCGGAAAAGTGAGTGTAAAGCATTCATGTGTTTTATTTCGATTTTAGCAGTTCCTTGTATCGGTGTTCATCATTAATGATAGCCATCCCTGCGTTGAAGACGTCGGATGTATGATTCATGATGCGACTGTAGGCACCTTGTTCATATAGGTCGTTGGCTAGGTAGGCAGCTACCTGGCTACGGAAAATCTCGTTGGTGTAGAGTGAGTCGAGTTCGTTGCTTTGGGCACTATCCTTGCGTGCCTGTTCGATAATGCCACCGACCATCTCGTCGGTCACCTTGAAGCCTGACTTTTCGTCGAGGAAATCTTCGATTGTAGGATACTGCTGATGCAGTTCCTGCTGGTGAGCCTTGAAATACTGGACAATAAACCTATTGAGCGAACCTTTCGCATTCACGGCACGATGAGATTTCGTATAGGTGGTAGTGTCGAGGGGTACGAAGATATCGGGCATTATACCACCGCCACCATAGACGACACGTCCATTGCGTGTGTAGCATTTGAGCGAGTCGGCGAAGTCGATGCTGTCGGCACTCTGCAGTTCGCCCTGCTTGAAACGATTGAGGATGTCTTCGTTGTAACTCTTCTGATCACCTTTGGTGTATGGTTTCTGAATGCAACGGCCAGATGGTGTATAATAATGTGAGATGGTGAGACGTATCATACCACCATTGGGCATACGAACGGGACTTTGGACAAGACCCTTGCCGAAGGAACGACGTCCTACTATCACTCCACGATCGAGATCCTGCAGACATCCAGCAAGAATCTCTGAAGCCGAAGCGCTCTGTTCGTTGATGAGCACAACCACACGTCCCTTGAAGTGGTCGAAGAGATGACGAGTGAGGTAGTTGCGCTTCCCATCGCTGCGGCCTTCGGTATACACAACGAGTTCGGAGGAGGGAAGCAAGAAGTCGGCAAGTTCGACGGCAGAATTGAGATAACCGCCACCATTGTCCTGCAGATCAATGATCAGATGCTTCATACCCTGTTCGTCAAGTTTGCCCATTGCCTTGTCGAACTCCTCGGGTGTGGTTTGAGCAAATCGAGAGAGACGTATGTATCCGATCTCAGGAGCAGCCATATATGAAGCATCGATACTATAGACAGGAATCTTATCGCGTTCTACCTTGAACCACAATAATTCACGCTCTCCTTGACGCATTATCCCCAAATCAACCACAGAGCCTTTTGGGCCGCGTAAACGGCGCTGTATCTCGTTGGTATTAAATTTTTGACCAGCAATGGTCGAATCTCCAACCATAATAATGCGATCGCCAGCAAGAATACCGACCTTTTCTGAAGGGCCTCCAGTCACCGTATTGATCACGAGGAGGGTGTCGTTTTCCATTTGGTAGCGCACACCGATACCTTCGAACGAACCGCCCAAGCCCTCGTTCATCTGCTCCACCTCCTTCGGCGAAAGATAAGTCGAGTGGGGGTCAAGCTCCTTGAGCATGGCCTTGATTGCCGTTTCTGTCAGCGCATCAACGTTTACTGTATCGACATAACGACTGTCGAGACAGAGCAATGCGCTGTTGAATGTCTTCATACTGTTGTAGATGTCAGCCTTTGCGTTGGCTGCACAAAGCATAAGACATACGATTAGGAAGAGTTTATAAAATTGCTTCATTCAAGTTTGGCTTTTCTCAGCTTGTTGGCTTTATGATCAACCGAAGAACGGTTCGTTCTGTTGCTTGACCTTGGAAAGAGGAGGGAACCCTTCGGGCATAAAGTCGGAGACATCCTTGCCGAAGGAGAGAAGTTCGCGGACGGTGGTCGAGGTGATATGCGCCATAGCAGGTTCGTTGAAGAGCAGGATGGTCTCGATGCCCGTCAGGTGTCGGTTGACGTCGGCAAGCGATCGTTCATACTCGAAGTCGATCACCGTACGTACACCACGAAGGATGTGCGAACATCCCAATTCGTTTGCTATATCGGTGGTAAGTGTCGTATAGGAGATGACAGAGACACGCGGTTCCTCTTCGTAGAAATCGCTGATCATTTTCACTCGCTCTTCGACGGTGAACATACCTGTATTGCCTTTCAGGCCATTGTAGCCCACAGCGATAACAATTGCGTCGCTGAAGTCGAGTGCACGTCGTACGATGCTCTCGTGTCCTTTGGTAAAGGGGTCGAACGATCCCGGGAAAATAAGTTTCATTATTTTATTTATGCTTCATCTAACTCGATGACGAGATTGTTGATAATGAACTCCTGACGTTCCATCGTGTTCTTGCCCATATAGTATTCGAGCATCTCGTGAACGGCATCTTCCTTGCGAAGCATCACGGTGTCGAGTCGCATATCTTCGCCAATGAAATTCTTGAACTCGTCGGGACTGATTTCGCCCAAGCCTTTGAATCGTGTAATCTCGGCTGTTGCACCACACTCCTTGATTGCGGCTTCACGCTCTTCGTCGGTATAACAATAACGACAAATCTTCTTGTTGCGAACTCTGAAGAGTGGTGTCTGCAGGATATATACATGGCCTTTTCGCACCAGTTCGGGGAAGAACTGCAAGAAGAAGGTCATCATGAGCAGACGGATGTGCATACCATCAACATCAGCATCGGTAGCAATTATTACCTTGTTGTAGCGAAGGCCATCCAGGCCATCTTCAATATTGAGTGCTGCTTGCAGCAAGTTGAATTCCTCGTTTTCGTAGCAAACCTTTTTGGTCATACCGAAGCAATTGAGCGGTTTGCCACGAAGGGAAAATACGGCTTGTGTTTCGACGTTGCGGCTCTTGGTAATCGATCCAGAAGCCGAATCTCCCTCAGTGATGAAGATACAGGATTCGTCTTGTCGTGTGCCCTTTGGGTCATTATAGTGGATGTGGCAGTCGCGCAACTTGCGATTGTGCAGACTGATTTTCTTTGCACGTTCCTTGGCCTGCTTCGAGAGGCCTGCCAGTTCCTTGCGTTCGCGTTCGTTCGACTGGATCTTTGAGAGCATCACTTCGGCAATCTCTGGTTCACGATGCATAAAGTTGTCGAGTTCGCGCTTCAGAAAGTCGCCAACAAACTTCTGAATTGTAATGTCCTCAGGATTGGGCGACATTCTAGTCGATCCCAGCTTCGTCTTTGTCTGTGCTTCGAAGACTGGCTCCTGCACCTTGATGGCAATAGCAGCCACCATACCGTTGCGGATGTCGCTGTATTCGAAGTTCTTCTGACTGAAGAACTCCTTGATGACGCGAGCTGTCGCCTCCTTGAATGCTGCAAGATGAGTACCTCCCAGACTGGTATACTGTCCGTTGACGAACGAATAGTATTGCTCTCCATAACTGTTGCAGTGAGTGATCACAACCTCGATGTCGTCGCCCAATAGATGAATGGGCTCGTAGAGCGGTTGCATCTCCATACGAGCATTGAGCAGGTCGGCCAGTCCGTTTTTCGAGATGTATCGTTTACCATTCAAGATAAGGGCAAGGCCGATGTTCAGGTAACAATAGTTGTGAAGAAGTGTCTCCACAAACTCCATACGGAACCTGTAGTTGGTAAAAATGGAGTTGTCGGGAACAAACTCAATGTAAGTACCATTGGGTTCATCAGTAGGAACAATCTCGCTTTCGTGAATCTTCTTGGCAGCAGCATATGTGATCTCCTTCTTCTCACCATTGCGACAGGAACGAACGAAGAAGAAGCTCGACAATGCATTTACAGCTTTCAGACCAACGCCGTTCAGGCCTACAGACTTCTTGAAGACAGAAGTGTCGTATTTTCCACCGGTATTGATTTCGCTTACACAGGCATCCACTTTGCCAAGAGGAATGCCGCGTCCGTAATCTCTTACTGACACGTGCCCTTCATCGCTGACCTTGACCTCAATCATCTTGCCGAACCCCATTGCATACTCGTCGATGGAGTTGTCGATCACCTCTTTCAAAAGGATGTAAATGCCATCGTCGGCATGTGAACCATCGCCTTGTTTGCCGATATACATACCAGGTCGGCGTCGTATGTGTTCGGTCCATTCAAGGTGCTGTATCTTGTCATCGCCATAGTCAGCAATGGCTTTGGCTTGGGCAAGTTGTTCGTCAAGATTATTTTGTGAATCTGTCATATTAACGATAAGTCAATCGTAGATGTCTGTATATTTGGGTGCAAAGATAACGTTTTTTTTGCAATTTTCCAAATTTCGAGTTATAAATTCCGTTTATTTGCAAAAAAATCAAGTCGATGCTTTATTTTTCCTCCTTTTTTTTGGAGATTACAAAGATTTTATCTATTTTTGCACCGACATTATTAACCCTTAAAATTATATTTACTATGGCTACAGGCATTGAGCAACTGGTTAAGTTATTACAGAACAATCCTGACATCGCAAAGATGTTGGTTTCATCGGTAGACATTGATACCATCTTCAATCTTGTCAAAAGCAAGGGCGTGGACATCGCCAAGAACGAACTTCAGGAATACATCCGCCAAAATGGTAAACTCGGCGATGTAGCCAATGCTGTCCTCAAGAGTGGTGCTGCTGGTGATATCGCCAATTCTGTGCTGAAGAGTGGTGCTGCAGGAAGCATTCTGAATGGCATCCTTGGTGGCAAAAAGTAAAAATCCTGATATCATCCGTTAACTCCCGTTGATCATTAACATTTTTTTCTGTGGAAGCACTCTTGCTCGTGTGAGAGTGCTTCTCGAATTTATTATCTTTCTAAATACCTATTATGGAAAACCGTTTATTGAAAGTATTGTGCATCGTAACGCTCTTTGTCGCTGTGTGCACGTCTGCTATAGCTGGCAAGTACAAGAACTTCAAGGTCTCGACCTACATACGTGCACAAGATGTAGCGCGTATGGCTGATGATGCATTCCTCAACGCAACCTGGGAGACAGTGAACTCGCAAGTAGATCTTGATAAGATTTATCTCGAGACGCATCGCGATGCTTTCACCGTCGATGAGAAGACGATGAAAAAGGTGAAGAAGTTCTTCCTCTCAAAAGGCCTTGAGGTGGGTGGTGGCATCACTTACACTCGTTCGGAACCAACCGACTTCGAAACCTATAGTTATGCGCGACCTGTCGAACGTCAGCAGGTGCGTGAAGTTGCTGAATATACAGCACGACTCTTCGATGATTTCATCCTTGACGATTTCTTTTTCATTGACTTAAAAAATGATGATGAGATAGCTGCCAAAGGTACAATGAGTTGGACTGAATATCGCTTGCGCTTAATGGCAGATGCAGGTCGTGAACTTGTCGTCGAACCCGCCAAGGCAGTTAACTCGAATGTGAAGGTTATCATCAAGTACCCCAATTGGTACGATCACTTCCATGGACTTGGCTTTAATCTTGAAGAAGAGCCGCTTTATTTTGATGGACTTTGGACAGGAACGGAGACGCGAGATCCTGCCTCTGCTCAACATTTACAGAACTATTTAAGCTATAATGTAGTTCGATATTTCGACAATATAGCACCGGGTAAAAATGGTGGTGGCTGGGTTGATGCAGGTGGTATAAATATGAGTATGGACCGCTATGCAGAACAACTTCATTTAACTATGTTGTCGAAGACTCCGGAGATTATACTTTGGAACTATATGCAGCTGAACGATGTGAAGATTATGCCTGAGATGATGCGCAAACCTTGGCAGGATTTAGGTGGCAACAGTTTCCGATACGACGAAATGGTGGCGCCTTTCAAGAAAGACGGCAAGACAATTACGCCTACCACGATGGCACGTTTCGCTAGCGTGACACTTCGAGAAACTGATAGACTCATAGGCAAACTTGGCAATCCCATTGGTCTTGTTTCGTATAAACCATATCACTCCTCTGGGGAGGATTTTTTGCAGAATTACCTTGGTATGATTGGATTGCCTATGGATATGTATCCTCACTGGGTAAATGGCCGCAAGCAGATATTACTCACCGAACAGGCTGCCAATGATCCCGAGATAGTCGAGAAGATGAAAGAGCTGTTATGCAAAGGTGGAGATGTTATCATTACCACTGGACTTCTGAAGGCTATTCGCGAAAAGTTAGCAGATATTTGTGAACTCTACTGTGGTGACCTTAAAGCCATTGTCAACGATTTCGGCTGGGCAGGCAAATCTGATCGCGAGTTTATTATTCCTCAAGTAAAGTATTTTACCAACGATGCCTGGGAGGTTATTAGTGCTGGTCATCCATTGACCGGTGGCGTGTCGGGTTATCCCATTCTTTTACGTGACACCTACTCGAAGGGTACCCTCTTTGTACTCACTATCCCTGATGACTTTGGCAATCTCTATGACTATCCGGCACCTGCTCTTAATGTCATTCGTCGTGCAATGAGCAAAGATATTGGTGCTTATATTGAAGGTCCTTCCAAGGTTGCTTTATTCCCTTATGATAATAGGACACTCGTTGTTGAAAATTTCAATGATGAGGCTGTTACACTGAACGTTGTCATTAACGAAGAGGTCAGCACCCTTCGTAATCTACTTACTGGTGAGAACTATAATCCGAAAGAACAACCACCCGTTCCAAGGTGGGGGCGCAACCGTTTTATCGGATATGCCGAAGATGCTTCAATTTTCGAGATCAAACTTCCTGCTCATAGTTATATAGGTTTAGCATACTGAGTCTATCCCTCTAACTCTTTCTTTTATCACTAATTATCGAATTATAGACTATGCTTAAATCGCTAATAACCTTCGTAACCCTGCTACTCCCTTTTGCTGTTCATTCGCAGACCATTACTGGAGAGTACGACATTCCACCTGTACCTGATTGGGCCAGGAATGCCGTTTTCTACCAGATCTATCCACAGACTTTCTGTGACTCCGATGGTGATGGTATAGGCGACTTGCAGGGCATTATAAGCAAGCTCGACTATGTGAAGAGCCTCGGTGTCGATGCCATTTGGTTCAATCCTTTCTTTGATTCACCCTTCCATGATGCTGGTTATGACATTCGTGACTATTACAAGATTGCGCCACGTTACGGCACCAATGAGGATGCACGACAACTCTTTGAAGAAGCTCATAAGCGTGGTATGCACGTCATCTTCGATTATGTAATCAGCTATACGGCCATCGATCATCCTTGGTTTGTGGCATCGCAAAAACAAGAGAAGAACAAGTACTCCAACTATTATATATGGACCGAAACCAACTGGGTAGATCCACCGAGAGATTTCGCAGGACAATTCATCAAAGGTTATGGCGAACGAAATGGTCAGTTTATGCGTAACTTCTATTGGTGTCAGCCTGCGCTCAACTTCGGCTTTGCAAATCCCGATCCTGAGCAGAAGTGGCAGTTGCCTACAGACCATCCTGATGTGGTAGCCATGCGCGAAGATTTGAAGGATGTATTGCGCTTCTGGATGGATATGGGTGCAGATGGTTTCCGAGCCGATATGGCCGGTGCATTGGTCAAGACGCGACGGATGAGGGGCAACGAGCAGTTCTTCAATACCAACGAGAACGCAACGAAGCTATTTTGGCGTGAGATTCGTCAGCTGCTCGAAAAGGAATATCCGGATGGTTTTATGGTTGCTGAGTGGTCTTATCCTGCTGATGCCCTCGACAACTGTTTCCATGTCGATTTCTTCCATTGGTTTAATGGCTATAACGACCTGTTTCAAAAGGAGAGTTGGCGTATACTCAATGGTGTAAGTGAAGGCCATAGCTATTTTGATGCTGAGGGCAAGGGCGATATTAAGGCATTCCTTGCAAGCTATATGGATCAATACACTAAGACCGTCGGTAAAGGTTACATCAGTTTGCCGATGGGCAATCATGACAATGCACGCCTTGGTAATCGTCGTACCGACAAGGAGCTGGAAATCATTTATGCATTTGGTTTCACTATGCCTGGTGTTCCTTTCCTCTATTATGGCAACGAGATTGGTATGCGCCAATTACCAAACGACTGGCCTCAGGTAGAAGGTGCCTACCAACCACGCAATGGAGCCCGTACACCAATGCAATGGAGCAGCGGCAAGAATCTCGGATTCTCTTCATGTGAAGCCGAAGCACTCTATTTGCCCGTTGATCCATCACCTGATGCTCCCAATGTCGAAGATCAGCAGAATAATCCAAATTCACTGCTAAATCGCACTCGCCGTCTCATAGCTCTTCATCATAGTGAGCCTGCACTTGCCAACTACGCCGAATTCGTGCCCCTCTATCATGGTCCCAGTGATGCGTCGCCCTATCCCTTCGTCTATGCACGCGCCGCTGATAAAGACGTGGTTCTTGTGATGCTTAATCCGCGTGCTGAAGCTTCCGACGCTACCTTCAAGGTCAACACGAAGTTTCGTCGCACAACACTTCTCGCTGGGGACAAGTTCCCATTAACTCATAACAAAAAAACTTGCGATGTGACTATACACATGCCCGGAACCTCATATGCAATAGTTAAACTAAAATATTAATTTATTATGAAAAAATGTATTTCCTTGGCACTTATTGCCATGTCGATGCTGGCGATGACAGCATGCACAAACAAAAACGAGACAAACAATGGGGAAAATGATTTTAAGATTCATCGCGGTACGAATGTGAGTCATTGGCTTTCTCAAAGCGAAGAACGTGGTGAAGCTCGTCGTCTGCATATTCAGGAAGATGACTTTGCTCGACTGGATTCGTTAGGCTTCGACTTTGTACGTTTACCAATCGATGAGGTTCAGTTCTGGGACGAGGATGGAAATAAGCTTCCTGAGGCTTGGGAACTGATGACTAATGCCATCAATTGGGCAGAGAAACATCATTTGCGTACCATCGTCGATCTACACATTATTCGTTCGCACTATTTCAATGCCGTGAACGAAGGAGGTGAAAACGCTAATACACTGTTCACATCTGAGGAAGCGCAACAAGGTCTCATTAATATGTGGTACCAGCTTTCCGATGTGCTTAAAGGCTATAGCAACGATTCGGTTGCCTACGAATTCATGAATGAACCTGTAGCAGAAGATCACGAACAGTGGAACGCTCTGATTGCCAAGGTTCATAAAGCACTTCGTGAACGTGAACCTCAACGCACTTTGGTTATAGGTAGCAATCGTTGGCAGGGTTACGAAACGATGAAGTACCTTAAAGTTCCTGAGGGAGACAAGAATATTGTTCTGTCGTTCCATTATTATAACCCTATGATTCTTACCCACCGTGGAGCATGGTGGACACCTATCGGCCAATATACAGGCAAGATTACTTATCCTGGTATTATGGTTTCGAAGGAAGATTACGATGCAGCTCCCGAAGATTTGAAACCCCATCTTGAGCCTTATCTCACGCAGGAATGGAATATCGACAAGATTCGTGCCGACTTTGCTGATGCCATTGCTGCCGCCAAGAAATATGACCTTCAGTTGTTCTGTGGTGAATGGGGCGTATATGAGCCAGTTGAACGTGATTTGGCCTACGCATGGACAAAAGACATGATGCAGGTTTTCACCGAAAACAATATTGCCTGGACCACATGGTGCTATGATGCCGACTTTGGCTTCTGGGATCAGAAATCACACTCTTTCAAAGATCAGGGACTTGTCGATATCTTGATGGCAAATTATTAAGTACTTTTTTTCATAACCCCCTTCATCTATGCGTCTTTTTCTTATTCCTTCGCTCTTAACAATTTCCTTGTCACTTTCTGCCCAAACCTTTCATCTTAATGACGAAGGCTATTTCACGGCAGGGGGTACTGACGTGATGGCATTCAGCGACTTTTATCCAGAAGGTCATCAGGGTGGTGTATGCGTCATCATGAATGGACATCGAATAGCCACCAATGGTGACATTCGCTTAGAGGCTACTCCTGGACAGTGGCAGCCCGTGCCTAAGCAACTCAACCGAAAGGTTGAAGATGGACGTATCGTTACCACTCTCTGCTATCCTGACTCCTCACGTCACTTGACAGGTTTCAATCCGATGCTCTATCCTGAATGGAGCGTTACTTATACCGTTACTGTAGAACCTCTGGACAAGGGTATTCTTGTCAGCGTCGATCTCGATAATCCTGTGCCAGATTACTTATTAGGTAAAGTGGGCTTTAACTTGGAGTTTTTCCCAGGACAGCTTTTCGGTAAACCTTGGTTGATGGATCAGCAGTCGGGTATCTATCCACAACAACCCAACGCTCCGCTCCTCCAACTGCCCACTAATCGTGGTCATGAAGGAGATTACTTTGCAGGTCGTGGACAGAAAGCCGATCCTGCCCAACTCGATGGTAAGGGCTATAGCCCCCTTCGTGCTGACGATATCATCGCTCAGCCTTATGCTGTGGGCAGAAAGTTCACGTCGCGTCCTGACTGCGTTGCCCAGAAACTTACCATAGAATCTTTCACTGGTGACTTGAAACTCTTCGACGGACGTATGAACCACAACAACGGTTGGTTTGTGCTGCGCAGCGACATTGCCCAAGGTGTAACTCGTGGAGCAATACGTTGGCTTATCACTCCGTCTGTCGATCAGCAATGGCTTTACGAGCCCGTAATCCAAACCTCGCAAATAGGTTATTTGCCCAACCAACCTAAGCGTGCAATCATTGAGAACGACCGTCGCTCAACTACTGTCGAAGAAGCTCAACTTGTTCGCATCGACGCAGATGGTGAAAGCGTAGTTTATTCTACCAAACCCTCCATTTGGGGGCAGTTCCTGCGCTATCGTTATCTCATTGCAGATTTCAGCGATATCACCGAGTCTGGTCTTTACCAGGTACGATATGGGGCCTCATGTTCGAGTGTCTTCCGTATTGACGAAAACGTCTATGAACGTGGCGTTTGGCAACCAGTGGTCGAATATTTCCTGCCTGTACAGATGTGTCATATGCGCGTTACTGAGAAGTATCGTGTCTGGCACGATGCTTGCCACCTCGACGATGCCTTGATGGCGCCTGTCGGTAATCACATTGATGGTTATGACCAACGTCCCGGCCTCTCCAAATACAAAGCAGGTGAAATCGTTCCTGGTGTTAATGTCGGTGGTTGGCACGATGCAGGAGACTTCGACCTCCGTGTTGAATCTCAAGCAGGTGAAGCTTACATCCTTGCGTTGGCTTATGAGCATTTCCATCCCGATATTGATGTAACTGCTATTGACCAGCAAAACCATCGTGTTGAAATTCACGAACCAGACGGTAAGAATGACATTCTTCAGCAAGTCGAGAATGGTGCTCTCACCGTTGTTCGTTCGTATCAGGCTTTAGGTCGGCTTTATCGAGGCATTATCTGTAACTCGCTTCGTCAATATGCTATGCTTGGTGATGCAGCTGCCATGACTGACGGCATTTTAGGTAACGCCGATGATCGTTGGATATTCACGGAAGACAATCCAATGCGTGCTATTTCGACTGCTGCTCAGTTAGCTGGTTCAGCACGTGTGCTACGTGGCTTCAACGATGCTTTAAGCCAGGAGTGTCTTGACGTTGCCACGATTCTCTATAATCAAAGTACTCTGGAAGGACGTATGGAAGTTTTGAAGCTACAAGCGGCGGTAGAGCTTTACCTGACTACAGGCGAACCAACCTATCTCGATTTCATTCTTGAACATCAGGAACAGATTGTCAGCAATATAACACGCTGTGGATGGTTTACTGCACGTATTGCCAAAAAGCTTGAAATAAATAAAGATAAACGTTCAAAATCTTTCGTGAAAGCATTCCGTTCTGCACTCGCTGAAAATAAGGTTCAGATAGACAAATTAGCGGCAGAGACTCCTTATGGTGTACCTTATCGTCCTAGCATCTGGGGAGCAGGTTGGGACATTCAGCGCTTTGGATTCGAGTATTACTTCCTTGCAGATGCTTATCCTGACATCTTCTCCAAGGAGACACTTTATAATGCTCTGAATTTTATTCTCGGTTGTCATCCTGGAAGCAATAATGCTTCTTTTGCTTCCGGAGTCGGAGCTCGCTCGGCGACTGTTGCTTACGGTCTTAATCGTGCCGACTGGAGTTATATCCCCGGAGGTGTTGTCTCCGGAACTGCACTTATTCGTCCCGACTTCCCTGAACTCCTCGAATTCCCCTTCCTTTGGCAGCAAGTCGAATATGTGCTTGGTGGTGGATCATCCCATTATATGTTCCTTGTATTAGCAGCAAATAAATGATTATTCGTCGCATAATATCTCTAATGTTTATTTTCTGAATATTTTTGAACTCAAACTATAAAATTACTCCCCGTCGGATTGTTCCAGCGGGGAGTGTTTATTAATTAGGGATTAAAACCTTAGGAATTAACCACCGAAGTTATCGAAGCGGATCATATCGTCCTCTACACCAAGAGAATGGAGGAGGTCAAGCACGGTCTTAGCCATCATCGGAGGACCGCAGAGGTAATATTCGCAATCCTCTGGTGCTTCGTGAGCCTTCAGGTAGGTATCGCCCATCACAGGAGCTACAAAGCCTGGGGTATAGGCAATTCCAGCAGCATCGGCCTTTGGATCGGGACGGTCGAGGGCGAGGTGGAAGTGGAAGTTGGGGAAATCCTTCTCGAGCTGCAGGAAGTCGTCGAGGAAAGGAATCTCCTCAAGTGCACGGGCACCGTAGAAGTAGTGCATCGGGCGCTGACGATCCTCGTCCTTCACGCCATTGCCCTTGAGCATGTGCATGATCTGTGCGCGGAGAGGAGCCATGCCGGCACCACCGCCTACCCAGATCATTTCACGGCCAGTGCCGTACTGGGGACGGAATTCGCCGTAGGGGCCAGACATGACGACCTTGTCGCCGGGACGAAGGTTGAAGATGTAGGTCGATGCGATACCCGGGTTGACAGGCATGAAGTTGTTGGCGCCCTTGACCTGCTGCTCGCGCGGCTTGAACGGAGGAGTAGCGATACGCACGTTGAGCGTGATGATGTCGCCCTCGTCGGGATAGTTGGCCATCGAGTAGGCACGTACGGTAGGCTCGGGGTTAGAGCAGTGGAGGTCGAACATGTGGAAGTTCTCCCATGCGGGCAAATAGGTGTCGCCGATGAGCTGACGGTCGAAGTTCTTATAGTCGATCTCGAATGTTGGAATCTTGATCTGGGCATATGAACCTGGCTCGAAGTGCATGTGCTCTCCAGGAGGCAGGGCCACCTTGTACTCCTTGATGAAGGTTGCCACGTTCTTGTTGCCGATGACGGTGCATTCCCATTCCTTAACGCCGAATACGTCGTCGGGAACGGTGATCTTGGCATTCTCCTTGATCTTTGACTGGCAAGCCAGACGATAGTGTTTCTTGATCTCCTTACGGGTGAAGAAGCCCACTTCGGTAGGAAGGATATTACCTGCACCTTCTTCGATGATACACTTGCACTGGCCACACTTGCCGCCGCCACCGCAGGCCGACGAGAGGAAGATGCCGCCCTGCTGCAGGGCTGCAAGGGCTGTGGTGCCGATGCCGGCTTCGATGTTCTTCTTGCCGTTGACGTCGATGGTGATGTTGCCTGACGGAACGAGCTTGGCCTTGACAAAGAGCAGGAGTGCTACGAGTACGAGTATTACAATCAAGAATACTACGATTGCATAAATGTAAGTTGTTAACATATTGTAGTCTCCTTTCTTTTAACCAAGTTGAATACCAGAGAAGCTCATGAAGGCGATAGCCATCAGACCAGTGACGATGAACGTGATACCGAGGCCCTTCAGAGGTGCGGGAATATTACTGTAGGAAAGCTTCTCGCGGATGGCTGCGATACATGCGATGGCGAAGAGCCAGCCGATGCCGTCGCCGAGGGCGTAGGTAATGGCATAGCCAACGTTTTCGAACTCCTTCTGCTGCATGAAGAGCGAGCCACCTAGGATGGCGCAGTTCACAGCGATGAGCGGGAGGAAGATGCCGAGCGAGCCATAGAGTGCGGGGAAGAACTTCTCGACCACCATCTCGACAATCTGCACGATAGCGGCGATGTTGGCGATGAAGATGATGAAGCTGAGGTAGCTGAGATCAACGCCTTCGATGAGCGCATCGGGCTGGAGCACATACTTGTCGAGCAGATAGTTGATGGGGAGGGTGATGACCAATACGAATGTAACGGCACAACCCAGTCCCACTGAGGTGCTGACGGTCTTCGACACTGCCAGGTAGGAACACATACCCAGGAACAGTGCAAAGATCATGTTATCGATAAAAATCGATTTGATGAATAGATTAAGATATTCCATTTTGCAGATGTTTTAAGGGTATTACTTGTCCTGAAGATCGGGGTTCTTGGCGCGCTGGTACCAGATGATGCAGCCAAGGATGATCAGCGCTGCCGAAGGCATCACAAAGAAGCCGCAGTTCTGATATCCGTCGTATCCTGCCTCGTTGACGAAGCGTGCAAGCACATCGTAGCCGAAGAGGGTGCCGCTGCCGAGGAGTTCGCGGATGGTGGCTGTGACGAACAGGATGAGTGCATAGCCGAGGCCATTGCCAAGTCCGTCGAGCAAAGCCGGGAAGGGCTTGTTGCCAAGGGCGAAAGCCTCAAGACGGCCCATCAAGATGCAGTTGGTGATGATCAGTCCGACATATACTGAAAGAGCCTTGCTCACGTCATAGACGTAGGCCTTAAGTATCTCGTTGACGATGATTACGAGGGCAGCCACCACCACTAGCTGAACGATGATGCGGATACGGTTGTGGATGGTGTTACGCAGCAATGAAATAATTACATTGGCGAAAGCAAGGACACAAGTAAGAGAGATGCCCATGACGAGCGCAGGCTTCATCTGCGTGGTAACCGCAAGGGCTGAGCAGATGCCAAGCACCTGGACAACCACAGGGTTGTTGGTCCAAAGCGGTCCGGTAAATACACCGGGTTTCTTTTCATTTGCCATAACTGTTATTTTACAATTTGACGTTTAGAATTTGACAATTACTCAGCCTTTTTGCAGGCATCACAAGGAGCCTCGTCGATGCATTTTTTCGAACAATCCTCCTTGCCGCAGATTTCTGTAGTGCAGGCTTCCTTATTGCAGGCTTCGGTCTTGCAGTCCTCTTTGGTGCAAGGATGAGCGGCATTGCAGTCCTCGGTCTTCTGTTCGCACTTGCCACACTCGGAGGCGTTGCTCTGAAGATAGGGGACGTATCCGAGCAAAGACTCGTAAATCATGGCACCTACGTAGTCAGAGGTTTTGGTGGCACCGGTGATGGCATCGACCTTCTCGCCGCCGTAGTTGGCAGGCTTGCCAGCCTTGGTGACCGAAACGGAGGTGAACTTGCCGTTGGTGAAGATGTTCTTTCCAATGAATGCTGCAGCGAAAGCGGGATCATCCTTGATCTTGGCACCGAGGCCGGCGGTCTCGGAATCGTGGTCGAAAGATGCACCAGCGACATTGCCCTGGGGATCGACGGCGAGGTAGCCCCAGATGGGACCCCAAAGGCCAGCTCCGTACATGCTCATAATAGTATAAGGTGTACCATCGATGTTGGCAACGTAAACGGGGAGGGTGGCATCGGCCTTGATCTTTCCAGCCTGGAAAAGGGTCTTGGCATTGATTTCGAATGTCTGACCATCTACTTTCTCGCCTTTCGTATTGATGCAAAACATGTTGTCGTTCATGTTAAGCTCATTCCACAGGTCGGCGGCGTTGTCGAAGGTAACTTCCTTGCCGAGCTTGGAGGCAACGGACATAAGGATCTGCTGCTTCTTCTCGTTGTCGGTATTGGCCTTCTGCTTGTCCTTGAGGCCAAGGGCAGCAGCCGACAGCAATATTGCTACTAATACTGTCAAAACGGTAGCGTAGATGACAGTATAAACATTTGAATTTCTATTCATAGTCTTTATGCATTTACGCGTTTTGCACGCTTTGAGATATTAGAGTTGATAACACAGTAGTCGATGAGTGGGGCACAGGCATTGCCGAGGAGGACAGCCATCATAGCGCCTTCGGGATAGCCAGTGTTGAACATACGGATCAGGATAGCCATTACACCAATAAACAGGCCGTAGATGTATTTGCCGGTATTGGTGCGGCAACCAGTTACGGGGTCAGTAGCCATGAAGACTGCTGCAAAAGCGAAACCACCGAGGCAGAGCTGCTGGGCAACGGTAGGAGCGTTCTCGGAGAAGGTGGCGATGATGGCCGACATGATGGCACCACCTGCAAAGACGGAGCACATGATGCGCCAAGAAGCAACCTTGGTCACAAGGAGCAGGCAGGCACCCAAGAGGATGGCCAATGTGGAGGTTTCAGCAATGGATCCGGGGATGCAGCCGAGGAAGGCATCGATGGTGGAGTAGGTGGCAGGATTGAATGTGCCATCGGCAACGGCTGCCAATGGGGTAGCACCCGAGAAGCCATCGACTACAGCTGTGCCTTCGATAGGAGAGTTGCAGAGAGCCGAACCGGTGCGCACGAAGACTTCGTCGCCCGACATTGCCTTAGGATAGGCAAAGAACAGGAATGCACGGGTGATGAGGGCGGGGTTGAAGATGTTCATGCCCGTACCGCCGAAGATCTCCTTGGCAAAGATTACCGAGAAAGCGGTAGCTACGGCAATCATCCAGAGGGGAGTGTTGACGGGGACGACCATCGGGATGAGCAGACCGGTGGCAAGGAAGCCTTCGGCCACTTCTTCGCGCTTGATGCAGGCTACGGTCATCTCGATGCCGAGACCTACAACGTAGCTTACGACGACCTTGGGAAGGAAAGCCACAAGGCCATAGAGGAACTGCATGAACCAGCCATCGTTGATGCCGAGGGCAAGGTCGTGCTGATAACCTACGTTCCACAGACCTACCAGCAGTGCAGGAATCAAAGCGATGATCACCGTCATGATGACGCGCTTCGAATCGACCGAATCATGCACCTGCACGCCCTTGCGGGCAGCTGTATGGCGAGGAACAAAAAGGAAAGTATGGAAACTGTCGTACAGAGCCCATAGCTTCTCATACTTGCCGCCCTTTTGGAATAGGGGGTCAATCTTTTCGTTAATATAATCGTTCAGTTTCATTGGACAGGATAATTTACAGTTTGACAATTATTCCATCTCCTTGCGCAGTTTGACGAGACCGTCGGCGATGACCTGCTGAACAGGATTCTTCGAGACGTCAACAAACTCACAAAGAGCGAAGTCCTCAGGCAGTACCTCGTAAATGCCAAGCTGCTCCATCTTGTCGATGTCGTAGGCCAGGACAGCCTTGTAGAGGTGCTCTGGATAGATGTCCATTGGGAATACACGCTCCCAGTCACCGCTGACGATGAGGGCACGCGGACCACCCTTCAAGCGGGAATCGAGCTTCCACTTCTTGGACTTGAACAGGCCAAAGAGGCCAGCAAGACCGGTGTTGGAGGTGGAGTAACGATTCAAGCCAGGAGTAATCCATCCGAAAATCTCGTCGGTGGTGTCACCTTCGGGAATAACGGTAACAGTCTGTCCCTTGAAGTTAAGAGAACCTGCAAGTCCGGTAGCGACGCCTGTCAGTACGTCACCATTGATGACACGCTGCTTGTACTCAACATGCTTCACCTTGCCATCAAGGATGTCTGCGAGAGAAGCACCTGCCTGTACCTTGGCGTATGCAGGGGCTACGATCTCAGAACCGGCAATGGTGATGATGCGCGAGAAGTCGCACTTGCCGTTGAGAATGCGGCCGATGACGATTACGTCTTGTGCGTTGGCAGTCCAAACGATCTCGCCTTTGTTGATTGGCTTGAAGTTGTTGATCTGAACGCCTACGTTGCCAGCAGGGTGTGGACCTTCTACAGTCACCTTCTCGACGCCATTGACGGCGGGAATGGTGGTGCTTGCAGCAGCACCTACATAAACCTTGCCTTTGCTAAGCTTTGCAAGAGCAGCGAGACCTGTCTGGAAGTCGTTCTCCTGTCCCTTGACAATGATGTCAAAGTTTGGTGCGAGGGGAGCGGTGTTGAGAGCGGTCACGAAGATGTCGCGTGGCTGCAGGGAAGGATTGGCGAGAACGCCGTAGGGACGCTGTGTGAGGAAAGGCCATACGCCACCATCGAGCATAGCTTGCTTGACCTCATCGACAGTTGCTGTCTTGGGATCAATGACAGGCAGTTTAGCACTGGTGCCCTTGCCATCGTTTGAAATGACGATGCCAAGCACTTTGCGTCGGTCACCACGAACGACCTCCTCAAGGACGCCGCTCACTGGGCTCACGAACTTAATCTCTGGATACTGTTTGTCATGGAAAACCTCGTCTCCAGCATTAACAGCATCGCCGGCTTTGAGCACAATCTTAGGGGTACACATCACGATGTCGTCGGGAACGAGGGTGACCTTTTTGGCCTCCTTGACGTTCACAAACTTTTCTTCAGGCGTGCCCTCCAGGTTGATGTTCAAGCCTTTTTTGAGCTTAATAACATTTGCCATTAATAATAATGTTTATTGATTGTTGGTTGTGTTTTGCATTTATTATACGCGTGCAAAGTTAGTGAAAAAATCTTAATTTCAAAAATGAATTGTCTTATTTGAACAAAAGAACCCCACTGCAGAAAGGTTGCAGTGGGGTTTGATACTTAAAGTTGTCAAAAAAGATTCGTTAAGGCTGTTTGCCAATGTAAGCAAGAATACCTCCATCGACATAAAGGATGTGACCGTTGACTGCATCGGAAGCATGGGATGCAAGGAATACAGCGGGGCCACCGAGCTCCTCTGGATTGAGCCAACGTCCGGCTGGAGTCTTGGCACAGATGAAGCGGTCGAAGGGGTGACGGCTGCCATCGGGCTGACGCTCGCGGAGAGGAGCGGTCTGTGGAGTTGCGATGTAACCTGGGCCAATGCCGTTGCACTGGATATTGTACTCGCCGTACTCTGAGCAGATGTTGCGGGTGAGCATCTTCAGACCACCCTTTGCTGCTGCGTATGCACTTACGGTCTCGCGGCCGAGCTCTGACATCATTGAGCAGATGTTGATGATCTTGCCCTCGCGACGTTCCATCATCTCAGGGATGACAGCAGCAGCTACAATGTAAGGAGCAACTAAGTCAACGTCGATGACAGCCTGGAACTCGCTTCGCTTCATTTCGTGCATAGGGATACGCTTGATGATGCCTGCGTTGTTGACGAGGATGTCAATCTGGCCAACTTCTTCGTGGATCTTTTTTACGAGTTCGCCCACAGCAACCTCATCAGTAACGTTGCAAACATAACCTTTGACATTGGTGATGCCAGCCTCCTTGTAGTTGTTCAGGCCACGCTCAAGGGCAGCTTCGTTGATGTCGTTGAAAATAATGGTCTTCACGCCTGCGGCAACGAATGCCTTGGCAATGTTGAAACCGATACCGTAGGACGCGCCGGTAATCCAGGCGTTTTTGCCTTCAAGAGAAAAGTCTTTCAAACTTGTCATATTGATGAAAATTTAATGGTTAGTGGAATTTTACAAAATTATTTAGTATTTATTTGTCGATTGACAATCTTTAAATAGCCGAATCGCGTAATATCAAATTGTGGTTGACAATGAGATGCGATGGATGGTTCATTTCAGGTATCTCGCCGAGGTGGGACAGAAGTAGCTTGGCTGCCATTTCTCCAATGCGCTGTTGGTGCAGGTCAAACGAGGCCAAAGGTGTAGAGAGGTAATTGTCGAAGGGTTCGTTGGCAACACCAATGATGGCGATTTCGTCAGGCACCTTGATGCCTTTACGACGGAAGATATCAATGGCGGTAATTGCTGGGAAATCGCCGGCAGAGAAGATTCCATCGGGACGATCTTCCATCTGTAGGATACGTTGTGCGGCTTCGGTACCGGCCTCAATGGTGATGGAACTCTGGAAAAGCCATTCGTCACGAAACGGAAGACCAAAGTCATCGAGAGCCTTACGATAACCTTTGTATCGGTCGGAGTAGGAGGGTTGAACGAAAGGACCAGCGAAATGACATATTTTACGACACCCAAGTTTGTGCAACTGGACAACAGCATCATAACCTATCTGGTAATTGTCGTTACAAACGGAGTCACAATCAGAGACCTTGTCGGGCAAACGATCGAAATATACGAGGGGGATATTGTGCTGCGAGAGCATTTCGGGATAGACGGGATTCTGTGTTTCGGTAGAGAGGGATACTGCTACGCCATCGACTTTCTTGGCAATCATAGCCTTGATAGCATTGGATTCCTGTTCTTCGCTTTCACCACTGGCGGCAATGATTACTTGGAATCCATGCTTTTGTGCCTGATCCTGGAATGATGATATGATAGTTGCAAAAAAGTTGCGGTCAATACGTGGCACTATAATACCAAGTACATTACCTTTGCCTGTGCGCAAATGGTGGGCCACAGGATCTGGAATGTAGTTTAATTCCTTTGCAAGTTTTTGCACCGCTTCGCGCGTTTTGAGACTAATGCGTGGGTTATTTTGCAAGGCTCGCGAAACCGTTGAAGCCGTAGTATGGAGTCTTTGAGCCAGGTCGTAAATAGTTACTTTTCCTTTTTCGCCCATGTTGATTAAGATAGGAAATGTTTTCTTTTGTTAAAGTGTTGTACGGGTGCAAAGATAATTGTTTTTACAATTAAATCCAAATTTTTTATAGAAAAAATGTGCAATAATAACAAAAATTGCATTAATGTCAATTCATCCTTCTGTTTTTAGGCAATCGTTTACACTAAAGCCCAATGGCCACGAACATTATATTTTTCGTCGAACCATGTTGCACAATCGGGTTGCTCTTGGTCAAAGATGCCAAAGAGAGCAGATCCTGATCCCGACATGCTTGCATAGATGGCACCACGTTGATAAAGTGTCTGTTTGATCATGTCAAGTTGCGGATAGAGCGGGAAAACGGATTTTTCGAAATCGTTGTGTATGCAATCCTTCCATTCATCAAGGGGACGGGTTAGCATCATATCAAGAGAAACGTCTGGCAATTGGGGATGGACACCACTATATGCCTCACGTGTACTTACGCCAAAGGGAGGTTTTACTACAACGATATATTTGCCCTTAAGAGATAAGGTATGTGGGACTAGCTCATAGCCTATTCCTTCGCAATATTGAGCTTGCATCTTGTGATTATTGTTAGAAGTGTTCAGCTGGTTGCCACATCGGCAAAAGAAAGCACAGTCGGCTCCCATGCGTGCTGCAATAGTCTCAAGTTCGTTATCGGTGACGTCTAAATTGAACATTTCTCGCAACATCAGCAAGGCATGTGCTCCATCAGACGATCCACCGCCAAGTCCTGCCCCAAAGGGAATCTGTTTTTCCAGATGCATTTCGACTGCAGGCAATTCTGGAAATCGGTCTTGTAATAATCGATATGCCTTCACGCAGAGGTTAAGTTCTGGGTCGCAATCGACTATAATTCCGGTCTGATACCAATGTACTTTGTTGTCATTCGTACTAATACAATTGGCAGCATTTACATCCGACATAGGAAGAATTTCGAGCGCATCACACCAGTTGATAGGATAGAATAGTGTCTGGAGGATATGGTAGCCATCCTCGCGACGACGTGTAACATTGAGACCGATGTTGATTTTAGCTTCAGGAAATAATATCATATATATTATATAATGTGTAAACGTAAGTGTGACAAAATTGCGCTGCAAATATAACTATTATTTTCGAAATATGGAAATCAACTCATCAAAAAAAACGTTATTTGAGAAAAAATAATGAAAATTTGTCTTGGCATAATATTTGCAGTGTTCCTGATATCGATTATTAACAAAAATTATAAATATTATGGAAGAGAATAAGCAAACGATCAACGACGATGAGGTAAAGGTTGACGATACCAAGGTTGTTGAGCCAGACAATGAAACTGAAGCACAGGATACGAAGCAAATTGAAGAAGAGGAACAACACGAACCAACACCAGAGGAGCGTGTAGCCGAACTGGAGGCGAAAGTAGAGCAGCTTCAAAAAGATGCTTTATACCGTGCTGCAGAGTTTGATAATTTCCGCAAGCGTACTATTCAGGAAAAGGCCGACTTGATCAAATATGGCAGTCAGAAGGCTATAGAAGCACTTCTGCCCGTCATTGATGACTTGGAACGTGCCATGCAACATATTGACAAGGCTGAGGACATTGATAGCGTGAAAGAAGGAGTCGCGTTGATTATGCAGAAGTTTCAAGGCTACCTTAAACAACAGCAGGTCACCGTTATTCCAGCTAATCCAGGAGATGACTTCGACGACAAGATCCACGAAGCCATCACAATGTTTCCTGCCCCCGATCCATCTCTTAAAGGTAAAATTGTCGATTGTCCTACAAAGGGCTACAAGCTTTATGACAAGGTGGTTCGGTATGCGAAAGTAGTCGTAGGTCAATAATTTATTAAAGGAGAAAATGTTATAATATGGCAAAGAGAGATTATTATGAGGTCTTAGGTCTCCAAAAGGGAGCTACGGCCGACGAAATAAAGAAAGCCTACCGAAAGTTGGCCATTAAATGGCATCCGGATAAGTGGCAACAAGCCAGCGAGGCAGAGCAGAAAACAGCTGAACAAAACTTCAAAGAGGTTAACGAAGCTTACGCTGTTCTCAGCGACGAACAAAAACGCGCTCGCTATGACCAGTTTGGACATGCTGGTATGAATGGCGGTTTCGGAGACGGTGGCAGCACTGGAGGCTTTGATTTCAATGGAATGGACTTCGATCCATTCGATATTTTCAATGCTTTCTTTGGAGGTGCAAAGGGTCGTCGTGGAGGTACTACCTATACTTACACTACGTCAGGCAATCCTTTCAGTGGCTTTGAAGGATTTGGCTTTGGCAATGGCAACGAAGGTTTCAATCCTTTCCAACAGTCCGTCAAAGGTCAAGACATCAACATCACTTTACGCGTCTCGCTTGACGATGTGATGAATGGAGTTGACAAGAAAGTTAAGATCAAGCATTCTGTTGCCGATGCTACGGGCACTGTCCGTCAGGTTGAGGATATCATTCCGATACATTTGCCTAAGGGCGTAATGGAGGGACAGAAGTTTATGGCTAAGGGAAAAGGCAATGCTGCACCAGGAGGCAAAGGTACACCTGGCGATTTGGTTGTAAACATCGAGGAAATTCCTCATCCTGAACTTTTGCGTGATCATCAGGACTTGGTCTACAACTGCCTCATATCCTTCCCGACCGCTGCTTTGGGTGGCCCCGTAGAGATACCAACGCTTAATGGCCGAGTGAGGATCAATGTCCCGGCTGGCACCCAGCCTGGTAAGATTTTACGTTTGAAGGGTAAAGGTTTGCCATCGAAGGATACTGGCATTATTGGCGATCTGATAGTAAATATTCTTGTATTTGTGCCCGAGAAACTCTCGGCAGATGAGAAGAAGGCTGTTGAGAAACTTTCCAAAGGTACTAATTGTATTCCTACCGAGGAGAACCGAAAGTCAATGTTCAGCCGTATCAAGTATTTCTTTACTAAACAAGAGTGATTATGAAAGACATATGGTATCAGACCGAAGGAACATGTTCGAGGTTCATACATGTCGAATTGAGTGATGACGACGTCATACAGGATGTGCAATTCATGGGTGGATGCCACGGTAATCTTCAGGGCATTTCGTCGCTTGTAAAAGGGCAAAAGGCGCAGGATGTGATTGACAAGATCAAAGGAATTCGATGTGGAAATAAAACAACATCTTGCCCTGACCAATTGTCAAAAGCACTGGTCAAAGCCATTGAATCAGCTCGTTAAATGACAAATTAAGTTAAAATGTACGCAATCTTCTTGGATATTCCAAAAAGATTGCGTATTTTTGCATCATGAAATTTACTAAAATATTTTTGTCGCTTGTTGCGACATTTATTTTGACGGACTGTATTTGGGCAAAAGGAGATGTGGTACCTCAGGTGCATCGCGACATTCATCGCACTTTACAGGAGCAACAGGATGTTGCACGTTTTTTTTATACTATGTCTGATTCCGTCAATACTTTGGAAGGTGAAAAACCCTTCGAACTGCGTCCCGAATTGGATCTTTACAGCGATTGGAATGATAAATTCGACCCTATGAATGGCAAGATACCTGCCAATATTCCTAACAATGTTGATATTGATCTTTCTGGATGGTATCCTCCTATCAAAGGGATGGTGACTTCGCCTTTTGGTTGGCGCAAGGAGCGAATGCATAAAGGTGAAGACATTAAATTGTATATTGGCGATACGGTTCGTGCTGCTTTTGATGGCAGAGTTAGGATCTGCCGAAGCGATCGTCGTGGCTATGGAAACTTCTATGTTATTCGTCATGACAACGGTCTTGAAACTATCTATGGTCATCTGTCAAAACATATTGTCAAACAAGATGAATATGTGAAAGCGGGTCAGGCTATTGGACTTGGAGGAAGCACAGGACGCAGTACGGGGCCACATCTTCATTTCGAGATGCGCTACATGGGTATTGCCTTGGATCCGGCCGATCTAATCGATTTCGTCACATTTCAACCTCGTTCACAAATCTTTAAGCTCGATCGAAAACGTGCCGAATGGGAGCAATCGAACAAGGGTAAGAGAAGTGCGTTGGCAAGTTCAAGAGGTTCATCGAGTCGATCTAGTGGTTCAAGAAGATCTTCGCCCGCCATTCATGTAGTCCGTAAGGGTGATACCTTGGGAGGTATTGCTCGTCGATACGGAACGACAGTCAATCGTCTGTGCAAACTGAATGGAATTAGGGCTAATACCAAACTGCAATTGGGTAAACGACTTAAGATTAAATAAATAGCTATAGTTACGGTAGCAAATAACTAAACAGTATGGATCCAATTGAAATTATGCAGAAGGTCCTGCGCATCCTTTTCTACGTATTGGTCATTGGCGCATTGGTAGGTTTTGCCCAAGACCACAGGTTTGGTAACCCAAACACCTATTGGATTTGGTGCGGCTTAGGTGCCATTGGTGCTTCGCTGGTACGTTTCTTCCTGCGATTTGTGTGAAAAATTATAAAGGCATGGTTCTCGATGGAACCATGCCTTTGTTAATGTTAGTAGTTGTTTGCAAAAGATGCGAGTTAAAGGATTACCCCCAGAAGAATTCGGAGAAGGCCCTGATGACATACTCCTGATCCTTGATACTGCCTGTTTCACGTATTGAATGCATGCCCCAAACGCCATTGCCCATATCTACGCCTCGGAATGGGAGAGAGCTGGTTAGAATATTACCTAGTGTACTTCCTCCAGCGATATCGCTGTGATTGACAAACCGCTGATATGGAACACCTGCTCGGCGACATATCTCACCGAAGACAGCAGCTCCATCGGCATCGGTTGCATATTTCTGGGCAGCATTGACCTTGATGATGGGACCGCCTCCGAGAACAGGGTGATTGGTCGGGTCCATCATTTCACCATAGTTTGGATGCCAGGCATGTGCGTTGTCGGCACTCACCATAAAACTATTCTCTATCATACGATAGAAATCGTCGCGAGGATCACTGTTCAGTCCGAGTGATCTTTTTTGTGCAATGACTAGACGTTGGAGCACTTGTGAGAGGAAAGGAGATCCTGCGCCTTGTTTTGTGCCGCTTCCTGTTTCCTCGTTGTCAAAGATGGCCAATACCATTGTCTGACGTTGTAACTCCTTTGTTTTTTCTTCACTCACAACTTCTCCAAGCATTGCTTGCAGTCCCGCATGAACCATCGACAAGTCGTCAAGACGTCCAGCCGAAATGAATTCTTTTTGCAGACCGACTTCGCAGGCTGGAGTCGTATCGTATAGATATAGGTCGAAATCGAGGATGTCTTCAGCTGCTACATCAAGGTGAGATGCAATAAGTCTTAGTAAAAGACCATTGTATGAAAGTTGATCGTTGATTATGCCTAATACGGGAAGCATATCTTTTTGTTTCGACAACTTGACACCATCGTTGACCTGACGGTTGAAGTGGATAGCTAGGTTTGGAATGATGAGCAACGGCTCCTTGATATGGAGAAGACGTGTCTGAGGGTGCAATGGATCGCTGGAGCGAAGCATTACACGTCCAGCCAAGGAAAGAGGACGGTCGAACCATGTGCTCATGATTGCGCCTCCGTATAACTCTGTATTCAGCTTTACAAATCCTTTTTCCATCAGGATTTCTGGATTGGGTTTGATGCGGAAGGTTGGCGAATCACAGTGAGCGCAAATGATTCGGATGCCACTTTCTCCAAGAGGCATTGATCCTAATCGAATGGCATAGAGTGAAGAATCGTTCTTGGTGACGTAAAGTTTATCTCCTGGCTTTACGTCGAACATTGGCTTAGTGGGTTCAAACTTGTAGAAACCTGCTGCTTGCAACTGTTCTTCGAGTGTTGCTACAGCAAGATAATTAACGGGACTAGAATTTAGAAAATCTATCAGATTCATGTATTATTCCTTAATTAGAGTTACATCGAGTTTGTTGAACGGGAACATAAAGCCCGAGTTGCGGAGCTGCTGATATACTTCGTATTTCATATAACCCATGACTGCCCAGTAATCAGCACTCTTGCACCAAGAACGTGTAGCGATGGTGCAACCGCTTTCTCCCATATTTGCGAGGCCTTGCCACGGACCGGCAACGGGTTCGCCTTCGATAGGCTCCTTGAGTATGAGCGGGCACGCATTCTGAATCTTTTCGATGGCCTCGCGCACTTTTTCATAATCGGTACCATAACAGAAGTCAAAGTTGACATCTACACGACGGTATGGCTGCTTTGAGTAATTGATCAAAGAACCTGTCGAAAGACCGCCATTAGGAATAATGATTGTCTTGTTGTCGGTCGTGACCAAGATGGTATTGAAGATTTGTATATCCTTGACAATGCCTTCGTAGCCTTGGGCAGCAATGAAATCACCGACCTTATAAGGCTTGAAAAGTAGAATCATCACACCTCCAGCAAAGTTCCCAAGTGTACCCGACATTGCCATACCTATGGCTACACCGGCACCGGCAAAGAGTCCGACGAATGCAGCGGTATCGACGCCCAAAATATTGATTATTGCGATAATCAGACAGAGCCAGAGACCAACCTTGATGATGCTCTCGAGGAAGCCTTGAAGTGAGTCTTCGACACCCTTCTTGTCCATCATCTTGGTGCTGATCTTGCAGACCTTGTTGATTGCCCATTTGCCGATGATATAAACGACAATAGCGATTACAATCTTCCAAAAGAGAGCTTGGATGAATGCGCTAATAACAGAGTAGTTTAACATTAATTTTTCCATCGTGTTTATTTTTTTAGAGGTTAATATTGGTTTTGATAATATGTCAATTGCCTTCAGCTTCCTCAATTTCTTTACGCAATATCATCTGTTCAAGATATTGGATCTTAAGTCCAGCAGTCTTGTTCTCCTGCTGTAGACGTGTATTTTCGCGAAGGAGAATACCGAGCTCATAGGTAGCGGCCATTCGTGCACGAGTTTTTGGACCGATGTTAACCATTAGTTCCTTGCCATCAATAGATATATAGTTGGCTTTCAGATTCTTGTCATCAACGTGTTGAGCTATGAATCCTAAAGCGCCGTTATCGGTATCGGCATTGGCTAATACGATACTGTCATTCGACATCCCTTCAGTGACTTTGCCAGCATAGGTGAAAGTAACTGCCTGGTAATGCGTGCCTCCGATATCATAGCTATAGTTTGTACCATCGTTGGGCTCTATGGTTTTTGTTGTAATTTCTGTGCCGTCGCTTGCGTTGATTCGAATCTGATGGACAACAAAGTTTTTCGGCCCGCAATATGTTGCTATGAGTTGAGTGCGGCCATATTCATCAACAGCACAGCGAACATAGGATTTGTTCAAGTTCTGACTTGGATCCATACCTTCAGGACGGAATCTTCCAAGGTCGTCGTATTGCGTCTTCTCATACTCAAAGCCCTTGCTTTTGGCTGTGTTGATTTGGGGTATAAGGGCCATCATAAGTGAATCGGTAGCCTTCAGCGTTTGACGTTCGGTTTGAAGCTGAGAGCGGAACTTTTCGAGTTGTTCGGCTCGACGTTGCTTGACAGATGGTCCATTCGACCCAGAGCAGGATACAAGGACAAGTGCGATGAGTAAATAGAGGATGTTGGATTTCATATTATTATTGTATTGATTGTTATTTTTCATATTGCTTCTTAATGTCAGTTCGTTCGTGATACATTCTTCACACCTTTCACCGATTGTATCTTTCGTATCAGGATGTTGAGCGAAGATAGATCGGAGACACTGACTGTAAGATGCCCTTGGAAAAGACCTCCTTCGGTATCAATCGATATAGAGCGAAGCAGCGTGTTGGGTTCCTTGTTGATGACGGATGATATATTGGTAACAATACCGATATCATCATTGCCAACGACGCGTAGCGTGATGAAATATTGCCCTGCACTTTTGCCGCTCCATCGAGCGCGTTGTATACGATAAGGATACTGCTTTTCAAGACTCTTGATGTTTGAGCAGTCGGCACGATGAATGGTGATGCCTCGTGCAATCGATACAAATCCGACAATGTCGTCGCCATAAATAGGATGACAGCACTTTGCCAACTTGTAATCTATTCCCTTAAGGTCACGGTCTATGACGAGTACGTCATTGCCCGCTTGTTTCTTTTCGTTTTCTGCAGCAATCTCTGGTGTTGCCGTGAAATCAGCAGCGGAATGAGTAGCTGGCTCACCTTGGATTTGTGGAGTTTGGCTCGACTCGTATTCTTTCAATACATCATCTACTGAAATGTCGTTTGTCGAAAGATCGTGATAAAAGGCGGTTTGGGTCTTATATCCAAGACGGATGATGACACGCGACATTTCGGCTTCGTCAATTTCAATCTTTCGATTCTTGAATCGACGTTGCAGCATCTCCTTGCCGGTCTGTGCTTCACGATTCTCAATTTCTTTGATGCCTGATTTGATGCGGCTTCGGGCCTTCGATGTCTTAACTATATTCAGCCAGTCAAGTTTAGGAGTTTGTTGGGAGGAGGTGAGGATCTCCACAGTCTCACCGCTGTTGAGCTGATGGTTGATTTTGACGTTTCTTCCTCCTACACGCGCACCTACGCACTGCATACCAAGTTTCGAATGGATGCTGAATGCAAAATCGAGCACAGTTGCCCCTTTTGGGAACTTATGCACTTCTCCTTTGGGTGTGAAGACGAAAACCTCTTCATCATATAGACCCATGGAGAAGTCTTTCATTAATTCGTCTTTTGGAGCACCGCTTTCGAGTACTTCACGTATCGATGCGATGAGTTTGTCGGCCGAATTGCCTTCGCTTTTGATACCCTTGTATTTCCAGTGTGCTGCTAAACCGCGTTCGGCAATCTCGTCCATCCTTTTTGTTCGAATCTGCACTTCTACCCAACGATCACTTGGCCCATAAACCGTAATATGCAAAGATTCGTAACCGTTAGACTTGGGTATCGACAGCCAGTCCCTTAATCGCTTTGGATTGGGTTGATACATGTCGGTAACGATGCTGTAGGCTTGCCAGCACAATGCTTTTTCATTAGGTCCTTCTGCATCGATAATGATACGAATGGCAAATAGGTCATAGATCTTGTCAATGCTGTTCTGCTGACGTTTCATTTTCGACCAGATGGAGGAGATACTCTTCGTGCGGCCTTTGATGTGGAAGGGAACTGGCAGAACCTCTTTCAGTTTTGCTTCAAGAGGAGAGATAAATTGCTGAATATATTCCTCTCGCGAACGTTTCGTGAGTTGCAACTGGTGAGCTATGTCATCGTAAACATCTCGATAGTCGTACTTCACGGCCATGTCTTCAAGTTCTCCTTTGATGACATAAAGCCCGAGACGATGTGCAATGGGAGTGTAGAGCAGACGACATTCCTGTGTTACCTTGTGGCGATAATCAACGTCTTGCGTATGATTGAGCGCCTTCATCAGTGTGTAACGGTCGCAAATCATACATATGATGACGCGAATATCTTCAGCAAACGAAAGCATCAGTTTGCTGAAATTCTCATCTTCAAGGCTGTCGTGGTCGGCATATAGATGCTGGACTTTAGCCATATTGGAGACCAGTTTCACAACTTCTGGACCGAAGTTGCGATTCATTTCCTCCTGGCTGATAACCTTATGTTCGGCAAGTGGATAGAGCATAGCCATCAGGATGGAACGACGGCCCAACCCGACTTGTTGGAGCAGAACGCGACATGTTTCGAGCGTATGGACAAGTTGATGTACGCCGTGGATGTCTCGTCCATAGAATCCCGCGTCTATATCTTTTAAAATATATTGTTTAATATATTTCCAATCATTGATCGACAATTTGTTGTCTACCACAGAATACAATATGCGGTAGTCAGTAAGGAAGAGCGTCATCTCTTCAGTTGTAAATTGTTCAATCTTGAGTATTTTCATGTATCGTAGTTTTCTTGTTGTACGTAATTGAATTTGCTTGCGCTGCAAAGTTAATAATTTTTATTGATAGTTGTAACTTAAATACTACAAATTCTTTTATTTTTTTGTTATTTAATGCAATTTCTTCAATATTTTGTCCAAAAACGCATTTTTTTTGAGTTAAAAAGTTCAACTTATTGAAAAAGTTATTAAATTTGCCCTCGAAAAGTAGAATTCTACAATCATAAATCTAATAATACGTATGTTTACACAAGAAGACCTTGAAGTTCTTGCCAAGCGTGGCATTAGTGTAGAGAAGGCTGAGAGCCAGCTCAAGTCATTTGAAACTGGTTTCCCTTATTTGAAGCTTAAGGGAGCTGCCTCTCCAGAATATGGCATCCTCGTAGTCGACGACGACGCTGCCAAGTATTACCAGGACCTCTGGCAGAAATATCTACAGGCTGACAACCAGATTTTGAAGTTCGTTCCTGCTTCGGGTGCTGCCAGCCGTATGTTCAAGAATCTCTTTGAGTTCTTGGATGCTGACTATGAAGTTCCAACCAATGATTTCGAAAAGAAGTTCTTTGCAGGCATCAAGCAGTTTGCATTCTATCCAGAATTGGATGCAGCCTGTGTCAAGAATGAAGGAAAGGGCATCGACGACCTTATCGCTGCTGGTCAGTACAAGCCTGTTGTTGCCAATCTTCTCCTTGCCAAGGGCCTTAATTATGGACAGCTGCCCAAGGGACTCCTTACTTTCCATCGTTCATCTCACGGTGTGCGCAAGGCATTTGAGGAGCATCTTGAGGAAGGTGCACTTTATGCTGCCAACGGCAAGGGACAGGTAAAGCTCCATTTCACTGTGAGCCCCGATCATCTTCCGCTCTTCGAAGCTCTTGTCAAGGAGAAGCAGGCAGCTTACGAGGCACGCTATGGCGTGAAGTACAAGATTTCTTTCTCTGTACAGAAAGCCAGCACCGATACACTTGCTGCCAATATGGATAATACTCCATTCCGTGACGAAAAAGGCAATCTGCTGTTCCGTCCTGGCGGACATGGTGCACTCATCGAGAATCTCAACGAACAGGATGCCGATGTTATCTTCATCAAGAATATCGACAACGTTGTTCCAGAGAAGAAGAAGAGCCCAACCATCGCCTACAAGCAGATTATTGGTGGTGTTCTTGTTAGTCTCCAGCAGAAAATCTTCTCTTATCTGCAGCAGCTCGAAGGTGGCAAGTATCAGCATGAGAATCTCATCGATATGCTTTACTTCCTTCAGAAGAACCTGTTCATCAAGAATCCTGACACCAAGCAACTCGATGACACAGAACTTGCTCTCTACATCAAGAACAAGCTTAATCGTCCACTTCGTGTCTGCGGTATGGTGAAGAATGTGGGAGAGCCAGGTGGTGGACCATTTATTGCTCAGTCACCCGACGGAACCTATCAGCTCCAGATTCTTGAGTCGAGCCAGATTGATAAGAACAATGCCGACTATGTCGCTATGTTCAAGGAGGGCACTCACTTCAATCCTGTTGATCTTGTGTGCGCTGTGAAGGACAAGAATGGCAAACCATTCGACCTTCTTAAGTTTGTCGATCCTCAGACCGGTTTCATCTCCTACAAGTCGAAGAATGGCAAGGAACTCAAGGCGCTTGAGTTGCCTGGACTCTGGAATGGCGCTATGTCCAACTGGAATACGGTATTCGTAGACGTTGACCTTCTGACTTTCAATCCTGTCAAGACTGTCAACGATCTGCTTCGTCCAATGCATCAGTATTAATTAGATATTGGGCGTCGTTTTCACGGCGCCCAATTTTAAGTATTTTGATTTATGAATACGAAATTGCGTTTGGCAGTGATGAACTTCCTGGAGTTCGCTGTCTGGGGGGCCTATCTCACATGTATGGGCAATTATCTTGGAAAGGCAGGACTGGGTGAGAATATTGCCTGGTTTTATGCTATTCAAGGTATTGTCTCAATCTTTATGCCTACGTTGATGGGTATTGTCGCTGATAAGTATATTCAGCCGCAGCGTCTTCTGGGCATTTGCCACCTGCTGGCCGGCGGTTTTATGCTTGGCTGTTGGTATTTAGGTTTCCAGGCAGGGTTCGGCAACGAACTCTCGAATAAGGGTTTCTTCATTGCATTATATACTATTAGTGTTGCCTTCTTCATGCCAACCATCGCGCTCGCCAATACTACAGCCTTCACTATCTTGAAGGAAAATGGTATGGACACCGTCAAGGATTTTCCACCTATCCGTGTGTTGGGTACAGTTGGCTTCATTGCCACCATGTGGTTTGTCAACTGCGCCGTTTGGGAAGATGGTTCATTCTTTTTCACCTTTGCTGACAATGCCCACAAGTTCCAGTACACCTATATGCAGTTCTTCGTATCAGGCCTGCTTAGCTTGTTGCTTTGTGTGTATTGTTTCTCATTGCCTGAATGCAAACTTAACGAGAAGAAGGAAAGAACTTCGCTTGTCGAGGCCTTGGGTCTGAATGCTTTCAAGCTGTTCAAGACAAAGAAGATGGCATTGTTCTTCATCTTCTCAGCATTATTGGGAATGAGCCTTCAGGTTACCAATGGTTATGCCGGTCCTTTCATTACGAGTTTCAAGGGGAGTGCTGATGCCGCTGTTGCTTCGTCATTCGCCGCCAATAACGCTACCTTGTTAACATCCATATCCCAGATTAGTGAGGCCCTCTGCATCCTGATGATCCCATTCTTCCTCAGACGATTTGGCATTAAGGTCGTTATGCTTATGTCGATGTTCGCATGGGTTTTCCGATTCGGATTCTTTGGTTTAGGCAATCCTGCTATGCCTGGTGTGTTGCTCTTCATTCTTTCTTGTATTGTCTATGGTGTTGCTTTCGATTTCTTCAATGTTTCAGGAGGCATCTTTGTCGATCAAGAGTGTGAACCAAGCATCAAAGCCTCAGCTCAGGGACTATTCATGATGATGACCAATGGCATTGGTGCTACTATCGGCACTTTGGCAGCTGGTGAAGTGGTTAATCATTTCTGCTCTTGGCAAGGTGATTATCTCTTGGGTGACTGGGCCACCTGCTGGTTCGTCTTTGCAGGCTTTGCGTTGACTGTTGCAGTCCTTTTTGCAATCCTCTTCCAGTATAAGCATAGTCCTGAAACCCATTAGTTTCTAATTCATTTCTCAATCACATCAATTGTTATTAAGAGTAATGATCATTTTTTATGCACCTTTTTTATCGACATGTTCCGAGCTTCCAGAAGAAGAGTCGGGACATGTCGTGCGTGTTTTACGACATACTGTAGGTGATGAAATTGATGTGGTTGATGGCAATGGAATGTGGTATCACTGCCGTATTGCTTCTGCTCATCCTAAGCATTGTTCTGTTGAAATTCTTTCTTCTCATTCAGATTCACATTGGCCGTATCGTGTCGAGTTGGCTATTGGTCCAACCAAGAATCTTGATCGTATGGAATGGTGGCTTGAAAAATCTGTTGAAATAGGTCTCGATCGTTTTGTCCCGTTGCGTTGTCGTTTTTCAGAACGCAAGGAATTGAAAACCGAAAGATTGCGTAAAATCGCCATTGCTGCAATGAAACAGAGTTTGAAAGCAACACTTCCACAAATAGATGAGATGACAGACTTCAAACGCTTCATCGAAGAGCCTTTCGATGGCCAAAAGTTTATTGCCCATTGTATGGATAATCAGCCAAGACATTTATTATCACATTTGGTACAAAAGTGTCGTGATGTGAGAATTCTTATTGGCCCCGAAGGAGATTTCAGTCAAGATGAGGTTTCATTCGCTTTGCAAAACGGTTACCTCCCGATTTCGCTCGGTGATCAAAGACTGCGAACCGAGACTGCTGCCTTGGTTTCGGTTCATACAGTACATCTTATAAATAGCATTAATTAATTTCCTAAATCTTTTTAAATTTTGCGCTTAAAAATTACACTTGAAGTATTGCCACTAGTGAGTGGAAATATTCTTCCAATCAGCTATCAGTATGAACTGGCATCGGCTTTCAATCGTTTGATTACTTCAAACAAGGAAGCTTACGAAAAATGGTTGTCGGCCAATGGACTTCAGCCCATCGACAACATTCGCCAGAAAGTATACTCGATTAGTAACCTTTATGTGCCCAAGGTTTATGTCGAGACCGATAGACTTTATGTCAATGTGCCTCGAATTCAGTTTTGGGTGTCGTTCCTTCCTGAGGTCGAAACACGCTCGTTTCTAACTCAGCAGTTGCTTGACAAGCAATTCTCTATCGGAGACTATAAGTCCTCTGTTACTTTCAAGATTATCGCTGTTGACGACATTTCTCCTGTTGTCTTCACCGAAATTATGGAATATCAGTCCATTTCGCCAATCGTTGTGAAGGCTCTTCGTCCGAACAATACGCTCGACTATCTTTCTCCCGACAATCAGTTCTTCTCACAGTTTATGGTCGAAGAACTAATTGATCGTTGGGAGTCGTTCTACAAACGCAGCTATGATGGTGACAGGGCATTTCAATTCACACTGCTTACACAACCTCGACGCAAGGCTGTCAGTATCTTCACCGATTCGCCCCGCTGTCAGAAAGTGGTTGGATATATGCTTAAGTTCAGGCTTCAGTTGTCTCCAGTCCTTCAAGAGTTTGCTTATGTCTGTGGGTTGGGTGATGACATCGGATATGGTTTTGGATATGTCGAGTTGCTCAAGAAAAAGAAGTAAAAACAACATAAAATACTTCAAAATCTTCTCAAAACTGTACAAAAGAGGCGTAATTTCGTCTCTTTTGTCATTTTTTTTAAAAAAAATAATTGTAATTCAATAATTATTTGTAACTTTGCACGCCCGTTATAAATTTAGCGGAATGATTAAATAATTACAAATATGTCAGAGATCCTCGATCCTATCCAGATGGAAGACAATGTTCTTTCTACGGAACCTGCAGCAGCTCCCGAAGTTGCTGAATCTACTGCTGAAGATGAATCAGCAGAGAATACTGTTGAGAAAAAGATTTATGCCAACCGCGCTGAAATCCTTGAGCGTATCTCAGAGATCGCCGGCATTGCAAGTGAAAGTGTCAAAGGCGAGATCAACTACCTCAAGCTACTCTATTACAAGATGCGTCAACAGGAGACCGATGCCGAGATGCAGGCCTTCATTGATGGTAATGGAGACCCGGCTACGTATGAATCCAAACCCGACGAACTTGAACCACGACTTAAGGACCTCCTTAACATTCAGAAGGAGGCACGTGCAGCTATGGTCAAGGCACGCGATGAAGAGTATGCCAACAATCTCGCTCTGAAGCGCGAAGTGCTTGACAAGATGGAAACCATAGCCGGCAATGCCGAAGAAGTGGGGCAGAAGTACAACGAATTCCAGGAATTGCAGAAGCAGTTCAAGGAAATCGGCGCTGTCGATCAGCAGGAGGTCGCAGGACTCTGGAAACGCTATACTCAGTTGACAGAACAGTTCTATGATGCTCTCAAGATTAATAAGGAACTTCGCGATTATGATTTCCGCAAGAATCTTGAAGCTAAACTTCAGATCTGTGAAGAAGCTGAGAAGTTGGTTCAGGCACCTGATGTAGTTGATGCTTTCCGCAAGTTGCAGGAGATGCACGAGCAGTGGCGTATCATCGGTCCTGTTGCCCCCTCTGTTCGTGAGGAGATCTGGAATCGATTCAAGGCTGCATCAACTGAAATCAACAAGCGTCATCAGGCTCATTTCGAGCAGCTCAAGGCGCAGGAACATGCCAATGAGGTGGGCAAGACTTCGATTTGTGAGAAGGTTGAAGCTATTGACCTTTCTCAGATAACAACTGTGAAGGGTTGGGATGATGCTACGAAGGTTATCCTTGCTTTCCAGGACGAATGGCGCAAGTTAGGTTTCGCTTCCAAGCGTGTCAATACCCAGCTCTTCGAGCGCTTCCGTCAGTCGTGTGACAACTTCTTCAATCAGAAGGCCGAGTTCTTCAAGTCGGTGCGCGGTGAGCAGTCCGACAATCTTCAGCGTAAGATCGAACTCTGTGAGCGTGCCGAAGCACTCAGCACCAGCACCGATTGGCGTAAAACCACTGATCAGCTTATCTCTTTGCAGAATGAATGGAAGACCATTGGTCCTGCTCCTCGTAAGTATTCGCAGCAGGTTTGGGAACGATTCAAGTCGGCTTGTGATGCTTTCTTCAAGGCAAAGGAAGAGGCCGTTGGCGGAGAACGTGCTTCCGAACGTGCCAACTTCGAGCGTAAGCAAGAGGTTATTCTGGCGCTCACCAATCTTAAGGATGATGTCGAGAACGCAACGGTAAAGGGTGTGCGTGACTTGATGAATCAATGGGCAGAGATTGGTCATGTACCTTTCAAGGAAAAAGATAAGCTCCAGGCCAAGTATAAGGAACTAATCGATTTCTTCTTCGATAAGCTTGACATGAAGGGTCAGCGTCGTCGCTTCGAGAACATTAAAGAGCACGTGGCCAGCATCAAGGATTCGAATACACTTCAGCGTAAGCTTGAGCGATTGATCAATGACCTGAAGACCTACGAGAACAACCTTGGCTTCCTCAATGCCAAGTCGAAGAGTGGCAATGGTCTTGTAGCACTTATGCAAAGCAAGATGGATGAACTTAAAGCCGAAATCGAAGAATTGAAGAAACGCATCGAAGCAGGCGAAAAATAAAACTATCTAATACGGCGGGACACATCATCCCGCCGCAAATTTGTTAACAATGGAATTAGCATCAAAGTACAATCCCTCTGAAGTAGAGGACAAATGGTATCAATATTGGCTTGACAACAAGGCTTTCAGCAGCAAGCCTGATGGCCGTGAGGCCTACACTGTGGTTATTCCACCTCCAAATGTGACTGGTGTGTTGCACATGGGTCACGTACTTAACGAAACTATTCAGGATATCCTCGTACGTCGTGCACGTATGGAGGGTAAGAATGCTTGCTGGGTACCTGGCACCGATCATGCAAGTATCGCCACTGAAGCCAAAGTCATCAAACGCCTTGCAGAACAGGGCATTAAGAAATCTGACCTTACACGTGATGAATTCCTGAAGCATGCCTGGGCATGGACCGATGAACATGGCGGAATCATCCTTAAGCAGCTTCGCAAACTGGGTTGCTCCTGCGATTGGGATCGCACTGCATTCACTATGGACGACCTTCGTTCCAAGTCGGTAATCAAGGTCTTCTGTGATCTGTACGACAAAGGTCTCATCTATCGTGGTTTGCGTATGGTGAATTGGGATCCCGAGCGTCAGACTGCCCTTTCCGACGAAGAAGTTATCTATCACGATGAGCACTCAAAGCTCTTCTACATGAAGTATTATGTAGATGAACCTGCAGGGAGCACCGATGGTGAGGAACCTGGAGCTATTGTCATTTGCAACAATGACAAGCCATTTGACGCTACTGTTAAGTGTCAGGTGATACATCGCGATGAGAAAGGTCGCCGTTATGCCGTCGTTGCTACTACTCGTCCTGAAACCATTATGGGTGATGTTGCTGTTTGCATCAATCCTAAGGATCCGAAGAATACTTGGCTCAAAGGTAAGCGTGTCATCGTTCCAATGGTAAATCGCGTTGTCCCCATTATCGAGGACCGCTATGTGGAAATCGAATTTGGTACAGGTTGCTTGAAGGTTACTCCCGCACACGATGTCAACGACTACGCACTAGGTCAGAAGTATAATCTGGAGGCCATAGACATCTTTAATCCCGATGCTACCTTAAGCGAAGCTGCTGGTCTGTATATTGGTATGGATCGTTTCGATTGCCGCAAACAGATAACTATCGATATGACCAAGGCTGGACTGCTTGAGAAGGAAGAGGATTACGACAACAAGGTAGGTTATTCAGAACGTACCAATGTGCCAATCGAACCACGTCTTTCTTTGCAATGGTTCATTCGCATGCAGCATTTTGCCGATATTGCTCTTCCTCCAGTGATGAATGACGACATTCAGTTCTATCCTGCCAAGTACAAATCTACTTATCGTAACTGGCTCGAGAATATCAAGGATTGGTGTATCAGTCGTCAGCTGTGGTGGGGTCATCGTATTCCTGCTTATTTCCTTCCTGGGCAGGAAAATGTCAAGGATGAGGATAAGAAGTACGTCGTTGCTCCCACACGCGAAGAGGCTTTGGCAAAAGCCCAGAAGATTGCTGGCTATGAAAATCTGAAAGCTGAGGATCTTATTCAGGACGAAGGAGCTCTTGACACATGGTTCTCCAGCTGGCTTTGGCCTATCTCGCTCTTCAATGGCATTCTTGATCCCAATAACAAGGAAATACAGTACTATTATCCAACTTCTGATCTTGTAACTGGTCCCGATATTATCTTCTTCTGGGTAGCCCGTATGATCATGGCTGGTTATGAGTACATGGGTGCTATGCCTTTCCGTCATGTCTATTTCACAGGCATTGTTCGTGATAAGTTGGGACGTAAGATGTCCAAGTCGTTGGGCAACTCGCCAGATCCTCTTGATCTCATTGATCGTTTCGGAGCAGATGGCGTGCGTATGGGTATGATGTTGTCAGCACCTGCTGGCAACGACATCCTCTTTGATGAATCGCTTTGCGAACAGGGACGAAACTTCAACAACAAGATTTGGAACTCGTTCCGTCTCGTTCAAGGTTGGACTGTTGCCGACATTCCTCAGCCCGAAGCATCGCTTAAGGCTTGTGAATGGTTCGATGCAAAAGTCAAGAGTGTAGGATATGAACTGCAGGATCTCTTCAGTAAGTATCGTTTGTCCGAGGCGTTGATGCTCGTTTATAAACTCTTCTGGGATGATTTCTCAGCTTGGTACCTCGAACTTATCAAGCCTGCGTACGGAGAACCTATCGATCGCATCACTTACGACAAGACCATAGCTTATTTCGACACTGTTCTCAAGATGCTTCATCCATTCATGCCATTCATTACTGAAGCATTATGGCAGAACATCACCGAGCGCAAGGAAGGCGAGAGCATTATGTTCCAGACTCTTCCCAAATATGAGGAACCGTCGGATGAGGAATGCAAGTTGATAGCCGACTTCCAGGCAGCTACCGAAGTCATTGCCGGCATCCGTACTATTCGTGCTCAGAAACAGATGTCGCCCAAGGTTGCTGTCGAACTGCTTGTTGTCAATGCTGGAGCAAACAATGTGGCTAAAGCCCTTGCTGCAGTCATTGCCAAGTCGGCTAACACTTCCGAAATCAGTTTCGTTACTGAAAAACGTGGCATCTGTGCTAGCTTTATGGTTGGAACGACAGAATATGCAGTACCTCTCGGAGGCAGTATCAATGTTGAGGAAGAACTCAAGAAACTGGAAGCTGACCTGAAGTACAATGAAGGATTCCTTGCCAGTGTTATGAAGAAACTCGGCAACGAACGATTTGTCAAAGGAGCTCCTGCACAGGTTGTCGCTAACGAGCAGAAGAAGAAAGCTGACGCTGAGCAGAAGATTGCTGCTATTAAGGAAGCTATCGCTGCACTTAAAGCTTAAATAGATGAGGTTGTGAGGGCTTTCCTCACAACCTCATTATGTCTTTAAATAACACCCAATCACCATGAATCGCTATCTACTAACCCTATTTCTTACTATCTTGGCTCTTCAGCCAACGTATGCAGAAATTTCTGAAGTTTTCAAGAATCCTGATGATTTCAATGCCAAGCCTTGGTGTTTCTGGTATTGGATGTATGGCGCTGTTACCAAAGAAGGAATTACGACCGACCTTGAAGCCATGAAGCAAAATGGCTTGGGTGGTACTTATCTTATGCCCATTAAGAGTATTGAAATGAATCCTGGTCTTGGAGGCACTGTCCGTCAGCTTTCTCCCCAATGGTATGAGATGGTAGATTGGGCAATGCAGGAGGCTGATCGTCTTGGTCTTAAACTGGGTATGCATATTTGCGATGGTTTTGCTCTTGCAGGTGGACCATGGATTACCCCCGAAGAATCAATGCAGAAAGTAGTTATGACAGCGGTCAATGACACTATTGGAACAACCATTGGCTATTATTCTATACCTTATAAATATATAAAGGGAGAGCAATTCTTCGGAAGTATTCCCAGCACGAAACCAGATCCGGAATCCATTTCTAATGCTGTGGTAAGTGGTGAAGGTGAAGACCTGAAAATCGATACCTTGAAAGGAAGTTTTTCTGCCAAGAAACCTTTTGTGATCGAATATAAGTTTCCTAAATCTATTACAGTAAGTGCTCTCGAACTTATTCTTCCAGCAACGCAGTTCCAGGCTCAGCGAATGGATGTCTATGCAAGTGCTGATGGTCTTAATTTCGAACACGTCAAGCAACTTGTTCCTGCTCGTACAGGTTGGCAGAACTACGATTTCAATACCACACATGCTATCCCTACCACGCAAGCTCGTATCTGGCGCTTCACATGGACGCCCGAAGGCTCGCCCGTTGGAAGTGAAGACCTCGATCAAGCCAAGTGGTCACCTTCTTTGAAAGTCAATGAGATTCGTTTCCATGCAGCTCCACGAATTAATCAATGGGAAGGCAAGGCAGGACTCGTTTGGCGAATCTCCAGTACAGAACAGAATACCGTTTCTGACGATGATTATATACCTTTGTCGCAAATCCGTGAATATGCTTCAAGTTTCAGTATCCCTGAGAAAGATAAGACACGATTCTGTTTCCGTATGGCCTCAGTAAGCACTGGGCAAGTGAATGCAACTGGTGGCGATGGTAAAGGTTTGGAATGCGACAAGTTCAATCGTGCTGCTATTCAAAAGCAGTTGAACAATTGGTTTAACAGTCATTTCTTTGCACCTGTCCCAGGCCGTGATAGCGTCGAACATCTAAATCTTGCTCGTCGTGTACTCAAATATATGCACGTCGATTCATGGGAATGTGGTAGCCAGAACTGGAGTTCCAATTTCGCCGATGAGTTCAAGGCTCGACGTGGATATAGCATTATTGACTATCTTCCCTTGATGGTCGGTTTCCCGGTTGTTAGTGAAGAGACCTCCGAACGCGTCCTCCGTGATGTTCGGTTGACTATCAACGAACTGATAGAAGACATCTTTTTTGATGAATTGCGACAAAATGCCCAAAAGATGGGTTGCCAGCTTTCGGCCGAGAATGTATGTCCCACTATGGTGAGCGATGGTATGGCACATTTCCGTTACGCCGACCTGCCTATGGGCGAATTCTGGCTCAATAGTCCTACCCACGACAAGATCAACGATATGCTTGATGCCATCAGTGGCGCTCATGTCTATGGCAAACGTATTATTCAAGCCGAAGGCTGTACAGAATTACGTGGAGTCTTCGACGAAGATCCGGCTATGGTCAAACCGCTCATCGATCGCAATTTCTGTTTGGGCATCAATCGTTTGTTCTATCATGTCTATTGTCTCAATCCTAATCCACTCTTGCGCCCAGGCATGACGCTCGATGGCATTGGATTCTTCTTCCAAAAGGGTAATACATGGTTCGATGAAGCCAGTGAATTGACCAAATATGTCACGCGTTGTCAGTATTTGCTTCAGATGGGTCGCCCTGTGGTTGATATTGCTGTCTATACAGGACAGGAGATGCCTCGTCGTGCATTCCAACCCGATCGACTTGTCCCAATGCTTCCCGGAATCTTTGGCCCAGAACGTGTAGCTTCCGAAAAGGAACGATTGGCTAATGTAGGAGTTCCCGTTGTTGAACGTCCTGTGGGAGTAAAATATGTAAAGAATACCTTGACACCAGAAGATTGGATCAACCCTCTGCATGGTTATCAATACGACAGTTTCAATGAAGATGCTCTTGTCCGTTGTAAATCAAATAATGGACAATTCTTTGTCGATGCCGATGAAGACGCTTCTCCACGATATCGTCTGCTTGTTCTTCCCACTGCCCATTTGATGGATCCCGATGGTCTTCCACTCAGTGATAGTGTCCAGATTAAGATTGATGAGCTTCAAAACCAAGGTGTCAGAGTGATTTCTTCTAAGGATTTGCCATGGAGCGAACCCACGTTTGAAGCATTGGGGATAAATCGCGATGTCAACTATCTTCCCGAAGGTATTGCCTATTGTCATCGCACCAGTTCATTTGCCGAAATCTATTTCCTTTCGAACCAAATGAATGAACTTGCGGTTATTCGCCCAGAATTTCGCGATTCGAAAGGAAGAACTCCGGAATTGTGGAATCCGCTTGATGGCACTATTCGCCTGATGGGAGAGGAGATTGTCCTTCAACCTTATGCTTCAGTCTTTGTAGTATTCCCGACATCTCCCACGCCAGACGAACTTCTCAGTCCGGCCTATGAATATGAGAAAAATCCGGTGAAACTGGCTTGCATCAATTCGAACTGGTCACTCCATTTCCTTGACAACAATGTCGAACTTGAATCAGACACGCTTCCCGACTGGAGTAAAAGTGAAGATCCATTCGTCAGATATTATTCAGGACACGTTTCCTATTCTACATCTTTTGACCTCGATTCTCTTTTAATCGCTAATCATATTGAAGTAGATTCAATATATTCAAATACAAGCAATCTTTATCTTGTTTTGAATGACATCAAGAATCTCGCTACAGTAACGCTGAATGGCAAAGACTGTGGCATTGCATGGACCGCACCTTACGAAGTGAATATCTCCGATGCTATTCAGTCTGGCGAGAACCATCTTGTGCTTGAGGTTGTAAACACTTGGAGCAATGCTATCCAGGGACATGACGAAGGGATGGATCCTTTCCCGAATATATGGACCAATGCTCGCTATCGCAAGAAGTCATCTGAACTGCTCCCAGCTGGACTCTTTGGACCTGTTGAAATCGTTCTCAAATAACATTTTCGCACTTTATTGTCAAAAAAACGAGGATTTTGCAAAAAAATCCCCGTTTTATTTTGTTATCTGCTATTTTATTGCTATATTTGCCGCGTTTAATGTATACGTTTGCACGATTTGTCATCCTGTGCATTGAATTTATAAAAAAAAGCAATTCTCAATTGTAATCTATCAATTGTTAATTGTTATTTTTTAATTAATCATTATTTATGTTACGTATAGCTATACAATCAAAAGGCCGTCTCTTCGAAGACTGCATGGAACTACTTAAAGAATCTGGAATCAAGCTGAGCAACGCCAAGCGAACGTTGCTAATCCCTTCCAGCAATTTCCCCATTGAGGTGCTGTATTTGCGCGATGATGATATTCCAGAGTGTGTTGCGAAAGGTGTTGCTGATGTTGGCATTGTCGGTCTGAACGAATTCAAGGAGCGTAATAAGGACGCCCGCATCGTCAAGAATCTTGGTTTCTCGCAGTGTCGTCTGTCGCTCGCTATACCCAAATTGATCGATTATCCTGGTATTGAATGGTTCAATGGCAAGACCATTGCCACATCATATCCAGTTATCCTGCAGCAATGGCTCGACGAACATCATCTTACAGCCGACATCCATGTCATTACTGGTTCGGTTGAAATCAGTCCGAATATAGGTCTTGGTGATGCAATTTTCGACATTGTTAGTTCTGGTTCAACGCTTGTCAGCAATCGACTGAAAGAAGTAGAGGTTGTTGTCAAGAGTGAAGCCGTGCTTATTGCCAATAAGAACCTTTGCGAAGAAAAAGAAGAGATTCTTCGTGAATTGGTATTCCGTTTCGATGCTGTTCGCTCGGCCGAAGACAAGAAGTATGTCATGATGAATGTTCCTGACAGTTCACTTGACGAAGTGCTCAATATGCTTCCTTCGACCAAGGCACCAACTGTCATTAAGCTTTCTACTGAAGGATGGCATGCAGTACACACTGTCATTAGCGAAAAACTTTTTTGGGAGCTTATCACACGCTTGAAGGCTGCTGGAGCCGAAGGGATTCTTGCGCTGAATATTGAAAAGATTGTAATGTAACATCTGAACCGTTCTGATAATAAGATGACAATCTATCAATATCCTCAACGTTCAGAATGGGCCGATATCATCAAACGTCCCACTTTTGACAACAGCCAGTTACGTGACTTGGTTTCTAATCTACTTGATGACATCCGTCGTGAAGGAGATGCGATGATTCGTCAACTTGAAGCCCAATTCGATCATTGTCAATTGGCTGACATTCAAGTGTCGGACGATGAGTTCAAGGAAGCTTCTCAGAATATCAGTGAGGACTTGGCCTATGCCATACGTCAAGCTGCTCATAATATTTCAAGGTTTCATGAGTCGCAGCGTTGCTTGTCCTACAAGGTTGAAACACAGCCTGGAGTGAAATGTTGGCAGAAAGCTATCCCGATTGATCGTGTTGGTCTGTATGTCCCAGGCGGAACCGCTCCGTTATTCAGTACTGTGCTGATGCTGGGCATTCCTGCAAAGATTGCCGGATGCAGCAAGATTGTTCTTTGTACACCTCCCAATGCTGAAGGTAAAGTCAATCCTGCAATCCTTTATGCAGCTCAGGTTGCAGGTATTACCGAGGTTTATAAATGTGGTGGTGTACAAGCCATCGGTGCTATGGCCTATGGTACAGAATCTGTCCCCAAGGTCTATAAGATATTTGGTCCAGGCAATCAGTTCGTTCAGATGGCAAAGCAATTGGTTTCATTGCGTGATGTTGCTATTGATATGCCAGCCGGACCTTCTGAAGTAGCCGTTATAGCTGATGCTAAAGCAAACCTCGAGTATGTTGCTTCCGACTTCTTAAGTCAAGCTGAACATGGAGCCGATTCCCAATCGGTTCTTTTTACCGATAGTGAAGATGTTGTTCGTCGATTCGAGGATGTGATGAATCGTCAGCTTGAGAAGCTCAGTCGTCAAGCATTGACACGTCATTCGTTGGAGCATAGCAAGGTCATCTTGCTTCACGATCAGAATGAGATTATGGAGCTTGTTAACGAATATGCGCCCGAACATCTTATCATCAACACGACTAACTACGAGGAGCTTGCCGATCTGGTTCGCAATGCTGGTTCGGTCTTCTTAGGTCCTTATAGTCCTGAAAGTGCGGGTGACTATGCAAGTGGCACCAATCATACGTTGCCGACCAATGGATATGCCAAGGCATATAATGGCGTCAATCTTGATTCCTATATGCGTAAGGTTACTTTCCAGCACTTGACTCGTGAAGGTCTCAGTGGTTTGGGCCCAATCATTGAAGTAATGGCTGCAAACGAACAGCTTGATGCCCACAAGATTGCTGTAACAATCCGATTGAAAGATTTCAAATAATATGGATCTGACAAAAGTAATTCGTAAGAACATCCTGGCATTGGCGCCTTACTCTTGTGCTCGCGACGAGTTCAAGGGAGAAGCGAGTGTATTCATCGATGCCAACGAGTCACCTTACGAGAATGGTGTCAATCGTTATCCCGACCCGTTGCAGCACGAGGTCAAGGTTCTACTGGCGCAACTTAAGAAGGTACGCGAGGAGCAGATCTTCCTCGGAAATGGCAGCGATGAAGCCATCGACCTTGTATATCGTATCTTTTGTGAACCTCGTATCGACAATGTCGTAGCCATTGCTCCATCATACGGCATGTACAAGGTTTGTGCTGATGTGAACGACGTTGAATATCGCTCGGCTAGTCTTACTGACGATTTCCAACTTGACCTACCGACTATTTCCTCGAAGGTAGACGACAAGACTAAGGTACTTTGGATCTGTTCGCCCAACAATCCTTCGGGTAATGCCTTCTCGCTAACCGAACTTGAGGACCTGGTTCGTTGTTACAACAATCTTGTCGTTGTCGTTGATGAAGCCTATATTGATTTTTCCGACAAAGGCACGATGCTGTCTCTTTTGGATAAATACGACAACCTCGTCGTTCTCCAGACGTTCAGCAAAGCATGGGGACAAGCAGCCATCCGCTGTGGTATTGCATACGCCAGCCCTGAAATTATCATGTATTTCAATCGAGTGAAATATCCATATAATATCAATGTGCTGACTCAGCAGGCAGCTATCCGAGCCTTGAGCCAACCTCCTGTGCACGATCGTCATGTCGAGGAGATACTTAGTGGACGAGAGATTCTGCGTATCCTGCTTGGTTCGCTTCCTATCGTTGAGCATATCTATCCAAGTGATGCCAATTTCCTTTTGGTACGCATTAAGCTCAACGGAATGGATGCTGCTCAATCGGCCGATCATGTATATCATTATTTACAAAACAAAGGAATAATAGTTCGTAATCGTACACGTGTTCATCTCTGTCAAGGTTGCCTTCGCATTACTGTGGGTACACCGGAAGAGAATTCAACATTATACGAAACCTTAAAAACAATCTAATTTAATTAATTGTTAATTTTTAATTATTAATTATTAATTCAAAAAAACATGTCTGATTACAAATGGAAGTTTGCACGCATCGGTGGTGTCACCCGCGTGTACATCAGTTCGGCCGAAGACATCAAGCACCTCGGCGAACTTGACAAGAAGATGTGGACCGTTCTGTCTTGTCCAGTGAAGGGTCTTGAGATTGATGAGCAGTCGCTCGCGTATATGGACACCAATGGTGATGGTCAGATACGTGTCGATGAAGTGATTGGCGTTTCCCAGTGGCTCTGCAAGGTGCTGAAGGATCTTCAACCTGTTGTTGAGGGTAAGGATGTCCTGCCCCTTAGCGCTATCAATCAGGAGGATGAGGAAGGTAAGAAAATCTATGATGTTGCCGCCGATATCCTCAGCCAGCTTGGAAAAGAAACTGCCGAAATTTCATTGGCCGACAGCAAGGGCTGTCTCGATGCTTATCGCAAAGCCAAGTTCGAAGCTGCTCTCGAAGCTGCCAAGAAAGAGGCCGAGGTTGCTGCTCCTTACGGCGACAAGACTGCCGACATTGATGCCGCTTATAAGGCTCTCGATGCCAAGGTGAAGGACTTCTTCCTGCGCGGCAAGCTCACCAAGTATTCGAAGGAAAGCACAGCTGCTCTCGACGTTCAGGTTGCAAGCATCGAAGGAATTTCTCCTGCCAACTTGACCGACAAACTTGCCGAGATTGCATCTTATCCTATCGCTCGCATTAAGGAAGGTGTAGAGGCTATCGATCTCAGCGAGCCTATCAACCCAGCATGGGCTGCTCAGTTCGCTACTGTCAAGGCTGCTCTCGATCCGAAGGCTAAGGTTCTTACCGAAGCTGATTGGAATGAGATTGGTGCCAAGCTCAAGGCATTCGAAGAGTATCAGAAGAGCATCTCCATCACCGAGGCTGACATCACCGTCGATGAGGAACAGGCTGCCAAGCAGTCGGTTGACAAGCTGTTGCACTTGACTCGTGATTTCTTCACTCTGCTTCGCAACTACATCACTTTGCAGGACCTCTACAACACAAAGAAGTGGGCCATCTTCCAGGTTGGTACACTTGTTGTTGACCAGCGCACCTGCGACCTTTGCGTACGTGTAACCGATGCTGCTGCTATGGCTGCTCAGGCTGCAAAGAGTGGTATGTATCTGCTCACTTGCGACTGCGTCAGCAAATCGACTGGCAAGACCATGAAGATTATTGCTGCCGTTACTGTAGGCGAAGTTGGTGATCTCTTCGTTGGCAAGAACTGCATCTTCTATGACGTCTATGGTGTGGATTATGATGCCAAGATTGTCAACATTATCGACAATCCTATCTCTATCAAACAGGCTGCTTGGAGTCCATATCGTAAGTTTGCGAACTTCGTGAGCGAGCAAATCAACAAGTTCGCTGCTGAGAAAGAAAGTGCTGTGATGTCTGATGCTACCGCTAAGTTCAATTCGAAGACAGCTGAAGTAAAGAGTGCGGATCTCACCAATGCTGCTGCTGCCAAGGAGGCTGGAAAGACTGCTGGAAGCTTCGACATCGCCAAGTTCTCTGGTGTCTTTGCTGCTATCGGCTTAGGTCTTGGTATGTTGGGCTCTTGCGTTGTTGCTATCTTCAGTGGTTTGGTTAAGCTCAGCTTGTGGCAGTTGATTCTTGTCATTCTGGCTATCTTCCTCATCATTTCAGGTCCGTCGATGTTCATTGCATGGCTCAAGCTTCGCAAGCGTAACCTTGCTCCAATACTTAATGCACAGGGTTGGGCTGTCAATGCTGCTGCCAAGATCAACATCCCATTCGGCAATGTACTGACCCAGGCTGTCAACTTCCCAGTCAAGTTTGACGTGAAGGATCCATATCCAGAGAAGACCCATCGCATTCGCAACTTCTTCCTCATCCTGTTGCTCATCCTCATCGTTGCATACCTTATCTGCAATGCGCTTGGTTTTGACTGGCTGGCATATTGTAAGGAACTTTGCACAGGTTCATCTGCTCCTGCTAATGTGAACTGATGAATTCGGTTTTTGAACACGATATGCTCCAACGTTCGGAGCTTCTACTTGGAACCTCGGCAATGCAGCGCATTGCCGAGGCTCGTGTCATTTTGTTTGGAGTAGGAGGCGTAGGCTCGTGGTGTGCCGAAAGTTTGGTTCGTAGTGGTATTAGTCATCTTACTATTGTCGATTCTGATCGTGTCAGCATCAGCAACTGCAATCGTCAATTGATGGCTACTTCGAAGACGATTGGACAAGTAAAAGTTGATGTTTTGCGTGAACGACTGCTTGAAATTAATCCAAATGCAGAAATCAAAGCCTTGCAAATGGTTTATGATGCTTCGACAGCAGAGTCGTTTCATCTCGAAAACTTCGACTATATCATTGATGCCATCGATTCGTTAACCGAGAAGGCACAACTCATTCTTCATGCAACGAGTCTTCCCAAACATATTCAGTTCTTTTCGTCGATGGGAGCAGCACTTCGTATCGATCCGTTCAAGGTTCGAGCTACTGAGTTTTGGAAAATCAAAGGAGATGCCTTGGCTCGTGCTTTGCGCAATAAGTACAAGAAGCTAAAGACTTTTCCGGGCCGCAAATTTCTCTGTGTCTATAGCGAGGAAACACCTATGACCAATAAGATTCAGACTGAGAAACCAACCAACTTAGAATTCCATGATGGAAGTATTGATTGGAATGCACGGAAGGCTCAAATCAATGGTTCATTGAGTCATGTTACTGGCATCTTTGGTATGTCTCTAGCAGGGTTGGTTATACAATCTATCTGCTCGAAAGGATGAATGCTATTTCATCCTTTTGTTGTTTTTATGAGGTATTATTTGTTAGATTGACATTACAATAAGTCTATTATAAGTGTATTTTTATAATTATTCATTTTATTAATCAATATTTATTGATTATTTGACAATTTTTCCGTAATATTGCACTTGTAATTAGCTGAATTTACATCGTTTAAGATTGCTTCTAAATTATATTTTTATTTTTATTCTTAAACTATTTTCTTATGAAATCTTTTTTCACACGCAAATCTTTAGCAGTCGTGTCAGCGTTTTTCGTAGCAAGTATTGTTACCTCCTGCCATGACGAAGAAGTAGCCAACGTCGAAGAACTTTCGTATCGTCACGGTTACGAATACAACTTCGTAAAAACCTTTGGTGAGATCAGTCCCAATCAGTCTTGGGACTTCTCTCGGTATGCTCAAAAAGAGCATTTTCGTGAAACGCCAACTAGGGCAGGAATTGCTGTCCCTGAATCTTTTCTTAAACTTGATGGAGATTATTATTATGTTAGTGATGATATGCATAAATGGATGCAGTCTGTTGCTCTTGAACATCAAGGAAATGGTGGTGGTGGAAATAAACCTGTAATACCTGGCGAATATGTTCATCCTTTTGTATTTTCTGCAGATCCCGATGATATTGTTCAAATGGTACCTGTATATATGGGGCAAACTACTGGTGTGAGATTTGATTTTTATATGTGTGTAGTTCAAGATAATGGTACTGAAAAAAATTATCGTTTATGGTCAGCTGATGATACTGGCCTTTGGACAACTGATAATGGTACTTCTTGGAATGAGCTTTCGATTGGAGAAGGTGGTGGAACTGGCGGAACTTTGCATGAGAAAGGTGTACGCGCTGAACCATTTTGGGTTGATTTCGCAGATTATGGAGTAACCAAGCCTAATACTCTTGTTTATTTTTATCTTTATATAACTCATCCACAGAATAATGCTTGTGCACTACATGAACGTCAAACTTCCCTTTCTGATCCTCCACAGATTGTAGTAATTGATGTCCCTCAAGAATTCATCTATAATAATTCTAATTACTCATTGGAAGATGAACATGGAGGTTATTCTACTATGGTTTTAGGTTGTGATTACTCAAATCCATCACAACAACATAGCGATATGGATTATAATGATATTGTATTCCTCATGTGTGGATTTACTCCCAATGTCGTTCGCGATGAAACAGAAAGCTCTGTATATGTTCGCAAACGTTATTTGATTGAAGATCTTTTTGGATATGATTATGACTTTAATGATATCGTTGTTGATTTGACTCAGTTAACAAAACAAACATTTGAGATTGTTAATGGAGGAACAGATGATGTTGGTCATGATCCTACAAAACCGACACTTGTGCCTAAAACAGATGAAGAAGGAAATGTAATTCCTCCTGTAATAACTCAAGAGGCAACTATTCAATGGCTCTGTGGCACACTGCCATTCCAAATAGGAATTGGTGATTATATATTTTATCAAGTTACTGATCCGACTAATATGGCTCAAACAAAGGCTCAATTGGAAGGAACATCTACAACGAGTACTACTACGCCTTTAGGTGCTGCGACAGGAATTAATCCTGAATTTACTGTAAAATTCAATGCTATTGATGAACCGAAGAATCCTTGGATTCCAGCTACTAATAATATTTCTGCTTATATATGGACCAAGGGCACTGATCCTTCTGCCTCCGCAGATGGTGGTTCTCAATCAGGTGTTTGGAAGTCTGAATTCCCAGCTGCTGGTGAAGTTCCTTATATCATTGCTGTAGATCAGGATCAGAAGTGGACTAAAGAATTCCAGAATATCGCTGAAATTATTCCTGACTTTAACCAACACCAAGGTGATATGTCGAAAGAATAAATTTTTGTAGATTAATCTTAGTATTTAATATATGACAAACACTTGGATAATTTTCTCCCCAAGTGTTTGGTTTTATTTTTCTGCTTTTATCAACTTTATTGTTTTTTTCAAGTTTTGTTATAATTTGCGTAAATAGCACAATCTCGTACTTTTCTGTTCTATCTCCGAACGCGGTAGCACAGTTTCGTACTTTTCTGTTCTATCTCCGAACGCGGTAGCACAGTTTCGTACTTTTCTGTTCTATCTCCGAACGCGGTAGCACAGTTTCGTACTTTTCTGTTCTATCTCCGAATGCGGTAGCACAGTTTCGTACTTTTCTGTTCTATCTCTGAATGCGGTAGCACAGTTTCGTACTTTTTTGTTCTATCTCCAAACGTGGTAGCACAGTTTCGTACTTTTCTGTTCTATCTCCGAACGCAGTAGCACAGTTTCGTACTTTTCTGTTCTATCTCCGAATGCGGTAGCACAGTTTCGTACATTTTTGTGCTTCCGCGAATGTATGTAGCACAATCTCGGCCGAAATTGTTCTATCGCGAATGTATATAGCACAATCTCGGCCGAAATTGTTCTATTGCGAAAAGTAATAGCATAATCTAAGCTGAGATTGTGCTATAATCGTTTTTTACTGATATTCTCATTCTTTGGAGTGCTTTTTCCATTTGATTTACCTATTGCTTTTATATTTTTTCCTAAAATATACATCTTTATTGGCATTATTTTAACTCACCCGAAAAAACGTTAAACTTTTCGGCCAAAATGTTATAAAGTTGAAAGAAATTTTTGTGTAATTTTGCACCCAAAATATATGATTCTTCATACAAATCATTATATACGTACAATTATGAAAAAAAATTTACTTTCTTTAGGAGGTAGCGCCTTTGCTACTTTTCTCTTTATCTTCTCTTTCTCATCCTGCCATGACGAGGAAGTAGAAAACGTTAGTGAGTTAGCTTATCGCCACGCTTACGAGGATAACTTCGTAAAAAATTATGGCGAAGTGAATCCTAATCAGACATGGGATTTCTCTTCTTATGCCAAGCGGTATAAGTTGAATGGCGCACTTACCCGTGCCACAATGGATGATGATACCTATAAATCTATCGCCACTATAGTCGCTGACGAAAAAAATTATTATCAAGTTCCTTCTGATCTTTCGACATTTATAACTAATAGATTTCCAGAGCACCAAGATAATGCATCCAAGACACAAGCTTTTACTCTTATGGCTGATAAAGCTTGCTCTTTTGAAGTAGCTTATGTCTATCAAGGTAGAAGTGAGCCTGATTATGATTTATATTATGCCATTTATAACTTAAATGATCATTCTCTTACTAAAACAAAAATTTTTTCTAAGGGTAATGTATATGTAAGTAACGATGGTACCTCTTATGAAGAACTTGGTACAACCTGGGGTGTAAGCGATGCACCTTCGACTATGGATTATAGTTATGTTAGAACTGAAACTGAACGGATTGATGTTCCAGCAAATTCATTTGTGTATTTCTATATAAAAATTACCGATACTTCCACTCGTCAAAGTGGCACTCAAGATAACCCGCAATTCGGTTGGATTGGTGACGAACTAGCTTCGATTGACGACCCTCATACTATTGGTCTAGTGCCTATTACTACACCCGCTAACATTAAAGCAGTTGATCCAAGCTATGAGGCTTATCTCCTGGCAGTTGACGACTTTTGTCTCACTTGTCTAGAAAATAATATTATAACTGAAAACCATCAAGATTTTCAGGATTTCAATGATGTTTTGTTCCTTATTGCAGGAAATATTCCTGAACCAAGTACGGTTGAACCTGGTGTGATTAAAACCACAATCTCCAAACGCTATATGATCGAGGATCTTTATGCCTATGATTATGACTTCAATGATATTGTAGTAGATGCAACTCAATTAACAACTATGCATTATTTATTTTATCATCCAACTAAAACTAACCCAAATGGTCGATTCGAAATTCAATCTGATCAAACTACGGTTGAACAGTCAGCAACGATGAAGCATCTCTGCGGTACTCTTCCTTTCCAAATTACCTTAGGTAACTATACATTCGGAAAAGTTACAGATCCAACAAATGAGGATCAGACCATGGCACAATTGAATGGTACCGCTACTACTAGTACTACAACTCCTGCTGGTACTAAAGTAAACGGCTGGGAACCAGATTTTACCGTTGAAGACCAACAAAATCAACCTATTGGATGGGTGCCCAGTGAAAACAATATTTCCGCCTCAATTATCACTGAGAAAGGAACAAATACCAAAGATGGTCTTTGGCCTGGTGAATGGACTGGTGCTTGGACTTCACAATTCCCCGCTGCTGGTGATGTGCCGTATATCATCGCTGTAGATCAAACTGTCAATTGGAGGGATGAAGAAGTGTCAATCCCAAAAGAATGGATTGGAGGAGATATGTCAAGCACAGACACCACCAATAGCTCAAGTTCTGGATCTGGAAATTAATTCTAAATTATTACGGACTGAAGTTTCCCACACCCCCAGAAGCAGCTGAGGCGGGGTTTCAACTTCGAAATTTATTGTGTTAACCCGAAGTCCATAGGCATTTATGCTTTTTCTGCTTAAAAAGTGTAAACCTAGGCACGATCTTTGAAATCTTGA
>JAFWRO010000035.1:0-200748 GCA_017519885.1 Bacteroidales bacterium | reverse complement strand
TCCTCCATATACCGAAAGGCAGCAAGGAGGCATATCGAAATGCACAGCATTGGAATGAATTTCAGAATGTTGTTGAGATGGTAGAGTAATGGAACTGTAATTGAAGTGTCTTGCCCTGAAATGACTTGACCAAATCCACATAGAATCGTAGAAGAATCACTCTTTCCTCGTTCTTTCCGCTGAAACTGAAGGCGCAGCATCGTATGGTGTCGCGCCTTCGGATTTTATAACATCGGAAATAAACGGATAATTAAAACCTGTTTTTAGAAATTCTGTGATTTTGTAAAATGTTATTTGAATGGCGCAATAATAACGAAAGCTCCACCGAAAAAGGTGAAGCTTCCGAGCTTGGACAGCCCATCCAAAAGGATGCGCCCGTGGCTAAGGTCGGTGCAAAGATAGTGAATAAAAATGAATGTGTCAAGAGATTAGGCGAACTATTTGATAAAATAGCCTATTTTATTGCCATAATGCACATTTTGAATAGCAATATTTTCATGTTTCGTCATTATTTTTGACGAAAATTTGGTGGCATCGGAAATTTTCCTTATCTTTGCAGCCGAAGAAACGCTGTTATCGACTTCTTGTGCAGTTAATTCCATGTCGTTTCGAGCATTTACAAGATTCGATACTGTTTTTTCCTGTTTGTATATATTTACACATTAAGACGTTTTTTCATTCAATATTTTGCATATTTCGAAAAATCGTCTTATCTTTGCAGCCAGAGAACAAACTTTTTAGGAATATGACAACACTACAAATGAATGCGGAACTGTTTCACCAATTGAGCATTATTGCCAAGGATGAGAACCTGATGGCAAAGCTCTTGAAATATACTAGGAAATTGACGGCGAATATGGAGGATCCGACGCTTATGTCCAAGGAGGAGTTTTTCGCCCGTGTGGACGAGGCGAAGAAAGGTTCTTCAAAATCGTTTGCCAATGTTGATGAACTAGACAAGTTCATCCGTGCGCTATGAGTAAATACAGAGTTGACATCAAGGAGCAGGCGCAGCTCGATTTACAACGCTTGCTTCACAATGAGCCAAAGGCATACCAGAAGGCTTTAGCTCTGATCGGCGAACTTTATGAACATCCACTTACAGGCACTGGTAAGCCCGAGCCGCTCTCGGGCGACCGAGCTGGTCAATGGAGTCGTCGCATCACGAAGAAGCACCGCCTCGTTTATGAAATCCATGATACTGAGGTCATTGTGATTGTTCTGACAGCTTACGGGCACTACGGAGATAAGTAATCCACTTTATTGATACGCTAAAAAGAAAGGCCGAGGTTCAATCCCTGGCCTTTTGTTGTCTTTCCCTGAAATGACTTGACCAAATCCACATCGATGCATAACGAACCTGTCTTTTCTCGCTCAAACTATTCATCCGAAGGCGCGGCATAGTATGGTGTCGCGCCTTCGGTTTTAATAACATCGGATAAACGGAAAGATACAGCTTCTCCTATCTTTGATAGCAACGGTTTAATTGTGCTACCCAAAACGGTTTTGAATGTGCCACCTTCAGTGGTATCTATTTGCACATAATTATGGACAGTATTTTTTCAAAAAATTAGGGGAATGGATTAATTGGAGTTTTGAAAATGGGTGAGTATTTAACGGGATATGGTACTCTGACGGGCGACAGAGTGCCTTCTCTTCCTGCATAGAGCATCGTGACGCGCGACAGAGTACTCTATGACAAAAAAGACGATGTATCCGAAAATGTAATTCCTCTTTTCCAATCGTGGCATGTTCCTCAACGTTCGCAGACGTACAACTTTCTGCAGGAAATTGTGCGCCAATGTTCGTAGAGGGACAAGATCCGATGGCAGCATGTCCCCCAACGTTCGTAGAAGGACATGATTCGATAGTGGTATGTCCCCCAACGTTCGTAGAAGGACATGATTCGCTGGTAAGATGTCCCTCAACGTTCGTAGAAGGACATGATTCGCTGGTAAGATGTCCCTCAACGTTCGTAGAAGGACATGATTCGCTGGTAAGATGTCCCTCAACGTTCGTAGAAGGACATGATTCGCTGGTAAGATGTCCCCCAACGTTCGTAGAAGGACATGATTCGCTGGTAAGATGTCCCCCAACGTTCGCAGAAGGACATGATACGATAGCAGCATGTCCCTCAACGTTCGCAGAGGGACATGATACGATAGCATGATGTCCCCCAACGTTCGCAGACGGACATGATCCGATGACAGCATGTCCCCCAACGTTCGTTAGGGGACATGCGAAGGTTGAAAATTGCTTTTCGGTTTTCGTAAATCCTATATCCATTGCAAATTCTTCGTCTGACAAATTTGTCCATAAGCGTGGACATTCTGGCATAAATATTTGCCATTTTTGCAGTGGGAGGGGTAATTTTGGCACGGTTCCGGTTTTGGCACAGCGGTTGCAAATAGTAGGGTGTCGGCAGGAATGCTGGACAATAAAATGATGTTTAACTATTAAAAATTATAAAGCTATGTTAGTACGTTCAAATGATCTTTTCCCAATGTTGTTCAACAATGTGTTCAACAATATCAACGATGCCTGGAATCAGAACTTCCCACGTGATCCACAGATCAACATCTCCGAGTCGAAACTGAACTTCAAGATTGAGTTCTGCGTGCCCGGTCTGTCGAAGGAAGACTTGAATCTGACCATCGATACCGACAACAACCTCGTGATCTCGATGGAGCGCAAGCCAAAGGAGACCAAGGCTGCCGAGAATGCCGAGAACACCGAGGGCGTAAAGGTGGAGAAGCCAAAGGACAAGGAGGAATATCACTTCCTGCGTCACGACTTCCACATCCCTCACTTCAAGGAGGCCATCGCCCTGCCGGACAACATCCACAAGGACAAGATTACCGCCAAGGTTGAGAATGGTATCCTCCGCATCCTTCTCCCGAAGGTTACTGCTGAGGAACAGGCCAAGTTGGCTCAGACTATTCATATTGAATAAGGGTAGTAAAAGGGTAGTAAAAAAGGAGTAAAAGGGTAGTAAAAGGGACATCACCTTTGCTTGGCGATAGTTATACCCTTCTTAACCTTTCGAACTCTTCTTAACCTTTCAAACCCTTTCGAACTATTATTAGTGTGTGTTTTATTGGGCAAGGGAGTTGCAGCGTGAGCTGCGGCTCCCTTTTTTTCATTTTAGATACTTGTTCAAAATCCACGCCAAATATTGGGATAAAAAGTTGGCTGCACGCAATTAATTATGTGGTAATTCGCTTAGTAGAGTGAACTGTTAGAAGGAATTTACTGTAAATTTGCAGTAAAATTCGGATAGATACTTGCTTGTATTCGGAATTTACTGTAAATTTGCAGTAAATTCCGAATACGATGGTCTATTTTTAGTGCTATTTGACAGTTTTAGTTCTCTTTTTCGTTCGTCCTCGAAAAAATTGCCATATTATTTCTTCATCTCGAAAAAAATGCGTATCTTTGCACCGCACTTTGCTGTATCGTTGTTATTTGTTAACTGTTAATTGTTCGATGGCAGACTATATTGTTTCGGCACGAAAATATCGTCCATCCACCTTTAAGACGGTGGTGGGGCAGAAAGCCCTGGTGCAAACCTTGAAGAATGCGATTGCCAGTGGCAAATTGGCGCATGCCTACCTCTTCTGTGGCCCACGTGGTGTGGGCAAGACTACGTGTGCGCGTATCTTTGCCAAGACCATCAACTGCGAGCATCGCACAGAGGACGGCGAGGCCTGCAACGAATGCGAGAGCTGTCAGTCGTTCCAGGAGCAGCGCAGCTACAACGTCTATGAACTCGATGCTGCGTCGAACAACTCGGTCGATAACATCCGCGAACTGATCGACCAAGTGCAGATACCTCCGCAGATCGGCAAGTACAAGGTGTTCATCATCGATGAGGTACACATGCTTTCGACGGCAGCATTCAATGCTTTCCTCAAGACGCTGGAGGAACCGCCCAAGCACGCCATCTTCGTGATGTGTACCACCGAGAAGCAGAAGATTCTGCCCACGATCCTGAGCCGTTGCCAGACCTATGACTTCCAGCGTATCTCGACGCAGGACATCGTCGAGCAGCTGACCTATATTGCCGGGCAGGAGAGTATCCGCGTGGAACCACGTGCCCTGCAGGTCATTGCACGCAAGGCCGATGGCGGTATGCGTGATGCGCTTTCGGTCTTCGACCAGATTACCTCGTTCACCAGTGGCAATGTGACCTATGAGGCTACCATCAACAACCTCAACCTGCTCGATTCGGACACGTTCTTCCGAATCACCGACGATGCCTTGCAAGGCAATCTGCCCGCAGCCCTGATGATGCTCGACGACTCGATTCGCCGTGGCTTCGACCCCCAGTACTTCATCGGAGGATGGGCAGGACACTTGCGCGACCTTATGGTGGCACAGGATCCTTCGACCCTGAAACTCATCGAGGCAGGTCCCGAGGAGGCACGACGCTACGAGACGCAGGCCAGCCGCTGCCAGCCTTACTTCCTCTTCAATGCGGTGATGATTGCCAACGAATGTGACTTCAATTACCGCAATTCGCGCAACAAGCGTCTCTCGGTGGAACTTGCCATCGTGCGTATCTGCCAGCTGCTGCATCCCGTGCCGCAGCCTCCTCAGCCGCAACGTGCCCCAATACAAAATGTGCAAGCCGCTCCACAACCTGCATCATCAACTCCCCGCCCTGCCCCTGTTGCGCCGAGGCCTCAGGCTCCCGTCGTACCTCAGGCACCAGCTCCCGCACCTACCCCTAATGGAAGAGGGGTGGCCCCACAACCCGCACCCCGCGCCCCGCAGCCTATGATGCGTGGAGGCGCTATGCCGGGACGCACGAGCGGTATGATGCCCTCGCTCCGTGGAAGTGTCAGCCAATCGGCAAACAATGAGCAGGCAACTGCCAGCAGCGGACCGCAGCAGCCCGAGATGAACGAGCCTGTGGACGAGCCGGCGCTTCGGCGCACGTGGAAGCAATTCATTCAGACCATTCCCGAGGAGAAGCTCCTGCAGACCGCCATCCTGAATAGCAGGGTGAAACTCTCCGAAGGCACGCACATCAATGTGACGGTGGGCAGCGACGAACAGATGCAGCGCATCAACGAGAACAAGGCGCCTCTGCTTGGTTTTTTGCGCCAGCAGCTGCGTAACTCCCGTCTCGACTTTTCGATTGTCGTCAATGCTGCGGCAGTACCCAAGGTCCCTTTGACCCCTCGCGAACGTATGGCCGAGATGCGCAAGGAAAACCCCGAAATGATTGACGCGCTGGTCAACACGTTTGGCCTCGAACTATCGTGAAATTGTGTTTTTCAACAAATTTACTTGTTTGCAATGAAGAAATACATTCTTTTGACCATAACCACACTGTTCTTTGTGTGTGGCATTGTGACGGCAAATGCCCAGGTGCCTGCCGAGGTCAGCGCCGTGCTCAAGAAAAGCAGTGTGGCGATGTCGGACCCCACAGGCGTGGAGTATGAGATGGATATCAAGGTAAAGATGCTGATGGTAAATGTCTTGAGCGGCAAGATGACCATGGCCTCTTTAGGGGAAAAGAACAGGTTCACCATGACCGTGAAGGCCATGGGGCAGGAGATGATTACCGAAGGCGGTTTCGATGGTGAGTATGAATGGGAGCATACCAAGGGGCTCGGTGCCGACACCCTTTACATCACCAGGACCACCAATAAGTCGGTGGGCGAATACGACATCGATTTCAATTTGGATCGGGAATACCGAAAGGCGAAGATGAATAAGGAAGGCGACTACTACGTGATAGATTTCACCGACCCCAAAGATTCGGAAGCTCCCGGCAAGGTGACGATGAAAATCAACGCGAAGAACTATTACTTCCACGAGATGAAGACCAGCAAGAGCGGTGCCACGATGATCATGACGCTCACGAAGGTCAAATCGGGCGTTCAGGATGGCATCTTCTCGTGCGATCCGAAGAAATACCCGCTGGCGGTGGTCGTCAGAAAGTGATAGTCGAACTTTCATAGGGATGATTTCCTACAACAAAATAAAATAGAGAAAGGTGAAGAGTTAATCTTCGCCTTTCTCTACATTATTAAGAAAAGTGCAGAAAAAATGGATATGCAACGTGGTGCGTGTTAACGCAAAAACGAAGCCGATTTTAGATTACTGGGCAGGAGCCCACTTGCAGCGGACGGGCGACACGATGGCGCCTTCCTTCTTCAGTTCGGCAAAGGCCTTATCGACTTCCTTGCGGTCGGCACCCAGTGCCTTGGTGACATCGCCTGCCGAGACGGGCTTGCCGGCCTCGCGCATAGCCTGTAATACTTTTTCTTTCATAGTGCGGGGGGGTTAGAATGTGATAGTTTCGGCCAGCTCCATCATGTTGAAGAAGTCGGCTTTGGCTTCTGCCAGGTAGTACATCACGCCGTTCTCGCCATTCTCGCCAAGGGCGGGCTTCAGGACGGGCATCTTGTCAACCAGTGCCTTGCCCACTTCGGGACGGTTGTCCTCGACGAGCTTGCACTCGATGCGGAGTGTCTGACCCTTGAAGGCGCAGATCTCGGCCTTGCAGTTGTCGGCAATCTGACGGGTGGCATTGGTGTGACCGAATGCCATAATGTAGATCTTGCCTTCGAAGAAGAGCATGGCACCGTAGGGGCGCACGCGTGGCTGGTCACCCTCGACGGTGGCGAGATAGAATGTTCCTGCCTTCTCGAGGAATTCGTAAACTTTCTTGATACCTTCCATGTGGGATTGTTTTTTTAGTTAGACATAAGTTACATCATTGCGGCCAGGAAATTCTCATAACCCAGCTTGTCGATATAGTTGAGGTACTGTGCCTCCCATGCCATGTGGTCCTTCTCGCCGTCGATCCACTTTTGAATGAGCTTCTGCGTCGGATAGTCGTCCTTGAACGCGTCGGCCAGCTCGCTGAGCTCCCTGACGGCATCGGGCTGGAAGTCGGTCTCGATCTGCTGCTTGGGGTCGTCGTAGAAGGGGAATTCGATGGTCTTCATGGCCTCCTGAAGGTCGGCAGGCTTGCAGCCGAGCTCCACCAGACGCTGGAGCACCTCTTCGGCCTCGTCCCATTCTTCCTCGGCCTCTTCCTTCCACTTGTCGGCCAACTTGTTCCATCCCTGTATGCGGCAATAGGCCGAGAAGGCAAAATGCTGCTTGCTGTTACCAAACCAAACTGCGCCGAGCTCGGCAAACTTTTTCAAAGCTTCTTCTTTTGTCATAGTAGTTTTGTTTTAAGTTTTGTGTGAATGTAAATTGTGGGTGCAAAGATACGGCTATTTTTTGACAAAGTTACTATCCAAAACGATACAAAACTTGTCTGAAACGATACAAATTCGAAAATTTATTCGTATCTTTGCGGCGGCGCGGATTTCGAACAAACGAAAACTGAAAATGAATTGACTATGTACACATTGAAGGAAAGCTGGCAAGTGATGTTCGGCAAGATGCCCATAGAGGACTGGGACGGCAAGATGTACTGCATCGAGACGGATGTTGCCACCACGTTCCGCTCGAACGAGACGCAGGGTTTCCTGGCAGCCTACACATTCACGCTGGTGACGGAGGGTTGGATGAATGTGGTTTACAGCGGCAAGGAGCTGACACTCAAGGCCGACGACCTCTGCTTCTATTCGCCCGGCCTGCCGATTACCGTCGTTTCGGCCTCGGACGACTATCGTGCCGTCTGCCTCCTGGCCGATGAGCACACCACCATCGAGATGCCTACCGTGAGGAACCTGGTGAATGTGGCCTATCTGCCTATCGTGCGGCTGCGCGAGCCGAAGGTGTCGCTGCCTCACCCGACGGCGCAACGCCTGGCCAATAGGATGCGCGAGATCATCGGCTACCTGCACTCAGACCACATCTACCGGCAGGAGGTGCTGCGCATGCTCTACGCCGTATTCCTGCTCGACGTGCTCGACGTGCAGCATCAGGTGATAGCCCACGGACATACGCCCCAGCGTGTGGAGGATATTTTCGTCGATTTCATCCACCTGCTGCCCGACCACTTTGCCGAGCATCACGACATAGCCTTCTATGCCGACCGGCTCAACATCACCCCCGTCTATCTGTCGCGCGTGGTGCGACAGGTGGCGGGCCGTACGGTGATGGACTACATCAACCAGATGCTGCTGATGGAGGCTTCGTTCCTGCTGCGAACCTCACCGATGAGCATCGCACAGATTGCCGACCGCCTGCACTTCGCCGACGCCCCTTCGTTCAGCAAGTTCTTTACGCGAATGAAGGGGCAGACACCCCGCGAATACAGGAATACGAAGCCATAAAAAACACCCGGCAGACCGTCTTCTGAACAGTGTCTGTCGGGTGTTATTGTTTCGAATCGGAACGCTTGCCGGGAGATTAGCGACGGAGGCCGAGCTCCTTGATGATGGCACGATAGCGGTTGATGTCCTTCTTTGCGAGGTAGTCAAGCATACGACGACGCTTACCTACGAGCATCTTCATCGAGCGGCTGGTGGCAAAATCCTTGTGGTTGGCACGAAGGTGCTCGGTGAGGTGTGCAATACGGAATGAGAAGAGGGCGATCTGTGCCTCTGGTGAACCTGTGTCGGTTGCACCCTTGCCATACTTGGCGAAAAGTTCCTGCTTTTTAGCTGAATCGAGATACATGAATTTGAATAAATTAAAGAGTGAATAATGGAGGTTGAGCTTGCACTCTCCCAGATTAAGTCGATGACTTCAAGCCGGGGCTTTGGTCATTCTAGCTCCGAAAAGCGCGGCAAAGATAGCACTTTTGTGTCAATGCGCCAAATTTCAATACCTAAAAACTTTATTTTCAGCGAATATTTTTTGACTTTTGCCCGAAATGTGCTATCTTTGCAGCGCATTTTCAATTAATAATTAACAATTAACAATTGAGAATTCACAATTCAAAAATAACAATTAAAAATTGATTTAAATTGATGCAAGACGAACAGCTTACATATACCAGTGCGATGAAGGAACTGGAAGAGATTGTCCAGAAGTTGCAGCGCCCTGATTGCGAGATCGACCAGTTGTGCCAGCTCACCGAGCGCAGCGTCAAACTGCTTGCTTTCTGCAAGGAGAAGTTGACCAAGACCGACGAACAACTCGTCAAGCTGCTCGATAGTTTGGATAATTAGACCCCCTCGGTCCCCCTGCTTAGGGGGAGAACTAAGTTCAGACAAATATATTAATTCGACCCGATTAAAAGTCCCCCTAAGCAGGGGGATTTAGAGGGTCACCCTTCGAACCTTTCGAACCCCTCTTAACCTTTCATAACCCCAAAAAAATGTCACGTCCAGTTGTTGTACGCTTTGCGCCATCTCCTACGGGCCCGCTTCACATCGGCGGCGTCCGCACCTGTCTTTATAATTATCTCTTTGCCCGTCAGCATGGCGGCAAACTCCTGTTCCGTATTGAAGATACCGATAGCCAGCGCTTTGTCCCTGGTGCCGAGGAATACATCCTTGAGTCGTTCAAGTGGCTCGGCATACAGTTTGACGAAGGTGTCACCTTTGGAGGCGATCGTGGCCCCTATCGTCAGTCGGAGCGTCGCGAGATCTATAAGAAATATGTGCAGGTGCTGCTTGATGCCGGCAAGGCCTACTATGCTTTTGATAACAAGGAGGAGCTTGAGGCTGCACGCCAGGCTACTCCCAACTTCCAATACGATGCCTCGACCCGTGGTCAGATGCGTAATTCGCTGAGCCTGGGTCTCGACAAGGCCAAGGAGCTCATCGCTGCCGGCGAGCCTTACGTCGTTCGCTTCCTCATCGAACCAGGCGAGGATGTCATCGTGAATGACCTCATCCGTGGTGAGGTTAAAATCAATTCCACCATCCTCGACGACAAGGTCCTCTACAAGAGTGCCGACGAACTGCCGACCTATCACCTTGCCAACATCGTCGATGACCACCTGATGGAGGTCACCCACGTCATTCGTGGCGAGGAATGGCTGCCTTCGTCACCCCTTCATGTGCTGCTCTATCGTGCTTTCGGCTGGGAGGCTCCTCAGTTCGCCCACCTGCCACTGCTCCTTGCTCCCGAAGGAAACGGCAAGCTCTCGAAGCGCGATGGCGACAAGTATGGCTTCCCCGTGTTCCCCCTCGAGTGGACCATCCGCGACAAGGAGACCGGCGAGCCGACAGGCACCTACAGCGGCTATCGCGAGGAAGGCTATCTGCCTGAGGCTGTCATCAACTTCCTGGCTCTCCTGGGCTGGAACCCTGGCAACGACCAGGACATCATGACCATGGACGAGATGATTCGTCTGTTCGACCTCTCGCATTGCTCGAAGAATGGTGCACACTTCGACATCAAGCGCCTCCTCTGGTTCAATCACCATTATCTGCAGGAGTGCGACGAGAAGATCCTTTGCGAGGCCCTCAAGCAGCAGGTCATCGAGCATGGCGCCGATCCGAAGAACGACGAATATGTCGAGACCGTTGTCAAGCTGATGAAGGAGCGCATCAATCTGCCCAAGGAGCTTTGGGACCAGTGCAACTTCTTCTTCGCAGCCCCCACCGAATATGCCGAGAAGTCGATGAAGAAGTGGTGGAAGGCCGAGGCTCCGCAGTATGTCGGCGAGCTCTGCGACTTCCTGGAAGCACAGGACGACTGGAACGGCGAGACCCTTGAGCCAAAAGTCATGGAATGGATTGCCGGCAAGGGCTACAAGACCGGAGCCGTAATGAATGCCTTCCGTTGCACACTCGTAGGTGAGGCACGTGGTCCACAGATCTTTGCCATCACCGACCTGCTTGGCAAGGAGGAGTCGCTGCGACGCGCACGCGTGGCTTTGGAGAGGCTGGCGTAAGTTTTTTATTATAGTGACTATATTATCTATAGTAACTATAGCTTCTATAGCAACTATTTAAGACCTTATGAATATTCTTTATAACATAGGTACCCGCGCATACTTCCTTGGCATCAAGCTGGCTGCAGCCTTCGGGCATCGCAAGGCCAAGCTGATGGAGGAAGGTCGCCAGGACTGGGCACAGAAACTGCAGGCCAGGGTGAATGCGCTGAAGGCGCAGGATCCGAGCCGACCCTACATCTGGTTCCATGCCGCTTCGCTCGGCGAATTCGAGCAGGGTCGTCCCCTCATCGAGGCTTTGCGCGAGAAGTACCCGCAATATCGCATCCTGCAGACCTTCTTCAGTCCTTCGGGCTACGAGGTGCGCAAGAACTACAAGGGTGCCGACATCGTCTGCTACCTGCCTTACGACAAGCCGTCGGAATGCCGCAGGTTCCTCGACATCTCGCAGCCGTCCATCGCCTTCTTTGTGAAGTACGAGTTCTGGGGCAACATCCTGGAGGAACTGGACCGTCGGAAGGTTCCCACTTATCTCATCTCGGGCATCTTCCGCGAGCATCAGGCTTTCTTCAAGTCCTACGGAGGTGTGCTGCGCCCCGTGCTCAGTCATTTCCGTCATATCTTTGTGCAGGACGAGGAGTCGAAGCGCCTGCTTGCCACCATTGGGTACGACAATAACGTGACCATCTGTGGTGACACACGTTTCGATCGTGTCATCGCCATCCAGCAGCAGGCCAAGCAATATGCCTGGGCCGAGGAATTCTCGAAAGGACAGTTCACGCTTGTGGCCGGCTCTTCCTGGCCGAAGGACGAGGACATCCTTTTGGAACATTTCAACCAGCATCCCGAGATGAAGCTCATCATTGCGCCTCACGAGATTCACGAGGAGCACATCCAGAGCATCATCGGCAAGTTGAAGCGTCCCTATATGCGCTATTCCCAGCTTGATGCAAGCAAGGTGACCAGCGTGGATTGTCTCATCATCGATGCCATCGGCTTCCTGTCGTCCATCTATCGCTATGGTCAGGTGGCCTACATCGGCGGCGGTTTTGGCGTGGGCATTCACAACACGCTCGAAGCAGCTGTCTATGGTATGCCTGTCATCTTTGGTCCCAACCACACGGCTTTCCGCGAGGCATTGGGCCTGCTCGATGCCAAGGGCGGATTCACCATCAGCAACGCCGAGCAGTATGCATCCCTTATGCAGACATTCATGACCGACCCTCAGGCCCTCCGCGAAGCCGGCCAGCGCGCTGGCCAGTATGTGCAGGCCGAGAGTGGTGCCACGGAGACCATCTTCAAGGCGGTGTTTCAATAAGGGGTTCGAAAGGTTCGAGAAGTTCGAAAGGTTCGAAGGGTTAGGATTGAATGGATAATAAAAGATCAAAGGATTTAGGTTGGGTCCTCAGCGCCAATTTCGCTGAGGGCTTGCCTTATGCGGTCATCACGACGCTGAGTGTGGTGATGATGGCCGATATGGGCCTGTCGAATACCGAAGTGGCGGCTTGGACGTCATTGCTGGCCATGCCGTGGTCGTTCAAGGCACTTTGGAGCCCGTGGATTGGCGACACACGTCGCTGGATGTGGCTGATGCAGGTGGCATTGGCTGTCTGCATCTCGGGTGTTGCCCTTTCGCTGCTCAGCAGCAACTGGCTTGTGTGGTGTCTCATTGCCCTGACGGTGGGCGCATTCTCGTCAGCCACCTACGACATCGCTTGCGATGGATTCTACATGAAGGCGCTCGACAAGGATGCGCAGTCGTTCTTCGTCGGCATCCGCTCCACTGCCTATCGTCTGTCGATGATCTTTGCATCGGGAGTGCTCACCACTTTGGTCGGACTTCTGTCGCGAAGCAATGGAGGAGACCTTACGCGAGCATGGATTCTTGTTATGCTGGGCGTGGGTGGTCTGATGCTAATCTTTGCTCTTGCTCATCGCACGTGGCTTCCCCATTTGAATCGCCGTACCAAGGACATAACAACCCTTGAAACTGCCGAAAAGACGGCGAATGAGGCAGAACGTTCCGATACCGATTGGGTGGGAGCCTTTGCAGCCTTCGTCCGTAAGCCCGGACTTTGGTTCATCCTCCTGTTTCTGCTCTTCTATCGTCTTGGCGAGGCATTACTTTCGAAGATGACGATACTCTTCCTCAAGGCACCCGTCGAAACCGGAGGCCTTGGACTCGATAATGCGGAATATGGTCTGATCTATGGTACGGTAGGCGTGGGCATGCTCACCATCGGAGGAATTCTGGGTGGTATGCTTGTGTCGAAGTATGGCTTGAGGAAATGTGTCATTCCACTGGCATTGATGCTCAATGTGCCCGACCTGCTCTATGTCTGGATGTCGATAGCCCAGCCACAGAGTCGTCTGCTGATAGGTTCGCTGGTGGGAGTGGAGCAGTTTGGTTATGGTCTGGGCTTCACAGCCTATATGGTCTTCATGCTGCAGTCGTCGCAAGGCAAGTTCTCCACTTCGCATTACGCCATCCTCACCGCCCTGATGGCATTGGGCATGAACATCCCATCGATGCTGAGTGGCTGGCTGCAGGAGTCGTTGGGTTACACCCAATTCTTCTGGGCAGCAGTGGCCTGCACCGTGCCCGGAATGATTCTTTCGATGATTCTTTGGAAGGGTTATCCAAGGGGAGTAAAAGAGTAGTAAAAGGGTTATAAAAGGGGAGTAAAAGGGACAAATGTATCACTGGGTCTATTCTTAACAGGCGAAGGTATTGTCCCTTTAACTCCTTTTTTACTCCTCTTTTACTCCTTTTTTACTCCCTTTCCTCATCTTCTTTTCCCTTTTTAAATCCTGTCGGCTCTTGCTGATGCTCACCAGATACACGCCCGTAAAGACGAGGACGATGGCTATAGCCTGACTCCATCCGAATACGCCCAGCCCTGTGATGGCACTTACGAGACAAGCCACCGTGGGCTGGACGTAATTGTATATGCTCACCACGGTGGGACGCAGCACCTTCTGGGCACGGATCATCAGGATGTAGGCGAGGAAGGTTCCGAAGAACACCACGAAGCCCGTCTCGAGCCAGGTCCTGGTGCTTATTTCGGCAAAAGGTATGGCGCTGAGATGACGGAACGAGAAAGGCAGAATGACAAGACAGGCATAGGTGAAGGTCCATTTCATAACTGTCACGACATGATAGCGCTGCACGATGTGCTTGAAGAAAGTCAGATAGATGGCGAAGCTGCATTGTGCGCCCACCACCAGCAGGTCGCCGAGGATGTTGCCTTCGGCTTTGGAACCTCCTGTCGACGTGCTGCTCAAAATCAGTATCAGCGCTCCCGTCACGCCCAAGGCAATGCCCAGCACCTTCTTCGAAGAGATGGGCTCCCTCAGGACGATGGCAGCCAGTATCATCGTGATGATGGGCATCGTTGTGGTCATGATGCTGGCATTGGTGGGTGCTGTGATGCTGAGTCCGATGGTATAGCAGCACTGGTTGCAGATGACGCTGAACATGGCCACTAGGAAGAACTTGAGCAGGTCGCGCGTCGGCACCTTCTCCTGCTTCTGTCCCGTCACCTTGAACATAAGCGAAGCAAGCCAGAAGCACAGACAAGCACCCATGACGCGAAAACTCACCATGTCGATGCCTCCGATGCCGTGCAGCATGGCATCCTTCCCGATGGGCGACATCAGTCCCCAGATGATGCCGGCACAGCCGATGCACAGATGCGCCAGGATAATATCTCTTTTCATTGATTTTTTATTTTACACGAATTATCATTAATTTACCATTAATTGGAGATGTATGATTATTTCAGCCTATTTGATCATTCTTGAAAATTCATGTCAATTCGTGGTAATCCGTGTTTAAAATAATCATCAGAGCCACTGAATCGGAGTCATCCCGTGCTGCTGCAGGTAGTTGTTGCACAAGGCGAAGTGGTTGCAGCCGAAGAACCCGTTGTAGGCCGAGAGGGGCGAAGGATGCGCACATTCGAGCACGCAGTGTTTGCGCCCGTCGATGAACACCTTCTTGTTGCGGGCATTGCGTCCCCAAAGCAGGAAGACGATGTTCGAACGATTGTTGGCAAGCGCCTTGATGGCAGCGTCGGTGAATGTCTCCCAGCCCTTGCCCGAATGACTGTTGGCCATGCCTCGCTGCACGGTGAGCGAAGTGTTGAGCAGCAGGACGCCCTGGTCGGCCCATGCGCTGAGGTCGCCGCTGTTGGGTAGGGCCGTGGCACGTCCCACTGACCTTGGATCGGCACCAGGCATCACCATGGGAGGTTGTCCGAACTCGTTGACCAGTTCCTTGTAGATGTTGAGCAGCGAAGGAGGGAGGGCAATGCCCGGCTGCACCGAGAAACACAGGCCATGGGCCTGCCCCGGTTCGTGATAGGGATCCTGTCCGAGGATGACAACCTTCACCTTGTCGAAAGGCGTGCGGTTGAAGGCTTCGAAGATGAAGCGTCCGGGCGGATAGCACGTCGTGGTCTGGTAGGCACGGCGCACGAAGTTGGTAAGTATCTCAAAATACGCGCTGTCGAACTGTGGCTGAAGTTGCTGGCGCCACGATTCCTCAATCTTGACTTGCATAGCAAAACGTTTTCTAATTATCCCGCACTTATCGAAAAGTGCGCCGCAAAGATAGACACATTTTCCGAGAAAAACAAATCCTGCCCCTCTTTTTATCTTTTTTTCTTTTTTCTTTTTAATCGGATGATTGGATATTATGGAAATTAAGTGATATGCAAAGGTGTCAAATAAGTGCAATAGTCCTTTGCGCGATTGCACGATAAGGACATTGTGCAACAAATAATTTGGAAATGTGAAGGAAAATTTTAATATTTGCACTATAAATTCCATTAATAGTTACCAACGCATAAAACACGCAACAATTATTCCATGAAAATCGGATTATTCGTACCCTGTTATGTAGATGCCCTCTACCCCGAGGTGGGTGTTGCTGCCTACAAACTTCTCTGCAGCCTGGGGCTCGATGTCGAGTATCCCGAAAAGCAGACCTGCTGCGGTCAGCCCATGGGCAATGCCGGCTTCCAGAACAAGGCTGAGAAACTCGTCGAGAACTACGACGAGCTGTTCCGCGGCTACGACTATGTCGTGGCTCCTTCGGCCAGTTGTGCTGCCTACGTCAGGTTTTTCCATGATGGTATCGTTGGGCACGAGTGCGAAGCTGCCAAACGTACCATGGACCTTGTCGAATTCCTTCATGATGTCATCAAACCGACCTCGCTGAAGGCCAAGTTCCCGCACAAGGTGTCGCTCCACAACAGTTGTCATGGCGTTCGCGAACTCGGCCTGTCATCACCTTCCGAACGCAATGTGCCCAGGTTCAACAAGATCAAGGACCTTCTTCAGCTCGTCGAAGGCATCACCGTGATGGAGCCCGAGCGCCCCGATGAATGCTGCGGCTTCGGCGGCATGTTCTCGGTCGAGGAGCCTGCCGTCTCCACCCGCATGGGCAAGGACAAGCTTCGTCGTCACATGGCTACCGGTGCCGAGTATATCACCGGCCCCGACTCTTCGTGCCTGATGCACTTGCAGGGCATTGCCAAGAAGAATGGCGAACCCATCAAATTCATTCACGTCGCACAAATTTTAGCAGCCGGATTATGAGTACCAAACACAGTATTGCTGCCGAGAAATTCAATCAGGATTCTGGCAGAGTAACCCGCCACGACCAGACCTTCTGGAGCGTGCGTTCGAAGCGCGACGGCCTTGCCTATCAGCTTGAGGAGTGGGAGCAGTTGCGCGAATCGGCCAACCTCATCAAGAAGCACACCATCACCCATCTTGCCGACTACCTTGAGCAGTTCGAGGCCAATGCCAAGAAGAATGGCGTGCATGTCCACTGGGCAAAGGATGCTGACGAGTACAACGACATCGTGATGGAGATCATGCGTCAGCACAACGTCAAGAAGGTGGTGAAGAGCAAGTCGAAGCTTACCGAAGAGTGTCATCTGAACGATAATCTTATCAAGCACGGCATCGACGTGGTCGAGACCGACCTTGGCGAACGCATCCTCCAACTTATGGAGATACCACCCAGCCACATCGTCATGCCTGCCATCCACGTCACCCGCGAAGAGGTGGCAGCCTGCTTCCGCGAAAAGGGCATCATCGAGAAACATGGCGCCCACGCCGCCGAAGGCCTGCTGAAGGAAGGCGAGGACTGGCGAACCAGTTCCGACCCCACCTATCTGACCCGTGCTGCACGCTATCACCTGCGCGACAACTTCATGGAGGCCGACTGCGGTATGACAGGTGGCAATTTCGGAATTGCCGAGACGGGCGACATCGTGGTTTGTACCAACGAGGGCAATGCCGACATGTCAACCTCTATTCCCAAACTGCACATCGTTTCCATCGGTCTGGAGAAGATCATTCCCAACTACAAGGCAATGGGTGTCTTCCAACGTCTCCTCGCTCGCCATGGCACAGGCCAGGCCACCACGGTCTATACGTCCCACTTCCGCAAGGCACGTCCAGGAGCTGAGATGCACATCATCCTCGTCGATAACGGACGCAGCAGCATCCTTGGTAACATCGAGCACTGGCAGACCCTCAAGTGCATGCGTTGCGGTGCCTGCATGAACACATGTCCCGTCTATCGCCGTTCGGGAGGCTATTCCTACACCTATTTCATCCCAGGGCCTATCGGCATCAACCTCGGTATGCTCAAGGATAAGGAGGCCAACTACCACAACTGCTCGGCTTGCTCGCTCTGCATGTCGTGCGACAACGTTTGTCCCGTCAAGGTCGATCTTTCGACGCAGATCTACAAGTGGCGCCAGGAACTCGACTCGATGGGCCATGCCGACCCCTTGAAGAAGATGATGTCGTCTGGTATGCAGACGCTCTTCGAGCATCCTTCGCTCTATACCACTGCGCTGAAGTTCGCCCCGTTGGCCAACCATGTGCCAGCCTTTATGACCAACATCAAGGCCAACACGTGGTGCTACGGACACACGATGCCTGAGTTCGCTAAAGAATCGTTCCACACATTATGGAAGAAAGGAAAAGTAAAATGAGCAGCAGAGAAGAAATACTCAACAGGCTTCGCGGTAATGTACGCGAGACCTACGATTTCCCCGACCTCGGCTTCAAGAAACTCGAGTTCGCCGACCCCGTGGCCCAGTATATCGAGACCACCACAACCACAGCGGGTGCGCGTGTCTTCGAAATCAAGCCTACCGACGACATCAACGCCAAGATTCGTGAGGCTTATCCCGATGCCAGGATCATTGCCAGCAACATCCCGGGTGTCAAGGCCGACAAGAACCCCGACACCGTCGAGCGTGCACAGGACCTTGAGGATGTCGATGTGGGTGTCATCAAGGGCGAAGTGGCTTGCGCCGAGAATGGCTGTGTGTGGGTTCCCCAGACGATGAAGGAGAAAGCCATCTGCTTCGCTTCCGAGACGCTGGTGCTCATCGTGTCGCGCAAGAACATCGTCAGCAACATGCACGAGGCCTACGAGCGTATCAGGTTCAACGACTACGGCTTCGGCACCTTCATCTCAGGTCCCTCCAAGACAGCCGACATCGAGCAGTCGCTCGTCTATGGCGCCCAGGCTGCCCGTGGCCTCACTGTCTTCCTCACTGATTAATTAGGATATTAAGGGATATTAAGGGATATTAAAGGATATTTGGGGACATCACCTTGTTTCCGTTCGGTCACGTCCGAGAGAAGCGCCTATCGAAAATGAACCCCCAAAAACATACGTCCCTAAAAATCCCTTAGAATCCCTAAAAATCCCTTAGAATCCCTTAATTGTTAATTGTTAATTGATATTCTCCATGGCAGCATTAGTTTCCATTATTCCTATTTTATTGCTCTTTACCCTGATGCTTGGCTTCAAGATGCCAGGTTGGAAGAGCGCCCTTATCACGTTTATCGTGACGTGTCTGCTTGCAATCTTTGCTGCTCCTGCTCTCGACATGGTTCCTGAGGCATTGCAGGACAAGAGCATCGTTGGCGTCACCTGGTGGGCATTCGTCGAAGGTGTTCTCAAGGCCATCTTCCCGATTTTGATTGTCATCCTGATGGCTATCTATAGCTACAACATCCTTGTGGAAGACAAGCAGATTGAGGTGATCAAGAAGCAGTTCACTTCCATCAGCGACGACAAGGGTATCATCGTCCTGATTCTCGTGTGGGGCTTCGGTGGTCTCCTCGAAGGTATGGCTGGCTTCGGTACGGCTGTGGCCATCCCTGCAGCCATTCTCATCGGCCTCGGCTTCAAGCCGATGTTCTCTGCGCTGGTTTCGCTGCTTGCCAACAGTGTGCCTGTGGCCTTCGGCGCTGTAGGCATCCCTGTCACCACTTTGTGCAACGAGATTACCCCCGGCGGCTCTGCTCCGGCCGATATGATTTGCGAGATTGCAGGTCTTACCGTCGTCCAGCTCTCGCCGCTGTTCTTCCTCATCCCCTTCGTCATCCTTATGCTCACCGACAAGTCTGCCATCGTGAAGAACATCACCCTGACCCTCTGGACGGGCAGCATCTCGTTGGTCGTACAGTATGTCTGTGCACATTTCTTGGGTGCAGAGACTCCTGCCATTCTTGGTTCGATTGCTGCTATCGTGGCCATCATCGCCTATGCCAAGCTGTTCATCCGCAAGAAGGTTGCAGTTGCTACTCCCGGTGGTGGTACTGTGGAAGTGGAAGTTGGCGGCAATGCCGGAGGAAATGGTTACACATTGGGCGAGACGTTTAAGGCATGGAGCGTCTATATCTTCATCCTTGTCTTCATCCTTGCTTCCGGTGCGCTCTGTCCTCCCATCAACAGCTTTCTGAAGAGCCACCTCGTTTCGGCAGTGGCTTTGCCTGTCATTGGCTCTACCTTCAAGTTCGGCTGGATCAGCAATGCCGGCCTGATGCTGTTCCTTGGTGCAACGATCGGTGGCCTTATCCAGGGTGTATCGTTCGGCAAGCTGATGGCTATCCTGGCTAAAACATTGGTCAACCTTCGCTTCACCGTCATCACCATCATCAGCCTTATCGCCATGTCGTCGGTGATGAACTATTCGGGCATGATTTCTGCCATCGCTGTCGGCCTCGTCGCCATCACGGGCAGCTTCTATCCGTTCTTCGCCCCGCTGATTGGTGGTATCGGCACATTTGTGACAGGTTCTGACACGTCGTCGAACATCCTCTTCGCAAAGTTGCAGGCCAATGTGGCTGGTCAGCTCGGCTTGACCCACCAGTCTACCTTCTTCGGCTTCGATGGCAATGAGACCAATTGGCTGGCTGCCGGCAATACCACAGGTGCTACAGGCGGTAAGATAATCAGTCCCCAGAGTATCGCAATCGCTACCGCTTCGTGCGGTATGGAGGGACAGGATGGTGAGATCATCAAGAAGGCCCTTCCCTATGCCTTCATCTATCTTGTCATCGGTGGCCTGATGGTTTATTTCGGGCTTTGATCACTCCACCTTTTTATTAATTGATTTAGATGAAATGCTCTTTTAGTTTTTTGATGTTTCTGCTGCCATTCTCTGCAATGGCAGCAGATGATTTCAAGGAGGATTTCAGCAGTTTCTCGGGTTCCTATAGCAGTGTAGCCGAAGTGACGCTGCCTACTGGGGTGTGGACCGTATCGGGTGTGGGAGCCAATACTTCGAACGGGAATACCGCGGTGAAATTCAACAGTTCCAACAGTTATCTCATTACGCCCTTGCTCAGCCAGCCTCAGAAGGTTGGCTTCACCTATCGTTCGGGCGGTTCGAACAAGCCAGTCACCGTGAGTTATACGCTCGATGAAGGTACGACGTGGACCGAACTCGACAAGTTCACCATCACCAGTTCATCATCGACCTTCGCATCCTATAGCAAGCGGACGGGATTGGATTCGGTCGCCAATGTGCAGTTCCGTGTGCTTTGCTCCGCATCGAATGTCTATGTCGATGACTTCATGGTGAAGTTCTACGACCCCGCTAGCGAGGTGACGGGCGATCCTGAGGACAGCACTTATGTGGTGGAGGGAGTACCTATCCCCACCCGACCGTTCACCGAACCGGTGAACACCTATTTCATCGCTCCCGATGGCGACGACACTGCGGGCGATGGCTCGTTCGAGAAGCCTTGGATGAATCTGCAGAAGGCAGTCAACGAGGCCGCCCCTGGCGACCATATCGTTTGCCGTGGTGGCACCTATCATTTCACCTGGCGCGATTCGTCCAACAAACTCACTGTGCGCCTCACCAAGTCGGGCACCGCCGAGGCTCCCATCACCATCCGCAGTTATGAGGATGAGGTGCCGGTCTTCGATTTCGAGCAGCAGCTTCGCGAAAAGAGTGTGGGCGATCGTGGCATCCTCATCACGGGCAACTACTGGGTGCTTTTTGGCCTGCACATCACCCATGCTGCCGACAATGGCATCAAGCTCGAGGGCTCGCACAATCGCATCGAGCGCTGCGTCTTCTCCTACAATCTCGATACGGGACTCCAGTTGGGCTTCGGGCATAATTTCGCCGACTCGGGCCACGGCTCGTCCAACAATGGTGAGTTCTGTGCCTACAACGATGTAATCGATTGCGATTCGCATCACAACTGCGACTTCGACAGCAACTACGGGTCGGATGCCGATGGTTTCGCCTGCAAGATGCACAATGGCAAGGGCAACCGCTTCATCCGTTGCCGTGCCTGGCGCAACTCCGACGATGCCTGGGACCTCTATGAGACCGACTACAGCGTCATCATTGCCGAATGCTGGGCATGGGAGAGTGGCAATCCCGAGGACCATCTCTGGGTGAAGGACTATCTGTCGGGCTCCGCCTCGTTCAGTGGCAACGGCAATGGCATCAAGCTCGGAGGCAATGGCACTGGAGGTTCGTCGAAAGGCATCCATTACGTCTATAACTGCATCGCCTTCGGTTGCGACAGGACGGGTTCGGTGAAGGGTTTCGACTGCAACCATCACAAGGACGGACACGTCCTCATCGGCTGTCTGGCATTCGACAATGGTTATGACTATATGTTCGAGTCGGGCGGATCGGCTGCCAACACCTTCTTCTACAACAATGTCTGCCTCGGCCGTCAGGAGATCTGTGTCGGCACCGACGACTACAATGCCATCGTCACACCGATGTCGAAGAACGGCTGGACCCACAATCTCGTCACGGGATTCTCGAAGGACGATTACGTCTCGCTCGACGAGGACGATGCCCTCAAGCCACGCAGCATCGACGGCTCGTTGCCCCGACGTTTCGGCCGACTGTTCAGCGACAGCCGACTTGTTGATGCAGGCAATGCTGCCTATGGCATCCCCGACGATTTGCTGGAGGACTTCCCCTTCCTGAGGCAGGAAGTCACAGGCGCTGCGCGCGACCTCGGTCCCTACGAGCGCAAGACGGCAGTGTCGAGAGTCGAAGCCATCGAGACCAATGTCTCGCCAGTCACATCCGTTCCCATCAACCTCTTCGGCCAACTTGTTCCCGAAGGCTATAAGGGTTTCCAGGTGCGTGATGGCAGGAAAATCCTGCAAAGATAAGTCCAGGCACACCACAATTCTTGGGGCAAAATGCATTTTTTGCCCCAAGAATTTGCTTTTATAATTTTTTTGCCGTATCTTTGCACCCGCAATTTCGGCAACGGTCCCATAGTTCAATGGATAGAATAAAGGATTCCGGTTCCTTCGATTACGGTTCGACTCCGTATGGGATCACAAAAATGTTATTTCTAGACCATTCTAGCCACGATTATAAAAAAATGGTCAAAAAATGGTCATAGTATGAGAAACATAAAAGACAGGAAGACCCTGAAATAAGTTCGTCTTCCTGTCTTTTTTGTATAAAAACTGTTAAGTCGCGCGTTTGTAATTTGGGCCTTTCAATATGTTGTGAAAAGATTCCTTATTTGACGTGACTTAACGCAACATAATTACGCGGCCATTTTTAATCATGAAACCATGTTGGTCATCAGATACTCGACGACCTTGCAAATCGACAATCGGGAGCGGGAGACTAGCGTCGGGCTGAAGATTGGTGATGGCTGCGACATCTTCTGCATTGTGCCCAATAAGTGCACTGTTTACATTATATACCTCGCAGTCATCAGATCTGCTCCAATTTGACACAAAGGCAACGATGCGGGAAGTTGCGGGCATAGCTTCGGTCGACTTGGTCGCTGAAGCACCACTCTCGGTATAGGCTGGATAAGTCTTTGGAAGAGTGTAAGTAAATGTCTGGTCATAGTTCCCGTCGGCATCGAATGTCAATTCATCACCCTTTATTTCTGTAAGCGATTTTCGCTGATAGTCGGTGTGCATGTAATTGGAGAGTACACCCGTGATGGATTGCTGATAACCACGATAACCGCTTTCGATTAACCACACATTGAGACGTGTATTTGATCCTGGTATAGCCTGAATGAGATGTCCATAGATACGAGCCGTAACCTCGCGCGTAGTCTCATCATAGGTTGTCTCTATATTGACCGTAACATAATCGGGCTTGGCCAATTCACGAATAATGGTAGAACGAATGGAATCGGGCGACAAGGTGGCAGTAAAGGTAATCTTGCAAGTCTCGCCAAACTCAGCTCGGTTGATGATCCCCGTTGGAGCACTATTGATTCCAAAAAGCTGAGCATATTGGATATCGGCCTCGCAGGTGAGGTTATCGGGATAATAACCTGCATGGTGCCTGACTTCGACTACACGATCTTCATTACCCGCAATCGCTGACTGAATGTATTCGGCTCCCGTGGGACAATAGATACAATCCTGACCTGTGAACTCCTCAACAAGTATTTTGTGTGTCGGACCAGTTGGTGTATCTCCTCCGGGATTCTCTCCTGGGTCATCACCAGGGTCCGAACCTCCCTCATCAGCCAATGTTACTACATACTGTTCGGCAGAAGGCTGTGAAATCTCACCTGCAGCATTGACCGCCTTGACACGATAGGTATAGGTGGTCTCAGGTTGGAGAGATGAGAAAGAATACTGTAGGACATCTCCTACAGAGAGATCGTCAAAACCAGGGAGTGGGGTGTGCTCCTGAACGATAATCTCGACCTCTACATCGTCGATAACGACAAATCCGCCATCGCGATGATAGAGAATACGCAGCGCCGAAACCTCCTGTTCGAAGGCAAGGGTGACGGTTTGGCCTTCGGCTGAGAGTGGTATGTTGCTCACAAGCTGCCAAGCATCTTCGTCGTTGGCTCGCCACTCGACATCGACTGAACCTTGAGCCTTCTGTCCTCGCATCCAGAATGAGAGCGAAGTGATAGTTGCCTCGGGGTAAGCGATGAAGAGATAATCTTGATCTTTGGAGAAGCGAAGTGAAGGAGAAGCGGCACCATAATAACCTGAGATGGCATAATAGGTTGAACTGCTGCTCTCCCACAGTGATGGCATGCCATCGGCCTTTTCGCTGAAGTCATAGCCCTGCTGGCCACTCGAGATGGAGCTCTGCAATTGGCAAAGGGTAAGCAGATAGTTGCTAGCATCGGATAATGGTTCCCAATGGGCAACAAAACTGTTCGCCTGAACATCGGTGGCTGGAAGTATCGTCGGGGTACGATCAATAAAAGGAAGATCCATTGTGGTAACTTGCGTCGTGGCAGGCTGAGAAGCAAATGTGCCTACATAAGCTAGAACTTGCAATGTATAAGTGGTAGCAGGTTTTAGTCCCACGAGCATGACCGAGGTGTCGATTACCTCAAGATTCTGAATCTGTGCCTCCCCTTCGTTGACAATGACGCGATAGCTGGTGGCATCGGGAACTTCGTCCCATGAGAGTACAAAACCATGAGCATCAAGATTGGAAACCTGCAGAGTCTGTGGTTGTGCTGCCGAATAGTTGACACCTTGCAACAGGAAAAGAATCGTTCCATCGGCTGATTCTCTGACAAAATCGGGACTCGTTACCAACTCGTTGGCCCATGAGTAGAGAGCCAACGAAGTGATGTTATAGGCTCCTGGCATAACATCGCCTGCGTAGGTGGATGGAGAATAGTCGCCATCGGCCTCGTAGATATCTACCAACTGTTTCGGCTCGTTGTTGGGACTGTTGTTTACCCAACGGGTAGAGTCATAATCGATATGCCAAATAAGCATGCCGTGATTGGGGAGATAAGTGTCCCAACCCTCCTGCTGGCGATTTTCGAGTAGGAAATATTCATGTTCCTTGGAGGGGACCTCGACCAGATAGGCACGGGCACTCTCCTCAAGGGCGGGCAACACATTGGTGGTATCGGCCTGAGGTGTGAGAATTTCGGGACGTAGCCAACCGATAGAATAGCGTTCGAAGCTGGAGAAGGTGGGCGGAGTGCGGGTGTCGTTGTTGTAAGGCCCATGATCCATTACACTCCAGTTGTTGGGGGTATAGGAATAGAGCGAACTCATACCACCTGCGGTGTTGTAGAGATCGGGAAGGCCCAACACGTGAGCAAACTCATGGACAAATGTGCCGATGCCGGTGGGCTCGTATTCGGCAGCATTTTCCTGATAACGAATCTCGTTTGAGCAAGCATAACTGTAGATTTTTTTGCCTTGCAGTGTCAAAGGCAATTCGGCATTGTCGAGATTCCAAGCATGTGGCCAGATGCAGTCGCTGAAGCCCGTGTCTGCCTCGCCAAAACCGGCATAGAAAAAGAAGATGTTATCGACTATGCCATTTTGGTCGTCATCATACTGCGTGAAATCGACCAATCCTAAACTATCAGCTATGAGACATGCCTCGTAGATCGGTTCTGCCTGATGTACATCACTACCCGAAGGACCATTGCCGCCATAGTAGCTGGCTGTCTTGTCAAGTCGGATAGGGCCAACGACATCGAAAGTGGGCTCAAAGAGTCCTTTCGATGCCGTGAGATAATAATCTCGGGCAGAACCGGTTGCTCCATGGTCGGCAAATCCCTCTTCATTAAGCATACGGGTGTAGTACTGGTTGGGATCGTCACCAACAGTGGTAAACCGAATGTCTGAAAACTCAATGAGGAACACCAGCGAATGGCGCTGACCTGTAGTGGGGTAGAATCCGCGTCGCTCAGTGCCTGGTTCAGGGGCTCTGCGAGGAGCAGTTTGTTTGCGATCTTCAATTTCCGCTTCGCTCATCAGACGTAGTGTTCGTGTGGCAGTGTCGAAACACATTTCACGGCCCTGTAAGTCAAGGATGGAATGAGCAAACTCATCACCTGTGATTTGATACTTGATAAGCGTTCCATCTGGCTGACGATACGTACGGAAGGCAGGATCAGCAGGGATTGCAAATACACTATGGCTCCCCAGAAGGAGGGCCATAGTGCATATGATTTGAATTCCTTTGTTCATTGGAAAATGTTATAATTTCCAGCAGGAACCTGGATGTAACTCAAGATTCCTGCATTTAGGATAATCTTTATTTGACGATAGCCTTACGAACGGCACCCTTCTGACGAATGATATAGATGCCACTGGCAGAAGCATCGCGCAAGCGACGGCCATCGAGTGACCAGTATTCGCGCTGGGCAGCCTCGTCGGCCTCCACCTTGTCGATGCCGAGAGTCGTCACCTCGATGCTGTTGCTGAGCTCTGACTCGCCCAAGTCATACTGTGCAGATACGGCGTAAGTGCCGATGCGCTGCGGATGATACTGCAAGTCGGTGAGAATGCTGGTATTCTGGCGACCGAAGCCACAATAGACATTGTAACCAGCAAACTGAGGTGTCTGAGCCAAGGTATATTCGAGATTATCGATCATCAAGGCAAACTCGGTTCCGGTGCAGCGGATAGCTACATAGCGGGCATCGGCAGGCAAGGTGACACTGATATCCTCAACCTCTTCGACCATGGTAGCTCCAACAGAATACTCCTTGAGGAGCGTAAAGCTGGCTGGATCACGATCGGTAGCTGAAGTAAGGATCTGCATTGAAGAAGGTCCATAATAGCTACAGAGAATGGCCTTGGCTTGGAAGCTAAGATCGGTTCCACCAAGAACCTCGGGAGAAATGAACCAGTCATCCTTGGTGGTTGTAGCATTGGTCATATCAGGCATCTGGCCGGTAACCATCCAACTGATAAGACACTTTTCGCCATCGATTGGATACCAGGCGTTTGCAATGGTGCCGGTTTCTTCAAGGCTCCAGATCATCCAAGCCTGTGGATTGTTGAAATTAGGCCAGTAGTTGTTATAATATTGTGTATAACCAGCCTCGAGTTGACCATCGCCATCGTAGCAGATCCAACCGTTGTGACCATCGATGCTGAAGGCCTTGCCGTTCTCGAAGTCCTCAAAGACACGACGACCATGCATTTCGGCTGGAGCCGACCAGCTGAGATCCTGTGAGTCGTTGAGGGTGAGGTCGGCAGGTGCATTGAGGTCGAGCACAAGAGGAAGAATAGTCACGACATCGGTAACGTTATTGAGCTCGTTGTCGTCATCATAGATAACTTCAGCATAGCACTTGACGCCCTCCTGAACTGTAGCCTGCAAATCAATCTGGAAGGTGAAGGTGCGAGTATGACCTGAAGCCAAAGGTTCATCTATCAGTTCATCGCCTACCATCTCGCCATTGGCAAAGAGGCAAACCTCATATTCAGCAGCCTCCTGAGCACCAAGGTTGACAACTTGAACCTCAACATTCGACATGGTACCGAGGGCCTGATTCTCCTGATAGCTGAAGCTGGAGACGGCAAGGTCATTACCTGCGTTAAGATCGACAACCTGCAGTGCATCGGTAAAGAAGCGGCTCTGAACTTCGTCCATATAGACCTTGATTGCCAACTGGACCTTCTTGCCCTTGACGGCCTCCAATGGGATGACATGGAATACCCAACCGGCATTGCCAGCGAAGGCTGTGTGTTCGGAGATGTCACTGAAGTTGAAACCATCTTCCGAGGCCTCAAGACAGAACCAACTGCTTTCGGAAACATTGATGTCATGGAATATCCAAAGACCTAGAACGGGGTTAGTGGCATCCTTGAAATCGAAGATAGGTGAAGCTATACGTGCGCTGACAACATCGTCACCCAGGTTGCGAAGCAAGAGCTGGAATTCGTCACCATCGACAGCCTCGATGTGCATGTTGAAGATATTGTTGTCGATAGCCCAACCTGGAGCACCCTGCAAAGAAGTGGTAATCCAAGGACCGTTCTGGCCACCATAATACCAACTCTCGGAGAATGGAAGTGCGTAAGGTGTTCCCAAGGTGATGCCCTTGCGAACTCGTTCGCCTTCACCCTCGCTGCTCACGGCTCCAATGGCGTAGGCAAAGTAATCCTGCGAATTGCCTGTGAGTTCAGAAGTAGTGAAACTGGTGCCCGTTACACCCGACTCGATGAGCGAATACTGATTGTTGTCGGGATTGAAGTGATAGATATTATAGGTGAGTGCATCTGGATTGACATATCCGCCACGCAAGCCCTTGGTAGGAGCTTCCCAAGAAAGGGTGACACCACTGCGGCGAGGTTGGGTGCTTTCTGCCCAAACAGCCATGAAGCCAGATACTTCAACAGGGATGTCAATGCCTACATAGACACGATAATCGACGGGCCAACCATTGCCAAACTCGTTGTAAGAGACGATACGATAGGTGTTGTAGCCATGAATAGCCTCTACATCAACAGCCTCGGCAGAACCCAGCTGAGCATCGGTGATAGTGCTGACAAGCGTATCGTTGCGATAGACCTCATACTTGGTTAATCTCGTGAGCGATTCTCCCAATACATCCTTTTCGGGAAGGGTAAAGAAGAGTGTGCCGCTAAGCGCACCTCCATCGGCTGGCTGGAAGAGCACCTCGGTTACTGAGTCGGGTGCATGAGTCGAGAAGGCCTCTTCGATACGAAGATCATCAATGTGATACATGCCTTCATTGTCGGTAGAAAAGTCATAGATGCCAAAGCAATAAGACCCGGCGGTTTCCGGACGGGCATAGAACTGCAATTCGATGTCCTTGGCTGGAATATGATATCCCTCAAGATCGGCTACCATCTGTGTCTGCGACTGAACTGATGGATAATTGCCCATCGTGATATGGAGATTATGATCCTTATTGTCATTGCCTATCGTGAATGCCAGACGATAAACGTGATCCGAATCGGCATTGAAGTTGGGAGTTATAAGCCAATCATCATTATAGATACTACCAATCGGAGTGTTCATCGTTACGAAATGATAATAGGTATTCCAATTCCAAGTGCGAGCAGTACCATCTTCATTCGCATTGATGACAGTGAAGTACTCCAAGGAATGAGAATTCTCGAAGTCTTCATAATACGGCAGCTCAACGTAGGAACCGAACACATAACGGCTGCTCTCGGCAGGTGTTCCTTCCATACCCGCTGAGAAAGGTACGATCGTGAACTGCTGTGTTGAATAGTAAGCAGGGATGTCGAGCAAGAGTGATGTTTCGGCAAGGCCTTCTGCTACAATCTCCCCGGTGAGAGAGTTTACAACCTTATAAGTGACATCATTCTTGTTGAAAGATGATCCGAAAGCAGCATAGCGGGCAGAGGTAGGTGCCGACCAAGATACCTTGATGCGGTTTGCATCGGAAAGAGCGGTTGCTCTGATGTTCGAAACCTGACCGGGAGCATCAGCGCCTGCGCAGAAAGGAACTCCACGAAGTGTATTGCCGACAAGAGCAAATGGTTCAACAGCCGACCACTCATGTACGGGATTGCATTGCGCAGAAACGAAGTGGAGGCAAGTCGGTTCAAGGCCTTCCACCTCAACCGAAACCTTGCTACCCAGTGCATACTGTGTTTCGGGTAAGTTAATTGCCTGTCCATCAATAAGCACAGTTACATTGGCCATTGTAGTGGAAGAAAGGGCAATGCCTGAGGTTGTGGTAGAAGGTACAGTGAAGGTGATGGTTGCATGCTGGTCATCTGAAGCCACAGCCTTCAAATCCTTCACGTTTGAGAGGACCTCAGATTCGCAAAGTTCAACAGAAGGGGCACGGAAGATGTGATTCCATCCCGTTGGAATATAACCAATCAGCTCCTTCTGGATTACGCCATCGGCACCAATGTTGTCGAGCGAGAAGCTCCAGAAAGACGTTCCAGTGTAAAGGTCGTAATGATCGAAGATGAAACGTCCATTATCGTAACGGATAGCCTGAATGCCATAAGAGTTATGCTCAAAGTCGAAGTGACCCACCTCGGTGGCAAGACCTGTCTTGCGGTCGATCTGCATCACATAGTCACGATTGAGAGCATAGATCTCTACTCCATCGGAGAACATGGCCTTGTAGGAAGTGAAGTTCTCGGCACCATCATAACTGCCAAGCTTTGCCAGCCGCTTGAGTTTGTGAGTTCCTGGATCTACGATGTAGCTGTAGTAGGTCTCTACACCATTCTCATTGCCAAAAGTAATCGCATAGTCAATACCCGTCACAGGGTCGTAGCAGCCAATGTAAGGGATGTCGCTGGTACCATTGGTTATACGTACACGCACCGAATCAGTAACATTCCAATTACGGATATCCCATCCCATATAATCCATGCTGGTATATGTGCCAGTAGTATTACTGAAATTTGGGCAATAGGCATAATAGATATTTCCGGAAAGATAGCCATAAGGAGCCATCTTGGGATGAGCATATATCGTGTCTATCATAGAAAATTCGACACTGAGTGGCTCAATATCAAAGCCCACCATACCTCCGAAAGTCTTGAAGTTACCCCACTGGTCAACTACAGAGGTGGTATCAATACCAGCACTCTGATTATAGCCAATCCATGAATGTCCGGCAGAAGGGTTTTGAGAAGAGAGCTGCGGCAGGATAACTGGTGTATTCCAGAAAGCAGGCATTGTGGTTTGTAATTGCCCTCCTTTCTGTACCATAAGATCCTGATCAGATTGAGGTAAAAAAACTTGGGCCTGCACCACGAGAGTGCAGGCTACAAGTGTTAGAGGAATTAAAAAAAGTCTCATTGATTATGAAGGAATTCTAATTAGAGAATCAATACTTGACAATCTTTCCATCAACGATGAAGATGCCCTTGCCTACCTTCTCGACCTTGCGGCCATCGATGGTGAAGATGCCTGGCACGACATCGGTTGTACTCTCAATGGCTTCCAGAGAAGTGGGAACGTAATCGGGATCGACAGTGTACTCAAACTTCTGAACGGTGCTGAAACGCTGGTCTTCACCAAGGAAGAAGGCGTTGCCAGGGAGTTTGAAGGTGTAGGTATCCTTCTCTGTCAAAGTAACATTAAGCGTGATAGTTGCTTGGTTTTCGCCAGGGCCAGCAGTGATCTGGTTCTGGTACATACCAGCGGTAGCTACATACTGGTTGGCCGAGTTGTAAACCGTGATACTAGCATAAGAAGATGAGTTGTTTGCAACCAAGGTCTCATTTACATAGGTAATCACAATGGTCGAAAGGCTCTCTACAATGCTGCCGTTGGCTGGCTCGCACTCGATAGCATCAAAACCAGAGCCATCAATGTAGTAGGTCTCACAGAGAGCAGTATTGTATTTGTCGTCATCGTCGTCGAAAATGAAGAAACCAGTTGGCATCTCAAGGGTGACAACATCCTCTTCAACAACTGCCATATTAAGAACAGCCTTCACCGTATTACCCTCGATGGAGAGATTATTGTTATTAACATAAGCATAAGTTGACTTGTGGTTGCTATCATATACGTAGATGTTCTGATAAACATTCGGATTCTTCTTGATGGAAGTTACACCTGGATAAACGAATGTGAATTCGGTAAGACGGCTAAAGGTCTGCCCAGGAGCAGGCGTGATTTCGACAGCAGTGGGTTCGCCCTCATCAATAACGATCTCAACGTGAACAGGAGAGTTGCCATGCTGGTCCTCGCCAAGGAGGAAGCAGTCAGGACCGAAGTCAAGCACATAGTTGCCTCCATTAATAATTGGTTTCTGGAGTGGGAAGGTAACGGTATTGCCTTCAACTACACCAGTGCCGAGACTGAAGTTGCCTGCAGAGGTGTTGGTGCCAGCCGCATAGATGTTGAAGTAGTTGCGACTATAGTCGTTGATGAAATCTGGGTTGATAATCATGGTATCAACATCCGGGAAAGTAACTGAAACAGAACTGAAGTTGCGAACAGGAGTCTCAGCCGAAGGATTGGTGGTAAAGTTGTCGAGTCCCTCGCCAGTAACGGTGAAGACGTGGGTGAAAGCTGGGCAAGAAAAACCAGTGTAGTCAGTGGACTCGGTCATGACATTGCAGGCACCCTCAGGTACGTGGAGTGTATAGACGCCAGGAGTGGCAAGAACTTGTGCAAGAACGATACGCACCTTGTTGGTGTTTGCGAGGTCGCTTGCATAGGGAATAGAGGCATTTGCTACGACATTGCCCTCGGCATCGGTAAAGTATGGCTTCTCCTCTTCGGTTGCATTCCACTTGTAGGAAGCCTTTACGTAGTTGTTGAAAGCTACATCGATGGAATAGAGGTAACTGACAGTGCCATCAGGTGTGAATGTGTGGTCAGGATCAAGACCACCCTCGCTAATGGTATAGGTAAGAGTGAAGGCCTCGGAATAGGCAGTCTCGCCACCTTCCCGGAGGAAACTGTAGCGCTCGGCAGGGAAGTTGACGGTATAAGTGCCATCGGTTGTGATGTCGGCGAAAGTAACAACCATCTGGTTCACCTCGGTGCCATAATCTGAAACAGCCTCACTAACTACGACTGTACCAGCAGCATCGGTAATGGTGATTGCAGCCGAACCATTGTTGTCAACTGAGGTCTCATTCTCCCAAGTAAGAGTAATCTTGCTCAAGGTTGCAAGTACGCTGCCATCGGCAGGATCAGCAGTAACGTTCTCGGCCATAGCCGCAGAAACTCCAGTGCTCAAGAGAGCAGAGATAAGTAGAAGGTGTTTCATACTTTTGATGGGTTTTAATATTGATAATGGGGTTAAATAATACTTTCTTCATTTAGAGCAAAGAATGTTTTGCAGTGCAAAGATAGCAAATAATAGATAATAAGCTCCAAAAAATCTCGTTTTTGTATCACGATTTCTTGAAATAGACATAAAAAATTGGAAAATTGCAGTTTTTTTGATATTTTTGCACACAAAACAATCCATCAATTCTATTGTTTCACTCTTTCATATGAGGCTCATAGTATATTTTTTGACCTTTTTTGTTTGTTGTTCGGTGCGGTGTCTTGCTGTTTCGGATATGTCGCGCACCGATGAATGCAAACAGTTACTGAAAAAGGGCAATGAGGCCTTCAATGAAGACCGATTCGATATTGCTCTTGATCTCTATACAAAGTGTTTGGAATTGGCTGATATAAACGGAGACATTACAAATTATACTTCGGCACTGGGCAGCATTGGCAATCTTTATGGCTTATTTCAAGATTACGACCGCGCTGCATACTATTTTGAGAAGGGATATAAAGCTTCCTTGCAGCAGGATCAACGTCTTCAAAGCATCTTCTTGACAAATCTGGTCATGTGCTGTTCCTACGCTGGCAATGCCGAAAAGACACATGCCTATTACGAGAAGCTACAACATCTGCCCGAGTGGGATCCTCAACTCTCACCTTATTATCAGTGTGTCTGCAGAACAGCACTAGCTATTCTTGACAAGAACTATGAGGAAGCGTTAAATTCTACCCGCGACGGCCTTGAGGTATCGCGTAGATTGCAGTTGGGTATTCCCTACGATCTTTCCCAAGAAGAAGATTTCGGAATAATCTACGAAAAAATGGGGCAAAATGATTCGGCCATTGTTCATTTTTCCACCATTGTGAAGCAAGGAGGGCATAAGGGCTGTGTTGAATTACGCCAATCTGCTTATCAGCATCTCACCCACATATATGCTGAGATTGGAGACAGCATACGCAGTAAAGAGTATGCCAACCTTGCCATCATGCTCCGAGATACACTCCAGCATGGAAAACAGATGCATGCGGCGTTGAATCGTCTTTTCGCCTACGAAAAGCGAGCTAATGACAAGGAAGTGATGTCTCTTCACAAGACAATAAACCGCCAATGGTTTTTCGTCGGATTCTGCATACTGGTTGTTGTGTTATTGGTCACTTTGTCTCTCATCGCAGTAAGCAAGAACAAGAATCTCAATTCTGCCTATAGATTGCTTGTCGAAAAGAACAAAGAGCAAATACGTTCCATGGAGCGGGAACGTGCATTGCGAGACAAAAAACTGCAGTCTTCCCCAATCGAAATCAAAGCAGATGAAGAGATTACTTCTGATTCATTGGACCCCATCGAAACAGAGGACAAGCAAGAAAACTCGTTCGATACACCAGTTCTTTCTCTGCAGCAAGTTCGCCAACTACAGGAGGAGATTGATGCAGTGATGTGTGATGCACGCAATTTCAGCAATCCCGATTTCAGTTTGGCATTACTTGCCAATTTGGTCGATTCGAATACGAAATACGTCTCTTATGTTATCAACAAAAGCTATCAGAAGAATTTTAAAACCTATCTTAACGAGTTTCGTATAAGAGAAGCAAGCCGTAAGCTTTCAGATCCTCAATATGCCAATTTGACAATACAGGCCATTGCTGAAATGGTGGGGTTCAATTCGCCCAACACCTTCATCATCGCTTTCAAGAAACTCATCGGTATGACTCCATCGGTTTATCAGAAATTGGCGAAAGAAAACCAACGATGAAACAATCGCATAAGCATGGCCTTTAGTGAACGTTAGGTGACATGCAACAATCTGAAATTGGGATTTGCATTTTCGGTTTTCAGACGAAAGGTTTAGCATGTCGGATTGCCAAAAAAAGGAGTTACAAGGGGAAATCGATGACATTTATTTAAAAAGATGGGAGGATGGTGACCAACTTATGCTGATTTTTTATACCTTTGCACCCGCGTTTCGGCCAAAATCTTCGGAAAGCGGACCGGGACACATTATTTAATAACCATCAAAATTTACAACTTAAAGGTTCAAATCAAATGAATCATTACGAAACCGTTTTCATTTTGACTCCCGTTTTATCTGATGCTCAGGTAAAGGAAACGGTAGAAGCTGTAAAGGCTGAACTCGAAAAGCGTGGTGCTACCATCATTAACGAGGAGGCTTGGGGTATGAAGAAACTCGCTTATCCAATCGAGAAGAAATCTACCGGCTTTTACTTCCTGTTGGAGTTCGACGGCGAAGGCGCTGTCGTCAAGAAACTCGAGACTTATTTCCGTCGTCAGGATCGCGTGATCCGTTTCATCACTGTCAAGAATGACAAGTACGCTGCAGAGTATGCTGCTAAGCGTCGTTCGCTCAAGGCACCTAAAACAGAGGAGGCATAATTATGGCAGAGACAACCGAAATTCGTTACTTGACCCCAGTATCTGTTGACGTCAAGAAGAAGAAGTATTGCCGTTTCAAGAAGAGCGGCATCAAGTACATCGACTACAAGGATCCCGAGTTCCTCAAGAAGTTCCTGAACGAGCAGGGCAAGATTCTCCCCCGTCGCATCACCGGTACCTCTTTGAAGTTCCAGCGTCGCGTGGCTACCGCTGTTAAGCGTGCCCGTCAGATCGCGCTGCTTCCATACGTAACCGACCTTTTGAAGTAATTATTAACCAAGTAAAATTTTAGACTGATTATGAAGATTATTCTGATTGAAGACGTCCAGAACCTTGGTTATAAGGACGACGTTGTAGAGGTTAAGAACGGCTATGCCCGCAACTTCCTTCTCCCCACCAAGAAGGCTATTCTTGCTACCGAGTCTGCCCTGAAGCAGCTCGCTGAGAAGCAGAAGCAGCAGGCACAGAAGATGGCCAAGATCAAGGCTGATGCCGAGGCTCTTGCTGAGGCAGTTAAGGCTGCTGGTGCTCTCGAGTTTGCCGTGAAGGCATCGGAGGAGGGCAAGATCTATGGCTCAGTAAGCAACGCTCAGGTTGCCGAGGCTCTCGCAGCCAAGGGCGCTAACGTTGAGAAGAAGCAGATCGTGCTCGACAACATCAAGGTTCTCGGCGAGTATGTCGCTGTTGCCAAGCTCCACCGCGAGGTTAGCGTTGAGATTCCTGTGAAGGTCGTAGCTGAGGCTGCTGCCGAGTAAGGCATCTTGCTTTTAAGATAAGGCGCATCACTGAAAAGTGGTGCGCCTTTTTTTTGCTATAGACTTTCTAGATTATCTAGAGATTTCAGACTATTCCAACCAAAGATAATCGTAGTGGACGAGTGGCTTCTGGCCTTTCTTGCCGAGGAGCTTCTGGGCGCGGTCGGAGGAGCAGCTTACCTTGCCGACTCCGAGACGGGAGCCGTCGGTATCGGCGAGGATGCGGACGATGTCGTCGGCCTCGAACAAGCCTTCAACACGGGTGACGCCTACAGGGAGGATGGAGGCCGCCTTCTCGCCGAGGAGGGCACGCACGGCTCCCTCGTTGAGGTAGATGGCACCCTTCGAGAAGTCCTCGGAATGGGCAATCCACTTTTTGACGTTTGAGACTTCGTGCTTGTCGGCCACGAAGCGTGTGCAGCGCACCTCGGGATCAATCTCGTTGCAACCTGTTTCAGGATTGACGTGGACGAGTTCGAGCAACACGCCCGGGCGCTTGCCGTTGGAGATGATGACTTCGATGCCTTCGGCGGCTACCTTGCGTGCGATGCGCTGCTTGGTGACCATGCCGCCGCGTCCGAAGCTCGACTTGCTGGTCTGAATGTATTGGCTGATGTCGGCATCGTCGCTGATGATGGGGATGAGCTGCGCGTTGGGGTCGGAGGGATTGCCTGTGTAGATGCCGTCGATGTTGCTGAGCAGGATGAGCAGGTCGGCCGACATCATGGTGGCGATGAGGCCTGAGAGTTCGTCGTTGTCGGTGAACATCAGTTCGGTGACCGAGATGGTGTCGTTCTCGTTGACGATGGGCACGACGCCCTCCTGCAGCATCACCTCCATACAGTTCTTCTGATTGAGGTAATGCCCGCGCGAGCCGAACGACTCCTTGGTGGTGAGCACCTGCCCGCAGGCAATGCCATGATCGCGGAAGAGTTCGTAGTATTTGTTGATGAGCTTGGCCTGACCGACAGCGGAATAGAGTTGGCGCTGATCGACGGTATCGAGCCGGTCGGTGGAGAGTCGGCCCTTGAGTTCGCTGCGTCCGCTGGCGACTGCACCCGAGGACACCAGGATGATCTGTATGCCTTGGCGATGGAGCGCTGCCACCTGATCGACGATGGCCGACATGCGGGTGACGTCGAGCGTGCCATCGGGACGGGTGAGGACGTTGGAGCCTACTTTGACGGTGATTCTATAGAATGACATAAAGCTTGCAGTCTTCTGTTTTTTTCAGAATACTTCGAATATTCTGATTACTCTGATTATTATTTCAAAAATGCGAAAAACACGGCGAGGACGATGCAGGCGAAGGCTGCGATGTGATTCCAGTGGATGGGCTCACCCTTGAAGACGAGGGCCACGATGAGGGTGAAGATGATGAGCGAGATGCCTTCCTGGATGACCTTGAGTTGCATCAGCGAGAAGGGACCTCCATTGATCTGCGAACCGATGCGGTTGGCGGGAACCATGAAAGAATACTCGAAGAAGGCGATGCCCCACGACATGAGGATGATCAGGATGAGGGGCCAGTCCTTGATCTGCGGATGAACTTGCTGCATTTTCAGATTGCCGTACCAGGCAAAGGTCATGAACGTATTGCTGACACAAAGCAGCACGATGGTACCAATTGCGCGAGATAACATATATTGGGGTTATGAGGGGGTTATTGAGGAGTTTTGCAGCCAAGCATAGCTGCAGACTTGGACGATGATGGGGTGGCCAATATAGGCCGCCGATTATGACACTGCGGGAGCGCGGCGTTTCTTGAGCGCTTGGCGCCTACGATGCTTGCGCCACTGGCGGGTCTTCTTGTCGATGAGGAAGAGGAGGATGAGTGCGGTGACGATGAGGATAAAGGTGAGCATCTTCCAGTTGAGGTTGTTGCCCTTTACATGGCTCCACATCTCAAGCATGGCCTCGTTGCGGTCGGCGGTGTCGTGCATCAGGATGGAGCGTTCGATGACGTCGATGTTGGGATAGAGCACGTGGTTGAGGTGGGCAGCCTTCGAGTCGATCCATGTGGTGTCGCCCGTTTCTTCGTCCACCGAAGGGATGACGATGTCGCCGAAATAGTAGCGGACATCGACGGTCTCGGGATAGTCTTCTTCGCTGGCCATTCCTTCGAGCACTTCGGGGGTGCCGATGACGGAGACGTAGCCCGTCTCGTCCATGTTGCGGATGGCGACTTCCGACTGGCAGAGGAAGTTGATCCAATAGGAGGCAGCGCGCACATTCTTGGCATAGATGGGGATTACCCAACCATCGAACCAGCAGTTGGTACCTTCCTGTGGCACTACGTATTCGAGGTTACAGCCCACTTCGGCAGCCTCGTCGATGGCCCAGGCTGCATCGCCACTCCAAGTGAGGTTGACCCACGCCTTGCCTTGCGTCATGCGTTCCTTGCCGAAGTCGGCTTCCCAACCAGCAATCTGCGGACGAGCCTTGATGAGGATATCTTCAACCGCCTTGATGTTGGCATCGCTGAGATTGGAGGCCTCGAAGTCGCGTGTAGTTCGTCCGCTCAGGATCTCGTCGTATTTGGCAAACTGAATCAAAACAGAATAGACATCGCGAAAGGCATCCTTCACGTAGATTTTCTGCTGGAACTTTTCGTTCCAAAGAGCAGCCCAAGTTTCCACCTCCTCGGGTTCGACGAAATCGGTGTTGTAGAGGAAACCTGTTGTTCCGCCCATATAACCGACGGCATAGTCGCTGACACGAAGCGAGGGATTGGCGAGGGCGAACTTGTCGTCGTCGTTTGGAGCCATCTGCTGGAATTTCTCTGCCACGAACGGTGCGACATTTCTTAACCAATTGGGTGTGTGGGTTCGGGCAAAGCCGGTGGTATCGATTTTCTGCAACAGGCCACGCTTGAGCATACGTTCGATGATGTATTCCGAGGGGCAGACCACGTCGTAATCCTCGTGTCCCACCTCGATCTGGGTGAGCATGTTCTCATTGATGTCGAAGGTAGAATAGCGCACCTTGACGTCCTCGCCTGTCTGTTCCTTGTACCATGCCTCAAATTCCTCGATGAGCGAGAGATCAAGATAGTCGGCCCAGTTATAGACCTTGAGGATGTGGGCGCGGTCCTGTGCGATGGCTTTAGTAGAAAGGGGAACACTCGTCAGTAAGAAAAGCGCCGAGATGAAGAATAACAATATCTTTTTCATGTCGTTGGCTGCATTTTAGTTATTGCTCGTTTGCTTGGCTGTCTTGAGGTTGTAGAAGACAAGGAGCACGAGGATGACGAGGAAAATGATGGAGAACAGGGGACGAAGTTCGGGCGTCAAGCCACCCTTGCGTGCATCGGCATAGATGTAGGTCGAAAGTGTCTCGACGGTGCCTGATCCTTTGGTGAATAGGGTGACAGCGAAATCATCGACCGACAGTGTGATGGCGAGGATGAACCCCGAGATCATACCTGACTTCAATTCGGGGATAATGACCTTGCGAAGCGCCTGAATCGGTGTGGCTCCCAGGTCGAGAGCGGCTTCGTAGAGGTTGGGATTCATCTTCATGAGTTGCGGCATGACGTTGAGCACCACGTAGGGCGTGCAGAAGGCGATGTGGGCGCAGATGACGCAGAAGAGACCACGGCCGATGCCGAGGAAGACGAAGAGCAGGAAGATTGAGATACCCGTGATGATGTCGGGGTTGATCATCGGGATGTTGTTGGTGAAGGTGATGGCCTGACGTATGCGACCATGGCGCATGTTGTGGATACCAATGGCGGCAAATGTGCCGAGGATGGTCGAGACGGCTGCGGCAACAAGTGCGATGAGCACGGTGTTGTAGATGGCGTTGTTGAGCGCCTCGCCTGCTTCTCCCATCAGCAGGTTGCGGTAGAGGTTGGTCGAGAAGCCCGTCCATGTACCCAGCACCTTGGCTTCGGTGAAAGAGAAGACAAGGATGAGCAGGATGGGAGCATAGAGCAGCAGCATCAGGATCCAGATATATGCGTTGGCAAAGACTTTCTTCATTTTAAGGGACGTTACTCTTCATTGTCGAAGAATGAGGTGAGACCGATCAGTATCAGCACGATGAGGGAGAGGGCTGCGCCATAGCCCAGCAGGCCGGCGTTGATGTTCTCCTGGATGAGGGTGCCGAAGAGCTTCACGTTGTTCATGGTGAGCAGTTCGGCCAAGGCGAAGGTCGAAATGGTAGGCATAAACACCATTACGATGCCACTATAGACGCCTGGCATCGAGAGGGGGAGGAACACCTCGGTGAACACTTTGCGTGGCGAAGCTCCGAGATCCTGTGCTGCTTCGATGAGCGAACCATCCATCTTGAGCATCGTATTGTAGATGGGATAGACCATGAACGGCAGGAAGTTATAAACCATACCGAAGACCAGCGCGCCTTCGCCCAAAGGCAGATGGGCAAAGTCGAAGAGCGCTACAGTTGCGAGCGTGCGAAGCAGCACGTTGATCCACATCGGCAGGATGAAGAGCGAGGCCATCACCTTGGGCAATCGGTACTCGGTTTTTGCCATGAAGTAGGCGGCGGGATAACCGAGTAGGATGCATAGGATGGTTGTGATCATTGCTATGCCGATGGAATAAATGAGCGTGTTGAGCGAATCGGTCGAGAGGAAGAACTTATGGAAGTTGTGCAATGACCACTGACCTTCGGCATCCTGGAAAGAGTAATAGACAATCATGACCAGGGGCATGATCACGAAGATGAGCAGAACAATGGCATAGGGCCATGCCCAGTTCGCTCGGTTTGCAAGTATTTTCGACATCATATATCTTTTCACGAATTATCGTATTTTCGAAAAATTAATTGTAAATTATTAATTGTTAATTGATAATTCGGATGTCCTCGGGATTGATGCGGATACCGACCATGTCCCAATCCTCCCAAACGTCGTTGGTATCGACCTGGATGGTCGTACCGTTCTTGCACTTCACGTCGATGAGGTAGTGGTTGCCTTTGTAGAGGATGTTGCGAATCTGACCTTCGGCAGTGCCGTCGGCAGGATCGTCGAGCATATCCACTTTGTCGAAATCGACGGCAGCCTGGACTTGCGTGCCTTTGGCAAGCGTCAATGGCTTGGTCTCGAAGGTTGCACCCAGTATGTTGATGTGCGTCGAATCGACAACCGTGGCAGGAATGGTGTTGAAGAGGTTCTTGCGAGGCATGACATGAATATTCTCAGGAACTACGCTCATGCCGACCTCCGAATTGACGGGATAGGCGGTGTAGTTCTGCACCTGAATCTCGTAGCCATCGGGTGTCTGGACGAGCATTTCGTAGTGGATACCCTTGAAGATGCATGACGAGACGCGGCCTGTCCATTGTCCATCGCTCGGCACCTTATGCAGCACTACATCCTCGGGACGAATCACCACGTCGATGGGGGCGTTGGGTTCGAAGCCCTTGTCGATGCACTCGAAATCCTTACTCATGAAATTCACCAAATAGTCGCGCTTCATCGTGCCGTTGAGGATGTTGCTTTCACCGATGAAGTCGGCCACGAAGGGGTTGGCTGGCTCGTTGTAGATGTCGGTGGGTGTGCCAATCTGCTGGATAACGCTGTCGTTCATCACGACGATGGTGTCGGACATTGACAGGGCCTCCTCCTGGTCGTGGGTGACAAAGATGAAGGTAATGCCAAGGTCGCGGTGCATCTGCTTCAGTTCGAGTTGCATATCGACACGCAGCTTGTGGTCGAGGGCCGAGAGCGGCTCGTCGAGAAGCAGCACCTGAGGACGATTGACGATGGCACGAGCAATGGCCACGCGCTGCTGCTGACCTCCCGAGAGTTCGTTGACGTTGCGTTCCTCGTATTCGTTCATGCCTACGATACGAAGTGCTGACATGACACGCGTGTCGATTTCGTCCTCGCTCACCTTCTGGAGTTTCAGGCCGAAAGCCACGTTGTCATAGACGTTAAGATGCGGAAAGAGGGCATAGCGCTGGAACACCGTGTTGACGGGACGCTGATAGGGCGGCAGATCGGAAATGTCCTTGCCCGAGAGCAGTATCTTGCCTTCGGTCGGCTTCGTAAAACCGGCAATGATGCGCAGCAGAGTGGTCTTGCCGCATCCCGATGGACCTAGGAGGGTCACAAATTCGCCACGCTTGATGTTCAGACAGACATCGTTGAGCACCACCTTATTGTCGTCGAAACGCTTGGTGACGTGCTCCACCTGAATAATGTAGTCGTTGTTATTCATTTACCCATAATAAAACATAACACGGTGCAAAGATACCACAAATCTGTGACTATTCAAAATAAATGTGGACAAAACTGTATTTTTCCATGGCATTATGGTGGCAAAGGGAATAAAAATACAAATATTATTTGCCAAATAATCTTTTTACGAAAGATTTTTTGGAACAATCCGAATTATTCATTATCTTTGCGCCACACATTTCAAATTGTCGAACACAAAACACACTTATACAATGAAACATCTTCTTCCAATTCTATTTCTTGGCTTCATGACCACAGCATGCAGCCAGGAACAAAAGCAGCGAGGCAATCTGCAGATGGGTGACTACGGATACCTTTATTGCCATATGTCAGACCACGGACAGTGGACCGCCTACGCCCTTTCGCGCGACGGACTGCATTACCATGACCTGCTTTGCGGTGACTCCATCTTCTCGGCTTTCGAGATGGCCAAGATCGAGGGAGGCACGCGTGATGCGTATATCTGCCGCAAGATTGACGGATCGGGCTACCTGATGGTGACCACCGATATGAACAACTCGATGACCAAACGGATGAACAAAGGTGGCGAGTGGGAGAACTTCGGCATCGACCTGCTCACCAGTGACGACCTCATCCATTGGCAATCGACATCGTTTGACTTCCGAAAGGGTCTTTCGATCTTCTGTGATGGCGACGACACGACAAATCCTGCCTATAAGGATTTCAGCACTATCTGCCGTGTATGGGCTCCGCAGATCATCTGGGACGGTGACTATCGTTGGGCTGAAGGCACGAAGGGCGGCTATATGATCTACTATTCGCTGCTCAATCGTCCCGAGGAGGGTTATGACCGCATGTATTATTCGCATGCCGACCGAAGCTTTACCCGCCTTACACAACCACGTGTGCTCATCGACTGGGGTTATGCTACGATTGATGCTGACATCAACTGGCTCGACACCGACCAGCAGTATCATCTTATGATCAAGAAGGAAGGTGGCCAGCCAGGTCTCTTCACTTCGGCCTCTCCATCACTCTTGGGGCCATGGCCTGAGCCCGATGACAAGGATTTTGTCAACTTCGAGGGCAACAAGAAGTGCGAGGGTGTCTCAGCCTTCCAGATTGCAGGCGAGGAAGGGTGGCGCATCGGCTACATCGAGTATAGCAGCAATCCCAAGAACTATCGCATCTGTAAGGCCGACAAGAATATGCGCAACTTCTCCGATCCGCACAATATCGAGGGCGTGAATGGTCCACAGCATGGCTCGTTCCTGCGCCTTACTCAGGAGGAATATGAACGACTGCAGAATTGGAGCGATGGTGAAGAGGCTATGCACCTTGCTCCGGATGTCAGTAATCCTGTAATATCCGGGTTGTTTGCTGATCCCGAGATTCTTTATTCCGAAAAGACGCGTCGTTATTATCTCTATCCCACCACCGATGGCGTGGAGGAATGGCAGAACCATGACTTCCGTGTCTATTCTTCGCCCGATATGCGTCGTTGGCACGACGAGGGCGTGATGCTCGACCTACAGAAAGATGTGACTTGGGCGGACAAGTGTGCTTGGGCACCCTGCATCATCGAGAAGCCTGTCTATGCCGACGGCTCGAAGACGAAGGTGAAAGGCTACAAGTATTACTATTACTTCGTGGCTGAGGGTAAGATTGGTGTGGCAGTTGCTGACGATCCTGTCGGGCCGTTCCGCGATGCGCTGGGTCGTCCGTTACTGACTCGGGAGGACAGCACCGAACCTGGTCAGGTCATTGACCCCGATGTCTTCATGGACCCGAAGTCGGGCAAGTATTATCTCTATTGGGGCAATTCGTTCCTCGCCTGCTCGGAACTCGCCGACGATATGGTGAGCATCGTGCCTGGTTCGACCCGCTATCTCATCCCAAGGGACAAGAAAAGGGATTTCCATTACAATGAGGGTACCTACGTCTTCTACCGCAATGGTCTTTATTACTTCATGTGGAGTGAGAATGATACCCGCTCGGCACTCTATCAGGTGCGTTATCTGATCAGTGATTCCCCTACGGAACTTGTTCGCAATGGTCAACCGGCGCAGGTAGAGCGTCAGGTGGTGCTGAAGCAGAATCCCAAACTTCAGATTTTCGGCACAGGACATCATTCGGTGATTCAGGAACCAGGTGCTGACCAGTGGTACATCGTCTATCATCGCTTTGCACGTCCCGATGCCATCAAGAAAGGCTGGGCTGCCGGCTACAATCGTGAGGTTTGCATCGACAAAATGGAGTTCAATGCTGATGGTACCATCAAGCCTGTTGTCGTGACGCTATAAGTTAATAGGGGATATTTAGGGATATTAGGGATATTAAGGGATATTTAGGGACGTTACCTTGTTTCCGTTCGGTCACGTCCGAGAGAAGCGCCTGTAGATTCGGGGCCCAAGAAACATACGTCCCTTAGAATCCCTTAAAATCCCTTAGAATCATTTTCCTCATCTGTCTCATGATAAAGGCGGTGGGGCGGAATGATTGAGAGGATGTCGGGATGATGGTGGGTGCCGATGCTGATGGAAAATCCGGCATCGAGTAGTTGACGGGCGAGTTGTGGCCCTTTGCGGAAACCGTGAATAATTAGGGGAGGGGTATTTTCACTCGTCCCCTTTGAATGTGTCATATAAGGCTTGGCTTCGGCTATGACCTGGCTCCAAAGTTTGACACAGTGGATGATGACGGGTTTGCCCAATGACTGGGCGGATTGGAGTGCCGCACGAAAGACGGAGAGTTGCAGGTCGAGGGGTGTGGAACAGAGCCCGTCGAGACCACATTCGCCGATGGCGACAAAGTAAGGATCGTCGCGGTACTGTTCCACAGCACGTAGGAATGTATCGATGCTGCTTTCGGTGAGATGCCAGGGATGAAGTTGAATGCTGTAGTACTGACGTTCGTTGAGCGGCTTGTTGCGATTGGTATCAGCGACAACACCCACCCCCTCGGCTGGAACCGAAAGGATGGATCCTGGACGGCCGGGAGTGTGGGTGTGTATGTCGGTAAAGGAGGAGAGCAAGGGGTGAGGGGTAATTGATGTTGTGATGGCATCGCAACAGACGGAACGAGACTGTGAGGGGTTATTTCCTGAACGCCTTTTGGCTTGGACTGATGGTGATGTGGCCAGAGGAGGGGCGGACAGGACGACCGAAGAGGTCGTAGTGGCGAATGACGGGGGCATCGTCGATGGTGATGGTTTCGATGCCCGAGGCATTATAGACGCGCACTTCGATGGCTGCGGGTATGGACGATGATCCAGCGGGATCGGAGAGTTTGAGGAGTTGCTCGTCACCATAAGCATCGCGATAGTAGGGACGGGCATAGTATTTCTTCATGCCCTTTGCTTCGGTGAGCGTACCGCTGATGGTGATGGTGTCGGACTGGGCACTCATAGCTATCTCTACATCGTTGCCGATGGTAAACGCAGGTTGGACATTGGTGCTTTGACCAGTATAGAATCGGATGCCTATGCGGTCGGAGAACTTGCCACCCACGTTGCTGACAACCAGTTGGAACTCAATCTCGCCATCTACCTCGCATCGTTCGGTAAGAAGTTGAGGCGCTTCGACTAGCAGGAGTGAAGCAGGTGATTCCTCGGTGAACTTGGACGAGAAGGCGATTGGTATATCGGTAGGACAATCTTGCATCTCATACCCCATCGGGATGTTGTAAGCGTGGAGTCGTGCACTCCATTCGCCTTCCTGAGTAATCTTGAAAGGAATCTTGGCAGTGTAGGTTCCGCCTGCAGGAATGAAGACGTGCAGATCTGGACAGTCACAGTCAGGAATGTCGGTCTCTTTCCCATCAGGGGTGATGATTTCGAGAGAGATGGCTCCGCTGAAGGGGTCGTTGCCAAGGTTGTCAAGGTCAATGATGGCTATGTACTCCTTGCCGACAGCTAATTCTTGCCCCTGGAGGCTGAAGTTGCGGCCTTCGATGATGTTGGTGCCTGAACAATTGGTAATGGCGGTGATTAATTCGTCCTTGACGGAGAATTCGATTTTCGGCGTATAGTAATAATGGGTGGGTACTTCGCAAATCACCGTGTCGGCACCGAACTGCTCGAAGCAAAGCTGGGCAGAATAGTTGCCATCGGCCAACCCTTGGGCATAGCCATAAGTATTGGTCCATGCATAATAGTACCGGTTGTGGCGACGATCCCATGTGCCGTAGGGATAGATTGTGATGGTGTCGCCCATTTCGTAGCGCACGTGCTGACCGAGGTCGTTGAGCACCTCAACGCCGCTCACACCCCTCAGCGTGTCGTAGGACGTGTTTTCGAAATAGGCACTTAAGACGTATGCGTTCTCGTTGCTGTTGAGCCATGCACCGCTCGACTTGACTTGACTTATGAGGCGGCCGACGCCTTTATCGGGGCAAACCTGAATGACTGCATTTTGGCCCATGCAGAAACCAACCTCGGTTTCGGTGGCACCGATGCCTGCTCCATAAGGATTGAGAATGCTGATGTCGAAGTAGCCGTTGTACCAACCGTCCCAACCCCAGTTGACATGGAAGAGGCCATCCTTGTCGATGCCATCAATGACGAAGGCATGACCTGCCTCGTCGCTGCTGGCTGAGAAGATGATGGGACGACCTGCCTCAAGTTCACTGATGAGCAGTTCGTTCCAGTCATCGAAGGAGTAGCTTTCACGATAGACGGTTGCGGCACGTTCGTTGTAATCGAAATGATCGCGGAGGGCTTTGGGAATATGCTCGGTATAGGTTCCGCTACCGCCTGACTGCCACATCATATCGATGGACACACCGCAATGGTAACTGAGTTTGGCCGCTTCGGCTTCTTGTTCTGGGGTAGCATGGGCAGCCCGGCCATATTTTGGCAGCATTAGGTCCCAGTTGTAGGTGACTGAATCGTAATTGACGGTGTGGGTAGTGCCTTCCCATGTCCAGGTGTGCGAGCCGGAGCCCTGATTGGGGTGTTTCCAATAGAGCATGACTTGGGCCATTGCAGTGGCAACGCAACCTACGGGAGTGCCTGATGGGCACAGACGGTTGTAGGGGTCGGCCTGATCCCATTCGATGCGGCCAAGCAAGGGGCGGATGACATTCGATGTGGCGCGTTGGGCAGAGTTGCTGCCCAGTTGGGTTTCAGGATGCTCGGCGACATAGGCGGCACCCTGCTCGACACATTCAAGCCAGTACTGCATATTGGAGGGTATGGGTACATCGGCAGGAATGGGCGTATCGGTATATCCCATGACTTTGGCTTCGGAAAGGGGGACAGCGACGACTTGTATACTACCGGAGGGGATGACCTCCATCTCGACGCGCTGACAATGCTCGACCTGCAGGCGGCTGCCTGGTGCCAATGGTTGTGAAACTTGTGCAAAAATATTCGTGATTCCAACTCCTGCTATTGCAAGGGAGAGAAGGTGACGAAGGGTGGGGAATGACATGAATTGGTTTGATTATTGTTTATAAATTGAGCGACAAAGATAGTCAGAAATCTTAAAACCATCAAAGATTATCCGAAATATTTTGTCTTTTTGAAAAAAATGACACTGAAAATTTGGAAAATAGAAACTAAAGTGATAACTTTGCCGCTTAATTATGAATAAAATGTTGTTTTCAACCTTGCGATATGGATTCGCAGCAGCTTTGATGGTGCTTGCTTTGCCGGGATGTGCGCAGAGCAAGACGCAACGGGTGAATGAGGAGATAGCGCGGGCATCAGTACGTTTCAATGATGCTCCACCTGTGGTTGATTCAAACAAGCGTTATCACTTGCCTGTCGATACACGTCCTGCATTGGCGGGCAATTATGGTGAATTACGCCCCGACCATTTTCATGGCGGCTTGGACTTCAAGACCGACCAGACCATCGGGCATCCGGTCTATGCCTTTTCGGACGGTTATGTGCGGCGCGTGGGCATCAATGCCTACGGCTATGGGTTGGCACTCTACGTGGAGCATCCAGACCTGGGGCTCACGTCGGTGTATGGACATCTCGACACGTTCAGCAAAAAGATATGGAAGAAGGTACGCGAGCGTCAGGTCAACGAGGAATTGAACAACTGTGATATTACCTTTGCTCCTGAGGACTTGCCCGTGAAGTATGGCGAGGTGATTGCTTTGAGCGGCAATACCGGCATTCGGGAGGACCGCATGTGCACTTTGAACTACGCAATATACCCGATGATGACAACGACATCTGCTACGACCCGATGATGTTCTTCCTGCGTGAACTGAAAGATACACAGGCACCGCGCATCAGCTTTGTTTATCTTTATCCGATGCCAGGCGAGGGATTGGCCAACGGTATGACCACACGACAGGTGAGCCCCGTGACGGGTGTATGCGCCACGACAGGCGGTATCGGAGGCAACTTGACGAAGCCTTTCACAGCATGGGGACGTGTAGGGCTGGCTCTTAAGGCCTACGATTACATGGACGGGCAATCGAATCGTTATGGCGTGAAGCAGTTGCGCCTGCTGATGCGCCTCGAAGGTCAATTTGCCGACAATGGAGAACCCCTCTATCAGGAGATCTTCAGTTTCAGACAGGATGCCTTCCGCTATTCGGAGAACCGTTTCAACAATACGGTGACCGACTATGCAGCATGGGTGGGGCAGAAATCGATGATCATGAAGTCGTTTATTGAGCCTGGTAACTTTCTGCAGCAAGTCGATCCGGCCGTGGGTAATGGCATTGTGGACATCAACGAGGAGCGTGCCTATCACTTCGTCTATGAACTAACCGATGCGCATGGTAATTTCACTTCGCTCGATTTCACTATCCGCGGTGTGCCGCCTACTGAACCCATTCCTGCTGCAGAGCACAACGAGGCTTTCTGGGCGCAGGCTATGCAACCTCTTGAGATTGATACGGCAGGATGCTATTTCCGTGCTGCGCCAGGTGTGTTCTATACCGACGTAGATTTCCGTTTCAGCATTGCAGACAAGGCGCAAGCCACGCGAACAGTGACACGTTACCGCAAGAACCGAAAAGGTCGCCGTATAGCATACAAGGCTGAGGAGAAATACGACGTGCCATGTGTTTCGAAGGTGTATACCTTGGGAGAAACCCTGATACCGCTACATACCTGGTGTGACTTGAGCATCGATGTGCCCGATTCGGCGGTACATCCCGAGCAACTCTATTTGGCCAATGTCGATGGCGAGGGTGCTGTGAGAAACTCCAGTTATGAGGCTCCGACAAAGAAAGGTAAGCCGGCACGCATCAGCGGACAGGTGCGCCAATGCGGGCGTTATGCCATTCGACGCGACGGTAGCGGCCCAGAGGTCACTTTGTCGAAGGTAAGTTATCAGAAAATACAACTCGACATCGTAGATGCGGGCTGTGGCGTACGTCGGCACAAGGTAACCATCGATGGCAAGTTTGTGCCCTTTAATATGGACAATACGGGTCACTATTTCGGTGAACCTTGCAACTACGGGATTACCCAAGGCCGCAATCATAAGATCGAGGTCTATGCTGTGGATCGTCTGGGTAATGAGACGAAGGTGAACTTTGAGAAGAATTTTTGATTGATAAAATATAAACAATGAACAAGAGAATCATCGCGGCCGCAGTGCTCAGTGCGGCCATTGTGCCAGTGACATTGGCATGCACCAACCTGCTGGTGGGCAAGAAGGCATCAGTGAACGGTTCGACTATGATCAGTTACAATGCCGACAGTCATCAACTCTACGGAGACCTGCAATTTACACCCGCTGCCGATCATCGGGTGGGAGAGATGCGTCAGGTGATTGATTGGGACTCGCAGCGCCCTTTGGGACAGATCCCACAGCCTGCACACACATATCGCGTGGTGGGTAACCAGAACGAATGGCAGGTGACCATCGGCGAATCGACTTGGGGTGGTGACCTCAGCCTGATGGATACGACAGCAATCGTTGACTACGGCTCGCTGATGTACATTGCCTTGGAACGTAGCCGTACTGCACGCGAGGCGATCGACTTGATGACACAACTGGTGGAGGAATACGGCTATGCATCCGAGGGCGAAACCTTCTCGATAGGCGATCCAAACGAAATCTGGGTGATGGATCTCATTGGCAAGGGAACGCCTGGCGCTCCTATTTGTGAGGGTAAGGCCACAGGACAGAAAGGAGCTGTCTGGGTGGCTCGACTGATTCCCGAGGACTGCATCTCGGGTCATGCCAACCAGGCTCGTATCCATACCTTCCCACAGGTGGGACGCAAGTTGAAGAAGGTCGCCTCGGTGATCAATTATCCGGGTTCAAACCTTAAGACCAAGAAATACCTGCGCTATGAAGTGGGCGATTCGTGCTATTTCAGCGCTGACCTCATCTCATTCGCGCGTCAATGCGGCAAGTATGCGGCTGACGGAGAAGACCAGAACTTCGACTTTGCTATGGCTTTCGGCGAGCAGGACTATAGCTCTTATCGTGGTTGCGATGGTCGTGTTTGGGCATGGTACAACCGTTGTGCCAAAGGTATGGACCGTTATTTCCCGTTTGTTGATATGCAGGGCAAGCCTTCAGCTCATGGATATGTGAACGACAAGGGCGAGCAGGTGGAGATTCTTCCCCTTTACATCAAGCCAGACAAGAAGATATCTCATCTTGACGTGCAGGCTGCGATGGCCGACCACTTCGAGGGAACACCTTGGGACATGACTCAAGATGTGGGTGCCGGCCCCTTCAAGGTTCCTTACCGCTGGCGCCCGATGCACTGGAAGGTGGAAGCTGATGGACCTAAAGATGCACCTACCTATCTGCACGAACGTGCTATCGGCACCCAGCAGACAGGTTTCACGTTTGTAGCTGAGATGCGCGGTTGGTTGCCTCGTGAGGTTGGTTCGAAGACCTGGTTCGGTGTGGATGATGCAGCTACGGCCCTTTATGTACCTATTTATAATAATGTGTCGGCTGTGCCAGAGTGTTTGCGTCCCGGCAATGGCGATTTGCTGACGTTCTCATGGACCTCGCTCTTCTGGATGACGTCATGGGTGTCGCAGCAGCGCTATACTCGCTGGTCGGATATGAGTATCGATGTGGAGGCTGTGCGTGATTCGCTCTTTGCACGTTGGGACAAGCAGGAGGCCGAAGTCGATGCACATGCCAAGGCACTTATCGAAGCTGGTAATGAAGCAGAGGCAACAAAGTATCTGACGGGTTATTGTGCCACCGAAGCCAATGCGGCAACTGCTTGCTATAAGGACCTGGCAGTCTATCTGCTTGTGAAGTATCTGGATGGAAACATCAAGAAGGAGAAGGATGGCAAGTTCCAACGCACACAATGGGGCGTTCCCGTTTCTCCTATGCAGCCTCGCTATAGTGACGACTTCTATCGCGCCATTGTCAGACAGCGCGGTGACGAGCTTTTGGTGAAGTAATAATGCGACAAAGATGAAGGGTCGCCAATCCTTCGGATTAACGGCCCTTATCTTCTAACTCTGGGCTTCCCAGCTATAGAGTTTCGGTTCTTTTCGCGTGTTCTTCATGTTTAAGGTCGAGATACGTCTGTCATTCTGTAAGTATAATAGCTTTTATCTTAATGCGCTGCAAAGATACGACAAATAATTGATTGCACCAAATATTTGCGCATAAAATTGCACAAAATTGCGCATTTTTAACATTTATTATCAAATAATGGAACGAAAAAAGAAGAAATTGCCTATTCTTGCGGGCATAAAGATTGAAAGATATGCTGCCGAGGGCAAATGTGTAGCGCACTTTGATAGTGTGGGCAGTAATGGAGGCATCAGCCGTGACAAGGAGGGTAATCAGATTCGTAAAGTGCTCTTTGTACCTTTTGCGGCTGAAGGTGACGTCTGTGACGTGCAGATCCTGAAATCGCGCAGTTCGTATGCCGAAGGGAAGATTGTACGTCTCATCGAAGCATCGCCTGTGCGCGTGCAACCTGCGTGCAACATGTTTGGCGTTTGCGGAGGTTGCAAATGGCAGCATGTGCCCTACGAGGAGCAGTTGAAGTTCAAGCAGCAGCAAGTAATGGATGCCTTGCAGCGCATCGGAAAGGTGGAGTTGCCGACGTGTCATCCGATTGACGGATCACGCGAGACTTTGCGTTACCGCAATAAACTCGAGTTTACGTTCTCAAACAAGAAATGGATCTCGTTTGAGGAGATGGATGAACTGCGAGCACAAGGTAAGGAAGTGCCTATGGAACCTGGCGTTGGTTTCCATATCCCGGAGAGTTTCGACAAGGTGCTGGACATTGACCATTGTTATCTGCAGGAAGAGATATCGGACGAGGTGCGCCTTTGGGTGAAGCAATATGCCATCGAAAATGGATTGACGTTCTACGACCTGCGTCAGCGTCATGGTCTGCTTCGCAATATGGTGGTTCGCACGGCATCGACGGGAGAGAAGATGCTGATTGTCGTGTTCGGCGAAGATGAGGTCAAGCAAATTGACCGGTTGATGAGTGCTTTGCATGAACGTTTCCCTCAATTCACTTCACTAATGTATGTGGTCAATCGTAAACTTAATGATGCATGGAGCGACCAGCCAGTTGTCTGCTATTGGGGAAAAGATCACATCGTCGAAGAGATGGAAGGATTGCGATTCAAGGTGGGTCCCAAGTCGTTCTATCAGACCAATTCCCGCCAAGCATACGAACTGTACAAGCATGCCCGTCATTTCGCAGGTCTTGACGAAAAGCAGGATGCGTTGGTCTATGATCTTTATACTGGCACAGGAACCATCGCGAACTTCGTGGCACGCAATGCCCGCAAGGTGGTGGGCATCGAATATGTCGAAGATGCCATCGAGGATGCCAAGATTAACTCGGCCTTCAATGGTATCGACAACACGTTGTTCTATGCCGGTGATATGAAAGACATCCTTACCGAGGACTTTGTACAGGAGCACGGACGGCCTGACATCATCATCACTGACCCTCCGCGTGCAGGAATGCATGAGGATGTAATCAATGTGATTCTGATGGCCGAGCCTAAGGTGATTGTCTATGTGAGTTGCAATCCAGCCACCCAGGCCCGTGACTTGCAATTGCTCGATGCCAAATATCGCGTCACAGACATACAACCCGTCGATATGTTCCCTCATACGCAGCATGTCGAAAACGTCGTGAGACTAGAACTTAAATAAGGAAACTCATCGATATGGTGCTTTCGGGCTATCGCTTTAAGGCTATTTAAGCATTTTTATCGACTAAAATTTGGAAATGCGATGCAAAAGTCCTATCTTTGCATCGCATTATTGTCACTAAGATGAGCACAATCAAGGAACAGATAGAGGCATTAAGGAAAAGAAGCGGCCAGGCCGACTATGATCCGACTGACGAAGGAAACATCATCGTCAAAGGGGCACGCGTGAACAATCTCAAGAACATCGACGTTGAGATTCCACGCGGAAAGCTCGTAGTTGTGACGGGCTTGTCGGGTTCGGGCAAATCGTCGCTGGCTTTCGATACTCTCTATGCTGAAGGCCAGCGTCGTTATGTGGAGTCACTTTCGTCGTATGCCCGCCAGTTCCTGGGCAGAATGGGAAAACCTGAATGCGACTATATCCTTGGCATTCCGCCGGCTGTGGCTATCCAACAGAAGGTCATCGTTCGCAATCCACGAAGCACCGTAGGCACGTCAACTGAAATTTATGACTATCTGCGTCTGCTTTATGCACGTGTGGGTAAGACCTATAGCCCTATAAGCGGACAACTTGTCAAGAAGCACACGGTGGAGGATGTCATTGCTCGTGCGAAACAGATGCCCGATGGTACTCGACTTGCCATCTTGGTGAAGGTCGAAGTGCCTGATGAGCGTACATTGAAGGAGCACATCGAGGTGCTGATCAAGAGCGGCTTTTCGCGTGCAGAAGCCAATGGACGTTTCATCCGATTGGAGGAGGTGGAGTCGCATCCCTTCAACCTCGTAATCGACCGCGTGATGCTTCCGTTTGCCGACCATGCAGCCTTGTCACGTTTCGCCGATTCGGTCGAGACTGCCTTCTATGAAGGCGATGGCGAGTTTATCCTGAAGTCGTGGGGCAACAATGCTTCGTTCGAAGAGATGTTGTTTTCCAAACGCTTTGAGGCGGATGGGATGACTTTCGAAGAACCTTCGGATATGATGTTCAACTTCAATTCACCCGCAGGTGCATGTCCCAAATGCGAGGGTTTTGGCAAGGTGTTGGGCATCGACGAGGATCTGGTAATTCCTAACAAGGCGTTGTCACTCTATGAGGATTGTGTTGTCCCTTGGCGCGGTGACAAGATGTCGGAATGGAAGAAATACTTTATCTCGCGGGCTGGAGAGGTGATACTGAGTGACGGACAGTCATTCCCGGTACACAGGCCTTATTACCAGCTGACACAGGAACAGAAGGATTTGCTTTGGCATGGTTATCCTGCGGGTGTAATGTCACGTAAGGAGCGCGAAGAGGCGGCACGCGAGAATGCTGTCAGCGAAGTGACCGGCTGGGAGGAAAGCAAGATACTGTATGGCATCGATGACTTCTTCCAGATGGTGTCGGAAAACCTCTACAAGATCCAGTACCGCGTTATGCAGGCCCGCTATCGTGGCAAGACGATCTGTCCGATTTGTCATGGCTCAAGGCTCAAGAAGGAGGCTGAATACGTAAAGGTGGGAGGCAAATCCATCTCCGAAGTGGTGCGTATGTCGGTCAGCGACCTTATAGTATGGTTCGACAAGCTGAACTTGACGGAACACGAGGAAATGATTGCCCGACGGTTGCTTACCGAGATTAAGAACCGTCTGCATTTCCTTCAGGAGGTAGGCCTTTCGTATCTGACGCTCGACCGACTCTCGAATTCGCTGTCGGGAGGCGAGTCGCAACGTATCAATCTGGCTACGTCATTAGGTTCTGCGCTCGTAGGTTCGATGTATATCCTCGATGAACCATCCATCGGTCTGCATAGTCGCGACACCGATCAGTTGATCCATGTGCTCAAGGAGTTGCGCGATCAGGGCAATACTGTCATCGTCGTGGAGCATGACGAAGAGATCATACGCTCGGCCGATTGGTTGATTGATGTGGGGCCGCGAGCGGGGCGCTATGGAGGAGAGATCACCTACCAAGGTCCGCTTTTCGATCTGACGAAGGGTGACAGTTATACTGCTAGATACCTGACCGGACGCGAGACCATTCCGGTGCCTCAGCTTGCTCGTCCATGGTCGTCCTACATTGAGGTGCGTGGCGCCGTACAGAATAACCTGAAGGACATCAACGTCAAATTCCCACTTGGAGTAATGACGGTAGTAACAGGAGTGTCGGGTTCGGGCAAATCGACTTTGGTGCGCGACATCCTTTATCGTGGTATGTTGCGTTGGATGGGCGAAGCTGGTGATGCACCAGGAGCCTTTGCTGGATTCGAGGGCGATATGCGCAGGATACAACACATCGAATTTATTGATCAGAATCCCATTGGCAAATCCACACGTTCTAATGCCGCCACTTACCTGAAGGCCTACGATGAGATTCGAAAACTCTTTGCCGAACAGCCCTTGTCGAAGCAGATGGGCTTCACGCCGGCAACATTTTCTTTCAACGTTGAAGGTGGACGATGCGAGGAGTGCAAGGGCGAGGGCACTATCACCGTCGAAATGCAGTTTATGGCCGATCTTGTCATCGAGTGTGAGTCTTGTCATGGCAAGCGCTTCAATAGCGATGTGCTCGAGGTGCACTATAAGGACAAGGATATTTCCGATGTACTCGATATGAGTGTTGATGAGGCTATCGAATTCTTTGGAGATAGCGATGCCAAGACACTGGCGGGTGCCAACTATGCTGAGAATGTGGTGCGCCGGCTGCTTCCGTTGCAGAAGGTAGGTTTGGGCTATATCAAACTCGGACAGTCGTCAACATCCTTGTCCGGTGGTGAGAACCAGCGCGTGAAGTTGGCATTCTACTTGGGCGATGTGGCTGATAGCAGGTCGCGTAATGCTTTGTCGAACATCGGTGCATCTTCATCGGTTGGAGACAAGACGATGTTCATCTTCGACGAGCCAACGACGGGTTTGCATCTGTACGATGTGCATGTTCTGCTCCAAGCGTTCGACTTCCTGTTGCAGCATGGCCATACTTTGGTCGTAATCGAGCATAATCTCGATGTAATCAAATGTGCCGACCATGTCATTGACCTCGGGCCTGAAGGAGGTGCAGAGGGCGGCAACCTTGTCTTCCAGGGAACGCCTCGTGACCTTTGTGCTTGTGATAATTCCTATACCGCTCGCTATTTGCGTTCGAAATTCAATTGACAAATGGCAGAACTACCGCTTATCACCGTCATTACGGTTTGTCACAATGATGCTGATGTCGTCGAACAGACGATCCACTCTGTCTTGGAACAGCAGTATCCCAGGATGAACTATATCATTTGGGATGGTTGTTCGACGGATACGACCTTGGACATTGTCAAGAGGTATGATGAACAATTGACCTACTGGACCAGTGAGCCGAACAATGGGACATACGACGCCATGAATCGGGCGACAAAAAAAGCCATCGAACTTGTTGGCACCGACAAGCAGTGGCTCTTTTTCCTCTATGCGGGCGACCGATTCCCTCATGAGAAAGTTCTTGCCCAGATCTTTTCGATGGAGAGACTGAACCTTGATAGTCTCAGGATGATCGGTGGCGGGGTGCAGAAGGAGAAGCCCAATGGTGAAGGCTCTCGATTCGAAGCCGCCAAGCCCATCGATGTGATACCTTTGGAGCCGGCTTTCGGCGTGGCATCGAGTTTCATCCGCGCCGACGTTTGCCGGTTTGACCTCGATTATCCCTTGGGAGCCGACTATGCGTTGCAGTACCAACTCTATCACGAGGTCGGGCACGATAGCCTTACGGTTATCGATATGCCCGTAGTCGTCATGCAGGAAGAAGAGCGGGATGCCCGGCTGTTGAACCAACGAATCGTCAAAGGCGAGTATCTCGGTGTACAATCGCAGCACATCTCCTGGCGTTGGGTGAAAGAATACTTCAAGTGGAGGTTCTTGGGTTAGACGTTTTATGTTATGTATCCTAAACAGACGATAGGTCATGTTACTTTGGGTAACAAATTGCGCCGCGCGATATGGAACGTGGTGCGTTTCGGCCTGTTTCGTCCTTTTGGCACCAAAGTCTTCCGCCCTTGGCGCATCGTTCTGCTGAAACTGTTCGGGGCAAATGTGGCATGGAGCGCCGAGGTATATGCCTCGAGCAAGGTGTGGGCTCCTTGGCTATTGACGCTGGGCAGTCACAGTTGCATTGGCCCTCATGCAATCGTCTATAACCAGGCAAGGGTAACGCTTGATGACGATGCTTGTCTCTCGCAGTATGCCTACGTCTGCACCGCAGGGCACGAGAGCTGCACGACTAACAATGCCAGGACAGGGCTCGTAGTGGCCCCTGTGACAATCGGCAAGGGCGCCTGGGTGGGCACTCGGGCATATGTCAATATGGGAGTGTCGGTAGGTGAAGGTGCTGTGGTCGCTGCTTGTGCCTGCGTAGTGAAGGATGTGTTGCCACGCACTATCGTAGGGGGCAATCCTGCTGTCGTGATCAAGACGTTGGACAATTGAACTGTTGTCGACTTATGCTGGATATTGCATGTGTCATACTCACAAAAGACGAGGAACTCCATATGGAGCGTTGCATCCTTTCGGCACGAAAGGTGTGCAGTGACGTCTGGGTAGTCGATTCATATAGTACCGACAGGACATGCGAAATCGCCGAAAGGCTCGGTGCTCATGTTGTCCAACATAGTTTCAGTTATCAGGCTGAACAGTTCAACTGGGCTCTAGATAACCTCCCTATCGAAAATCAGTGGATCTGGCGACTGGATGCCGACGAGGTCATCACCGACCATTTGGCTTCCTTGGCCGAGGAGCATCTGCCTGCGTTAGCCGATAATGTGAATGGAATCTATGTTAACAAGCAGATTATCTTCATGGGTAGGCCGCTTAGGCATGGAGGGTGGTATCCCGCTCCCCAAATCAAGATTATCCGTCGCGGGTTCGGACGTTGCGAAGATAAACTGATGGACGAGCATCTTATTGTGATGAGTGGGGAAACCGTCTATTGGAACGGAGACCAGACCGACTGGAACCTGCGGGACCTCGATTGGTGGTGGGCCAAGCATCAGGGCTATGCCAAGCGAGAAGCCCGTAATATGCTTCAGATGGAGCGTCAGAAGGCTGGTGCCGATGAAGTTAAAGGCCGTCTATTCGGCACCAGTGCTGAGCGCAAACGTTGGGTCAAGCGGCTCTATGCCCATTGTCCGCTCTTTGTCAGACCCGTCATTTACTTCATCAGCCGATACATCTTCATGGGAGGTTTTCTCGATGGTTATCCCGGATGGTACTGGCATACACGTCAGGGCTTGCGCTATCGAATGCTGGTGGATTATGAACTTTTCAAACTTCGTAAGCAGTCAAGACAATAAATTGAGACATCTTACGTTATTACTATATACATTATTTTAAATTAATCCTAATTAACCATGCGACTCAGTTTCATTATACCTATATATAATATATCGAAATGGCTGGGCAGATGCCTAGCATCGGTTCGTAACCAAGGTCTTGATCCCGATGACTATGAAATCATCTGCGTCAACGACGGCTCGACTGATGATTCACGCCAGGTACTTGAAGACTTTTTGGCACGTGAGGCCCAGTCGGACGTTAAGACTGCCCCAGTTATCATCATCGATCAGGAGAATCACGGTCTCAGTGCTGCTCGTAATGCTGGCTTCAAGAAGGCAAGAGGCAATTACGTTTGGTGGGTCGATGGAGACGATAGCCTGGAGTCGTGTTTCGCACCTCGTCTGCTCGAAAGGGCAGAGAAGGAGCGCCTCGATGTGCTTTGCTTCGGACTCAATATGGTGGATGAAGACAAGGGAACCTCAACGCCATATAAAATCATCGACAAAACAAACGGTCGAACGGTGAAAGGCGAGGAATTCCTGCTCAATTGTGGTATGCCGGCAGCCGCATGGGCTGCCATATATCGCCGTGGTTTCATCGAACGCTATGGACTGCAGTTCCTCGATGGCGCCTATCACGAAGACCAGGAGTTCACACCAAGGGCATATTTCTTTGCCCGTCGTATCGCGTTCGAGAACTTGAACGTGTATAATTTCTATCAGCGAGCAGCCTCTATCACCAACAGCAAGAATCCCAAGAAGACTGATGACCTGCTTAACATCTGCCAGATTCTATGGAATTTCGCTATGGAGCATACGCAGATCGAGTCGGCCATTCGTTACACCTTCATCAATCGTGTGTCGTACCTTTTCTCGCAGGCATTGTCAAACCTCTGTCGATGCGGGTTGTATGAGTTCCCGGGCGATTACAAGTCGCTGCCGTACTATCCGCTTTCGGTCAACAAATACTTGAACAAAACCGAACGCTACAAGTTTCGACTTATCAACAAGAGCGTGCCGCTCTACTTGAAGATGTATCGCAAGTTCGTCAAGCCTACGAGACCTGTGAATAAGTTGCGTACACATGCATAAATCGAGGATTTTTACGTGTAAGAGGTGTCAAAACTTGCACAAAAATGGAATAATGAGCGGTTTTTTACATTTTTTGCATTTAAAATTTCGTTTGATGAAATTAATTGCTTATATTTGCAGTGTCACAAATCCTTGGTATCTATTGCCAGTTAACCCGTCGAAATAACAACTATGAATGGACATATCCTCTCCTTTTTAAATTATATACAGTACGAGAGGAACTATTCTGACCGCACCGTCGAGGCATATTCTGACGATTTGGAGCACTTCGAGGATTTTGTGACCCGCATGACAGGTTCGTTCGACCCGCTCCAACCCGACCTCAACATTGTCAGAGGGTGGATGGCCGAAATGGGACAGCGACATCAGGCGGCTTCGAGCATCAAGCGTAGGATATGTTGTCTTCGCAGCTTCTATCGCTACTTGAGACGTCAGGGATTGATTACCACCAATCCGCTCACGCTACTGCCATCGCCCAAGATTCCCCGGACGTTGCCCGTCTGGATTAGCGAAGACCAGATGGATTATCTGCTCGACGATATCGACTATGGTCAAGACTTCGAGGGCATACGTGACCACTTGCTCATCGATATGCTCTACTCCACGGGTATGCGTCGCTCTGAAGCCGCAGGTCTCAAGGACCGAGACGTCGATCTCGATGGCCATCAACTCAAGGTGATGGGCAAGGGCAACAAGGAGCGGTTGATTCCTACGGGTCCCGAACTCGAAGCGCTTATTGCCCAATATCGCGATCGCCGGAATGCCGAGGTGGGAATGGAAACTGACCATTTCTTCACTGATATCGACGGCAATCCCCTTACGCCTCAGCGGGTGTATGCTTTGGCTCACAAGTACCTTGCCCATCTGCCGCAATTGTCGCGCAAGGGGGCACACGTCCTAAGACACTCGTTTGCCACCAATATGTTGGCCGAGGGCGCCGACCTAATGGCAGTGAAAGAACTGCTAGGCCATGCTTCCCTCCAATCGACCGAAGTCTATACGCATCTTACGCCAAAAGACATCATAGAAAACTACAAACAGGCCCATCCCCGCGCGAAGTAATGCGGTGAGGCCATACGTGATAAACATCCAGTTTACTTTAACATCTTAAAGAAAGGAGACCATTATGGAGATCACTATCCAGTCCGTCAACTTCGAGACATCAGAGTCACTCAACGCGTACATCACAAAGAAACTCGGCAAGATGAACCGATTCACGGAGATCCGCGTAGCCGAAGTGCAGTTGAAAATTCTTAATACCACCGAAAAGTCTAACAGGGAAGTAGGAGTCAAACTCCATGTAGGCGACGAGTTGTTCTACGCTTCCAAGATCGCCGAAAAATTTGAAGATGCCGCTAGTCAGGCTATCGAGGCCCTTGAACGTCAAGTTATCAAGGCTAAGGAAAAAAGACATTGATTCACACCATTCACACGTGCTTAACCGGTTTTAAAGCAACAATTTGACATTTAAAAGCGACAAATTTGCTATACGTCCCTCCCGAAAAGGCGAAAAATCACCTTTTTTGGGGGGATTTTTCAAAAAAGTCGTAAAAATATTTGGCGGTATAAAATTAATTTTCTACCTTTGCACCCGCAAAACGTGGGGACGATACGCCCCTTACCCGCGGGTATAGCTCAATTGGTAGAGTGTCAGCCCTCCAAGCTGAATGTTGCGAGTTCGAGTCTCGTTGCCCGCTCCAAGACACCAAATGTGTGGGTTTTGAACTGAAAATGTTGCCGTCATAGCTCAGTGGTAGAGCGCATCCTTGGTAAGGATGAGGTCCCGAGTTCAACTCTCGGTGACGGCTCAAGAGAATTCTGGAAATCAGACCAAACAATATAAACTTTTAATAAAACAATTACTAAACTATGGCAAAAGAACAATTTGACCGTTCGAAACCACATGTTAACATTGGTACTATCGGTCACGTCGATCACGGTAAGACTACTCTGACCGCTGCTATCTCACTCGTACTTCACAAGAAGGGCTTCTGCAAGGAGGAGGTTAAGTCTTTCGATCAGATTGATAACGCCCCTGAGGAGAAGGAGCGTGGTATCACCATCAACACCGCTCACATCGAGTATGAGACCGCCAAGCGTCACTATGCTCACGTTGACTGCCCTGGCCACGCTGACTATGTGAAGAACATGGTTACTGGTGCTGCCCAGATGGATGGCGCTATCATCGTAGTTGCTGCTACCGATGGTCCTATGCCCCAGACTCGTGAGCACATCCTTCTCGCTCGTCAGGTGAACGTTCCACGTCTCGTGGTATTCATCAACAAGTGCGACCAGGTTGACGACGAGGAGATGCTTGATCTCGTTGAGATGGAGATGCGCGACCTGCTCGAGCAGTACAACTTCGAGGAGGACACCCCATTCATCCGCGGTTCTGCCCTTGGCGCCCTCAATGGTGTGCCCGAGTGGGAGGATAAGATTATGGAGCTCATGGACGCTTGCGACAACTGGATTCAGCTGCCTCCTCGCGCCCTTGACAAGCCTTTCCTTATGCCTATCGAGGATATCTTCTCTATCACCGGTCGTGGCACCGTTGCTACTGGCCGTATCGAGACCGGTGTCGTTAAGGTTGGTGACCAGGTACAGCTCCTTGGCCTTGGCGCTGATCGTCTCACCGTCGTTACTGGCGTCGAGATGTTCCGCAAGCTCCTCGATGAGGGCGAGGCTGGTGACAACGTTGGTCTTCTCCTCCGTGGCGTTGACAAGAACGAGGTTAAGCGTGGTATGGTGCTCTGCAAGCCCAACAGCGTTACTCCTCACGACCACTTCAAGGCTCAGATCTACGTCCTCAAGAATGAAGAGGGTGGCCGTCACACTCCATTCCACAACCACTATCGTCCACAGTTCTATCTCCGCACCATGGACGTTACTGGTGAGATTATGCTCCCAGAAGGTGTTGAAATGGTAATGCCTGGCGATCACGTATCCATCGACGTTACTCTGATTACCCCAGTTGCTATGGCTCAGGGTCTCCAGTTCGCTATCCGTGAGGGTGGCCGCACCGTAGGTTCTGGTCAGATCACCGAGATTCTCTAATCTCCTTGACTGCAACGAGTAAATCATTTTGCGGACTATCGGCGCCCTTGCGCGGGTAGTTCGCATTCTACGGGTGTAGCTCAGTCGGTAGAGCACTGGTCTCCAAAACCAGGTGTCGTGAGTTCGAACCTTACCACCCGTGCCAATAAATAAATAAGAAAATGAAGAAAATCATCAACTACGTAAAAGAATCTTATTACGAATTGGTCAATAAGGTTTCTTGGCCAACTCTTCAGGAGGTAACTAGCAGCTCGGTAGTCGTTTTAACTGCTTCCGTGATTATCGCTCTTGTGATCCTCGCTATGGATATGGCTTTCGGAGCTTCCAAGTTCAGCTTGATGCAACTCATCTATTCTCTTTAAGCGCATCTCTAACCCCACAAAAGTGTTTTGAGTATGGCAGTAGAGTACAGATGGTATTGCCTTCGTGCGATTAGCGGCAAGGAATTGAAGGTGAAGGAACTTCTTGAGGCACAAATCAAGAATGGTGAATTCAAAGGCAATGTCGAGCAGGTAATCGTCCCCACCGAGAAGGTTGTGGTGCAGAAAGGCAATAAGAAGGACATCAAGGAGAAGGTACTCTTCTCGGGCTACGTCTTCGTGCGTTGCAAGCTTGTGGGCGAGGTTCAGGCACAATTGGCCAACACTACCAATGTGGTCAACTTCCTTATGGGGCGTGTGACCAAAAAACCCGAACCACTGCCCGATGACCAGATTGCCGCTATGCTCGGCAATGTGGACGAACGCATCGATGCACAGGAGACCGCCCAGGTAACATTCATGGTTGGTGAGACCATCAAGGTCAATGATGGTCCTTTCAAGGACTTTGACGGTGTTATCGAAGAGATTTCCGACGAAAAGAAGAAACTGAAGGTGAGTGTCAAGATCTTCGGTCGCAAGACCCCTCTTGAACTCAACTTTGACCAAGTCATTAAAGAGGCCTGATTCAGAAGGGAGTTTGTACTGGTTCCAGAGCCAGATGAGCCTGGCAGCTGCGTGAGCAGTCTTGTTACGCTGGAAGAGAAGCAATCCCGTTGTACTGATTCAGACAAATATTAACCGCCAGTGTGTCGCGAGTCTAACGGACGTTTGAAGCGATGCTGGCACAAATCAATTTATTCCACAATGGCAAAAGAAATTGCTGGACAGATCAAATTGCAGATTAAAGGTGGTGCTGCAAATCCTGCACCTCCGGTAGGCCCAGCCCTTGGTTCTAAGGGTATCAATATTATGGCCTTCTGCAAGGAGTTCAATGCTCGTACGCAGGATAGGGCCGGTAAGGTGCTCCCAGTGGTGATCACTTATTACACCGACAAGTCCTACGATTTTGTGGTTAAGACTCCACCTGCAGCTGTCCAACTCCTCGAGGCCGCCAAAGTCAAGGGCGGTTCTGCTGAACCTAACCGTAAGAAGGTTGGTTCTGTTACTTGGGATCAGATCAAGGCTATTGCCGAAGACAAGCTCCCTGACCTTAATTGCTTCACTGTTGAGTCGGCTATGAATCTCATCGCTGGCACAGCTCGTAGCATGGGTATCACCGTAACCGGCGAAAAGCCACAGTTGTAATCCTTAACACTTCAAACTAACAATGGCAAAACTTACTAAGAATCAGAAGGCCGCCGCTGCTAAGATTGAAGCAGGTAAGGCTTATACTCTCTCTGAGGCTGCGGCTCTCGTGAAGGAGATCACTTATACTAAGTTCGACGCCTCTGTCGACATTGACATCCGTCTTGGTGTCGATCCTCGCAAGGCTAATCAGATGGTACGTGGCACTGCCTCTCTGCCCAATGGCACTGGTAAAGTTGTTCGCGTGCTCGCTCTCTGTACCCCCGACCAGGAGGCAGCTGCTCAGGCAGCAGGTGCTGACTATGTAGGTCTTGATGAGTACATCCAGAAGATCAAGGAAGGTTGGACTGACGTTGATGTTATCATCACCCAGCCTGCTTGCATGGGTAAGCTTGGCCCTCTCGGCCGTATCCTCGGCCCTCGTGGCCTTATGCCTAACCCCAAGTCTGGCACCGTTACTATGGACGTAGCCAAGGCTGTTAAGGAGGTTAAGCAGGGTAAGATTGATTTCAAGGTTGACAAGGGTGGTATCGTTCATACCTCCATTGGTAAGGTTAGCTTTACTCCCCAGGCTCTCAAAGAGAATGCCAAGGAGTTCATCCAGACCATCATCAAGCTGAAGCCTGCTACCGCCAAGGGTACTTATATCAAGTCTATCTTCCTGTCCAGCACCATGAGCCCTGGCATCAAGGTTGACACCAAATCTATTGACGAGTAAAAACTTCGGGTTCATCCCGGTATAAGATTTATCTATCCAGTCTGGCAACCCATTGACTGGGACCAAACTGAAACAATTCAATAATTATGAAGAAAGAAGATAAAGTCCTCAATATTGAGAAGCTCGAAGGTCTCATCTCAGAATATGCTCATTTCTATGTAACCAATATCGAGGGTCTCGATGCTGCTAAGACAAGCGCACTTCGTCGCGAGTGCTTTAAGCAGGACGTCAAGCTTGTGATGGTAAAGAACAAGTTCTTCATCAAGGCACTCGAAAGAAAGGGTATTGATGTAGCACCTATCGCTACCGCTTTCAAGGGCACCAGCGCCATTATGTTCTGCAACACTGGTAATGTGCCTGCCAAGCTTATCAAGACCCTCAACAAGAAGGAGCAGATCGTTGCCCTCAAGGGAGCATACGTTGAGGAAGGCTGTTTTGGTGCAGACTCGCTCGAGGCACTCGTTGCCATCAAGAGCAAGAACGAGCTTATCGCCGACGTTATCGCTCTGTTGCAGTCTCCTGCAAAGAACGTTATCTCTGCTCTGCAGAGCGGCGCTGGCACCATTCATGGTGTGCTCAAGACCCTGGGCGAGCGCCCAGAGTAATCGGATTACTGGCTGGGATCCGAGCACGTCCGAATGGGCTGCGTAATATTACTAGCCAACAATATGCAATTATTCAATAAATTAATAATATTAAAAAATTACAATTATGGCAGATTTGAAAGTTCTTGCAGAGGAGTTGGTTAACCTCACCGTTAAGGAAGTAAACGAACTCGCACAGATTTTGAAGGAAGAGTATGGTATTGAGCCTGCTGCTGCAGCTGTTGCTGTTGCTGCTGCTCCCGCAGCTGAGGCTGCCGCTGTTGAGGAGAAGACCAACTTTGACGTTGTCCTCAAGGAGGCTGGTGCTCAGAAGCTCCAGGTCGTTAAGGCCGTTAAGGAGGCTTGCGGTCTTGGTCTGAAGGAGGCTAAGGAACTCGTTGATGGCGCTCCCAGCACCGTTAAGGAGGCTCTTCCAAAGGCAGAGGCTGAGGCTCTCAAGAAGACTCTTGAGGCTGTTGGCGCTGTTGTCGAGCTCAAGTAATTTTGATCTCGCATCACCCATAGGTTTAGGTCCTTTCCGCATCAAGGGGGACCTAAACCCTTTTTACGTTTTGGACGGAAAAGTTCAAACAAGCATTTTCTTTTTCCTTGGATCGACCGGCTTCTACCGAGTTCTGGGGTTGGAATGATAAAACATTCTGCAAAAAAGTATGAAAGGGCACGCCATCGCGTCCTTTTTTGCCGTGTCTATAGGTCTGCTATTTTTTAAAATAGTTTGATTTTTTGCAATTTACGGCTTTCAATTTTTGACTGAAAATCATTGTTTCTGCTTTAGCAGCATTCTGTTGCCCACATCAAGCAGAAAATTCCAATTTCATAGTCACACAATATGACAAAAACAGTTTCTGGAACAAGAAAACCGAGAGTCAACTTCTCATCCACGAAGGCTCCTCTTGCCTATCCTGACTTCCTCGACATCCAGCTCAAGTCCTTCCACGACTTCCTTCAGTTGGATACGCCGCCTGAGGATCGCAAGAAGGAGGGTCTTTACAAAGTTTTCGCCGAGAATTTCCCTATTGCCGACACCCGTAACAACTACGTGTTGGAGTTTCTCGACTACTACGTTGATCCTCCCCGCTATTCGATTGAGGAGTGCTTGCTCCGCGGTTTGACCTACAATGTGCCTCTCAAGGCCAAGTTGAAACTCTACTGTACTGATCCTGATCATGAGGATTTCACGACCAAGGTAACTGACGTTTTCCTTGGCCAGATTCCTTACATGACACCTCAGGGCACCTTCGTCATCAATGGTGCCGAGCGTGTTGTCGTTAGTCAGTTGCATCGTTCACCAGGTGTCTTCTTCGGCCAGAGTCTCCACAGCAACGGAACAAAACTCTATTCAGCCCGTATCATCCCATTCAAGGGTTCGTGGATCGAGTTCGCTACTGACATTAACAACGTCATGTATGCTTACATCGACCGTAAGAAAAAATTGCCCGTGACCACTTTGCTTCGTGCCATCGGTTACGAGAGTGACAAGGACATCCTCCAGATCTTCAACCTCGCTGAGACCGTCGAGGTTAACGAGAAGACCATGTTCGAGGCACGTGGCCGCAAACTTGCCGCACGTGTGCTCAAGTCGTGGGTCGAGGATTTCTCCGATGAGGAAACCGGCGAAGTTGTTTCGCTCGAACGTAATGAGGTGCTCGTCGAGCGTGAGGCTATCCTCGACGATGCTAACATCGAGAAGATTCTCGAAAGCGGTGCCGAGACAGTGCTGCTCCAGCGCGATGATGCCAAGCTTGATGATTATGCCATCATCTACAATTCGCTGCAGAAGGACCCCTCCAACTCCGAGAAGGAGGCTGTCATCTACATCTATCGTCAGCTTCGTAACGCTGAGCCTGCCGATGATACTTCGGCACGCGAAGTAATTCAGAACCTCTTCTTCAGCGACAAGCGCTATGACCTCGGTGAGGTAGGTCGCTATCGTATCAACAAGAAGTTTGGTCTTACGACTCCTATCGACAACCGTGTTCTTACCCGCGAGGATATTATCGCCATCATCAAGTACCTGATTGAGCTCATCAACTCGAAGGCTGATGTCGATGATATTGACCACCTTTCCAATCGTCGCGTGCGCACCGTTGGCGAACAGCTTTACAACCAGTTTGCTATCGGTCTGAACCGTATGAGCCGCACTATTCGCGAGCGTATGAACGTTCGTGACAACGAGGACTTCTCGCCTGTCGATCTGATCAACGCCAAGACCATTTCCAGCGTTATCAATTCCTACTTCGGCACCAATGCGCTGAGCCAGTTCATGGATCAGACTAACCCACTTGCCGAAATTACCCACAAGCGCCGTATGTCAGCCCTTGGCCCTGGCGGTCTGTCACGTGAGCGTGCAGGTTTCGAGGTTCGTGACGTACACTACACCCACTATGGTCGTCTGTGTCCAATCGAGTCGCCAGAAGGTCCTAACATCGGTCTTATCTCCTCGATGTGCGTCTATGCCAAGGTCAATGACCTCGGATTCATTGAGACTCCATACCGCAAGGTTGAGAATGGCGTTGTCGATCTCACCGACGAAGGCGTTGAGTGGTTGTCGGCCGAGGCAGAGGAGGGCAAATACATTGCTCAATCTACTGCGCGTATGGATAAGCATGGCAAGCTCCTCGACAAGGGCGTTATCGTTCGTGAGGGTGCCGACTTCCCCAAGGTTCTGCCTACCGAAGTTGCTCTCTGCGACGTGGCTCCCAACCAGATTGCTTCCATCGCTGCCGCTCTTATCCCATTCCTTGAGCACGACGATGCCCACCGCGCGCTCATGGGATCTAACATGATGCGCCAGGCTGTGCCTCTGATGACTTGCGAAGCTCCTATCGTCGGTACCGGCATTGAGGAGCAGCTCATCCGTGACAGCCGCACCCAGATCATCGCCGAGGGCGATGGCAAGGTCATTTTTGTCGATGCTACTGTCATCCGTGTACGTTACGACCGCACGGAAGAGGAGGAGTTCTGCTCTTTCGATGAGCCTATCAAGGAATACTTCCTGCCCAAGTGGCGTAAGACCAACCAATCGACCACTTATGACCTGCAGCCTGCCTGCGTCAAGGGACAGCGTGTTCACAAGGGAGAGATCCTTACCAAGGGTTATTCCACCGAGCGTGGTGAGTTGGCCATCGGTAAGAACCTGAAGGTGGCTTACATGCCTTGGAAGGGTTACAACTATGAGGATGCCATCGTTCTTTCGGAGCGCATTGTTCGTGAGGATATCCTCACTTCAGTGCACGTCGACGAATATACTCTCGAGGTACGCGAAACCAAGCGTGGCGTCGAGGAGCTCACCAGTGATATCCCCAACGTAAGCGAGGATGCAACCAAGGACCTCGATGAGAACGGCATCGTTCGCGTTGGCGCGATGATTGAGCCAGGCGATATCATGATTGGTAAGATTACACCTAAGGGTGAGTCTGACCCAACTCCTGAAGAGAAGTTACTTCGCGCCATCTTCGGCGACAAGGCTGGTGATGTCAAGGATGCTTCGCTTAAGGCCAATCCTTCGCTCCATGGTGTCGTTATCGACACAGCACTTTATAGCCGTGCCAATAAGGACCGCAATGGTCGCAGGGCAGAGAAGGCTATGATGCCAATTCTCGAGCAGGAATATCAGGACCAGCAGGATGCCCTCCTGAAACAGCTTGTCGAGAAGCTTCTCAAGCTTACCGAAGGCAAGGAGTCGATGGGTGTCAAGGACTTTATGAACATCGAAGTCATTGCCAAAGGCCAGGCATTCACTGCCGAGGCACTCAACGGCATCGACTATCGTTCGGTAACTCTCCAGAATTGGACCAATGATGAGCACACTAATGAACTCATCAAGGCTACTGTGATGAACTATCTCCGCAAGAGCAAGGACATCAGTGCCAAACTGTCACGTCGCAAGTTCGATATGAGCATCGGTGATGATCTTCCTACTGGCATCATCAAACTTGCCAAGGTTTATATCGCCAAGAAGCGTAAGATCGGTGTAGGTGATAAGATGGCTGGTCGCCATGGTAACAAGGGTATCGTTTCGAAGGTCGTTCGCGACGAGGATATGCCATTCACCGAAGATGGCCGTCCGGTTGATATCGTTCTCAACCCGCTTGGCGTGCCTTCGCGTATGAACCTTGGACAGATCTTCGAGGCAGTACTCGGTTGGGCTGGCTATCAGCTTGGCGAGCACTTCGCCACCCCGATCTTCGACGGTGCAAGCCTCGACGAACTCAATGCATGGACCGACAAGGCCGGACTCCCACGCTATGGCAAGACACAGCTGTACGATGGTGGTACAGGCGAGCCTTTCGATCAGATGGCTACCGTTGGTGTGACCTATATGCTTAAGCTTGGTCACATGGTCGAGGATAAGATGCATGCACGTTCCATTGGCCCATACTCACTCATCACCCAGCAGCCTCTTGGTGGTAAGGCACAATTTGGTGGCCAGCGTTTCGGTGAGATGGAAGTCTGGGCGCTCGAAGCATTCGGCGCCGCCCATACACTCCAGGAGATCCTTACCGTCAAGTCGGATGATGTCACTGGTCGCAGCAAGACCTACGAAGCAATTGTCAAGGGTGATAATATGCCAACACCAGGTCTCCCAGAGTCTCTCAATGTGCTCCTCCACGAGCTCAAGGGTCTCTGCTTAAGCATCAAGATTGAATAATTCATAATAGTCAAATAAAATATGGCTTTTAGAAAAGAAAATAACACCAAGAAGACTAACTTCACGCAGATCAGCATCGGTCTGGCCTCGCCTGAAGAGATTCTTGACAACTCATACGGTGAGGTGCTCAAGCCCGAGACCATCAACTATCGTACCTACAAGCCTGAGCGTGACGGTCTGTTCTGCGAGCGCATTTTCGGTCCTGTCAAGGACTATGAGTGCCACTGTGGAAAGTACAAGCGCATCCGCTACAAGGGTTGTGTCTGCGAGCGTTGCGGTGTGGAGGTAACAGAAAAGAAGGTGCGCCGCGAGCGTTGCGGACACATCAGTCTGGTAGTCCCTGTGGCTCATATCTGGTACTTCCGTTCTCTCCCTAACAAGATTGGTTACCTCTTGGGCATTCCTACCAAGAAGTTGGATTCGGTGATCTATTATGAGCGCTACATCATCCTTCAGCCCGGTCCTCTTGAGAAGGGCAAGGAGGGCCTGCACAAGCTCGATACCCTCTCCGAGGACGAGTACTTGGAGGCTCTCGAGAAGGTAGGTGCCAAGAATCAGGCTCTGCCCGATGATGATCCAAACAAGTTCGTTGCCAAGATGGGTGCCGAGGCCATCCTCGAGCTCCTCCAGCAGGTCGATCTCGATGCACTGTCCTACGAACTGCGCGATCGCGCCAATACCGAAGGTTCGGTACAGCGCAAGACCGAGGCTTTGAAGCGCCTGCAGGTTGTCGAGCAGTTCCGTACATCCAAGGAGCGCAACAAACCCGAGTGGATGATTGTCAAGATCCTGCCCGTCATTCCACCAGAATTGCGTCCTCTTGTTCCGCTCGATGGCGGTCGCTTTGCTACCTCTGACGTCAACGACCTCTATCGTCGCGTCATCATCCGCAACAATCGTCTGAAGCGTCTGATGGAGATCAAGGCTCCTGAGGTCATCCTTCGCAACGAGAAGCGTATGCTCCAGGAGGCTGTCGATTCGTTGTTCGACAACTCGCGTAAGTCTAGCGCCGTCAAGTCGGAGTCCAATCGTCCGTTGAAGTCGCTCTCCGACTCGCTCAAGGGCAAGCAGGGACGTTTCCGTCAGAACCTCCTCGGTAAGCGTGTCGATTATTCTTCACGTTCGGTTATCGTCGTAGGTCCTGAGCTGAAGATGAACGAGTGCGGTCTGCCTAAGCTCATGGCTGCAGAATTGTACAAACCATTCATCATTCGCAAGCTTATCGAGCGCGGTATCGTCAAGACTGTCAAGTCGGCCAAGAAGATTGTCGATAAGCGCGATCCCGTCGTATTCGACATCCTTGAGCTTGTGATGAAAGGCCATCCTGTGCTTCTCAACCGTGCGCCAACACTTCACCGTCTCGGCATCCAGGCATTCCAGCCTCGCATGATCGAAGGCAAGGCCATTCAGCTTCACCCTCTCGCATGTACTGCGTTCAACGCTGACTTCGACGGCGACCAGATGGCTGTCCATCTTCCTTTGGGCAATGCTGCTATCCTTGAGGCTCAGATCCTGATGCTTGGTTCGCACAACATCCTCAATCCTGCCAATGGTGCTCCTATCACCGTTCCTTCGCAGGATATGGTGCTTGGTCTGTACTACATCACCAAGATTCGCGAAAACGACAAGGGCGAAGGTCTGACCTTCTATGGCCCCGAAGAGGCAATGATTGCTATGAACGAGGGTCGCTGCTCTATGCAGGCTCGTATCAAGTGTGTCGTTGACGATGTCGATGAGGAGAACGGTCGTAAGCCTATCAAGCGTATGGTCGAGACTTCTTGCGGACGTCTTATCTTCAACGAGAAGGTGCCTGCCAAGGTAGGTTTCATCAACGAGATCATTACCAAGAAGTCGCTCCGTGGTGTCATCACCAACGTCATCAAGTACTGTGGTATCCCTCGTACTTCCGAGTTCCTCGACGATGTCAAGAACCTCGGTTACTACGAGTCGTTCCGTGCCGGTCTTTCGTTCAACCTTGGCGATGTGCTTGTTCCTGCTGAGAAGTCTGCCATCATCAACAATGCGCAGAAAGAGATCGAGCAGATTATGGACACCTATAACAACGGTTGGATTACCAACACCGAGCGTTACAACAAGGTCATCGACGTTTGGTCGGCTACTAACACCAAGCTTACCAAGACCCTGATGAAGCAGTTCACCGAGGCCGAGCGTGGTTTCAACGCCATCTACATGATGATGGACTCGGGTGCTCGTGGTTCGAAAGATCAGATTGCTCAGCTCTCAGGTATGCGTGGCCTGATGGCCAAGCCTCAGAAGGCTGGTGCCGAAGGTGCACAGATTATCGAGAACCCGATTATCGCCAACTTTAAGGAAGGCATGTCGGCCCTCGAGTACTTCATCTCTACACACGGTGCCCGTAAGGGTCTGGCTGATACCGCCCTCAAGACGGCCGATGCCGGTTACCTCACCCGTCGTCTGGTTGACGTCGCTCACGACGTCATCATTCGCGAGGAGGATTGCGGAACTCTGCGTGGCCTTGTCTGCACCGAACTCAAGAACAACGACGAGGTGATTGCTACCCTCAAGGAGCGTATCCTCGGACGTGTATCGGTACACGACATCATCCATCCCATCACTGGCGAGCTGATTATCGCAGCAGGCGAGGAAATCACCGAGCGCATTGCTGATGAAATCCAGGATAGCCCTATCAAGCGTGTTGAGATCCGTTCGGTACTCACCTGCGAGTCGAAGCACGGTGTTTGTGCCAAGTGCTATGGTCGCAACCTTTCGACCAACCGTATGGTACAGAAAGGCGAGGCTGTCGGCGTCATTGCTGCCCAGTCAATTGGTGAGCCTGGTACCCAGCTTACCCTCCGTACCTTCCACGCCGGTGGTATCGCAGGTAGCGTCGTTGCAGTCAACAACCTCAAGGCAGGCTATGATGGTAACCTCATCATCGAGGAACTCCGTACCATTGATGCCCCACAGCTCGATGGAAGCATCCAGAAGGTTGTCGTTAGCCGTATGACCGAAATGCGTATCGAGGATCCCAATACCGGTATGACCCTTCAGCAGGCTGCTATCGGATATGGTTCTACACTCTTCCTCCAGAGCGGAACGAAGGTTAAGAAGGGCGATGTTATCGCCGAATGGGACCCATTCAATGCCGTTGTCGTCAACGAGCATGCTGGTGTTATCCGTTACCAGAACGTTATCGAAGGCGTTACCTATAAGGTTGAGGAGGATGCCACCACTGGTCTTGAAGATAGAATCGTTATCGAGTCGAAGGATCGCTCTATTGCTCCAGTTGTTAACATCTTCGGCAAGGACGAAAACACCCAGGAAGAGAAAGTGTTGGCTTCCTATACCCTGCCTTTGGGCGCCCACATCATGGTCAACGACAATGAGGAGGTGCTCCCAGGTAAGGTCATCGTAAAGATCAACCGTACTTCGAACAAGGCTGCCGACATCACCGGCGGTCTGCCACGTGTGACCGAGCTCTTCGAGGCACGCAACCCGTCCAATCCTGCTATCGTCACCGAGATTGATGGCGAGGTTACTATCGGACGCATCAAGCGTGGTACTCAGGAGATCATTGTCACGGGCAAGTATGGTGACTCGCGTAAGTACAACATTCCTCTGAACCGTCAGCTTCTCGTTCAGGAGCATGACTATGTGCGTGCAGGCAATCCTCTCTGCGATGGTGCCATCACTCCAAACGATATCCTCCGTATCCTTGGTCCAACAGCCGTACAGGAGTACATCGTCAACCAGGTACAGGACGTTTACCGTCTGCAGGGCGTGTCGATCAACGACAAGCACTTCGAGGTCATTGTCCGTCAGATGATGCGCAAGGTCAACGTGCGTTCGTCAGGCGACACCAACTTTCTTGAGAACCAGGTTGTCGATAAGCTCGAATTTGCAGCCGAGAATGATCGCATCTGGGGTATGAAGGTCATTACCAAGTCGGGCGACTCTACCGAGCTCAAGCCTGGTATGATTGTTTCGCCACGCCGTCTGCGCGACGAGAACTCTATGCTCAAGCGTCGTGACAAGAAACTTGTTGATGCACGCGATGCACAGCCTGCTACTTGTGAGCAGATGCTTCAGGGTATTACCCGTGCAGCCCTCGGTACTCAGAGCTTCATGTCTGCAGCTTCCTTCCAGGAAACTACCAAGGTGCTCAACGAGGCTGCTATCCTCGGCAAGGTTGATACACTCCAGGGTATGAAGGAGAACGTAATCTGCGGTCACCTCATCCCTGCAGGTACCGGTCAGCGTGAGTTCGATAATCTCGTGGTCGGCAATCGCGACGACTTCAGCCGCGTATTCACCGCTCCACGCAAGTCCCTCGAGTTCTAAACAGACTCCATCTTATACACGCAAGGGCCGCAATCCATCGAGTGGGTTGCGGCCCTTTTTAGACCTTTTATTGGATTAAAATGCAAAAAATCGGGGAATTCTCTCTGCGCCTTACAACAGGCCTGCGACGATAGGAATTGTGGAGAGAGAGAGGACGGTGGTCAGGAAAGTGCCTTGTGCCATTACAGTTTCATCGACACCATACTTGAGGCAGAAGATGGTGCCGAAAGAAGCGACAGGCATGGCGATGATAAGTGTATTGATGCGGACGATGGATGGGTCGAAGACGATGCTTGCTCCCGGAATTGCCAATACGATGAGTTGGAATACTGCAAACACCAACAAAGGCATGACTAAAAGACGGCAGAAACTTGTAATCCACACGTGAGGACCTCCTGCCATGTGTTTTGCAGGTATCTGAGAGATGCTATAACCGATGATGAGAAGTGAGGCCGGCACGGTGATGTTGCCAATCATCGTGATGGGCTGGGCGATGATGTGAGGCGCATGCCAGGCAGTGCACACAACGATAATACTGAGGTAGGTGCCAATCATAGCGGGCGTGACAAGGCGGCTGAGCAACGATCCGCTGACGTCGCGTCCGGCAATGAATCGTGCTCCCCACACGAATACCGAAATCGTGTTAGGCACGTTGAGGATGGCAGCATAGAAAACGGCCTCGGTGCCGAAGACTGATGCCACTACGGGATAACCGATGAAGCCAACGTTACCGAAAGTGAGCATGAAACTATGTAAGCCGCGTTCGGGATCTTGGCATCCCCACAATCGGGGTAGATAGGCGCTGACGGGAAGCAGGATAGCGTAAGTAGCTGTGCCAACGATGAGCAGAGGCAGGATAAGACGGCGGTCGGGCATCGCTTCGCCCATTGTGCTGGCCAAGACCAGACAAGGGCAGGTAAGATTGACAATGAGGCCCGACAAACCCTTGCTTAGAGGGACTGTCATGAGACGTGTGCGTCCACAGATATATCCCGCGATGACCACCAGGAAAAGGATGGTCATCTGGGAGAGTAGCACATTGATGTCCATTCCTTAGTCTTTGATGAACTTGTAGATTGTTGTGCTCCTAAAGGTTTCGCCGGGGCGTAGTAGGGTGCTGGGCCAGTGTGGCTGGTTGGGCGAGTCGGGGAAATGCATTGTCTCAAAGCAGATGGCATTGCGGCGGATGTATGGCTTGCCCTCCTTGCCGATAAGGTTGCCCTTATGCCCATTGGCCGTATAGATCTGCATAGCAGGCTCAGTGGTATAGACTTCCATGGTGAGTTCGGTTTCATTGTCGTGAACCCATGCGACGGGAGCGCGGAGCAATGCATCGTCACTGTATTTGTTACCACAGCATCCTCCTCCGCATTTGTCCTGATGATGACGCAGATAGTTTCGCAACTGATAGCAGTGGTCGTAACCGCCCGTCACACCGAGTTGGAAGTCGTCATCATCTATGCGGTAGCCAATGGCTAAAGGCTCATTGAAGTCGAATGGTGTGCCTGCAACAGCACCGAGTTTGCCATAGACGCGTTTGTTCTCGTCATAAAGGGCAATACTATCGCTATCAATCCAGAGCGCTTCATCGAGAATGTCGCTGCCTAGATCACCCGAGAGGTTGAAGAACGAGTGATTGCAGGGATTCAAGACAGTAGGCTTGGTGGTTGTGGCCCGATAGTCGATGCGAAGGGCATCAGACAGTAGGGTGTAGGTTACGTCGAGGGTGAGTTCGCCAGGGAAGCCATTCTCGCCGTCGGGCGAAACATAGCGCATAGTCACAGTGGTGTCGGTCGTGGCGGTGATATTCCAGAAACGACCACCAAAGTTTGGATTGCCGCCGTGTCCACAGTCGCCGCTGCCCTGTTTTTGCAGTTCGTAGGTGTGTCCGTCGATCTCAAGATGTCCACCGATGATGCGCCCGATGTAGCGACCCACGACGGCACCAAAGTTTTGGCGTGTATCGACATAATCGTTCAGTTTGTCATAGCCGAGCACTACATCTATGCCAAAAGGTTTGAGGCTGACGATGCGAGCACCGTAGTTGATGGCTGTCATCTCGATGCCCGTGGCAGGATGGCGAAGGGTTACTGGCTTGATTGCATCCTGAGCTAGGACGATAGAGGTTCCAGCCAGCAGGCAGATGCTTGCTAAGAATAGACGAAGGGAAGAGAACATATTTAATTAACAATTAATAATTAACAATTAACAATTGGTTATTAGCAATTAGTGATTTCTGCACCACTGACCTCCAGAATCTGACGTATCTTGGAGGCAAGGAGGTTTAGATCATATTCCTTGAAACTGTGGCAGACATTTATGATTTCGAAGCATGAAGAAGAATGGTTCATCTTCACGCAGCCGATGTTATTGCTCGTCATGGCTGTGCCGATAATATCTGTACGCATCTCAAGGGGACCTGTCGGGATGCCGTTCAGGTCGGCGAGGAGGCAACGCGTCGATATTTCGTCGATGATGTTGCCGTGCCATACGGCTTTGTCGAGCAGCACCTCGGCATCTGGGTCTGTGACACCATATTGTGCCTGCAATGCACAGGATCCTTGAATCATGATGTCCTTGAAATCCTGCTCCATTTCGGAAGGAATAGCTACAAGGGCTTCAGCATTTGCAGGTATTGTGTTGGCTGTATCGCCGCCTTCAAAGCGAACCAGATAGAGTGCTATGTGCTGGTGCTGGATGCATACTTGAAGTATGTTTGCTAAGACCTTGATGCAATTGGCTCGCTGTTTGACGATATCGACTTCGGCATCGCCTCCCAGTCCGCCGATAACGCGTACCTTATAATATATATAGTTCTTCGGTGCACGTATCTCGTGATAGGGAAGGCGTGCGTGTAGTATAATTTGTCCGTTGATATGATTCTGTGTGTTCATTTTCTTCAGTTTTATGGAGCAAAGATAGGGTTATTTTTTATAAAAAACAAAAATCGATGCCAATTTATTGCTTTTGACGAAATATTTGTGTATCTTTGCCGCAGAAATACTAATATTAGAACTTATGAAAAACATTACAAATGGAATTGTCACCATTCAGGTGGCTGAGCATGGCGCGGAATTGTCATCGCTCGTTTTGAATGCTACAGGACGTGAATATCTTTGGCAGGCTGATCCCGCTTTCTGGAAACGTCATTCGCCAGTTCTTTTCCCCATCGTCGGATCGGTTTGGAACGGCGAATATCGCAGCGCAGGTCCTGGTGCCGCATCCGATGCTGTGCCACAGACTTACAAGTTAGGTCAGCATGGTTTTGCTCGTGATATGGACTTTACGCTTCTCAGCGATGCTCCCGATGCCGATGGCAATCCTCAGCTGATGTTCGTGCTGGAGTCGAATGAAGAGACCTTGAAGAAGTATCCTTACGCTTTCCGCCTTGAGATAGGTTATCGATTGGTGGGTCGTGCAGTCGAAGTGATTTGGCGTGTTATCAATCCAGACAAAGGGAACGAACTGAAATTCCAAATCGGTGCACATCCCGCCTTCTATTGGCCGTTGCTAAGCAATGAAGATGTGGCAGCAGGGGTCGCAAGGCAGAACGAAGTACTGGCTCAGAGTACCGCGCGCGGCTTTTTCAAACTTGGCAATGAAGCGGTTATCTTGCAAAAGAGTGTTATCACAGAGAAGGGATGCGTCGATCCGGCACAAAGCGCTACGATCAAGACAGAAGATGGCGGCTATTTGCCTCTCACCACGTTCTCTTTCGATCAGGATGCGCTCATCTTTGAGCATGGCCAGACTCCCAATGTGACGTTGTGCGACAACGATCGTAAACCATATCTTACTCTCAAGAGCGAGGCTCCGCTTATGGGACTTTGGTCGCCTCCGGGAAAGAACGCTCCATTCGTCTGCATCGAACCTTGGTATGGACGTTGCGATCGTGTGCATTATGACGGTACATACGAGGAGAAGGACTGGATCCAGACTCTTGCTCCTTCGGGCACTTTCGAAGCGCGATATCAGATTGTGATTGAATAAATCTCAAAAAGGTGCGAGCAAAGCTATATAAATGACAAAGGCAACTCAAAAAAGGTTGCCTTTGTCATTTCATTTATAATCTCAAAGAGAGATTTATAGCAAGAAGAGGAGAAGCACTTGAATGATGATGACGCGGAGGAACATGCCGAGCGGATAGACCGTGGCGTAGCTAACAGCCGAAGCATCACCCTCGACACTGTCGTTGGCATAAGTGAGAGCCATCGGGTTCGCCATGCTGCCACAAAGTGTTCCATAGATGGTGCCCAGGTCCATCTTACCCCATTTGAGACACCAGAAAGCGATGAGTAATACAGGGATTACTGTGATGAGGAATCCTAGGAAGATCCAGAGTGCGCCCTCGGGACGAAGCATTGTGCTGATAAAGTCGGGGCCAGAATCAAGACCGAGGCAGGCAAGGTAAAGTGACAGGCCGACACCGCGCAACATCAAGTTGGCCGAGCGGGTGGTATAGGTGCGCAGATGCAGTCGCGAGCCATATGCTCCCATTAGGATACCCGCTATGATGGGACCGCCTGCCAAACCGAGACGAACAGGAAGGTTGACACCAGGTACGAAGATGGGGATGCTGCCCAACATCAAGCCGAGGGTGATACCCACGAAGATTGAAGCCAGGTTGGGATCCTTGAGCGACTGGTTGGCATTGCCAAGTTCGGCTTCTGCTTTTGCAATGTCTTCGGCACGACCTACTACGGTGAGACGGTCGCCATATTGCAGTACCAGGTTAGGGGTGGCAAGTAGGTTAAGACCCATACGTCCCACACGGCTTACATTAAGTTTGTAACGATTATGGAGGCGCAACGAACCCAATTTGCGACCATTGATTGAGCTCTGGGTGATGATAATCTTCTTAGAGATTAGTTGCCCATCGAGATGGTCCCAGTCCACATCCTTGCGGTTCCAGTCCTGGCTCTTGTCCTGAAGACCGAAGAGCACGGTTAGCTGCGGAATATACTGCTCCTCGGTGACCACCATCAGTCGGTCATCGGCTTTAAGGCTTGTTTCACCGACAGGAGTCACCGTAGTGTCGGCATCGCGCCAGATGCGCGAGATGATGAACTTGGCAGGTGTCAGGTTCACGATATCCTTCACTTTCTGGTCGAAAAGGGCAGGGTTCTTGAGTTGGAACGTAGCAAAGTACGGTTCCTTGCCATCGTCCTGGGGTGGATGGTTGGCCTGTTGTGCAATACGCAGTTTGTTGAGGAACGCCATAGCTAGGATGACACCAACCACACCCAAGGGGTAGGTGACAGCACAACCCAAGGCAGAACTGCGCGAGTCGATACCGAGCTGGTCGAGTGTCTGCTGGGCTGCTGCAAGAGCGGGTGTGTTGGTGACTGCACCACTCAGGATGCCTGCCATATCGGCTATCGGCACGCTGCAAGCGTAAGCCAAACCAAAAGCCATCGCTGTTCCCAGCAGGATGTTGACGGTACTGATGGCATTGAGTCGAATGCCTTCGCCCTTGAATGTCGCAAAGAAACCTGGGCCGACTTGCAGACCGACCTCATAGACGAAGATTACCAGTCCGAAGCTTTGGGCAAACTTCAGCATCTGTGGGTCGATGGCGAAGCCAAGGCTTCCTGCCATGATACCGACAAAGAAGACGAAGGTGGCGCCCAATGAAATACCAGCCACCCTGATCTTGCCCAGGGCGGTGCCCAAAGCAATGATACAGGCAAGCACCACAGTGGCTTGGATGGGTGAATGAAGAATCAAAAGCTCGTTGAGCCAGTTCATGCTATTAGTTTTAAAGGGAATGGTCGCTTCACTCTAAAATCTTACTATAAAAAAAGAGATTTGAGCGAAGCGACCACTTTTGTCAATTACTTGCGATAGTTGTCGAGGTCGGCAGGCTGAGCATCGGCTACGAAGTCGGCGTGTTTCTCTACCTCGGCGGCAGCATAGCGCACATATACCTTAGCGCTCTTCTCGAAGAGCTCGGGGCACTGAGTGGCGTTGCGGAGGATGAGGATGCTCATCACGGTATCAGCAGCCATCTCGTAGAGGTGACGTGAACAGAAGTCCTTGAACTCGTCGTCCTTTAGGTCAACGACCTTGGCAACGGCGGCATTGTACTTCTCAGCCATCTTTACGACACGCTCCTTGAGGCCAGCATACTGCTCGGCAATCTCAGTCTCGGCAAGAAGGTCGTTGATGACTTCGCCGTAGAAACCATTGGTGACATAGCGGATGGCAGCAACGGTCTGGAGCTGGGTGGTACCCTCGTAGATAGAGGTGATACGAGCATCGCGATAGAGGCGCTGGCAGGCATACTCGAGCATGAAGCCCGAACCACCATGGATCTGGATGCAGTCGTAGGAGTTCTGGTTGGCATACTCCGAGTTCATACCCTTGGCCAGAGGCGTGAAGCTGTCGGCAAGCTTGCTAAACTTCTTGAGTTCCTTCTTCTCCTCGGGAGTGAGTTTGCGCTCACGCTCGATGTCCTCGAGGCACTTGTAGATGTCAACGTAGCGGGCTGTCTGGTAGAGCAGTGCGCGACCTGCGTCGAGCTTGGCCTTCATGATGGCCAGCATGTCATAGACAGCAGGGAAGTTGATGATTTCCTTACCGAACTGACGACGATCCTTGGCATAAGCCAGACCTTCTTCGTAAGCTGCGGCCGAGATGCCGACCGACTGTGCGGCAATGCCGAGGCGAGCGTCGTTCATCAGGGCCATGACATACTTGATGAGGCCCAGTTTGCGGCTTCCGCAAAGTTCAGCATGTGCATTCTTATAGACCAACTCACAGGTTGGAGAACCATGGATGCCGAGCTTGTTCTCGATGCGGCGAACGTTAACGCCGCCTTGGCGCTTGTCGTAGATGAACATCGAGAGGCCGCGGCCGTCCTTGGTGCCTTCCTCCGAACGTGCCAGCACGAGGTGGATGTCGGAGTCACCATTGGTGATGAATCGTTTGCAGCCGTTGAGCAGCCAGCAGTTGTCCTCTTCACTCCAGGTAGCCTTGAGCATGACGCTCTGCAGGTCGGAGCCGGCATCGGGCTCGGTAAGGTCCATCGACATGGTCTCACCGGCACAGACGCGTGGAACGAAACGCTGACGTTGGTCTTCGTCACCAAACTCATAAAGAGTCTCGATGCAGTCCTGCAGCGACCAGATGTTTTCGAAGCCGGCATCGGCCGAGGCAATCATCTCGTTGATGATGGTGTAGGCAGTGCTGGGGAGGTTGAGACCTCCGTAGCGGCGGGGCATGGTGACACCACATAGACCAGCCTTGACGGTAGCATCAAGGTTCTCGTAGGTCTTCGAAGCGTAGCGCACGCGACCGTTCTCACAATGAGGACCTTCGGCATCGACAGCTTCGGCATTGGGTGCAATGATGTTAGCGCAGATGTCGCCCGTGAGCTCGCAGACGCGATCGTAGGAATCGAGGGCATCCTCAAAGTCTTGGGGAGCATAGTCGTAGGCATCCTTGTCGGCAAAGTTGCGCTCCTTGAGTTCAACGATGCGCTTCATCAACGGATTATTCTCAAGCTCGAACTTCAGTTCGGGATGATCAGTATAGAAATTTGCCATAATTCCTTATTTGTTTTCGTGATTTTTCTTATAGATTCTTCCACCGATGCGACTGCCGAACCATGCGGAACACAGAACTGCCAGAACATTCCATCCAGCCTTTCCTTCTGCACTGCCTGTTAAATAACTGGCAACCAGGAAAGCCAAGACGACAACGATGAGTAGATAATCTAATGCTTTCATCTTATTTAGAATTCTTCTTATAGTACTTAATCATCTTGGGAATAACCTCTTCGACGGTGCCATTGATGACGTAGTCGGCGATGGTGTTGATGGGAGCGTTGGGGTCGTTGTTGATCGAGATGATGATGCCCGACTCCTGCATACCGGCGATGTGCTGGATCTGACCAGAGATGCCGCAGGCGATATAAACCTTTGGACGGACGGTGACACCTGTCTGACCGATCTGACGGTCGTGATCGACGAAACCGGCATCGACGGCAGCACGGCTGGCACCTACCTCGGCGTGGATTTCCTTGGCAAGGTCGAAGAGCATATCGAAGTTCTCCTTCGAACCCATGCCGTAACCACCGGAAACGATGATCGAAGCACCCTTGAGGTTATGCTTGGCCTTCTCGACGTGACGGTCGAGGACACGCACTACATATTCGGTCTCAGGAACATACTTGGCAACATCGTGACGAATCACTTCGCCCTTGTAGTTCTCGTCGAGAACTTCCTTCTTCATCACACCTTCGCGCACGGTGGCCATCTGTGGACGATGCTCGGGGTTGACGATGGTGGCAACAATATTGCCGCCAAAGGCTGGACGAATCTGATAGAGTTTGTTCTCGTAATGCTTAGAGATGGGCTTCATGTTTGCATCAAAGCCAACATTCATGTCGAAATCACCAATCTCAAGCTCGGTGCAGTCGGCGGTAAGGCCGCTGAAGAGGGCAGACGATACGCGAGGACCGAGGTCGCGGCCCACAACGTCGGCACCCATCAGGCAGATCTGAGGATCCTCCTCCTTGAAGAGGTTGACGAGAATGGCGGTGTGGGGATTGGAAGTGTAGGGGAAGAGACCTGGAGCGTCGAAGACGTGTACACGGTCAACGCCATACTTCATCACCTGGTTCTCGATACCATCGAGGCCAGAGCCGGCGCAGACACACTCCAACTGTACGCCAAGAGTATTGGCGAGCTTGCGACCCTTGGTCAGGAGTTCGAGGCTGACGTCCTTGACGGTCTTGCCTTCGATTTCGCAATATACAAATACGCTGTTCATACTATTAGCCAATAATCTTATCGTTCAACAATTCTACAATCAGTCCCTCTACGTCGGCATCGCTGCTGGTGAGGGTCTTGCTCTCCTTGGCCTTGAAGACAATGTTCTTCACGGTCTTCACGTTGGTTGGAGAACCGGTCTTGCCCACCTGCTTCATGTCGGCGTCGATGTCGGCAGCACCCCACTGAGTTATGTTGAGGTAAGGCTTGACAGCGATGGCTGCAGCCAATTTCTCAGCCTGTTCGGGAGTGCGCTCAGCAGGAGCTGTAGCATTCTTATACTTCATGACGCGCTTGGCGTTGCGTGGACGGCAGGGAGCAGCCGAACCATTCACGGTGACAACGAGTGGGAGTGGAGCCTCAACGGTCTCGACGCCACCGTCGATGTGACGCTTGATGACAACCTTCTTGGCTTCTGGGTCAAGGCTAAGGATCTCCTCTGCATAGGTCACCTGGGTCAGACCAAGTTTCTCGGCCACCTGAGGACCTACCTGTGCTGTGTCGCCGTCGATGGCCTGACGACCACCAAGGATGATGTCAAATCCACCAATCTTCTTGATGGCTTGGGCAATGGTGTAAGAGGTAGCGAGGGTATCGGCGCCGCCGAGGCAGCGGTCGGTGATTACATAACCAGCATCAGCGCCACGATAGAGCGCTTCACGAATCACCTCAGCAGACTTGGGAAGACCCATGGTAACGACCGAAACGGTGGAACCTGGGAACTGCTCCTTAAGGCGAAGTGCCTGCTCGAGTGCATTGAGGTCATCGGGATTGAAGACTGCAGGAAGGGCAGCACGATTGACGGTTCCTTCGGGAGTCATGGCGTCAGGACCCACGTTGCGGGTGTCTGGTACCTGCTTGGCAAGTACGATAATCTTTAGTGCCATAAATTAAATAATGTATATTTAAATTGTTTCTTTGTTGTTTCTTTTTTTGAATAATGACAACGATTGCTCTAAATAACGATGCAAAGTTATACAAAAAAAATGAGCCAGCAAAGCAATTGACGCGAAATTCAGCGGGTTATACCTCCAAAATGCCCGTTTTTGCCCCTTTTGGAACGTAGATAATGCACATTATTATCAAAAGTGTGCATCGATTTTGTCGGAAAATCAATCTTGAACCTTAATTCGCTCTTCGCGTTCGTAGTATGACCAATCTTGGCCAAAAAAGGTCATGCTCCCACAGAAGAATAACCAATCTCGGCCAAGATTGGTCATACTTCTATCGTAGCAAGCACTCTGACGGCCGACAGAGTGCTCTTTCCAACCGGAGCATAACCAATCTTGGCCAAGAAAGGTCATGCTCTCACAGAAGAATAACCAATCTCGGCCAAGATTGGTCATACTTCTATCGTAGCAAGCACTCTGACGGCCGACAGAGTGCTCTTTCCAACCGGAGCATAACCAATTATGGCCAAGATTGGTCATGCTTTCATCGCGGCATAACAATTTCAAATATCAAATATGTATGCTTCAATCTTCGCATGACCAATCTTGGCCAAGAAAGGTCATACTCCCACAGAAGAATAACCAATCTTGGCCAAGAAAGGTCATACGGCGAAAAAAGATGATTATCCTTCGAATATTATTAGTTTTTGTACTGAAAATTTGGAGATTTGGACAATAGTTTGTATCTTTGCAGCGGTTGGACGCAGATTTCCAGCCTTGAAAGATTCGTTTAATCACACATGCAAACCAAATTAATTACCAATGAAGAAGTTTCTACTATTTGCATTGTCCTTCCTCCCGGCTTATATGATGGCTTCGGGTTGGGATGGCCAAACCATCGCATCGTCGTATGCTGGCGGTAATGGGACCGAAGAGAGTCCCTATCTTATTTCTACAGCTGAAGAACTGGCAAAACTTGCTGCCGATCTGAACGCAGATCCTTCCTGCACAAAGGGTGTATTCTATCGGATGACAACCGACATCACGTTCAACGATTCGGTTTTCACGCGCATCGTCCCAACCACGCGGCCAAACGAGTATGCCGACTATCCGGCTGACTCGTCGGTCTTCAAGCGCACACCTATCATCGGTGGGCATGTGAAGGACGGTGTGAGCACCTATTTCGAAGGTTCGTTTGATGGAGGAGGACATACTATCAGCGGTCTTTATGTTTGGGATCAAAGTATCACCTATGTTGGACTCTTCTCGATGTGCAAAGGGGCCAGCATCAGGAACCTACGCATCACTGACTCCTATTTTCTGACCAATGCACAATTCGGTGTGCTTGCTGGGCAGGTAATCGATAGCGAACTGCTCAACTGTGCCGTGGATAGCTGCTACAGCGAGGGCGGTGGCTCGAAAGGCGGATTGCTGGCAGGTACCCTCGAAGGCACTACCACGATGCAGAACTGCTATGCCGAAGGCTGGGTCTTTGGCAAGAACGATATGGGTGGCCTTGTAGGGCGCATCGGTGTGAGGGACGGAAACTCGTGCGTGGTGAACAACTGCATCAGTTATGTCTATCTGCGCGTGAAGCGTCGCAACAATGGCTCGCTCGCTTTCGATGTTCATGCCGATGCCCAGGTCGATAACTGCTATTGGATTGCCCTCGAGGAGGCGAAACAACCGGTTTGGACTGGTGCCGAATTGCTTGGCGAAAATATTCGACAACTCACTGCCGAAGAGTTTGCCTCCGAAGATCTGGTCAACGAATTGAATCGGGTGGCCGCCGACATTCCCGATGCCTGCCACTGGAAGGTTGGGGAAAGGTGTCCCGTGTTCGACACGACCAATATGCTTTCGATACGGACTCTGTCATCAGAACGACAGGCGAGTGATGTCCGAAAATATAACCTGCAGGGACAGAGAGTCGGTGCAGGTTACAAGGGCTTGATGATTTGCGATGGAAAGTTAATGCTAAAATAAGGAGTGAGCCGATTGGCTCACTCCTTATTTCAAGTATGACTTCTGTCAATTCTTATTTGTTAAGACCGCCATTGGCAATGAGCCACTCAGCAATCTGTACGGCATTGAGGGCGGCACCTTTCTTGATCTGGTCGCCAACGAGCCAGAAGGAGAGGCCGTGGTCGTCAGCCAGATCCTTGCGGATACGTCCTACATAAACATCGTCCTTGCCAGCGAGGAAGAGAGGCATCGGATATTCCTTTTTCTCGGGATTGTCCATGAGCTGGACACCCTCGCCCTTGCGGATAGCCTCCTTGAACTCTTCGATGCTAACAGGTTCCTCGGTTTCGACCCAAACGGCTTCGCTGTGGCTGCGGAGAGATGGAACACGCACGCAGGTGGCCGAGCAAAGGGCATCGGTGTGCATGATTTTGCGTGTCTCGTTGTACATCTTCATCTCCTCCTTGGTGTATCCGTTTTCGGTGAAGACGTCAATCTGCGGGATGACGTTGTAGGCAAGCTGGTAGGCAAACTTCTCGACGGTGACAGGCTCGCCGTTGAGTACCTGGCGATACTGCGTCTCCAGTTCCTTCATGGCTGCGGCTCCCGCACCTGATGCTGCCTGATATGAGGCTACACGGATCTTCTTGATGTGGCTGATGTTCTCAATGCACTGCAGTACCACAACCATCATGATGGTGGTGCAGTTTGGATTGGCAATGATTCCCTTTGGACGAACGAGCGCATCCTTGGCATTGCACTCGGGTACTACGAGGGGTACGTCGGGGTCCATGCGGAATGCAGAACTGTTGTCAATCATCACGGCACCGTACTTCGTGATGTCGGCTGCAAACTCCTTCGATGTGCCACCACCTGCCGAAGTGAAGGCGATATCTACGCCCTTGAAGTCCTCGGTGTCGTGCTTGAGCTCCTTGACAACGATATCCTTGCCACGGAAGTTATAAGTACGACCTGCTGAACGGCTTGAGCCGAACAACAGAAGCTCATCGATAGGGAAGTTGCGTTCGTCGAGTACGCGAAGGAATTCCTGTCCCACGGCGCCACTGGCACCAACAATTGCTACTCTCATTTCTTTTATTTGATTTTGTTATTATGTTTCTTTATGCGCAAAGAGAAGAGGATGCGCTTAAATTGGGCGCAAAGATACGCATTTTTATAGGTTCTGCCAAGAAAATGGATAAAAAATCGATTGAAAGCCAGAAAAACATGGCATTTTGCAATGTATATATGTGGGTTGAGGGGCTTTTCGTTATAATGGAATGACGTAATGACGTTATTTCAGAATGTCTTAATTTCGTAATGCCGTTATTCCGAAATTACGAAATTATCAGAACCATCGTTTTTGCTATTTTATCGATGCTATATTTATTTAGGTGTAAAATCGTACAATATACTGATAATGAGAGGGGATTCGGGGCAAGATGTTTTATATTTGAAATAACTGCTATTGCGGGAATCGAAAAAAGTTCGTACCTTTGCAGCGCAAAAACGAAGATGTTTTATTAGAATACTTCAATAATTTGGAGATTAAGTTTGGCTTTTCATGTAATTTGTGTGTGTTTATCTAAATGTTATGAGGATCAGGACTTGTGAAAGTCTTGATCCTTTCTTTTTTTTGGTAAAAAATACATTCAGATGCTCTTTCTTTCAAGAAAAATAGTTATCTTTGCACCCAAGATTCATCTTTTTCCCCAATTTGAATTAGTATATGAATCGCGAGATATTACGAATCGCCATCCCAAGTATCATCACCAATATCACTGTGCCCTTGCTCGGCATCGTGGATCTGGCCATTGTCGGACACCTCAATAACGAGGCGGCCATTGGCGCCATCGCTGTGGGAGGACTGATCTTCAATATGGTCTATTGGCTTTTCAACTTCCTTCGCATGGGTTCGAGTGGGCTCACGGCCCAGGCTTACGGCAGGCGAGACCTTGTCTCTGTCAGGAAGGTGCTGCGCATGGGACTTGGTGTGTCGCTGCTTTGCGGTATCGGCATCTTTGCCATCCAGCGACCTATGGAGTGGATTTCGCACATCATCATTTCTCCTACCGATCAGGTGTGGACTTTGGCGTTGCAGTATTTCCGTGTGCGAATCTGGGCTGCACCCGCGGTCCTTGCGCTTTTTGCAATGAATGGTTGGCTTGTGGGCAATCAGAATTCGCGCTTTCCCTTATATATTGCGGTGGGTCAGAACCTGCTCAATATCGTTGCCAGCTATCTGTTGGTTTTCCATGCAGGACTTGGAGTCAAAGGTGTTGCATTGGGTACGGTGATAGCCGAATATGCGGGTGTACTAGCCGCAATTTGCTGGTGTCGATATCAGATGAAGTTGTCAACAGAGTTATTCACAAAAAATGTTGATAAATCCTCTTCCGCGGGTTTTGAACAAGGTAATGTTGATAAAATAGGGGAATATGAACTGAGTTATCAACAGTTTTTCACCGTAAACAGGGATATCTTCTTTCGAATGATCTGTCTGATAGCAGTAACGACCGCCTTTACGGCATTCGGTGCCCGAATGGGCGATACTTTGCTTGCCGTGAATGCACTCCTGATGCAACTCTTCACGCTTTTCAGTTATTTCAGCGATGGCTTTGCCTTGGCGGGAGAGGCTTTGGTCGGTAAGTATTTCGGACTTGCCCAGACATCGGACGAAGGCGCCAAGACACGGGTGAATGAAGTAGTGAAAAGACTCTTCGTCATGGGTGGCGTTGTGATGCTGCTCTTCACATTATTATATATTATAGCAGGAAAGGGCATCCTCGGCCTGTTGACCGACGATACCCTTATCATAGAGGCGGCAATGCCTTATCTGCCATGGGCAGCAGCCATACCGATTTGCGGCGTGGCGGCATTTATGTGGGACGGCATCTACATTGGAGCAACAGCAACACGTGAGATGTTCTTTTCGCTGTTGCTCGGTACAATCTGTTTCTTTGTGATGCGCTATGCGTTAGGACATATGTTGGAAGATGCCAACGACGCCTTGTGGTGCAGTTTCCTGCTATACCTTTTGATACGAGGCGCCTATCTGGGCTTGCGCTGGAAAAGTATTATAAGAAATGCTTTACGGGTTGGCCAATGATAGCGGAAAGCAGATTGTTGGCTGCGCTGGAAGCTCCGATGCGGTAGAGGTCCTTGGTGAGCCATTCGTCGCCGAGCACGTGCTTCACGATGCTGTAATAGATTACGGCATCTTCGGGTGTGCGCACGCCGCCAGCCACCTTGAAGCCGACCTTGTTGCCTGTCTGTTCGTAATAAGCCTTGATCATTTTGCACATCACGAGGGCTGCCTCGGGTGTGGCGGCCACACTGATCTTGCCCGTCGATGTCTTGATGAAGTCGGCGCCCGAGTACATGGCGAGGATCGAAGCCTTGGCGATGAGTGATGCGCTCTTGAGGGCGCCCGTCTCGAGGATAACCTTGAAGATCTTGTCGCGGCAGGCAGCCTTGCATTCCTGGATGGTGTCGCACATACTTTCGTAGTCGCCCGCCAGCATCTGGCCCACGTTGATGACGATATCGACTTCGTCGGCTCCGCCGGCCAGGGCTAGGGAGATTTCGGCCACCTTGATTTCGTCGAATGTCTGGCTCGAAGGGAATCCTCCGGCTACCACGGTCGTATCGACTTCGGTGACATCCAGATTGGTGGAAACGACTTCTGCGAAGTTGGGATAGACGCATATCGAAGCCACGTTGTCGAGCTCAGGGTATTTCTCCTCGAAGTCGTTCACGCGACGAGTGAACTCGGTGATGCGTTCCTCGTTGTCGGTGGGGTTGAGGCTGGTGAGGTCGATGCAGCCGAGGCTGAACTTGAGAACGTCGATGGTGTTGTTTGCATCATAGTTCTCGGTGACGATTTGCTTCACTTCGTTGACGATCTCTTCGTCGCTGAGGTTCACGTCGTACTTGCTGAGGGTGTCAAGATATTTGTCTTTCATAAATAATAGGGGTAATAAATGTTATTCCTTGTTCTTGGTATCGATGAGGATGGTGACAGGACCGTCATTAACCAATTCAACCTGCATATTGGCGCCAAAGATACCTGTGGCGACAGGTCGGCCGAGGCCTTGCTCCATGGCCTGGACAAACTTCTCGTAGAGCGGCACGGCAATGTCGCGCCCGGCGGCACGGATGTAGGCGGGGCGGTTGCCCTTGGCGGTGAGGGCATGGAGAGTGAACTGCGAAACGATGCATATCTCGCCGCCGACGTCCATCACCGAGCGGTTCATCACGCCTCGCTCATCGTCGAAGATGCGCAGTGCCAGCAGTTTGTGGGCCATCCAGTCGATGTCTTCCTGGGTGTCGGCTGCCTCAAAGCCAACGAGCACAAGCAGACCTTGTCCGATTTGGCAGCGCAATTCACCTTCGATAGTTACTGATGCACGGCTGACGCGTTGGGTGACGGTTCTCATCCGAGTTTGCTGAGGAGATCCTTTACTGCCGCTGAGATGGCCTTGCCGTCGGCCATACCTGCGAGTTTTGCGGTGGCTGCTTTCATCACGCGGCCCATGTCCTTGGGACTGGTAGCGCCCACTTCGGCGATGATGGTCTTGATCTTTTCGCTGATTTCTTCGGGAGAGAGTGCTTTGGGAAGGAACTCTTCCATCACCTTGACCTGTGCCAGTTCTTCGTCAGCCAAATCCTGACGGCCTCCGGCAATGAACTGCTCGGCAGCATCCTTGCCCTTCTTTACCATCTTGGCGATGATCTTGAGGGCATCACTATCGGAAAGTTCGCCATTGGCTCCACCTGCGGTCTTGGCCTCGATAAATTCTTTCTTCACGTTGCGTAGTGTATCGCGACGCACTGCATCACGTTCCTTCATGGCATTCTTGATGCCTTCGCTGATTTGATCGAACAGATTCATAGTTGTTGTTATTTGAGGTAAAAGGGTTGTATATATTCAACGGGGCAAAGATACTAATAAGTTGCGAGAAATGCAAATTTTGTCACCTAAAAGATGCAAAAATAGGCGAAAAAGTGCCAATATTGCTTAGATTAAACGAAAAATATGCATTTTTTCGTTGAAAAATTTGGGGATTCCAAGAAATATCATTATCTTTGCACCCGCTAAACAAGTTTTAGCCAACATGGTGGGTATAGTTCAGTTGGTTAGAGCGACAGATTGTGGTTCTGTATGTCGTGGGTTCGAATCACACTACCCACCCAACTTTTTCAAAACGGCCCTGGCGCTTTCATCTAGCGGTTAGGATACCGGCCTCTCACGCCGGGTACACGGGTTCGAGTCCCGTAGGCGCTACTCTAAGACCAATCATCGAAAGATGGTTGGTCTTTTTTCATTGGCTTTCCTTATTTCGTTTCTGTACATCAGTGGGAGACTCGTTGAACTGTTCCTTGTAGCACTTTGCGAAATAACTTGGTGAAGAGAAACCGACTTCGTAGGCAATCTCGGAGACGGTCTTGTTGCTTTCATGTAACAGACGGTCGGCTGCCTTCAGACGAATGAGGCGGATGAGTTCGACGGGCGATTTGCCAGTGATTGACTTGCACTTGCGATAGAGTTGCACGCGACTCATATTGAATTCCTCACTCAACTGTTGGATGTCGAGGTCGGCATTACTGATATTTTCGGAGACGAAACTGTGGAAATGGTTATAGAAACTGCGGTCCACATCGCTGAACTCAGCCCGTGTCATCTCCTTGTAGCGGTCCTTGGCGGGATTGATGTATTTGCGACTATTGATCAGGTTGTCGATGCGTGCGAATAAAACGTCGGAATTGAATGGTTTGGTGATGTAGGCATCTGCGCCTGAACGATATCCCTGAATGCGATGATCGTCGAGTGCATAGGCAGAGAGCAGCAGTACGGGGATATGGCTGGTGGCTTGGTCGGCCTTGAGCAGGCGACAGCATTCAAGACCATTCATCACGGGCATCATGACATCGCAGATGATGAGGTCGGGGATGTTCTGCTTGGCCATAAGCAATCCCTCTTCTCCGTTCGATGCTGTGATTACTAGGTAGTTCTTCTTTTGGAGTACCATAGTGAGGTATTTACGAATGTCGCCGTTGTCGTCGATGACAAGGATGGATTTGCGGCTTTCGTCAACATCGATGAAAGGTATGCGATTGTTTTCTTTGCGGACTTCGGCTGAATCAAATGTGTTCTGTACAGACTGGTTTGCAATGGCATCAAGACGTTCGCCGTTCTTAAACAGATCATCCTGCAACATATTGAGCACCTTGTCGGCTATTTTCATGAGCTCGTCAGTCTGATGACCCATTAGTGCAATCAGTTCCTTTTGTCTTTCGGTAAGACCTCCTTCCTCAAGGATGGTCTGGATTGGACCGGCGATAAGGGTGAGTGGTGTGCGGCAGCTATGGCTGACATTTGAGAAGAACGTCAGTTTGGCCTGTGTGGCGTCTTCGATTCTTTTGCGCAGTTTGGCGCGTTGCTGCATAGCCCAAATGGCATAGATTACAAAGCCGATAATCAACACTATCAGGAAGATTGCGGCCAAAATGAGCAGTTGGAGAATATTGGAGCGTTCCAGGTATTTGCCCAAACGTCCGTTGACTGCTTCGATGCGTTGATTCATCTTTTCGATGTGCTGCTCCTGTCGAAGCACCATTTGCACATTGTTGCGGTCGATGAGTTGGGTTGAGAGTTTCGTGACGCGTTCGTAGGGACGTCCCTCCAAAATATCGAGTGCCAGTTGGAATGATTCGAGTGCACAGGTGGGGTTAGTGCAGGTGGCATCGATTTTTCCATCAAGAACACATTGTATGCCTTGACCCTCGCCTGCGAGCGCATCTATGCCCATGATGATCGGCTTCTTATTGAGATTGTGTTTCTGACAGGCATCGTAAGCTGCAATAGCCAAAGGGTCGTTGTAGGCGGCAATCAGATCGACATCGGGATGCAATGCTATCAGACTGTCGAGAAGCGGGAAAGCAGATTCATAGGTCCATATCGTTTCGCACGAATCGATGACTTGTATGTCGGGGTAGTTCGAAATCACTTCGTGGAACCCTTTGCGTCGTTCGAGTGTGGATGTGGATTCCTTGATGCCCATTACTTCGATCACCTTGCCGTGACCATTGAGACTGTAGGAGGCAAATTGACCACCTCGGATGCCGATGTCTCTGTTGTCGACCGAGACGCGTGCGGTATAGTTGGTGCTTGTGGTTTCACTATCGATGAGTATGACGGGGATGCCAGCAGCCGCTGCTTCGTCAACGACGGGGCTCAATGCTTCGGCTGTCTCGGGCAGGATCATGATTAAATCGACCTTGGCTTTGATTAGTCGACGAACATCGGCAATCTGTTCCGATGCATTGGTGACGTTGTGTGAGATATCCAGTTCCACTTCCGGATAGGAATTATCCTCACGCTGCAAGTCTTTGATGAGTTGTCGGTTCCAGTCGTTGTGTATGCATTGCGATACACCGATATGATACTTCTTTTCTCGACATGCAGTGAACAGGATAAATGATATTAGTATAATAAGTGCTTTTAGTGTGTTGTACATTCGAGACATTTTTCGCAGGTTTTGGTATGTAGTGTTTATTCGAATGTGAGATAGGGGAGTATCTGCTGAATCTGTTCGGCAGAAAATGTAGTGAGTTGCTGGAATTCAACGATTGAAGCCAGTCGCTTGTGCCGTGTGCGGTATCGAACGATTTCGACGGCTTGTTCGTGTGAGATGTATGGGTGACGTTGTAATTCGGAAACCGTTGCTTCATTGACATGAATGAGCCGGAGTCGGTTGGCATCGGTTGTGAACCAGACTGTGCACCATTCTTCCATGTAATCTCTCGCGGCATCCCAGGTGAGGAATTCCTGCAGTTGCCGGGGATTATAGAATCCTCCATAACGCAGGCGATTCTTGAGAATCACCGATGCCGTACGTGCGGCAATGCCTGGGATTCGGATGAGGGTCAGGCTATCGATGGTGTTAAGGTCAAAGAGGTGAGGCTCGGTGAATTTGCGAGGGCGTTCCCCCGTTTGAGAGATGAAGGGGGAAGATTGTGGGACATTGGTTCTTGCGGTGCTGTCAGCAATGACGTCTGAACTGCGTAAAGATTGGTCGGGTTTGCGCTGTCCCTGAGTTGAATGACTTTGGCGATAATGATTATGGTTGTTTCGATTGTACGTGTGATAGTAATTATCATTTTGTTGATGGTAGTCGCGGTTATACAAGGGTTGTGAAGGAATCTGGAGACGTGTAGTGTCGGCAAGCAATTGAGCCACTTGGGCCTCGAGTATTTCGATGCGTTCTTCCTGTTGATGCATACTGACGAAGAAACGAGCCACACTGATGCCCATCAAAAAGATGATGAGCACCAGGAGGCTGCGTCGTATGTAGGGAGGTATGGACTTGCGATTGCTGACCATTTCCAGGTTACTTGATTATCTTTTGACCTTTGACTATAAAGATGCCATGAGTGGAAGGCTCATTTACCTTGCGCCCCAACAGGTCGTAGGAGGTAGAGACATTTGTTTCTTCTTGATGGATGTCGGAGATACCGTCGCCACTAATGGTGACGGGTTCTGACAAATCAGACAGAGTGCCATGTTCGCCAACGGACTGAACCATTACGACGTCACCAGTCTGAGCCGTGTATTTGCATTCAGTTGGGAATGCAACGGGCGTGTCATTGACGGTTACCACGTAGCAGATTGCATATTTGTCGGCGTTCCAACTGATGTCAGTTCCAACGACATTGAGCTCAGGTGTCGCCGGCTTATCCACATAGGTTTGTGGGTTCCAATAGCCGGAAGCGTTGTTTGACTTGTCACCGCTGAAGACATTGGTGATAGTATATTCTGCAGCTTCTTCAGCTGTCAGTTCATTCTTGGCAGCGCCCCATATCTTATTGCCGGCATCGTCAGTGTAATAGTAGCACTTGCGACTGACGGTTGACATCTGGTTGCCCTTGGCATTCCACATATCATAGACTGCCCAGATGGTAGGCAGACCTCCCATATGGTCAAACCAGATGGAGTCGTTGGTGCTAAGCTCACATTGAGTGTGGAGGAATACGGTCTTTGGATTGTTATGCCACGGACGGCCAAACCAAATGTTGTAGCGAGATGGATCTTCAACATCATCTGTGGTGATGGTTGTGTTGTTGAAGACATAACCCCAGCGAGTCTCTGCAGGGTGACTTGGTGCAACAATGTAACCGCCAGAAGGGCGATTGATGTTGAGCAAACAATTCTCGAAGAAGACATCACCATCTCCATAGATGAAATCTACAGAACCCTCGATTTCTGAATTGTTCCAGAAAGTTCGGTTGTAGGTTCCTCCATTGTAGTAGGTGTCCTGGTAAGAACGAGTACGAACGTTGTTGAACACTGCACGGTCAGCGGAAATATTCATAGCCAAAGCCTGAGGACCCTCCATCTTGCCGATGGTCCAGTTCTCATTGTCGACAGTACAGCCTTCCAAGTAGAAGTCTGTGCCGCCGGCCTGCACTTCAAGGGTTGCACCTGCACTAATGTGATACCATACGCGGCTGTGGTCGGTCTTGGTAGAGCCATCGAGACGATCGCCGGAGATGATGACCTTGTCGCGATTCTGTCCAATGAGGTGGATGTTGGGCTTGTTGACGCAAACGAGACGGCACGAGTCATACTCGTTGATGCCGGCGTTGTTGATGCGGGTAGTCTCTGTTCCATCATTGTTTTCAGGATCAGTGTAGCGTGTGCCATAACCAGATGAGAAGGAGAAGTTAGGATCACGATAGGTGCCCTCCTTTATGTAGATGAGGTAAGGCTCGGTGCTTTTGGAAGGAGCATCGTCGATGGCAGCCTGGATAGTGCGATACTGTGCAGGCATGTCTTCGGTAGCCTCTATCTTGTCCCGATAATCCAACTGCTTGAGGGAAGCATCGACAATGGCGTTGAAACTGCGTGGAGATGGTACGGGACGCTCAATGACATTCATTGCATAGTTGAGGGCAGGAGCCTTCTTGTTGCCAGTGGCAGCATCAACGACGTAGCCTTCAGGAATGCTGAGTATGTAAGAAGTGCCGTAGTCGAGTCCGGAATAGTTGATGGTAAGGGCACGATTGCTCCAAGTTGGAATGATAGCCTTGGTTTCGCCCGATGCATTGTTGGTAAGGGTGATTTCGCCTTCACCTTGAGCTATACGTGCATTGTAGTTGACAACGATGCGACCACTGCGGGAAATATTCTCGCCTGTCTCAGGAGAGATGGATTGGATCTCGAGTTTTGAGTCATCGCTGTTGCCTATTACGGTGCCAGTCAAAACAACGTTGGCAAGACCATGATCCTTGGTGCCACCAAGACTGTAGATACTGAACTTCAACTTGAGAGGAGACTCCTCGTCGGCAGATAGTCCGTTGATGTCGTAGGAGTACTGTGAAAGTTCCATATCCTTGCCTGAACGGTTCGGAGTGAAATCCTTGTCGAGTATTAGTTCGTCATCGCCTGCGCAAACAGCAACCTGCCATTTTCCGCCATCTGTGCCATAGCGGGCAGCATCAAAGGAGAGTTTCTGTGGAATGAAGACACCACCATTGGTCAAGTCGACAGAGAAGGTCAACGTGTTGGCATCACAGGGAGCAGCGCTGTTGTTGGTGCCCTTCTCCATAGTGCAAATGATGGAAGTGAAGGTGGCTGCACCTGTTGATCCACTCCATGCCCTAGTGCCATTGAATGCAAGTTCTTCACCGAGTGTAATCACATCATTCTTGAAGTATGCGCTTGCTTCGAATGGATCATATTCGGGATGCTGATCAGCATCACCACCATTGAATGCCCAGGTTAATGTGGCATCTGGGATAGATACACTGGATGCTTGAGCGAAACCATGAACATAAACATCAGCAAGACAGATGGTCTTGGCATTGGCTGCACCGCCATTGTACCAGGGATAAACACGAATGTAAAGGCAACCTCCATCTTCAATACTCTCCACTATGCTGCTCTCAACCAGGTAGGCCGTATTGCCTGCCATACCTCCGGAGAAATCTGCAATCTGGGTAGGACTGGAGAAGAGGGAATCGGTATCATAATATACCTTACAACGCATGCCGGAACCGCCTGCACCTGCGACGTACATTGAAATCTTGTCGAGGTTGATGAGAGTTTGTGCAGGAGCCTTCACACCCAGCTGGATGTAACGTGTCGAAACCTCGTCGATTTCGCCTTCAGGCCAAGAATCTTCAAGAGTACAGTTGCGCTGAACCTTACGGGTTGCGTCATAACCGCTTTCTTCAGGCCAAACTGCTTTCGAGTTGATGTTGTTATAGTCTCTTGCATACATACTGCTCCAGGTCTGGTCGATAGCTTCGATAGCACCTTCCGTCACAGAAGAATTGCCACCATTCATTGCCCAAAGCACGCTGCACTCTTCGGTCTCACCACCCAAAGCAATGATTGAGGCAGAGAGTTCGAGTGTTTTTTCGTTGGTGCCATCACTTGCTGTAAGAGTGCCGTTTACTGTCCCGGTACCATTGAGTTGAACACGAATGTAAACGGATGTAATCAGGTTAGAGCCGGTGTAGGACACTTCAGCTGTCTGACCGAAGTTCTCCTTATCTGCACTCACCAGAAAGTCTCCGGTAGTAGTGAAGGTGAAAGTGCCGCTTTCGTTTGCAAGACCAAAAGCTGAAATGTTGAATTCCTTGGTTAAGGTTTGTCCATTATACCCCTTGCCGAGATCGCCACTTTGTGGATTGAAGGTGATTTCGTTCGAGACGATGACGTGCTCTGCCAGTTCGGCAAGGATGGCATCAGACTTAGCCTTGTTTTCGGCATTATAATTCGTAGCCTTGGTAATCATGTTCTCGCCATTCTTGACTGCCTGTGCAAAAGTGCGGGCAATCAATGTGGCACCCAAGGCTATAGTGTGGGTATTGTCGCTAGAGCAGAAGAGATTCTCGGTGCAATACTGTTCGCCATAGCTCAGATAGAGTTCGGCGGTGAGTTGCGTGAGGTCAATTACGGGGACGTCTTCATACTCGGCAGCGACGTCGATGAGAGACTGTGCATAGTCGTAGGTGTTGTCGCTTGCAGGCAAACTGTTGTCGGTCTTGTACGATTGACCGTCACATATGGTAAACTTGTCTCCGAGGTCGTGCATACCGTTACGACGAATGGTATTGCCGCTGAAATACTTGCGGCAGATAGGTGTGACGATGATAGGTTTGCCCCCACGAGCCTTGGTTTCGTTGATAAAGTTGCGAATAAAACCCTTGAAGGTTCCGTAGGGAGTTGTACCACGATAGTCTGTCGAAGCAGCCGTTGTGGCATCGCCAATATAATTATAATAGGCTTTGACGGTATCTCCGTCGGCGCCTTCATTCTTTTCGTCATTATGAGCAAATTGGATGATTACATAATCACCCTCTTCGATAGTGGTAGCTGAACTTTTAGAGGCGACCATTGTTGGCCAATAGGCGCTCTCCTGATAAAAGGACTTTGAACTTGCTCCAGATTTGCCTCGATTGTTGACGGTGATAAATTCCGAATCGAAGAATTGTTGTAGCATCTGGCCCCAGCCACGCTTCTCAGAGCTTTCGTCATAGGTCTGCATGGTGCTGTCGCCAATGCTGTGCAGTTTGACTTTGGCTTCTACATTGGAGCCAAGGGAAAGGATGCCTAAAAGTGTTATGAGTGCAAGGGAAGTAAGATTCTTATTCATGTGTTGTTAATGGTTTGAGAGTAAAAATGGGAGAGTTTAATCAAGGCAGTGTAAAAGCGCACGCATACGCGCTTTTAAATAATGAAGATGCCAAATGGGATACATCCGTTTGTGCGTGTATCCCATTCGGCAATTTATAGATTAGAGCCTAAGTCAGAGAGTTACTTCTCTTCCTTCTTAGTGGCTGGTTTCTTGGCAGCGGGCTTCTTAGCGGCTGGTTTCTTGGCAGCAGCCTTCTTCTCGTTAAGCTTCTTTTCAGCCTTCTCGAGTTGAGCCTGGAGCTTCTCGATAACCTTGCCCTGCTCGTTGATCTGCTTCAGAAGTGGGTTGAGTTCCTCGTTCTCAACTTCCTCGGGGAATTCCTGCTTCAGGCGGATCTCCATGTCGCTGACGATGTTCATGTAGTTGGTGAATGCATCGAAGCTGGAGTCATAGGGTGAGAATGGAACGTAGGAGCCCATCTTGGTCGACATGAACTTGAAGTGGTCGGCCGAAAGCAGGTAGGCGAAATCCTGGCGGAGAATCTCGTTGTTCGACATGTGCAGACGCTCGGAGATAGAGTAGATGGCACGAATGGCCTCGTTCTGCAGGTCGTTGCCCATCCAGGCGCTGACGTCCTTGTCGTAGCCGTCCCATGAAATTGGGTGACCAACGTTGGCAACGGCGATGGGTGGAATGTTCTCCCAGCACTCAGCAGGTGTAGCAAAGCGGATATCCTTCTGCTCGGCGAAGTATGGCAGGGCCTTGAAGAAGTTGAAGATTCCGCTCGACTCGGGATTCATACCACCAATTACGTCAAAGTTCATGGCGATGAGGTAAACCTTCTCTTCTGCAGGAGAATCAGCGATCCAACCCATATACTGGCCAGCATCGAGACCATACTGGAAGTTGAGGCAGATATCCTCAGAGAGCTTGGTGTTGCGGAACATCAGTCCCACATCCTGCTTGGCAGCGGTGGAGTAAACGTAGTTAGGCGACTTCCAGCCAAGGACGTGACGAGTTCCCTCGGTAACTACACCCTTGAATCCCATAGCAGCGATCTCGGCACCGATTTCATCGTTGTAGATGAAGCCAGTGTTGACGAAGGTCTTCGAATCGTACTGGAAGGTGTCGTTAATGATCTTCTTCTGGAGTTCAACCTGATACTTGAAGTCCTCGGGATCGACAAGCGATGAGAGCGAGTGGGAATAGGTCTCGCAGCAGAGTTCGCAGCAACCGGTGGCAACCAGTTCGCGTACGCAGTCGAGGAACTCGGGGCAATACATCTCGAACTGCTCCATGGCCACGCCGGAGATGCAGAGGGCCACCTTGAACTTCTTTTCAGAGGTCTGTATCATTTCCAGCAGCATCTTGGCGGCAGGGATATAGCTCTGGTAAGCCAGGCGCTTCAGGATCTCTTCGTTGGCATAATCGTCATAATAGTAATGGTCTGCGCCGATATCGTAGAAACGATATTTCTTCAGGCGGAAAGGCTGATGTATCTCAAACAGCAAACAAACGGTTTTCATAATATCAATTAATGATTAATAATTAACAATTATACTCCTGGTCGCTGTTTAGGACCAGCCTAATAATCTCTTGTAGGCGTCAACGACGCGACGGCCCACCTTCTCCCAGGTGATCTGGTTGACTTCGTTGCGCCCCTTCTCCTGCATGAACTTGTGGAGCGTGGGATAGGTGATGAGGGCGTACATGGCGTCGGCCATGGCGTCGATGTCCCAGTAGTCGCACTTGAAGCAGTAGTCGAGGATTTCGCCGCAGCCCGACTGCTTCGAGATGATCGAAGGCACGCCGCACTGCATGGCTTCGAGCGGGGAGATGCCGAAGGGCTCGGAGACGGATGGCATGACATAGACGTCGCTCACCTTGAACATCTCATAGACCTGCTTGCCGCGCAGGAAGCCGGTGAAGTGGAAGCGGTCGGCCAGACCCTTCTGAGCCACGAGGTGGATCATCTGCTCCATCAGGTCGCCGTTGCCGGCCATTACCACGCGGGCGTTGGGTGCCTTCTGGAGGCAGCGCGAGGCAGCCTCGACGAAGTATTCGCAGCCCTTCTGTGCCGTGATGCGGCCGAGGAAGGTGATGACCTTCTCGTCGGTGCCGCGCTTGGCCTCCATGTCGAGCACTTCCTGCGACATGGGTTCCACGGCGTTGTGCATAGCGATACACTTGGCAGGATCCTGATGATAGTGGTTGATGACCGTCTGACGTGTCAGCTCGGATACGCACTGAATCTGGTCGGCGTTGTTCATGCCGTCGAGCTCAATCTTGAAGGTCGGGTCGTTGGCATCGCACATGCCGCGGGTGCGGTCGAACTGAGTAGCGTGAACGTGGATGACGAGTGGCTTGCCGGTGACCTGCTTGGCGTGGATGCCGGCAGGATAGGTGAGCCAGTCGTGGGCATGGATGACGTCGAAGCCGCCGTGCTGCAGCTCCTTGCGTGCTATCACACCGGCCACGATGGAGTAGTTGTTGATCTCCTCAAGCAGGTTCTTGGGATACTTGCCCGAGAACTCGATGCAGCCGAGGTCGTTGGTGTAGAGGTTGCTGAAGTCAGCGTAGATGCAGTTGCGCAGGTCATAGTATTCCTGGGGATCCATCACATGACCCTGACGCTTCTGGACATAGTCCCAATCGACGTCCTTCCATACCACTGGCGTATTCGATGCGCCAATGATGTGTACGAAGTCTTTGATTTCGTCGCCTTGTGGCTTTGGCAGGACAAAGGTGACATCACATTCTCCGGTGTTGACTACGCCACGCACGATGCCGAACGAAGCGGGTCCCAGACCACCGAGGATATGAGGAGGCCATTCCCAGCCAAACATTAATGCTTTCATGTTTATTCTGGATTATATTTATTATTTTTTTCTTGAATGCTCAACATATCGATCCAGGAAGTCCATAGCGCGCAGAATCTCGGCCTGGTTGATCGAAAGTGATTGTGCTCCATGTCCGCGGAATGGCGGGTCACCATCATAGACTTCCGAAACGGTGCCGATGCAGTGGCGGCCCATCTCTTCCTCATAGGCCCACAGACGACGTGTGATGAATGCGACGCCTGAGTTGGTGAATACCGAAAGGTATGCTTCGGCATAGATGCCGAGCAGCCACGGCCAGCAGGCTCCGTTATGATAGGCAGCATTGCGCTGGCTCACATTGCCCCAGTAGTTGGGACGATAAAGTCCGGCGGTAGGTGTCAGCGAACGGATGCCCTTAGGCGTCAGGAGTTCGCGAGTCACCATATCAAGCACAGCCTTGCGTTCGGGCTTGGTGAATGGGGTATAGGTCAAACCGATGGCAAACAGCTGGTTCGGGCGAACGTCAGCGCACTTGAAGTCTTCGGTTACGTAATCGTACAGATAGCCTGTCGGGGTAGTGAACAAACGCTTGAAGTTGGCTTCGTACTTCTCAGCCAGCAGGTCGAGGGCCTCAATCTTTTCAGCATTCTTTTGGGCATCTACCTTGTACAAGTCGATCAACAACTTGACGGCATTGTACCAGAGGGCATTGAACTCTACGATGTAACCTGTGCGGTAGGTAATGGGATGACCGAACTCGGTGGCATTCATCCATGTGATAGCCTTTCCGTCGGCGTTGGCATATACCAATCCGTTTTCGCGCAGTTCCAGTTCGGAGTTGCCGTCGATAATGTAGTTGACCACCTCTTCCACGAAGTCGCCATACTTTTCAGCAGCCTTCTTGAAGCCTAATCGGATGGCATATTGCTGCACAGCCCAAACGGCCCAAAGAGGCACATCGGGATAGTTGATCTCGTGGATGGTCTTGTCCACTTCGCTGTTCTGCATGAAGTTGCGCACAGCCTCGATGCCACTTGCCATGATCTTGTGGTACTCGGCCTCGTCACCGATAACAAGAGTCGAACCGGGCACAGCGATGAATTGGTCGCGTGCACGTACCTTGAACCATGGATAGCCGGCGATGATGTAGTCCTTGCCGTCGCGCTCGATGATGTTGCTGGTGGCCGAGATCTTGAGGCAGTTGAAGAAACTGTCGCGTGTAGTGCGGAGCTTCACCTCGCGTGTGAAGAGTGCCTTCAATCCATTCGGCTTGATAGGGGTGATGCCTCCAGAGAAGACTACACTCTCGCCCTTCTTGATTGAGAATTCGAAATAGCCGGGCATGAAGAGATCTTCCTTGTAGCCGTAGCCACGAACCTGCTCACGCGGATATTCGACACCAATGTTCCAGTCGGGATGACTGTGCCACTGGTTTTCCTTCGATAACTGCATGTAGAGGGTAGGATAGCCCTGGTAGAGGCAGGAACCGATACCATTCTCCACAACCTCGTAGTTGTAGTTCACCTGATTGTTGCGCTGGGTGAGCTCGTTCACATTGCGGAAGGCGAGCTGTGGGCGCAGCCTCAATGTTGTCTCACTGTGGGCATCAACCAAGGTGTAGCGGATGATGACACGTGGCTCATGGAGCACAACAAGGCTTTCACGAGTCAGGATCACACCTCCCACACGATAGGTGTTGGTGGAGATGGTTTCACAATTAAACTCACGGATGTACTTGTGTCCACGGGGGGCGAAGGTGTCGCCCTCATACTTGTGGATGCCAAGATTGAACTCTGCTCCATGCTGTATGACAGTCTCATCGAGGGATGAAAGCAATACATGGTTGTCATCATCCAACTCCGGAATAGGAATGACCAGCAAACCGTGGTATTTGCGGGTGTTGCATCCTGTCACCGAAGTGCTCGAGTACGCTCCGCTTTTATTCGTTCGGAGATACTCGATGTCAAGAGATTGCTCAAGGTTGGTAAGCAGAGTCTTGTCAAACTTCAGATAGCTCATATAGATTAGATTATCGGGTGTAATTTGGTTAATACACGGTACATGGTGCCATTGGGACACTATATTTCGTTGCAAATATAGCGCATTGTTTTTATTTATCCAAATTTTTAAGCAAAATAGTGCGTATTTTCACACTATATTTGTCAATTTTATGTTATCGAGCATAAAAAAATAGCTAAAATTTTAAAAAATGCAATCGTTTTGGCGAACGTATGAATATAATGTGTACTTTTGCACACAAATCATAAAAGTGAGCAATTCTGCTCCGATGTCAGGTATGAGTGTAAATACGAGATCAGAACTAATCGAAGTGGCACGTCAACTGTTTGCCACCAAGGGCTTCGACAATACGACGATGAACGAGATCGCCGCAAAGTCGGAGAAGGGTCGACGTACACTTTATACGTATTTCAAGTCGAAGTCGGAAATCTTCCTGGCTGTAGTCGACAGCGAGATGAGTCATATCATCGAGGCTATTGAGGAAATCCCTCCTCTTGAGATTCCGGCCGACGAGAAGCTCAAACGCTATATTTTATGTCGTCTTGACCAGGTGCGTAATACGGTGATCCGTAATGGTTCGCTCAAGGCAGAGTTCTTTCGCGATGTCATCCAGCTCGAGCATGCAAGACGACGTCTCGATGTGCGTGAACTGAGCATCTTGCGCAGCATCTTGCAGCAGGGCATCGAAGAGGGTACCTTTGACATCGACAATGCTTCGGTCGTGGCCGTTACGATTCACTATGCTTTGCGTGGTCTCGATCTGCCCAATATCCGTGGTCAATTTACTGCTCTGGGTGTTCCTACAGCTCGGCTTCGCGAATGCATTTTCAAGATGATATTCTATGGCATTGTCCGCACGCATGCTCGATCATATACACATTATTAAATATATTATACAATTTTACAAATTATGAAACTCCTCGAAGGAAAAGTAGCACTTATCACAGGTGCTGCCCGCGGCATTGGCAATGCCATTGCCCACAAGTTCGCCGCCGAAGGCGCCGATATTGCATTCACTGACCTCGCGCTCTACGAAGAGCACCTCGCCAACATCAACCGTGCTGCAGAGGAAATTGCTGCTCATGGCGTCAAGTGCATCGGCTATGCATCGAATGCAGCCGATTTTGCCGAGACCGAAGCCGTTGTAGCAAAGATCAAGGCAGACTTTGGTCGTATTGATATCCTTGTAAACAATGCGGGTATCACCAAGGACGGACTCATGCTCCGCATGTCAGAAGCTCAGTGGGATGCCGTAATCAACGTCAACCTCAAGTCGGCCTTCAACTTCATTCACGCTTGTTGCCCCATCATGCTTCGTCAGAAGGGTGGCTCGATCATCAATATGTCGTCTGTTGTCGGTGTTCACGGCAATGCCGGCCAGTGCAACTATTCTGCCTCAAAGGCAGGTATGATTGCTCTCGCCAAGTCTATCGCTCAGGAGATGGGTCCCAAGGGTATTCGCGCCAATGCCGTCGCTCCAGGCTTCATCGAGACAGCCATGACTGCTCAGCTGCCACAGGCTGTTCGCGACGAGTGGATGAAGAAGATACCGCTTCGTCGTGGTGGTCAGACCGAAGATATCGCCAACGTCTGCGTTTTCCTCGCCAGTGATATGTCAAGCTATGTTACTGGTCAGGTTATCCAGATCGATGGCGGTATGAATATGTAAACAATTAACAGTTAAGAATTAACATATAATTTTTAGGTTAATTGGAAATAATCTACGAAGACAACCACATCATCGCCGTCAGCAAGACCTGCCATGAGATTGTGCAGGCCGACAAGACGGGTGACGAACCATTGTCCGACACATTGAAACGCCTTATCAAGGAGCGTGATGCGAAGCCCGGCAACGTTTTCCTCGGCGTCACCCATAGGTTGGATCGCCCAACTACAGGTGTGGTCCTTTTTGCCAAGACCAGCAAGGCACTCGAGCGTCTTAACCGGATGTTTTCGAGTGGCGAGGTTCACAAGACCTATTGGTGCATCGTTGAAAATGTATGGGGCGCTGGTGAAAATGCTGCCGAAGCGACCGCAGATTTGCCTCCCAAGGAACAAGACCTGACCGACTATTTGGTCCGCAACGAGAAGCAGAACCGTTCCTACGCTTACAGCGAACCTCGTCAGGGGGCCAAGGAGGCGCGTCTGCATTACCGTGTGATAGCCTCCACCGAGCGTTATGTGCTGCTTGAGGTTCAACTATTTACGGGCCGTCATCATCAGATACGTTGTCAGCTCGCCAACATTGGTCTTCCCATCAAGGGAGACCTGAAGTATGGCGCTCCGCGGTCTAATCCCGATGGTGGCATCTCCTTGCATTCGCGTCAGGCACAGTTCGTCCATCCCGTTTCCAAGCAGGAGGTTGTCATCGTGGCTCCTGTCCCCGACGACACGCTATGGAAGGCGCTTGCCGCACAGTTGGCTTAAGACACTTATCCTCTCCAGATTATTTTCGGAGGGGATATTCTTTTTTGCCTTATTTTGATTTATTTATATTCCGTTTTTCCCCCGAAAAACCGATTTTGTTCATAAAAACGGACAAATTTTTTAAAAAGTTGTCCCAACTCTTGGTTATGTGCTCAAAGATTATTATCTTTGCACATGAATGCAGACTTATTATTTTCGAATAGCCAATTAACTTATAACATTTTTCACTAACTAATAAATCTAACAAATTTTCACTATGGCATTAATGGATCAACTCGTTGCCAAAGCCCAGGGCAATAAGCAGCGAATCGTCCTCGCAGAGGGCACCGAACCACGTACTATCCAGGCCGCTGACCGTATTCTTGGTGACGGCGTTGCAGACATCATCCTTATTGGTGCAAAGGCTGAGATTGAAGCCCTTGTTAAGGAGTATGGCCTCAAGAACATCGATAAGGCTACCATCGTTGAGCCTCTTAATAATCCCAAGGCACAGCAGTATGCTGATCTCCTCTTCAAGCTCCGCGAGAAGAAGGGTATGACCCCTGAGAAGGCTGCCGAACTCGTGAAGGATCCTCTCTATCTCGGCACCCTGATTATCAAGTCGGGTGAAGCTGACGGACAGGTGGCTGGTGCACGCAACACTACTGGCGATGTCCTTCGTCCTGCACTCCAGATCATCAAGACAGCTCCTGGCATCTCTTGCGTATCGGGCGCATTCATCATGATTATGGAGAATGAGGCTGCCAAGGCTTACGGCAAGGAGGGTATCCTCGTCTTCGCCGACTGTGCTGTTACACCCTGTCCTGATGCCAAGCAGCTGGGTCAGATCGCCGTTTGCTCGGCTCAGACCGCTCACGACATCGCAGGCATCGAGACTCCCGTTGTCGGTATGCTTTCGTTCTCGACCAAGGGTTCTGCCAAGCACGAGATGGTGGATAAGGTAGTCGAAGCTACCGCTGTAGCTAAGGAACTCGATCCCAATCTCCAGATTGATGGCGAACTCCAGGCCGATGCCGCTATCGTTCCTAGTGTTGGCGCCAGCAAGGCCAAGGGCAGCACCATCGCTGGCCATTGCAACACCCTCGTATTCCCAAGCCTTGAGGCAGGCAATATCTGCTACAAGCTTGTTCAGCGTTTCACCGGCGGCACCGCTGTAGGTCCAATCCTCCAGGGTATTGCTGCTCCTGTCAACGATCTTTCTCGCGGCTGCAATGTCGATGAGGTTTATCAGACCATCGTCGTTACCTGCAACCAGGCTATCGGCGCAAAGGAGCGTGCTGCTGCCAAATAACATTAACTTTTAAACAATAACTATTAAAAATTAACTAGGTAAATTAATGAAAATTCTCGTACTGAACTGCGGTTCCTCTTCCCTCAAGTATAAGGTATTCGACAACAAGAACGTCATTGCCCAAGGTGGCGTTGAAAAGATTGGTCTGCCCGATTCGTTCCTCAAGCTTACGGCTCCCGATGGATCGAAGGTCATCGTTGAGAACTTCATGCTCGAGCATACTGCTGCCGTTGAATTCGTCTTCAAGGAGCATCTGCTTAACCCGAAGTATGGCGTGTTGAAGTCGGCTGAAGAGATTCAGGCTGTGGGTCACCGTGTGCTGCATGGCGGCATGAAGGTCACCAAGTCCTGCTTGATTACCGATGAGGTTGTCGATGTCATCAAGGAATGTGCAGTCCTCGGTCCTCTCCACAATCCCGCTAACCTCAAGGGCATCATGGCTGTGAAGGAACTTCTTCCAACAGTTCCACAAGTAGCCGTCTTCGATACTGCATTCCATCAGACTATGCCCGAGAAGGCTTTCATGTATGCCATTCCGCTCAGCATCTACAAGAAGTGGAGCGTACGTCGTTACGGTTTCCACGGCACTTCACACCGCTTCGTAAGCAAGCGTACCATCGAGTACCTGGGTCTCGACCCCAACAACTCGAAGATTATTGTTGCCCACATTGGTAACGGTGCTTCTATGTCGGCTGTTGTTAATGGCAAGTGTGTTGATACCTCGATGGGTCTCACCCCTCTTGAGGGACTCGTGATGGGCACCCGCTCGGGCGATATCGACGCTGCTGCTGTTACCTTCATCATGGACAAGGAGGGACTTTCTCCTGCTCAGATGGACACCTTCCTCAACAAGAAGTCGGGTATGCTTGGCCTCTGTGGTTCAAGCGACATGCGTGATGCTACCCTCAAGGCTCTCGATGGCGATGAGGATGCAAAGCGCGCCCTCCAGGTTTACTACTATCGTGTAAAGAAGTACGTCGGCGCATACGCTGCTGCCATGGGTGGTGTCGATGCTATTGCTTTCACCGGTGGTGTAGGCGAGAACGATAAGTTGTTCCGTGCTGGTGTGCTTGAGGATATGGAGTTCCTGGGCATCAAGCTTGATGCCGAGAAGAACAACAAGGTACGTGGCGAAGAGGCTATCATCTCTACCCCCGACTCCAAGGTCACTGTGGCTGTCGTTCCTACTGACGAGGAACTGATGATTGCTACCGATACTGAGGAGATCGTAAGCGCGCTCTAAACGCGTCTGTCGCTAGCTTACAGCGGCTGAATAACTTAAATAAAAACAATGTCGAAGTGGCAAAATCTGCTGCTTCGACATTATTTTTTAATCCGTGCAAAAGTTTTTCATCAATTATTTTCGTTGTTTGAGATAAAAGATGTATCTTTGCACCCGCTTTCGGCCAGTTTTAGCGGCTTCTTCGACGAATGCCGGGCGAGGCAGGATGCAAGGCCTATGTCTGGGAACGCTACCAGTTATGCCTGATGGTCCATTAATTCTTATTATAAACCACTAAATTAAATTCAGTCATTATGGCAGATTTGATGAAGATTGCTGAAGAGGCATTTGCCACTGGCAACGAGCTTCCAGCATTCCAGAGCGGTGATACGATTACTGTATCCTACAAGATCCGTGAGGGTAACAAGGAGCGTATCCAGCAGTACCGAGGCGTTGTGATCCGCATTTCGGGTCATGGTACCAAGAAGCGTTTTACCGTACGCAAGATTTCTGACGGCGTAGGTGTAGAGCGTATTTTCCCAATGGAGTCACCTTTCATTGAGAAGGTTGAGATCAACAAGTATGGTCGTGTTCGTCGCGCCAAGCTTTATTATCTCCGCAACCTTCAGGGTAAGGCTGCTCGCATTCGCGATCGCAAGGCTCCTGTGGCAAAATAAACAAACCGCTGAACAGACAACACAACGTGACACCCGGCTTTCTGCTGGGTGTTTTTTTGTTGTTTAAAATCAATTCCCCCTCCGGATTTGTGCCGAAGGGGGGATTGTCTGTATTATGGTTATAGTGGAGTTGGTATCAATGATGCTTAGTCATCGACCTCAATCACTTGGAAACGTCTGTTGTATTCCAGTTCCAAGCCGTTGCTGAGTTGTACGCTGTAGCCTGAGTGGTCACGATCAATTTCGGTGATTGACGAGCCAGGAAATGTGGCGTTCACATTGGCTGTAATCTGTGCGGGAATCAGATCAGTGGGCACTTGGCTTGCCTTGCATTCGATATCCCTCCAGTTGCCTCTTTTGTCGAACTCTACTTTTTCGCCATTTGCGTACATCACCTTGTAGTCGTCCCAGTCAGCAGTGATTATCAGGGGAACTTTGTCGGCAAAGTTTTGATTCAACATTGCCTGGGCGGTAGCGGGCAGACGGTCGAAGGTGATTACTTGGTCGTTGTCGGCCTGAAGAGGAAGGCAACTTGTCAGTACGAGGGCGAAGAGGAAGAAAATAGACTTTTTCATATTGTTGTTTTGTTATTTGTTAATAATAGGATTTTTGTTTTCTCTGGTGCAAAGGTAGGGTCTATTTCTTCATTCTCCAAATATTTATCTTGTATTTTGCTTCGTATATGACGACACGCCCCCAATATAGCGACAACCAGATGGACAAGCTTCTGAATCTGTCGCTTTGGGGGCGTGTATTATGTAAAAAGTGTGTGAAAAGTTACTCTTCAGGGACAAACATCTGCCTATATTGTGCAGGAGTCATGCCAATCACCTCCTGGACGCGGCGTTGCAACGTACGTATATTCCCAAGTCCGCACTCCTCTGCGATTGCAGCTATGGTCCACTGAGGCTTTTCGCGAAGCATACGCAGAGCTGCCAGCACGCGCAGGTTGTCGATGTAGGCTTCGGGCGTGCGGTGGATAGACTGGTGGCGGAAAAGACGATTGAGACGTTCCTGGCTCACGCCGAGCAGATGGGCAAGGTCGGCGGAACTGAAGTCTGCTTTCAGGTGCGGACGTTCAGCTTCGACGCGCAGCTCAATGAGGCCCATAAGTTGGGCGTCGTCCTGCAGGTCGGCATTGCGTTGGCGCTCAAGGTTGCCTTCGAATAGTTCTCGTGCTACCTCGGCGCGACGGCGAAGTTCCACATCCTCCTCCAGTCGTTCAGAGATATCGAGGTTACGACTCACCAGACGGATGATTTCATTTTTCAACCGTTCGAGTTCTTGACGCAGCGATGCGTTCTCTGCCTTCAGACGTTCGATTTCTTCGTTTGTCATAGCATTTCAAAAAGGGCGGTGAATCCAGTTTCGTCGAATACTTGGCGCAGGTCATCGCTTACGCCTGTGAGATAGACGTGGCTTCCTTTGGGACGAGCTTTCTTGATCAGGCCCAGGAAGAGGCGCAATCCGCTACTCGAGATGTATTGCAGGTTTGTGCAGTCAAGGATGATGTCACGACCCTCGCAGTCATAAAGTACGCGCATATCCTCCTCGGTCTGCGATGAGGCGGCGGTGTCTAGTCGGCCATCGAAGGCCATTACCAGATGTTCTTTCTCTTCTTTGAATGTGGTTTTCATCATAATATTTTAAAATTACAATTAATAATTAACAATTATCCTTTTACAATCTTTTTCCCCATCGTAAGTACATTGTGTCCATCAATACGTTCATAGTTGATGCTGTCCATCATTTTGCGCATAAGGTGGATTCCCAGTCCGCCGATGTTGCGTTCTTCAGCCGAAAGTGAGGTGTCTACGTCATCCGAAGTTGTGGGGTCAAAGGGCCGACCAGCATCGGTAATGATGAACTTCAACCACTCGTGGTCAATCGACGCATCAATCTGCACCTCGCCGTTCGAATTGTCAGGATAGGCATATTTCATCACATTAACCACTGCCTCTTCAATGGCGAGATTGATTTGCATAGTAGCCGATGCGCTCAGACTGGCAGTCTCGCAAATCCCTTCTATCCATTCTCCCAGGCGTGTCGTTTGGGCTACGTCACAGGGCAGGGTGAGGTGATGCTGAAGTTCGATGTCTGCTGTGCAGTCCTGCTTTGATTGATAGCGTAAGGCTAGCATCGTCAGGTCGTCGCTTTGTTCGGTTTCGCCCACGAAGTCGTGTACTGCCTCGGTCATTCGATCAATGAATACCTCTGGCGAAACTTCTTCTTGCACGGCACTGTCGATGATTGCTTGCATCCGTTCTAGGCCAAACTGCTCATGGGTTTCGTTCTCAGCCTCTGTCAGTCCGTCGGTGTAGAGGAAGAGGGTGGAACCCTTCTTTATTGTTGTCTCTTGCAGGGCGAAGTCGAATTCCGGGAGTATGCCGACGGGAAGATTAGGTGTCACTGGGAGTGGCTGTTTGTCAATCATCGGAGGCTTGTGTCCGGCATTCGAATAGAGTAACTTCCCTGTCTTGAGGTCAAGCACGCCAATGAAGAGGGTGATGAACATGTTGTAGTCGTTGTCGCGAGCCATCGAGTTGTTTATCTGGGCAATGATGCGCTCTGGAGCCGATTCATGTTCCGACATCATACGGAAGGCCGAAATCGCCATAGCCATCACAAGCGCCGCAGGGACTCCCTTGCCCGAGACATCACCTATGCAGAAGAATAGTTTTTCGTCTCGCACGACAAAGTCGTAGAAGTCGCCGCCAACTTCGCGCGCCGGGGTGAGTGCTGCGGAGAGTTCCACGTTACCATGCTCAGGCAGGGGGGCGGCCTTGGGCAACATCGCCTGTTGGATGCGACTTGCAATAGACAGTTCGTTGGCGATTCGTTCCTTCTCGGCACCGACCACTTGCAGACGCCTGATGCTTCTGACACTGCGAACGATGATGAAGGCAAGAAGCAGAAGCCCGAGGCCGTGCAATAATACGATGGGCAAGAGGGAGCGTTGTTGGTCTTCGAAAAGTTGTGAAGCAAGGGCCGATACGTCACGCATAGGGACGTCAGCACCAAGTATGGCCACAATCTGTCCCTCTGCATCGCGCACAGGCCGTGAATAGGTGCACATCAGTATCACCTTATAGTTGCTCATATAGGGTTCGCTCCAGAAACCATCACATTTGATGCCTTCTTGGTACCATGAGCGTTTCGTGAAGTCGAAGTCAATGTGGTGTTCGGTAGGCGCCCCTGTCTTGTCATCCTTGTAGATGTAGATGCCGTCGGGCTTGCCATTCTTACCCTTCACGAGGCAAAAGTCAAAGCCTACAATCTCATCTTGTTGCCCCAGAATCTCGTCGATGTAGAGGTGCAAAGAGTCGGAGGCAAGCTGTGAAGTGAGTCGCCCCAAGGTAGGCAGCATCTGCGCAACGGTGAGCTCCACCTCGCGTTTCAGTTCAGCCGTGCGATCTGATTCGCTCAGGTCGCGATGAGCCATCTCGACCATTTGGCGAGTGATGCCTGTTCGTGTCGAGAAGTATTGCATGGCGGTAGTCAGTTCCAGCAGCAAGGCCGCCACTATCAGCACCGCTATACTGCTCAGCCTGGTTGTTAGTTTTGTGGTCTTCATTTCCATGGAATCTTACGAGGTACCCATTTCATGCCGTTTACGGGTGCAAAGATATAATTTTTTTTTATATATTGTTCTATCATTGCCCAAAAAAATGCGAAAATTATGGATATTGCAAGGTTATTTCAAAAATAATACATATCTTTGCAGCGAACTTTTCAATGTTAATATATAGAAGAATGAAAAACTCCCGACTCCGATTGCTTCTTCCAGTCGTCTTAGCGATACTTGTCATTTCGTGTGGAACCAATAAGACAGAGGATGTGCGGCGCGAAGTCACCTTGCAGACCACCAAAGGCGATATCGTCGTACAACTCTTCAACGAAACGCCCCTTCATCGTGACAATTTCCTCCAGCATGTCCAGTCGGGTTATTACGACTCGCTGCTCTTCCATCGTGTCATTGCCGACTTTATGATTCAGTCGGGCGACAGCACTAGCCGTCATGCTGCACCCGATGAACTCATCGCCGACGAGTCCGACGTCGCCATGGTGCCTGCTGAATTCCGCTATCCCGACATCTTCCACAAGCGAGGTATGCTAGCAGCTGCCCGAACGAGTGATGATGTCAATCCCGATCAGTCCAGTTCGGCTGCACAGTTCTACATCGTGTGGGGCAAGACATACAATGACTCGTTGCTCAATAAGATTGATTCCACAATGTTCGAATGGACCCATGGTCGTCATCATATGGATTCCGTGGCACGTGCCTACTATCGCGAACATCCCGGCTCCCCGCATCTCGACGGCAGTTACACCATCTTCGGTCAGGTCATCTCGGGACTCGATGTGGTCGATTCCATTCAGTGCAGTCCTACCGACGAGAACGATCGTCCCCTCGACGACATCCGTATTCTCAAGGCTTTCGTTACCCTTTGAACCCTTCGAACTTTTCTTAACCCCTCTTAACCCCAAAATTATGGCACATAACTGCGAACACTGCAAATTCCGCGCCCACTACGACGCAAAACCCAATTCTTTGCTTGGCCGCTTCTGGCGTTGGCATATCAACTTCTGTCCGGGTTGGAAAGCCTATTTCACCTCGCGCTCCGATGAGGAGAAGGCCGAACTGCGTGAAAAGTACCATTTCACGAAATACCAGTGATTACACTCGTCATCGGATGTATCTTTACTTCTAATCTCTTTAGCAATCATGAAAACCCTCAAAGCAAACCTTCGCCATAGCGTTCATGCGATGGTGTGTATTGTCATATCTCTCACAGTATCTCAGGTATTGGCTCAGACTGTAACCGAAACAAGGGGAATCGGTCAATATCCTGGCTCTCAAGACGAGTATTTTGCTCCTTCGCTTAATTGGTTACATTATTCCGATTCTCGTATTTTTAGAAATATTGCCCTTCATCGTGCGGCTTGGGCATCATCGACACGCGACTATAACCACACAGCGCATTTGGTGACCGATGGATGTATTGGCGATGAAGAACCGGCATTACTCACCGTATCTACCCCTGTAGGCACCTTGCCGCGTCGCGAAGCTGAATGGACTATCGATGGTGGTCCCTTCTCACGTAACGTCATAATGGGCAGTTCCATATGGTTGCAGTACGATTGGAGTGGTGCCTTGCAGGTTATGGCGGCCAATGTCCGCCTGCAGGGTATGGTGGCCTATGACGATAAGGTTGCGACTCGTGGTTATGCTCTCCGCGTACAGACCTCCGATGATGGCGAGCAATGGCAGACGGTAGGTGAGAGGACGGGAACCGGCTTCCCTGGTACGCTGCTTCACTACAAGCTCCATTCCGACCCCAACAAACAGGAGGCGCAGAACTATCTGCCCGCTCGCATTCTCGACGAAAGGATTTCCCTCCAGGTGCCCGTTCAAACGCAGCACGTTCGCTTGCAGCTCGAGATGGAAGGCGCTGCTCATTGGGATATCCGTGAGGTGCAGTTCCTCGACACCAACCTATATCCCGTCGATGTCCTGCCTTCCACGTGTTTTAGCAGTATGTGGATCAGCGAAGGGGGTGGAGAACAGTGGCTCTACACCGATTTGGGCGAATCCTTGCACATCTGTCAAGTGAATTTCGATTGGTATCAAGCACCGAGGCAAGGAAGAATCGAGGTCTCCGACGATGCCATATCTTGGAGACCAGTTGCCGACTTGCCTGAGAATGCTTCTCCTGGCCGTTCAGCTGTCTCCATCGACGACCCAAATCTGAAGGCCCGTTATGTGCGCGTCTCGATGACCAAGGCGGGTCAGGCAGGCTACTATGCACTAAGGGAGATGGAGGTCCTCTCTGATTTCGCTCAGGAATATATGCCCCATAGAGAGGCCGGACTGCGTGAGGGACGTTATTATCTGAGTGGTGGCAATTGGTCGTTGCAGCGAGCCTCGGAGGTGAATGTAAGTGGCGAGGCGATTGCTGCGGCTGGGTTCGATGGTGCGGATTGGATTCCTGCTACCGTGCCGGGTACAGTGCTCGCTTCCTATATAAATATAGGTGCAGTGCCTGATCCCAACTATGCGGACAATGTCGATCAGATCTCTGAGTCGTTCTTCCGCTCCAACTTCTGGTACAGGGATGTATTCGATGTGCCTCAGGAGATGCTGGGGACCCAACAGTGGCTCAATTTCGATGGCATTAACTGGAAAGCTAATGTCTTCCTCAATGGTCAGCGCTTAGGCAGCATTGAGGGCGCTTTCCAGCGTGGGAGGTTCAATGTCACTGGTTTGCTTCGCGAAAAAGACAATCATTTGGCCGTCGAAATCATTTGCAATGATCATTTCGCAGCTATCAAGGAGAAGGATGCCAACTCCACACAGTTCAATGGCGGCATTGTCGGTGCCGACAATCCCACTTTCCACGCTTCGGTCGGCTGGGACTGGATTACCACTGTCCGTGGCCGTGAGGCTGGCATCTGGAACGAGGTTTATCTCTCAACCTCGGGTATGGTATCAGTAAGTGATCCCTATGTTCAAACCGAACTTTCGGCCGATGGTCCGTCTGTCAGCATTACTCCTTCGGTATTTGTCCAAAATAATGACCCTCGTCCCGTCACTGGTGTGCTGAGTGGTTTTATTGGTGATGTGCGCTTCGAGCAGACCCTTACCTTGCCGGCACAAGCCGAGCAGGAAATCTGTTTCAAACCCTCGCAATTCGCACAGCTCACAGGCAACGACTTCAAACTTTGGTGGCCTAATGGCTATGGTGAGCCCTATCTCTACGAGGCAGGCTTCACGTTTACTCCTGAGACTGGTGCATCGTCTTCTATCAACTATAAGGCAGGTCTGCGCGAAATGCGATACACGGGTCTTCGTGACAGTTTGCAGATTTTTATCAATGGCCGTCGCTTCATCCCGTTGGGTGGCAATTGGGGCTTTGACGAACACAACCTGCTTTATCGCTCACGTGAATATGACATTGCTGTCGGCTATCATCGCGACATGAATTTTACGATGATACGCAACTGGGTGGGACAAGTAGGCGACGAATCGTTCTACGAGGCGTGTGATCGTCATGGTATCATGATCTGGCAGGACTTCTGGCTTGCAAACCCAGCTGATGGTCCTGACCCCTACGACGATGTGATGTTCCTCAACAATGCCCGCGACTACCTGCGCCGCATGCGTAGTCATGCCAGCATCGGCCTCTATTGTGGACGCAACGAAGGTTTCCCACCCGAAGCCATCGACCGCGGTCTGCGCCTGTATGTCCACACTCTCGTTCCAGGCATGGAATATATCTCTCACTCCTCAGCCGAAGGAGTCAGTGGAGGAGGCCCTTATTGGACGTTGACTATGCGTGACTATTTCACTCGTCAGAGCGGCAAGATACATTCCGAACGTGGTATGCCCAACGTAATGAATATCGAAAGCATGCGTTGCACGTTCAGTCCCGTTGACCTTTGGCCACAGAATACCCAGTGGGGGCAGCACGACTTTACTTTGCAGGGTGCACAGCGTGCTGCCATCTTCAATCAGTTTGTTGGTAAAGGGTTCGGCGAGGCTCGCGATGTCGAGGAGTTCACCCGTTGGGCACAACTCATCAACTACAATGGTTATCGAGGCATGTTTGAGTCCACAAGTCGTGCCCGTGCCGGCTTGCTCCTTTGGATGAGCCATCCCTGCTGGCCATCGATGGTTTGGCAGACCTACGACTATTACTTCGATCCCACGGCTGCATACTTTGGTTGCAAGAAGGCATGCGAACCTCTGCATATCCAGTACAATGCCCTCACCGACAGCATAGAAGTTGTCAACCATTCGGCAGGAGCACATTCAGCATTAACCGCCATCGTCACCGTCTTCAACCTCAATGGTCGAAAAGTCAGTCAGCAGAAGGTGCGTGTCAGCAGCACCGAGGACAGCACCTTGCCTATTGCTCAAGCTTCACAACCTCTTGCTCCTGTCTCTTTCCTCCGCCTCGAACTGGTCGAAAAGGGCAAAGTAATCTCCGAGAACCTTTATATCTTGGGCAGCGAAGAGGGTAACTATCAGGCCTTGGCCACCTTGCCCCAGCCCGAGGTTGAACAACGTGTCAACCTTACTCAAACTGGCGAAACACAACAGGCTGATGTCATACTTCGCAACAAGGGCCGTTCGCCTGCTGTCTTCTTGCGTCTGAACCTGAAGGGTGCCGATGGAGAGCAGATACTTCCTGTCGTCTATAGCGACAACTACATCACCCTGATGCCTGGCGAGTCCAAGACTATTCACGTTTCCTGGAAAACACAGGATGCTCGTGGCCAGCAGCCTTGCTTCGAAATTACCAATTTAATGGCAAAATAGCGAAAAAACTAATTATGTTTTAGAGGAAGCATTCTGACGGCCGACAGGATGCTTCCTCTTTTTGCGACAGTACTCTGACGGCCGACAGAGTACTTGCTCCTGCGAGAAATAACACTCTGACGGCCGACAGAGTACTTGCATCTATGGGAAATAGCATCGTGACGGCCGACAGAGTACTTGTTCCTGCGAGAAATAGCATCGTGACGGCCGACAGAGTACTTGCTCCTACGAGAAATAACACTCAGACGGCCGACAGAGTACTTGCTCCTACGGGAAATAACACTCTGACGGCCGACAGAGTACATTCTCTTGCGGGAAATAGTATCCTGACGGCCGACAAAATGCTTCCTCCTTTTGCGGAAACACTCAGACGGCCGACAGAGTACCTTATCATATAGAAGCAAGCATCCTGTCGGCCGTCAGAATGCTTGCTCTATTATTAGTAGCGTATTATGTCTTGGAATTAGCCTTTTGCTGTTATTTATTGATTACGGGACGACCAGCATCGATGATGATACCTTTGGCGCGGCTTTGGATGGGACGTCCGAGGAGGTCGTAGAGGTCGGCTTTCGGCATTTGGCTTTCTGCTTTTGGCAATTGGATGTCGCTAGTGTTGATGTCGCAGAAGATGTAGGATGAGCGGTTGGCCGGGGCCATTGCTGTCTCGTAGGCTGGGATGGATTCCGCGGGAACATAGACGTAGATGGTCTCGGGATTGCCATAGAATGAGTTGCGGACGAAGGTGGGTGGAGTGGCTTGGGCAAAGGCGATGCTTGTCATGTTGGCCGATTCGCGGAAGGCATTGGCTGGAACGTCGCTGATGGTGCCAAGGATGGTCACACCAGTGAGCGACGGGCAACCTTCGAGCATATAAGAGCTGATGGTAGTGACGCTGCTGGGGATGACAATAGTCTCGAGTCCTGTCTGCGAGAATGCGGTGTTTTGGATGGTGGTAAGGCCGTCGTTGAGAATGAGTTCCTTGAGGGTGGAGACTTTATAGAAAGCGAAATTAAGGATCTCGGTCACAGTGGAAGGCACGTGGTATGAGGTCTTGCCACAATTCATTGGCATGTATATCAGAGCGGTCTTGCCAGCATTGAAGAGCACGTTGTTTTCGACCACATAGTTGGTATTGGCTGAGTTCACCTTGATTTCGGACAGTGGAGCACTTTGGAACACACCATAGCCGAAGCTGGTCACGCCTGCAGGTATCTCAGAAACCTGTGAGAGATGGGAGCATCCTTGGAAGGCGTTGTTGCCCACTTCCTTCAATGAGGCAGGGAAGGTGAAACTGGTGAGCGTTGTATCACCGCTAAATGCGCTGGCTCCGATGTATTCCACCGTAGCGGGCAGTTCGGCGCTTTCGAGCGCGGTGCAGTAGTTGAATGCACTTTCGCTCACATATCGCAGGGAGGCACCTTCGGCAAAACTGATTGTCTTCAATGCTGTGGCACTTTGGAAGGCGTAGGTCATGATACTGTCGAGGGTGGCAGGGAAGGCCAGTTCGGTGAATGCATTGCTGTAAGCGAATGCACTCTTGTCGATGGTTACGAGTGCCTCAGGCAGCACGATGGAGGTGAGGTTTTCGAGTCGGAGGAAAGCATTTTGTCCGATGCGGGTGGCTGTGCGAGGCAACTTGATGCTGGTGAGGGTGACACACTTGTTGAACATGTAGTCGCCCACTTCGTTGTCGGTCGTATTGTAGCCTTCCTTGCTGGTTTCGTAGTAGTGGTCATCGCTGGCTACAATAGTGGCGTCGGAGAGGTCGAGTTCGGCGAGGACTCCTTCGTATGTCTCGTTCGACTTGAGACCTGCTGTCATCATCTGGCGCAGGAAGAGGATGTCGGCGCCGTTGAGCGGACCATTGACCTTCAATGAAGTGGTCGTGGCTTTGGCTGTGGCGTCGATAAGGTTGGCGAGCGTACCGGCCTCGGTGGTGGTCACTGTGAGGGTTTCAGCAAACGAAATTTGGCAAACGCTTGCCAAGAAAGCTGCTGCAAGGAATATTGGGGTAGAGATTTTCATATTGTTTTGGTTTTAGTTTTTATTTCAATTCTTCGAGCACATATTGCGAGTGAGATTTGTTGCGAAGAACCCAGAGCACATATTGGATATCAACCATAATGTTGCGCATAGCGGCAGGATTCTTGCGGTAGATAGAAGAGAGACCCGCTTCCTGTCGGTCGAAGTTGAGGCCGATGAGTTCGCCCTTGGCATTGACAACGGGGCTACCCGAGTTGCCGGAGACGGTTTCGGCATTGGCCAACAGACAGCAATGCACGGGGATGCCCTTCTTGCTGCTGAAGTCCTTGACCTTGCCGGGCGCAAGGCGCATAGTCTTGTTGGCATCGTACTCCTTGACCTTGTCGCGAAGCATATCACTGTAAGCGCGCATATAGGTGCTGTAGAGTTCAGTTTGGCGGCGGGCATAAGGAGTCTTGTCTTTGCTGATGCGTGCCACACGGTTGCGATAGAAGGCAAGACAGAGGTTGTAGAGTGTGTCGCGCTGCAGGGCTTCGGTGCCTTGTTCTATGGCGTTGTCGAGGAAGGTGCTGACTTTGGCAGAATCGGTGAGTAGGGATTGGGCATAGAGACGGTCCATGTCGTAGGGCTGACGGAAGATGTCTTCGAGATATTCGGGGTCCATCTCCTTAATATAATATGGAAGGAGGGTCTTCATCATACCGCAATCTTCATCGCGGTCGAACTGGCGGAAGAAGTCGTCAGCGATGCGACGAATCTCCTTCATTTCGTTCTGCATGGCCTTGTTGCGATTCTGACGATGGGCACGGTCGATGTTGAGAAGTTTCTCGAATTTGCCTGCGAAGGGCAGAATGGTGGCGCCACTGCTGACCACTTGGCTGAAGACTTCTTCGGCATGGTTGTAGCGAGTCAACTGCTTGTAGTTTTCGTGCATATCCTCGATGAGGGTAGCACCATATTCCTGTTGGCGCACGGGAGAGGCATTGATCCAGGCTTGAAGGGCATCGTCATCCTGTTTGCGCAATTGAACAACGTTGTCTTCACGTGTGCCGTTGATTTCACCGCGTGCACGGGTGTAGGTGTTGTTGATGCTACTGATGCGCACGCCATAGGCCGAACGTTTTTCTCCTGTTGCTTTTGCCTGACACGCTTTCAGGTAGTCCATCTTGGCCTTAGTGACCTCCATGCGGAAGCGGGTGTCGTTGTTGACAATCTTGTCGATGGCAAACCAGGGTATGTGCTTGCGTGTCTGTGAGGGGAAGCCTGCTACCATAATGAAGTCGCCTTTTCGTGGCACTTTCTTGGCAATCTTGAGATAGGAGATAGGGCGGTAGGGGATGTTGGTCTTTTTGTAAGATGTCGAAAGACCGGCCTTGTTAGCATAGATGCGGAGTATGGCGAAGTCGCAGGCATAGCGAGGCCATTGCCAGTTGCTGTCATCGCTTTCCAGGGCGAGTGAGGCAGGGGGACTGGCTACGATGCGTACGTCGTGGAAAATCTTGTAGTGAGCCATGACATATTGCTGACCGCCCATCATGGCATAGACGCGTGTACCTTCGTTCCCTGTGTTTTTGGCTGCCTTGGCGAGGCGGGAAGCTCTTTCGGCCAACGAGTCGGCTCTAACCTTGGCAGACAGACCATCGAGGCCTTCGGAGAGTTGGTCAGTGATGTCGTCGCAAGAAAGCAACTGATTGACCTGCAGGTTGCGAAGGGGCGCTTCCTGTTCACGGTTTTCTGCCCAACACCCATACTTGACGTAGTCATTTTCTTCGGTGGAGATATCCTTGATGTAACGACTCACGCAGTGGTAGTTGGTGATGATGAGGCCTTCATCAGAGATGAACGATGCGGTGGCAAAGGGTGAGGCGAGTCCACCGTCCTGGCTCAGCGAAAGGATGGCGGTGGAGAGGCAGGTACCATCGGGAGTATAGATCTGTTCACGGTTCAGCTTGATGCCGTCTTTGCGCAGAAGTTGATAGACCTCGTCTGACACAGCCTGATGGGGGAACCACATGCCTGAGGAGACTTGCGCCGAGAGGGTGGAGGCGAGGAGAAGGAATAGAAGTGTGAATGATGAGGCTTTCATAATTTTGGGGTGGTTGACTATAGTAATTATAGTGACTATATTAGCTATAGTGACTATAGGCTATTTATGATTAAGACGAGCAATGAAGTTGTCCCTCATTTTTTCGAGCTCGGCATCGGTGTCGGGATGTTTGAGGAAGAGATAGCCTTGGCTGAGCTGGAGGTCGAGGAAGGAACGCACTTCGGGGTCGTGTCGGAGGGGTAAGAGGTGCTCCAACAGGTCGAAATAGTAATGTTGGAGGTCGAGGCGGGAGGCTGGCTTGTCCTCGAAGGGGTCGGCCTTGCCAAGAAGACTCTCTTGGGAATCATCAGGCTGACACCATTCGTGGATATGTGCGACAATGTACTGCAGGTTGGCGATGCCATAGCGTGTGGAGGCCAGCGCATCATCACCGAGGTCGGATGCCTGTACTTCGGGATCGTTAGGCAGGACACTGCGACTGGCCTTGCGATAGAGATAACATGGATTGGACTGGTGTTGATCGATGAACGCACGATAAGCCGCATCGTCGGGAAAGTCGGAGTAACCTGCCTGGATGGCATAGATGTCGTAGGGACCGAGGATGGGAGGAAAGTCATAGGTCACTCCATCACCCGGCTGAGCCACATAGTTGAAGCGGGCGTAGTCCATGATGCTGGCCGTAGTGCCGAAGGCTTCGCAGAATGCGGGGTCGCGCAAGTCTTCGGTACGATAAGCATGCGAGGCGCGGAAGTTGTGTTCGAGGCCTAGGCAATGTCCTATCTCGTGGGCTGCGGCATAGCGGATGAGGTGGAACACGAGTGTGTCGGAAATCTCGTTGCGCACCACGGGATTGTAGGCAGCTGTCTGAAGGAAGAGCCAAGACTTGAGTTTCGTGATGACATTGGAGTAGAAGAGCACATCGGCTTGAAGTATTTCGCCTGAGCGCGGATCAATCCAATGACGACCTTCGGCATTTGCCTGCTGACTCTCAACGCGGAAAAAGGTGTTGCTGGTAATGTCAAAGGGGTCAAAGTCGCTATCGCTCTCGCTGAAGGTAATGGCCTTGAGGAGGTTGGGGTGACCGATGGTTTGGAAGGCAATGTTCCAGTCCTCGATGCCTTGTCGGATGGCATCTTGCCAGAGTTTGGGGAAGGCATCGTCAATGTGGAAAAGGATGTCGGTGTCCTTGTCGAGTCGGAAGCGGTTGATGTAAGTGTGCTCGTTATCCTTGTAATTTATACGCGGGTCGGCGGGACGACGCTGCATCGGAGGCTCGGGAAGGAGGAGCAGGGATTTGCGGAGGGAGAGGAAGTAGGGGTTGGAGAAGAGACCCTCTTGGTCCCATTGCTTAGGGGAAGGACTGCTTGTCGAGTCTGGGTTCTGAGTGGGTCTGGGTTCTGAGTAGGTTTGGTTAATGCGAACTTCAAGGTGGCGGATGTCGCCGCGCATCATGTCGATTTTGCTTTCGGTGAGGGTGCCGGGCTGGCTTTTGCCTGAAAGGATGTCGAGCCCCTTTTGGATTTGCAGGAAGAAAGGTGCAAGGTCAACAAGATAACTATCTCCTTGCTTCGAGGCAATAGGAAGGGTAATAGGTTCGGGTTTGAATACTTTGTCGAAGGTGGTAATGACCAGACTGTCGTTACGCACTGAGAAACGGACGAGTTGTGGATCATACATTCGCACCCCAGGACAGATGTGTTTCTTGCCCATCCACCAGTCGCGACTTACCTTCTCGACTCGGGCTGCCACAGCGAAGTCTCGGCCCAAAAGGTCTTCGGGCACTTCGGTCAACTGTTGGGCGTGGAGAGCCAGGAATTGCAACAGGAGTATGAGCAGGGTGGTGACTGGGCGCATGGGGAGGGATTATCGGAGTAATCGGAATACTCAGAATACTCGGAGCACTCGGAATACTCGGAAATTAATAATATATGCCTATCGAGGCGGCTGCATAATATCCATCCGTGTGGTTGTCAGTCTTGAGGTAGGAGCCGCCGATTTTGGCAAACCAGATGTTGCGGTACTTCTTGAACGTGACGGGCATCAGATAAGTCAGTTCGAGCTGGCCATGGAAGAAGTTTGCTCCATAATAGTCCATATCGGGGAGGAGCACGCTGGTTGCATAGATGCCGGAAGCGTCGTTAAGGCTGAGCTCAGAGGTCGTGGAGACATGATAGCCTGCCTTGGCTTCAACCCAGAACGAACGCTCGCTTCGATCGAAGAGGGCACTGCCACCTTCAAGTACAGCATCGAGATAACCTACTTTTCTAAATGAGACAGGCAGGTTGTACTGCTCCTTGTCATACTGATAAGTGGCACGTGCACTAGCGTATGCCTTTGTCTTTATGCCTTCGAGCCACGATAGACGATAGTGGAGGTCGGCCTGATATTCGTACACCTCATAGCGATTCTTATAGGTGATGAGTGTCTGGTAATAGGTGGTCGAAGAACCTGTCTCGGAGTTGAGTTCGATGACTTTCTGCTGACGATACTCGTCACCCAAGGCTGGCAGATATTTCAAGGTCAAATCCAGTTGATGCAGTTTGGTTTCGTGATAGATACGATTCTGCGACACGAAACGCCACTCCTGATTTCGCCAGGCTCCAGGCTCAGCCTTGTATTGTTCGTACATATATTCGCGGGCATGCTCGAAGCCGAAGGAGTTGAGGCTTTGGAAGGCTTCTGCCTGGAAGTTGTAGTCGAATTCGATGCCGAATTCATGGTTGGCAAATTCGCGACTGAAAGCATTGTAACCGCCCACTGTGCCAATGACGTGTTCTAGACCTGTGGCCTGATAATACATCAGTGTGGCGTCGGTCTGTACGGTGGTGAGGCCGGTCAGTTTTTCCTTGTAGCGCTGGTAGTGGGCAGCCAGTCCCAAGGCGTGATGCCCCATGGAGTAGGTGATGGAGGGAACCACGCGATACTGAGCCATCATTACGCGTGAACGAGGATCCTTTAGGCGGGAGTAGTCGCCCACCTTGTAGTCGAGGCGGAAGCCGTAGGTGAAAGCGCCCATCTGCACGGTGGAGAGTTGGGCTGTGAGGTCGATGAGTTGTCGCTCGTACTTGCCGGGTTTGTCGCTGCCCGAAATGTAAGGATTGCTGTGCTCGTTGCGAAGCATGTCACACCAGGAGCGGCCAAAGTCGCGCCCCGTGTTGAACTCAAAGCGTCCGAAACCTACGAGGTACTTGCCAATGCGCTGGTAGCGCTCCGACAAGAAGTGAATGGTGTTCTGCTTATTGCCTTTCTGCACGAGGTAGTGATCGGTATTGAGCTGCGACAGTTCGAAGAAGGTGACGCCGCGACTGGTGAGCGAGTCAAGGCCCAGGCCTGCTGCATTGCTGGTATTACGCCACACCTCTTGGGCATCCTGGTAAAGATAAGTGCCTTTGGAAGTATTGTCTCCCTGCGCCTGTGTTGGAGCACATACTGTGACAAGCAAAAGGAGAAGACTCCCTCTGATTGCCTTGCGTAAGGAGTGGGATGGGCTGGTTATGAATATTGAGGTCATGAGGTTATGAGGTGATGGGAGTTGCTATGGGAAAGCAACATAAGGGACTATTTTGGGGATAGGGGTTATTTGTATTCGCCAATGTTGATGCCAGTGGAGCAAGCCCAGTCATCGAGGCTGTAATTGGTGTCCTTGAGCAGGGCACGTCCGTCATCGGTCCAGGATTCGACGACACGATAGACCACTTCGCCGTTATAGCCATTGACGGCATTGATATTGGTATAGCCTGCATCGATATAGTCGTAGAATCGCTTGGTACTGACATCAACCGTGCCATCTGATCGGTATTTCAGGATGTCCACTCCATCGACCACGTATTTGGCAGGAGCCTTGAGTTGCTGGATGCCTGAAGACTTGCCGTCTGCATATACAGGTTCCCATTGGGCAGGATCCTCTTCTGTCTCGATGAGCGCTATGCCGCAAGGGCCACCTTGCACGAGATTCATATTAGGGATGGTGGCAAAGGCAGTCCAAATGAGCTTCATGGCAGGTGTGGCTGGGTTGTTGGCAGGAGCATTGTTCACATTCGATTTGCATTCGAAATCGGCATTGCTTTCGTCGTAGTCGGCTGCAGCATTTTCGGTGTGATCCACAGCACTATTGGTGACAAGAATGTGTTCGCCAGGTTGAAGAATATGATGTCCTTCATCGGGAAATTGAAATACTTGCTTTATGTAGATATAGTCGGTCTGTGTCGAAATTATATAGGCGGGTGTCGAACCGCTCTCCATCAGGCAGAGGTACATGCCTGCTACATCGACGGCTTCGTCACTGTTGTTGTAAAGTTCTACGAAACGTCCAGCAAGGTAGTTCTTGTTGTTGTTGTCCTTGCACCCAGCATAATATACCTTGCTGATGAGTACTGACTGCTTGCGTGCGCAGTTGGTACTGAGGGTAAGACGTGTGGCATCGTCGATGAGTACTTGGTTGGCCAAAGCGCCCGAGAGGACGTAGGTGCCGTGCTGCACCGTTTCGCCTGTTGCGTCCATATATTGGTCGGAGGTGATGCTCCAGGAGGCGCTGACGTTGTAGATGTCGGGAATGACATTGGTGAAAGTGGCCGTGCCGTCGGCATCGGTTTGGGCCATATAGTTGTAACCTGTGCTGCTGATCAGGGAAACAGTTTGCCATCCTGTCAAACCTGAGAGCCCCGATGGGTTCTCGACGTTGACATAGATGGTAATGGGCTGTGTCTGGTCATCGCTCGACAGGCAACTGGAGAGGCCAATGGCGGATATGAAGGCCAGTGAGGTGGTCAGGAATGATCTCATAGTTGTTATAAATTAAAGTAGAGCTCGACGCCGAAACTGAAAGACCCTGCGTTCTGCTGGGTGAGGGTGTTGGAACGGGACGTGGATTTCCAGGGCTCGTGGTAGAGAAGGTTGTTGGCATAGAACGAGAAGCCGCCTATTCGACCAAGTTCTTTGGTGAGACGACCCGACACAAGCCAGGTGACGGGCGACTTGGTGGGCTCGTTTTCGGTGCCGTTGCGGCGTTGCTTCTGGAGCGAAACGCCACGGATGGTATAATTATCGTCAGCGAGCATGGCTGGGGTAATCTCGTGATAGGAGAGATCGGTGTCAATCCAGCCGATGGGATCCATGGCAGGCACTTCGCTGTGGGAATAGTTGTAGAAGATAGCCTGTCCGGAGAGTGATGCCACCATCTTGAGCGCAGGGATATGGGTCACCAGACGAAGCATGGTGCTGAACTTGCGATAGGTGGAAGTGTTCATCTCCGAAGGATAGACGACTTTGAAAGGCACGGTGTTGGCTTGTGAATAGTAGGCAGGATAACTGGTGGGGTTGGACGAATTCATGTCTTTCGACCAGCGTTTTGACTCCATGTAGGCGCCTGTCAGATAGACGCTGGTCTGGAGGGGCTTGATCTTGCCGAGGTCCCAGTCGAGTTCGATGCCCTTGTTGACCGAGACGTTGAAGTTACCCACCTTGCCTGTGGTGGCGAAAACGGTGTCGATGCGTGCGGGATTACCATAGTCGATGATGGTGGCAGCTCCACTGACTGGGGTCAATCCGGCAGAAAGATCGTAGAAATTGGCCGTGTAGGTGGTGTATTCGGTGGCAGCGCTGAAGCCGGTGGGCGTCTTGTCGTAGTAGGCGAGGATGCTCATCCGACGGTCGCCGGGCAATTTGATGTCGATGCCGACCTCAGTCTTGTAGTTGGTGGCGTTCTTGAGTCCTTCGGTGCGTGCCACTTCATAAACGTTGGTGTGATAGACGAGGAGTTGGCCGGCAGGATTGTCCTGGGGTAGATAGTTGGCAGCCACGCGATCGGTGTACTTCTTGTCGGGATAGAGGTAGTCCATGCCTGGCGTTTTGGAGTTGAGACCAAAGCCAGCACGGATATCGAGCCATCGGGCGACGGTGAACGACGTGTTGAAACGGGGTGAAAGCGCGTAGGTGGCTTCATCCTTGAACATCTGGAAACTGGTGAAGCGCAAACCTGCCTGCACCTTCAGTTTGTTCACCTTGTTAATCTGCCACGTGAAGTTGTCTTCGGCAAATGCATTGAACTGATGAACACCCGGGATTTCCTTGAACGAACGTGGACGTCCGCTGCTGTTGGGACGAAGAGGTTGGCGCTCGTCGTCGTTGTAATAGCCGATGCCGTTGTTCCAGTCGAAATGGTAATCGACGCCCAACTTGAAGCGTTGTCTTGTAGGTCCTGCCTTGATGAAGAAGTCGTTGCCCACCTTCAGGAAGATGTTGCCTGGAGTGCTTGTGGTACCGCCGCTGGCTGCATACGACGAAGTCATCCAGGGTATTGCAAAGTATCCCGTTTCGCGAGCGGTGAGGATGGGAAGAAGTCCCGAAGGATTGGGCACGATGGCGCTTTGACGCGACTTCATGCGGTTAAGGCTCAAGCCGATAGTGTAGAACAGTGAGCGCGAGAAGGGCTTGTTGAGCGACCACTTGCCGTTATGAGTCAGCGAAATTGTCTGGTTCTTGGCGCTGCTGAAGGTGCCGTCATCTATGGCATCGGGGTCGTTGCCGTTCCAGTCCTTGCCAAGGTTGAAGCGTACCTTTGTGGTCATGTTGAAGCGACGTGTAGGGTCGATGCTCCATCCTACAGAGCCTGAATAGCGGTCGAACGACTTGGTCTTCTGTCGCGGGTCACCCCAAGCCTGTGCGTAGTCGAGGTTGAAGTTGACGGTTCCCCATCGGCCCGTGTGGAAGCCTTTGCCCACCGAATAGTTCTGTCCCGAAGGATTGATCTTCGCCTTGACCTGCCAGGGAGTGACACCCACCTTGGAGTGAACCACAACGAGACCGCTGGTGAGGTCGCCGTATTCGGCGGAAGGAATGCCACGCACCACTTCGACCGATTCGATGTCATCGGCACTGATCTGTCGGGTGTCGGTGCCCACAAAAGCCGTGCTACTGAAACCGCCCTGCGTCATCGCACCATTGTTTGACATGGGCACACCGTCCATGACGATGCTTGCACCGAAGGCATTGGTGTTGTCATTGACAAGCGAGCGGATCTGCACGTTCGACTGAGAGGTGAGGTTGGTGACCTTCATGTCGGCACCCGGTACGAGTTGCATGATGTCATCGAGACTGAAAGCCTGCAGGTGGTCGATGGCCTGACGACCGATGACCGAGGCTGTTGCTTCGCCTGCCGCACTCTGCTTCGCCACAACTTCCACGTCGTGGAGTGACAGCGTCTGTGGTTTCATGCCGAGGGTGAGACGCACGTCGTCACCAGCCATGACGATGTTGTGGGTCAGCGTCTCATAGCCTACGTAGGTCACTTCGAGGGTCCATTCGCCTTTGGGTATGTTCTCGAAAATGGCCACGCCATCAAGGTTGGTGGCAGCGTAAGCGCCCAAGGGCTTCAACTGGCAATTGGCCATGATGAGGGGCCCACGGTCGTTGTTGTCAATAAGGGTCAGAGTAATTGTCTTGCCACCCTTGCGGGCAGCAATGCGTTTCACTTCACGACGCTCGTGGTGATCCTGTGCATTTGCAAGTGGCGCAATGGCAACAGACAGTAACAAGGTGAAGACGGGCAAGAGGTATTTGGCCGAAGAGCGGAATCTGTTCTTCATTCTGTATGCAATTTGTATGAATACTATTGTGCGATATGGGCTGCAAAGTTAATCGATTTTTCTTTACAGTCGCATTCCGAAGGTGCAAAAAAGAGCAACGGGCGGATGAAAATACCTGTTTTTAGGTACTCATTTCGATTCGCCATCGAACGTCAGCGTGGCATCTGCCATAGTGATGCCAAGCATCGAACTGGTGATATGGAGGACGAAATGCAGTTGTCCGTCGCGCACACTTCCCGTGAAGTCTTCGGTCACGAGTTTGCGGGTGAGGCCGATGTTCATTGTCATCTTGCCGGCTTCGATACCTTTAGCCGCCTTCAGCGTGCCGTCGGGAGCCAGGGTCACGGGAATGGTGAAATGCAGTGTGCCCGGCATCTTGCCGATTCTTCCCACTTCGCCGTCAATGACTCCCTTGTCGGCAGATGACAAAGTGAGGGTGAACGTCTTGTCGGGCAGGGCAGGAAACGTCTTGTCATTCATTTGGATGTTCGATAATGTGCCGTTGTAGGTCGTTGTGCCGTCGGCGGCTTTGACGATGAAACAAATTGCCATCAGTAGGATGACGAGGAGTGTGCGGGTTCTCATATTGTTTGCCATTTGGAGTGCGCTGCAAAGATAATGATTTTTTTTTAGAATTCAGTATGTTTTTCCTAAAAAATTACGCTTTATAGCTAAATTGGACAATAATCTTCGCGAGAATGCGTTATTATAGTTATAATAAACCAAACAATACCGATATGAAAAAAGACGAAACAAAGCGCGAGAACAAACTTACTTCCGAGTGTACGACTATCATTGTAGGTGAAGAGCAGAGTGCAGACGGCAGCCGATTGATGGGCCGTTCGAGTGACTTCACATCGATGACTTCAATCAACTTCGAGGTGCATGAAGATACCGATTTCGGTCCCGAGGAATTCGAGGCCAAGGACAGTGCTTTCCGTTGCCCGTTGCCGAAGAAGGCATTGGGTTATACGGCGATGCCCGACACCCAGTTCCCAGGCGAATGGGGCAGCTGTGGTTTCAATTCGGCAGGTGTCGGTATGAGTTCCACCGAGACCATATTCAGTAGCGACAAGGCTTTGGCAAAAGACCCCTATGTGGCTGACGGACTTGCCGAAAACTGCACGTTCAACATCGTTTTGCCTTATATTCACACTGCACGTGAAGGTGTGGCCCGACTGGGTTCGCTCATCGAATATTACGGTTCGGCTGAAGGCTTCGGCATCGGCTTCATTGACGAGAACGAGACTTGGTATCTCGAGAACTGCTGCGGTCACCTCTGGCTCGCTACCCGTATCCCCAAGGACAAGTATTTTGTGACAGGCAACCAAAGTCGTTACCGCGACTATGATCCCAACGACAAGGATAACTTTATGGCTGCTCCTCGTCTGATGGAGTTTGCCAAGGAGAACGGATTATGGGACGGCAAGGGCAAGTTTGATTTCCACGAGGTATATCAGCGCGATGAAAAACTCGACACCACCTACAACTATCCGCGTGTCTGGGGATTGCAGCAGCTGTTCACTCCCGATATGGTGCAGGATGTGACGAAGAATACCTTCCCCGTCTTTGCTGAGGCCAAGCGCAAGATTACGCTGCAGGATATGCGCACTGCTTTCCGTTTCCACTACGACGGCACGGAGCACGATCCCTACCTCCATTCGAACGGAAAGGAACCTTATCGTCCCGTCAGCATCTTCCGCACCCAGCAGACCCATATTATGCAATATCGTCCGTGGTTGCCCAAGGCCATCGGCTGCATCTCATTTGTGGCCTTCGGCATGGCCGACCTCAGCGTATTTCTGCCCCTCTATCAGGGCGTCAGGAGCTATCCGAAGCCCTATATGATGGGCAGTGTGGGACGCGCCGACACTCGTTCGGCCTACTGGAGATTCCGCCGTGTGATGACACTCGCCATGACGAACTACAATGCCTATGCGCCCATCGTCAAGGCCGCCTACGCCCGCCTCGAAACCGAGAACGACCAGCGGCAGCGCGAGATGGAGGCCGAATACCTTAGCATTTATAAGGAGCGCCCCATGGAGGCACGCGACATGCTGCAGCGTTTCTCCGACCGCCTGCTCAAACGGGCCCTCGACGTGGCTGACGGGCTGGAGATCGAACTGATGTCTCGCCTCACGGCCGACATCGAGACCGAGTATCTGTTCCACGGAGCATAAGCCAAGCTATATATACGACACAATCCCCTGCCTGTTTCGAAAGGCAGGGGATTGCTGTATGAATGCCGATGATTAGTTCTTTTTGTCAAGTACCTTCATGAACTCCTCGCCGGTGATGGTCTCCTTGCGGAGCAGAATCTCGGCGGCAGCGTGCATCTCGGCTTCATGCTCGGTGATGAGCTGCACGGCCTTCTGATAGGCTTGGCTGATGATGTCGCGCACCTCGTTGTCGATCTCGCGGCCGGTCTCGGGCGAGCAGGTGAGCGTCGAGTTGCCGCCCAGGTAGCGATTGGTCTGCTGTTCGAGCTGCATCATGCCGAACTTGTCGCTCATGCCGTAGGTGGTGATCATGGCGCGGGCCAGCTGGGTGGCCTTCTCGATGTCGTTGCTGGCGCCGGTGGTGCAGGTGTGACACAGTACCTCTTCGGCCACACGTCCGCCCGTGAGCGTGGCGATGCGGTTCAGCAGTTCGTCGCGGCTCATCAGGTGCTTCTCGCCCTCATCGACCTGCATGGTGTAGCCCAGGGCACCGCTGGTGCGCGGGATGATGGTGATCTTCTGCACGGGAGCCGAATGACTCTGGCAGGCGGCCACCATGGCGTGGCCTATCTCGTGATAGGCGATGATGCGTTTCTCGTCGGGCGAGATGACGGCACCCTTCTTCTGTTCGCCGGCGATGACGGTCTCGACGCTCTCCTCAAGGTCGGCCGTCTCGACCTGCGACTTGCCCAGACGCACGGCATGCAGGGCAGCCTCGTTGACGATGTTGGCGATGTCGGCACCACTGGAGCCGGCTGTGGCACGTCCTACCACATCCATGTCGATTTCGCTATGCTTCACCTTCTTGAGGTGGACGGCCAGGATGGCCTTGCGTCCCTCGAGGTCGGGCAGCTCCATGATGACGCGGCGGTCGAATCGGCCGGGTCGGAGCAGCGCCTTGTCGAGCGTCTCGGGACGGTTAGTGGCAGCGAGGATGACCAGGCCCTTGTTGCCGTCGAAGCCGCCCATCTCGGTGAGCAGCTGGTTGAGCGTCTGTTCGCGCTCGTCGTTGCCCATGCTCGAGTCGCGGCTCTTGCCGATGGCGTCAATCTCGTCGATGAAGATGATGCACGGGGCCTTCTCGCCGGCCTGCTTGAAGAGGTCGCGCACCTTGGCGGCACCCATGCCCACAAACATCTGCACAAACTCGGAACCCGAGATGGAGAAGAAGGGCACCTTGGCCTCGCCGGCCACGGCACGTGCTATCAAGGTCTTGCCTGTGCCTGGAGGGCCTACGAGCAGGGCTCCCTTGGGCAGCTTGGCACCCAGTTCGGTGTATTTGGCGGGATTGTGGAGGAAATCGACAATCTCCTTCAGCGTGGCCTTGGCCTCGTCCTGTCCGGCTACGTCGGCAAACGTCGTCTTGACGTCATCCTCGGCATAGAGCTTGGCACCGCTCTGCCCGAATGACAGGAAGTTGCCTCCAGCGCCGCCCTTCATCATGCGTCGCGAGGCACCTTGCCATATCCAGTAGAACAGGAAGCCCGGCAGTATCCACCACAGGAAGAAATCGAGCAGCGGAGAATTTTTCTCGGGTGGTGTCTGTGAAAATTCGACTTTGCCGCTTTCGCTGGGGCTCTTGGCCTGCAGCAGCCGATCGACCAGACCGGGGTCGTTGACTTCGGTCGTCGTGAAGTATCGGTCCTTGCCTTGTGCGTCGGGCTTGGTGTAGTAGATGATGCCGTCCTTGATGGTCACACTCTTGACTTGCGCACTATCGACACTAGCGACGAACGAGGTGTAGTCGGTGTTCGTGATCTGGTTGCGCCCGATGATGGGGTAGAGCAGCCAGTTGAATAGCGTCAGCGTAAGCATCATCCAGCCTATGGTCTTCCAGTTGAACCATGAAGGCGGATTCTGCTGCGGGGTTCCGTTCTGATTCTTTTTCATTGTTTTACGTTTTAAGGTGATGAAGCAATTCTTTCAAAAAAAGCACGGCAAATATACGCTTTTTTTCAAGATGTCGGTCATTATCAGGGTCGAAAAATGAGAAGATGGCTCGTTTTCTCCCCAAAAAGTTGGTATTTGACAAATAATGTACTATCTTTGTGCCCGATTTATAGTATTCATATATTAAATATGTTTAAGTAGGCAAATGGACAACGGACAACATACTAACGGCACATCGTTGCAGGGTGCCCCTGTCGCAGTCAGGCAGCGCTACATCATCCTCGATGCATTGCGAGGCTTTGCGCTGTTGGGCATTGTGCTTGCCAACTTCCCCGAGTTCTCGCTGTGGACGTTCCTCAGCGACGAGGCGCAGGCCGCCCTGCCGACAGCCGCGCTCGACCGAGGGTGCCACTGGCTGCTCTATCTGCTGGTCGATGGCAAGTTCTACACGCTGTTCTCGCTCCTGTTCGGCATGGGCTTTTCGATCATCATTGCCAATGCCGCGCTGCGTGGTGCCGATGGCTTCCGCATCTTCTATCGCCGCATGACGGTGCTGCTGCTCATTGGCCTTGTGCACTTGCTTTTCCTGTGGAGCGGCGACATCCTGGCGCTCTACGCCCTGATGGGGATGCTGCTGCCGCTGTTCCGTCGCTGCTCCAATCGAGCGCTGCTCGCGTGGGCAGCGGTGTTGCTGTTGGCGCCCGTAGGGGTCGATGACGTAGTGGAAGGCTTTGGGCTGCATCCTTCGGCGTGGTTCGGCGAGCGGATGTGGCATTATTGTGGCGTGTTCGGCATCAGCGAGGAGCGCTATGCCTACTGGCTGCAGGAACAGACGTCGTACGTGGGCGTGCTGCAGTTCCTCGTGCAGGGAGCCTTCGAGCGGATGACGGAGTTTATCGACGGCAACCACTACTTCAAGGTGCTGGGGCTGTTTGTGCTCGGTTTCTATGTGGGCCGAAACCGTCTGTATGCGCGGCTTGAGGAGATCCGCCCCATGCTGCATCGCGTGCTGACGGTGGGCCTCGTGTGGGGCCTGCCCCTTAGCTTCATCTATGCGCACAGCTGCATGGAGCATCATCCCTGGGGACTCACCATCCACACGCTGCTCTACACGCTCAGCGTCTTTCCGCTTGCTTTCGGCTATGTCGCTGCCATCGCCCTTGCCTATCTCCGTTGGGGCGAGACGAGCCTCACCCGCTTCTTCGCCGCTCCCGGACGGATGGCCCTCTCGTGCTACATCGGCCAGACCCTGCTCGGTATGCTGCTGTTCTATGGCATCGGCTTCGGCCTCGGCGCCTACATCGGTCTGGGCCACGTCCTGCTCATCGCCCTCGGCATCTATATCTTCGAAGCCATTGTAGCCCGCCTGTGGTTAAGCTGGTTCCAATACGGCCTGTTGGAGTGGGTGTGGCGTATGCTGACGTACGGACGGTACTTGAAAATCGGCAAGGAAGCTGCCAGCCTGAACAATGCCGAGTCAAAATAATCCGTATTTGACCGTTTCTATATTTATAAATATAAAGTCTTTTCAGCATGAAAAATTCTTTTCTTGTCGCTGTTGCGCTGATGGCGCTTGCAGCCTGTACGGCTCCGAAAGAGACGGAGGTGCCCCTTGTCTATGACGTTGAGAACACAGGAGCAGCATTTGCTGCACCGACGATGCCTGCACGCGATGCATTGCCTCGCGTCATGGGTTTGACCGACCCTTTGGCATGGAGCGACGGGTCGGGACGCGCTGAGGACTTCGCCTCGTGGTCGCGTCGCCGCGCCGAGATTGCCCAGGAGATACAGCATTATGAGATCGGCACCAAGCCCAGCGTCGAGGCGGGTCAGGTCAAGGCGCGCATGGCGGGCGATACGCTCTTCGTCGATGTCACTGTCGGCGACGAGACGCTCACTTTGAGCTCGCTCATCACCTATCCCACGTCGGGGCAGCCGCCCTATCCGCTCATGATCGGCACAAGCCATATCTCGCTGCCCGGCTCCATCTTTGCCGAGCGTCCTATTGCGCTGATGACTTACCACGAGCGGCAGGTGTGCGGCTACTCGCAGTTCAGGGGCGAGCTGGACCGCACGAAGTACGGCTTCACGCGCCTCTATCCCGAATTGATCGATAATGGCGCCTATAGCGAATGGGCATGGGGCCTGAGCCGACTGATCGATGGCCTGCAGCAGCTGGGGCCCGAAGTAACGAAGATCGACACGCAGCACATCGGCGTGACAGGTTGCTCATATGCCGGCAAGATGGCGCTCTTCTGCGGCGCTTTCGACGAGCGAGTGGCGCTGACCATCGCTCAGGAGCCCGGTGGAGGGGGTGCTGCCGCCTGGCGCGTCTCGCATGAGATGGAGGGCGTGGAGGACCTCGACCGCACCGACTACCATTGGTTCCTCGAAAGCCTTCGAGAGAACTTCCATGGCGACAGTGTCTATCACCTGCCCTACGATCACCACGAACTCTGCGCCCTCATCTGTCCGCGTGCTTTCCTGATGTTGGGCAATCCCGACTTCAAGTGGCTCGCCGATCTTTCGGCCTACGTCTCGGTCAATGCGGCACGTAAGGTGTGGGAGCAGTTCGGCATCGCCGACCGCATCGGCTATTCTATCATTGATGGACATGGTCATTGCCAGTTGCCCGAATCGCAGTTCCCCGAAGTGGAGGCCTTCATCGAGAAGTTTCTGCTCGGCAACGATAGCATCGACACGCGTGACATCAGCATAGCCCCGCTCTACAAGGACAGCGTGGATGTCAACCGTTGGATTGATTGGCGATGAAAGGTGACTATTTGCATTTTTTGCTTGAAATATTTGGATGATTGACAGGAAATGTCTATCTTTGGCCCCGAAATTAACCCAAAGAATGCAACTCAGGCACCGGCAGATTTTCAGCGCAGTAGTTTTGCTGCTCGTCATGATGATGTCGTTGGGGACGAAGGTCCTCCACGTGCATCATTATATCGTGCCGACGACTGTCGAGTGTGCCGATTGCCAGCACCACGTTTTTCATAGCGGGCATTTCCTCGCTGCCGACGATAACAGTGGCGAGTGTATGCTGTGCCAATGGCTTACCGTACCATATCTGGGAGAAGACACAGCAGGATACAAAACTTATTTTTCTTCCGACATTGTACGATTCTGTATCTCCCTTTCCGAAGGGTATCCATGCGTCGTGCTGTATATTTCCTTGCGAGCTCCACCTGCTTTTCGGTAATTAATTTCTTTCTTATCTTATTCTCCAGGTTTGACAATTGTGAAACTTGGGTCATTCATTAATCACCGAAAAGTAAGCATGAAACATTTATTTATACCGATGCTACTGCTGTCGATAACGGCGGCAGCGCAAGATATACACGAACACAGTGCGTTCGTGAACGACAGTATCGACCCAATGAAAGAGGCGATACTGAACGAAATCGTAGTGACAGGCATCACGGGCACTCAGCGTCTGCGTGATGCTTCAGCACCCTTTATGGTGGTGTCGCCCGAAGATCTGCTTCGCAGTACGGGTAGCAACCTGATTGATGCCATCAGCCGCCAACCGGGTCTTTCGCAGATCAGCACTGGCACGGGTATCTCAAAACCCGTAATTCGTGGCTTGGGCTACAATCGCGTGGTGGTAGTTGACCAGGGAATACGCCAGGAGGGACAGCAGTGGGGCGATGAGCATGGTCTCGAAGTAGCCTCCGCTGCGGTCCATTCGGTCGAAATTCTCAAAGGTCCCGCTTCGCTGATGTATGGGAGTGATGCCATCGCAGGAGTGATGATACTGCATCCCGAACCCGTGCTCGACGAAGGTGTGATGCAAGTACATGTGGGCAGCGAGTATCAGTCGAACCCGGGATTGTGGGAAAACGTTATCGGCTTTGCAGGCAATGTACGTGGTTTTGTTTGGAACTGGCATTACACCGACAAGGCAGCCCATACCTATCATAATGATTGCGATGGCTATGTGCCCGGTTCGTGGTTCAAGGAGCGCGACCTTCAGGGTATGTTGGGCATCAGCAAGGAATGGGGTCACAGTTGGCTCCGTCTTACTCACGTTGACTTCCGCCCCGGCATCGTCGAAGGTGAGCGTGACGAGCAGACTGGTGAACTGGTCTGGGAAGAAGGCAATACAGCTAAAGGTTATGGCGTGCAACTGCCTTCACAGCGCGTACTTCATACAAAGGTGGTCAGCGATAATGCCTGGCAATTGGGGACTGGCCAGCTGAAGGCCATCGTGGGGTATCAGCGCAACTTTCGTCGCGAGTTCGAGGAGTCGCTCGATGAGGCTGAACTCGCCATGAAGCTCCTCACTGTGAACTACGACGTGAAATACCAGCTTCAACTCCCCCATGACTGGAGGATGGCCACAGGCGTAGGTGGCATGTGGCAGAAAAACGTCAACGAGGGGGAGGAGTTCCTGATTCCCGATTACCATCTGTTCGACATCGGCGCTTTTGTGACTGCCAATCGCCAGCTCGGACATTGGCATCTTTCGGGCGGCTTGCGTATGGATCGGCGTTCGCTCAAGACCGAAGCTCTTCGCGAAGACGACGAACAGGTTTTCGAGGCCCTCGACAAGAGCTTCACGGGTGTCACCGGCAGCCTTGGCGCTGTGTGGAATGTCAACGACGCGCTCAACCTCAGGCTTAACTGGGCACGTGGCTTCCGTGCACCGACAGTCAGCGAACTGTCGGCAAATGGTGTGCACGAGGGAAGTATCCAATATGAACTTGGTAACGACCGACTCAAGGCAGAGGTCAGTCAGCAGCTCGACCTTGGCATGGATTACACCACGCATTGGGTCAGCCTGCAGGCAGCCCTTTTCGCCAATCGCATCGAGAACTACATCTACCTCTCGAAGTTGGCGGGAGTCCTGACCGAAGGATATCAGACCTATCAGTATCGCCAGGGTGATGCCCAGCTTGTGGGTGGCGAAGTCAGCATCGACCTGCATCCGGTCAATGCCTTCCACTTCGAGAACTCGCTGAGCATTGTCGAGGCACGTCAGCTGCATCGTCACGACGAGGGCAAGTATCTGCCCATGATTCCGGCTCCACGATGGAATATGGATTTGCGCTACAATTTCAAGGACTTCGGACGCAGCCACTTCCGTCGTTCCTATCTCGCTTTCGGTATGGAATATAATTTCCGGCAGGATCATTTCTATGGCGTGGATGATACTGAGACTGCCACGCCCGACTATGCGTTGCTGAGCCTTTCGGCCAGTGTGGATTTGCACTTGAAGGGGCATAACTGCATCGAGTTGTCGCTCACCTGCCAGAACCTGCTCGACAAGGTCTATCAGTCGCATTTGAGCCGACTGAAATATGCCGACATCAATGCCGTGACAGGCCGAATGGGTGTCTCGGGTATGGGCCGCAATATCTGCCTGAAGGTGAACATCCCGCTCGATATTCATCTGCGACGCGATTGACAACGTTGTCAAAAAATACGTTGTTTGGAACAAAAGCATTATCTTTGCATCGAAAAATAAGAACAATTAAAACTATATTATTATGGAAAAGAAATTGACAAGATCGGCCAACGACAAGAAACTGTTTGGCGTATGCGGCGGCGTAGCCGAGTATTTTGACGTAGATCCCACTTTGGTTCGCGTTGGCATTTTGGCCTTGACCATCTTCACGGGTCTCATTCCAGGGTTGGTACTTTACTTCTGTATGGCACTTGTGATGCCCGAAAAGGGGGGATATAACCGATGAAAAGGAAAGCAGCTCGACTCGTGGTCGCCCTATGTGTGCTGGTGGCATTGCTTGTGACAGCGTTCTGCCTTCAGACCTGCCATCCTTGCATCTATATTCCCAACGGTCCGGGTGTCGCCGATAGCACGCTTTTGGAGCAGGGGACAGTCCCACAATGATGTGGTTGTCAAATGACAAAAAGTGGCTCAGCAGGTATAAAAACCTTGTTGAGCCACTTTCATTTGGTTGTTAGGCGTGGATTATTTGCGTCGCCCCATCGCGTCGAATGTGCCGTGCTCGGTCTGGATGAGCAGTTGGCCGTTCACGTATGTCTTGGCAGTGCGTGGAGCCGTTGGCACAACGTCCATTTCGATGGTCTCGATGGCAGCTGGTGGAGCCGTGCGGAAGTCGAAGGTGATGATGTCGGGACCTAACTGTGCGCCCGTCTCATCAACATATTCCAGTTCCTGGATGTTCGAGATTGGCTTCTCAAGCCTGACGGTCAGCGAGGAGTTGTTGGAGCCTGGTCTGGCCCATCCGCTGAAGGCTGGCTTGGTGTCATCGGTGAAGGCGGTGGCACCCGTCGTGCCGGGGAACGGAGCACTAGCGTCCTGCACGTAGTAGCCGCCCGACTTTTTCTTTCCACCAGCCTCTACGAGGTCGATGCACTGGTGGTTAGGCCAGTTGTTGGGCGTATTGTAGGTCCAGAGGCTTGACTTGTAGTCGATGTGCCAGGCCAGCATACCGTGTCCGGGGATGTAGGCGTCCCACCCGTTGAGCTGACGGTTCTCGAAGAGGTAGTATTCGCCCTCGCGTGGATCGTCGAGACCCTCGGTGATGGGCACGATGAAAGCCTGGTTGCTGGTGCTCAGCTCCATCAGCGTGTCGGTCTTCTGTTCCGACAGGACCACGGGTGTGAGCCAGCCCAGTTCGTAGCGCTCGTAGGCACTCATGCCGGCGGGAATAAAGCTGTTGAAGTTGTAGCATCCCTCGTCGAGCAGGTCAAAGCCGCAGGGAGTGCAGGTGGCTGGCGCACCGCTGGCGGTGTTGTAGAGGTCGGGCAGGCCGAGGACGTGGGTGAACTCGTGGCAGAAGGTGCCAACGCCGTCCATGTAGTCGCCATACAGTTCGTTAGAGCAGGCGTAGTCGTGCAGGGCGAGGTCGTCGTAGCTGTATATTTTGCCCGAGGCAGACCAAACGTCCCATGCATGGGGCCAGATGTCGCTCTTCATTCCGGTGTAGTTTTCGCCCTTGCCGGCATAGAAGGCAAAGACGAAGTCGATGATGCCGTTGCTGTCGGTGTCATAGGCCGAGAAGTCGACGTCGAGGCTGTCGTTCAGGTAGTCGCAGGCCTCCGTGATCATTTCCCAGGCTTTCGCGTCGTTGTTCCTGCCGTAGTATTTGAGGCTGTCCTTCAGCAGGATGGGGCCGAAGACGTCGAACTGCGGGTCAAACTCGCCGCACGAGTTCTGATAGAAGAAGTCGTGGGCCGAACCGATGTGCTTGAATCTGCTGCCCTCGTAGCGTGGACGGTCGTAGCCATCCTTTGTCATCATATCGACGTATGCCTGATGAGGGTTGTCTATGGTGAATCTCACGTCCTGGAACTCCACCAGCACAACGAGGCCGCGCACCTTGCCTCTTGTCGGGAAGCCGAAGTGAGGGGCGAGTGTGCTGTCGCAAACCAGTGAGTCGGGATCATAGACTATCGAGTCGCCGGGGATCGAGTCGTTGGCGATGCTGTCGGCAGGAATGCTGTCATTGGGGATACTGTCATAATCCTTGCCATCGGCAAGTCTGGCTCGCATGGCCTGGGCACGTCGGTTGTAGCGTAGGCGTTCATGGCGTGCGGCATTCACCTGGGCTCGATGCTGCAGCAGCTGGGTCTTCTCGGTTTCCCAAGCGGCAAGCTCGGTGGCATTGGCGATGTGGAGGAAGCCCCGTTCGTCGGTGACGAGCAGGTTGCCGTCGAGGTCGGTGGTCCAGTGGCACCATTCGTCGCCATGCAGGAGCACGGTGATGGTCTTGCCGTCGGGCTGCAGCATGGTGATGGGGCCGCGACGGGCAGGCACAGCCTGTGTCGGCATCGTGCTCAGCAGGATCATGGCTGCGATGACGGATAGGAGTATTCTGGGTTTTGAGGTCATGATGTTATGTGATTTATTGATTGTTTCTTTTCTTGCCTTGGTTTCTTGTCGGCTTGTCGCCCGGTCGCTTCGACGACCTGTTGCCACGTTGTCTTTTCGGCCTGTCCTCCTGCGGGCTTGTTTCCTTGTAGTCGCAGCCGCCCAGTTCGTCGGGCACGGCGATTCGTTCCATTTTCTTGTCGATGAACTTTTCGAGGGCAGTCAGTTTACGCATGTCGCGTCGGTCATCGCAGTTCACCAGGGTGAGGCTTTCGCCATCGTGGTCGGCACGAGCAGTACGTCCGATGCGGTGTACGTAGTCTTCCAGATCGTGCGGCATGTCATAGTTGATCACCAGGGCGATGCCGCTGATGTCGATGCCGCGCGAGACGATGTCGGTGGCGACAATCACGTTGGTGCGGCCCGAACGGAAGGCGTTCATCACCTCGTCGCGGTCCCTCTGCTCCAGGTCGGAGTGCATGGCAGCCACCTGGAAACCTTTCTTGCGCAGACCCAGCACCACGTCGCGCACGTCGGCCTTTCGGCTCACGAAGACCACCACGCGCTTCTCGGGGTTTTGGAGCAGTTCGTCCTTCACGTAGCCGTCCTCCCTGCCGCCGAAGAACTTCTTCAGGAAGCGGATGAGCATAGGCGTCTTCTGGGCCTGGTGGCAGATGCAGCATTGCTGGTGAATCTTTTCGGCAGGCTTCGAGATGGCGATCTTCACCATCACGGGGTTCCAAAGTATCTTTTCGGCCAATTGCTGGATCTTGGGCGGCATCGTGGCGCTGTAGAGAATCTTCTGGCAGTCGTCGGGCAGCAGCTTGTTGATGGCCATAATGTCGTCGTAGAAGCCCATATCGAGCATACGATCGGCCTCATCGAGTACGAAGAATGACACTTGTGACAGATCGACGTATCCCAGATTGATGTGCGAAAGCAGACGTCCCGGGGTGGCTATCACCACATCGGCACCTTGGCGAAGGCCGCGTTCCTGGGCGGCAAAATCAGTACCCTCGCCACCGCCGTAGACAGCCACAGAAGAGGCATCGACGAAGTAGGAGAAACCCTGCATCTGCTGGTCGATCTGTTGGGCCAGCTCGCGGGTGGGGGCCATGATGACGCAGTTGATGGCGTCGGAAGGGTAGCGGTAGCGGTTCAGGTTCGAAAGAATGGGCAGCAGGTAGGCGGCGGTCTTGCCGGTGCCCGTTTGTGCCACGGCAATCACATCATCGCCATTGAGCACGGGAGGGATGGCCTTCTCCTGCACAGGAGTACATTGGCCATATTTCATATATTCCAGGGCATCCATCACGCCCTGATCTAATCCTAATTCACTAAAATTCATGGCGCAAAGATACACATTATTTAAATATAATGGTATAAGAATAAAAAATTAACAAATAATAATTAACAATTTTGGTACGATTAACAAATTACAATTGTCAATTTTGCGTCATTGCTGGTCTGTGTCGGGCACATCGAGGTGCATCAGAAATTCAGTGAGGCTAGCACTCTTGTCGAGCCCAAGTTTCTGACGGATTCGATAGCGGCTGATTTCGATGCCTCGCGTCGAAATGTTCTGGAGAGGGGCAATCTCTTTCGACTGCAGTCCCATGCGGATATAGGCACACAGCATCATTTCCTTGTGCGAAAGGTCAGGATAGCGTTTGCTCAGTGTCTGCAGAAACTTGTGATGCACGGCATCGAACGAGTCGTGGAAGGCATCGAGGTCATCATCATGGCTGATGTTGGTGTCGATCTGCCCGATCAGACGGATGATGCGACGTTTGGAAGCGGGCAGGTTTTCTTCGCTGAGCGACTTGTTCAGGCTGACCGCCGTCTTCTTGATCTCCTGCAGCATCTCGTTCTTGCGCACGATGTTCATCCTCGAACGCACCAGTTCGTCCTGCTTCGAGCGCAGTTCGATTTCCAGTTTCTCTTCTCGCAGAATGGCAATCTTCTCCTCCTGTTCGAGGATCTGCTCTTCCTGCTCGTGAATCTGTTCCTCGCGTTCGTGAATCTGCTCGTCCTTCTGGGCAATCAGCTTTTGGCGCTTCCGCTTCTGACGCCGATATGCTTCGAAGCCGAGGGCAGCCAGCAGCAATGTGTAGAGCAGATAAGCCCACCATGAGCGATACCAGGGTGGCAGAATCGTGAAATGGAACGTGGTTTGAACGGGATTCTCGCTATAGTTTGATATGACACGCAGATGGAACGTGTAAGTGCCTTCAGTGAGGTTGGTGTATTCCTTGATGCTTCGCCTTGAATAAGGGCTCCATTCGCTTTCGGCTGACCTCCTGCCAGCATAGAGTAAGCCGTTCCGCTGCTTTTCGAGCCAATAACTGTAGAGCACCGACTGGGCAGGGTCATAATTGCTGACGCTGTACTCAATGCGCAGTGAGTTGTCGCGCCAACGGATGTCACTAGGCGGTTGGCAGCCGTAATAGAGCGTGTCGGCACCATTGCCGATATAGACTCGGCGAATGTAGGGGGTGAGGGGTTCTAGAGGTTTGAGGGGATTGGTAGAGCCTCCTTCAAATCCTTCATCAGAGGGGGAGGAGGGTTCTGAAAGGCTCAGCATGGCGAAACCCTCTTCGGTGCCGATGATGGCCTGGTCGCCGTTGAGGCTGACATTCTCGAAGTCCTCCATCAGCCAGTCGTTCAGATAACCATCATTGCGCGATCCCCTTACCAGATGAAGCGTGCCATCGGCAGCATACCAGATGTCTCCACTGGCATTTTGCAGCAGGTAGGTGTAAGGCACGTGCCCCTCCAGCCGGTCTTCGAGTTCGGTGAAAAGCACCAGACTGTCGTGCGCTGCATCGTAGCGCAGCAATCCCTGGCGCGAGGCTACGACGGTCTCTCCGTCGAAGCGTGTGATGCAGACGTTGTCACCCTTCGGCAGCAGTTCGGAATTGTAGCATTTCCGGCTCTTGACTTCCGTCAGGTCGTCGGTGAGCGTAAGTCGGAAGATGCCCTTCTCCTTGTTGGCCACCCAAACGACGGGCAGTCCGTCCTCGATGTAGAACGTCTTGGCTGAGATGTCGGCACCCTTCACATCTTCGGCCATCACCCAGTCGCGTCCTTGGAGGCGCATCAGCCGCAGGCCCCAATAGGAGGCTGTGAGCAGCACATCGTCGCGATTGCCGATGCGTCGTACTCCCCACACACCACGGTTCCTGTAGCGTGTGATTCGATTGCCGTCGATGGAGAGGAAGAACTGTCGTCCGCCGCAGAAAAGGCGCCCTCCGATGGTGTCTAGGCAAAGCACCTGTCCGTCGGTTCCCTCCACAAAGCGGATGTCGCCACCCGCCATCTCGTAGAGTCCCTGGTTGGTTCCGAGATAGAGGCGCCCCTGGTATTCGACGCTGCAATTGCCGCTTCCGATGGGCGACTGCCGGCTGTTGATGAAACGCAGGGGTGAGCGCATGGGGATGCAGTCGATGCCATTGTCAAGCCCGAGCCAGAGGTTCTGGTCGCGGTCGAAAAAGGTCGAAAGCACCGTTTTGTTCTGCAGTCCCTGGTTGATTGACATCCTTTCGATCGTGTTCTGTTTGAGGTCGAGCAGTATCACGCCGTCCTGCATCGTGCCCAGGGCAAGAATGTCGCCAGAACAAGCCGCCGAAGACAGCCCGCGATGGGCAATCAGTTCGTCGGCAGCCGTGTGGAGCGGTTCGATATGATTGTCGGAATAGAGGAAGAGGCCCTGGTCGCTGCTCACGAGCAGCAGCTTCCCCTGTGGATAGGGGAGGATGCTGACGATGCGAGAGGTTTGGCTGATGTCGATACCCTGCAGTTGCTGGAACGCATTGCCCACTAGCACAAAGACTCCCTGCGAACCGACTGCATAGAGTCGGTTATAGACCACCGTGGAGTAACTGATGCCAAGCGGGCTGTCGATTTTCGTTTCGCTATTGTTGATGTAGAGGGCATTGTCGCTCTGGTAGTAGATGTCGTGCCCGATCTGGTGGATGTTCCAGATGTTCAGCTGCCCTGCCCGATCGACGCTTTCTGACAGTCGCCGGTAGATGAGCTGGCCTTTCGGATTTCGCGTAAAAAGCCCGAATTGCCCCAATGCACCTACATAGATGGTGTCGCCGCTGGTCCTGACGGCTCTCACCTTCACATTGCCGGGCAGGGAATAGGTCTGCCAGGTGTTGCCGTCGTATTCCAGCAGCCCCTTGTTGTTGGCAAAGTACATCCAGCCCTCCTTGCTTTGGGAGGCCTGCCAGTTCTGATTGCCTGAATGGTATTGCTGACGGGTGTAGTTCACCACCACGCGTTGCCAGTGATTTTCAGCCCTGCCTGACATCGAAGCCAGAGCCAGGAGGTACGTTAGAAGTAAGATCCTTTTCAATTGAAAAAATACAATTAATAAAACACGATAAGTTTTGCGGTGCAAAGATACTACTATTTTTTCATGAAAACAAATTTATGTGGTTTTTTTTGTGCGAAATGCAAATATTCGTTGAAAATCAGTATGTTTTGTAACCGATGAGAAAGTCGTGATGTAGTCGATGTTGTGTTGTATAGTAATTGTGATGTAGTGAAATGTTTGCTTAGTTTGGCGGAAACCCCTACTTTTGCACCATCAACATTCATGTTTATCTACAATAACTAACATTTATGAAACAAAAAACATTATCATTGGAATGCATGCGACTGATGCTTATCGGTTGTATCATGTTCCTCCTGGACGTGGGCCTTTTTGCCCAAAGTTCCCAGACCTTCCGAGGCAAGGTGCTCGATGCCTCTACGCGCGAACCTTTGATAGGAGTGAGTGTGCTTGAGAAGGGCACCACGAACGGTGTGGTTACCGACGTTGACGGAAACTTCGTGATCCATAATGTCAAGTCGGGCGCAACCATCACTTTCTCCTACGTCGGCTATTCTACTCAGGAGATCCTTGCCACACGAATCGGCAATACTGTTCTTCTCGAGGAAGACGACAAGACCTTGAACGAAGTCGTAGTCATCGGTTATGGCGTTCAGAAGAAAGTCAACCTGTCGGGTGCCGTGAGTGCTGTCGATGGTGACAAACTCGCAGCCAAGCCTTCGAGCGATGTGCTCAGCGCCATGCAGGGCGAAATGCCAGGTGTGGCTGTGCTCCGTTCGAGCGGTGAGCCAGGCAGCGAGACCAGCGGTATGCGTATCCGCGGTTTCTCATCGGTGAATGCCACTTCGGCCCTGGTGCTGATCGATGGTATTGAAGGTGACCTTGGCCTGCTCAATGCCGACGACATCGAGAGCATCTCGGTACTGAAGGACGCTTCGGCCTGCGCCATCTACGGTGCACGTGCCGCATCGGGCGTTGTGCTCGTCACCACCAAGAGTGGTAGCGAGGGCAAGCCGAAGGTTTCCTACAATGGCTACTATGCTGTCAATATGCCAGGCAACATGCCAGAACGTCTGCCCGCATGGGAGGAGCAGCAGTGGATCAATATTGGCCGATACAATGCAGGCGGTGCCTATGAATGGAACAAGGAGAAGACCACCTGGGTGGCAAACCCCAACTTCAACTATTACCCCAACAACAACAACGGACGTTGGGAGCAGTTCACCGCAACCAACTGGGTGGACGAAGGCACCAAGGACTGGGCCGGACAGACCAATCACTCCATTTCGGTGAGCGGTGGTTCGAAGAACATCAACTACCTCATCAGCGGCAACTACTACTTCAAGGACGGTATGCTGAAATATGCCAAGAACAACAATACCCGCGTGAACCTGCATGCCAAGCTGCATGCCGAGTTGAACAAATATCTCAGCCTGGGCATCAACGTGCAGTATCAGTCGAAGAAGAACAACGCCCCATCGAGTGGTGCAGGCAGTGTCTTGAATACAATGTACGGCGCACGTGCGCGTCAGTTGCTGTGGCAGCCCGAAGAGACTCCCAACTACGATGCACAGCCCTACAGTGGCGACCTTCAGGTCAATCCTATCGACATCCTTAAGAATGGTGGCACCAACGAGTCGCTCTACGAAGCCTTCCTGGGCAAGGGTGAACTGACCATCAAGAACCTGGTGAAGGGTCTCACCGTGAACCTGAGTGCAAGCCGCCGTGCTGGTTACTATACCCAGCGTTCCGAGCGTCACTGGCTGGCATGGTACGCCATGAACGGCACCACCATCCGTCAGCAGACCAACAACCCCAACTCGCTCTATCGTCAGAAGAACAACGACTACCACGATCAGTTCGAGGCTACCGTAAACTATGCATTGGAGGCAGGTCAGCATAATTTCCAGGTGCTTGCCGGTACGAGCTATGAGAACTATCGCAAGGACCAGTTCGATGCTACTGCACGCAATATGAACTCCAACGATTTCTATTCGTTCAACTATTACGATGCTTCCGAGGCTTCGAACACCACGCTGGGTGACCTGATCCAGCCTTGGTCAATGATGTCGTATTTCGGACGTATCAACTACAACTTTGCCGAGCGTTATCTCCTTGAGGCCAACATCCGTTACGACGGTTCGTCACGTCTGGCACCCGAGAAGCGCTGGAAGGCTTTCCCATCGGTATCGGCAGCCTGGCGTGTGAACCAGGAGCCTTGGTTCAAGCTCGATTGGGTAAGCAACCTGAAACTGCGTGCATCATGGGGTCAGCTTGGTAACGGCGCGGTGCTCGGCTTGTATGACTACATCGCTACCATCTCGCAATCGACCACCTACATCACCGAAAAGAGCTACTATCAGAGCCAGCTCGCTTCGAAGGACAAGACGTGGGAGACCATCGAGACCACGAACCTCGGTGTCGATCTCGGCCTGTTCAACAGCCGTCTGAACGCTACGTTCGACTACTATTGGAAATATAACAACGACATGCTCTCCAACCTGCAGCTGCCTCACACCATCGGTATCGGTGTGCCTGCCGTCAACATCGGCAAACTGAAGACCTGGGGATGGGAGTTCGAGATCAAGTGGAACGACCGCATCGGCGACTTCAGCTATCAGGTGGCATTCAACCTCTCCGACTCGAAGAACGAACTCGTCGAATACGACGGAGCCGACGTGATCACTGCCGGTACCCGCCAGCTGATCGAGGGCTATCCCCTCAACACCATCTGGGGTTACACCACCGACGGCTACTGGTCGAGCAAGGAAGAGTACGAGCAGTATAAGCAGGATCATCCAGGCTACAAGTCGTTCTCCGATGGCAAGATCGGCGCTGGTGACGTCAAGTTCCTGACGCTGCCCGACAAGGACGGCTCCATCAACCACCAGGTAGGTGCCGGCGACGGCACGAAGGAGAACCACGGCGACCTCGTTTATCTGGGCGACACCAACGGACGCTATCTCTATGGCATCAACCTTTCTGCCAAGTGGAAGGGCTTCGACGTTGCAGTGATGTTCCAGGGTGTTGCAAAGCGCAAACTGCTCATCGACACCGAGGCCATCTCACCCTTCGGACGTACTCACCAGATGCCTTGGACCATCCATCGCGACTACTGGACTCCCGAAAACACCGATGCCTACTGGCCACGTCTCTACAACTATAATGGCGATATGTTCAACTTCCAGCCCTCCGACAAGTGGGTACAGGATGCCTCCTATCTCCGTCTGAAGAACATCACGGTCGGCTATACCATCCCCGTTCCCAAGCGCTACATCGACAAGCTGCGTATCTATGTCAGCGGTAACGACGTATGGGAAAAGTCGGATATCCTGAAGGTATTCGACCCCGAGTCGGGCAACAATGTAGGCCGTAACTACTATCCCTTCTTCCGTACCTGGTCGTTCGGTGTGAACGTAACTTTATAAGCCATGAGCCATAAGTTTTGAGTTGTAATCAAGCTTTTTTAGAAAATATTATGAAACGATATATATTCAAATCAATATATGCAGCCGGCATCGTATGCGGTATGATGTCGCTCACCAGTTGCGAACTGGACCGACTGCCCGAGACCACACTCGCCGACAACACCTTCTGGCAGAGTGAGACCGACCTGCGTGGTGCCTGCAACAAGTTGTATGTCGACCTTCCGGGCTTCTCGCACGACACCCGTGCCGACGACATCATCGGAACCGCAGCAAATGCTACCTCAAGCGGCAGCTGGAGCATCCCTGCCACTTCAGGCGATTGGACCAACGCCTACCAGAAGATCTTCGTGTGCAACAACATCATCGAGAAGGGCGGCAATGCTCCGCTCACCGATGCCCAGAAGAACCGCTGGCTGGCCGAAGCCTACTTCTTCCGTGCCTTCCATTTCTTCGACCTTGTGAAGAAATACGGCGATGTGCCCCTGATACTGAAGGCATTCGATTCTACCAGCGATCCCGACATCAAGATGGGACGCACGCCCCGCGAACAGGTGATCCAGCAGTGCTATGCCGACCTGAAGTTCGCTGAGGAATATCTGCCCGAAATCGACCAGGTGAGCAGTGCTGCCGACTGGGGACGTGTCTCGAAGAGCGCAGCCCTTGGCTTGATGGTACGCATCGGACTTTACGAGGGTACCTTCTCGAAGTATCACAATCTGGGCGGTGACTACAAGTCGCACCTCAAGGTGAGCATCGATGCTGCCGAGCGTCTCATCCAGAGCGGCAAGCACGACCTCTATCCCGACTTCCAGAAACTCTTCTACTTCGATGGCGAAGGTCGTCAGAACAAGGAGAACGTCTTCGTGAAGATCTATGGCCCCAACGGTGACGGTGCTGTCATCACCCACAACAACTCGCGTGGTATGGAGAACGCTGTCAGCGTAACTCGTCAGACCATCGACCAGATACTCTATACCGACGGTCTGCCCCGTGAGAAGACCACGTTGAAGGTTGAGGAAACCCACCACAACGATGTGTTCATCAACCGCGACCCACGTATGGCAATGACCTTCTACCAGAAGGACGAGGAAGCCTACAAGGCCGGCTACAACCCCTTCGGCAACCAGCACGGCAATGGCTACGGACTGAAGAAGGGATTTATGCTCGAAGAGTGGAACACCACCAACAAGGAGACCGTCGACAAGATGATCATCCGCTATGCCGAAATCCTCATCTCCTACGCCGAGGCGCTCTATGAGTACAACGGCCAGATCACCGATGCCCAGCTGAATGCCACCGTCAACAAGGTGCGCCATCGTTCAGGCTTCGAGGCTTTGCTGACCAACGCCTTCTGTGCTGCCAACGGCCTGGATATGCTCCAGGAGATCCGTCGCGAACGCCTTGTGGAGTTCATCGACGAGAACCTGCGCTACAACGACATCATCCGTTGGAAGATTGCCGAAAAGGTGCTGCCACAGACTATGCTCGGACTGAAGTACAACGATGCCGACAACCTGAGCACCCAGCGTGAGAACATCGAGAGCCGTCTGACCGATGAGAACGGTATGTTCAATGGTCGCAAGGTGGCCGATCAGGGTGGTATCTACGTGATTGAGGACGCTGCCAACCGCACCTTCAATCCCGCCAAGGACTACTATTATCCCATTCCTACCTACGAGATTGCCACATCTGAAGGCAGCGTGGTGCAGAACCCGGGATGGAACTAATCTGTTCAAATAACAATTAATAATTAACAATTAACAATTGTTGGTTTGAACAGAACAAATTCCTACAGTAGAAGGTATCGTCCTTTTTACTACCCTTTTACTCCCCTTTTACTCCTTTTTTACTCCCCTTTTACTCCAAATAAAAACAATATTTCGAAATATGAAACGTTATATGAATAAGTTCGCGCTGGCAATGGCCATGGTGATGGGCCTTTCGACGCTCACCTCTTGTGAGGACGACGAATGGGGCAACGACAATCCCGACTATCAGAATGTGTTCATCGTAGCCTTTGCCGATTGGGGACCCAAGAGCAACAACGACAAGACCTACACGGTCAACCAGGGCAGCCAGCAGGTTGTGCCCGTACAGTTGTGGTGCGAAGGCACGCGCAGTTTCGATGCACAGGCTTTCGTCTATGCCGATAGCAAACTGACACTCGGTATCGACTATCAGGTGACGGATGCCAGCGGCAACGTCCTTCAGCAGGATGGCAACGGTGCCTGGGTATTGACCTGGGATCTCCGTTCGCCCGATAACACCAACAACCATCGCGTCCAGGACATCTACGTAAAGGCGCTCAATGGTGCCACCGGCGACGTGACGCTGATGACCTTCGACCCCAAGGATGTGGATGCCGATGGCAAACTGCGCATTTCGAACGGTGGAACGAAAGACGACGATACCGAGTACTATGTGCCTAACAACAAGACGTCGGAGTACGAGGTGCGTTGCATCACAGTAAACTACAAGGTTAAAGTAACCATCAAATAACTTAAGGGTTTATGAGGATTCATAAGTTAGTTGGTCTATTCCTCCTTCTTTTGCCCGTATCGACGGCGGGGGCGCAGTCCATCTGGGACGGCGCTCACCTCGCCCGGGTGAAAGCCTCGCTGGAACAGCCGGCCTACGCCACAGCCTATCGTCATCTTCTCGACGAGGCCGAGAGCGAATTGCAGCGCCAGCCGCTTTCGGTGATGATGAAGGAGAAGGTGCCGGCCAGTGGCGACAAGCACGACTACCTGAGTCTGAGCCGCTACTACTGGCCCGATCCGACCAAGCCCGACGGACTGCCCTACATCGCTCGCGACGGTGTGTCGAATCCCGAACTGGAACTCCTCGACCGTCCGAAACTGGCGCTGATGGCCAACGGGGTCACCACCCTCTCGCTGGCTTGGTATTTCAGCGGCGACGAGCGTTATGCCCGGAAGGCTGCCGAACTGCTGAGAGTATGGTTCCTGGACAAGGACACAAGGATGAATCCGAATCTGAACCATGCCCAGATTGTGCCTGGCAAGTTCAACGGCAGGGGACGCTGCTACGGGGTTATCGATGCCTACTCGTTTGTCGAGATGCTCGATGCCGTGCAACTGCTCGAAGGTTCAAAGGCCTTTACCGCCAAGGATGCCAAGGCGCTTCGGAAATGGTTCGCCGAGTTCCTCCATTGGATCCTGACCAGCGAACAGGGCATCGAGGAAGGAAACCAGCGCAACAACCACGCCACTGCCCACGATGTGCAGGTCATCGCCTACGCCAAATTTGTGGGCGACAAGAAGGTGATGGAGGAATATCTGTCACAGTTCTACGAGAAGCGCATGCTGACGCAGATCGAGCCCGATGGCAAACAGCCCAACGAGTTGCGCCGTACGTTGGCCTTCGGTTACTCGCAGTACAATATGACGCACATCATCGACGTCTTCCAGCTGGCACGACAGGCAGGCTATCAGCCCGAGGGCATGGACCTGCTCGAGAAAGCCGCCGACTTCCTTGCCCCGTATATGGGCAGAAAGGTGGAGGAGTGGCCCTACCAGCAGATCAGCGAGTGGGACTACAAGCAGAACGAACTGGCCAAGGACTTCTATCGTCTCTACCTGCTAGAACCCGAGCGCACCGACTACCTGCAGTTGGCCAAGGACAACGTTATCCGTCGTTTTGCCGATCGTTTCTTCCTGCTCTACTATACGCCCGACCTCACCGACAATGCCTTTGCTCGTGCTGACGTGCAGTTGCGCCATCAGCTCAGCCAGGCGAACAAGATACGCAAGGACCGCAAGGACTGGTCGTTGATGCCACGTTGCGTGGAGAAGAACGGCGATTTGCGTATGGTGCGTCAGCCCGACTGGTGCTGTGGATTCTTCGGTGGCGAACTGTGGCACATGTACCAGTATTCGCACGATCCCTTCTGGCGTCAGCAGGCGGTCAGCAACACCTGGCCCATCGAACCGGTGAAGAACCATGGAGGAAGCCACGACCTGGGCTTCATGGTCTATAACACCTTCGGCAAGGCGTGGGAACTGACAGGCGAGCAGTCCTATCGCGACGTTGTCGTGAAGGCAGCCAAGACGCTCATCACTCGTTACGACGACCGTGTGGGTTGCATCCGCAGTTGGAGTTGGGGCACACCCGACCGATGGAAGTTCGCTGTCATCATCGACAATATGATGAACCTCGAACTGCTTTTCGAGGCATCACGCATCACGGGTGACAAGCGCTACTACAACATTGCCGTTTCGCATGCCAACACTACCATGCGCAATCATTTCCGCGAGGACTATTCCTCCTATCATGTGGTGGATTATAATCCCGAGGATGGCAGCGTCATCAAGCGCATCACCCACCAGGGTCTCTTCGACGAGTCGGTATGGAGTCGTGGTCAGGGCTGGGGTCTCTATGGCTTCACGATGTGCTATCGTTATACCCATGACAAGGCCTACTTGGAGCAGGCGCAGAAGATTGCCGCATTCTGGATGTCACAACCCGATATGCCCGACGACCTGGTTCCCTACTGGGACATGCGCGACCCTGCCATCAAGACCGGCGTGGGTCCTGCCCAGGACGGTGGATGTCCACGCGATGCTTCGGCAGCAGCCATCATCGCCTCCGCGCTCTACGAACTGGCTACCTATGTCGATGCCGACACCGCAGCCGCTTATCGCAGCTATGCCGACCGCGTTCTCCATTCATTGGAGACCAGCTATCAGCCCGAGCCGGGCACCGCACAGGGCTTCCTCCTGTTGCACGCCACGGGCAACTACCCCGCTGGCGACGAGATCGACGTCCCCATCAACTATGCCGACTACTATTACCTCGAGGCGCTGCATAGAAGAGACAAGCTGAATAAATGATGGTTCTGAAAAGTTCGAAAGGTTAAGAAAGGTTCGAAAGGTTGTTAGCCCCTCTTAACCTCTCAAACCTCTCGAACCCCTCGAACCCCTCGAACCCTTCAAACCCCTCTTAACCTTGAAACGATTGTGTGTGCTTTGTTTTTCGACCTGTGTGCTGGCTGTGACAGCTGGTGCACAGGTCAATTTGTCCCAATGGCAATTCGTTCGCACCGACATGGCAAACGTCTGGGAGGTGGAGCGTCCCGTGAAGGAAGGGAAACCCGAAAGCGTCCCGTTGTGGCAGGACGTCACGCTTCCCCATTGCTATAATGCCGAAGATGGTGTCGATCCCGACGTGAACTACTATCAGGGTGCTGCCTGGTATCGCACCACCATCGAGGTGGCAAATCCCTATGCTGGGGGACATACCTTGCTGGAGTTCGAAGGTGCAGGCCAGAAGACGCAGGTCTATGTCGATGGCCGTCTGATGGGTTCGCACGTCGGCGGTTACGACCGTTGGACGGTCGATATCACCGAAGTCGGCAATGGCCGGCATCCCATTGCCGTGCGTTGCGACAACAGTCGTGATGTGGAGATGATTCCTTCCGACATGAGCGACTTCTGCCTCTATGGAGGACTCTATCGCCCCGTTCATCTGGTGTATCTGCCCGAGCGCTACATCAGCGATGTCCGCATCGATGTGGAGGGCGACAAGGTAAGTGTGAAAACTTCGCCATCTGATATCGGGGACGTCAGTTGCAGCATCGTGTCTCCCGATGGAAAGACGGTCTATGAAGGGGGCATCGGTCTGCCTATCCGCATCAGGAAACCTACGTTGTGGGATGTGGATTCGCCATCGCTCTATACGCTTCGTATCACTTTTGGCCAACAGGTCATCGAGCGTCGCTTTGGCTTCCGCAGTTATGTGTTCCGCGAGCATGGGCCCTTCTTCCTCAATGGTCGCCGTCTGCTCTTGAAGGGTACACATCGCCATGAGGACCATGCCGGAGTGGGTGCCGCTATGACCGATGAGCAGATCCGACAGGAGATGAAGCAGATCAAGGACATGGGTGCCAACTTCATCCGTTTGGGCCATTACCAGCAGCGCGACCTCGTGCTCGACCTCTGCGACTCGCTCGGCATCCTCGTGTGGGAAGAGATTCCCTGGTGCCGTGGTGGAGTAGGGGGAGAAGAGTATCAGCAGCAGGCTCATCGAATGCTCGAAAACATGATCACTCAGCATCGTCATCATCCGAGCATCATCCTTTGGGGCCTCGGCAACGAAAATGACTGGCCAGGCGATTTCTCTACCATCATCGATACGCTGGGTATCCGTTCTCTGATGACGTCGCTCAACGATCACGCCCATCGGCTCGACCCCCTGCGAAAGACGGTCATTCGTCGCTGCGACTTCTGTGCCGACATCGTCGATATCTATTCGCCGTCGATTTGGGCAGGTTGGTACAGCCGACGCTTCACCGATTATCGCGAGATGGAGGAGGCTGCCATCGCACGCTTCCCCCATTTCCTGCATGCCGAATGGGGAGGCGACAGTCATGCGGGCCGACATGCCGAGTCGGGCTTCGACATCGAGGTCGGTGACAAGAAAGGCGACTGGTCGGAGAGCTACATTGTCCGTCTCTTCGATTGGCATCTGAAGGAACAGGCCAGGATGCCCAACCTGACGGGATCGGCATTCTGGACCTTCAAGGATTTCTGCACCCCGCTGCGTCCCTCGAATCCTATTCCTTACGTCAACCAGAAGGGCATCATGCAGCGCGATGGCACGCCCAAGGAGAGTTATTACGTGTTCCAAAGTTATTGGGCAAGCCAGCCGATGCTTCACATCTACGGACATTCCTGGCCTGTGCGTTGGGGCGAGGAAGGCGAACCCCGTGAGGTCCTCGTCTATTCCAATCAGCCCGAGGTAGAGCTCTTCGTCAATGGCCAGTCGGTAGGCAAACGAAAGCGTAACATGGAGGACTATCCCGCCCAGGGCTTCCATTGGAACGTCGTCCTGCAACGAGGCACCAACACCATCAAGGCCGTCGCCAAGGATTTGTCCGACGAGATTACCTTCGAATATCAGACCGAACATTGGGGAAAGCCTGCCGAACTGCGACTCACGCGGATTGCCCCCGACCTGATCGAGGCCCAGCTCTACGACGCCAATGGCATCCGCTGTCTCGACAGCAGCGATTGGATTGAGTTCTCGATTGCCGGCGATGGCGAATTGCTCGTCAACCAGGGCACCACCACAGGCTCCCGTCGCATCCAGGCTGCCAATGGTCGAGCCACCATTCGTCTTCGCAGCCTTACAGGTCCCTGCGTCGTGGGTGCCAGGTGTGACGGCCTTCCAAGCGCTTTGATACATTTATAATATTAGTAAAATTCAATGAAGACGCGACATCCTACGATGCCGCGCCTTTCATTTTTCATTTTTCCCCCGAAAAATTTGGAGCAAGCAAACAAAATGATTATCTTTGCACCGCTTATTGACAAATAGCATTTGTAACAAGATAGAATATTGACATGAAAAGGAATCTTTTGACCCTACTCTTTTGCCTTTTTACTGCATTTGCCTGCATGGCACAGTGGCAAGGCAAGCGTTGCGCCTTCCTGGGCGATTCGATGACCGACCCCAACAATCGTGCCGCCAATTACCACTACTATGACTACCTGCGCGATTCGCTCGGCATCGAGCCGCGCGTCTATGCCCGAAGCGGCCACCAGTGGCACCAGATACTGGAGAAGGCGAAGCTGATGCAGCAGACCGACAGCACCACCATCGATGCCATCTTCATCTGGGCTGGCACCAACGACTATAACCACGGCATCCCCATCGGCCGTTTCTTCACCGAACGCGACACCATCTGCAACCGCAACGGCAAGATGGTAGCTGCCCGTCATCGCGAGTGGTGCATGAACGACACGACCTTCTGCGGCCGCATCAACATGTGCCTCTCCTGGCTCAAGCATAACTACCCGACCAAGCAGATCATCGTGATGACGCCCATCCATCGTGCCTATGCCAACTTCAGCGACCCCGCCAAGGGCAAGTTCAACGTGCAGCCCGATGAGGACTTCACCAACGTGCAGGGACACTACATCGAGGAGTATATGGACGTGCTGCGCCAGGCTTGCCAGTATTGGGCTGTGCCCTGCATCGACCTCTATCGCGACTCGGGCCTCTTCCCGATGGAGCCTGAGCACGGCGTGTACTTCGCCGAGCCCGAACCCAAGCCCGAGACCGTGCGCTACGACCGCCTGCACCCCAACAATGCCGGCCACATCCGCCTGGGCAAGACCATCGAGGCACACCTCCGCGCGCTGCCTTGCCTATGAGAGATTGGTTCCGGAGTACTCGGAATAATCGGAGTACTCGGATAACTCAGATAACTAAAAAACCCAAAAAAATATGACAGAAAAGATCAAGTACATCGGGTGTGACGATCCCGAATTGGAGCTCTTCGAGAGCCAGTATGATTTGCCGGAAGGCATGTGTTACAACAGCTTCGTTATCCTCGACGAGAAGGTTGCCGTGATGGATAGCGTCGATAAGCGCAAGACCGACGAGTGGCTCGACAAGCTCGAGAAGGCCCTCGATGGCCGCAAGCCCGACTACCTCATCGCACAGCATTACGAGCCCGACCACAGTGGTTCGGTGGGTGCTTTCCGTGCCCGCTATCCCGAGGCTGTCATCGTGGCTTCGGCCAAGGCACTGCAGTTTGCTGCACAGTTCGACGAGAAGTTCAACGCTGCTGGCACCAAGGCCGTGAAGGAAGGCGATGTGCTTTCGTTGGGTCAGACCACCCTGCAGTTCATCACCGCTCCGATGGTGCATTGGTCCGAGGTCATCATGACCTGGTGCCCCGAGGAGAAGGTCTTCTTCTCGGCCGATGCATTCGGCAAGTTCGGCGTGAAGGATGCCGATCCCGACGACTGGGCATGCGAGGCTCGCCGCTACTACTTCAACATCTGCGGCAAGTATGGTGCTCCTGTCAGCACCGCACTCAAGAAGGCGGGCAAGTTCGACATTGAGACCATCTGCCCATTGCACGGCCCTATCCTCACCGGTGAGAAGCTGGCCGAGGCACTGCGTCTCTACAATATCTGGAGCAAGTACGATGTCGAGACCAAGGGCGTGCTGGTGGCTCATGCCAGCATCCATGGCAACACCGCCAAGGTGGCTGAGAAGCTTGCCGAGATCCTTGAGGCAAAGGGTGCAGGCAAGGTGGCTGTCGCCGACCTCTGCCGCGACGATATGGCCGAGGCCATCGAGGATGCCTTCCGTATGGGCAAACTGGTGGTTTGTGCTTCGTCCTATGATGCCGACGTCTTCCCACCCATGCACTTCTTCCTTTGGAAGTTGCAGATGAAGGCCTACCAGAACCGCGCCGTTGCCATCGTGGAGAACGGCAGTTGGGCTCCCTCGGCAGGCAAGGCGATGAAGGCCCTGCTCGAACCGATGAAGAACGTCAGGATCGTTGAGCCTATGGTGACCATCAAGTCGTCGATGAAGGAGGCTGACATCCCGCAGCTCGAAGCCTTGGCCGACGCCCTGCTTAATTGTTAATTGTTAATTGATAATTGTTAATTATTAATTGTTAATTGTTAATTGAAAACTCCTTCTCCCCGTATTGCCTTTGTCGATTACATTCGCGTGGTGGCCTGCCTTCTGGTGATGGTCGTCCACGCGAGTGAATGTTTCTACGTTGACCACGATGCCTATACGATGCTGGCCAACGAGAGCAACCGCCTGTGGGTATCCATCTATGATGGTTTCTTCGGGCGTATCTCCGTGCCGCTGTTCATGATCGTGTCAGCCTTCCTGCTCGTCCCGATGCGCGAAGGTATGACCATGGGGCAGTTCTATCGCCGGCGCTTCCTGCGCATCCTGCCACCCTTTGTGTGCTTCCTGCTGCTCTATGCCGTTCTGCCTTTGGCTTGGGGAGGCACAACGCAGGAACAGGCCTTGCACGACCTGAAGATGGTGCCTTTCAACTTCCCGCCCATCGCAGGCCATCTGTGGTTTATGTATCCGCTCATCAGCATCTACCTCATCATCCCCGTGGTGTCGCCCTGGCTCGAAAAGGCCAGCGCGAAGGACGAACTGACGTTCCTCGGCATCTTTGCCTTCTCGACGCTCATCCCCTGGCTCCATCGCTTCGTGTCGCCTGAACTGTGGGGCGAATGCTTCTGGAACAACTTCTCCGCACTGTGGTACTGCTCGGGCTATCTGGGCTACCTGGTGTTGGCGCATTACATCCGTGTGCACCTCGACTGGTCACGCTCGAAGCGCATCAAGGTGGGTAGCCTGTGTTTCCTCTTCGGTGCTGCGTTCACGGCATGGAGCTTCTGGTGGAAAGGCGTTCCCGGACAGATGCTGGATACCCCGATGGCGGAATGGTCGTGGGAGTTCTGTACGCTCAACGTCCTCATCACCACGTTCGGCGCGTTCCTGCTCTTCTCCTGCATCCAGGAGGCTCCCGCCTGGATCACGCGCATCAGCAAGCTGACCTTCGGCATGTACCTGATGCACATCTTCTTCCTCATCCCGATTTCGGAGTGGATCATCGCTGGCGACGTGGCTAATCCATCGCTTCCCGTATGGCTTGCCATCCCGGTCATCGCGATGCTCACATACGCATGCAGTGCGCTGGTAACCTGGCTCATCTCGCTGCTTCCGGGCAGCAAGTATATCGTGGGGTGAAGCAATGAGCTTCGCCCCGTCATTTTTCCTTTTATAAATATTACCTCCATGAAAAAGTTCTTCATTCTTTTCCTTTTCAGTCTCCTTGCCGTCACGATGGAGGCGCAGGGTGTTTCCGCCCTCGACCAGCTCAAGGCCAATCCGCGCAAGGCGTATGGCAACGACTATCCCTACAGGCAGGAGGACGTCCGACTCACCAAGGCGCCCAAGGGCTACAAGGCATTCTACATCAGCCATTACGCACGTCATGGCTCGCGCTACTATTGGAGCGACCATCTCTACCATTACCTCGACACCCTGCTCACCACGGCACGCCAGCAGCATCAGCTCACGCCTCGCGGCGAGAAGTTCTGCGACAGCTTCATGGCCGTCAAGGACGAACTGATGACGGGTGTGAGCGAACTCACCGAAGTGGGCTGGCAGCAGCACCAGGGCATTGCACGCACCATGTACAACCGTTTCCCCGAGGTGTTCAAAAAAGGTGGTGACGTGCTCGCCATCTCCTCGTTGTCGGGACGTTGCGTGATCAGTATGTCGGCCTTCTGCCAGGAGCTTGTCCAGTGCAACCCGAAGCTCGAGATTCGCGAACAGTCATCGCGCTTCACGCTCGATGGCGTGGTGCCCACCGACAGGCAGAATCCTGCCCGACGTGAGTTCCCGAGAGTGCGTCCGCGCTTCGAACAGCATCGCGACCAGTTCAAGCACGAGAGCACCTTGCGTCAGGACATCACTGCCCGCGTCTTCACCAGCACCGAGGGCCTCAAGGGCAATCCTGGTCGCATCGGCAGCGAACTCCTCAACCTCTACACCTCGCTGCCCAGCATCGGTCACGAGGGTATGATGGACGGCATCGTCAGCGACGAGGAGTTGGTCGGCGAATGGGAGGCTTCCAACCTCGGCTCCTATTCGTGGGTCTTCGGTCCGCAATACGAGATGATCCCCATCCTCGAGGACATCATCGCCAAGGCCGACGCTGTCATCTCGGGCCGCGTGAAGCGCGTGGCTGACCTGCGTTTCGGACACGACACCTGCATCGGTCCCCTCACCGTCCTGATGGGCATCAATGGCGCCGACCGCGATCCCGAGGATCCCTACGAGGTGAAGAACTGCTACCAGAACTGGAACACCTGCAAGGCCTCGAACATCCAGCTCATCTTCTATCGTGGCAAAGGTGGGGCGGACGATGTGCTCGTGAAATGCCTGCTCAACGGTTGCGAAGCCAGTCTGCCTGTGCCCACCACAAATTATCCCTATTACCGCTGGAGCGACTTCCGCAGCTTCTACGAGGCACGTTGCGCTTCGGTCAAATAAAACATCAACGATCATGGAATTACTTTACGGATGCAATCTTATCAGCACGGCCGATGGACGGATGCCTTCCGACTTCATCGCCGACTATCATGTACATGTCCTGGTGAAGCAGGGCACGATGACCTTCTCCGATGGCAAGAACGGTTTCTGTTCGCGAAAGGGCGACTTGGCCATCTGGCAGATGTCCAATTCAATTCAGGATGTGACCTATTCCGACGATTTTGAGGGCGAAGTCCTGTTGGCTTCGCCCACGTTCCTCCAGCAATACAATCCCGAGATGATCTGGGCTTCGAAGGGCTTCATCTTCATCCGCATCAATCCCTCCATCCACCTCGATGACGAGGGATTGAGGCTGATGGAAGCCGACTTCTCTCTCTTTCGCAGCCGATTGGCCCAACCCGAATCGACGTTCAAGCGCGAAGTGCTGGGGCGTGTGATGCAGATCTTCCTCTTCGACCTCTGGACGGTGTGCCAGCACGGCCTGTCACAGATGGAGACGTCGGACTTTACGGCCAGCCTCTTCCTGCGGTTCCTCACCCTGGTGCAGCAAAACGTGCTGACCGAGCGCGAGGTGGCGTGGTATGCCGACCGTCTTTGCATCACGCCGAAGTATCTCTCGCAGGTGTGCCGCACGATGACGGGATTGCCTGCTTCGCAATGGATTCAGTTCTATGCGGCGTTCGAACTGGTGTCGTTGCTCAACGACACCACCAAGACGCTCGGCGAGGTCTCGGACCTCATGAACTTCGAGAATATCTCGCATTTCTCGCGTTACACGAAGCGGGTTTTGGGCAAATCGCCCTCGGAATACCGGCAGAAATAACGCTTTCGGCAAAATTTGAACCCATTTTTGCATTTTTTGTGCCAAAAATGCGCCATTATTCAAAATAATTTCGTATTTTTGTCCCCACATTCTAAAAGGATTCGCTTATGAGCAACCAACTGATACAACAGACTATAGCCGACTACTTCAAGACACAACCTGTCCTGAAGGCATGGCTGTTTGGATCCTTTGCCCGTGGCGAGGAGACACCGAAGAGTGACGTTGATATCCTTTTTGTTCCCGATTATTCTGGCAAGCCTTTCACGCTCTTCACTCATGGAGGCATGTTGATGGACTTGCAGGAGCTGTTAGGTCGCGAAGTAGATTTGGTTGTCGAAGGAACGCTTCGCCCGTACGCAGCAGCAAGTGCTAACCGAGATAAAATTTTGATTTATGAGAGAAAGAGCGAGGGATAAAGGGCGGTTAGAAGATATCGTCGAATATTCCGCGAATGTTATGATGCTTATTGAGGGATACACTTTCGAATCTCTCGTCAAAGATAAGCGCACCTATTTCTCTGTTATGAAAAATATCGAGGTAGTGGGTGAGGCGGCCTATATGCTGACTAAAGCTTTCAAGAATGCACATCCTGCTATACCATGGAAATTTGTACAAGGTATGCGTCACATTCTGGTTCATGATTATGCTACCATCGACGACAGAGAACTTTATAACACAGCCATCAACGACATCCCAGTGCTGAAGAAACAGGTGGAGCTTTATCTTGCCAAGACCGATTGGAACGAATGGGTGTCCAAGGCCGATGACTTTGAGGATACGGCCGATGCTGTGCTCAAAACAAATATTGAAAATGCCCGCAAGATGAAGGCCAAGGGCTTTGCAGTTGAAGATATTGCTGAGATTACTGGTCTGACAATAGAGGAAATCGAATCTTTATAAATGTCCTTACTCACGCTTTTAGCTGCACTAAGCAGCAGCTAAATGGGCATTTTTAGCGCTTTCGGCAAAATATGAAACTATCAAGGCAATCCGGATAACGGCGGATTGCCTTTTTTGTCGTACCTTTGCACCGTCAAAACAAAGAAGAACAGGGTCGCAAAGCTCAAAATTATAAAAAAATAAAACAAAAAATTATAAGAAAAACGGGTCGGGATTTATAACGACATTCTTTTTTGACATATTCTTTTGATAATTTTAAAATTAATTTTCTTATAATTTTGAGCAAAGCGACCATATACAAGACCAATAAAAAACTATATCAATATGAACATTTTCGAACAACTTCGCTCCGGTGCCGATGTAAACATGGCGACACCCGAATATGCAGAGGCAATCAAGCACATGACCGACTGCGCAAACATCTGTTTCAAGATCAACACGACGGCACCCATGCCCGAGCAGATACGTCCGCTCGAAGAGACGCTCTTCAATGGCAGCCTCGACCAGACCAGCTATCTGATGCCCCCGTTGCAGATCGATTTCGCCTGTCAGATGAAGATCGGCAGAGGCGTGTTTGTCAACCATTCGCTCACCTGTATGGCCGCAGGCGGCATCACCATCGACGATGGTGTGATGATAGGTCCCAACGTGCGCATCGTCACCGACAACCACGACTTCCAGAACCGCATGGTGCTGCGCTGCAAGCCCGTCCACATCTGCCGCAATGCCTGGATCGGCGTGGGTGCCATCATCCTGCCTGGTGTGACCATCGGCGAGAATGCCGTAGTAGCTGCCGGTGCCGTTGTCACAAAGGACGTTGCTCCAAACACCATCGTAGGTGGCAATCCCGCCAAATTCATCAAGAACATCTAAATTCATCTAATAATACATCACGATAAAAAAAGAAAATTATGAAAAAGATTCTGTTTATCTTGTTGGCCCTGATGACCACGACATGGGCAAGTGCACAGACCGAAGACCAGCTGGCACTCAAGAGACTCGTGGATACGTTTTCTAACCTCGCTGACGTGAAGGATGTCAAGTCGCAGATGGACTTGTTCACCGACGATGCCGAAGTGCACTCAAAGGTAGGCGAGTACGTCTCGGTGATGAAGGGAAAGGAGCAGATTGGTAATGCATTCGCCAGTTATCTCGCTCAGTTCGATGTGGTCTATCACCTGAACGGTCAGCAGACGGTGGAGATTGACGGCGATACGGCCACAGGCATCTCCTACTGCTTCGTGACACTCATCGGCAATGGCAAGCGAAACCAGAGCGGCGTACGTTATCACGACACCTATGTGAAGCAGGACGGCAAGTGGCTCATCAAGCACCGCGAGTCCAATTTCATGTTCACAACTGTCGAAGATATGTAATCCCGCTCACATCCAGGAGAACATCGAGGTCTTCGATTTCGAGCTGAGCAACGAAGAGATGCAGCAGATGCGCGCTCTCGACAAGGAGGCACGTTATTTCAACATGCCCTACGAGGACCAGAAGCGCTGGTTCATGCAGTGGAATCCTACGGATTGATATTCACCATCATATAAAGCACTCTGTTGTTCGACAGAGTGCTTTATTCGATCGCGGCATGACCAATCCTGGCCAAGAAAGGGTATGCTGCGAACGAAGAATAACCAATCCTGGCCAAGAAAGGGTATGCTGCGAACGAAGAATAACCAATCTTGGCCGAAAAAGGGTATGCTGCGAACGAAGAATAACCAATCTTGGCCAAGAAAGGGTATGCAGCGAACGGAGAATAACCAATCTTGGCCGAAAAAGAGTATGCAGCGAACGGAGAATAACCAATCTTGGCCGAAAAAGGTCATGCCTCAATCGGAGCAAGCACTCCGACGGCCGACAGAGTGCTCTATCCAACCGCAGCATAACTAATCTTGGCCAAGAAAGGGTATGCAGCGAACGAAGAATAACCAATCTTGGCCAAGAAAGGCCATACTTCTGTCGAAGAATAACCAGTTTTGGCCAAGATTGGTTATGCCACGAAAATGATAATAGAATCTTGTCATCGGAATGCCATCTAAGAATGTCATTAGAATACAGAAAATAAAAATAATATCCAGATAAATAGAAGAAAAGTTGTCAAAAACAGAGGAAAACCATATCTTTGCACAACATTTTTTATAATTCATCAGGATTTTATTTTATGGAGGTAAAGGTATCCCATTTTTTCATTCCGGAGAATGCCGTTGGCGAGGCGGAGGGCTTGGACTATAGCCAGGTGGAACCATTGATAAGGACTGCAGAGGCCCTTGCGCAAACCATCTACCAGAGCGTATATATCATCGACTATTTCAAGCAGGGTTTCCTCTACGTTTCGGACAATCCGCTTTTCCTGTGCGGACATACCCGTGAGGAGGTGTTGGAGATGGGTTATGGTTTCTACATGCAGCATGTCCCGGCCGATGAACTCGACATGCTGGTGGAGATCAATACTGCGGGATTCCGCTTCTTCAATGAGATACCGAAGGAGGAGCGACTGGATTACAGCATCTCCTACGACTTCCATCTGCTGAGCGAGAGGCAGAAGCGTCTCATCAACCACCAGCTGACTCCGCTCATGCTCGCCACGGATGGTAGGGTCTGGTTGGCTGTATGTGTCGTTTCGTATTCCGCGCAGGGCAAGCCTGGGCAAATTGTGGTGAGTAAGAACAATACGAACATCTTCTGGCACTACTCGTTGGACGATCACCGATGGCATCAAGGGGAGCGCGTGTCACTGAGCGAAGAGGAAAAGGCCATTCTCCTCCTTTCGGCCCAAGGGCTGAAGATGGAGGAGATAGCCAATCGTATCTTCAAGTCGGTCGATACGGTGAAATTCTACAAGCGGCGTCTGTTCGAAAAAGTTGGAGTCAAGAACATCACCGAAGCGCTCTCTTTCGCCTCGAATTACAGGCTGATTTAGCACTATTCGTTCACGGATGCTGACAGATAGAAGTTAGGGAAGAAATGCACTTCTTTCGAGGTCGAAAGCCGATACATTGCATTCACGCAATATCCTGCAGCAATCCATGAGCCGACAGACAGCTGTGGAGGTGGCATATTCCCGACTTCTTTTCCATATCGTTCGATGATGTTCTGAAGCCAATTCTTGGGATTCTGCCAGAATGCGCAATATTGGGTGACGTAGTTTGCCATCTTCAGTTCGAATCCTGATGGATTGTTCGACAAAACTGTTATCGGTTCGCCATGCGGGCTGACGATTGTGAGAAATCCAGCCCATCCGAAATTGTAAGGATGCAGCACTGGAATGTCTCTCTTTCTGCATTCCTCGTCGAGCGCAAATGGAATGTCGCTATTGAAGTCCAATGCATTGATGGCAATGTCGTGTCCTTCGATGAGGCCGACCAGATTATCATGGGTAATCATCTCGTTAAGATACGCAATTTGTGCATGAGGATTGATTGCCAAAAGCCGTTTTGCCAAGGTTTCGGCCTTATATTTGCCGATGTCAGACTGGCAGTAGTTCTGGCGGTTGAGATTGCTCTCCTCCACCACGTCCCCATCGACAATGGTCATTTTCTCAAAGCCGAAGCGGATGGCACATTCGGCAATGATGCTCCCTATGCCGGCACCTCCCAACAGGATGCGCTTTTGGCTGATGATGTCCTGCTCCTCAGGCAGGACATACAGCCTGTTTCTACTGTATCTTTCTTTCATTATTTTGAAAGTTTTTGTTCAGCAAATGAAGTTTTATATCTGTCGTAATAATCATGCAGGTCGCTTGCCAATGAATAAACAGGGGTCGTGAGTGAGCCTAAATATACGATGGAATTTCCCAACGGATGAGTTTTAATGCCCAGGTGGTTAACGACTCGCATCAGATGGTTGTCCACTTCGGCAAGCATAATGGCATTACCTGCCTCTACGATTGGGATGATGGCGAAATGCATCAATTGCTTGAATAGAATGATTGGGGAAATACCGCAACATGAATCTACTGCAAATCGCCCGACATGCCAAAACTGAACGTCTTCAGAAGGTTCAATTATTTCCGCTGGGTTAATGTTGAAGATTTTCAGCATAGGCAACGTAGCTTTTCTATCCCAACGGCATGAGCGGATGCTGCCAATTATCTGTCCCAATCGGCTCCGTGCCACGTAAGTAAGTGAATTATCACTGCAAATCATTCGCTCTTCATCAACCAGACTCAATGTTTCTTCTTCTATAGTGCCTTTGTCAGTTTTGGGCGAATGATGAGAATAATTCTGCTCAACAACGAAATGAATAAGTTCATGCAGCTCCGATGTCTGCAATCGGCTGATTGTATAGTTTGATTCGATATTATTAAACATTTAGGATATAAACTTATAATTTCATCGACTTTGGCAAGTGCAAAAGTCGATGAATCAAAGGAACTACGGGGACGATACCTTTGTCTTAACCCGATTGGAGACATAGGGTACATTCTTTCCATAATTGTCTTTAATATCCATCAAATTATGCACTTGCTTGATTTGAGTCAAATATATTTACTATGGCCCCAATCGAATATAGATGGGATGACGATGCAAATAATATATGAGATAATAGCAAGTATATTTAGATTATTGGGATCAAATCTAAAGCTACAACTCGCGATTGCGAAAATAAACATCAGGGCAGAACAATCCTTGAAGCTCTTCTTACTTGCAGCTTTCCCAATGAACCCTGACAATATGATGGGATATAGGATGCTTTGTAATAGAGAAATTGTCCATATACTATCTTCGGAGATTATCATACACCATGCATTAAATAAGAATGTATAGGATAACATACTGAATAATATAACATAAAGAGTCTTAATGCTATCGAACAACAAGATATCTTTTGCCTTAATCAAATAAGATAAGCAAGTTGTTGTAAACAACAATAAAGAAATAACGGCAATTCCTATACCTTGTGTGCGGTTGCTCTGACAAAATGTAAAATATATGGTTGTATGCAAGATAACTCCCAATATGCCCATAGGTAGCAAGCACTTTAGGCTTTTATTCATTCGATTAAATTATTAGCTGTCCAGTATAATTTGCTGTTAAGCAAGATTCGTGTATTGTCCATTTATCCTGGAAATACCCATATAGGTTTATTTCCGCTGCAAAGATAAGGGGAATCTTTCACAATGGCACTACACTTTTGGGTAATTCTGTCATTCTAATCGGAGAATTACACAAAAGTGTAGTGGTTTAGGAAAATCATTAATGACAAAAATGGTATTATCTTATAGCCAACTTTTTTTGACCTAAAAGTGGGAAGCCCTTTTTCACACCTTCTCTTTACCTTTGCAGCGTCCATTTCGACAACGAAAACAAAAATGGATTATAACATGAGGGGTCGCTGACGCTCAAAATTGTAAAAAAATTAATTTTAAAATTATAAGAAGCCCCCGCCCTTTTGATAATTTTTATATTAGATTTTCTTATAATTTTGAGCGAAGCGACCCCTAAAACAAGGATGTTATATAGAAGCTTAAAACAACTAAAACGCACAAACTATGAACTTCAAGGAACAAGTGGAAGCCTACGTGGCATCCGGTAAGAAAGTGCTTACCCTCATCATCAAGCAGCAGTATTTCGACGAGATTATCGCAGAAACCAAGAAGCAGGAGACACGTGAGATCAAGCCGAGTACCGAACGCAAGTATATCGTGTTTGGCGATGACGGCTACGCTATCGAGGACGAGAACGGCAACACCGTACCCATTCGTTACGATGCCCTGTTGCTCTATGTGGGCTACAAGCCCGAGCGCGAAGCTGCATTGTTGGAGGTCGAGAGTGCCGAGACTGCCCTTTACGTCGATGACAACAACGAACCCGTCTTCTACTTCATCGACAAACACACCCGCAAGGAAGTCTTCCCGCGTTACTACGACCAGGACACCTACGAGGCGCTGGATGAGAACAACAACGTCATCGAGGACTACGAAGCATACTTCCGCGAGGAAATCACATACAATCTGGGCAAGGTTGTGGCTTCAAAATTGAATCGCTAAGACAATAAAACCACAAGGATAAGTCCATCAAAAGCCACAATAAAATATCTGCTGCGTGATAGAGCACCATGACGGCCGACAGAGTGCTATCTGCTCCGCGATGAAGCATCGTGACGGGTGTCAGAGTGCTTCTGCAGTCGGACGAAGCATCGTGTCGGCCGACAGAGTGCTGTCTGCTGCGTGATGGAGCATCATGACGGGCGACAGAGTGCTATCTGCTGCGTGATGAAGCATCGTGACGGCCGACAGAGTACTTCCGCTGACGGATGAAGCATCACGACAGCCGTCAGAGTGCTATCTGCTGCGTGATAAAGCATCGTGTCGCGCGTCAGCGTGCTCTATCCTGCGGGAGCAAGCATCATGACGGCCGTCAGCGTGCTATCTGCTACAGGATAAAGCATCGTGACGGCCGACAGAGTGCTTGCTTCTTTTTAGATCAATGATTCAGCTCATAGAACGGCTTTTCTTTTCATGGGGTAGCTTCGAATCTTCGAAATGTGCGCTGCAATAATGCATCGAGTTGCGAAATCGCATATAGCGGGCATACTTCGACATGGCGCTGTGCACTACCAGCGTCTTTGTCCTCGAAGTCAAATGCGCCGAAGTTCTCCAATGAGCATCGAACGGCATTGGTGAGATTCTTTTCGCGCATCAGTATCCATAGGCTCTTCATCCCACCTTGTATCCCAGCTTTCACTTCGATGGGCAATACCGACTGACGATAACTTGTGATGTAATCCACCTCCGCCAGAGCGTTTTTGGCCTGACGCTGCCAATAGAACAATTCATGACGTATGTTTGGGGTTCGATAGTGCAACAGTTCAAGGCCTGCAAGCATTTCAGCCATTGGACCCTTGTTCACAAGGTCACTCACTTCACTTGTCAGTATCTGTTCGGTAAGTTCGGAGATATCGCCTGTCGTCATATTCAGCAGACGAAGCATCAGACCTGTGTCAAGAAGCAACATCTTCCGGAATGACGGATCGGCATCGCTTCCCAGGGGTAATCCATTGGCAGCGGTATGCGTCACGGGTATCAATAATCCTGCTTTGATAAGCAGCTCCAGTGCTTTCTTCACCTCGGTAGTCTTGTAACCGCCACCGACGTCGGAATAGACAAATTTTCTTGTAGCTTGTGCAGAGGCGCTCCGTAGCGTCAGTCGAAGCAAGGTCGGATCCACCTTCTTGCGGTATTTGGGAAAATCGTCCTCGTAAGTCAGCACAATATCATCTTGGATTTCTTGACATGCAAGGTAGTCGTGCGTTTCCACCCATTTGTCAACAACTTCGGGCATGCCACCTACGAGCATATACGTCCTAAGCAGTCCGACCAGTTTGTCGTGAAGTGGTTGGGGAAGCGGCTCTTTCGACGTGGCATTGTTCCTTGCTTCCAACAAAAGCTGTTCGCCATTGGCAACAAGAAACTCGTCAAACGTCATCGGATAAATGAACATCGAATGAATTCGGCCCACGCCGAAAGTGGGCAGGTCTTCAAGAGCAAACTCCAGAAGTGAGCCTGCCGCTACTACATGAAGCTCGGGCAGATCTTCCTTGAAAAAACGTAGCGACATAATCGCCTCAGGGCACATTTGAATCTCGTCGAGGAATAGAAGCGTCTTGCCTGGCACAATCTGCTTGCCCGACATGGCTGCGAGCTGAGGGACAATCCTTTTCACATCGAGGTCGCCAGTCTGGAACAAGGCCATGAATGAAGACTGCCTCTCAAAGTTTATCTCGACGTAACTTTCAAACCGCTCGCCCAAATGACGCACGGCTGTCGATTTGCCGACCTGACGAGCACCACGTATAAGCAATGGCTTATGTGCCGAACGTGAGGCCCATTCGGACAAATATGTATCTATGATTCTTGGACAATACATGCTGATTATTCCTTATTATTCGCGTGCAAATATAAGAAAAAAATATTTTCCAAACAAATAATTTACCGAAAAATGAAAAAATCCAAACAAATAATTTGGCAAATAATGACAAAATCCAAAGAAATAATCGCAATGTCTCCAGAAAATTGACGATTCACAGCATCACCACAGCCTCACGATGGATGCCATCGACCTTGATGGTGAGCGGGGAGTCGAGACGGACGTGACGGACGAGGTCGGTCTCCTCGACAGCGGGAAGGGCGTTGAGCCGTGCCTCGTCGAAGAGGCCGTCGCCCTTGAAGGCATTGATGGTGAGATAGGAGACACCGAGCGAGGTGAGGTTCTGGAAGAAGTGGGTGCCCTGCGAGGGATCGACCTGGAAGTTGTCGAGACCTGCTTCGACGATGACGCGTGCAGCGGAGATATTGGGCCACTTGACGGGAATGCCCAACCAGGGGTCGGACGAGCCCCAGCGTCCCGGGCCGATGTAGATGCAATGACGGTCGTCGGCAAGCAGCTTGCGGTTGATCTGCTCGATGTGCTCGGCAATCGCGGGGTTCTGGCTGGCACTGTAGCCCTCGGACGTCTTGACATAGACGATGTCCTGCACGTCGGAAATGATGCCGTGGCCGATGGCGGCGTGCGAACGGAGCAGGCACTCGGCGTCGGGGATCCTGGTGAGGTCCTCGTCGAGCTTCATGTTGTTATCGACCATCGGACGAATCTGGAGCAGATAGAAGGTGCCCGTTTCGCTCGAGGTGAGATCGACGGCAAATTCGACTTCGACAGGTCGGCGCATCTCCTCCTGACCGTACTGCAGCACCTTCTGCATGAGTTCGGGGAGGGGGAAGAGCCCGTTGTGGAGCACTCCGGCAAAGCTGATGATCTTGCGGTTGCGGCCCTCGTAATAGCCATCGTAGATGCACTGGTCCATCGGGTCGTAGGTCGAGCAGACGGGCGGCAGCGTGCCATCGGCATCGGCTGCACGCACGGGCCACTTCTTGAGGTTGAAGCCATCGTCGGGCTTGAACTCGAGCGGCGGGATGTCGCCCGATTCGGTGGCTGCAGGGATGTCGAGTGCGAGGAAGGTGCTCTGCGTGTCGCGCAGGGCAAACTCCATCTCACTCATCTGAAGCACGTTGGCGGGATGATAGGGGCTGACGCGCAAGGATGTGCCGCCATCGACAATGTACTTGCCGAGACCGAAGGCCAGCGAGACGGTACCTTCCTCGGCCTTCTCGTCGTCGATGGGGTAGTAGTTGATGCTGCGTGCCACACCCGAGATGTGGGGATAGAAGCGCGTGCCATGCTGCTGACCGACAACCTCCTGCAGGATGACTGCCATCTTCTCCTGGTCGATGACGTTCTTGGTGGCTGTCATGTAGTCCTTCGACCCCTGATAGAACACCGAGGCATAGACCGCCTTGACGGCATCGGCGAGCATCGCCAGGCGCTGGTACTTGTCGCTGGAACTTGGGATCATGTAGGTGGAATAGACACCGGCGAAGGGCTGGTAGTGCGAGTCCTCGAGCAGCGACGAGGATCGTGCTGCGATGGGGCCCTTGACCACTTCGAGGAATGCCTCGAGGTCGCCGAGCAGACGCTGCGGCAGACATCCGCGCAGGAAGGCTGCGAAGATCTCTTCGTCGGGCGCATTGCTCAGCGCAAGGGGATAGAGCTGGTTCTCGTCCATGAACTGGTCGAAGACGTCGGTGCAGAGCACGACAGTCTTGGGGATGCACACACGGGCCTGCTGCAGCAGTTCCTGCGTGGCTTCGTCGAATCGGACATGGCTCAGGAAGCGTTCGGTGCGGAAGTCCTGCAGGTCGGGGTGCCGGCTCATGAGGTGGTCGAGGAAGGCGAGGCCGCGTCCCTTGCCGCCGAGCGAGCCATCGCCGATGCGGGCAAAGTTGGAATACTGGTCGAAGCGTCCGCGCTGGAACACTGCCACCACGCCCTGGTTCTTCATGCGACGATAGGCGACGATGGCCTCGAAGATCCACTGGCGGTGTGCCTCGACGTCCTGCAGACGGCCCCACGTGATGCGCTTGAGGAAGTCGGACACGGGGAAGAGGGCACGCGAACCCAGCCAGCGCGACACGTTGTTGCGCATGACGTGATACATCAGACTCTCCTTCGGGATGGAGAGGATGTTGTCCTGCAGGTCCTTCAGGTTGTGGACGTGGAGCTGCGTGTTGAACTCGGGCTGCCCGGGGAAGGTGGGGTCCTCGATGTTGAAGACGAGGTCGCCGAAGCCGAACGCATTGTGCACGATGTCGCGCAGATCAACGTCCATCTTCTTGGAGTTCTTGTCGATGAAGTAATAGCCCTTGCGGTCGGCCTCCTCGAGGTTCTCGCTCTCGGCGCTGTCCATGATGAGGGGCATATAGGGGTCCTCGGCACGAATGGTGTCGAGCAGACGGAAGCCGGCGCGTGCGTCCTTCTCGTCATCGGTGGGATTGGCGCCCTGAACGGGATGGAGGGGGAAACGGCAATCGGAGATGACGCCGAGGGTGTTGTCCTTGAACCGGCTGTAGAGGTCCCAGGCCTCGTCGAAGTTGCGGGCCAGCACAATCTTCGGACGACCACGCATGCGCAGCGTCTCGAGCGAGGCGTTGAGGGCCTCGGTGGCAAACTCGAGGCTCTGCTTGAGCACGAACTGATAGAGACTGGGGAGGATGGACGAATAGAAACGAATGTTGTCCTCGACCACCAGGATCATGCGCACACCAGCCTCGACGTCGTGCTCGAGGTTCATCTTGTCCTCGAGCAGCTTGATGATGGTGAGCAGCAGGTCGGTGTTGCCCAGCCAGCAGAACACGTATTCGAAGAGCGAGAGGTCGATGTCCTGCATGCGTGCCGTGATGCCATGGCTGAATGGGGTGAGCACGACGATGGGGATGTTGTTGTGCTCGAGCTTGATGGTCTTGGCAATCTCGAAGACATCCTCCTCCTGTGCATCGGCTGTGCGCGAAGGCATCACGATGACGAGGTCGATGTCGTTGGTTTCGATACGCTGCTCGGCCTCGTCGAGCGACGAAGCCTTGATGAAGCGGGGCGGGAAGCGAAGTCCCAGGCGGGCATATTCTGCAAAAATCTTTTCATCGACTCGGCCATCGTCTTCGAGCATGAAGGCATCGTAGGGATTGGCCACAATCAGCACGTTGCAGATGCGGCGCTGCATGAGTTCGGTGAAGTTGGTGTCTTGAAGTTGGAGCACAGGAGTGAGTTTTTTTTTCGGAGTAATCGGAGTTTTCAGAGTATTCGGAGTACTCGGAGTATTCCGATAAATCTATCTAATAGCCGAGGTCATAGGGGGCATCGACGGCGGGGATGCCGTCGGACATCCAGCGGGGTGCGGGAGCGTCCTTGAGATAATGGTCGAAGAACTGCTTCATGCGGATGCACCAGTCCTTGCGGTTGGCCATACGGACGGGCCAGTGGGGTTCGCCGGTGTAGTTGAGGAGCCAGGCGGGCTTGCCGAGGCGCTTGAGGGCCACGAACATCTCGATGCCCTGGTACCACGGCACGTGTCCGTCCTGGTCGTTGTGCATGATGAGGATGGGGGTATTGACCTTGTCCATGCGGAGCAGCGAACTGTTTTCGGCATAGATCTCGGGATGTTCCCACATCGTGGTGCCGAGGCGGCTCTGGGTGTGTTCGTACTGGAAACTGCGTGCCAGGCCGGAACCCCAGCGGATGCCGCCGTAGGCGCTGAACATGTTGACCACGGGAGCACCGCTCTCGATGGCTGCAAAGCGATTGGTGCGCGTGGCGAGGTAGGCGCTCTGATAGCCACCCCAGCTGTGTCCGCAGGTGCCGATGTGCCGGCTATCGACGAAGCCCAGGCTCTCCACCTTGTCGAGACCCGAAAGGATGCAGTCGTAGGCCGACTCGCCGGGATGTCCGTCGGTGTAGCGGATGTCGGGTACGAAGATGAGATAGCCGTCGCTGGTGAAGGTGTGGAAGTCGCAGATCGAGCGCTGAGGCGCGGGCATGCGGTAGTCGAAGAGCGTCTCGCTGTTGCGCTCGTAGTAATAGACGATGAGCGGATACTTCCGGGTGGGGTCGAAGTTGGCAGGCTTGAAGAGGAGACCTTCGAGGGCGATGCCCTTGTAGCTGGTCCACTGGATGGGTTCGGCCGTTCCCCAGAGGAAAGGCTCCTGCTGGGCTTCGAGGTTGGTCAGACGGACGGTCTGACGGAAGGCGAAGTTTCGGGCGTTGAGGTCGGTGCGACGCACGTCGGGATAATGTTCGAAGGTGCTTTCGGTCCAAAGGATGACGGGTGCATCCTTGGCCTTGGTGGGCAGGGTGCCGAGCATGAAGCTGCCACTGTGGAGGGCAAGGGGCCTGGCGGGACGCTGGAAGGTGGTGCTGAAGTAGCCCGTGCCTTTGGTCGTCTCGTCGAAGGTGCGCAGCATCTGTATTTCCTTGGGCTGGAGGCCATCGCGTTCCTTCTCCTCGTCGAGGCGCAGCAGACGGTACTGGCGCTTCTGCTCACGTCCGTCGAGCGTCAGTCGGGTTGGCACGCCGCCCTTGGCAGGGATGCTCCAGATGTCGTAGCGATCGTAGAGGAGCAGCGTCTCGTCGTCGTTGAGCCAGCCTGCTGCACCATAAGGCTCGGGGTAGTCGGGGTGGTCGTCCTCCTCGTCCCAGCCGGCGAAGGTCTGGGGCGTGGTGATGCGCCGACGCAGGCCCGTGGCCAGTTCGATGGTGTACCAGCAACTGTCGGTGAGGTTGTATCCGTAGGCGTAGTGGCCCAAGGGGGAGATGCGGTAGGTGGTGTAGTCGGCCTGGGCGACAGGGCGACGTTCGCCCGTGGTGACATCGACGATGGCGTAGTCGCGACGCGTCATTCCTTCCCACATCGAACTGAGCGAGTAGGGCTTCGAGTTGGAGAGCAGGCCATAGCGGCCGTTGGCATCGTGGTCGCCTGCAAGGGTAGGATAGAGGCTGTCGGCAAGCTGGACGATACGTCCGTCGGCAAGATGACAGACGGCCATGAAGGTGCGCTTGCTTTCGCTGTCCTTCTGATAGGACTGCACGGTGTATTGCACGGGTTCGTCCCAGCTCCAGATCTGCACATCGGGACGGTCGCGCCTGAGGGTAAGGGTGTCGGCCTGACGGGGAGCAGCAGCGGTGCCGAAGAAGAGGCGGCTGCCGTCCTTCGAGAAGTTGAGCTTGCCGTTGGGGCTCAGCACGAAGCCCTGGGGGAAGGCGTCGTTGATGCTGTCGGAAAGTTGGCGGACTTCGCCATCGGTGGTGGCCATCCAGAGCTGGCGACCAGTGCCCTTCGGCTGCTTCTTGTCGGTGGTGCCCCAGAGGAAGGCGAGCTTCGTGCCGTCTTCGCTGAGGGTGATGCCTTCGGGTTTCTGTCCAAAGCCTTCCTTGATGAGGAAGGGTTCGAGGGGTTCGAAAGGTTGCTCACTTCGTTGCGCGCGAGCATAGCTCGGAGCGAGGGGTTTGAGGGGTTTGGCACCCTTCTTCTTCACATTGGTGCTTGGCAGGGCGAGCATATAGAGACGGCAGGTGTCGGGCTTGCCAGACTGGAACGTAGTGAAATAGAGCGTCTGCCCTTTCTTCGAAAATCCGTAACTATCAACGTGTTCGAACGTTTTTGCAACCGTGCTGTCGGCGATGAGGCGCACATAGAGCGTGCTGTCCTTGGCTTTGAGCTGATAGGCCAGCCAATCGGCCTGGTCGGCAATCTTATAGTTGCGCAGCGAGTCGATGCGTTCGGCGGTACGTGTCGCCAGATTATAGATGAAAAGCGTGTCGAGCGGCGTGTTCTTGTCCTTCTTCGCCTTGTCGTCGCCAGCGTTCTGTTCCTTCAGGGCACGGGCGTTGCTCACGGCTTCGGTCTCGTGCGTCTTGACGAGGAGATATCTGGACGACTGGGTGAACGAGAAGCCGTTGATGGGGAAGAAGGTCTCGATCTGCCGGCCCTGTGCATCGAACAGCAGGGCGGTGGCATCGCCGGGATAATCCTTGACCTTGGCGGTCTTGTCGCCATCGCCGCGCCAGGGTTCGTGCACGATGAGGCTGTACTGGCCATCGTTGGTGATGGCACGGTGGGTGATGCGCTGCCACTCCATGATGTCGTCGATGGTGAGTGCACGCTTCTGGGCCAAAAGGGGCAGCACAGCGATGGTCAACATCGCTGTGGCAAGGAGATAATTAAGAAATGCTTTTCGAATCATAGTTACCATTATATGTGGGTGCAAAGATAACGATTTTTGTGCAAATGACAAAAAAAGCACGCGGAAATTTGCATTTTCTACGAAAAGTTCCTATCTTTGCAGAAATTTATACGAACACTATGGCAACAGAATACATTACACTCAGCCGTGCCGATGGAATGACAAAGAACAATACTCCATTTGCACAATTCAAGATCGCGAACGAGAAGGAGACCATCAACCTTGCCGTGTGGGACTGCAGTCCCAAGATGGGTCCGCAGGTGGGACAACTCGTGTACTTCATGAATATCCAGGACCGCAACGGCAAGAAGTCGGCCAATGCCAACGATATGCGTGTTGGACAACTTGCAGGTGAATCACATCCCTTGTACCATCTGATTCCAAGGCCCACGAAGCGCTTGGACTGGGACACTTGCCTCGAGAATCTGCTCGGTTTCTGCAGCGACGAGAAGCTGAAGCCCATCATCACCGAATGGGGCAGCAAGCTCTACGACAAGTACGACAAATGGCCTGCCGCTTCGGGCATGCACCATGCTTTCCCCGGAGGTTTGGCAACGCATACCTATCAGATGCTCCATATGCTGGAAGGCCTTTATCCCTGCCTGCCTTATCCGATCAAGATCGAGCGCTGCATCCTTGCCATCCTCTTCCACGACTATGGCAAACTGCGCGAATACAACCAGGCGGGCGAGACGCAGGAGGATATGTACCTGCTGGGACATATCTACATCTCGGCCTACACCTTGCAGCATGTGCTTGAGAAGGCAGGCATCGAACAGGAGGAGGTGAAGTGCCTCATCCACTGCGTGCTGGCGCATCATGGCGAGAAGGAATTCGGTTCGCCTGTGGTTCCCTGTCTGCAGGAGGCTGTGGTCATCAATATGCTCGACAACCTTTCGGCCAAGACCGATAGCCTCGAAGGGACGGGCGAGAATGAGTATTGCCCCGCCCTCGGCACGCATGCCATAAAGAAATAACGACCTTCTCCCCTGGTCCCTGACGCACATAAGATAAACGGCTGCTCCATCTGGGGCAGCCGTCGTTATATAAATGAGTAGTTTCTGAGTAGAGAAGAATATATTTTTTTAGAATACGCCCTGTGCCATCATAGCTTTGGCGACCTTCATGAAGCCAGCCACGTTGGCACCCTTGACGTAGTTGATGTAGCCATCGGGTTCCGTTCCATACTTCACGCAGTTAGCATGGATGGTCTCCATAATGGTGTGCAGACGGGCATCAACCTCCTCCTTGGTCCAAGAGAGACGCTCGGAGTTCTGTGACATCTCGAGGCCGGATACCGATACGCCACCGGCGTTGGCAGCCTTGCCTGGAGAGTAAAGGATCTTTGCCTGCTGGAAGACCTTGATGGCTTCGGGAGTAGAAGGCATGTTGGCACCCTCGGATACGGCGATGACACCGTTGGCAACGAGCGCCTTGGCAGCTTCCTCGTTGATCTCGTTCTGGGTAGCAGATGGCAGAGCGATGTCGGCCTTCTCAAACCATGGCTTCTTGCCCTCGACATACTTGGCTGTTGGATACTGCTCAACATACTCCTTGATACGGCCGCGCTGTACCTGCTTGAGGTCGAAGATGTAGTCGAGCTTCTCGCGATCGATTCCATCGGGATCGTAGATGTAACCATCGGAATCGGACATGGTGAGCACCTTGCCACCCAACTGGAGAACCTTCTCGGCTGTGTACTGAGCCACGTTGCCTGCACCGGAGATGAGGACGGTCTTGCCCTTGAGCTCGAGACCACGGGTCTTCAGCATCTCGCAGAGGAAATAAACGTTGCCGTAACCGGTAGCCTCAGGACGGATGAGAGAGCCGCCGAACTCGAGACCCTTGCCAGTGAGCACGCCCTGGAACTGATGGGTATATTTCTTGTAAGCGCCGAACATGTAGCCTACCTCACGACCACCTACGCCGATGTCGCCTGCAGGAACGTCGAGATCTGGACCAATGTGACGGGTGAGTTCAAGCATGAAAGCCTGGCAGAAACGCATCACCTCAGCGTTGGACTTGCCACGGGGAGAGAAATCAGAGCCACCCTTGGCACCACCCATAGGAAGGGTTGTGAGTGAGTTCTTGAAGGTCTGCTCGAAGGCAAGGAACTTCAGGATACCGAGGTTCACCGACTTGTGGAAACGAATACCACCCTTGTAGGGGCCAATGGCGTTGTTGTGCTGCACGCGGTAACCCATGTTGGTCTGGATGTTGCCCTTGTCGTCCATCCAGGTGACGCGGAACTGATAGATGCGATCGGGGATGCAGAGACGCTCGATCAGGTTTACCTTGTCAAACTCGGGGTGCTTGTTGTAGGCCTCCTCGATGGTGGAAAGAACTTCTTCTACGGTCTGATGGTACTCAGGCTCGTTAGGAAATCTGCGTTTCAGATCCTCAAGAACTTTTTTAGAATCCATAGACTTTGATAAATTTACAGTTTATAATACAATACCTTTAATAATTGAATTATCATTTTGCTTTTTTTGCGGTGCAAAGATAAAGCATATTTTCATTTGCTCCAAATTTTTCGCGCAAAAAATCGTTCAAATGCCGAAAAAAGTTGATTTTTGTTCAAAAAATCGCAAAAACGTGGCTTTTTGTAATCTTTAGTTGCTTCATTTCATGAGAAGAAAACTGCATATAATATGCAAAAACCGCAACTCCAATGCGGGAGTTGCGGTCGAAAATGCGAATATTTATGCAATGGGCTTATTTCACAACCTTCTTGCCATCGACGATGCAGATGCCTTTGGCGTTGTTGACGCGCTGGCCAAGCATGTTGTAGGTGATGCCTGTGGCAGCGGGAGCGACCTCAACGCTTTCGATGCTTACGATATCCTGAGGAGCAGCGGGAGCGCCGAAGCCACCACGCAGGTTGGCAACACGGAGTTCATAGGTGCCTTCCTCCTCCATGGTGTAGCTGGTGGCGTTGGCATCGAGAATTGCAACGATAGCGCCGTCCTTCACGATAGCATAAGCCGGTGCACCTTCTACAGAAGCCCAGATGAGGGTTTCGCCATCGGTGAAGAAGTCGACAGCGTCGAACTGTGCTGTATACTGCTCGGGCTTCCAGTCACCGAAGATGTTGTCGGTGGTGAGGGCAGCAGCCTCCTCGGCGGTGAGGACGGTCTCGTACTCACGATTGCCGGTGTTGTGGGTGAAGTTGACAACATTCGAAGCAGGAGTGGTCACGTTGCCCTCGGCATCGGTGGTGTTGTACTCCTTGAAGCAATAGGCGGCAATGTTCATACCTGCGGTGGTCCAACGGCTTGCAGCAAGCGAGTTGTCGAGCACCTTGGTGTTGATCCAGTAGCAGGTCGATTCGCCACCCCACGAACGTGCAAAGGTGAACTGCTTGCATTCGCTCTTGACAGTGCAGTCGAGGAATACGTAGCCATAGTTCTTGCGTGCATCGGTCGAGGCGGTGCAGTTGGGCGCTGCAACGACGTCTTCGCCATTGCCTGGATCGACGCTGCGGCTCTCGTTGACGAGGGCTACACGGTTATAGACCACATTGCCATCGCCGCAGAGGTAATCGACGGTGCCGTGAATCTCGGAATCCTCCCAGTAGCGGTTGCTTGCGCGGTTGCTGTAGTAGGTGTCCTGGTAAGAGAGCATGCGGACGTTCTTCTGGATGGTGTTGGCACCCTTGTCCTGCAGGCAGACTGCACGACCTGCGCTGCCCGACTTGTAGTATTCGAGGGCATTCTGGATGGTGAGGTCCTGCAGATAGAGGTTGTCGGAAGTGTTGAGCAGGGTGGCAGTGGTGCCGATGCCCTCGTTCTCGACAGCGGGAGCGTTGACTAGGATGGTGCCCTCCATCGATTCGCCGATGATCGAGATGTTGTTGCCCGAGATCTGGGTCAATACGAGTTCGCCGAGGTCATACTTGCCGTTGGGCAGGAAGATCTTGGCATTGCCGGTAGCATTGGCCGAAGCCAGGGCAATGAGGAAGCTGTTGGCATCGTTGGCAGGGATGCAGTAGTAGCCGGTAGCTTCGTCGTACTGTACGAAGTCAACCACGTTATAGACGGTCACCTTGTGGATGTAGGTGGTGCCGCCGAAGGTGATGGTGAGGACGTCGGCCTTGTCGCTGTCGTACTGGAAGGTGGCTTCAGCGCCATCGTTCTCGACCTGTACGGGGAAGGTGGCAACGGTCTCGCCAGCCTCATTGGTGACGGTAGCCTCGGCGCCTTCAGCCGAATAGCGGCAGTTGCCGACGCTGATGATGGCCTTGCCGGCTACGGCGATGGAGAGGCTGTTGCCTGCACCGAACGACCAGCCGTGCTGTGAGTCGTGGAATGAACCACCATTGTTCCAGATGGCCTCGTGGTCCTCGATGTAGAAGTTCACCTTGTTGAGCTCGTAGATGTAGCGCGAGGTGTTGGTCGGAACTTCGATTTCGGTAGCCTTGGCATAGAGATTGAGGTTCTCCTGAACGGAAACACCTTCGGCAATCTTCACTGCACTCTGCTGTGTGGAGTTGAACCAGCCACGGAACTTGTAGCCTTCAGCCACGGTGACGTTCTCGGCGCCATAGGCAAACTTCAGGGCAGAGCCGCCTTCAACCTCTTCCTCACCGATGATGGTCTTGCCATCGACGTCGTAGTAGCGAACGGTGCAGATGGGGATGAGCTCGCAAGCCTCGGCATAGAGGAACGGGCAGTAAGCGCCCAGATTGAGGGTGAGGGTAGTGGGCTCCTCGCTGTTGTAGGTCCAGGTGACGAAGTGGTCGAAGCTGGTGCCTGAGTCACAACCTGCGGCACGGGTGTCGAGGGTAACCAGGGTGTTGCCTTCGGCATCAGCCACGGTAGCCTGGTTGCTGTATCCGCAACCGCCTACGGTGAACTTGACCGGGCCGTCAACAGGAACGGTAACCACAGCGTTCGAATAGCCATGCTGTGCGTCGTGCCAGGTGCCGGTGATGGTAACGCCTTCGGGCAGACCTGTCTCGGGAGCGAGGACGGTGTATGGGTCGGAGCGGAAGTCAACCTTGAAGTCGGTGAATGCACGACCTTCCTCCGTGCCGCTCACGGTGCCGTTGATGCGGATGTTACCGATCGACATCTTCTTGTTGCTGGCCACATTCGAGATGTAGAAGCGCAGCTTGAAGGTACGGCAGCCCTCGGCAGTGATGGCCTCGTCGTGGGTGAGGGGAGCCACGTCAATGTTGACGTTGTTGTTGCGAAGAATCTGATTCTTGGGGTCGGAATAGGCTACGATTTCGCTCTCAACTTCGTCGCAGACATACGACCAGGAGAAATAGGCATTGTCGGTACCCTGCTTTACAGCATCGAACTGAACGTTGGAAGGAGTAAAGGTCAGGCCCTTTTTCATTTTCACGGTATATTCAACCATATCGGTCTCGACGCATCCGGGATCGCCCGTCGATGGCTGATAGGTGGCCAATGTGCCGCCTCCATTGCTGGTGGCATCGTAGGTGCTTACGTTGAGGTCGGTGCCTACCTTGAGGCTGGTCTCGAGCACAGCGTTCTCGATTTCGGCCGAAAGGGTGGCTGAGTTTTCGTTACCCACAGTCCAGGTGGCTGTGCCGGCAACGCCATCCCATGTCTGGGCACCAGCGGTGGCTGCCACAAACAGTGCAAAAACTGAAGTTAGAATCTTCTTCATAGGCTTAAAGATTAAGTGTGATTAGAAATATGGTGTTAAAAAATAGTGTTCGTGCTTTTGGAGGGAGATCTGAAAAGAACTGTGCCCATAGATGCGGCAAAATTATAAAAGAAAATTCAAAAATGCAAATATTTTTACACATTTTTAAATATATAATGAAAAAAAGGGGGTAAAATTGTTCAACTTATCATTTTTTTTACTATTTTTGTCCCCGAAAACATTGAGAATAAGCATCGATGAAAACCTATACACTACAAATTGCATGAAAAAGGACAAGCCTAAGAATCAGAATATATTTCAATCGGTAGCCGACCGATTGTCACGTTTCTTTGGGAAAGAAGCCCCCACTGAGCCGGAATCGACACCTGCGCCTGCCGCTCCTTCCGAGCCTGTCGAGCCGAAGCAGGAAGAGCCATCGGACAAAGGAGAAGAGGCGCCAAGCGTTGAATCCGAAGCTCCGACCAAGCGCGTGAGAGTGCGTCGCAGTAGGGTAAAGGTCAGCCGACCAAAGTCCCGAACGGCAGAAAAAAAGGAGAAGGCAGAGGCGACGACTTCGATCTACGAATTGCCGTCTGACAAGGTAGGTCTGGCCATCCGTGAATTTGTCCTCGCACATCTCTCCGACGAGAGTCTCAGCGTCGAAACGATGGCTGCGCAACTCAAGGTGAGCCGTACGAACCTTTATACGATTGTGCATCGCGAATTCAGCGTCACGCCCGCCGATTACATCCTCGACCTTCGTCTGAAGAAAGCCGAGACCTTGCTGAAGGAGGGGTTGAAGGTGCGCGATGTGGCCATGAAGTGCGGTTTTGCCGATCCGAAATATTTCAGCAAGGTTTTCAAGAAATACTACGGCATTCTGCCAAGCACTTTCAGCGCTAAGTAGAATTGCCCGACTTATTTAATCATTACGAATATGTTAGATATTTTTCCATCGTTGATCTCCAAGGCGCTCAGCATTCCCGAGCCGCAGGTCAAGGCAACCCTCGACCTGCTTGAGTCAGGTTGTACCATACCGTTCATCAGCCGTTATCGCAAGGAGGCGACCGGTTCGCTCGACGAAGTGCAGATAGCCGCCATCTACGACCAATACGAGAAACTGGGTGAATTGCAGAAGCGCAAGGTTACCATACTTTCCACAATCGAAGAGCAAGGCAAACTGACCGATGCCCTCCATCATCGAATCGACAACTGCTGGAATTCCACCGAACTCGAGGATATCTATCTGCCCTATAAGCCAAAGCGCAGGACACGTGCCATGGTGGCACGCGAAAAGGGCTTGGAGCCTTTGGCACTGTTCCTGTTGTCGCAGGCCGGTGACCTCAAGCAGCGCCCTGTCACGCAGGGGGATGTCGAGTTCGAATGTGCGCAGTACGTCAATGCAGAAAAAGGCGTGGCCAATGCCGACGAAGCCCTCAAGGGGGCGCAGGACATCATTGCCGAGATGGTGGCCGAGGACGAACAGTCGCGCAATACCGTCAGACGCAATTTCCAGTTCGATGCCGTCATCACCTCGAAGCGTGTGAAGAGTACGAAGGCATTGAGCGAAGCCGAGGAACTGGCTGCGCAGAAGTTCCGCGATTACTTCGACTGGAGCGAACCCTTGAAGCGTTGTGCCAGCCATCGTCTGCTGGCCATGCGTCGTGGCGAGGCTGAGGGCGTACTGCGTCTGTCGATTGCTGGCAACGAAGGCCTTTGCATCGACCGGCTCTGTCGCCAATATGTGAAGAGCAGTCGTTCGGCAGCTTCGCCGCTCGTTGCCGATGCCATCGCCGACAGCTTCAAGCGTCTGCTGGGCCCAGGCATCGAGACAGAGTTCATGCAGAGTGCCAAGGAGAAGGCCGACCAGGAGGCTATCCTCATTTTCGTGCGCAATCTCGAACAACTCCTGATGTCGGCGCCTTTGGGACAAAAGCGTGTACTCGCCCTCGACCCCGGTTTCCGTACAGGTTGCAAACTGGTCATCCTCGATCGCGAAGGCAACCTTCTGCATCATGACGTCATCTATCCTCATCCGCCGAAAAGCCAGTTCATCGATGCGATGAACAAGGTGGAGGATCTAGTCAGAAAATACAAGATTGAAGCCATCTCGATAGGCAATGGCACGGCTTCGCGTGAAACGGAGGAATTTGTCAAGGGCCTCGACTTGCAGGGTGCTCAGGTTTTCGTGGTCAGCGAGGATGGCGCGTCAATCTATTCGGCCAGCAAGGTTGCCCGTGAGGAATTCCCCAATGAAGATGTCACCGTGCGCGGAGCTGTCTCGATCGGACGACGACTGATGGACCCACTTGCCGAACTTGTCAAGATCGATCCCAATTCCATCGGTGTGGGACAATATCAGAAGGATGTCGATCAGAAGGAACTCAAGAAGAGCCTCGACCAGACTGTGGAGAACTGTGTGAACAAGGTGGGTGTGAATGTCAATACGGCATCCAAGCATCTGCTGACCTATATCTCAGGTCTTGGCCCGCTGTTGGCTCAGAATATCGTGGATTATCGTGCCAAGTACGGTGCCTTCAGCAACCGTAGGCAACTGATGGATGTTCCTCGCATGGGTCCGAAGGCCTTCGAGCAGTCGGCAGGCTTCCTGCGCATTGCTGGTGGTGACAATCCGCTCGACAATTCGGCAGTGCATCCCGAGCGTTATGCCATCGTCGAGAAGATGGCGAGCGATCTGGGTTGTCACGTCAACGACCTCATCGGTCCTGAGGGCAAGGCTTTGCGCGAAAAAATCGACCTCAAGCGATATGTCACCGCTGCGGCCGATGGTTCGGGTGTAGGTTTGCCTACGCTGGAAGATATTATGAAGGAACTTGACAAACCGGGTCGTGACCCGCGACAGCAGCTCGAGGAATTCTCGTTCTCCAGCGAAGTGAAGACGCTCGAGGATGTGCAGGTGGGTATGGTTCTTCCTGGCATCGTGACCAACATCACCAATTTCGGCGCTTTCGTCGATATCGGTGTGCATACACAGGGTTTGGTGCACGTTTCGGAGTTGGCCGACAAATATGTCAAAGACCCCAACACCGTCGTCTCCCTGCATCAGCACGTCAAGGTGCGTGTCAAGGATGTCGATCTGCGTCGAGGTCGTCTGTCGTTGTCGATGAAGAATCTGTGATCTCAGGGCATCGGGCCGCAGCCTTTATGGTACAGGGTCGTAGCCCGAGCCGCCCCAGGGATGGCAGCGGCAGATGCGCTTGATGCCGAGCCATGTGCCTTTCAGGGCACCGTATTTCTGGATGGCTTCGAGCGTATATTGCGAGCAGGTCGGGGTGAACCGGCATGCAGGCGGTGTGAGCGGAGAGATGAATCGCTGATAGAAGCGAATGAGTGAGATGAGAATGAATTTCATGATGGCTGGTTTTTCGCAGCTTCGAGGATGGCGTGCTGCAGTTTGCCGATGGCTTTGCCCATCAGTTTGTAGGTCTGCTCGAAGGTGATGAACTTGTTGTCAACATAGAGGAATGCCACTTCAATCGTTTGCCCGGTCTTTTCCAGGGCGGCGTGGAGTGGCAGTTTCTGTGTGCGATAAGCCTCGCGGGTGAGACGCTTCACGTGATTGCGATCGACGGCATGCTTGAAGCGCTTCTTGGGAGCCACGGTCATGATGGCGCATTGTCCCTGCTTCTCAGGGTCGGGCAGGTTTTCGGCATCAGCCTTCTTGATCAGATACACCACCCTGTAAGGAAAGACCACGAAAGTACGTCCATTGGCGAACAGTTCGTCAATGGATTCTCTCAGATACAGTCTTTCGCGCTTGGGTAATGTAAATTGTTTCATCGGAATCTGACTCTTCAGATGGGATTAAGCAATGGCTGGCCAAGCCATAGGAAACTGGTTGAAAATACGATCCGAGTGGCCTTTAATCCTGGTCGCTGAGGTACTTCTGCAAGACGCTGGCCATCGATGGAAGTTCGGGCGTGGGACCCTTGGCGTCGATGCGGAGGCCGTGTTCCTCGGCAGCCTTGGCAGTCAGTGGGCCGAAGAGGCCGATGCGCTGATCGCCCTGCTGGTAGTCGGGCATGTTCTCGTAGAGTGACTGGATGCCCGAGGGTGTGAAGAACACCAGCATGTTGTACGATGAAATCTCCTCCGAGGTGATCTCCATGCTCACCGTGCGATACATCACTGCTGGAGTAACCTTAAGTTTTGCCTTCGTGAAGGCAGGAATCTCGTCCTTGTGAACTTCTGCAACGGGCATCAGGAACTTCTCGGTGTTGTGCTTCTTCATCACCAGTGCCAGGTCTTCGATCTTGCCCGACTTGGAGTGATGCACCTTGCGCTTGCGGAAGACGATGAACTTCTGCAGGTAAAGGGCTACTGCCTCGGTCTGGCAGAAGTACTGCATCTCCTCGTTGGGCTTGGCGCGAAGTTCCTCGGCAAGTTTGAAGAAATGGTCAATCGCCGTCTTCGAGGTGAAGACGATGGCCGTGAAGTTGGGGATACTGATTTTCTGTGTCCGGAACTCTTTCGGGCTGAGCGATTCGATGCGGATCAACGGCTTGAACGTAAGCGTTACGCCGAACTTGCGCTGAATGTCGAAGTAGGGTGACTTGTCTGAGGTAGGATAGGGTTGTGAAACCAGAATATTCTTGATGTCCATTATACTTGCAGTGAGGAAAATTTAACCCAAATGACCCACAGGGGTGCAATTTCGAGCGTGCAAAGATATAGAATTATCAGTAATAATGAGCTAAAACCGTCGTAAAAAATCTTAATTCCACTAAAAATAAAGGAAAATTGTGACAAAATGAAGACCGCGAAAAGCAAAACAAGTGCTATTTGTGATGGTATCCATCCTGCAATCAGCCCTATGAAGAGGAGCATCGCCAGGGGAGCCAGCACGACGAATGCGGCCTGATAACTGCGGTTCATGATGGTGCGCTTCTCCTTTATGCCAAGCAGGTAGCAGAACCAGTTGAACAGCACGCCTTGCAGCACATACCATATCGGCAGCAAGGACATGCACAGGGCAATTTGTGCCAATGTCGGTGAAGAGATGGCAAAAAGGTGTTCGGCAGGCGCAGGGTCGGTGAGGCAGAAGAGCGTCAGACCAAAGAACAGGAACATCTGCAGCAGCATCAGCGGCTTGAGCCAGGGGTAGATGACAACTACCGATTCGAAGGTGCGTGCATTGCGCGTGTCGGTGATCCATGCCAGCTGGTGTCGCATCACGCTCTTGTCGCGGCAGGCGAGAATGTCGATGGAAAGGAACAACAGGATGAGTACTACCAGCACGGCATTGTCCTCGAGCCGCAACTGGGCCCAGGACAGCGATGAGGCCGCCGATGCCGCCCCTTCCACGAAATGTATGTCGTACGGATTGAAGATCATTGGGGCAGTATCTGGAAAGTGGCTTCCACAGGATAGTGATCGGAGAGTTTCACGTCCTTGCGTACCCTTGAATGGAGTGCGCGGAAGTGCTTGCTGTGCAACAGGTGGTCGATGCGGAACCAGAAGTGGTGTGCCCTATAGGTGATGCCTGGGCCGACGCCCGTCTCCTGCCAAGTGTCGTAGAGGCCCACTTGGCGCAGCGATTGATAGCAGTAGCTGATGGGCGTGTCGTTCATGTCACCACAGATGAGCAGGGGCATGTCATCGGGATGCTGGTCGAGCAGCACCTGCCTGAGCATCGCCGATTCAGTCGAACGCAGGCGGTAGGCTTGTGCCAGTGCTCGCATCATGCCGGTACGGATACGGTCGAGCGAGTCGGGTTCGAATTTCTCGATCATTTCGTCGTAGAGGATGCGGTCCTTCGGGTCGATCATGTTGCTGCGCAGATGCATGTTGACCAGTCCCATCGTCCGCCCTCTGACATCTAGTTGGTAATACATGGCCGAGAAGTAGCCTTTCTTCCGCTTGTCGATGCGTATGGCCTTGCGTATCGGGTGCTTCGAGAAGACGGCTATTCCGAGCGCCTTGCGCTGGTCGTTGGGCATGAAGTCGTAGTAGGGGTAGAGGTCCTTCAGTTCGCCGCGCAGTTCCTGTTCGGTATGTCCACCGGGTTTCAGCGTGAAGCCATACTCTTGCAGACAGACGATGTCGGCTCCCGACTTCCTGACAATGTCAATCACGGGAATGTGCTCCTTGATGCGCGAAAGGTGTGTCTGCCCCATGATGTTCGTATTGAACGAGAAGACGCGCAGGGTGTCCACTTTGATCTCTTCGCCCTCATCGGTCTGCGTCAGAGGCTCTTGACCGCCCTTGAAGTGCAGCGGACAGTAGCGCCAGGCAGGTATGGAGACGATGGCAAACGTGGCCAGAAGAACCAGCAGACTGTGCCAGCGGCGGAAGAGCAGCAGCACAAGGAACCACACCAGGGCAAGGACAAGTATGACGCCAAAGGCGATGCCAAGGAACGATGGCAGCACCCAGATGGTGGGATTGATATAGTCGCTGAAAGCCGAAGCAATGAGGATAAGGCACAAGGCAAACGTCAGCATTGCCATAACGGACCTGAATGCCCATTTGAAAATGCTGCCCAGAAGGCTACCGCCCTTCTTCGGCTTTTTGCCTTGTTTCTTGTTGTTAGTTTTCGCCAAAATATTTCCTTAATTCGGCGCGAAGATACGCCTTTTTTCCACAATGAGCAAAAAAATGAGGTATTTTCTGCTGAAAAGTTTGGAAAAGACGGGAAAAATGCTTTTCTTTGCACCATAAATGGCAATTCAAGAATCATCCCCAATCCTTTTTGGGGAACAAATACACCACACAATGACACACGTTAAGCACACCCTCTTCACCTTCCTTGCCCTCTTTTTTGTGGCATTCTTCTGCCAGCAGCCGACAGTCAGCGGCCAACCGCTTACTGACACAAGCCGCAGCACGCATGCCGTTATGTCGAACCTCCCGATTGGAGCCACACAGTGGACCGGTGGCTTCTGGGGCGACCGCTTCGGCGTGTACAGCAGCACGTCGCTGCTTTCGATGTGGCAGACCTGGAACAACCCTGCCGTCTCGCATGGCTTCCGCAATTTCGAGATTGCTGCCGGCGACGATGTCCCTGCCGACGATCATGAGCACTGGGGACCTCCTTTCCACGATGGCGATATGTACAAGTGGCTCGAAGGCGTGGCTGCCGTCTATGCCGTCACCCGCGATCCGGAACTTGACCGCCTGATGGACCACTTCATCGACCGTGTAGCCCGAGCACAGCGCGAGGATGGCTACATCCATACGCCCGTCATCATCGACGAAATGAATCGTGGCGTCGATAGTCACGCGGTGAAGAAACAGCAGACCATCATCGGCACCGCCGTAGGAAAGGAGGACGAGAAGGGGGCCTTTGCCAATCGTCTCAACTTCGAGACCTACAACCTGGGCCACCTCATGATGGCTGCCATCGTCCACAAGCGTGCCACGGGAAAGACCACGCTCTTCAATTGCGCTGTCAAGGCCACCGACTTCCTCGTCAACTTCTACGAGACGGCTTCTGCCGAACTCGCCCGCTGTGCCATCTGCCCCAGTCACTACATGGGTGTGGTTGAGATGTGGCGTGAGACGGGAAATCCGCGTTATCTCGATCTTGCCCAGCAGCTTATCCAGATTCGCAGCCTTGTAAAGAACGGCACCGACGACAATCAGGATCGTGAGCCTTTCGACCAGCAGTACGAGGCCATGGGACATGCCGTACGTTCCACCTATCTCTATGCCGGCGTGGCCGACATCATCGCCGAGACGGGCAATGAGCAGTATATGCGTAACCTCACCAGCATCTGGCAGGACCTCACTTATCGCAAGATGTACATCACCGGTGGTTGCGGTGCTCTCTACGACGGCACTTCGCCCGATGGCACCAACTACACGCCCGATTCCATCCAGAAGGTGCACCAGTCGTTCGGTCGTCCCTACCAGTTGCCCAACTCCACAGCTCACAACGAGACCTGCGCACAGATTGGCAATATGCTCTTCAACTGGCGTATGATGGAGATCACGGGCGAGGCCAAGTATGCCGACGTGGCCGAACTTTGTATGCTCAACTCCATCCTCTCAGGCATTTCGCTCGATGGTCGTCGCTATTTCTACACCAATCCGCTCCGCATCTCAGCCGACCTGCCCTACACCCTGCGCTGGCCCAAGGAACGCAAGGAATATATCTCCTGCTTCTGCTGTCCTCCCAACACCCTGCGCACAGTCAGCGAGGCACAGAACTATGCCTTCACGGTGAGCACGTCAGGGCAGGCTCCTTCGCTCACGTTGCAGTTCTATGGCGAGGCCAAGACCACAGCAAATATTCCGGGCATTGGCGAAGTACGTCTCACCGAGACCACCCAATATCCCTGGGATGGCCGTGTCTCTGTCACCATCGATGAACTCCCCAAGAAGGCCAGTGGCAAGGCGTGGACCCTTCGTTTCCGTCTTCCCGACTGGTGCGAGCGTGCTACCATCGACATCAATGGTGCACCTCTTCAAATATTGCATCGTTCGAGCACCTATGCCGAAGTCAGACGCGTCTGGAAGAAGGGCGATGTCGTCGAATGGAACATGACGATGCCTGTTCGCCTCATGGAGGCCAATCCTTTGGTCGAGGAGGTCCGCAATCAGGTGGCCATCAAGCGTGGTCCCATCGTCTATTGTCTCGAGAGTGCCGACCTGCCGCAAGGCATCCGTATCGACGATGTGCTTATCCCCGCCGATATCCAGTTGGAACCCGTAATGATCGAGATTGATGGCCATCCTGTGATGGCGCTCGAAGGCGTTGCCGCGCTAGCCGACGAGGCTTCATGGCAGGGCCAGCTCTACCGCGAAATAGGTCGTGCAGGCCGTGAACTTCCCATTCGCCTCATTCCTTATTATGCCTGGGGCAATCGTGGTAAGGGCGAAATGTCCGTCTGGCTCCCGCTTTTGCGATAGCACTTCCTTAAGTCTTACTTCATCATCTTCAGCCTCAAACTATTCAGCACGACGCTGACGCTCGAAGCTGCCATCAAGGCACTTGCAAGAGTAGGGGTGATCTGGAAGGGGATGCCGAAGGCGTAGGGGAGACCTGCGGCCAGAGGAATGCAGACGATGTTGTAGATAAAGGCCCAGAAGAGGTTCTGTCGGATCATCGACACCGTGCGTCGGCTCAGTCGGATGGCTTCGGGGATGGCACGAAGGTCGTCGCCCATCAGCGTCACTTGCGCTACGTCCATCGCCACGTCGGTGCCCCGTCCGATGGCGATGCTCACATCGGCAAGGGCCAGGGCCTGCGTGTCGTTGATGCCGTCGCCTACCATGGCCACTCGTTTGCCTTCGCTTTGCAGGCTACGGACGAGATTCTCCTTGTCCTGCGGCAGCACCTTGCTCTGATAATGACGTATGCCTGCCTTTTCGGCCCAATAGCGGGCAGCCTCGTCCTTGTCGCCGCTCATCATATGGACTTCCACACCATTTTGCTGCAATTCCTCCATTGCCTCGCGTGCATGGGGCTTCAATGTCTCACGCACTTCGAGGTCGAGATTGTCGGCCTTGGTGAAATCCACTTCTTGGTTGGGAATGGTCAGCGTGCCCGTCTTGTCGGTGACGAGCACATTCACCTTGCGCAGGTTCTCGAGGGCGGCTGCGTCCTTCACGAGAATCTGTTTCTCTGCGGCCTTGCCTATACCCACCATCAGCGCAGTCGGTGTGGCCAGTCCCATGGCGCAGGGACAGGCGATGACGAGTACCGAAACGGCCGATAGTATGGCTTGTGGCAAATGGGCATTGCCGCCCACCACATACCACACAACGAAAGTTATTAGTGCGATGCTCGTCACCACAGGCACAAAGATGAGTGCTGCCCTATCGACGATACGCTGCACGGGAGCTTTCGACCCTTGTGCCTCCTGCACCATGCGGATGATATGCGCCAAAGCCGTCTCCTCACCAATCTGTCGGGCACGCATCGTGAACTTCCCCTGGCTGGGAATGGTACCGGCCAGAACCTTCGAGCCTTTTCGTTTCTCGGCAGGAGTGGGTTCGCCTGTAATCATGCTTTCGTCCACGTAGGCGGCATCGGCGGTCATGAAACTCTCGGCTTCGACTACATCTCCATCCACGGGCACCTTCTCGCCAGGTCGCACTTCGAGCAGATCGCCCTTCTCGATGGTCGAAATGGGCACTTCGCGCACGATGGCAGGTTCGGTGATGTTGCCGGCTGCGTCACGCTTGGCCTTCTTCTCAACGATATGTGCGGTCTTGGGTGCCATGCCCATCAGCTGGCGGATGGAGCTTGCCGTGCCGTCTTTCGCCTTCTCTTCGAGCAGTCTTCCGGTGAGCACAAAGGTGAGAATCATCACCGAAGCATCGAAGTAGGTATGCCATTCGATGCCCCGGCTGCTCCAAACTGCTTCGCCGAAAAATGTGTTGAACGCGCTGAAAAGGAAGGCGATGCCCGTCGAGAACGCTACGAGTGTGTCCATACCCGCAGCTCCATGGCGAATCTGTTTCCATGCATTGCGGTAGAAGGTCCTTCCGCAGATCACCATGCAAAGCAGTGCCAGCACGAGCGCAACGATATTGTTCGAAAGGAGGGATCCTGTGTCAATCCATCGCATCGAGAAGCACATCACCAGCACGGTCAGCACCCAAGCCAAAAGCGCCTTGCGAAGCAGTGCCTTGCGCTCGCGTCGTTCAATCTCTGCCACGTTGCGGTCCTCCTCGATGACGAGGTCGTAGCCGATGTCGTTCACCTCGCGTTTCATCTCTTCGAGTGTGATCACTTCGGGGTCGAACTCCACCAGCGCCGTGCGTCCGGCCAATGACACGGAGCAGCTCTCGATGCCTTTCAGACCCGAGAGATGCTGCTCGACGCGTGCCGAACAGGCCGAACATGCCAGTCCGATGACTGGAATCGTCTTCTTCATATTAAAAGATCATCTCGAACCTTCCGAGATCATCCACGGCATCCTTCATCTGTTCGGGGCTGACCTTGGCTTCGTCAAATTCGACAGCCACATTGCACGCCTCGTGGTCAGCCTTGGCAGCCTCCACGCCATCAAGCGCCTTGAGCGCATCTTCCACCTTTGCTTCACATTTCGTGCACTTCATTCCTTCTACTGTAAATACTTGCTTTGTCATAATATTTCAATTAACAATTAATAATTAACAATTAACAATGATGCCCTTGCTGATTAGTGATAACGTGCTGCTATATAAAAGATAGACAAGAGGTGAAAATGGCAGGAGACTGCGGGCTCAATGCCCTGTCTCTACTGCCGGAAAATGTGCTGCCTCAATGGCAGCAGAAAATTGCTAACGCAAAAAATAATTAGGGTCGATGTAGTGACCAGGCTTTGGACTCGTTTATTTTCTGCACGAAGTGCAATTTTCTGCAGGTATTGGACCTGCACATTTTCTCGCAGAAACAACCAGGCCATTGGGGCCGAGGTTGTCTGCATTTTCACCTTCTTTCAATATCTATTCGAAAAGCTCGCCGCAAAGATACGCATTTTTCAGCACTTTTCGCCCCAACTTACCGAAAAAACACCTTTTTCGACGAAAAACATCATTTTTTTCTCCTCTCGATGTCACATTTTCCTCCTTTCTTACGTTATATAGGCGAAAACGGCTGTTTCCCGATTGCCGGCAATCGGACAAAGAAAGTATTTATTTCATCATTAAATAAAAAATATTATGGAAGATGTTTTAGTTCCTATTCTGGTCCCTCTGATCACATTCTCTATGCCAGTGCTTCTCTGTTGGGTGTATTATCGTAATGAGATGCACACGACCTCACAACGCACCGAAATCGTGAAGGCGGTCATCGAGAAGAATCCCGACCTCGACGTCGAGGCATTGCTGCAGAAGATGAACCCCAAGCAGAAGCTGCTCAAGGAGAAACTGCTCTCGCGTCTCCTCTGGGGCTGCATCACGGGCTTCATCGGCCTGGGATTGCTGATAGGCTCCGTCTTTGCCTGCTATGCAGGAGGATGGGAGGGCGACGAGATCAACTTCATGTGGATCACCGGTGCCATCTCGCTGGCCATCGGTATCGCCTTTATGATTACCTATTATGTGGGCCGAAAGATGCTTGCCAAGGAGATGGAGGCCGAAACCCGTAATATGGAGCAGAAGTGAATTGCGAGCAGTTCATAGCACTTGTCTCGACCGAACAGGAATCGTTGCGACGGTTCCTGTTGGCCCTCTGTGTCGGCAATCGCGACGATGCGGACGATATCGCGCAGGAGGCCCTCATCAAGGCCTACCTGGCACGGGACAAGATTCGCAATGACGAGAAGTTGGGTGCGTGGCTCTATCGCATTGCCTACAACACCTTCCTCGACCATCAGCGCAGCCTGCGCACCCATGCGGAAATCGAAGAGGCCGACACGCTCGTGTCTGATACTGCCACCGATGCCGGCTTCGAATACCAGGAACTCTACAGTGCGCTGCGAACCCTTCCCCCTAAGGAGCGAACAGCCATCCTGCTGTTTTACCTCAAGGGATATAATGTGCGTGAGATTGCCGACATCGTACACAGCACCGAAGCTGCCGTGCGTCAGCAGCTCTCTCGCGGACGTGAACAACTAAAAAACAAAATGAAGCAATGAACCAGGAACCCAATCTCGAGGAGTTGTTCTCCAACTATCATCCCACGCTCTCCGACAGCGATGCTTTCATGCAGGCTCTGTCGCGGCGTCTCGATGCTGTGCAGTATGTCGAGCGCTATCAGGCTGCCCAGGCAGCTCGCTATCGTCGCTACATCGTCATTGCCCTTTTGGTGGGCCTGGTGCTTGGTGGCGTGTCGCTCGCCGTCATCCTTTTCCTGGCTCCTTCGGCGCAGTTCTTCACGTTCCGCGTCCAGTCCGATGTTCTCCTGCTCGTCCAGGAGAACAGTCGTCTCATCGCCTTGCTCATCCTCTCCCTGCTGGTCAGCGCAGCCCTCTTCTTCATCTTCCGTTCCATATCTGAGATCGGTTATTTTCGCGAACGCGAACAACGTCTGTCTGCCACCTCATCCCCAGCCCGTCTTCGTTCGACCCCGGACTGCTGATATGCCGATGCCAAGTCTTCAGTCGCAGCCGTCTTTGGTCGCCCTTGGCTGCCCCCCGTCCCCGTCTCGTCCCTCTCTTTCCGCCCTTCGTCTCGTCTCGTCCCTCTCTTTCCGCCCTTCGTCCTCCCTTCCCTCGTGTCCTTGTTGCGGCCGTCTTTGCCCGCCTTTCGTCCCTAGGCGCGACACATCCGCGCGCCCCTTTCCACCCTTGTCGCCCTTTCGCTCCCTTGTCGCCATTACCCAGCCAAAAAATCGCAAAAACATTTGGAACCCACCAGAAATCCCCCTACCTTTGCACCGTCAAAACATGACAACAAGTAATTCTATTCACTATAAAAAAATAAAAACAACATTATGAAAAAGATCGCATTAGTATTGGCATGGTTCTGCTGCCTCGCAGCAATGGCACAAGCTGGAATCGCAAAGTATTGTATGAGTTATTCCGATTTCGTCAACGGAAACTGGATACCCGTCGAAGAGCTGACACAGGGACGCACCCTTCAGGCGTGCCAGCTGAAGAGCCTGGATAACCACTACTATTTCAGGACTGGCGACAAGACCGCCGACAAGGTGCTGAAGAAGGAAGCCTTTGCCGTAATGTACGGCGACCAGCTGTTCGTCAACTGCCGCAACCTCCGCAACAACGGCATCAGCCTCGACGTCACTGGTTACACCCAGGCCGTTCGCTACGACCAGGACAAGGTTTGTGTGATGGCCTACAAGATTGACGACGCTTCCTTTCTGCTGGGCTTGGGTCTCGAGATCGCCAGCGTATGTGTCGACAACAAGGCCGCTAAGGTCGGTCTTGGTGCAGCCGCCATCGGAACCATGATTAGCAATGAGTTCCTGAGTAAGACCGTCTGCTACCTCGTCGACAACGATGCCGACCCGAAGGGCAAGATTGCCGTAACGCGAATGAATGACCAGTATATGGAAAATCTCCTCTGCGACGATGCTCCATTGCTCGAGCAATACAACGCCATCCACAACAAGCGCAGCCGCCAGTCCTCGGCCAATGTGCTCCCCATTCTGATGGAGAAGGGCCTCGTCACCTCCTTCGCAACGAATTAATCCCCATTCATCCTTTTTTCCCTCAAAAAAAGGAGCGGTTCCCTTCATCAGGAATCGCCCCTTTTTTCCGTCCCCTTTCCGTCCCTTTTGTCCTCGTCCCCTTTTCGCCCCTTTTGTCCTCGTCCCCTTTCCGTCTCTTTTGTCCTCGTCGCGGCCATGTTTGGCTGCCTCCCCGCGTTTCGTCGCGGCCGTCCTTGCCCGCCCTTTCGTCCCCGCTGGTCCTCCCCCTGAGCAGGGGGATTGAGGGGGTCTCACGCGACAAATCCTCGCCCCCCTTCTCCCCATCTGTCGCCCTCTCGCCCCCTTGTCGCTATCATCCGGCCAAAAAATCGCAAAAACATTTGGAACCCTCGAAAAAACCCCGTACCTTTGCACCGTCAAAATCAAGGAAACGACCCCCTGATGCGACAAAGACTTCAGATATCAACAAACAATAATTAATAATTCAAACAACTCAAAAAAACAACAATCATTATGAAAAAGTTATTCTTTGCAGCAGCCATCATGATGGCATCCGTAGTATCAGCATTTGCACAGCACGAGGCAGGTGATATCACACTTCAGGCCCGTGTAGGTATGATTGGTTCCGACTTCAACAACACCAGCGACACCAAGGCACGCGTAGGCCTCGTCATCGGTCCCGAAATGGAATACTTCCTCACCAACCGCTTCAGCCTCGGCGCAGGCGTCCTCTACAGCCAGCAGGGTGCCGAGCAGGACAAGGTGGACGTCACCTACGAGTTAGATTACGTCAATGTGCCCCTCACCGCCAACTTCTACGTAGTCAAGGGCCTCGCCCTTCGTGCAGGTCTGCAGCCAGGATTCAAGGTTGCTTCGAAGATCAAGTTCAATGATGTCGAGAAGGATATGGACGACGCAGTGAAAGGTTTCGACCTCGCCCTCCTCATCGGCCTGTCCTACGAGTACCGTCACTTCGTGATCGACGCCCGCTACACCTTCGGTCTCACCGAGATCTTCGACAAGGACGAGATCGATCTCGACAGCAAGAACCTCACGTTCCAGCTCTCCCTCGCCTACAAGTTCAAGCTCAAGTAATATCCAAATCATATAGCTACCATCAGGTGCTATGCATTCGGGTCCTCCATCCCGTCTGCATGGCACTTTTCTTTATGAATGTTTCAAAAATCCACGTCTATTGAAATAACTGGGGCATCACCTTTGGTAATTCCAGAAATATTCCTTATATTTGCACTCGTTTTAAAAAATCTTTTTCTTACGACCTCCAGACCGTCGTCGTGCAGGGCAGTAACGTGCATCTCATCCTCTGCAATGACGCCAGGCTCCGCCTCACCGGTGGACTGAAGCTGGAGGGCGACAACACCAAGCTCTACCTCGGCACCGACAACACGCTCTACTATCCAAGCTCCACGATGACGATCGGCTCCTTCCGCGCATACTTTCAGGAGATGGGTATCCGTTTGATGGAAGATGGAAGAAGCAGTATGGATGATGCCTGGTTCACCCTCGATGGCCGCAAGCTGATGCAGACTCCTGTTGCGAAGGGCATCTATATCCGTGGCGGCAGGAAAGTGATGATCAAATAGCATTTTGATAAGAAGCTAAAAATATTGCACTTCGTGCAGAAAATCCTCCTCGACCTTAACATATCTGGGTCCGGATGGATTTTCCGCACGAAGTGCGATTTTCTGCAGGTATTGGACCTGCACATTTTCCGGCAGCAACAACCAGGCCATTGGGCCGAGGTTGTCTGCCATTTTCACCTTTTTTGGATGTTGCCTATGAGTGGTCCCTCACGCCGACTGGCGATAGCCGCCGATTTGGGCAGCGTGGTTGATATGGAGTTCCTTCACAGCGTCGCTGTCGTCGAAGTGGGTTGCAATATCGACGAACTTGTGGCCGACATAGAGACTTGCGGAGAAAAGGATCACTGTTGCGAAGAATGCGATTGCGTACATAGTTATATATTTTTTAATTGTTAATATTATTATTTCTGTCTGAATAATCAATTGTTAATTATTAATTGTTAATTGTTATTTGATTATTCATTTTGACACCGCAAAGGTAGGGCCTTTTCTGCACCCATGCAAGTTTTTTTTCATATTTCTGATGGGGATGTGGCGACAGAGCTTTGAATGGGCGACAAGCACGCCCGGAGCCTTCTGGATTTGTCGTTCCGATTAGGAATTATTGGGCTTGGTAGCCCCTTGTTTCGGAAATTATATCATTTTTTGTTATTTAAATTTGGAGATTATGAAAAAAAAAGTCTTATCTTTGCGCCACTATTTTAGTGAATAGCAAATTGTATGTGTAATTAATTATTAAGGCTTTTGACAGGCTCATCCGTGAGGACCAGCCTGCTTTTTTTTTGTAATTTTTTGGCTGTGGCAAATGTAATAAATGCGGGCAAAAATTTGGCAGTGTCGTCGAAAAGCCGTATCTTTGCAGCGCTAATGGCCTTATCATCCCGCCAGCACATACGCAACCCCGCCAACAAACACACATATCCCCAACCTGCCATGCCACAAGACAGACCCGTCCCACAATACCCATCCCACCGTCCTCGTTACAAGGGCCACGACTACTACGAGCGCGGCATCTACGTCATCACCATCGTCATCGCCCATCGCGATCCCCTCTTCGGCCCCCTCAATATGGACCCCGTCCATCCCGCCGTCGACCTCACCCCGCTGGGCCGGGCGGTGGAGGAGGAGTGGGAGAAGATCCCCGACGCCGAGCTCCTCCACGGCCGTCACCTCCGCATCCTCGGCAAGGTCGCCATGCCCGACCATTTCCACGGCGTCCTCTTTGTTGAGGAGCGCATGGACGTGAGCGTGGGGGAGGTGATACGCGGGTTCAAGATGGCTTGTGCCCGGCGTTGGCATGAGTTGACGGGCACGCCATCGATGGCGTGGACACCAACAAAAGACGGCCGCCCCCTCAGCTCAATGTCCCGCTCCCAGCGCGCGCGCTACTACGCCTCTCTCCCTCGCAACCAGCAGCCGCTGTTCGATGATAACTACGACGACTCGGTGCTGTACGCACCGAACCAGCTGGAGGCTATGCTGGCGTATGTGCATGACAACCCGCGGCGGGCCATCCTGAAGGCGCGCGTGCCGCAGTTTATGCAGAGCTGCCTGTGCCTCACCATCGCAGGCGTGCGCTACTCGGCCTTCGGCAACTTCCTCCTGCTGCGCAGGCCGCTGAAGGCGCAGGTGTTCTGCCATCGTATGGCACGTATGGGGCAGCTCACCCTCGAAGAGCGCCTCGCGAATGGCTACACCGCCCTCCCTTATCCACCCGACATGCGCTCCAAGGTTCGTTACATCGACACCCAGGCGTGGGAGCGCGACCGCGAGGCCTGGATCAAGGCTGCCCAGAACGACACCGTCCTCGTCACCCCCGGCATCTCCCCCGGCGAGCGTTTCTTCGCCTGTGCCGAAGGCCCCCTCCTCATCCTCGCCCCTTGGGCGGAGGATCTTGATGCCATGCCTAGACCCCCTCAATCCCCCTGCTTAGGGGGAGGACTTGCTCGTCCCGACTTAATTCTTCCCCCTAAGCAGGTATTCTGCCCCCGCTGTTCGGGGGATAGAGGGGGTGCGGAGGACCGAGAGGGTCCATCCGATTACGACCGTTTCCACAACATGAACCTCCTCGCCGAGCAGATCTGCGCGATGGACATCGCCCGCACCGAACTGTCGTTCAGGGTGATTGAGTAAAAATTATCTCTCATACCCCTCCTTCATCCCCTCAGTCTCCTCCATGATCCTCATTCTGAAGTCCTCGGGGGCGAGGACGGAGAGCTTGCGGCCGTGGCTGAGGATGGCGTACATGAGGTCGTCGGTGGGATAGCAGCGGAGGGTGAAGAGCGTGGGGTCGGAAGGATCCTGGCGCTGGGAGGCGTGGAGGGGCTTGGTGAGGAGGTAGTTGACTTCGGTGCCTGTGGCGCGGAGACGGATGAGGGGCACCTCGCCCGTGCCGGTGTAGATGCCGAAACAGTTGGCGAAGAACTCGGCGGCGTCGAAGTCCTTGGGTGGGGTGAAGGGGTCGTCGGAGAGCAACGTCATAGTGCCCTCGAAGCGGTCGAGGGCGAAGGTCTTGAGCTGGGGCTCGTCGTTCTTCTGGGCAAGGAGGTACCAGCGGCCTTCGTAGAACTTGAGGGCGTAGGGGCGCAGATGGCAGTCGTAGGCGTCGGCATCGAAGCGATGGTAGGTGGCGTGGAGGCAGCAATGGCTGTGGAGGGCATCGACGATGGTCTTGTAGTACTGCATGCCCTGGGGCGCATTCTCGATGAGGACGCGGTCGCGCACGTCCTGCGCCTCGTAGATGAGCTGGCCGATGGAGAAGCTTGAGATGAGCCAGTCGGTGAGGTGCGCCTTGTCGTCGTCCATGGTCTCGATGTACCATCGGTAGCCGTTCCTGCGGTTGCAGGAGATGATGACGCCGAGGATGTCCTGGATGGAGTTGAGTCGGTCGTGGAACGTGCGTTTGGGCAGGGGTGCGCCGTCGCTGAGGGCGGTTTCCTGCTGCCAGTATTGGTCGATCTGTTCGAAGGTCAGCTCGCGATGCTCCTTGAGCAGGCTGACGAACCAGAGGCAGCTGCGCAGCTTGTGATTCTCTACTATTGTTGACATTTGCTATGTTGTTATCAAAATTGCTTCTATATAACAACGATGTTTTAGGGGTCGCTTCGCTCAAAATTATAAGAAAATTGATTTTAAAAATTATCAAAAGATGTACGTCCGAAATCAAAACATTCTGTCCCGTTTTTCTTATAATTTTTTGATTTAATTTTTCTATAATTTTGAGCTATGCGACCGCTTATGTTATTATCCGCTTTTGTTTTCGATTTCTCGAAATG
>JAFWRO010000034.1:0-2770 GCA_017519885.1 Bacteroidales bacterium | reverse complement strand
GTGCTTTGAAGTCGGCAAGTCGGGGATAGTGCTTTCGCAACACATTGACATGTGTGCGAAAACGCTGCATTTTTCCAATGTTGGGATTAAATGTTTGATATTCAATGTACCATCCGTGCGAATTGCTTTTCAATTGCGCGGGCAGAAATTCGATTACAGACATTTTTTTTCTCCTTTTCGCCTGGCGAAAAGGTCGTTCAACATCGGTAATTCGTGTGCAAATCGTGTGCACTTTATACAAGGAAATCAGCCTTAAAAGACTGATTTCCAACGCTTGTGACCCGGCTGGGGCTCGAACCCAGGACCCCAACATTAAAAGTGTTGTGCTCTACCTGCTGAGCTACCGAGTCATCCTTTTTTGCGGCTGCAAAAGTACTACTTTTTTCGTTATCAATGACTTTTTCAGCCGATTTTTTTTATTCGTCCAACAATCCCTTGCCTTGACGAACGATAACAATCTCATTGTCAGTGCAATCCACAACGGTACTCTCCTCGTTTTCACCTGCGCCACCGTCGATGACGATGTCCACCAGGTCCTTGTAGCGGTCGTGGATCTCCTCGGGATCGGTGAGGTAGGGGTTGATTTCGTCTTCCTCGTCGGCCAATGAGGTGGTCATGATGGGCGCACCAAACTCCCTGACGATGTTGGTGATGATGGGTTGGTCGGGGATACGGATACCGATGGTCTTCTTCTTGCTCTGGAAGATGCGCGGGATGTTGTTGTTGGCCTCTAGAATAAAGGTGAAGGCTCCCGGCAGGTTGCGCTTCATCATCTTGAAGACGTCATTGTTGATGGGTTTGGTGAACTCGCTCAACATGCTGAGGTCGTGGAAGATGAATGAGAAGTTGGCCTTCTCCTTGCGGATGCCTTTGATCTGGCAGATGCGCTCGAAGGTGCGCGGGTTGTTGATGCAGCCGCCCAAGCCGTACAAGGTGTCGGTGGGGAAGATGATGGTGCCGCCGTCGGCTAAGCATTCCAGGATCATCTTGACGTAGCGCGGGTTGGGATTCGTTGGATAGAGTTTGAGTATCATAGACTTGCGAAAAATTTCGGCAAAAATATAAAATTGTTGTGCATGGTAAACCAAAAAAAGATATTTTTGCAGTCCATCTACGGGATGGTCCGACTTTGCTCACCAACCTCCCGCAGATGTTTTTTGTTTTTATGACCTTATTTATATCTTCAATAACCTAAACTATTGTTACTATGGGAGGCTTCTTCGGTACTGTATTAAAAAGTTCATGCGCACGCGACTTGTTCTATGGCGTTGACTATCACTCACATCTCGGAACCAAACGTGCGGGCATGGTGACCCACGACGGCGAGCGATTCTACCGCTCGATCCACGACATCGAAAACACCTATTTCCGCACCAAGTTCAGCGACGAGTTGGGCAAGTTCATCGGCAACAACGGCATCGGCGTCATCAGCGACACGGATGCTCAGCCTATCATCGTCAACTCACACCTGGGCAAGTTCGCCATCACTACAGTGGCCAAAATCAACAACTTGGACGAACTGGTGAACCATTGCTTGGAGAACAAGCAGCATTTCGCCGAGCTGAGTTCGGGTTATACCAACCCCACCGAGTTAGTGGCCCTGCTCGTCACCCAAGGCGAGGACTTCGTCGACGGCATCAAGAATGTTTTCGATAAGGTGAAGGGCTCATGCTCCATGCTCATCCTTACTGAGGATGGCACCATCGCTGCGCGTGACTACTACGGCCGCACCCCCATTGTGGTGGGTAAGAGCGAAGAGGGCTATGTGTTGGCTTCCGAGAGCCATAGCTATATCAATCTCGACTATGCCACTTGCTATAGCTTAGGCCCTGGCGAGATCGTTAAGGTCACCTTGGATGGCGTGCAACAGCTGCTCGCCCCAAGTCCGAAGAAGCAAGTATGCTCTTTCCTGTGGATCTATTACGGTTATCCAGCTGCCGACTACGAAGGCGTCAATGTGGAGGAGGCCCGCTACAACGAAGGCCGCGAGATGGGTAAGCACGATTATGTCGACCTCGACTATGTCTCCGCCATCCCCGACTCGGGCATCGGCATGGCCTTGGGTTATTCCAACGTGCGTAAGATCCCGTACCTGCGCGGTGTGGTGAAGTATACACCTACCTGGTCGCGTAGCTTCATGCCTGTCAACCAGAGCCAGCGCGAGCATGTGGCCAAGATGAAGCTCATCCCCAACCGCGCTCTGCTCGAAGGCAAGAAGGTGGCCTTCTGCGACGACAGCATCGTGCGTGGCACGCAGCTGCGCGACAATGTGAAGATGCTCTACGACTACGGCGCCAAGGAGGTGCACGTCCGCATCAGCTGTCCGCCGCTGCTCTTCGGTTGTCCTTTCCTCAATTTCTCGGCCTCCAAGACGGTTATGGAACTCATCACCCGCCGCTGCGTGAAGGAGCTCGAAGGCGACGACAACCGCAACATCGATAAATATTGTGACCCGAATTCCAAGGAGTATGCCGAACTCCTCGAGATGCTCCGTCAACATGTCGGGGTTGACTCGCTGAAATTCAACACCTTGGATAGCGTGGTGAAAGCCATCGGCCTGCCGAAGTGCGAGCTCTGCACGCATTGCTTCGACGGCTCGAGCTACGGGCACGAATAAAATATTTCGGATTTTCGCTTGCCAATCCAAGAAAAGTCCGTACTTTTGCATCGGGTAAGTCTTATACGACCAGCTCCCTCTGAAATCCCCCAGGACAGGAATGTAGCAAGGGTAGGAGGTTGTAGCGGTGCGATATGAGTAGCTTACCCTTCT
>JAFWRO010000033.1:0-114705 GCA_017519885.1 Bacteroidales bacterium | reverse complement strand
GTCGAGGTCGGTGTAGAGCGCGACCTCCTCGAGGTAGCCGGCGAGCGAGGGCTCCTCGGTCTCCTCGTTGTAGCGGTTCATCATCGTTTTGGAAAGGTTCTGAGGGGTTCAAAAGGTTAAAATAGAATATAACTTTGGAAGAGAAATATAAGAACATACTGGACCGAATCGATAGTCCTGCCGACCTCAGGAAACTGCCCATCGAGCAGCTGCCTGATGTCTGCCAGGCGCTACGACAGTTCATCATCGAACAGGTGAGCGTCCACCCCGGACACTTCGCTTCGAGCCTGGGCGCCATCGAGATCATCGTGGCTCTGCACTATGTGTACGACACGCCCGAAGACCGACTGGTGTGGGATGTGGGCCATCAGGCCTATGCACATAAGATACTGACAGGCCGACGCAACTCGTTCCCAACCCTGCGCCAGCTGGGTGGCCTGAGCGGATTCCCTAACCCCAAGGAGAGCGAATACGATACGTTCTCGACGGGACATGCCTCGAACAGCATCTCGGCTGCCCTGGGCATGGCTGTGGCTAACAACCTGGAAGGCAACAAGCGAAAGGTGGTGGCCGTGATCGGCGATGCTTCGATCAGCGGAGGAATGGCCTTCGAAGGCCTGAACAATGCTTCGTCGCACCCCAACGACCTGCTCATCCTGCTCAACGACAACCAGATGGCCATCGACGAGAACGTGGGTGCACTCTACCACTACCTGACACGCATCACCACCAGCCAGCGCTACAACCTGCTGCGCTACAAGGCCTACAATGCGCTGAAGCGACATGGCTTGATCAGCGATCGCCTGCGCCGTGCGCTGATACGCTTCACCAACAGCGTGAAGTCGCTCTTCTCGCGCCGACAGAACATCTTCGAAGGCCTCGACATCCGCTACTTCGGACCCGTGGATGGCCACAACGTGGTGTCGCTCGTGAAGACCCTGCGCAAGATCAAGGACCTCGGCGGACCGAAGATGCTGCATGTGTGCACCATCAAGGGCAAGGGCTTCCAGCAGGCCGAGGAACAGGCGACCATCTGGCACGCACCCGGCAAGTTCGACCCCGTGACCGGCGAACGCATCAAGGAGCAGACCGAGGGACAGGCGCCCAAGTTCCAGGACGTCTTCGGAAAGACGCTGGTCGAGTTGGCCGAGAAGAACAAGCGCATCGTGGGTGTGACACCCGCTATGCCGACGGGCTGCTCGATGACCTACCTGATGGAGCGCTTCCCCGACCGCACCTTCGACGTGGGCATCGCCGAGGAGCATGCCGTGACCTTCAGCGGAGGCCTGGCCAAGGAGGGCATGCTGCCCTTCTGCAACATCTATTCGACCTTCATGCAGCGCGCCATCGACCAGGTGGTGAACGACGTGGCGCTGCAACATCTGCACGTGGTGTTCTGCCTGGATCGCGCGGGCCTGGTCGGTTCGGACGGACCGACGCATCACGGCGTGCTCGACATCCCGTATTTCCGTGCCATCCCCGGTATGACGGTCTGCTCACCCATCGATGAGCATTGGCTCCGCAAACTGATGGTGACTGCCGTGGAGGTGGCCGACGGCCCCTTCATGATACGTTATCCACGCGGACGCGGCAGCATCGGCGGCAAGGATGCCGAGGGTAACCCGAAATGGAAGAATGCCCTCGAGGCTGTGGAGATAGGTCGCGGCTACTGTCTTCGGGAAGGTGATGGTGATACTGCCGTCCTTTCGTTCGGCCCAATAGGCGTGGAAGCCGAGAAGGCCATCGATAGGGTAGAGGCAGGCCTGACCTTGGAGGATGGCCGAACCGTGACGAAGAAGGGCGTTGCCCACTACGACATGGTGTTCTGCAAACCGCTCGACGTAGAACTCCTCGCGCGTATATTTAAAAGGTACACGCGCATAGTGACCGTCGAGGATGGCGCCTTGGCAGGAGGTTTCGGCAGTGCCGTGCTCGAAGAGGCCAATCGCCAGGGCTACGAGGGCAAGATCCGTTGCCTGGGCATTCCGGACGAGTTCATCACCCAGGGTAGTGTGAGCGAGCTGCAGCAGATCTGCGGAATCGATGGCGCGAGCATCGCCAAGGCGGTGGCGGAGTGATCGGAGGACTTGGAGTGATCGGAGTGATCGGAGTATTCAGAGTATTCCGAGAAATTTGAGATTAGAGAATGAAAATCGTTATCGCAGGCGCCCAGGAAGTGGGCACACATCTTGCCAAGCTGCTGGCCAAGGAGAATCATGACGTCGTGCTGATGGATTCGGACATCAAACTCATCAGCCAGCTGACGTTCATGAACCTGATGACCATGGTCGGCAAACCCACCAGCATCCATTCGCTGAAAGAGGCTGGTGTGCCTGAGTGCAACCTCTTCATTGCTGTCACGCCCGACGAGAGCACCAACATCCACGCATGCATCCTCGCTGCCAACCTGGGTGCACGAAGGACGATGGCTCGTGTGGACAACTACGAGACGCAGAAGGCTGACTCGGCAGAATTCTATAAGCGTATCGGCATCAGCGACCTGGTTTACCCGGAGATGCTGGGCGGACAGTTCATCGCTGCCGCCATTGCACGCCCCTGGGCACGACAGAGCGTTTCGCTGTGCGACGGCAACCTGTTGCTCCTGGCCGTGAAGGTGCGCGATGGTGCACCCATCGTCGGACAAAAGCTCATGGACATCGGACGAATGCACCACGAAGCGTTTCACGTGGCAGCCATCAGGCGTGACGAAGACCTGATCATCCCTCGAGGCAACGATGTGGTGCAGAACGAAGACCTGGTCTATTTCGTCACCCTTCCCCACAAGGCCGATGTGGTGCGTTTTGCCTGCGGCAAGAAGAACCGCGACCTGCGACGCATCATCGTGCTGGGCGGCAACCGCCTGGGCATACAGCTCTGTTACTACCTGAACAAGAAGTATGATATCGTCTTCATCGAAGATGACGAGCTCAATGCCAACCATGTGATGGACAGTGTGCCGCAAGCCAAGGTCATCAAGGGTATGAAGAACTATATCGAGACCCTACAGGACCTCAACATCAACGAACATGATACGTTTGTAGCCGTCGGACCCGATTCCGACTCGAACATCCTGGCCTGTCTGACAGCCAAGAAGATGGGTGTGGGCAAGAGTATTGTCGAAGTAGGCGATGTCGAGCAGGTCACCATGGCACAAAACCTCAACATCGGATCGACAGTCAACAAGAAGTCGCTTACTGCGGCATCGATCTATCAAATTCTGCTCGATTCGGACAAGACCAATGCGAAATGCTTTAGTCTGATCGATGCCGAAGTGGTGGATCTGACTGCCCAGAACAATGCTACCATCACACTGAAGCCTGTGATGGAGCTGCGTTTGCCCAAGGGTATAACCTTGGGTGGCCTGGTGCGCAATGGCGTTGGACAGACAGTTACAGGTCAAACGCACATCCAGCCTGGTGACCAGGTGGTAGTAATCTGCCCTAATGAGAGCATTGCCACTGTACAGGAACTTTTCACCAAATGACGGAACAATGAAAATCAACTGGCGGCTGATTCGCTACATCTTCGGTGTCCTGCTGCTCATGGAGGCTGGCTTCATGGGCTTGAGTACCGTAGTGGCGCTCTATTACCACTATACATTGGGCGAGAGCGACTGGTGGACACTGCTGTTGGGAACGGCCATCACTGCAACGGTGGGTTTTGTCACGTGGTACGGTAGCCGCGAACATTCGACGAAGATCACCACACGAGAGGGCTTCCTTGTGGTCTCGATGTCGTGGTTCGTCTTCTGTCTGCTCAGCATGATACCGCTCCGGCTTTCGGGGGCGTGCGATGACATCTCGAGCGCGTTTCTTGAGGCTATGTCGGGATTCACGACGACGGGTTGCACGACAATCACCGATCTGGAGATGCAGCCTCACGGCATCCTGTTCTGGCGCCATCTGATGCAGTGGATGGGCGGTCTCGGCATCGTGGTCTTCAGCCTGGCTCTGCTGCCGCTGATCGGTGCAGGAGCCACGCAGGTGTTTGGGGCAGAGACCAATGGCCTGTCGGTCGATAAGCTTCGACCAAAGATTGACGAGACGGCACGCCGCCTCTGGGGCATCTATATGCTGCTGACAGTGGCTTGTGCCGTGCTCTATGGACTGGGCGATATGGGGTGGTTTGATGCTGTCTGCCATTCGTTCTCAACCATGGCTTCGGGTGGATTCTCAACACATTCCGACTCCATCGGTCATTTCCATTCGGCCTATATAGAATACGTCTGCATTGTGTTCCTCTTCCTTACGTCGATCAACTTCAATCTGTTCTACATGCTGTCGAGGGGACATGTCGGCCTGATGTGGAAGAACGAGGAGCTGCGATGGTTCGCCGGTGCAGTGGCTGGATTCACGGTGCTGTTCATGTTGCTCAATTATCTGACGCGCCTGAACGGGCTGATACCAGCCGACGATATGGCCACGCTGGGTGACGGCACACTGGAGTGCACGTTAAGAGCTTCGATGTTCCACACGCTGACCATCATTTCAAGTGCTGGATACCAGGCCGAGTACTTCGATTACAACCTGTGGGGCTCGATCTTCTGGCTGCCGACATTGCTGATGATGGTGATGGGCGGTTGCTCGTCGAGTACGGCAGGTGGTCTGAAGGTAGTCCGTTTCGTGGTACTGATCAAGAACGGACGCAACCAGTTTCTGCACGCCTTGATGCCGCGTTCGTACAGCCACGTGCGACTCAACGGGCAGGCATTGTCGGACAATGCAGTCTTCAAGATCCTGGCCATGCTGTCGATCTACCTGATGCTGCTGGTCGTGTCGATCTTCATCCTGCAATGTTTCGGCCTCAATTTTGAAACTTCCATCGGCACAGCCATCTCTGCCCTGGGCAACACCGGACCGGCCCTTGGAGACACGGGTCCGGCCTTCACCTGGGCATGGCTGCCTGCCGCTGCCAAATGGTACCTCAGCTTTCTGATGCTGGTGGGACGTCTTGAGATATTCACTGTTATGGTTATATTTACACCAATGTTTTGGAAAAACTAGTTTAGAATGGGCAAAGAAAAGAACACTACTGCTCCCAAGGAGAAAAATGCAAAGGGGAAGGGGCCGAAGCAGCCATCGCGCCTGCTGGCCTTCCTGCGCGGTGAACAGGCAAGGTTCACCGCAGGATTACTTGTTATGTTGCTTGCAGCACTGCTGGGCATCGGATTCTTGTCGTTCATCGTCACCGGCAAAGATGACCAGGCCATCCTGGAGAACCTCAGCTGGTACAAGATATTCCTTCCGAACAACGACGTGCACAACTGGGTTGGAACGTTTGGTGCCTTCACGTCGGAGTGGTGCGTCAATCGCTGGCTCGGCCTGCCGGTGCTGCTCTTCGTCGTCCTGTTGTTCCGATTCGGACAGGGGTTGATGACTTCGGGGCCTGTCCCACGTCTGCTGGGCTCGTTCGTGCGCACATCGTTCATGGTGATCTGGCTATCGCTGTTCTTCAGTGCAATGAGCTACATCCTTGACACGTTGTTCGGCACTGGATTGCAGTCGAACTTCATCTATCTGGGTGGCAAGCATGGCTATGAGCTTACCCAACTGCTCATTGCCAACCTCCACGTACCTGGTCTTGTGCTGTTCCTGATTGCATCGGGCCTGATACTGGCCACCTTCATGTTTGACAGCACCATCGAAAAGACGCGTACACTATTTGGCCTTATCCCCTGGCTCCAGGCTCGACTGGACAAGCGCAGGGAGGAGAAGGCTGAACGTGAAGCCGAACGTCAGGCACAACTGGAGGCTGAACGCCTGGCACATTTGGATGAGGACACGTCTGACGATGAAACCATCAGCACCATCGATACCGGGGATATCTCCACGCCCGAAACCATCGTTCCCGATGAGCCGGTTCCGACCACCAAGGATGAAACGGGACAGGTCGCCATCGCTTTTGGCGCTGAGACAAAGGAAGCCAATAAACCTGTAGAGGTTAAAAAGGATAATGCCGCCGACGACCCGGTTTTTGTGGTCAAGACGGGCAAGACTGACGTTGTGAAGGCTCCCGTCGCAGAATCCACCAATGACCTCCCCAAGACCGATTACGATCCCACGGCAGATCTCAGCCACTACAAGTTCCCGACTTTTGACCTGCTGAAATCCTATCCGAACCATTCGCCCATCGACATGGACGAACAGACGGCCAACAAGGAGAAGATACGTCAGACCCTGTCGGACTACGGCATCGAGATCCAGTCGATCTCGGCCACCGTGGGTCCTACGATCACGCTTTTCGAGATAGTATTGGAGAGCGGCACCAAGATCAGCCGCGTGAAGAACCTGAGCGACGAGATTGCCATGTCGATTGCCTCGAAGTCGGGTATCCGCATCATCGCCCCGATTCCCGGCAAGTCGGCCATCGGCATCGAGGTGCCCAACAATGACCCGCAGACCGTGTCGATGCGCGACTGTATCTCTTCGCGCGCCTTCCAGGAGTCGAAGTACGAACTGCCCATTGCGCTTGGCAAGACGATCATGAACGAAGTGTTCACCTTCGACCTTACCAAGGCACCCCACCTCCTCGTGGCTGGTGCTACCGGCCAGGGCAAGTCGGTAGGCTTGAATGCCATCATCACTTCGCTGCTCTACAAGAAGCATCCTTCGCAGCTCAAGATCGTGCTCGTCGATCCCAAGATGGTGGAGTTCAGCATCTACAAGCGCATCGAGAAGCACTATCTAGCGAAGCTGCCCGACCAGGAGAACCCCATCATCACCGATGTCACCAAGACAGTGGACATCCTCAAGTCGCTCTGTGCGGAGATGGAGGACCGTTACGCATTGGTGGAGGATGCGGGTGTGCGCAACATCAAGGAATACAACGAGAAGTTCATCCATCGTCAACTGAATCCCCGCAAGCACATCTCGGCACCCATCGGCAGTCGCGAGGGCACCAACCACCGCTACCTGCCATACATCGTCGCCATCATCGACGAGTACGGCGACCTCATCATGACAGCAGGTAAGGAAGTGGAGCTTCCCATCGCGCGTATCGCCCAGAAGGCTCGTGCCGTGGGTATCCATATGATCATTGCTACGCAGCGTCCTTCGGCAAAGATCGTGACCGGTATCATCAAGGCCAACTTCCCGGCAAGAATGGCGTTCCGTGTGGCATCGGGCATTGATTCGGGCATCATCCTCGACCAGCCGGGTGCTCAGAACCTCATTGGTCGTGGCGACCTGCTGTTCTCGACGGGCAGCGTGCCTACCCGCGTGCAGTGTGCCTTCGTCGATACGCCCGAGGTGGATCGCATCAATCGTTTCATTGCCGATCAGCAAGGTTATCCTACTGCTCTCATTCTGCCTGAACCGAAGATCCAGGAGGGTGAGGCCGCCGATGGCAATGGCGAAGCCGTTGATCTGCATCAGCTTGACCCGCTGTTCAACGAATGTGCAGAGCTCGTCGTGGCTACCGGCCAGGGTTCCACATCGATGATACAGCGAAAGTTCCAGATCGGCTACAATAGGGCTGGCCGCATTATGGACCAGCTGGAGGCTGCAGGTATTGTGGGTCCATACAGTGGTTCGAAAGCTCGTGCCGTGCTTGTCACAAGCGATTCGGAACTTCGTTCGATACTCGAGGATATAAGCTCACGGTAGTTCCTGTAGCGAGAGCCTAATTCATTAAGCCCCCAAACAGACAATGTCGTATTCCACAATCACCCGTCTATTCCTTTTTGTCGTGCTGTCAGCCGTCACTGGTCAGGTGGAGGCCAAGGGTTTCTGGCATGCACTCAAGAACTGGGTTGACAGTGCCGACATCAAGGGATGCGATACGACATATCTGCATTTGCCCAAGGAAGGGTTTATAGGATACGGCAATGTCTATCTGGCTGGTACGAAGGCCTATCTGGATTATGACCAGGCTTTTACGCAGCTCGGCACGGTAAATGTCAAGAGTCACCTTACTACACGTGTGGCAACGCTCTTGTCGGCAGGTATCTCGTATCGCGGGTGGGGCCTTAGTTATTCGAAGGACTTCTCCAGTCATGGCGATTCGGAGTGGTCGTTCTGCTCCTATGGGCAGGGATACGGCTTGGAGTTGCGTCTGCATAATTCCTATTCGCTCAGCGGTGTGATGGAAGTCGATGAAGGGAGTGTCGAAAAGAAGCTCGACATGGAGGCGAATGACTTTCATCAGCGTATGATACTGGCAAACTTCTATTATGTCTTTGGCCGAAAGCGGTTCTCGTTGCCTGCAGCAATGTCGCATACCATCATCCAGAAGCGAAGCAGCGGCTCGTGGCTGGCTATTCTGAATTATTGGCATTCGGCTTCAATGATTAATGACGAGATGTTGAGTTTCCCCATCGTCAAAGACCTGCTTGTTGAAGGGATGACGGGCATTGCCAAGTTTCGCAAGCTGTCACAATCACAGATTAGTGTGGGTGGAGGATATGCCTACAACTTCATCTTTGGCGATGCACATTGCCTGCTTCACTTTTCGGCTATGCCGATGATATCAGTATGGCATCGCAATCGCCGATACGACGACGTGCTCCTTTGGGATAGCAATGGTCAACTGCAGTACGACGAGTTATACGCATCTGCCATCAGTCAAAGACTGACGTTCAATGGAACGGTACATTCCAGTTTTGTATATAACTTCAGTCGTTATGTCACAGGAGTAATGGCCATGGCTAATCTTGATTCTTTTCCCGGTGAGAACAAGTTTTCGCTTTACACCTTCGACTGGTCATCGCGTTTCTTCTTCGGCATCAGATTCTAAAAACCCCTCATAATCCTCAGTCCACTATGCCACGTTGGTTCAGACTTATAATAACATATCTTGAATTTGGCATCCTGCTCGGATACATTTTCTTCATCATTGCCCCCCTGGCCAGGATCTATGCCTGGTTTGGCGATAATGAACGTGTGCGTTATCGTCTGCATCGACATATACGCAGGTTCTGCCGCTTCTTCTCCTATCACTGCGTGACAAAGGTGAACCCGATCTTGCGCAACCCGTATGAAGAGACCTTCAAGAAGCCTGCACTTATCATCGCCAACCATCAGTCGCTGCTTGACCTTCCTGCTACTCTGATGCTCACCAATCGTCTTATTGTAATGACAGGACAATGGGTGTGGGATAGCAAGATCTATGGTCATGTGGTGCGCTTTGCGGATTTCTTCCCCGCCACGATGTCGATGGAAGAGATGCTGGCACATATCAGCAAGTGTATGAAACGTGGTTATTCGGTGCTCATCTTCCCCGAAGGCACCCGCTCGGAAGATTGCCAGGTGCATAAGTTCCGTCGTGGCGCTTTTCATCTTGCCGAACAACTGAAGTGCGACATTGTTCCCGTCACTATCTTCGGCACCGGCTATCTGCTGCCCAAGAAGGATTTCTGCCTGAATCCAGGACCAGAGTGCATCGAGATTGGCAAGCGTGTGTCGTACGACGAAGGTATCATGGGCCAGACCCATGGTGAGATGACACGCTATTGGCACAAGTGGTTTGTCGAGAACTATGCCAAGCTTGAGGCTGAATTCCTCCCGCAGGTAAAGAAAAGAGATTAATTACAGATTTCAATCGTTCGCATAAAGTGGGAAATTTCGTCTGAAAACGAAAATTTCCCACTAATTATTTGTATATTTCGAAAAATACAATTATCTTTGCAGGCAATAAAATTCAAACGTTACGATTCACTGATTGTAATTTTTAAAAGGATAAAGTTATGAGTTTTCTTGCCGACAAGGTCGTTATGGACGGATTGACCTTCGATGATGTCCTCCTCGTCCCACAGTACAGTGAGGTGCTGCCACGCCTAGTGGACTTGAGCACCAAGTTCTCACGCAATATTACGCTTAATGTTCCTATTGTCTCGGCTGCTATGGATACAGTGACCGAGGCCAAGATGGCTATTGCCATGGCTCGTGAAGGCGGTATTGGCGTTATCCATAAGAACATGAGCATTGAGGCTCAGGCGCATCAGGTCAGCCAGGTGAAGCGTGCCGAGAACGGTATGATATACGCTCCCATTTGCACAACGCCTAACGCTACCGTGCGCGATGTCCTTTCCTTGATGTCTGAATATCATATTGGTGGCATTCCCGTAGTAGTTGGAGCCGATCGTCGCCTCGTTGGTATTGTTACCAATCGTGACCTGCGTTTCCAGAAGGACCTGAATCGTCAGATTTCCGAGGTGATGACCACTGAGAACCTTGTTACGACCACTGTCGGTACTACTCTCGCTCAGGCTGAGGACATCCTTCAGGAGCACAAGATTGAGAAACTCCCCGTGGTCGATGTGGAAGGGCGACTGGTAGGCTTGATTACCTATAAGGATATCACAAAAGCCAAGGACAAGCCATTGGCATGCAAGGACGACCGTGGCCGCTTGCGTGTAGCAGCAGGTGTCGGTGTCACTGGTGATGTGATGGAGCGTGTGGCCGCTCTCGTTGATGCAGGTGTCGATGCTGTGGTGGTAGATACCGCTCATGGTCATTCAAAGGGTGTAGTTACAGTGCTCGAAAAGATCAAGGCTACCTACGACTGCATCGATGTTGTGGTAGGTAATATAGCAACAGGCGAGGCTGCCAAGTATCTTGCCGATGCAGGCGCCGACTCGGTGAAGGTCGGTATTGGCCCTGGTTCCATCTGCACTACACGTATCGTGGCAGGTATCGGTGTTCCGCAGCTTTCAGCCGTCTATGACGTGGCCAAGGCACTCCGTGGTACCGATATCCCGCTCATTGCCGATGGTGGCATCCGTTACTCTGGCGATATTGTCAAGGCTATTGCTGCTGGTGGTTACTGTGTAATGCTCGGTGGACTGCTGGCTGGTGTCGAGGAATCTCCCGGTGAGACCATCCTCTTCAACGGACGTAAGTTCAAGGGTTATCGTGGCATGGGTTCGCTCGATGCCATGCAGGCTGGCTCTAAGGATCGCTACTTCCAGTCGGGCGAGGCTGATGTGAAGAAGCTCGTTCCCGAAGGCATTGTAAGTCGCGTTCCTTACAAGGGAAATGTCAATGAGGTAATCTATCAGATGGTAGGTGGTCTGCGTGCCGGTATGGGCTATTGTGGTGCCAAGGATATTCCGACACTGCATGCAACCTCGAAGTTCACGCGTATCACCAATGCTGGTATTCTCGAGTCGCATCCTCACGATGTGACCATCACCAAGGAGGCTCCCAACTATAGCCGTGGTGAGTAATTGTCGAAAGTGACTTTCGACCTCTAAGGTCTATTATTCTAACAATATGCCCTTCTCTCTGTATGGAGGGAAGGGCTTTTACCTTTCAATTTTTGTTCATGAAAAAACTATCAGTTCTTCTTTCTCTGCTCGCTTTGGCTCTTTTGCCCAATGTGACTGGCCAAACTGCCAAAGCCCAAACTCACGAGGTGCTCATCACCACCAATATGGGCAACATGCGAGTGATGCTTTACGACGACTGCCCTCGCACTGTAGCTAACTTCTTGAGTAAGGTTCGTTCAGGATATTACGACGACTCGCTCTTCGGGCGTGTCATGCCTACGTTCATGATCCAGGGAGGAGCTCCTGACTCGAAGACTGCCTTGCCTGGACAAAGTATCGGCTGGGGTGACCTCAGTGAAGAGATTCCTGCAGAAATTCGCAAGAACCATGTCCCGAAAAAGGGAGCTCTCTGTGCCCCTCATCGTGAAGGTGTGGTCAACTCCGACATGTCGATGTTCTTCATCGTCGATGGTTACGTGATGAGCGAAGCTACGCTCAACAATTGGGAAAAGACACACAATGCGACGGCACGTAAGGCAGCCCAACGCAAGGTGATGACCCAGTCTGTGAAAGATTCACTGGCTATGCTCAAGACCACAAGTATAGCCGAATACAATCAGTTGGCGCGTCGCATCAACCACAACATCGACAGCATTGCCCGCACTATGCCCGGCACACGTTTCTTCACTCCTGCCGAGCGTGAAGCTTACAGTACGATAGGTGGAGCCTATCACATCTATGGCGAATACACATGCTACGGTGAAGTCGTCGAGGGCCTTGATGTCATTTCGAAGATCGCAGCCCTCGAAAGCAATGCTGTGAATCGCCCAAAGACCGACGTGCGTATGAAGATTCGCGTCATCAAGTGATCAGACGGCAATGCTGAGTTCGGCCTTTGGCGCGGCCTCCTGCAACTCACGGTTCTGACGTGCAGCACGTGTGATGCTGGTGGTGCGTCGTGGCTCGTGGTTCATCGAGTCCATCAGATAAGCGAACAGTCCTGCTCCGATGATGAGCAGTAGGCCAAGGATAACGTTCATTCCTGAAAGGATAAGGTCCAGAACTACCATACTGGCGATGACGATAATGATTGCAGCCTTTTTCATTGTTTTATTCTTTTTTGTGTGATTATTCTTGTTTTTCACACCGCAAAGATCGGGGCAGGGTGTTGCGTACATTGATACACCTCTGTTAAATTTGGTTAATTCGACGAATTTTTATGGAAAATCTGCGTTTTCGGCATGGAATGTGGCTTGTGAATACTCTTTTGAACTACAAAAAACTCAATCGAGAAGAGTTGAACAAGTTATGGGTGAATAATGTGGATTTGAGTGGAGGAGAAGAGTTGACTCGCAATCAGCTGAACCGAGCCATCAGTTCGGCCCTTGATGTCCTGGGCGTCTCGATAGAATGCGATGTGAAGGATCGTTATCGTTATTATATTTCGGGAGACAATAGCCTGAAGGCGACGGAATTGATGTTGTCGTCTTTCTCCATCAACCAGCTGATGACCGAAGGTGGGAACCTGCGTGAAAGAATATTGCTCGAAGAGGTTCCTTCCGGCCAGTTTTTTCTGCCTACTATCATCGAAGCGATGTCAAAGGGCAAGGCAATGGAACTCGACTACAAGAAGTTTTCCGATAGTGAACCCTATACTTGCTTTATCGAACCCTACTGTGTGAAATTATCCCAGCAGCGATGGTATCTGCTGGCACGCAAGAACCACAGTTCGCACTTGCAGTTGTTTGCCCTTGATAGGATGCAGCAGTTGCGTATCCTTGAGGATGTGGATTTCCAGATTCCCGAGTATTTCTCATCGAAGGACTATTTTGCCCATTATTTTGGTGTTTATACCACTATCAGTCCGGTTATCGAGACCATCCAGATCAAGGTTAATCTCTTTTGGCGCAGTTACTTCCGTACGCTTCCACTTCATCCTTCCCAGCACGAGATTGAGACCCACTCCGACTATAGTGTCTTCGAATATGAACTTGCTATTACTCCCGACCTGACCAATAAGTTCCTTGAGTATGGCTCAAGCATCGAGGTCCTTGCTCCGAAATCGCTGCGAGAACAGATGCGCGATCTTACGGCCCAAATGGCTTTGCTTTATCAATAGGACTTTGCGGAATTCGGATCGAGGAACTATGGATGTTCCTTTCTATTAATCATAACACATTACCTTCATGAAACACTTTATTATTCTGCTCCTTTCGTTACTGACGCTTACTGCTTCGGCACAGCGTCAGCGTCATCCCTTCAAGGTGCGTACTGTGCCTCGTGACTCCATTATCCTGAGCGACCCATGCATCTTTCCTGATACTGCCTCTCATATTTATTATATGACGGGCACAGGTGGTATGCTTTGGAAAAGTCGTGACCTGGAAATGTGGACTGGCCCCTACAATGTGGTAGATATTGACTCGACGTCGTGGATGGGCCCACGTCCAATGATTTGGGCTGCCGAACTTCATCCTTATCAGGGCAAATACTATTACTTTGCCACCTTTACCAACAATGCTGTTCGCATTGATTCTGTGCGTGGCAACGTCATTCCACGTCGCGCCTCGCAGGTTCTTGTCAGCGATTATCCCGATGGTCCCTATCGACTCTTTGGTGATGCAGCCTATTTGCGTGCTGACCAGCCCACTCTTGACGGCACGTTTTGGGTCGATACCGATGGCCATCCCTATATGATTTATTGTGGTGAATGGCTGCAGAACTGGAATGGTACGATGGAAGCCATTCGACTGAAAGATGACCTCAGTGGTACGATAGGTGAACCACGAATCCTCTTTCGAGCAAAGGAAAGTCCTTGGAGCAAGGAAAAGGACATGGATGGAGAACATCCCAACAAGGTTACCGATGGCCCTTATCTCTTTCGCACTGGTACGGGTCGCCTGGGCATGATCTGGACGTCGTGGGTCTATGATGTTTATACACAGGGCGTCGCTTATTCCGAGTCAGGAACTCTAGCTGGGCCATGGATACAGGAAGAGAAGCCCATCACACCTCCTAATTTCGGCCATGGTATGTTGTTCCGCGACTTTGAGGGACGTTTGCTTTTGAGCTGTCACAGTCACTACAATCAGAATGGTCGATACATCCGCGTTCCTCATCTTTTCGAAGTTGATTTGAGTGGCGATAAGCTCGTCGTTACCTCTGATCCCTTCTGATGGCTATAAGATATGAGGCCTAGATAATCTAGATACTCTAGAAGCTCTAGATCATCTAGATACTATAGAAGATAATATTAAAGTTAACAATTCCACTTAAAATCATCATGAAACGTTCATTAATCCTAATTACGTTCCTTTCTTTCCTTCTATCTTCCAGCTCTTTTGCCAATAGGCTCATTGGCATTCAGGTGGTTGACAAGGATTATCTGATGCTTCATTTCCGCGATGGCGAAGTTCGTTATCGCGATGATGCCACAGGCCCCAGTGCATATTTGGGACATAGTTTTGCTGATGGCGATGACACGCTTCTCGTCTTTGGTCCTCGTCTCGATGCTGCATTAGCATCACAGGCTGCATTGTGGCAAGTCTCTTCTCCCGATGACAAGTCTTTCGCTTTATCTTCGCCAAAGGCTATCTATCGGAAGAGCAAACCTATGAACACTGATCACACTCTTACCTCCGAACTCGACCATTGGCTCTTCCTGCAGTTGCCTCAGTCCATGCGACAGGGTTGCACCTATCAGGTCAATATTCCAGAAGGTCTTGGCAGTGACCAGACCACCGCTTCTGTGAAGTACGATATCTGGACCTCGCAGTCCGAGGCCGTGCATGTCAATATCCTGGGATATAGTCCTGCCGAGGCAGTGAAGGCTGCCGATCTCTATATGTGGCTTGGTGATGGCGGGCAGCGCGACTACAAGGCTTTTGAAGGCAAGAAAGTCTGGCTCTATAATGTGAATACGCGTCGTAAACAGGCAGTAGGTACTGTGCGTTTCTGGTTGCCGGCATCGGCTTCGACCAAAGAGGCAGGTCAGAAGAATCTTGTCGGTACCGATGTTTGGAATGTCGATTTCAAGGTATCTGCACCTGGTCGTTATCGACTTGTTGTCGAGGATGTAGGTTGCAGTATGGACTTCGATGTCGATCCTGAAATCTATTATCAACCTTATCGTTATTCACTTCGCGGCTACTATTATATGCGTTTGGGCGAACCTATCGACCCGGAGAACGTTACTCCTGTGCCACGCCAACCTCAGTTTATCCCCGAGGTCGATCCGAAGGGCTTTACCATCTACAAGACCGATTTCCAGCCATGGGATCCCGAATGGAGAGCATTGCGTACCGACGTTTGGGATGAACCTCACTTCAAACCAGCTCTCACGTCTATCTTCTGGCAGCATCGTCTCCCAGGCAATCCTGTGGCTGTCGATGTAAAGGGCGGTCATTCCGATGCCTTCGATTGGGACCGTCACCTTGCCCATGTCTCCAACATCTACGATCAGTTGCTACCCTATATTCTTACGGGTGGACGTTTGGCAGAGGATAACCTTGGCATTCGCGAGAGTGGGAATGGTTTGCCCGACCTCATCGACGAGGCTCGCAATGAGGTGGACTTCTTCTTGAGCATACGCGATGGGGAAGGTTACTCGCAGGGTGTCACCAATCCTTCGTCCGAATGGACCATTATGTTCCAGGCGGGTTGCACTACGATGGCAGCATGGGCCAATGCCGCCAACTGCGCCATCACGGCCGAAGCACTTCGCATCCAGGGCAATGACTCGCTATGCAATTATTACACACAAGAGGCAATACGTGCATTCCGCTATGCTTCACGGCAGGAAAACTCCCAACTTGACGACAAGCAGGATATTGGAAGCATCAGCATACGTGGCCGGGACTTCCGACAGATGGCTGCTGCCTTCCTATATAATGTCACGGGCGAAAGGGAATGGGAAGATATCCTTGCAGCCGAAAGCATGATCACAACCGGCGATACACCGCTCTTCAATAAGGGTCGCCAAGGATTGTTCGCGGCCAATGTCACCAACGTTTTCCAGGCGGGTGAAGTGGGCTACTTCCAGTACTATGCAGCTGCTGCCTATCTCTGCTGCCCACGCGAACGCCATTATCCCGAACTCTATGCCAATATAAAGTCGAGCGTCAATAAGCATGCCGATGCCTACAATGTCAACTTTGTCGATCAGCGTCCTTCGCGACGTGCTGCCAACGATGCGCGGTGGCAGACATCCCAGAATCTGCATCTTGTGGTCCTGGCTCATTACATTGCTGATACCAAGGCACGTCGCCAGCAACTCGAACGAGCTCTATATCTCGAGGCTGGTTGGGCATTGGGACGAAATCCAGGGAATATCGTTGAAATGACCGGCTTGGGCCAGCGTCACCTTACCGATGTTTATACTACCGGACGAAACGATGGAACTCCCGAGAGTCATCCTGGCCAAACTCCTTTCAACGGCACCGAAGTGTGGTCGCCCGATAATGGCGGCGATGCACGTATTCTGCTCAATCGATGCTATCCCTCTTGGACAGAAAATTGGCCGCGTCAGGAATCCTATTTCAATCAGCGTTACATGTGGGTAAATGGCGAGTTCACGCCACGCGAGACGATGCGTGGCAAGATGATGCTCCTCGCTTACCTCTATGGAATTCGATAAATGCAACACCCCTCATAATGATGAAGCCCAGACTTTGTTGGTCTGGGCTTCATCTGTTTCGGTTTATGTTCAGGCAACTGCCCGAATATTTTTTGTCGGACTGATAGAGAAAAATGCAAGGGAATTAGGATTTCCAAAGTCCATGAAGATTGCAGAACTCACGTGCATAGACTTCCTTTGCATCGGTCTTGAATTCAGCGAAGGGTTGGTCTTGTGGAGTGAGATGCTGGCGAAGCACACCATTTTCGGTGACTAGTTCAATCCACTGGATATAGTGGGCCTCGGTCATCGGGTGATCTACTGAACCTACCCTGACACGATAGCCATCAGCAGTCTTTTCGACCACAGGGACATGCTTTTCCTTGGCGCCATCGGTGGTGTTCTCTTTTAGTAGCTGCATGGGTTTGCCACAGCATTCGGGTGTGCAGTCGCCTGCAATGACAACTTCCACCATCAAGCCGCATTCCTTGCACTTGTAAATTTCATTTACGTTGCTCATGATGTTTCGGTATTAAATGTTAATCAATTAGGGTTAGCGATCTGTTGCCTCGATAAGGCTATGCCTTTTCTGTGTAGTCCCGATAAGGACGTTCAAGGTCGAGAAGGTGGAAGTTGTGCTGGCGCTGGTGGTCGCCATCGGGAATCACCATATATTCACCGTATTTCTGCGAAAGATATTCGTGTGGGTGTTCAGCACCCCAGACCACTGCATCCTCGAAGGCAATCGGTGTGGGCTTGCCCAGGATTGACTTGGCCATCACACCTTTCAACCCATCGTCATGATCAACCACGTAGTCGCTGGCATCGTAGTCCCAACGCCGCTGCAGGCATCGCATCTTCACCTGTATCTCTTGCATCGTATAGAGCTTTCGGCAGAGCAGAGGTATCCAGCTCGATGGACCATGTCCGTGCTTGTAGGGGTCACGATGAACAAGGTAGAGGGCGCGCTTGTACCATTCGTAACGCATGAAATGCAGGCGGCGTAATATCGTGCTCTTGGGCATACCATCGAGCGGAAATAGATCAATGTAGATTCCGCCAAGGTATTTGAGGTGCATGCGTTCGATGAGCGTAGTGCTGGCATCCTGTATCTTCGCGAAGGGGAGGGGATAGTTCTCGGGATCAGTTTCGAAACTCACCATCTCGTAGGGTGCAGGAAGCCACTCGCTGGCATGTTGACACAGCAGGTCATAGTCGCGGCGTGGCATGGCGATGTCAAGATCGTCGTCCCAAGGGATAAAGCCCTTGTGGCGCACAGCACCAAGTAGAGTGCCAGCAATGATGAAATAACGCAGGTTATGCTCTTCGCAGACTTTTTGGACGGCGAGGAGAATGCGCAGAATACGCAGTTGAAGGGGACGTATGTCGTAGGTGGCCATATCAATAGAGCGATGCAGGAATCTTCTGCTTGGCATTCTCGAAGTCCTCGACAGTGTCGAGTTCGCAACTGAAGAGGTCTGTGACATCGAGAACACTGAATGTTTGTCCTTGTGGAATGAGGCGCATGAAGGCGAGTTCGTAGAACTTGTTTTCGAGATGCTCTTGATTCATCATCTTGTCAAGTTCACCGTAGAGGGCACAACTGTAGTTGGAATCCATCTTCTCAATGCCAAGGCTTTCGCCTGCAGCCTCCTCAGGACGACAGGTCTTGCTGATTTCAACGATGGTTCCGTCGGTGTCTTCGGTATGGTTGCGACTGGCAACAGTGACCACTTTCATCTCTTCTTCGCCCAGCGTGTGACGAATAAGCGTCAACACATTGGGCGCGTCGTTGGCAAGCACGCGAGTGATGATTTGTGGATCGTAGAGCAAGTCGCTGTCGAGCAGTAGAAACTCTGTACCTTCGACTGCGGGACGTGCCAGCCAAAGAGAGTAGATGTTGTTGGTCGAGGCGTAGATGTCGTTGTGGATGAAGGTGACTTGTATGCTGTCGCCATATTGCTGACTCACGAACTGCTCAATCTTCTCGTGCAGGTATCCGGTGACAATGACAAACTGCCGGATGCCATTCTGTATCAATGCATCCATCGAGCGTTGGAGCAAGGTTCGTTTTCCCACATGAAGTAGGCACTTGGGGGTGTCGTTGGTCAGTGGACGCAGACGCGAAGCCGTACCGGCAGCAAGGATGAGCGCTTTCATCGTGAAAGATATACTTTTTTGATCGTATCGACAACCACCTGAATCTGTTCTGGACGGCCCAAGGTGATGCGCAGGCAGGATTCAAGGCCTTTGTCCGACATGAACTTGATCTTGTACTCCTGCACACGAAGGGCTTCCTGAAGTGCTTCCTTGATTTCGATGGGATACTTGATAAGTATGAAGTTGGCTACCGACTTATAAACCTTGAATCCTGGGAGATTACCCAGCTCCTTCTTGAAGAGGTCGCGGTCCCACTGCATCTGATTGGCCACGTTGCGATAGTGCTCGTCGCTTTCAAGTGCTGCAAGGGCTACTGCCTCCGAGAAGCGGTTGTATCCAAGATATTTATTGGCATAATTGAGGAACCCGTCGTGTCCCTTGCCCATGAATCCGAATCCCATGCGCAGTCCGGGAAGTCCATAGAACTTTGAAAGGGTGCGTGAGATGATGAGGTTACTATGCTTTTCCACCAAAGGTGCGATATAATGAGTGTCAGCCGAAATGAACGAAGCATAAGCCTCGTCGATGAGCACTATGGTGTCGGATGGAATACTTTCCATGATGCGGGTTATCTCGTCGGGTGTAAGGCTATTGCCGGTGGGGTTATTGGGCGAAGCAATGAGAAGCATGCGTGGATGTACGTCGCATGTGATTCGGATAACCTCATCAATGTCGTAGGCAAAGGTGTCTTCCAATTCGTGAAGGGGGTACATATGGGTTTCGCCGCCACATTCGCTGGCAATGCGGTTGTAGTACCACCAAGAGAATTCGGGAATCAGTATGGAGCGGTTATCGCCCTTGGTGAGATAATAGTGGACGACATTCTTAAGGATGTCCTCTCCACCATAACCCAACAGTACCTGCGACTCAGGCACTCCATAAATCTCGCTAAGGCGAACAGATACGACACTCTTCTTGCCTTGGTCGTAGATGCGGGTATAGAAGCAGAGATCCTCGGGGTTGAAGTTTTTTACAGCATCAATTACCTTCTGCGAAGGTTTGAAATTGAATTCGTTGCGATCTAAAAAAATCATAGCGTATATAATCGGAAAATTGTTTTCGAATAAAGCTTTTATATATTAAAAGTTTACAAATATAGTGTGTTTTTTTCATATGATGGTCTTATTTGTCCGTTTTTCTAGTAAACAATTGTCTTAATTGCCAAGTTTGTCATGCATAGTATCCAATCTAAACGTCAAAAGGAGAGCTGGAGAGGTGTTTTTTATTTAGCGTTTCCGCTGATTGGTAGTCTTATACGTAGATAAGGGCCGAGGATGGCATCAAAATGTGTTTTTGCAAAGGTATTCGCCCTCTGTTGGAAATTTTAGTGGGGAAAAATAGGCGATTCGTTATGAAATAGGAAAAAAATTGCTGATATGATTTGGAGAATATTGTATAATGCTATATCTTTGCACCATAAGGCAATAAATGGTAACAATAAGTGAATGATTTTGTGATCGTGGGCTGTCGTGAGACAGCCTACGGTTTTTTTATTCTATGCCACTATTCCTTATCTCTCCAGAGGTGCGTGGCGATCGTTTATTTTGTGCCGGATGCCTCATAACAGCCTTGTCTGACAAAAGAAATCGAGATGATCAGGTTTCCTCTTGATTCTACATTTTAATAGGGGTAAAATTGTACAAATATTTGAAAATCAATATGGTTTTTCTGTTCTTTTGCTCCTTGATATTTACCGACACTTGTTTATTTGTAAAATATGTCGTATCTTTGCAGTCGAAAATAGTAATATGGATAACTCATTGGAAATTTAAGATTATTGGTTAGTTCTTAATTAGTGTGTGTGTATATCATAAGCCCGGGCTTGCGAAAGTCTGGGCTTTTTTTATTTTTTTGTCTTTTAAGGAAGAAAAAATGTGAATTGCTTGGATATTATCTGAATTATTGCGATATTTGCTGCTGCAAACAATTCCACATTACTTATATTATATAATATGAAAAACTTTATTGCAATGACAATGATGGTGTTTTGCCTGACAGCATGCACCACCGCACCAGAGAACCCGCTGGTAAAAGAAGTGACAGGAGGCAAGGTACAAGGTATGCCTTCTGAGAATCCCAATGTTGTCGTCTTCAAGGGCATCCCTTATGCCGCTCCTCCTGTTGGCGAGCTGCGCTGGAAGGCTCCACAGCCCGTCATCGCATGGGATACTGTACTGATTGCCGATCATTTTGGTCCTATCTCGTTCCAGCCACCTCATGTGGCAGGCCCCGATTCCGCTGTCATCAACAATTATGGCGACGTGGATTACGTGAAGGAATTCTTCTCTGAAGGCGACCCCGAGATGAGTGAGGATTGTCTCTATCTGAATATATGGAAACCTGCTGACGCAAAGAAGGGCGACAAATTGCCTGTCGCACTTTGGATCCATGGAGGTGCCTTCATCGCAGGCTATGGATATGAAAAAGAGTTTGATGGCGATGCCTATGCCAAGCGCGGTGTCATACTTGTTACCATCAATTATCGTTTGGGTGCTTTTGGATTCTTGGCTCATCCCGAACTTTCAGCCGAAAATCCCGACCATATCTCCGGCAATTACGGCATGCTCGACCAGATCAAGGCTCTCGACTGGACACGCGACAACATTGCAAACTTTGGTGGAGACCCCGACAACATCACTGTCTTCGGACAGAGTGCTGGCGCCATGAGTGTCCGCAATCTTCTTTGCTCACCGCTGACCAAGGGAAAGATTGCCAAGGCAATCATCCAGAGTGGTGGTGCCATAAGTCCCGATGGCAACGATGGTATGGGCGCAGCTTCCCTCAGCGATTACGAACAGTTGGGCAAGACGCTCATGGGTGATTTAAGCCTCGACGAGATGCGTGGTATGGACTACCAGCAGTTGCAGGAGGTCATCAGTCGCTTTGCAACCGCCCACAATATGCCGTTCCTTATGCTCCAGCCAAATGTCGACGGCAAGGTTCTTGTGGGAGGTCTTGCAGCCTGCATCGAAAAGGACTTCGTTCCGCATATCCCCATCATGATGGGATGCACGCTCGACGACATGATGTTCACCCGTATGGGAGAACCTTATGCATATCTTGCCTCCCGACTGGCCGAAAAAGGCAAGGCACCCTACGTCTATGAGTTCCGCCGTCGTCTTCCAGGCAATGGTTCAGGAGCCTTCCATTCCTCCGAGCTTTGGTACGTTTTCAATACAGTCAAGCGTTGTTGGCGTCCCTTGGGCGAGGCTGACGAGAAGCTTAGTGAACGAATGGTTGACTATTGGACGAACTTTATGAAGGCTGGTAATCCCAATGGATCTGGTCTTCCAGAATGGCGTGCTTGTACAAATGGACTGGCAGATGTTATGGCCTTCGACATCGAAAAATGATCTGTCCATATGCATTTTTTGTCATAATTTTGTTCAAAATAGAGGATTTTTCAGCAAAAAATACACTTAAAATGGTTTTTTTGGGGTGATGGAACATTACAAAAGATTGTTGTTACAAAATCGTTTGGTATCTTTTGTAAATTCACCTATCTTTGCAGCGAGATTTCGAAGCAATTCTTTATAAATCTTTATAAAGGTTATTACTCTTAATTAGTGAATAGCAAATTGTATGTGTAATTAATTATTAAGGCAAAAGGAAAGGCAGTCGTCGTGAGACGGTTGCCTTTCAAATTTTTTATAGGTTGATATTGCCAGATTAATCCCTTTCGAGATAAGTGTATCCGTATAGTCCGTTGCGGTAGTTATTGAGGAACTCCTTGCCTTCTTCGAGCGAGATGCGTCCTGTCTTTACAGATTTCGTTACCCACGTTTCAAGTGTGCGAACCATTTTCTTGGTGTCATATTCTACCCATCTCAGCACGTCTTGAACGGTCTCTCCATCGATGGTCTGGTCAATCTCGTAGCCGTTCTTGTTGACAGTGATATGTACGGCATTGGTGTCGCCAAAGAGGTTGTGGAGGTCTCCCAGGATCTCCTGATATGCACCCACAAGGAAAACGCCAAGGTAATACTTCTCGTTCTTCTTGAGCGAATGGATTGGCATGGCATTGACGATTTGGTTTTCGGCAATGTAGCTCTGCACCTTTCCATCCGAATCGCAGGTCATATCCTGCAACGTTGCTTTGCGGTCAGGCCGTTCGTTGAGGCGCTGGAGGGGCATTATGGGGAAGATCTGGTCAATCGACCACATATCGGGCAGCGACTGGAAAAGCGAGAAGTTGCAATAGTACTTGTCAGCAAGGAGCTTTGGAATATTATGCAATTCTTCTGGAACACGCTTCATGCCCGAGATGAGATTGTTGATCTCACGGGTGACGCTCCAGAACAGTTTCTCTATTTGAGCACGCGTCTTTAGGTCAATGATGCCGTGGCTGAAGAGTTGGAGCACTTCGTCGCGTATCTGCTGTGCATCGTGCCATGACTCAAGTGCTGAACGCTGGGTCAGGGTATCCCAAATCTCGTAGAGCTCCTTCACCAGGTCGTGATCGTCAGGACCAACTTCCCATTCCTCGGGCATCTCGGGAAGCGTAGCGGTCTCGAGCACCTCCATGACAAGTAGTGAGTGGTGGGCCGAAAGTGAACGTCCCGACTCGGTGATGATATTGGGGTGGGGTAGCTCGTTCTTGTCGGCAGCATCCATGATCTGGTACATGATGTCATTGATGTACTCTTGGATGGAATAGTTGACCGATGAACAGTTCGAGGCACTGCGTGTGCCGTCGTAGTCCACACCCAGTCCGCCACCGGCATCTACAAACTCCACGCCGTAACCCATCTTGCGGAGCTGCACGTAGAATTGTGAAGCTTCGCGTATGGCGGTTTTGACATAGCGGATATTGGTGACTTGTGAACCGATGTGGAAGTGAATGAGCTTGAGACAGTCTTTCAGGTCATGCGACTCAAGGTATTCCACTGCTTCGAGCAGTTCGGAGCTGGTGAGACCGAATTTCGAGGCGTCACCGCCCGATTCCTCCCATTTGCCCGAGCCCGATGAGGCCAGTTTGATACGGATTCCGATGTTGGGACGCACATTAAGGCGCTTGGCAATGTGGTCGATGGTTTCGAGCTCGTTGAGTTTCTCGGCAACAATAAAGATTCGTTTGCCCATCTTCTGGGCAAGTAGGGCGAGTTCGACAAACGATTCGTCCTTATAACCGTTACAGATGATGATGGAGTCATAGTCGGTGCAGGCGGCAATGACGGCATGCAGTTCTGGTTTCGAACCAGCTTCCAATCCCAGATTGAACTTCTTGCCGTGGCTCACCATTTCGGTGACGACAGGCTGCATCTGATTGACCTTGATGGGATAGACGGTGAAACATTCTCCCTTGTAGCCGTATTCTTCGGCTGCTTTCTTGAAGCATTGCGACATGCGCTCGATGCGGTTGTCGAGAATGTCGGGGAAACGCAGCAGCACAGGAGCCTGGATATCTCGCAGCGCCAGTTCGTCCATCACATCGCGCAGGTCCACCTGCACACCATCCTTCTTGGGGGTAACCACTACATGGCCCTTCTCGTTGATGTCAAAATAACTGACACCCCATCCATGAATATTGTAGAGCTCCGCAGAGTCCTCAATATGCCATTTCTTCATCTGATTTTACAATTTTACAATTAACCATTCAACATAAACCCTGCAACCTTTAGCAGGGAGATGCAAATATCAAAGAATTTTGCGGGTGCAAAGATAGTTTTTTTTTGCAAGATGGCGAAATATTTGGACAAATATTTTAAAATGTGGGAATAAATTCTTAACTTTGCGGCCGAAATACAATCTATATGACCCAAGATGATGCATAATTCCATCGAATCATATATTCAGAAGACAGACTACTGTCGCTTCCCTTCGCCCTCCTATATCCTTGAAGAGAAGTTGCTTCGCCGCAACCTTTCGCTGATACGTGATGTTGCAACCGAAGCGGGAGTGGAGATTATCCTTGCCTTCAAGGCCTATGCGCTCTGGAAGACGTTCCCCATCTTCCGCGAATATATCAGTCACACCACGGCTTCATCGGTGTGGGAGGCACGTCTTGCCTTCGAGGAGTTCGGATCACCTGCCCACACTTACAGCCCCGCCTATACGGATGAGAACTTCCCCGAGATACTCCGTTGTTCGGGCCACATCACCTTCAATTCACTTTGCCAATTTGACCATTTCTATCCGTTGGCCAAAGGAAAGGCTTCGTGTGGCATAAGGGTCAATCCGGAATATAGCGAGATTGAAACTGCCATCTACAATCCTTGCGCCCCCGGTTCAAGGTTTGGTGTCTTGTCCGACGACCTCCCTGACAAACTTCCCGAAGGCATCGAGGGCTTCCATTGCCATTGCCATTGCGAGGACGATTCCTATACATTGGAAAGAACGTTGGCGCATCTTGAAGACAAGTTCTCCAGGTGGTTCCCGCAGATCAAGTGGCTCAATCTTGGTGGAGGTCATCTGATGACGCGCCGTGATTACGACACTCGTCATCTCATTGGTCTGCTCCGTGCCTTGCGTCAACGCTATCCCTGGCTCAAGGTTATCCTCGAACCTGGCAGTGCCTTTGCTTGGCAAACCGGACCATTGCTGAGCCAGGTGGTCGATGTGGTCGAGAATCACGGCATCCGTACGGCTATTCTCAACGTCTCTTTCGCCTGTCATATGCCCGACTGCCTTGAGATGCCCTATCAGCCGGCTGTGCGTGGCGCTCAGTCGCTGCCTTTGTCTGCCGCTGACGATGCGGCAGCCGCTCATGGTGTGGTTGACGATGCCGAAGGACGTGGTTACATATATCGTTTGGGTGGCAACAGTTGCCTGAGCGGTGATTTCCTGGGCTCTTGGCGTTTCGACCACCAGTTGCAGGTGGGTGAATATATTCTCTTCGAAGATATGATTCACTATACAACGGTCAAGACGCATACGTTCAATGGAGTCGCCCATCCTGCCATCGCTTTTTTCCGTGAGGATGGTTCAATAGATATTTTGCGGGAATACGCTTATGAGGATTATAAAAATAGAATGGATTAATATGAATAAGCATTTTTCTTTACTCATCTGCCTGGCAGTAATGACCATTTCGGTCGCACTCAATGCTGCCGAACCTATCACTGTGGAAGCTGTTCGTGGTGGCCATTATCGCGGCAAGAGTGTGCCTGCTTTCCGTAGTACAGCCGACGGCAAGCATTATACGGCCATCACCGCCGATGGTCGTGCCATCGTCAAGTATCAATACAGCAATGGTCACGCAGTCGATACGTTGCTCAACCTCAACAAGGTGAAGCCCGAAGAGGGGCTCGATGTCAGCCAGCTCAGGTTGTCGGGTTACGAACTCTCGCAGGACGAGGAACGTCTCCTCGTGTGGAGCAACCGCGAGTCGATCTATCGTCGTAGTTACAAGGCCGACTATTTCTACTATGTCATCGAAGCCGGTGGCGTGCGTCGTCAAGCCTTCAAGCGTCTCACCGAAGGCAAGGTGCAGGCCGTGACCATGGCTCCCGACGGCCGTCAGCTCGTCTTTATGCGCGACAACAATCTTTTCTATGTGCGTGTGATGTCGGCAGGTATCGACCTTGCGGAGCGCCAGGTGACCGACGACGGTGCCCGCAATAAGATCATCAACGGTGTGCCCGACTGGGTCTATGAGGAGGAGTTCTCGATGGACCGTGCTATTGCTTGGAGTCCCGACTCGAAGACCTTCTGTTTCCTCAAGTGGGACGAGACTGACGTGAAGGAGTATTGGTTGCCCACCTATAAGGGACAGTTCCCCGAATATCCCGAATATGAGCTCTATCCTGGCCAATATGTCTATAAATATCCTGTGGCAGGCGAAGTGAATTCAAAGGTCTCTGCCTGGTCGTACGATGTTTATACCAAGAAACTCAATCAGCTTAAGGTTCCCGTCGATGCCGATGGCTATATCCCGCGCATCCAGTTCACCAAGGCCGAGGACAAACTCGCTGTGCTGACGATGAATCGTCTGCAGAACAAGTTGTCACTCTATTTCGTCAATCCACGAAGTGGCGTGGCCAAACTGATTCTCGAGGACACCAACGACCAGTATATTGCCGAGGAAGATCTCGACGCCATCCATTTCGACGAGAATGGCTTTACCTTCGCAAGTGAGCGTTCGGGCTGGCGACACCTATATTATTATAATATGTTAGGTCAGCAGCAGCGCCAACTCACCAAGGGTAACTTCGATTTGACCAATGTCTATGGCTACGATCCTGCTTCGCGTTGTGCCTACGTCCAGGTGGCTTACGTTGGCAAGAATTCGGCCGTTCCTTCCGAGCTGACACGTGGTATCTATAAGATTGATGCCAAGGGCACGATGACCCCACTCTTCAATGGAGGACGCGATGGCGCTGGTTGTCGTGGCACGCATAGCGCTTCGTTCAGCCGTGGTTTCATCTATATGCAGCACTACTACAGCGATGCCGAGACGCCCACCCGTGTCACCCTCGAAAGCGTACAGGGCCTCAAGGTTATCAAGACCCTCGAGGACAATGCTGCTCTTCGTCAGGAGGTAGCCGGTCAGCCCAAGCGTGAGTTCTTCCAGATGACCACCGAACGTGGTGACAAGCTCAATGGATACGTTATCCGTCCTAACAACGTCAGCGGTAAGGCTCCTTGCGTGCTCGAGCAGTATGGAGGTCCTGGTTCGCAGGAGGTGCTCGACCGTTGGGAATTCGGTTTCCCTATGTATCTGGCCCAGGAGGGCTTCGTAGCCTTGACTGTCGACGGTCGTGGCACGGCCTGCCGTGGTGCTCAGTGGGAGCGTCAGATCTATTGCGAATTGGGTGTTCGTGAGGCTGAGGACCAGTTGTCGGCCGGTCGTTATGCTGCCTCGTTGCCCTATGTCGATGCCGATCGTATCGGTATCTGGGGATGGAGTTTCGGTGGATACAACACGCTGATGACGATGTGTGGAGGCAACGATGTGTTCAAGGCTGGTGTGGCTGTGGCCCCTGTCACCGACTTTAAGTTCTACGATACCATCTACACCGAGCGCTTTATGCGCACACCGCAGCAGAATGCCGAAGGTTACAGAAAAAGTTCTGTCTTGAGCCGTGCCAAGAACCTCAAGGGCCAGCTCCTCATCGTCACGGGTACTGCCGACGACAACGTGCATCCGCAGAACACCTACGAAGTGGCTGAGGCCTTTGTGCAGAACGACCTCGACTTCGACATGATGGTCTATACCAACCGCAATCACTTCATCCAGGGTGGCAACAGCAATGTCCACATCTATAAGAAAGTCTGCTCTTACTTCAAGAAGAATCTCTGATTACATCTGTCTATTGATGTCATCGCACGAAAAAGAGGAAGCATTCTGTTGCGTATTAGAATGCTTCCTCTATTTTCGTTGAAGTGGTTTCTTTGGGATGGGGGAGGGTTAGAACTCTTCACTGAATGCACGACCACCGAATTCGCCGCCGAAACTGCCACCTCCGCGCATGCCACGCGAGCGCTGCATGTTCTGTCCGTCGGGGCGAGGTCCACGCTGGCCACCCATCATCGGGCGGCGGTCGAGGGCCTTCTCAAGATATTCGATGTAGAGTTCTGTGCCAAGGATGGCGCGCAGCTGCTTGCGTCCCTCGGCGCGTTTTGCTTCCATCTGAGCGCGTCGTGCCTCACGTGCCTCCTTGTCGAGTTTCTTGCCCTTTTCACCGTCTGCCTTCATCTCTTCGAGGTAGTTCTCATTGAGCTTGGCTATCTCGACTTGCTGGGCTGTGGTGAGGTTGAGTTGGTTGGTGATGGCCGTGTCGGCCAACTGGAACATCTGCTGACGGAAGCCGTCACGCATGCCTCGTCTCTGGGGCTGGTCTTGTGCCAATACACTGCTTGTCATCATTGTCATGCAGCAAATGGCTGCCAAAAGAATCTTTTTCATTTTGTAGTTTGTTTGTTTTGTTAATAGTTTTTATTTATTGATAATTACCAACTTTGCCTTTTTGACCTTGCAAAATCTGAAAAGTTTATTGGTAGGGAACGTAAATTTCGACGAATCACGAAATTTTCAGCACAAATATTTTGTTTGTTAGAATAAAATGTTTATCTTTGCGTCCGCAAAACCGGGGAACGTGACGTGTCACCACTCCCGCCTAGGATTGCACAAGTATTAACATCTTTAAATCAATTTGCGAAATGGCTACAAAGATCCGTCTTGCACGACATGGTCACAAGGACTACGCTGTATACAGCATCGTAGTCGCAGATAGCAGAGCGCCACGTGATGGTAAGTATATTGAGAAGATCGGTACTTACAATCCCAACACCAACCCTGCTACTATTCAACTCGATTTCAATCGCGCCCTCTACTGGGTTGAGACTGGTGCACAGCCCACTCTCACCGCTGGTCGTATTCTCTCCTACAAGGGTGTTCTCATGATGAAGCACCTCAACGGAGGTGTGAAGAAGGGTGCCCTCACCGCCGAGCAGGCTCAGGCTAAGTTCGACGCTTGGATGAAAGCCAAGGAGGCTAAGATCACTTCTAAGATTTCTGGCCTTGCTGCCGAAGCTGCCAAGAAGGTGAAGGAGGCTGCCAATGCTGAGGTTGCAGTTAAGAACGCCAAGGCTGAGGCTCTGGCTGCCAAGAAGGCTGAGGCTGCTGCTAAGGCTGCTGCCGCTGCTGCTGAGGCTGCCGCTGCTGCTGAGGCTGCTGCCGCTGAGACCTCTGCCGAAGCTTAATCGAGTTTCGATAAAGGCACACCGGATCATCGTCCCGATGGTCCGGTTTTTTTAGCATCTTTTCTTTTCCACATGCGTTCTGCAATCTTTTTCTCGTTATTCTTTCTCTTTGCATCCTTTGCCTCTTCCGTGGCTCAGGACAGGCAGAATGTGCAGCAACAGCGCATCATGTTCTGGAATGTTGAGAATGCCTTCTGGCCTTCCGATGATTCGCTCCATCAGGACGATGAGTTCACGCCTGAGGGAATCCGTCATTGGACGCGCTCACGTCTGCGTCAGAAGTTATTGCAGTTGTCGCGTGTCATCCTTGCTGCAGGCGATGGCAAGGCGCCTATGATTGTAGGGTTGGCCGAAATAGAGGGCGACAGTGTGATGCACTATTGGACACACTCCACGCCCCTTTGGGATTTGCATTACAACTACATCGTCAGCAACGGTCCAGATGTTCGAGGCATCCAGACGGCTTTGCTCTATCAGCCTACCGATTTCAAGCTGCTCCATGCCGACTTCCATCGTGTCCAGTTGCCCGATGGTGTCCGTCCTACGCGCGATGTGCTTCATGCCGCTGGGCGTATAGTGAATGGTGATACCCTCGATGTCATCGTCTGTCATCTGCCAAGTCGCCTGGGTGGGTCCAAGCAGTCGCAGTCCGCTCGCGATGCTGCACATCATACGGTGATGCATCTTGCCGACAGCATACGTCACTGTCGCCTGCATCCCGCCATCGTCATTATGGGTGATATGAACGACTATGCTCGTAAGTCCAGGGCTTGGTGGGGCAAGGATTATGTGAATCTGATGGCACCGTTGCAAAAGTCCCTGAAGACTCATCCTTCGTCCTACGGTAGTCACAAGTATCAGGGCGAATGGGGATTCCTCGACCAGTTTATCGTCAACACTACATCTTCGCCCTCTTTCTCCATCTCCAATGCCCGTGTCTTCTACCTCCCGTTTATGCTTGCCGAAGACACCAGCCATTTGGGACATCGCCCCGCACGCAGCTATTATGGGTACCAGTATGAGGGAGGATATAGCGATCACCTGCCTATTTTGCTCGATTTCGATGTCTATTTCTAGGCAAAAACGTTGAATTTTCGCTTCAAAAGACAAATTCTTTTCAAAAAATTTGGAGATATAATAAAAATACGCTATCTTTGCACCCGCTTTTGAGCGAATATTGCCGAAGTGGCTCAGTTGGTAGAGCAACGCATTCGTAATGCGTGGGTCACGGGTTCGAGTCCCGTCTTCGGCTCCCATAATATAAAAGGGATTTAATGGTAAATCACGAAAACGACCTTGCTTGCGAAAGTAAGGTCGTTCATTTTATCTGTATGAAATGTTTTTTCAGTTCTTTCTTATCGAAGCAACCAGCAGTCCTAACGCTGTTAGTGCTCCATTGATCAGCAGCATCTCGTAGCCGATTTTATAACCATTGAACCACGCTTCGGAGTTTTGGTCGAGAATCCAGCAGAGTAGGGGCGAAGCGATGCAGATCATCGGTATCCACCATCCGTCCTTCACTTTGCACTTCGTGAACATACCGAAGAAGAAGAGTCCGATGAGCGGACCATAGGTGTAGGATGCCACAACATAGACGGCGTTGATGACCGAGCCCGATGCCAGCAGATGGAAAAGGTAGATCATGAATCCCATCATGATGGAGTTGATGATGTGCACCCAGAAACGTTTGCCTTCTATCGAACCCCTCAAACCATTCGAACCTTCCCCACTGGGCGCTTTGCGCAGAAAGTCCACCATAATGGCTGTGGTCAGCGCAGTGACTGCCGAACCTGCCGACGAGAAGGCGGCGGCCACAAGTCCTAGGACGAAGAGCACACTTACTATGAGGGGCAGGAAGGGCTGTCCCGTGGTCGGATTGATGCCTGTGGCAAGATATGGGAAGAGCTCGTCTCCGCTCTTGTCAACACCCACTTCTCGCGCGTACATATATAATAATATACCCAGCGAAAGGAAGATGATGTTGACGGGTAGGAACCCGAAACCATACGAGACCATATTCTTCTGTGCCTCCTTCAGCGATTTGCACGAGAGGTTCTTCTGCATCATGTCCTGGTCCAGACCTGTCATGGCGATGGTCGTGAACATACCGCCCAGGAATTGTTTCCAGAAGTAGCGCGTGTCGTTGGCGTCGTCGAAGAACCACACCCTCGACATCGGGCTTTCGGCTATAGTGCCACACAGTCCCTTGAAGTCCAATCCCATGGCCGAACTGATGCAAATCACAAAGCCAATCATAGCTGCCAGCAGGCAGAGGGTTTGAAGCAGGTCGGTCCAGACGAGTGTTTTCACACCGCCACGGAACGAGTACAGCCAGACGATGAGCATGATGCAGGCCACCGATAGGCCGAAGGGTACGCCCAGTTGGTCAAAGAGCACAAGTTGCAGTACGACGGCCGTGAGATACATTCTGACTGCGCAGCCAAGATATTTGCTCAGGAGGAAGAAGGCAGCACCCGTCTTGTGTGCATAGCGCCCGTAGCGCTGCTCCAGATAGACGTAGATGCTCGAAAGGCCAAGGCGATAGTAGAGGGGCAGAAGGATATATGCCACGGCAAAATAGCCGCAGACGAAACCGATCACCATTTGGATGTAGCTCATCTGCTTCGCCTCGACCATGCCAGGCACACTCACATAGGTCACGCCCGAGATGGATGTACCAATCATGGCAATCGCTACCACCCACCAGGGGCTCTTGCGATCGCCACGATAGAAGGTTTCGGTGTCACGGTCACGTCGGCGGGTAGTCCACCAGCTGACGCCGAACACCATCAGGAAGTAAAGGGCTATGACGCCCAGTACCAGTGTTGCGTTCATTTACTTTTCGAATCTGATCCAGTCAATGTCAAGGAAGGCTCCGTCGTTCTTCACGCCGGGACGGGAATTGTAGAAACCGAGTTTCGCGCCAATCCAGCGGCCTTCCTTCACGGTGAATTCGTCACCGATTTTCTTGTATTTCTTGCCGTCGAAGCTGTAGTAGAATTGTGCCTTCGACTTGATGGCATTGCCGGTGCCTTCGCTCTTCACTGTGACGCGTACATAGACGTCCTGCGTAGCCATACGGGGCTGTGGGATGTCATCGACGGCATACTTCTGCGTGTAGGGAGCTTTCATCTTCGACATCTTCAGTTCCACGCGTTTCTCGATATTCTCGGCCTTGCCTTTCATCGCATCTGCGCAGGTGACGTAGCGTAGTTCGCAGCCGTCGCTGATGCTGACAATCTTGAGCGCTGCGTAGTCCTGTCCCTTGATGATGAAGCCGCCCTCTTCACCCTTGTCCTTGTATTCGGGATTGGGGATGAACTGCATCTTGGCCGTGGCCGTAAAGTTCTCGGTGGGGAACTTCTGGAGTAGGGCGTTCTGCAGGTCTGAGAGGTTCTTGAAGCCGTCAGGACGCTGTACTCCGTAGAGGCGCAGTTTGCTCTTGTTGGCATCGCAGAAGTACCAGTAGTGGCTGTAGGGGCCTTCAAACTGCCATTGCAGTCCTAGTTCGGGAGCGTCGAACTCGTCGTCCTCCACAGGTTGGAATTCTCCCGAAGAGGGAAGGTTGGGCTTCTTCCATTGTGCCACGGCATCGCCGCATCCGTCACCATCCTTGTCCTCGCCGATCACGAGCCAGTCGTTCACCCATCGTGCAGGCTGCAGATGTACCACGCGTCCGTAGGCATGCTTGTCCTGGAAGTGAAGGAACCAGTCTTCGCCGTTTTGTGTATCAACCCACGCGCCTTGGTGAGGGCCGTTGACCTTCGACTTGCCTTGCGCCAGGCCCACATACTCCTCGTAAGGGCCGAAAGGACTGCGGCTGCGGAGTTCCACTTGCCAACCGTACTTCACGCCACCAGCGGGGCTGAAGATGTAGTAGTAACCGTTGCGCTTGTAGAACTTCGTGCCCTCGATGGTGGGCTGGTCCTCGTGTCCATCATATACGATACGTGAAGGACCGATTACCCTGGTGCCATCAGGCGACATTGGAGCTACAAAAAGAACAGATTTAACACCGGCACGCGAGCCTGCACAACCGTGTGAAAGGTAGGCCTTGCCATCTTCGTCCCACAGGGGGCAGCAGTCAATCATTCCCTTGCCCTTCTTCACCCAGACGATAGGCTCCCACGTGCCTGCAGGGTCTTGTGTCTTGGTCATGAAAAGGCCTTGGTCGGGGTCACCGCAATAGATGTAGAACCACCCGTCGTGATAACGTATGGCAGGAGCCCACACATAGTTGCCGTGCTGGATCTTCTTGTGCCAGTCGAGGTCGGTACCTTCGTATTCCGGGAGTACGGGATAGTCGTCGGTCAAGGCATGTCCGATAAGTTCCCAGTTCACCAAGTCGGTGCTATGGAGAATCTGCAGGCCAGGGAAGCAGGCAAACGACGACGATGTCATATAGTAGTCATTGCCCACACGGCATACGTCGGGGTCAGAGTAGTCGGCATCGATCACCGGATTCTTGTACATACCGTTCTTGATGTTAGGGTTCCAGGTCTTCGAAGGTGCCTGGGCTTGCATGGTCGCAGTCATGCCAAGTGTCAAGGCAATGGCGCCCACAAGTGATGTGATAGTTCTGTTCATGTCGTTTAACTGTATTGAAAAATAGTGTGTTTATTGTTGACGGATGAGTTTTTGATAGGCAGCAGGAGTCATGCCCAGTATGCGCTTGAACGCCTGGTTGAAGCTGGTGGGCGATTTGTAGCCAAGTTGTTCGGCAAGCACAGCCATAGTGGGATTGCCATATTTCTCGGTGTCTGCCAGTCGGCGTGAGGCTTCTCTGATGCGGTATTCGTTCATGTAGGTCTTGAAGTTCTTGCCATAGGTCGCATTGATGGCCCATGACACATATTTCGTATTCGAACCTACCAGATTGGCCAGCGTCTGCAGCCCGAAGTCGGGGTCACTGATGGTGTGACTGTCCTCCATGACCTTGGCGATGGCAATGAGCAGCATGTCTGACTGTTGCTTGCTAAGCAGTGGCGCTGCGCTTTCGTAGCTCTCCTCGTCCATGGCATTGTCACTCAATTCATTCTTGTCTCTGTCGTTGGCAGCTTCCGTTAGTGGATTGGCTTGGGAATCTGATGGGGCAGGAGCCTTGAAGTATTCATCGCTCAACCTGTTCTGCATCTCAAGTTGCTTGTTCAGTTCGTTGTGCTTCTCGATGAGCAGTCGTTGTGTAGATACAAGTTCTCGATTCTGTCGGAAGATATAGCTGATCAAAACGATGAGCGCTACCAGCATAAGTGCGAAAAGGACGATGACGGCTATGAGCGTGCGGTTGCGGCTATTGAGCGAACTTATCTCAAGGATATTGTGCTGCGTCTCGTAATCGACGATGCGCCCTCGCTTGCTATTGAATTCGCGTTCGTTGAAGAGCGAGTCGGAAAGGCTGACGAATAGTCGCTGGTAGCGCATCGATGCGCTGTCGTTGTGCTGCTTGCGATAGAGGTTTGATAGTTTCTCATAGGCGGTAACGAGTGGGCTCATATAGCCACCTTCCTTCGAAAGCTTCTCGCATTGCAGATACCAGTCAATGGCCTGCTTTTCGTTGCCAAGTTCCTCTTCGAGTGTGCCCAGTTGCCCCATTTGTGAAACTGCAAAATGCCCGTCCATCTCATGGTTGCGGGCATAGTCGAGTGCCTGTGTGTGCATAAAGATGGCGGCATGAAGATCTTTGCGCACACGTGCGAGTAATCCTTGATTAAGATAATTGTAGAAGCGTGTCAGATTAGGATCCTCCATATCTAATGATCCTAATTTGTCATAGCACTTTTGTGCCTCGTTGGCATCGCCCATCATGCAGTAGCACATCAGCATATTGGCACCCGCACGTGAGCGCATCAATTCATTGCCCGCGTTTTGGGCCTTGTTGTAGCATTGCGTATAGTAGTGCAAAGCCTGCTCGTAGTCGTTGAACATCGAATGGATGTTGCCGATCGAAAGAAGCGCTTTCTCCATGGCAATCTCATTGCTGGTGGCATCGGCCCTTTCTACAGCCTTGGCCAGCGCGTCCAGCGCATCCATATAACGGTATTCGCTATAATAATGATGGGCAGCATTGACGAGACTGTCAGCATCTTCGCTGTGCGTCATGGCACACAACGAAGGCAAAAGACAGATGCAAGTCAATAGTGCAAGGAGCGCTTTCTTCATTATTTAGCTTACGAGGGGCAGTTTTAGTCCCTGAATCTTTGGCAAAGTTACACATTTTTTTCATATTCTGTAAGCAAAGTTTGCAAAAATCAACCGAAATCCATCTTTTTTTATTCAATTTCTTGAAAATGTCGAATCCAAGAGCCACTTTTTTTGCATTAATCGTCCAAATTGACTACTTTTGCAGCATTGAATTCATCTTTTTATTCACATTTTTAATATTACACAACATGAAGAGAATCTTACTCCCTTTGGCAGCCGTTCTCTGTCTGACAGCTACTGCTGATGCGCAGAAGCTCGTTCCACAGCAGAAAATCAATGCTGCAGAGTTGAAAGCAACTCTCAACCCCAGTGATGTGACCTTCTTGGCTACACCCAACACCGTCGATGGCTTGTTCGAAGGTGCTGCTCCAGCAGCTGCCCGTCCAGCCCGTCGTGCTCCTTTGGCTCGTCTCGATGCCGCCGAAGTAGATACTGTGCCCTACTTTGCCGTAGCGCAGTCGTATCACAACGGCTACACTTTCAACTACGAGGGTGGTGACATCTTCACCTACAACGTTGGTCTCGCTCTCGATGGCACCAAGGCTACGTTCACCAACCTCTTCGACATGCTGGCAGCTTCCGCCGGTTCGTACTACCAGTCCTGCGACTATCCTGTCGATGGTGTTTATGATGCCGATGCGAAGACTATCACCATTGCCACTGGCAACACTGGCGTGGCATGTGGTAACTACATGGGTGGCTACTACACCGCTATGTTGCTCGCTGGTACTGTCAACGAGACCGGTACCTTGACTCCCGCAGATGAACTCGTCTTCGACGTTACAGTCAACGAGGATGGTACCATTACTTCGATTACCAGCCGTACTTCTTTCCTCGCAAGATATGACTACGGCAACATCCGCGTCTATAAGTCGTTTACGGCTGTGCTTCCTAATCCCGAGGTCGCCAATGTCATTACTTTCACCGAGTCGATTGACTTTGGCGAGTGCTTTGTCGGCACATCTTCTACCAAGGGCTTCCAGCTCATCAACACCGGTGGTAAGGATGCCGATTTCGTCATCGAGCTCGAGGCTGAGGACGATGCATTTACTTCTGCTGTAACTGGAGGCACTGTTCCCGCACAGGGCACACTTGACCTCTCGTTTGACTTCCTTGCCAACAAGGCTGGTGTTTACGAAGGTATCGTCACTATCACCTATGATAATGGTGCAGGCGAATCCACCCTCGTCGTTGATCTCGCTGGTTCTGCCAAGGATTATCCCGACTACAGTGCTGTCATCAAGAGCGGTAACTTCACCGCTACCACAGGCATTGAGTATCCATTCGAGATTGTGACCCTCGAGGATGGCACTACTGTCGCCTCTTCTACCACCTATGGCGCTTACGGCTCATCATGGCTCAATCTCGCCTTCTCCGTTCCTGAGGGCAAACTTGCAACTGTTGCTTGGAAGGGTGTTTCGAATAATGTCAGCTACTGGTATTACAACGCTGGAGGTTACTTTATCGATACCCTCAATGGCGCCAAGGCTTCCTTCACTGGTGCTGACGAAGACATGTCAGGTAATTGGGAGTTCGCTCCTGGCGAGCACTTCATCCGTTTCCAGTACGATGGCAACTACTATTCAGGCCTCGCCGAAAACCGTCTCTATGTCTATGACATTGAATATACTGAGGCTATGCTCAACGCCGATTCTGCTGCAGTCCTCACTCCTGAGGTAGCTCTTGGCAACGCCATCCTCCCCGTGGGTGGCACTGTGACCAAGAATGGCTTCATTACTGTCAAGAACCTTGGTGCTAATGCACTCACCATCTCCAGCGTAACAAGTGACAACGAGGAGTTCACTGCCGACATCAGTGGTCTCACCGAGGCTGCTACGATGCAGGAGGTTAACATCCCAATCGCAATGGAGGCCAAGGCTTCTGGTGAGAAGTCGGCTACCTACACCATCGTCACTTCTGCAGGCACTTTCACTGCACAGGCAACAGCCAGTGTGATGGATATGCCCGACTTCGCAAGCCTTGTAGTTGAGGGTGCTGAGTATATCACCTCATGGTCGATGAACGAGTCCTATCCGTTCGTCATCGTCGATGGAAAGGCCACCAACAAGAACGCTGGTGACAACAGTGCATACGCCACCGCTTATTTCCAGATGAACCTCACCGTTCCCGAGGGCAAGATTGCTTATGTTTCTTGGGATGGTCAGATGTGGGGCCGCCCAATCACTGAGGATTCCTACGAATACCAATACAGCAGCTATGCAACTTACAACGTCTCTCACCCCATGACTTCCGGTACGAAGACTGCTTATGGTTCCGATGGTGCTGATGCCAGCTCCGATGTCTTTGCCAACGATCCGTTCTGGGCAGACTACCTCGCTTGTATACCAGGCAATCACTATTATCAGTGGGGTTGGTACCACAATGGTGACGGCACCGTTCCCGAGGGTGATAAGATTGAAATCTCGAACATCCGCATCAAGGTGTCTGATTTCAACGAGACCGGCGTAGAACTGCTCGATCCAGAAGTGACCTTCGAAGATACTTATGTAGGTCCCAACCGCTACAAGACTGCCGTTGTCCGTCTCCACAACACGGGCACTAACGCCCTCAGTGTAAGTGCTATCAATGGCGAGGCTCCATTCTATGGCATTGAGACTACCGAGGTTGCACAGTTCAACAAGAACATCAATGTGACCCTCTGGTTCTATCCAGAGGAAGCTGGTACTTTTGACGGCAAGGTAACTATCACCACCAGTGCTGGTGATGTCGAGGTTGCCTGCCATGGCACCGCTCTTGACCCTGCAGCTGAAGGTTTCATCCTGCTTGGTGACTTCGAGGATGATGCAGCTGGTTGGACTGCCTCTGATCCTGATGGCGACGGCGAGACCTGGAATCTGGGTTCTAACCTCTGGGGCGATCGTCCCGAGTACTGCCACAGCGGCAGCCAGTGCCTTGCTTCCATCTCTTACAGCAACTACCTCGGCGCCATCGAGCCCGACAACTGGACCCTTTCTCCAATCATCTCCATGCCTGCTGATGGTAGTGCAACACTTTCTTACTACGTAGCAGCATTCAGCCCAACCCGTTGGGCCGAGCACTATAGCCTCTACATTGCTGAGTACGACGCTGAGGCTGGCCTCGACATCCAGCAGGTGGCTCTCACCGATCCTGTTTGCAGCGAGACTCTCCCCGAAGAGGCTGGAGCTATGGATGGTTGGCAGTATCGCGAAGTCGACATGGCTGACTACATGGGCAAGCAGATCGTACTCTTGTTCCGTCACCATGACTGCAACGGTCAGTATATCATTCGTCTCGATGACGTAAACATTCTCCACGTCCAGCAGCCCGATGCAATTCGTAGCATCGATGCAGTCGAGGCTCCTGAGGCCGTTCAGATCTACACCGTCGATGGTCGCAAGGCCAATGGTATGGTCAATGGCATCAACATCGTTCGTAAGAACAACGCCGATGGAAGTGTCAGTGTTCAGAAGATTATGAAGTAATCTTTGATCTATGAAACGTCTTACGTTAATCCTAACCGCATTGCTCACCCTTATCGGGGTGGGCAATGCTCAGACATCGGGCTTCCATGTAGGTTATTGCCAGGGCGAGATGGGACCTTTCCCTTCGACGGCTGACGAATATTTCGCCAATGTCTCCACTCAGAAGGACACTTGGACCAGTGCTGCCATCCTTCTTTCTGCCAACAAGGTGAAAATGTTCGAGGGCAATGAACTCCGTGAAGTCAGTGCTGCACTTGCCTCCAAACTCAATGTCGATGGACTTCGCGTTTGGGTGCGCAGCGATCTCAATGGTGAAAACCTCGCAGAAGGTACTGCTGAGAGTGTTTCGAAGAATTGGAACACCGTCTCGCTCAATGTGCCTCTCGCCATCACGGCTGAGACGGGTGCGCTCTACATCGGCTATTCCTACCATCAGAAGAGCACCAGCAAGGCAATGAGCGCCTTGGAACAGGGTGTGCCTGGCCTCTCGTGTTTCGTGCAGTCTGGCAGTGATGAGTGGACCGACCACAGCGAAAACTATACCACCTGTGTCGAAGCCGTCTTCTACGGTGATAATCTTCCCAAGTATGACCTCACGCTTGAAGCTGCTACGCTTCAAAAGAACTTCGTGGTCGATGAGGGAACGTTCAATTTCTCTTTGCAGGTGCGCAACAATGCTACCGTGACAATCACGGGTTTCGACGTGCTTTGTACCATCGAAGGTATTACCGACACCTACTCTGTTCACTGCGATTCGGTCATCGCTTACGGTGAGGTCAAGACAGTGAAACTCACTGCCAATTTCCCGGGCATTCAGACCATGGATCCTGCCAAGCGCACGCTCACTCTTATTATCGACAACCTCAACGAGGGAAAGGACGAGAACATGAGCGACAACTCGATGACGGGTTCTTTCAGTGTGACGCTCCACAGTTTCGTGCGCAACGTCCTGCTCGAGGAGTTCACCACCGAGAAGTGTGTCAACTGTCCTCGCGTAGCTAGTTACATCCACGATGCTATGAATGAACCTGAGTTCGAAGGCCGTCTCTTCACCACCGAGCATCACGCTGGATACTATACCGACAACTTCACCACCCGCTTCGATACCGATTGGTGCTGGTTCTACGACAATCAGTATGCCCCTGCCGTGATGTACGATCGTTATGCTCAGCCCGATGCTATAACCCCCGTCAGCAACCCTGGCAGCAAGCAGGAGATGTATTCCCTCATCCGTGAGCGTATGCGCGAAACGGCTTTTGTAAGCCTTAAAGTAACAGCTGAAGCTGATGTCGAAAACCTTCAGATTAAGGTTCGCGTGACAGGTTCCCGCGCCAAGGAAGACTTCACACGTCAGCCTGCCCGTATCACCGTTGTCCTCACCGAGACCAATCTCGCTGCCATCAGCCAGGCTGGTGCAAGTGGCGAATATATTCACTACAATGTGGGTCGTCGTGTCAACAGCACGTGGGGCGATGTCATCGAATGGGAAGGCGACGACTATACGTACGAATGTGTCATCCCATACAACCAGAACTACGTCTTCGAGAACCTCGGTGTCCTCGCGTTTGTCCACGATTACGACCCAAGCGACAAGACCAAGTGCGAAGTAGCCAATACGATGGCCATCACAGCCTCTCAGTTTGGCAATGGAGATGAGGGCATCCGCTCGATTTCGACCGATGGTGCAGCTCCTCGTTATTACGATGCCTCTGGCCGAATCTCCGAGTCACCCGTTCATGGTCTGAACATCGTCGTGCGTGGCGATAAGGTCTCCAAAGAGTGGCATTAATACCCTTTTATCAAAAGACATCCCCTCCATTTCCTCTTTATAGAAATGGAGGGGATTATTTATAGTCACTATTATTATAGTCACTATAGTTATTATAGCCACTATAGCTACTATTGCCACTATTGCAACTATCCCTTCTTCGAAACCACAGGTATCCTCACCCACACCCACCGTGGTATCATCTTCCAGAAGAAGACCAGAATGCGGTATTTCCAGTCCACGGTGATGATCTGCTTCCTCTTTCCGACTTCCTCCACGATCTCAGCGGCCACCTTGTCCACATCAAGTTGCAGGGGATAATTGCCTCCGTCGTTCAACAATGGTGTCTTGACAAAGCCCGGACGGATATCTGTGATGGTCAGATGTTTGAGCCCTTTGATGTGCTTCAGTTGGGCGAGGCATTCCAGATAGTGGTTGACGTAGCGCTTTGTGGCCGAATAGGAGGGGGCTGCACCCAGTCCTTTCGTGCCTGCTATGCTGCTGATGACGGCAATCTGTGCTTCCCGCTCAGGCCTTTCGGCATAATAATTGAACATCGTCGCTACCATGCGTGTGAAGCCGAGGGCATTGGTCTCTACGGTCCTGAGTTCCTTGTCAAGGTCGAGTTCTGGATTCTGATATCCGATGCCCGAACTGTGGAAATAGAGGTCGATGTCTCCGCCCATCTTGCCTACGAGCGTCAGCAGTTGCTGCGATGCTTCTTCGCGCGTCACATCGATCTGCTGGATGGCCGTCACGTTGAGGTCCTTGCGTTGCATCTCGATGAGCCGATCCATCCTTCGTCCGGCAATGCCCAGTTGCCATCCTTCGGCACTGAGCCGCTTGGCCACGGCAAGTCCGATGCCCGAAGTGGCTCCCATGATGATTGCTCGTTTTTGTTCCATTTGCTTTCAAATTGTTGAAATGTACGCTGCAAAGATAAGTCATTTTCCCGAGGTGACCAAGGATTTTGCGGTAATTTGGTCATATTTTGATACAAGTTATCGAAAAAATCGTTATATTTGCGCCATAAATAGATTTTCCGTCGATATGGCAAAGAAGAAGACAGCCTATTTCTGCAGCTCCTGTGGCTGCGAAGAGCCCAAGTGGTTCGGCAAATGTCCGTCGTGTGGCGAATGGGGCACCTGTGTCGAAGAGATTGTCGATACCCAAACGGGTGCCATCGGCAAGGCTTCCCGCAAGTCGGGTGGCGTGCAGTGGAGTCATGGGGGCACCTTGGGCCTTCCAGGGCAGAACGAGCGTCCTCGCCGTCTCTCCGAAATCGAGGCACGCGAAGAGCAGCGCATTGATATGCACGACGACGAACTCAACCGTGTGTTGGGCGGTGGCCTTGTGCCCGGTTCCTTGGTTCTGCTGGGTGGTGACCCAGGCATCGGCAAATCCACCCTCGTCCTCCAGACGGTGATGAACATTCACGACCATAAGGTCCTCTATTGTTCAGGCGAAGAATCCGCCTACCAGCTCAAGCTCCGTGCCACCCGCCTGGGTTCGGATTCCCTCGACTCCGTCTACATCGCCTGCGAAACCAACCTCGACGCCATCTTCACCCACGTCGCCAATGTCGAGCCCGACATCCTCGTCATCGACTCCATCCAGACCATCGCCACCGATGACCTCGAGTCGAGTGCAGGCAGCGTTGGTCAGGTGCGCGAATGTGCCGCCCGTATCCTCAAGTTCGCCAAGGAGTCGGGCACGCCCGTCATCCTCATCGGCCACATCACCAAGGAAGGCTCGTTGGCTGGTCCTAAGGTGCTCGAACACATCGTCGATACTGTCCTCCAGTTTGAAGGCGACCAGCATTATATGTACCGCATCCTCCGTGCCATCAAGAACCGTTTCGGTTCGACCTCCGAACTGGGCATCTACGAGATGCTCGGCACGGGTCTCCGACAGGTGACCAACCCCTCCGAACTCTTGCTCAACTCCGACCACAAGGACCTCTCTGGTGTCGCCATTGCAGCGGCCATCGAGGGTATGCGTCCCTTTCTCATCGAGACCCAGGCACTCGTCAGCACTAGCGTCTATGCCACCGCTATGCGTTCCACTACGGGCTTCGACCAGCGTCGTCTCAACATGCTGCTCGCTGTCCTCGAGAAGCGCGTAGGCTTCAAACTGGCGCAGAAGGATGTCTTCCTCAACATCGCCGGCGGTCTGCGTGTGTCCGACCCCGCTATGGACCTGGCTGTGATGGCTGCCATCCTTTCCTCCAACCTGGATATGCCGCTTCCTCCGCTCACGTGTATGACGGGCGAAGTGGGCCTCTCGGGCGAGATACGTCCTGTGGCTCGTCTGGAACAACGCATCCGTGAGGCTGAGAAACTTGGTTTCGAACGTATCCTCATTCCAAATATTGCACTCAAGAGCATCGATGTAAAGACGCTCAAGATCCAGGTTTGTCCCGTTGCGCGTGTCGACGAGGCTTTCCGTCTTTTGTTCAAATGATAAAGAATATCAAAATACGTGTACTCCCGCAGGTATGGCGCGATGCTGAGCAACTCGAGGCGCAGATTTGCCGCGAGTTCGCCATTAGTCGAAAGTCATTGCGCGGTCTGCGCATGAAGCACACCAGCATCGACGCTCGCCAGCGTCAGGTGATGGTGCAGCTCGACGTCGATCTGTATATCAATGAAGAGCCTCCGCAGCAGACTTTCCGCAAGGTTGTCTATCAAGAACTGCCATCCCATACCCATCAGGCCGTCGTTGTCGGCTCGGGTCCCGGTGGACTGTTTGCGGCCCTTCGGCTCATCGAACTGGGCGTTCGTCCCATCCTTATCGAGCGTGGTCGCCCTGTGGGCGATCGTCGTCGCGATGTGGCGCTCATCACACGTGAGCAACGTGTTGACCCCAACTCCAACTATTGCTTTGGCGAAGGTGGGGCAGGGGCATTCTCCGATGGCAAGCTCTTCACGCGTTCCAGGAAGCGTGGCAATGTGCAGGGTGTACTCGAAGGCTTGTGCCAGTTCGGAGCCGACACGGGCATCCTCGATGCTTCTCATCCTCATATAGGCACCGACAAGCTTCCCTCCATTATCTCGAATATTCGCGAGACCATCCTTGCTTGTGGTGGTGAGATTCATTTCGAGACCATTGTCTCTCGTTTGATTCTTTCCGCTGGTAAGGTGGTGGGTGTCTCCACCCTCGATGGTCGTGAGTTCTTGGGACCCGTCATCCTCGCCACAGGTCATTCTGCACGCGATATCTACACGATGCTTCACGACGAGGGCATCCTCATCGAAGCCAAGGGTCTGGCCATCGGTTGTCGCTTGGAACACCCTCAGACCCTCATCGACCAGATTCAGTATCATTCCAAAGAGGGTAGGGGCCAGTATCTGCCTCCCGCCGAATATAGTTTCGTCACGCAGGCCGACGATCGTGGCGTCTATAGTTTCTGTATGTGTCCCGGTGGTGTCATCGTTCCTTCGGCTACGAGTTCCGACCAGGTCGTCGTCAATGGTATGAGTGCTAGTTCTCGTGGCGGTCGTTGGGCCAATGCGGCTATGGTAACCGAGATTCGTGTCGAAGACATCCCGCTTCTTGCCAGCCAGCTCCATCTCGACATCGACCCTGCTAGTCCTTTGGCTATGATGGCTATTCAGGAGGCCATCGAGCATCAGTGTTGGCTCAATGGTGGACGCACGCAGGTGGCCCCTGCCCAACGCATGACCGACTTCGTCAATGGTCGCTTGTCGGCCGACCTTCCTGCCTCGTCCTATACCCCGGGTGTCGTGGCCAGTCCGTTGCACTTCTGGCTGCCTGGGTTCATCAGTGCACGTATGCAGGAGGGCCTCCGCTACTTCGGTCGTCGGGCACATGGTTTCCTCACTGCCGAAGCTTTGCTTGTGGGCACCGAGACGCGCACCTCGTCACCCGTCCGCATCCCGCGCGACAAGCTTTCGTTCTGCCATCCCACCGTGCGCGGTCTTTATCCCTGTGGTGAAGGTGCAGGCTATGCAGGCGGCATCGTTTCGTCGGCTATGGATGGCTGTCACTGCGCCGATGCCCTCGTTGCTCAGTGCTTTTAAGTGGAAATAGTAAGAAAAAGGGGGCAAAATTTGGTGAGTTCATTTTTTATCACTATCTTTGCACCCGCTAAAACGTAATTCTATGGCTGACCAAAGATATATGATGCGTGGCGTAAGTGCCAGCAAGGAAGATGTGCACAACGCCATCAAGAACATCGACAAGGGCCTTTATCCTCAGGCTTTCTGCAAAATCATTCCCGACATCCTCGGAGGCGATCCCGAATACTGCAACATCATGCATGCCGATGGTGCAGGCACCAAGACGTCATTGGCTTACATGTATTGGAAGGAGACTGGCGACCTCTCTGTTTGGAAGGGCATCGCACAGGACTCTCTCATCATGAACATCGATGACCTCATCTGTGTGGGTGCTGTCGATAATATCCTCGTCTCATCTACTATCGGGCGCAACAAGATGCTCATCCCGGGCGAAGTCATTAGTGCCATCATCAATGGTAACGACGAACTGATGGCCGAACTGCGTCAGATGGGTATCGGTGTCTATGGAACAGGTGGCGAGACGGCCGATATTGGTGACCTGGCACGCACCATCATCGTCGATTCCACGGTCACTTGCCGAATGAAGCGCTCCGATGTCATCAATAATGCCAACATCGCAGCGGGCGATGTCATCGTTGGTCTTGCAAGTTTCGGACAAGCCACCTACGAGAAGGAATACAACGGTGGTATGGGTTCCAATGGCCTGACCTCTGCTCGTCATGATGTCTTCGCCAAGTATCTGGCGCAGAAGTATCCCGAGTCCTACGATCACGCAGTGCCCGAGGACCTCGTTTATAGCGGTGGGCTCCATCTCACCGACCCCGTTGAGGGCAGTCCCCTCGATGCCGGCAAGCTAGTCCTCAGTCCCACGCGCACCTATGCCCCTGTCGTCAAGAAGATGCTCGACGCCTTCCGCTCTCACCCCTCTAACCCTTCGAACCTTTCGAACCTTTCGAACTCTTCGAACCGGTCGCTCCGCGACCTCCACGGCATGGTACACTGCTCCGGTGGCGCACAGACCAAGGTGCTCCACTTCATCAAGGACCTGCATGTCATCAAGGATAATCTCTTCCCCATTCCTCCACTGTTCCGCACCATCCACGAGCAGTCGGCTACCGACTGGTCCGAGATGTACAAGGTGTTCAACATGGGCCATCGCCTCGAAGTCTATCTTCCTGCCCAGTATGCCCAGGAGGTCATTGACATCGCGCGCAGCTTCAACATCGATGCACAGGTCATCGGTCACGTCGAAGCCCGTCCCGAAGGTGCTAAGGTCACTCTCCACACCGAGAACGGCATTTTCGAGTACGAATAAGGGGTTTAAAAATGCGAAAGGGGCGTTTCACAACGACCCTTTGCATTAACCTTAAAATCTAATACCATGAAAAACACGATGCAAAGATATGCGATTTTTGCCCTTATAGCAAATAATTTCATAGAAAACTGCATATTTCCCTCAAAAATATGTTGAAAAACATACGTTTGTCATCTGACTGTTGCAAATGCAATGGTTTGCACAGCCGTGTATGGCTGCTCTTCACCCTCTTTTCCCAAAATAACCTATGTCCAAAGTCCTGATCAAGACCCCCCTCGGTGACATCACCGTTCGTCTCTACGACGAGACCCCCCTTCATCGTGATAATTTCCTCAAGTTGGCCCGTGAGGGCTATTACGACGGCACTCTCTTCCACCGTGTCATCAAGAACTTTATGGTTCAGGGTGGCGATCCCGATTCGCGTGGAGCTTCTCCCACTGCACATCTCGGTGCCGGAGGCCCCGACTACACCATCCCTGCCGAGTTCAACAAGTCGCTGATACATAAGAAGGGAGCCCTCGCTGCTGCCCGTCAGGGCGACGAGGTCAATCCCGAGAAGCGTTCCAGTGGTAGCCAGTTCTACATCGTCACTGGCGAGATTTACAGTGCCGGCAAACTCACCCAGCTCGAGCGTCAGATGGCGCAGCAGCAGTTGCAGAACATCTTCAACGACCTCGTGGTCGAGAACCGCAGTCGCATCATCCAGCTGCGCAAGAACCGCGACAACGCAGGCCTGATGGCCTTGCAGGACGAACTGCAGAAAAAGACTATGGCCCTGGCCAAGGAGAAGGGCGAACCCAAGTACACTCCCGAGCAGCGTGAGGTCTATACCACCGTTGGTGGCACACCCTTCCTCGATCAGAACTACACCGTCTTTGGTGAAGTAGAGGAGGGTCTCGATGTGGTCGATAAGATTCAGCTTGTCCAAACCCAGCCTGGCGATCGTCCCGTCGACGACATCACCATGCAGATTTCGGTTCTCGAAGAATAATCTCTCTTTTTGAAAGGTGTAACACATCGTAAATGTGCGCATAGAATTAGTGCCAGTCAGCTAGGAGATCTTGCTCTCATAGAAGACCGGCACTAACTCTATGCATATGGTGCTCCGCACCTACACCTTTCAGAAAGTTTTTTTTCTTACTTATCAATTCTCAAATTCGTGATAAAAAAACGTGACCCGCCAGTCCTCCCCCTAAGCAGGGGGATTGAGGGGGTCCTTAACGTTCGCGCCTTCCCCTACCTTCTCTTCCTTCGCCACCTCCGCGACCTCCTCGTCCGCCCCGCTGATTGAACTTCACGCTGCAGCCCACGAGGAAGTATTCCTTGAGGATAGTGCTCTCACGGTCGGTGATCGACGTGGCAGAGATAGAACGCCAGATGCTCGTCTTCTGATGCAGGAGGTCGAACACCTTCACGAAGGTCGACAGGTTCTTGCGTTTCAGGAACGCGCGCGAAAGCTGCGCGTCCCAGATGGTCTGGTTGCGTGTCAACCCTGCCGAATAGCCGCGTCGTCCTGTGTAGGCAATGCTCGTCGAACAACTCAGGTTCCAGGGTAGACGGGCGCTAAGGTTGCTCCGCACGCCGAACTGATGCGTCGTTCCCAGATTCCCCGAGGTGACAATCGTCGCCTCGCTGTGGCTCAGATGATAGTTCCCGTGCAGTTCCACGTTGAGCCATTCGTTACGGTAGGCGATACCTGCGTTTTCGCCTGCCGTAATGTTGTGTATATGGTTCACCTGCGTGTCGGTGCTCTTCAGGTTGGCATATCCTACGCTCTCGCGGTAGCCAAGGGAGGTCTGTGTGGTCACGTACCAGTGGTTGTCGGCGAAGGGGAACGACCCTCTGAATTCGCTCTGCACGTTCCATGCGCCCAGTCCGTCGAGGTTCACCGTCATCGTCGTATCGGTGCGAAGGTCGGCACTGTACCAGCGTTTGGTAGCGAGGGTGTTGAATTGTGCACTGGAGCTGATCGAAGCCTCCAGCGTGCGTCCCGTCTCCTTGCTGTTGGCTCGGTAGCGTATCTGCAGGTTGGTCTTGTAGGAAGGTTCCAGGTCCTGGTTGCCCAAGGTCACATGGGTGGCCGATGTCTGGTTCTTGCGTGCCTGCAGTTGGTTGATCGATGGCTGTGTCGTTCTGCCGTTCAGGGTGATGCGCAGGTTCTTCCTGCGGTTCCAGTTGTAGCGGTATTCCACACGTGGAGCAAGGTTCATGTACGAACGCTTGTAGTCACGCCTGTGGTCGTAGTGGTCGGTGTAGTTCTGCGTGTTGGGCAGCAGGTCCATACCCAGTGATGCATTGACGCGTTCGGTGACGTAGCGATAGCTGGCCGACAGCGTGTAACTGTTCTGCTGTGTGCGCGAATCGGTGCTGTAGTCGATGTTCGAACGTCCGTTCACCGAGTCGGCATACTGCCCAAGCTGGTCGTCCCAGAAGTGGTAGAGCTGTCGATGGGTGTTGCTTGTGAAACTGCCCGTCGCACCCACTTCGATCATATGATGTTCGGCGATGGGTTCCACATGGGTTAGGCGTACGCGATAGGTTAGCGAGTTCTGTCGCTCCTCCTGCCACTGGTGGATGGTGGTGTCGTTCACGAGGCTCAGGTCACCCACGAGCAGACTGTCGTAACTGGTGAACGACTGCGTGTAGTGGTCACCGTTGTTGTGTCGTCCGTTCAGGCTGACGCGTATGCTGCTGCGTCGGCGTCCACGATCCGTCTTCTTGGCATACGAATAGGAGAGCGAGAGCTCGTAGTTGGCTCCCTGCTGCTTCATATGGCTTGCCCTCTGTGTCTGGCTGATGTAGGTCGAAGGATCTGCCGTAATCTCATCCTCGGCATTCGGGTCGAGGTGATAGTTCCTGCTGGTCGAATGTTCGTCGGTCTCTGTACTGTTGAAGGCCAGTTCTGGATTGATCTGCAGACGGTGTTCGCCGTCGGCCACCTTGCCCCAGGTCTTCTCGAATTTGAAGTCGAGCTGCACGTTCTGTCCTTTGTTGTCGCCCGTCTGTTCGGTGTCTGTGCCGGTGTTGCCCGACTTCAGGTAGTTGATGCGGTGCGACGATGTCTTCTCGCTCTGTTTCTCTCCGCCATAAAGCACATCACCGCCGATGGCGAAAGGTGTGTTCTCGTCACGCAGTCGGTTGCCCTTGTCGTAATTGAGGTTCAGGCCCACGCTCCACGAGGTGTTCAGTCCGTCGCCGCGTCGTCCGCTGTTGCGGTTGCCGCGCATCGACGAGTTGCTCATCACCTTCTCGCCCATATCGCCGAAGCCCGTATTGTTGGTGTTGTTTGCATTCAACACAAGCGCGTTCTGGTTGTTGCCACGGAAGTATCCCAGCATGCCTTTTGTCTCAAAACGGTCGTCGATGCCGCTACCGTCACCCCATGCGCCTGCAGCATTGCCGAAGTATCCGCGTCGCATCCTTGGCTTCAGCTTGAAGTTGATCACCTTCTCGCGTTCACCATTGTCGATGCCCGTGAGACGGCTCTCTTCTGTCTTCATATCCACCACCTGTACCGACTCAAACATGTCTGCGGTGAGGTTCTTTGTCGTGGCCTGGATGTTCGAACCGAAGAACTCCTTTCCGTCCACATAGACCTTCGTCACCGTTTCGCCTTGCGCGGTGATGCTTCCGTTGGCATCCACCTCAATGCCCGCCAGGCGTTTCAGCAGGTCCTCTGCGGTAGCATCGGGCTCTAGTTGGTAACTGCTCGCATAGTATTCGATGGTGTCCTCGCGAATCACCATTGGGGGAGGGGTGGCCGAAATGACGGTTTCGCCCAGCAGGCGATGTTCTTCCTGCATAAACACGTCGCCCATTGCGAACGACTTCTGCCTGTGATGCAGCGTGAACGTCTTCAGGGTCTCCTGAAAGCCCACATACGTAAAATGCACCAGCACCTTCTGCTGCGCCTTTCTTGGCTTGAGCAGTCCGTCCAATCGCGATGTGTGAAGGGTGAAGTTGCCGTTTTGGTCAGCAAAAGTGCCCACCACGAAAGTCGAGTCGGGGAGGGTCATTAGTCGAATGGTAGCCCCTGCCAAAGGTGTGTCGTCTGTCGCCGAAGCCACACGTCCCGTGATGTTGAATGCCATCGACACAACGCAACTGCTCCACCCAAGCAGGATGAAGCAGAGGAGTAACAATCTGCGTCCCAACTGGAACGATTGATAAATCTTCATATCCGCCTCTTTAGACTCCCTTTTTGCCCTCAGGTTTAATCGACTCACAACAATCACCCATTAAAATAGCGATTCAACAGTATTAATGGCAATTAACGACCCATTATACGATCATTAAAGTTAAAGAATAGGTGTAGCTCGGCAGCAAGGCCGTGCGCTGAAAAGTAATGCATGCAGATGAGAATGCTCGCATTCACACCTGCATGCAGTGCTTGTCAGCATAGGGTGCTCAGCACCTACACCTTTCAGAGTTTTTTTTATATTCGTGAAGATTCGCACGATTCGTGGTCTTTTAACAACCTCCGCATCACTTCAGCGCGAACTTCGCACTCTGCACATCCGCACTATTCGTGCCGATCATCACCTCGAACTCACCCGGCTCGCACACATATTCAAGCTCTCCGTTGTAGAACTTCAGCAGATCGGCATCGATGGTGAACGTCACGACGCAGCTCTCACCCTCCTTGATGGTAACACGCTTGAAGCCCTTGAGTTCCTTCACAGGTCGGGTCACACTGCCCACGAGATCGCGGATATAAAGCTGTACGACCTCGGTGCCTTCAAACTTACCGGTGTTGTTCACGGTCACCTTGGCCTCAATCTCGCAATCCTTCGTCAGCTCGTTGCTGCTTAGGGTGATGGGCGAATAGCTGAAGGTGGTGTAGCTCAAACCGTAGCCGAAGGGATAAAGCGGTGTGTTGCTCACGTCCATGTAGCAGCTCTGGAACTTCACGAAGGCATCGGCCTGTACTGGACGACCCGTGTTGTAATAGCTGTAGCTCATTGGCAGTTGTCCGACATGACGTGGGAAGCTGGTAGTGAGTTTGCCCGAAGGAACGACGCCTCCGAAGACGACATCGGCAATGGCATCAGCAGCCTCGCTGCCACCGAACCACACTTCAAGGATAGCTGGAATGTGCTCGGTTTCCCAATTCAGGATCATCGGACGACCTGAGAAGTTGAGCAGCACGATGGGCTTGCCAAGTTTCACGAGCTCGACAAGGAGGTCATGCTGTGCATCGGGCATTTCGATGCCTACACGGCTCGAACACTCTCCTGCCATCTCCGAAGCCTCACCGCCGGCAAAGACGATGACGTTGGCCTGGCGTGCTATGGCAAGTGCCTCGGCACGCATAGCGGCATCGCTGCGGTTGTCGCGCATCTCACGTCCGAACATGGTGGCATCAGCCTCTGCCTGGGCGTCGTACATCAGGTTGCAGCCCTTGGCATAGAGTACCTGTGCCTTGTCGCCCACAGCACGCTTCAGACCCTCTACCACGGTGCTGTAGCGTTCGCTGGTGGCAGCTACGCTCCACGTGCCTGGCATGTTGGCACGGGTATTGGCCAAAGGTCCGATGAGTGCAATCTTGCCCTGACGCTTCAAGGGAAGGATGTTGCCTTCGTTCTTCAGGAGTACAAAGCTCTCGCCAGCAATTCTGCGTGCCTCACGGCGATTCTCTTCGGTGTAGACCTCCTTGGCATAGCGTGTGGTGTCGCAGTAGCGGTAGGGATCTTCAAACAGTCCAAGCTTGTACTTTGCTTCAAGGATGCGGCGACAAGCCTGGTCGATATCTGCCTGTGTGGTGCGTCCCTCCTTGAGGCTCTCGGCCAGCGTGCCTACCAGGCCGTCGCTCACCATGTCCATATCCAGTCCTGCATGCAGTGCCAGGGCACTCACCTCCTTCAGGTCGCCCATGCCGTGGGCAATCATCTCGTAGATGCCGGTGTAGTCGCTCACTACGAAGCCGTCAAAGCCCCACTGCTTGCGCAGCACGTCGGTCAGAAGCCAGCGGTTACCCGTTGCAGGCACACCGTTGACGATGTTGAAGCTGGCCATATAACTGCCGGCTCCTGCATCGCAGGCAGCCTTGTAGGGTGGAAAATATTCGTTGTACATGCGCCAAAGGCTCATATCCACGGTATTATAGTCACGACCTGCCTCGGGTGCACCATAGAGGGCAAAGTGCTTTACGCAGGCCATCATGGTGTTGGCGCTTGTGAGGTCACCCTGCTGATAGCCGCGCACCATTGCCTCGGCGATGCGGCTTCCGAGGAAGGGATCCTCGCCATTGCCTTCCGAGATACGTCCCCAGCGTGCATCGTGGCAGATGTCAACCATTGGGCTGAACGTCCAGCAGATGCCGTCGGCTGTGGCTTCCTGGGCAGCAATCTGTGCCGAACGTTCGATGGCTTCCATATCCCAGGTGCACGAAAGGCCCAGAGGAATGGGGAAGACGGTCTCATAGCCATGGATCACGTCCATACCGAAGATCAAGGGTATGCCGAGGCGGCTTTCTTCGACGGCAATGCGCTGCAGTTCCGCTACACGGCCTGCACCCTTCAGGTTGAAGAGTCCGCCAACGCGTCCTGCACGGATGTTTTCGGCCACGTTGCTCGACTGTGCAGCACCGGTCACGATGTCACCGGTCACCGGCAGATTCAGCTGGCCCAGTTTCTCTTCGAGGGTCATCTTGCCCATCAGGTCGTTGATGAACGCATCCATCTCGTTGTTCGACTTGTTGCCCGAACAACTTGCAAGGCCCAGCAGCAGGGCCAAACCCCATATCGTTTTTTTCATAGCCAAATTCTAATTGTTAACTATTAATTATTAATTGTTAATTGAAAACCCCAGTTTCTTCAACCCCTCCTGCACCTCCGGACAGCTCATGAAGAGCATCCAGAGCAGACCTGTACGATAGTTCTCGATCATGGGTGCAATGGTCAGTTGGTCGATGGCAAGATAGCGGGGTAGTGTCCAGGAAGGATCCAGCGAGAAGGCATCGTATGGGCCATATTTGCCCCAAAGGAACGACTCCATCGAATGGAAGCGACGCAAGGCTGCCATGCTCTGTTCGGGCGTGTAGGGGAAGCTCGAAAGTGCAGCAGTGGGAGTGATTACGCCAAGGTCCTGGTTGGGCGCATGGGCTGCATAACCTTCGGGCGAATAGCTGGCGGTAAGACCCCAGCAATCCTTGCCGTATCCCTTGTAACCCTTGGGATTATCTACGCAGTAGGCATAGTTGGCAAGGGCGTGGTTGGCTGTGACGTGCCAATAGTCGGCATACTGGTCCTTGAGGCCTTTCGGGCAAAGTCCGATCCAGCTGTAGTGTGCCCAGAACAGTGGACCACCATTCGTCTCGGCACCATTGTGCTTCACGTCGAGCGGATAACCGTAGGGTGCAGCATCGCTCTTGATGCCTCCGCTGCGTGCCCAACCCTCGTGATAACATTCGGCAGGCACCGAATGTGTCGGACTTGCTGCTGCGAGGATGTAGGTGATAAGGCATTCGTTGTAGCCCTCGAGTGGGAAGTTCATCTCCCAGCCGTAGTTGGGGCTCCAATGCCAATAGATCACGTGTTGTCCTCCACGGGTGTACCAGTCGAATTCCATGGCCTTCCAAAGTTCGTTGATCTTGTCGATCACGTAGGCTTCTGCCTCGACGTCGGCCTTCATATACTGGCGCACGCAAAGCAGCGACTGCATCAGGAAGCACGACTCCACGAGGTCACCGCCATTGTCCTTCGTGCCGAAGGGGATGGTCTTGCCCGAAGGTCCGTCCATCCAGTGCGACCACACGCCATGATAACGGTCGGCCTTCGCCAGATAATCGACGATGCGGGTCAGTCGTGCCACGCCTTCTGCACGCTTGATCCAGCCGCGATCCATGCCGACAATTAGGCCGGCTACACCGAAGCCCGAACCACCCGTGGTGATTGTCATCTTGTCGTTCGATGGATAGATGCCATCGAGGTGAATACGCTCGTATGCCAGTCCAGAAGTCGGGTCGGCTCCTTCCCACATGTAGTTCAGGCACTGTCGCTGCACAAGGTCTAGCAGTTCGTCGGCACTCAGTTCGGTGGTCTCGCCTTCCTCTTGACTCGTTTGCTCATGCGTTCCGCCGCACGAGCAAGCAATCAGAGCCAGACTCGCCAGTCCTATCAGTAATTTGTGATAATGTTTCATGCTAAGTGTCTTTCTATCTTTTTCACGAATTTTTATTTTCTTATCACGAATTATCGAATTTTCGAATATATAAGTCTTGACCGAAGCCATCAAAAATAATAATTCTCCAATTCTCTAATTCGTGATATAAAAATCTCTTTTCTAATTCGTGATAGAAGAAAATTCGAATTATTCGGGATCCTCGCCCAACTCAGGCGTATTGATGATCTGGTTGGAAGGAACCGGGATATATCGGCTGCCCTCGTTCCAGCCATACTTGCCAAGCACGCTGGTAGCCTGACCTGTGCGGCAGAGGTCGGTGTAGCGCAAGCCCCACTCGGCACAGAGCTCCACACGACGCTCTTCCAGGATCTGATCCACCGTGACACCGTTCACCGAAGGCATCTGGGCACGTGCACGCACCTGGTTGAAGGGTGCATCACCGTTCTTGCCCAGGCGAACCTTTGCCTCGGCATTCATCAGCAGCACTTCGGCATAACGGATAAGGCGCACGTTGTTGTTGCGGCCCCACTCGCTGTTGCCGGCTGTCATCTGGTCGAAGGGAACGTAGCCCTTGCCGTCGTAGATCTGTGCGATTTCGGCAGTGCGGTCCAGGTCACCATTGATGGTCCAGCCTTCGCGGGTAGTGGTGCCTGCCACGAGCAGCGAAGTCTCCTTGCGGATGGTCTCGCCTCGGTTCTCCATCAGCTCGAGGAACTTGGGGCTGTAGCGCATGAAGGTCCAGCCGCCGATGCCGTTGCTCCAGTTGCCGGCAGCGTCAAAGAGGGTGAGACCTGCACCACGGAAGTTGAACCACTGGTCAACGCCTACATAGTCGCCGCTGGCAGTGCCGAAGTCCGAGCACTGTACCTCCATCAGGCTCTCGTTGCAGAGCTTGCCGGGGATCTTGAAGAGGTTGTAGTAGTCGGGGTAGAGCTCGAAGCCGCCACCATTGACGATGTCGTCGGTGAGGCTCTCCACTAGAGGAAAGTTGCCGGCAAGAAGCGCTGTGCGGGCAGCAAGAGCCTCGGCTGTGTACTTGGTGAATGCTCCTGGACGTGACATCTGGTTGGGGCGCTTGGCCTCCATGCCGGCAGCTGCCTCCTGCATCTCGGTGATGATGTAGTCATAGACCTTTTCCACCGAGCTGCGACGGAACGAGTTCTGCGTGTTGTCGCGATAGATGACACAGGGACCGAAGTTGGTGACGAGCTGGTAATAGGCCCAGGCACGAACCACGCGTACCTCGCCCTTGTACTGCAGGTAGTTCTGGTAGTCGGAGCTGCCTGTGCTGAGGTTCTCGGCATACTGGTCGAGCGCATCGATGTTCGAGTTGCAGTCGATGATGATGTTGTACATCGTGCTCCACATGTTGCCTACTGCCCAGAAGGCATTCGGGTTGGTGTATCCGCCGGGATAGCCGAACTTGAGGGCATCGCCCTGGTCATCGGCACGGCCCGACGACATGTCGTCGTCACGACCCATCCAGATCATGGCATTGGCCCAGTGGATGCCCTGTGTGCGCAGGGTGGCATAGGCACCCGTGGCAGCCTCGTGCATGGTGCTCGCATCGGTGTAGTCGATGGCATCCACGTCGATAGTGTTCTCCGCATCAATGTCGATGTAGTCGGTGCAGCTGGTCAGTGCCAGCATTGCAGCAGGGAGTACATATAGTAAAGTCTTCATATTTTTCATAACTTGTTGGTTGTGGGTTATGGGTAATGAGTGATGGGTTAGAAGTTAATCTGCACACCCAGGGTATAGGTTGCGGAGAGTGGATAGACCTGCGAATCCCAACCGTCGGCATCGCTCACCTCAGGCGAGAAGGTGTTGGCTGAGAACCAGGTGAATGGACGGTCGGCCGAAAGGCTGACGCGTGCGCTGGGCAGGGTGTAGCCGCCCATCTCGATGTTCTTGAACGTATAGCCGAGCGCAACGTTCTGCAGACGGAAGTAGTTGGCGCTCTCTACGAAGTAGCTGGCATTCTGGCTGTCGCCTACGTTCCAGCTCTTCATCAGGGCCTTGGCCGAAGGATCGCTGTTGCTCGTTCCTTCGCCGTGCCAGCGGTTCTCGTACTGTGCAAGGTCGAAGTTGAAGTTCTGGGCTGCATAGCGCAGGGCGCGCTTGCGGTTCCAGAGCTCGCCGCCTGCCTGGCCGTAGAAGCTGATGGCAAAGTCGAGGTTGCGCCACTGTACGGCTGCATTCAGTCCGTAGGTGATGTCGGGCACGTAGCTGCCCAGGGCTTGCTTGTCGCTGCCGTCGATCACCTTGTCGCCGTTCACGTCCTCATAGCGGAAGTCACCGGGCTCGAGGCCGTTGGCAACAGCCACGGGGTCGGCTGCCACTTCGGCGGCATTCTGATAGACGCCCAGCACCTTGTAGCCATAGTAGCTGTTCATCTTCTCGCCCACGATCTGATAGACCTTTCCGTTGGTCTGCACCTGCCTCACGCCGTCCTTCAGGCTCTTCACCTCATTGTGAAGCCAGCCGAGGTTGGCACCGATCTGGTAGCTGAAGTCCTTGGTGAGACGCTGGTTCCAGTTCAGGGTCATGTCCACACCCATGTTAAGGATCTCTGCCCAGTTGCCTGCCACGGTGGTGTTCTGCATCGGGCGTGCGGGGCTGATCACGGCGTCGCTGGTCAGACGATAGTACCAGTCGATGTCACCGGTGAGGTGGTTGTTGGCGGTGGTGAAGTTTAAGCCGATGTTGGTCTCGTTGACGGTCTCCCAGCTGAGCCAGCTGAAGGTCGAACCGTTGATGTAGCCGTCGAGGGCGTTGTTGGTGCCGAATACGGCACGTGCCGTAGCGCTGGCTGCATAGCCTGCACTGGCTGCAATCTTGTCGTTACCGAGCTTGCCCCAGCTGGCACGAAGCTTCAGGTACTGGAAGAGGTCCTGGTCCTTCATGAAGTCCTCGTTGGTGATTACCCAGGCTGCACCTACCGAGGGGAAGAAGCCCCAAGGCTCGTTGTACTTCGAACTGCCGTCCTCGCGGAGGGTTACCATGAGCAGGTACTTGTCGGCGTAGTTGTAGTTGAAACGTGCGAAGTAGGAGAGGGCACGGTAGCGGAAACCGCCGTCACCCAGGGTGATGCCTTCCTTGTCGCCCAGCGAGAGGTACTTCCAGCTGTCCTGTCCCTCGGGTACGTTCTGTGCGGTGCCCCAAAGGCCATCATAGCTTTCCTGGCGCAATGAGGTGCCGAGCATGGCGGTCAAACGATGGTCGCCCCACTGGTCGGTATAGGTCATCGTGTTGTCCCATACGTAGTTGTTGAAGTTGCTGTCGCTCTTGGTCAGGCTGGTGGTCGAAGTCTGCTGCACAGTGCCCAGGTAGTACTGGGGAGTGAATGCCGTGGCACGTGTGGTCGAATAGTCGTAGCTGTAGCTGGTGCGGAAGTTCAACTTCTCAGGAATGAGGTTGAACTGTGCATAGAAGTTGCTCAGCACCTGGTAGTTCTTGTTCTGCGAATCGAACAGCTCGGCGGTGGCTACTGGATTGTAGAAGTTGTTGCTTACGCCGATGGTGTTCGGGCTGGCATAGCCGTCGGTGTAGATGTCGGCGGTCGTCTTGTCATACACGGGGAAGATGCCGGGCATGTTGAATGCCTGCTCCCAGGCTGCATTGTTGGGCAGTACCTGGGTGCTCTGGCTGAACACGCCGTTCATGCCCACGGTGAGCCAGTTGAAGGCCTTGTACTCAAGGTTGCCGCGGAAGTTAAGGCGCGAATAGTTGTTGTCGGCATCCATGATACCGTTCTGATATAGGTAGCTCATGCCCACGCCGTAGTTGGCCTTGTCGGTACCGCCGCTGATGTTCAGGCTGTGGTTGGTGATCACGGCTGTGCGAAGCAGTTCGTCGTACCAGTCGGTGTCCGAGTTGTACTGGTTCTGCTCGAAGTTGCCGCCGTACTTGGCCACACTGGCCTGCAGCATCGGCAGATAATCGGCAACCTCGCTCTCACGCAGCATCTGTGCATACTGGCTCGAATTGCTCATCTCGAGCACGTTGGTGGCCTTCTGCATGCCTACGTAGCCGTCGTACGACACCTTGGCGCGTTCGTTGTTCTTGCCTTTCTTCGTGGTGATGATCACCACACCGTTGGCGGCACGTACACCGTAGATGGCGCTGGCGCTGGCATCCTTCATGATGCTCATCTCCTCGATGTCGCTGTTGTTAAGGAAGTTGATGTTGTCGTAGAACATTCCATCCACCACGTAGAGTGGGGTGGTGTTGCTGAACGAACCCAGACCACGGATGGTCACCGTAGGTCCGCCACCAGGCACACCGCTGTTCACGATGTTCACACCGGCAACCTTGCCCTGCAAGGCTGCCATGGGCGAAGAGGTAGGCACGCTGACGATGTCCGATGCCTTCACCGTCTCGATGGGTGCGGTCAGGTCCTTCGACTTGGCAGCGCCGTAACCGATCACCACGGTCTCCTCAAGGTTCTGCACGTCGGGCGACATGCTGATGTTCATCGTTCCGCCCTTGACCTTCACGTTCTCTGTCGTCATGCCAAGGTAGGAGCAGGTCAATGTGGCATCCGAAGCCACACCGTCGAGTTCGTAGTTGCCGTCATAGTCAGTGGTGGTCACGATGTCGGTACCTGCCACGCGTACTACAGCACCCAGCAATGGTTCGCCGAACTCATCGAGCACGCGACCCTTCACCTTGCCCAGGCTCTGTGCCATCATCGACACGGGGACCATAGCAAGGACAAGCAATAATGCAAGTGTTTGCTTTTTCATACTTAATTGGATTTGGTTGGTTATTAATATATATATGTATAGGTTGTATATCCTGTTCAGTGATGTGTGTTTAATCTCCAACTCACTAATTCGTGATAAGAAAACTTTGTTATGCTCTTCGAGCAGAAATCTTGGAGGAAATCAAATGTGGAAATATCGTTTGTCCCTACAAGTGCTTGACCAGGCATCCATTTCTTCATAAAGATTTCCTCAATGATTTCTAGCGTTAGCTATAAACAAGGATCCGGATGGCTTTTTCTGGCGAAGCCTTTTTTCTTCCTCCTGAGGAGGACTTTTTCTCTTTGGAAAGTGTAGCACCGGGGACGCAGTCCCTACACCTTCCAAAGTTTTTTTTTCATATCTTGATTCATTTTTCGCTGCAAAGGTAACCGCTTTCGAAATATCATCCAAATTTTCCACTACGATTCTACTACGCTACAACTTGCACCCACTACGCTTTTACTACGTTCATTTTTGCAACTTATTGTCAATTATCGACTTGAATATCGAAAAAAAATATGCAAAAAATTTTCTTGTTTCAATAATTATTCTTATCTTTGTCCCCGAAAATACATCATATTTATAAATTCTGTCACTCGCCATGAAGCTCCGTCACCTCCTCCTTTGGCCCCTTCTGTCTGCCGTTATGGCCCTGCAGGCAGCAGGTTTTCGGCCCATCATCACCAACTTTACGCCCACCGACTACGGATTCTCCACCGGTTCGCAGGTATGGAGCTGCTCGCAGGATTACAATGGTACCGTCTATTTCGCCACCAACAAGGGTCTGCTCTCCTTCGACGGCTACCGATGGTCGTCTGTTTCCGTACCCGACAATACCATCATCCGTTCTGTCAAGGCAGTGGGCAACCGCATCTATGTAGGCACCTACGAGGACTTCGGTTACTTCGAACGCGATGACTTCGGTCAACTCGTTTATACTTCGCTTCGTCCCCTCATCGGCGATTTCCCGATGGAACTCGAGGAGCCCTGGTTCATCCTGCAACAGGGCGACGACATCTATTTCCAGACCTTTGCCTCCATCTTCCGTTACAACCCTACCGCCAACGACGGTCAGGGCAGCGTCATCCCCATCAACATCACCGACAAGCATCCGCTCTACCTGCACTTGATAGGCGGACAGTTTTGGGCTCAGCTCATCGAAGGTGGCTACTACCGCTTCAACGGTCACGACTATGTGCGGGCCATTCATCCCTCGCTCTATGACGACAGTCGCATCGTGGCAGGTTTTCAGCTCCGTACTACGGGCGATATGCTGCTCTGCACCGAGAATGCTGCCCTCTTCCTGCATCGACCCGCTACGGGACACACCATTCCCTATCGTACCTCCATCGACGAGCAGCTGCGCCATGCTTCCATCAACCGTGCTGTCATCACTCGCGATAGCACGCTTGTCATCGGCACCATCCGCGATGGCATCTATGGCCTCGACCTCAACGGGAAACTGCTTTGGCATTACAACGTGGCCGACGGACTGGTCAACAACTCCGTGCTCAATCTCTTTTGCGATGCCGACAACAACGTCTGGGCCTGTCTCGACAACGGCATCGCGCTCATCCATTGCGGTATGCCCATCACCTGCCTCAAGCCTTCGCCCGCCCATCAGTCCATCGGCACGGTCTTCGGGCTGCTGCTCCATCAGGGCGAACTTCTCATGGCCACCAACGAAGGCTTCTACCACATCCCTATCGATGCCGATCCCGTTTCCTTCACGAAGGGGGAGGGTCGGGGAGAGGCTTCCCTCGTCCCCGACACCGAAGGGCAGAACTGGCACATCACCCGCATCGGCCGTCAGTTGTTCCTCGGCAGCAACCGAAGCACGTTCATGGTCGATGCCGATCACGGTTACATGCTCACTCCTGTGCCCAACACCGATGCCAGCAGCACTTGCCTCAAGCAATGCCGCATCTGGGACCAGGATGTCCTGCTCGAATCGTCCTACAACGTCCTGCGCGTCTATCGCCAGCATCAGGGCAATTGGACCTTCAGTCACGAGGTCGAAGGGTTCTCGTCACCCATTCGTCATTTCGAGGTCGATCACGTCGGTCGTATTTGGGCTGCCAATATGCAGAAAGGTCTCTTTTGCCTCACGCTCGACCGTGACCTCCGAGCCGTCGATCACCTCCGCACCTTCGAACATCTCAGCAGCGACGAAGGAGGCGCCTCCACCTGTCATGTCATGAAGGTCTTCGGACGCATTGTGTTGAGCGACGAACAGCAGCTCTACACCTACGACGACGTGTCGCAGTGCATCGTCCCTTACGACCCGCTCAACCGTCTCCTCGCCAATACCCAGGATATCTACAATGCCACCGATGCAGGCACCTACGGCGTTTGGTTGGCTGGTCAGAAGGGCTATGCCCTCATCGACAAGCAGGCCGACAGCCTCTGTCTGCGCCAGTACATCCCCGTCTCATCGCTCGGCATGCTGGCTGGCGACAGATGCGCCACCGTCTATCAGTGCGGCGACTGTGCCTATTTCAACATGTCGGGAGGCGTTGTGCGTTACGATTTCTCTGCCCGTCGTTACCACCCGCTCATCGAGCCTCGCATCGCCATCGCCACTTCCTACTTCAACGAGAGCAACGGCCAACGGTATGACATCCCGCACCAGGCGCTCATCAGCGGAGAACCCGTCATCGAACCCAACCTCAACCTCCTCTTTTCCTATCCCGAGTACAACGGACGTGGCGTTTCCTTCCGTTATTCCCTTCCCAAAGGTACCCACCGCGATATTCCCACCACCGACCAGCAACTGACGCTCAACAACCTGAAGCCCGGCTCCTACACGCTCCAGGCCGAAGCGATTGGTCCCACCGGTCAAACCCTCGACATGCTCCAGCTGCATTTCCGCGTCCTCCAGCCTTGGTATCTCCGTTGGTGGTCCATCCTCCTTTTCCTGGGCGTCATCGGCATCATGGCTTGGATCTACGCGCGTTGGAGCATACGCCGTGCCATCCTCCGTCAGAAGCATCAGCACGAGCAGGAGAGCCGCGAGCAGCGCATCATCATGCTCGAACAGGAACAGCGTATAGCGCAACAGCAGCGTCAGATACTCGAGACCGAGCTCTCCACCAAATCCAAGGACCTCGCCACCCTGGCCATGGACGTCTTCTCGAAGGAAAAGGTCATCGAGAACCTCCGCGAATCGATGCAGGAAGAACAGAAGAAGGGCAACATCTCGGTACGCGAGATGAATGCCCTCCTCAAGCGCATCCAGCAGACCGAAGGCAACCTCGAGTTCTGGAGCATATACCAGAAGAACTTCGACCTCATCCACGAGCACTTCTTCCGCAACCTCCAGGAGCGCTATCCCTCCCTCACCTCCAGCGATCTGAAGTTCTGCGCCCTCCTCCGTCTCAATCTCTCCACCAAGCAGATCGCCACCTTCACCAACCTCTCCGTCCGCGGTGTCGAAAGCGCCCGCCTCCGTCTCCGTCGCAAGTTCTCCCTCTCCGCCGACCAGAACCTCGTCGACTTCCTCATCAGCTTCTAGCGTTAGCAATGCAACAACTTGCACAGAAAGCCCCGAAGGGGCGAAAGATCTTGTCACCCTTTCAGGGTTTCCTTTCATTGGTCCATCGTCACGGGGATTACCATCCCCGCCTGTGTTCTCTCCAGCCTTATAGGCTTATGTTCGGTCAAGCAGATAATCCGTTCAATCCGGTAAAACCGTAGAGCCTCTTACGTCCAGCATCGGGACCTGATAGTCTTTTTTGGGCGAAGTGCCCATTTCGAGAAATCGAAAACAAAAGCAGATAATAACAAGAGCGGTCGCATAGCTCAAAATTATAGAAAAATTAAATCAAAATATTATAAGAAAAACGGGACAGAATGATTGTTTTTTTATTCTGGATGTTCATCTTTTGATAATTTTTTAAATCAATTTTCTTATAATTTTGAGCGAAGCGACCCCTAAAACATCGTTGTTATATAGAAGCTTTTTCTCAAATATTATTCTTGCAGATTAACCTCATTCTTCAACGAGTTTGAAGTCTTTCCACGTGCTATTTTGATAGTATTTCATGCTGCCCTTAGGTATGTAGATCGTGACCTTCGATTTATCGACCCCATCGAATGTGTCTTCATCCAAAGTCGGAGGAGTAGTCCTTCTTATGACAATCTTTCTCAAGCTGGTGCAATTATCGAAGGCGAAATCTGAAATTTCTTCCACGCTGCTCGGTATAGTAACCGACTGCAGATTATGGCATTCAGCGAAAAGACAACCATTGATCCATGTCACGCCTTCCGGAATTTCCACTGAGGTCAAGCCTGTGTGGGCAAAAGCAGCAAAGCCGATATACTCCACTGTTTTCGCGATGGTCACCTTAGTCAATTCTCTGCTATCGTCGAAAGCCGAAGCGTAAATACTATTCACAAGATACTTGTTGCCTTCGAATTCGACATACTCAGGGATATTGATCTCACCCTTATAATCCGACGGATTTACGGTTACCATAGCATACCTTTCAATAGTATCATTCTCGTCACAGACACTCAGAATATAATAGATGCCATCGATTTGTGCTGCGAGACGTTCTTCTCCCTCTGGTTCATCAAAGAATACCCCGAGTCCGACGAAGGATAATGAGTATCCCAGCCTGGTTGGTAATGGTAATATGGGTTTTTTGGGTGCTCTTAAAATTCTCCTGATAACTTCATAATTGGCTCTATAAGGTGAATCGCTACGGTAAATGAATTTCTTCGAGGAAATTCTTCTTGTTAGATTAGATGGTATTCTGCCAATGCTTTCAAGAGGTTTTCCATTATTATCATTGGGAAGATTCTGGATTATATTAAAGCTATATAATTCCAGCCACACCGTTTCTCCGTCCTTGAAATTCTCCTCGACTAGGTTTAGCTCTATCATGTCTGACTTTCCCTTACTGAGGAGTTTACTTTTGACAGAAACGCCCGATTTGCTTTTAATCTTGAAGTAAGCAAAAGGTAGAACCTTGTTCTCCAAATAAAATGCTCTAATCTCTTCCATAGTATTTAGTTTTTAAAGTATAACCCCACCCAATAAGCAGCATAGGCAGATTATACAAAGTTAGTAAAAAAGAATTCGCTGCAAATATAGCGTCTATTTTGCAAATCTCCAAATATTATGAGCTCTTTTTCCAAAAAAATAATTATTCATAGTAATTTCCCATATAAAAATCTACTTACGGACAAAAAATCTTGGAAACATGAAATAATAAACTTATCTTTGCACCATCAAATAACCATTACTAACTTAAAGACACTAATGTCCACTTAAAAATTGGACATGGTTAAAAGTTAAACAAATTTGGTTCACTTGGACCAATCTGATCTTTGAAATTTTTGATCTTAGACTTATCGAATAGTTCTGGAAGAAGTATTTTATGAGTCAGGTTTCTATCCAGAATCTGGAGTACATCATAGATTGATTTGTCAATATGCAGATCATGCTGCACAATGGCCACCATACAATACGCGGTAATCGCTGAATAGATCTGAATCCTGACAGCATTCTCGTTAGTCCCCCAGAATTTCTTGATGCGAAGGTGCTGCTTCAGCCACTTGAAGAAGAGTTCTACCTGTCACCTGTTTTTATATAGATTGGCTACCTGGAGAGCCGTTATTTCAGTGGCATTCGTAAGATATACGAATTCTCGATCCTGTTCATCGTCCCAGTAGATGACCTTTCGGATTGGTTCGGGATATTTCTTCTGGCTATAATATCCAGAGAGGGTAACCATCTGGTCAGAAAGTACATTGTCCGGCATTCGTCTCTTCCATTTCTCCGTATTGTAATGGAGGTTGATCTTGGCTCTAATCACGAAGTAAGCGCCGATTTGGTGAATGGTGTAAAGCCTCTTATAATCATTGTATCCTCTATCAAAGATATAATAAGAGCCTGATTCATAAGGAATCTCATCCATTGCATTGACATCGTTAACTTTCACCTCAGTGATATGAAAGAAAGCTGGAATCTGGGTTTCAATATCATACGGGGTATGAATCTTGACTCCGCCCTTGTGCTTTCGGAAACGAGCCCACCAAAAGACATTGAGGCAAAGATCAATGGTGGTCGAATCAAACGCATAGACATTATCATCAAGCTTGAAGATATCTGTCACCCTCTTTTCTCGAGCGACATTTACCACAAAGTAAGCGAACTCTTCAAAGATGCGACAGTCCCTTTTCTGGTTAGCTTTCGACAGGTTGCTTCTAGTAACTCCCTTGCCGAAACCGAGGCGGTAGCACATCGGCCCCAAGAATCGATTGTAAGTGAAGTCGTACGGAGACTATCTTGTTTGGTAAGTTGTGCAAACATCATTACAAGCAGTTGATTCCAACATGTAAATGACTTTACATACTTGTTTCCATCGTACTTCTGGACGATACGATTAAATTTGGATCGATCCAAGAAAGAAACCAATTGAGCGAAGATGTATTTGTCTTTGTGCATAGCGGCATTTTATATTTGGCCGCAAAGATACAAATTCAAATCCGTTCGCGCAAATTTCGATATACAATAATCTAAGATTCAAATATTTCAAAGAACAAATTTGGTCCGTTTAGTGGACACTAATAATTTTTTAAAAAAAACTTCGTCATTTTGGCAAGAGGATTTATGTCCTGAGTTTTTGTTGGTGCAAAGATATGGAGGCGGTGTGAAAAAATGATTCCTAGCATTGAAAAATAAAGATATTGGTTTATTTATTTTGAGGATAAAATGGTCCATTTTGAGCATAATTATCATTAATACAGGGGCTGAAGGAGTTCTTTGGCTTAAAATAATCTGAGAGAATGTGTGATAAAGGACTATATATTTGTTTACCTTTTTGTCATTTTGACAGATAAGAGTGAGAGAGGTAGTTTGAAACATTAATCTTTAATAATTTTCTTTATGGATATAAAGTACTTGAGACTCAATTTCGAGGTGATGACGGATACGGCAGACTGCTGCAATGAGATGCCGGAACTGAAGAGTGCCATCAAGCACTCGATAGCGAAGCAGTATATGGTGGCAGAGGAGGATAAGATTGAACTTCCTGTTCGTGAGGCTACGACCACGAAATACTGGGTGTCGGGCAAGCGCAGTTTCGAAGCGGCCAAGGCCTTCCCGGGTATGAAGGTTGCGGTGCTGAACTATGCCAACAATCATTCGATCGGAGGTGCTCCTTATCTTTCCGGTGCTCAGGAGGAATCCTTATGCAGATGCTCCACGCTGCTCCCTTGCCTGCAGGCAATGAGGGAGCCTTTCTACCAGAAGCATATCGATATGTACCACAAGGGACAAATGGACAATATGGGGAATGACGACCTCATCTACACGCCTGATGTGGTGGTGTTCAAGACGGATGTGCGAACGGATCCGATTTATCCGCAAATGATGGACTCCGACAGCTGGTACACGGCGAATGTCATCACTTGTGCTGCTCCAGTGTTGTCGGACCCGGAAAATAGACCGGAGAACTACGAGGACATTATGCGGGCACGCATCAGGAAGATTCTCGATGTGGCTGCGAAAGAGGGGAATGAGGTGATTATCCTGGGAGCTTGGGGGTGCGGTGCTTTCAAGAATCCCATAACGATTGTCTCGAAACTCTTTGTTGAGTGCCTGAAGGACTACAGTTTCCCAATTGTGGTTTTTGCCTTGGGCACGACGAAGAATGTGCAGGGCTCGGTCTTTGCGAAAGCGCTTCAGGCGGAGGGGCAGCAGGCCTTGATTGACAATCAGTAAACTTATGACACTTAGTATTAGAAGTCAATCCTGAAGGAGTGGAAAGGGGGCGTTTAGGAACAGCTAGGACCAGAAAGACGGTTGACGATAAGGCCTCTGGGCAGGTATTGGTCGATGTTTCGACTTTGGATCAAGGAAATAATCATACACAATAATGCTCGCGTAAGGTGAGATCGTAGGGATCCACTTCCTGAACTTATTCCTTTCTTCTCCTTCTTTTATTGAATATATGTCGAGAAATCTTATACAATGGTTGAGACGGACTCGGATGACCAAGTCGATGATCTGGAAAACCTACTTCAAGCACCGAAGGCAGGAGCTGCGCGAGAGGTTCCCCCAATGCAGAAGAAGCGGCACAAGCACGAACTTCATGACTTATCTCCAGATTCGCACAAATTTGGGCGATGGGCTCTATTACTGTATTTTCTCGGAGGACAAGCACACGTATATTCCTATAGATACCTATGACTTCTTCAGCCATTATTATGTGGAAAAAATCTGTTTTGAATTCCAGGATGATGATTTGACAACATATGTGATAAAATGTTACTGCCGTAAGCAACTGTGCTCAAATCCCATTGTTGAAATTCCTAGACTTGATTTTTTGATTAGCATCAAATATTGGTCGCCAAAAGAAGCGTGCGATTTCATCGAGATTCTACCACAATTTTTTGATAAATGGAGAAAAGAATTGTGGACCTTATATCTGGAAATTCCGAAGATAATGAAGATGCGGGAAATGAAAATGCTTCGGTCGGAATTGTTGGGAATGCGAAAAATCGAGTCTTATGTCGAGTCGCGCTATATGGGATTTTGCGAGAAGAATGAAGAGGAGGTTTCGGTGACGGTTGCGTTGAGCGATGGACATGATCTGACCATCACGAGTCAGTTCGTTTATTATTATCCGAACTGGTGGGAAAGAACGCTGGAGATTGTGGATGCGTTTGTCGCGTATTTCGAATGTCAGATCAAAGACAATGGCTTGAATCGGTTATCGATTCCTTGCAAACTCAATTGCTTTGATGGACAACAGTGGTTCGACTCATTCACGTATCAAGATCTTCCTGAAGACTTGGTGGCGCTTACTGCGAGCAAGAAGAAGTGGCGCAAATGGATGCCGATGGTGGTGGAAATTGCATAATTTCAAATTTGAGATTTGTTTTGAAAGGGGAGGATCAGACGAACATTAGTTCGCGGATGACCTCGTCGGCGAGAGAGAGGCCGGAGGGGGTGAGGGAGAGGCGGTTCTGGCGAAGTTGGAGAAGATTGCGGTGGATGAGAGGGTCGATGATGGCGCGGAGGGAGGAGAAGGATGATGATTCGGGAAGGATGGATTCGAGGTCGTGGAGGTCGATGCCGCGCGCGGTGCGGAGACCGAGCATGACGCGTTCGTTGTAGAGGTCGAGGTCGGTGAGGATCTCAAACTCTTCGTGACGAATGCCTTTCAGATAGGAAGATATGTCGGGAGCGTTCCAGCTGCGTCGGTTGTGGCCGTCGTAGCTGTGGGCGCCTGGTCCTAAGCCGAGGTAGGGGGTGGGTTCCCAATAGGAGGAGTTGTGACGGGAATGGAAGCCAGGGAGGGCGTAGTTGGAGATCTCATATTGTTCGAAACCTGCGGCATTAAGCTTGGTGCGGAGGAGAGCTGCCATCTGGAGGCAGGTCTCGTCGTCGCATGGGGTGAGCTCGCCTTTCTGGACGAGGGTGTGGAGGCGGGTGCCGGGTTCGACACTGAGGTTGTAGGCGGAGATGTGCTGAGGACGGAGCTTCAGGACTTCGTCGATGCTGTATTCCCAGGACGCGAGGGTCTGGGTGGGGAGGCCGTACATCAGGTCGAGGCTGAGGTTGGTGATGCCGGCGTTGCGGATGAGGTGGACGGCCTCGCGGACGTGGGCGGCGTTGTGGCGACGGTGGAGGAGGCGGAGCTCGCTATCGACGAGGGACTGGACTCCGAGGGAGAGGCGGGTGATGAGGCCCCCCTCTAATTCCCCTGCATAGGGGGAGGAAGGGGCAGCCATAGATGGCTGCGACGGGGACGCTTGGCAGCCGAACTTGGCTGCGACGGGGACGGGAGGGGTGAAGAGGGAGGAGGAGGCAGCCATGGATGGCTGCGACGGGGACGGGAGGGGCCAGGTGCCGTCGATGAAGTCTTCGGGGTTGGCTTCGAGGGTGATTTCTTCGCAAAGGGAGAGGTCGAAACGGGAGGAGAGGGCGCGGAGGAGGGTGGCGATGTGGGAGGGGCCTAATTGAGAGGGGGTGCCGCCTCCGAAGTAGATGGTGCGGACGGGGGTATGGAGGAAGGCCTTCCGCTCGTCCATCTCGCGGATCAAGGCCTCGACGTACTGGGGGGCATTGTTGCGCAGGGTGGTGGAGTAGAAGTCACAATAGATGCAGCGGGAGGCGCAGAAGGGGATGTGGATGTAGATGCCGGACACGGGGGGACGGAGGAAGAGTGCGGCCATACACGGCCGCGACGGGGACAGGGCGGCCATCGATGGCCGCGACGAAACACGGGGGAAGGGGCGGCCAAGGAGGGGCGCGAGGGGGACAAGGGGGGGAGGCGCGATGGCATCGCGCCATACGGGACGAAGGTCCGGAAGGGGATGGGCAGGGGTTACTTGATTATGGTTTTGCGGCCGTTGATGATGTAGAGGCCGGGGGAGAGGGTGCCGGAGGAGGGGAGGGAGATGGGCTTGCCGAGGATGTTGAAGATCTGGGCGGAGCGGAGGTCGGGAGTGGGGTCATCGATGGTGATGGCTTCGATACCGGCGGAGGGATCGTCCTGGCCGTAGATATTCACCTTGGCGTAGATGTTGGGGTCGAGAATCTGCCAGTCGGTGCCGTTGAAATAATAGGGACGGGCATAGTAGGAGACGTTCTTGTTGAGGTCGTTGAAGTCGAGACGGAAGTCGAGGGTGATGGTGTGCGTCACGCCGTCGCCGGGTACTGCAGCGGGACATTCGTACTTGGCCAATGGGGTCAATGTGGTGGGATTGGATGTCTTGGAGTAGAACCAGATGGCGAAGGTGCCTTCGTAGTCGGAGCCGTGGTTGGAGGGCTTGAGGGTGGCGGTGACGGCACTATTACGATAGATTCGACCATCGTTGTCGCTTGAGGTGATGTAGAGGGCATCGTGGAGAATGAACGTGGCACCACCCTGCATATCTGCTTCGACGTCGAAGGTGCGCTTTTCGTCGATAGCCTGCTCAGTGGTGGCGTTGACGTTCCAAGGCCTGAAATAGAGGGTGGAGGACCATTGCCCCGCCTCGGTGAAGCGATAGGTGAAGGAGATGTCGGCTGATTCGCCTGGGGCTATGGTGTGACACCCGTTGCTCTCGGAAATCCTGTTGCTGGTCTTGGAGGGAGAAGTGAGCTGCAACAAGAACTCGCCGTTGATGGTCTCATTGCTGCGGTTGGTGACGCGTGCGGTGATCTGTTCGGTGCGTGTGGCTACCGTTTGTGTGTCGAAGCTCCACTGGGAGGCCTCGATGTCGCGATTGACCTTGGGACGGGAGATGGAGACGTTGTTGCCGCTGACGTCGAGCTGAAGGTAGCTCTCGTAGGTGGTACGAGACATTTGGATAAAGTCCCAATCGTCGGAGTTCTTGGGCTCGAAGTAGAGATATGCCTGGTAGGAACCATCGGAGAGGCTGGAGGGAATGGTGTAGGAGGCAGAGAGGTTGATGCCGGAAATGGAGCCATCTTCCTTGACGCCCTGGAGGCTGATCGACTTGATGTTCTTGCGCTCGATGACGTTGCCCTGCTGCATCAAGACGATGCCGCAGTCGCCCTCGGTCTTCCTGCTGGAGTAGTTATAGATGGAACGCACGGTGATGTTCACCGAGCTGCCCTTGGTGGCGGAAGACTTGCTGGATGAGAAGGTGCCGGAGGCCGGGAAGAAAAGGGTCGTACGATAGGTGCCGACGCCTTCGTTGGGACTGATGTTGACCACGGCATTCTGATCCTCGCAGAAGCCATCGTCCATCCTCATGGCACCCACACCCACGCCATCAGGATTGAGCACGGCGATGTCATAGTAGGCGTTGAAGTTGCCGTTCCAGCCCCAGTTGACATAGTAGCGACCGTCGGAATCGAAGCCTTCGAGGACGAAGGCATGGCCGGAGTTTTCCTCGATGTAGGATCGGCCAGTGTAGAGCACGGGACGGCCTTCGCGCAATTCGCCCTGCATAATGGCGATCCACTGGTCGTAGGAGTAGGCTTCGCGCATAATGCAGATGGTGCGGCTGTTGAAGCCGAAGTAGTCAACGAAGGCGCGGTCGAGGAATGGGCTGGTGGCGCCACTGCCTTCGGCATCGTAGTCCATATTGACGGCTACGCCACAATGGTAGAGGAGCTTCGAAACCTCGTTCTGCTCGGCACTGGTGCCCTGGTAGTTGCGGTCGAAGGTGAGGGGCATGAGCGAATAGTCGTAGGTCTGCTCTGCAAAGTTGACCGAAAGTTCCTTCGAGTAGCTGGTGCCGCTGGAATTGTATGTCCAGGTGTAGCTGTGCTCTCCCTGGCCGACGGTGGGCTGGCGATAGTAGCGGAAGATCTGTCCCATGGCGGTGGCTACGCATCCCGTGGGGCAATGCTGGTTGCCGATGGTCGGGGTCTGGAGCGCGTAGGCACCCGTCTGATTCCAGGCTATGCCACCGAGGAGGGGAGCGACTGCCTCGGTTGTGGCCTTGATCTGCGCCTCGGTTTCGGCAGCCTCGGGATGCTGCTCAAGGTAAGCGGTGCGACGGCCGATGGCATCGAGCCACCAGCGGAGGCCTTCGGGCAGGGAATCGTCGATATCGGTGGGCAACTGGCCTGCACCATAGGCAAGGACGGGACGTGTGAGGGTGGTGCCGGAAACGACGACAAAGGCGTCGTTGGCGACGTCGTTGAAGGCGTAGAAGGACTGAGTGGACGCATCGACCTGAGTGCCGTTGCGGGCGGCACGACGCATGGAATGGAATTCGACAGGCTGACCGGCCTTCTGGCCAAGGAACTCACGAGCGATGGACTGGGCCTCGTCGAACGAGCGGTTTTCGGCATGGAGCAATCCTGCAGAGAGCGCCAGGATGCCAAGTATGGTTTTTCGGTTCATTGCAAATGGAATTTTTCGATTAAGTGGGGACAAATTTAATGTTTTTATTTGACAAATGCGTACATTGGCATCGAAAAAGTGCTTTTTCAAGCTTTTTTTCCTCTACTTTCTTGAAATTGTCAAGGAAATTGTCTAATTTTGCGCCACTTGTTTGTATAATATGGCTGTCAGCTACCTCCAAATTGATAATCTTACCAAGTCGTTCGGCGACTTGGTGCTTTTCGAGAACCTTTCGCTGGGCATCAGCGAGGGTGACCGCATAGGCCTCATAGCTCGCAACGGCAGCGGCAAGACGACGCTGCTGAACATCATCATGGGCATCGAGGGGAAGGACGAAGGCACCATCGTGTGGCGCAACGACCTGAGGGTGGAATACCTCAGCCAGGACCCGCAATTCCCATCGGACATCACGGTGGGAGAGGTTTGCCGCTGCGTGCGCCGTGGCAACGAATGGGTGGTGGATGAGACGAAGGACCGGCAGGAGGTGCTGACCAACAGTTCGGAGCTGACGCGCATCCTGAGCCGTCTGGACATCACTGACCTCGAACAGAAGGTGGGGCAGCTGAGTGGTGGGCAACAAAAACGCCTGGCACTGGCACACGTACTGATCGACAACCCGCAGCTGCTGATACTCGACGAGCCGACCAACCACCTCGACCTGGAGATGGTGGAGTGGCTGGAGGACTACCTGAACCGCAGTCGGTCGATGACCCTGCTGATGGTGACGCACGACCGCTACTTCCTCGACCGTGTCTGCAACCGCATCGTGGAACTTGCCGACAAGCAGCTCTATACCTACCGAGGCAACTACAACTACTATCTGGAAAAACGTGCCGAACGCATTTCGGCACAGCAGGCACAGGTGGACCATGCGCAGAATCTGCTACGCAAGGAACTGGACTGGATGCGCCGTCAGCCCCAGGCACGCGGACACAAGAGCCGTTCGCGCATCGAGGCGTTCTACGAGCTCGAGCAACGCGCCAAGGCACGCTATGAGGAGCAGCGCATGCGATTGCAGACACGCAGCACCTACATCGGCGCGAAGATCTTCGTGGCAAAGCACGTGAGCAAGGCATTCCGCGACCACGAGCCTGCCAAGGTGATCCTGAAGGACTACAACTATACATTCGCACGTTACGAGAAGATGGGCATCATCGGTGCCAACGGAACGGGCAAATCGACTTACCTGAAACTTCTTTTGGGCAAACTGCAGCCCGACGAAGGCAGTTTCGAAGTGGGCGAGACGGTGCGCTTCGGCTACTACAGCCAGGACGGCATCGCCTACGACGAGCAGAAGAAGGTGATCGATGTGGTGCGCGACATAGCCGAATACGTGCTGATGAGCGACGGTTCGAAGATGTCGGCCTCGGAGTTCCTGAAGCAGTTCCTCTTCACGCCCGACAAGCAATACTCCTACGTCTATAAACTCAGTGGCGGGGAGAAGCGAAGGCTCTACCTTTGCACCATCCTGATGCGTTCGCCCAACTTCCTGATCCTCGATGAGCCAACCAACGACCTTGACATCGTCACCCTGCAGGTGCTGGAGGAGTATCTGCAACACTTCGGTGGCTGCGTGATTGTGGTGAGCCACGACCGCTACTTCATGGACAAGGTGGTGGATCACCTGCTGGTGATGAAGGGCAATGGCGAACTGCAGGACTATCCGGGCAACTATACTGACTATCGCGAATGGAAGACGCTGAAGGAACAGGAGGCTGCCGAGCTTGCCCAAGGGGGTGGAGTGACAAAGTCGAATACGGCACCCGTGTCGTCGTCGGTGAAACCCAAGACGCAGAAGGCGCCCAAGCTCACCTTCCAGGAGAAGCAGGAGTTCCAAAGGCTTGAACAGGAACTGCCGCAGCTTGAGGCCGAGAAGGCGGAAATTGAGCAAATGATGAGCAGCGGGACACTGGGGGCAGAGGAACTGATGGCGAAAGGCAAGCGCATCCAGGAACTGATCGAGATCATTGACGAGAAGGAGCTGAGGTGGCTGGAGCTGTCGGAGAAAGAGACCCCCTCTAATCCTCCGCACCCCCTCTATCCCCCGAACAGCGGGGGCTGAATACCTGCTTAGGGGGAGGACCTTGACACTGAACTTTTGAACACATATTAGATATATATGAAGAAGATTTTCTTAGTCCTTTCCGTTTTGGCACTAATGGTGTCAGCAACATCGTGCAAGACCTCGTCGAAGGTGGCAGACAAGGCTGTGGAGCAGCGTGATGCGAAGCATGAGTTTCGCGGCGCGTGGATACAGACAGCCTGGCAGGACCGCTACCAGAACAAGTCACCCGAGGCATGCCGCAAGTACCTTTCGCAGCTCGTCGAGACCCTTTACCAGACGGGCTTCAATGCCATCATCTTCCAGGTGCGTCCAGAAGGTGATGCGTTCTATCGCAGCAGCTACGAGCCCTGGAGCCGTTTCCTGACAGGCCAGCAGGGCAAGGCACCACAGCCGGAATGGGACCCGATGGAATACCTGATCGGCCTTTGCCACGAGCGCGGCATGGAGTTCCACGCCTGGATCAATCCGTACCGCATGTATATGTCGAAGAACTTCAACCTGGCGAGCAATCACCTCTACAGGCAGCATCCCGAGTATTTCGTCGTCTTTGACGAAAGGCTCTACCTCAATCCCGGACTGCCCGAGAGCCGTGCGTGGATTCGCTCGGTGGTGATTGACATCGTGAAGCGCTACGACGTGGATGCCATCCATATGGACGACTACTTCTATCCCTATCCGGTGGCCGGCAAGGAGTTCAACGACATCGCCACCTTCCAGGCCTATGCTCCACAGATGGGCTTCAATGCGAACAGTCGCGCCGACCTTGGCAACTTCCGTCGTCGCAGTGTGAACATCCTCATCAAGTCGGTGCACGACGACATCCGCGCCCTCAAGCCGTGGGTGCGCTTCGGCATCAGTCCTTTTGGCATCTACCGCAACGAGAAAAGCTGGGAGGGAGGTTCGAAGACCAATGGCACACAGTGCTACGACGACCTCTATGCCGACGTGCTATTGTGGGCTCAGTCAGGATGGATCGACTACGTGATTCCACAACTCTATTGGGAGATTGGACATAAGGCAGCCGACTACACCACGCTTTGCGCCTGGTGGGCCAAGAACATCCCTTCGCCCTGCCAGCTCTACATCGGCCAAAGCATCGAGCGCAGCCTCGACGGAGCAGCCAACAGCGCTTCGACGCCCAAACTTACCGTCAGCAGCAAGAACTTCCTCGAGAAGGTAAACCAGGCACGTGGCGAGAAGAACATCAAGGGCAACTGCTTCTGGTATGCCTACCAGGTGGAGGACAACCAGTTCGGCGTGCGCGACTTCCTGAAGCAATCGGTGTATCCCACCCATTCGATGCCACCGACCTTCCCCAACCTTGACGACGATGCTCCTGGCAAGGTGAAGGACCTGGATGGTTCGCTGGTACGCAAGGGCGAGAAGGTGGGCCTTTATCTCAAATGGGCCGAACCGAAGGCCGACAAGAAGGATCAGAACGACCCTATCTTATATTATAATGTCTATCGTTTCGTGAAGGGCGAGATGGTGAACACCCGCGATATGGACCATCTCTACATGCAGGTGGCTTCGCCCGAACTGATTGACTACGACATCGCCAATTCGTCGAAATACACCTATGTGGTGACTGCTGTCGACCATTACAACAACGAGGGCAAGGCTGCGAAGAAGACGTTTAAGATTAAATTAAAATAAGGGATTCTAAGGGATTTTATGGGACTTTTAGGGATTTTAGGGACAAATGTTTCTTGGGACCCATTCTCATGAGACGAAGGTAACGTCCCTAAATATCCCCTAAAATCCCCAAATATCCCTTAATATCGATTGCTCATGAAAATATTATTTGCTGATAGCGGGAGCACAAAGACCCATTGGGCCCTTGTGGAAGAGGTGCCGGGATTGCCCAAGATGATACGCACGGCACAGACACAGGGACTCAATCCGCTGTATGTCACGCCTGAGCAGATCACGTTGGCATGCCGACAGGTGCTTGCTGACGTGGGAGAGGGGGCGACGGGCGTCGATGAACTCCGATTCTATGGATCGGGATGCAGCGGCGAAAGGATTGCCGTAGTGGAACGTGCACTGCGTGCGGTCTTTACCCCTATGACGAAGGTAATTGTCGATTCGGACCTGATGGGCGCTGCGCTTGCCTTGAAGACCAAGGGCAAGAAGACGCCTGCCGAACCGTTTATCGCTTGCATCATGGGCACAGGATCGATTGCAGCTTTGTTTGACCCAGCGACTTGTGCGTTGCTGCCTATGCCAGCGCTTGGCTATGTGCTTGGTGATGAGGGAAGTGGGGCCTGGTTCGGACGACATCTGCTTGGCGATTATCTCAAGCGGCAGATGCCTGAGAAGGCACGTGAGGCATTTGAGGACGATTTTGGTGTGATTACTGCCGAGAGCGCCATCCGCCACGTCTATCAGATGCCTACGCCCAACCGCTACCTGGCGACGTTTGCCGCTTTCGTGGGACGACATCTGGATCTGCCCTATGTGGAACGCCTGGCCTATCGTGGCGTGGAAGCATTCTGGCAACGCAATGTACTACCTATCGACCTGCTTGACGAAGGCATAGAGGTGCGTGATGTGCGCCTTGTCGGAAGCCTTGCGTGGAGCCTTCGCCCCGTGATTGAGAAGGTCGCCGAAGTGCATGGTTATGTTGTAAGTCAATTGATTAAGTACCCGATAGAAGGCCTTATATAGTGTGATTTTTGCATCATACGGGTAGCAAAAGGACTTCATAATTAAATATTTTTAGCAAAAACAGGGTAGAAATGTTTTTTATTTGAAAAATAATTCATATCTTTGCAGCCGATTTTCGAGATTCCACTTTGAGATTTTTGCAAAAAATGGACTCGACGAAAAGGTTATTAATCATCAAAAACAAAAATCAAATTATTAACTATCCATTTAGTTAATGGCATTTACACCTCACAGCGGCGGTCCTAACAGACCCAAACCAAGCGGCGCACGCCCCAAGGGCCCGCGCCCCACCATGCAGAACAACACTACCAACAAGGACGAGCATCGCATCAACGAGCGTATTCGTGGCGTGAAGGAAGTTCGTCTGGTAGGCGACAACGTCACGATGGGCATCTATCCCATAGAGGAGGCCATGCGTATCGCCGAAGAACTGGAACTCGATCTTGTGGAGATCAGTGCCACGGCCGTCCCACCTGTATGCAAGGTGATGGACTATCAGAAGTTCTGCTACCAGCAGAAGAAGAAAGCCAAGGAGGCCAAGGCAAACGCAGCCAAGGTTGTCGTGAAGGAAATCCGTTTCGGTCCACAGACCGACGACCATGACTATGAGTTCAAGCTCCGTCATGCGAAGGAGTTCCTTCAGGAGGGCTCGAAAGTGAAGGCCTACGTCTTCTTCAAGGGCCGTTCGATATTGTTCAAGGAGCAAGGTGAGGTCCTGCTCGCCCGCTTCACGCAGGATCTGCAGGATTACGGCAAGCCCGACAATTATCCACCTACGCTGGAGGGTAAACGCATGATCCTCATCTTCTCGCCCAAGAGCGGCAGTCAGAAGAAGAAGGAACAGGCCCCAAAGCCTGAAAAGAAGCAACCGACCGTTGAGATCAAGGGCGGCAAGCCCGAGGCTCAGCGCGACGTTACTGAAACCAATCCGCTTGCAGCCGCCCTCAAGGAGGCCGGCCTCAAGGGGGAGGAGTAAGAGTGCAAGACCGTCCGACAGGACACGTCATTATATTCAACTTTATTTAACAATCAAACAAAATGCCAAAAGTTAAGACTAACTCCGGTGCCAAGAAGCGTTTCCCGCTCACCGGATCAGGAAAGATCAAGAGAAAGCACGCTTACAAGAGCCACATCTTGACCAAGAAGACCAAGAAGCAGAAGCGTAACCTTACTGGTTTCTCCATTCTGGACAACGCCAATAAGACCAACGTTCGCGAGCTCCTTTGCCTCAAGTAATCAAGGGTTCTTCCGAGTCTTTTCTCAAATCTATTAACCAAACAGCTGTACTAAGTGGGCAAACGAGCCCCGCGGCGTTTAAAAAAACTTTTACACTATGCCACGTTCGGTAAATCACGTAGCGTCACGTGAAAGACGCAAGAAGATTCTCCACCTCACCAGAGGTTACATTGGTGCCCGCAAGAATGTGTGGACCGTTGCTAAGAATACCTGGGAGAAAGGTTTGACTTATGCATTCCGCGATCGTCGCGCCAAGAAGCGCAACTTCCGCGCACTTTGGATTCAGCGTATCAATGCTGCTGCCCGTCTTGAGGGTCTCAGCTACTCGAAGCTCATGGGTCTGCTCCATGCCAATGGCATCGACATCAACCGCAAGGTCCTCGCCGACCTCGGTATGAATCACCCAGAGGCTTTCAAGGCTATCGTTGACAAAGTCAAGTAAGTATCGCCAGATTGAAGGCAATCGCCAAAAATACCGCCTATTCTCTTCGGAGAACGGGCGGTTTTGTTGCATATATACTATAAGTATATCCTTGCTCGAGGGAAAGCGGAGGAAAATCCTTAATTTTAACATTTTCTTTAACAAAAGTGTTAAAATTTTGCATACGTTAGTAAAAAGCTATAGGAATGTCGTGGAAATTACTTATCTTTGCACCGATTATAAAGCAGAGCGAGGGACTTATCTTCATTCGCCCTCCGATGTTGAGTTAATTAAGGTAGAAAGAACGTTATTAGCACACAATAACTATTATTAATACAAACAACTTAAACAACAACAAAATGAAGAAATCATTACTGACCTTAGTAATGGCGCTCTTTGCGAGCGTGATGCTTATGGCACAGGTGACCACATCGGCGTTGTCGGGTATCGTTACTGACGACCTTGGTCCGGTAATTGGTGTGACTGTGCAAGCTATCCATGTTCCTTCAGGTACCCGTTACGGTACGATTACCAACGAGAAGGGTGCATACGCCATCCGCGGTATGCGTGTAGGCGGCCCTTACGAGGTGATCATCTCCTACGTGGGTGCGAAGACGCAGAAGTTCGAGAACGTCACTCTCGAACTTGGTGAGACCTACAACCTTAACACCAAACTCTCGGAGGATACTGACCTCCTTGAGGAAGTTGTCGTTGTAGGTAGTGGTTCAAAGTTTGGTTCTGCCAAGACTGGTGCTTCTACTAACATCAATCTGAGCCAGATCCAGAATATGCCTACCGTAAACCGTAGTATTACCGACGCTACCCGTCTTTCTCCTTATGGCGGCAACGGCATGAGTTTCGCAGGCGCTGATGGTCGTACAGCGAACTTCACTGTCGACGGTGCAAACTTCAACAACAACTTCGGTCTTAGCGAAAGCCTTCCTGGTGGTGGCACTCCTATCTCTATCGATGCTATTCAGGAACTCCAGGTTGTCATTTCTCCTTTTGATGTCCGTCAGACTGGCTTCATCGGTGGTGGTGTCAACGCCATTACCAAGTCGGGTACCAACACCTTCAAGGGCAGTGCTTACGTTTATCACCAGAACGAAAACATGCGTGGTAACGTAGCTTATGGCAATGAGGTTGCCAGTGCTCGTGAGAAAGACCGTACCACAACCTACGGCTTTACTCTTGGTGGTCCAATCATCAAGGATAAGCTCTTCTTCTTCACCAACTTTGAGTATGTCAAGACCCCTACTACGGCTATCACATGGCGTGCTTCGGAGAATGGCGTTGCAGATCCTGATGCAAGTATCTCTCGTACAAGCTTGGCAGATCTCAAGACTGTTTCAGACTTCGTAAAGAGCAAGTATGGCTATGACACTGGTTCTTACACTGATTTCCCCGCCGATATGAGCAATATGAAGGTTCTTGCCCGACTCGATTGGAATATCAATGACAATCATCACGTAGCCTTCCGTTACAACTATACCAAGAACAATAAATGGACTGCTCCTAACGCTTCTTCGATGGATGGTGGTACACGTATGTCAGGTGGCCGTGTTTCACAGTTTTCGATGAGCTTCGCTAATTCCATGTACTCAATGGAGAACATCGTTCACTCATTCTCACTTGATTTGAACAGCCGTTTCTCAGACAATCTCTCTAACCAGTTCATCGCTACATACACCAAGGCTGATGATGTTCGTGGTTCCAACTCTGCTGAGTTCCCATTCATTGATATCTTGAAGGATGACCAGATTTACATGGCTCTTGGTTACGAACTCTTCACCTGGAACAACGGTGTACACAACACCACATTCAATATCAAGGATGACGTAACCTATTATCTTGGTGCCCACAAGTTCACTGCCGGTGTCGTTTATGAGTATCAGATGGCCGACAACGCATACATGCGTAATGGTACTGGTTACTATCGTTATAGGTCACTTAATGACTTCCTCAATGGAGAAACTCCTGAGGTTGTTTGCTTGACCTACGGTTACGGTGGCGAGACAAATCCTGCTGCTCGTGTTCAGTATAATAAGCTTGGTCTCTATCTCCAGGATGAATTCAATATAACGGAGAACTTCAATATCACCGCAGGCATCCGTTTCGATGGTATCTTCTTCAATAATGAAGATCTGATGACCAATAAAGAGATCTACGATCTTGATTATGACGGTCGTCACATCGACACTGGTGAATGGCCTGGTGGCAATGTTGCTATCTCACCACGTTTGGGCTTCACCTGGGACGTATTCGGAGACAAGAGCCTTAAGGTTCGTGGCGGTACTGGTGTATTCCAGGGACGTATCCCTCTCGTATTCTTCACCAACATGCCTACCAATTCTGGTATGGTTCAGTACCAGGCTCAGCTTAATGCCAGCAATGCAAAGAAGATGGGCTTCTCAATGGATACATTCAAGGGCGGTCTCGTAACCGATGGCAATGGCAAGGCTACTATCGATGCACTCCTCCAGAAGCTTATTGGCCTTGGTTATCCTGCCGACATCAAACCTGAGGATGGAGCCAAACCTTCTTCTATCTCTGCTGTCGATCCTGACTATAAGCTCCCACAGGTTTGGAAGACTTCTCTCGCTGTTGACTATCAGTTCCCTGTTGACTTCCCACTCTCTGTAACAGCAGAAGGCATCTTCAATAAGAACATCTATGGTACGATGATCTCTGACTGGGCTATTCCTAACGTAGGAGGGTTCGCCCGTTTCAATGGTGTGGACAATCGTCCTATCTACCCAACAGGTTTCCGTACCAACACCAAGGCCTTCATGCTTGAGAACACCAGCCGTGGTTATGGTTGGCAGGCAAGCGTAAGTCTCAATGCATCTCCTGCTCAGTGGATTGACTTGATGGCAGCTTATACCCACAGTGTAACCAAGGAGGTAACCAGCATGCCAGGTTCTGCAGCTGAGTCTGCTTTCACCTATGTTCCTACTACCGAAGGTCCAAACAACATCAAGCTCCATAACTCACCAAACAACGTTCCTGACCGTATCATCGCATCTGCAACCTTCAATGACAAGAGCGGCAACCACTATAGCTTCATCTATGAGGCAACCCACGGTGGCTACAACTACTCATTCATGACCACCAACGACATGAATGGTGATGGCTACAACTACGATGCTCTCTATATCCCAACCGACGAGCAGGTTACCAATGGCGAGTTCCGCTTCGTTTCTGACGACGATCGTGATCGTTTCATGGCCTATGTTCATGCCAATGATTACCTCTCTGCTCACCAGGGCGAGTATGCCGAGCCTTATAGCCTTTACAGCCCATGGCTCCATCGTGTTGACTTCAGCTACAAGCATGACTTCAAGTTCAAGACTGGCAGCCAGGGTCACAAGATCCAGGTCGGTTTCGATATCAAGAACGTCATGAACATCTTCAACAGCAAGTGGGGTGTCGGACGTGGTCTCAACACAGATCTCCCAGGTGATCCACGTATCCTCAAGTACGAGGGTATTGATGCCCAGGGTTATGCTACCTTCTCAACACCTAGCGTCATCGATGGTGACTTTGAGACCTTCAAACCTATCGTGAATAGCGTAGGCCAGTGCTGGTACATGTCTATCGGTGTTAAGTACATTTTCAACTAAAATACGACTGATTTAATATGAAACTCAACAAATATTTAATGATTGCACTTGCTGCAATCTCAGCAGTTGGTACTACTGTTAGCTGTAGCGATGTAGACGAGGTTACGCTTCTTGATGATATTCAGGTTTCTAAATCATTCGTTACATTTGATGCTGCCGGCGGTACAAATACTATCGTAGTAACCGCTGACGACGCATGGTCGTTCTCTACGGCTTCAGATTATGCCATCCCTGATTGGGTGACTGTCAGCCCAACTTCTGGTTCGGAAGGACAGACAACAGTTACTTTCACGGCAGGTCCTGCCATTGATACCAATAGCGCCACTGTTGCTATCGTCTGTGATGGTGAAACTCAGCTCATCAACCTCTTGCAGCAGACCGAGAAGCGCGAATTGCCCCTCTCGACTTGCGCTGAAGTAAATGCAGGAGCCGATGATGTCACTTATCGTGTACGCGGTGTCTGCACAGCCATCGCCAACACCACTTATGGCAACTGGTACATCAATGACGGTACAGGCGAAGTCTATATCTATGGTACACTGGATGCAAAGGGGAATGAGAAGAACTTCCTCAGCCTTGGCATCGAGGTAGGTGATGAGATCACAGTCGAAGGTCCAAAGACTACCTACAATGGTACTGTCGAGCTGGTCAATGTCACCGTTGTAAACATCAGCAAGTCGTTGCTGAAGTGCGACTCGACCTATGTGAATGGTGTAAAGGGCTACGAACTGCCTCTTGAAGGCGGCGAGATCAAGGCTTACCTCACCAACAAGGCCAATGGCGTGACCGTGAACATCCCCGATGATGCCAAGTCATGGCTTTCGGTTACCGGTATCGACATCAAGGGCACCTCGAATGTGGTTACGCTCCTCGCTGCTCCTAATGCAGGTGGCGACCGCAGCACTACCATTTCGTTTGTGACTACCGATGGCAAGAAGACCTACACTGCTGAGCAGGCTATCTCGCAGAAGGGCGCTATCCTTGAAGTTCCTGTATCGGAATTCCTTGCAGCTGCCGAAAACGATACTCAGTATCGTATCACCGGTATCATCACCAGCCTTTACGCCAGCGACAAGCAGGGCAAGAGCTTCACGCTGCGTGACTACTCAGGCGAAGTGCTGATCTATCGTGCTGAGGGCTTCATCGAGTCGGGTGCCAAGGTAGGCGATATCGTTACCGTAGTGGGCAAGCGCACTTCCTACAAGGAGACTCCTCAGATGGGTACTGTTACCTTCGAGGAGCTGAAGTATGCCGTAACCGAGGTTTCGATTGCCGACTTCATCGCCAAGGAGGACAGCAAGGAAGTCTATTACATGATTTCCGGTACTGTTGGCCCATCGGTAGGTGATGGTACGAAGTATGACCTCGAGCAGTATGGTAACTTCAACCTGACAGACGAGACCGGTTCGGTATACATCTATGGTGTTACCGATGGTTGGGGTGGTGCAAAGGGCACCTTCAAGAACCTCGGCATCGTAGAAGGCGACAAGATCACCATCGTTGCTTACAAGACTTCCTATAAGGGACTCGTTGAGGGCGTAGGCATGTTCTTCTCGAAAGAAGCTGCTGAAGCTGGCGAGTAAATCGATAGAGTCACATACTCTACAATAGTTAGCCATCCGGGAAATTTCTCGGATGGCTTTCTTTTTTCGTCCAATAATTTGGACATGTCGGTAAAATACCTTATCTTTGCACCAGAAAAACCATTTAACATTGCTTCTATGAAAAAGACAATCTTCCTCGTTCTTTCATTAGTGCTGCTGGTGTGTGGTACGGTTTTTGGACAAGGCACGACACAATTGCCTAAGGGTGACCGCTATCTGGTGGTAGTCAGTATGGACGGATTCCGCTGGGATTATAACCTGATGTACGAGACACCGTTCCTCGACAGTCTGGCCCGTGCTGGTGTGGATGCACGAATGCGTCCGTCGTATCCGAGCAAGACATTCCCCAACCACTATACCATCGCTACGGGCCTTGTCCCCGATCATCATGGCATCATTGCCAACAACTTCACCGAACGCAAGACCGGACGACGTTTCAGCCTGAGCAATCCCGAGACTAAGTTCGACGGGGCTTTCTACGGAGGTGAACCTATCTGGATTACGGCGCAGAAGAACGGCATCAATGCAGGCATCGTCTATTGGCCAGGATCGGAGGTAGAGCTTCAGGGTATCCGTCCCTACGTCTATCACAAATATGACGACAACCTGATGCCTTTTGACAAGCGCATCGACGAAGTGAAACGTCTGCTGACATTGCCTGAGGCAGTGCGTCCACACCTCGTGATGGTTTATTTCAGCGAACCTGATGCCACGGGGCATGACAAGGGTCCTTACGCTCCACAGACTCGCAAGGCAGTGAAGACGATGGACAAGATGATGCGTGAACTTTATGGCGTGCTTCAGGTATTGCCGATTTTCGAAAAGATTGACTTCATCGTCACCAGCGACCATGGTATGACACGCACTTCGCCCGAACGTGTGATTCGCTTGTCGGACTTTGTGAAGCCCGAGTGGATTCATCATATCGATTATTCGGTTCCGAGCTGGCTCGATGCCAACAAGGTCGAGGCCAATGGTGTTGTGCTGGATTATACCGATAGCATCATCGATGCACTCAAGGACGTGCCTCATCTGCACGCGTGGCGTCGTTCGGACGTGCCTGCCTATCTGCAGTTCGGTACAAACGAGAACATCGGTGACGTCATCCTCAACACCGATCTGGGCTGGGTAGTCGGTGAGAAATACGAAGAGACGACGGGTACGCACGGCTTCGATCCCTTCTTCCCCGATATGCACGTCAACTTCCGTGCCATCGGCCCGGATTTCAAATCAGGTTACGTGAAGGAAGAGATTTTCCAGAATGTTTGTGTCTATCCCCTTTTGTGTCACTTGCTTGGTCTCACGCCAGCACCTATGGACGGTAATCTTGAGGATATCAAAGATATCTTGAAGTAACAATTTATTAATTATGAGAAAGCTTGCTTTTGTCCTCTGTATTATTCTGTCCACATCTTTTTTGTCTCTTCAGGCTCAATCAAAGGAACGAATCTATCCTCATAGTCTGGAGTTTCTCAAGGAACACTATACGAAGCGTGAGGTGGAAATCAAGATGCGTGATGGGGTAAAACTCCATACCCTTATATATGAACCTGTCAACACGGCAGCGAAGCACCCTGTCCTGATGACACGTACATGCTACAATGCCGGCCCTTCGGGCGAAGATTTCAATAAGGAGTTGCAGATGCTTACTTTAGCGCCTTATATCGATGCAGAGTATATTCTTGTATTCCAAGATGTTCGAGGCAAATGGCATTCGGAGGGAGACTTTGAGGAAATACGTCCGTTCAAGGAGAACAAGAAGCGCTATAAGAAAGAGAAGAAAAACGTTGGTCAAACCGATGAAGCCAGCGATGCCTATGACACCGTGGATTGGCTCGTCAAGAATACCAATAACAATGGTAATGTCGGAGTAATGGGAATCTCATATCCCGGATTTTTCGCTACTATGGCAGCACTCTCTGGGCATCCTGCCATCAAGGCTGTGTCTCCTCAAGCTCCCGTCGCCGATTGGTTCCATGGCGATGATTTCCATCATAACGGTGCATTCATGCAGGGCGAGGTATTGAGTTTCTTGCCATTTTTCGAGTATATTTGCGACAACAAGCGTGTCCGCTCGAACATCGATGTCACGACGCTTCAGTTTCCGGAACTTTTTCATAAGGACCTCTATGGCGACTTTCTGGATATTGCCACCTATCGTCATGCCTATGAGGCCTTTGGCGACAGCCTTGAGTTTTTGCGTATCATGCGTGAACACCCGAATTGGGATGAGTATTGGATAAGCCATACTGTCACCGAAGGTCACTTGCATGATGTGAAACCCGCTGTTATGGTCGTCGGCGGATTGTTCGACAAGGAGGATTGTTTCGGAGCTTTCGCCACCTATAAGGGTATCAAGGAACAGAGCCCGGAGACGGAATTATATCTCGTCGAAGGTCCCTGGCAGCATGGCGGATGGAGCAATGCAGAGGAATTCTGGAATGCCTATTATGTCGGGCCGGAGGCTACAGGAGAGTATTATGTCTATAACATCGAGTATCCGTTCTTCCGCTATTATCTTGAAGGCAAGGGTGAGAAACCGGCTCCAGGAGCACGTATTTATGACAGTGGAACCCACACATGGACACAGTATGAGGACGGTTGGCCCTGCAAGGAGGGCGTCAAGGCTACACCTTTCTATCTTACAGCAGAGGGTGGCATTTCGATGTCTATTCCTTCTGCTACGTCTGCCAAGGCAACTTATGTGAGTGATCCGAAGCATCCTGTTCCATATCGTAGCGTTCCGGAATTCAGTATCTCTCCGGATTATATGATTGATGACCAGCGCTTTGCTTCACAGCGTCCTGATGTACTCACTTTCCAGACCGAGGTTTTGACCGATACGCTGCAGTTGGCAGGCGAAGTGAGTGTGGATCTTGCTGTCGATATCAGTACCACAGATGCGGACTTCGTCGTCAAGATTATCGATGTATATCCTGATGATTTCTCCTATGCTGAGATTTTGGGCGATAGCGTCGTGCAGATGTTGCCACGCTATGTGATGGCAGGCTATCAGCTGCTTGTCCGTGGCGAGGTGATGCGCGGCAAGTTCCGTGAGAGTTTTGCCGATCCCAAGCCCTTCGAGCCGGGCAAGGTGACACGCGTTGCCTATACGATGCCAGATGTGGCCCATAGCTTCCTGCCAGGTCATCGCCTGATGGTTCAGGTTCAGTCAAGTTGGTTCCCGCTTGTCGACCGCAATCCGCAGACGTTCTGCGACATCTATACCTGTGATGAGAGCGTTTTTCAAAAGTCCACAATCAATATTCATTGCGAACGAGATGCGGCTTCGTATGTCACTCTGCCTGTTGTAAAATGACGTGATGCTAATAACTAGGGAAGGTTAATTGGCCCAAAGTCCGTTTTCCCAAGGCCAGGCCATGACGAAGACGGCGGCCCAATGACAAAGGGTGCCCAAGATGACAAAGATGTGCCAAATGCCGTGATAATAGCGGTGTGTGCGGTCGTTGATAAAAAAGTAGATGCCGAAGGTGTAGATTATGCCTTCGGCTATTATTAATAATAAGGAGAGCGTGGTGAGAGAATGTCGGACCGGTTCGATGAAGAAGAGAATGGACCAGCCGAGAATGAGATAAAGGATGATGGAGAGACGTGGGTACTGCAACCACCAGAAGATCTTGTAGAAGATGCCGAGTATGGCTAGGAACCAGATGATGCCGAAGCTGACCCATCCTTCGAGCAGCATATTGTCCTCGACAAGCTGCATACAGATGGGCGTGTAACTCGATGCAATCAGAATATATATCGAGATATGGTCGAGTTTGCGCAGGATGAGTTTGCCTTTCGTTCCCGGTTTCCAGAAATGATAGGTGACCGATGCCAGGTACATCAGCAGCATACCAACAGTGAAGAAGGTTACGCCGAAGGCATTCTCCCAGTTCTTGGTATAGCCGAACCATATCAACACCCACGAAATGGCGAGCATCATGAGGAGACCCACCAGATGTGTGCAGGCATTGAAAAGTTCGGCAGTTGCGGATGTTTTCCCGGCACCGTTCATTATAAGTTTTTCAAAAGGAATGCCTTGAAGTCATCGAACTTGCCCGACATCGGCAGGGATTTCTTTGTGCCTGCCATGAACTTCTGCAAGGTGGCAGGAATCTTCACCTCCTGACCGATGATGGCTTCGACGGTGTCCTTGAACTTGGCAGGATGCGCTGTCTCAAGGAAGATGCCCACTTCGCCTGGCTTGAGGCCGTCGACCAACGCCTGATAGCCGCATGCACCATGTGGATCGCAGACGTAGCCATCGTCGTGGAGCGCCTTGAGCATGGCAGCCTTGATCTGCTCGTCGTTGTAGGTGGCTCCGCTGATTTCGCGAGTGATGGCATCGTAGGCCTCTTCGGGTGTGATCTTCACTGCTTTTTGCTGACCACCGCCATAGAGGTTGATGATGCGTGCGAAGTTCGAGGGATCGCCCACATCCATCGCATTAGCGAGTGTGGCTTGTGTGTCACGTGGGTTGTAGTGACCCGTCTGGAGATATTGGAAGAAGATGTCGTTGGCGTTGTTCGAAGCGATGAAGCGCTTGACGGGCAGTCCCATCTTTGCACCGAAGATTCCAGCGCAGATGTTGCCAAAGTTGCCCGAAGGAACGCAGATGACCATATTCCTGGCTGCTTCGGGATTGAGTTTCTTGAGCTGAGCGTAGGCATGGAAATAATAGAATGCCTGCGGAAGGAAACGTGCCACGTTGATGGAGTTGGCCGAGGTAAGGAAGAACTTGTCGTTGAGTTCCTGGTCCATGAATGCTTCCTTGACGAGACGCTGACAATCGTCGAACACACCTTCCACCTCCAGGGCGGTGATGTTCTGACCGAGTGTGGTGAACTGTTTCTCCTGGATGAGGCTTACCTTGTCCTTTGGATAGAGAACGGTTACATCGATGCCGGGCACACCCAGGAATCCGTTGGCTACAGCAGAGCCCGTATCGCCCGAAGTGGCTACAAGCACGTGTACGTTGCCCTTGTTCGAAGGATGACGTTTCACGAAATAGGAGAGGAGGCGCGCCATGAATCGTGCACCCACATCCTTGAAGGCACAGGTCGGACCATGATAAAGTTCCAGGCTATAGATGCTGTCATTCACTTTGACGAGCGGAATCTCAAACTGCAACGTGTCGTAAACGATGGCCTTGAGGTCATCTGCAGGGATGTCTTCACCAAAGAAGGCTTGTGCCACCTGGAAGGCTATCTCCTGCAAAGAGAGGTCCTCGATATGGTCGAAGAACGATGGTGGCAGGGGAGAGATGCGCTCGGGCATATAGAGGCCCTTGTCGGGAGCCAGGCCTTTGATGACAGCCTCGCTGAGGGTTGCCTCGGGGGCTTGACGGTTCGTGCTGTAGTATTTCATATTTTTATTTGACTATACGTTTTGAGGATGGGACGGGGAGGGTTTCACCCAGGAAGAAACGGATGAATTCATCGTCCTTCATAAGGCCGAGGGCGCCCTTGGCGGCAGCATCCTCGTCGTAGCTTTGCACATCGTCGGCGAAGATGGCAACGGGGTCGCCGGGCTGGCTTGGCTTTGACTGCCAGATGACGAAAGGAACGGGGGACGTGGTGTGAGTCCTGTATTTGATGGGAGTGGGATGATCGGGGAGCACGGCAATGCGAACGGGCTCGTCCCACTTTTCTACCTCCTTCAAGATGCGGGCAACGACGCGGTTGTCGATATCTTCCACACAGGTCTTCTTTAGAACTGCATCACCATCGTGACCAGCTTCGTCGGTGGCTTCGATGTGGAGGAAGACGAAGTCCTTCTGCTTAAGCTGCTCGATGGCAGCATCGGCCTTGCCTTCGTAGTTGGTGTCCCACAGTCCTGTCGTACCGGGTACGTTCACCTTGTCGAGGCCGCAATAGACACCAATGCCGAAAATGAGATCGACGGCAGAAATGACTGCTCCAGTACGGACACGTTCGGGGAAGAGGCTCATAAGCGTCTGCATCTGCGGGCGATATCCAAGGCTCCATGGCCAGATGCTGTTGGCGGGATCCTTGCCTTCGGCCATACGCTTTATGTTGACGGGGTGATTGGCCAGAATACCTTGGCTCCATAGGATGAGTTTGCGGAGCAGGTCGGCAGTCTCTTTGGGTGAGAGTCTGGTGATGGGTTCGTTGAGACGGAAGACGTCGTATTCGTTCTTAGGTAGTTCAGGTTTCCAGGGTTTGCCAATACGGTCGTGCGGAGGTGTGCAGCTCACGTGCTTGTTGCCACCCTTGATCTTCAAGAGATGACGGTAGGAAACACCTGTGAAGAAACGGATGTCGCTGGGTTCCACCACACGTCCACTGTCGAGCGTGAACGATGGGAGCTGCTCGTTGAGCGTCTTGATCAGTTCGTCAGCTTCCTGGGTAGAGATATTTCCGGCTGAGTGGTTTTTGATGATGTCGCCATCAAGGCAGATGACATTGCAACGCATAGCCACCTCATCCCTTTCGATGGGCACCTGCATAGAGGCTGCTTCGAGTGAACCGCGACCTTCGAAGACTTTCGAGATGTCGTAGCCCAACAGTCCCAGGTGAGCGATTTCCGAACCGGGATGATAGCCCTCGGGGACGGTGATGAGTCGTCCATTTACCCCTTCGCGAGCCAATCGATCGATATAGGGTTTGCGAGCCGCCTGCAGTGGCGTCTTGTCGCCAAGCAGTTCGACGGGCTCGTCAGCAGCTCCGTCAGCTAAAATAATGAGATACTTCATAACAATATACCTTAAATAATGTTTTGAGAAATTTGATCGAACCATCTCGGAGTACTCGGTTTTCTCCGAGTGTTCGGAGTACTCAGAGTATTCGGATTAATCCGATTTATCGGATATTGGCGATGCTGATGATGTCGGCAAAGACACCTGCGGCGGTGACAGCTGCTCCAGCGCCGTAGCCCTTGATCTCCATCGGCTGCTCATGATAGCGGGCAGTGGTGAGGAGGATGACATTGTTGGAGCCTTCGAGACGATAGAAGGGGCTGTTGGTGCCCACCTTGCGAAGAGCTACCGAACACTTGCCACGGTCGAGGGTTGCCACGAAACGGAACACCTGGCCATGGCTGGCAGCTTCCTTGCGCATCTCCTCGAAGTAGTCGTCCAACTCGGGAATGCGCTGCCAGAAATCCTCGAGCGAACCCTTGAAGTAGTCGTCGGGGATGAAGAGATGCTTTTCGACATCTTCCTGCGACACGCGGTAGCCCGATTCGCGGGCAAGGATGGTGATCTTGCGGATAACGTCGCTCGCATTGAGGTCCTGACGAGGATCGGGCTCGGCAAAACCTGCCTCACGTGCCATCTTGATTGCCTGCGACATGGGCACTTCTTCGCTCAGCACGTTGAAGATGTAGTTGAGCGTGCCACTTACCACGGCTTCGATACGGAGCACTTCGTCACCCGAGTTGATCAGGTTGTTGATGGTGTTGATGATAGGAAGACCGGCACCCACGTTGGTCTCGAAGAGATATTTGACGCCACGCACACGGGCTGTACGCTTGAGCTGTGCGTAGTTGTTGTAATCGCCCGAAGCGGCAACCTTGTTGGCACAAACGACGCTGACGTTGTGGGCAAGCAGATCCTGATAGAGGCCTGAGATGGCTGGTGAAGCCGTGCAATCGACAAAGACTGCGTTGAAGATGTTCATACCCAGGATGGCTTCGCGAAGGATGGCCGGAGAACTCTTGTTGGTCGAAGCCTTGAGTTCGGCCTCCCAGTTGTCGAGGTCGATGCCCTCGCGATTGAAGATACATTGACGTGAGTTGGCCAGACCAACGATGCGGAGCTGCAAGTTCTTGTGCTGCTGCAAGTAGGCCTGCTGGTTGCGAATCTGGTAGATCAGATTGCGACCTACGACACCTACGCCCGTGAGGAAGATGTTGAGGATTGAAACCTCAGAGAGGAAGAAGGAGTCGTGAATAACATTGAGGGCCTTACGCAACGAGCTCTTCTTGATGACAAACGAAATGTTGGTCTCCGATGCACCTTGGGCACAGGCGATGATATTGATGCCATTGAGACCCATGATGCGGAAGAGTTTGCCGGCGATGCCGGTGGTCGATTTCATCTTTTCGCCCACTACGGCTACCGTAGCAAGATCGTGTTCGGCTGTGATGTCGCTGATTTCACCAGCCTGTATCTCGTACTTGAACTCCTCCTTGAGCACAGCAATCGTCTTGTCGGCCTCGTCGTTCTTCACACCGATGGTGGTGGTGCTCTCAGACGATGCCTGCGAAACGATGAAGACCGAGATGCCGTGGTCAGCCAAAGCCGAGAAGATGCGCTTGTTCACACCAATCACACCTACCATACCGAGACCGGAAATGGTGACCAGACAAGTGTCGTTGATTGACGAGATGCCCTTGATGATCTTCAGGTCATCATGGCTTGGATTCTTGTGGATGAGAGTTCCCTTTGCCGTGGGGTTGAAGGTATTCTTGATGACGATGGGGATGTTCTTGTGGAACACCGGGAAGATTGTCGGAGGATAGATGACCTTCGCACCGAAGTTGCAAAGCTCCATGGCCTCGATGAACGATAGTTCGTTGATGACGTAAGCTGAATTGATGACACGTGGATCGGCAGTCATGAAGCCATCGACATCGGTCCATATTTCAAGCATGTCGGCATCCAGAGCAGCAGCAATAATCGCAGCAGTATAGTCCGAACCGCCACGTCCCAGGTTAGTCACTTCGCCAGTTTCGGCATCGCGACTGATGAATCCGCCGAGCACAATGACAGGGTTGGGACGCGAGAGACGCTCACGAACGAGTGGATTGGTGAGGTTGAAGTCGCAGACGTTTTTGGCGAAGACCTTCTTTGTCTTGACGATTTCACGACTATCGACATGCTCAGCATCCTTGATGACGGTGGCAATGATGCGGCTCGATATACGCTCGCCGTAGCTGACAACCGTACAAAGGGTGCGGGGCGAAAGTTCGCGGATCAGGAAGACACCTTCGTAGATGTCCTTCAGTTCGCTGAGCGTCTTGTTGAGAAACAGCTTGATGCTTTCGAGTTGCTCACCTTCAAGCAAGCCGGAAACAACGTCGAAATGACGTTCGAGTATGAACTGGAATTCATCGCGGAAGGACTCGTCGCCAACCGACGCTTTCTGAGCAGTAGCAATGAGACGGTCGGTAATTCCACCAAGGGCACTGACAACGACAATGACAGGTTCGGTGCGACTTTCGACGATTTGTTTTACATTCTTGATGCTTGCAATGGAGCCCACAGAGGAGCCACCAAATTTGAGTACGTGCATATATATTTACGAAAATACGATGGAAAATATACTTACCTTAAAGACGGGTGCAAAGATACACAATTTTTATGAATAATGAAACATTTTCCTCGAAAATCGTGTTTTTCTTCTCAAAATTCACGTTTTCCGAAGGAAAATGCTATTTTCGTGTAATAACTATCGACCCACAATCAGGTTGACTTCCGGCTCGATGCGTATTCCAAACTTCTTCTCCACATCGTCGATGATGGTCTGGCATAGGCGAACAATCTCTTCTGGCTTGGCTCCGCCGCGATTGACGAGCACGAGGCTCTGCTTCTCGTAAACGCCTGCTCGACCCAGGTCCTTTCCTTTCCAACCACATTGTTCTATCATCCAGCCAGCTGGGATTTTAGTATGGTCCGCATCGATAACATAATGTGGCATATCGGGATATTGCGCAAGAATAGGGTTGAAGATCGAATTATCGACCACGGGATTCTTGAAGAAAGACCCGGCGTTGCCGATTACCTTGGGGTCGGGTAGTTTGCCCTCACGGATCCTGATCACGGCATTGCGTACTTCTTGAAGGGTTGGGCTGATGGAGGCTGCGAGGTCGGCTTCGTTGACATTTTCGATGCCTAAGGCACGCTTGATGCCCGCATATTCAAGATGCAGTTTTCGGGCTCTTTGCACCCTCAGAATTACGCTCGTTACGATGAAGCGAGCCTTGTCGGCAGCGTGCTTCAGTCGTGATTCACGATAGCCGTATCCCATCTCGTCGCAGCGGAATCGATGCTCCTTGTCGGCCTCTACATCCCAGCAGATAACTTCTTCAATCAATTTGCTGATTTCCACGCCATAGGCGCCAATATTCTGCACGGCTGCGGCCCCCATTTCGCCAGGTATCAGCGAGAGGTTTTCGGGCCCGTATAAACCATTTTCGGAACAGTAGGCACACACGTCATCCCAAAGGGTTCCTGCTTCAACTTTGAGCAGACAATCTCCATCAGTGTTGTCTGCAGATACATCGTCGTCTGTAATCCTGCTGATGCCCTTTGCCAGGCTATGAAGCACGACACCCGGGTAGTCGCCCGTAAACAACAGGTTCGATCCGCTTCCGATGTGCCAGAAGGGGAGGTGTCCCTTGTTCTTTTCGGCTAGCATGAGGTCGGCGATTATCGGATCAGTCAGTATCTCTCGGAGTTGGCTCACAGTGTCATATTCGGCAAGTACTGCTGCCTTGACATTCATACCAAAGGTATTGTGTGATAAGAGCGGTGCGTCAAAAGTAATTTTTTTCATTCCAAAAGGTGTTATTTTGGCTGCAAAGTTATTTAAACTTTCCGACAAATGCAAATTTCTCCGACTTTTTTTGCATTTTATTACAAAAAGCAGTATATTTGCAGCCCCAATCGAGTGTGAACTCGTAATTAAGACACCTCTGCATGCAGCGTTTCTACATAATCCTCTTCGTCCTTTTTTTGAGCATGACGGTTACGAGCTGTCGTGTGGCCAAACATGTGGCCGATGGAGATGCTGTGGTCAGCCGAGTCGTGATACGTGTCGATGGAGAGCCGTCACAGGACAGCCAACTGCGAATGGCAATCTTGCAGCGTCCTTATCGGCGCACCTTTGGTTTCCTGCCTATTTCTGCCTGGGTATGGCATCCCGACACGCTTACCTCCTGGCATCGCATGCGACAGCGTCTTGGCACAGCACCAGCCATCTTTGATGAAGAGACAACCGACCGCACTGATCGAGCCTTGCAGCGTGTCATGCAGCAACAGGGCTATCTTGATGCAGTAGCAAGCCATCGTGTCAGGATTCGCAATGGAAAGGCATTGGTGACGTATGACATCAAGTCGGGACGTCCACGTCGACTGGCTTCCCTCGCGTATGTTTCGGCCGATACGACGCTCCAGCGACTCATCGATGAGACGCCATCAGCTCGTTTGCTGCAAACTGGACAGTTGCTTGACCGTTCGCGTCTTGAGAGCGAACGCGAACGCATTACAGCTTTGTTGCGCGAACGAGGTTATTGGGATTTCGACAAGGAAGATGTTTCGTTCCTGGCCGACACTCTTGCCGGCAGTGAGGATGTCGATCTGACTTGTGTTCTAAAGGATGGTCACAAGCCTTGGCGAATCCGTCAGGTGCATTTCATTACCAACTACAATGTGCTGTCGACACAGAGCGATAGTGCGGCATTGCAGTCGCAAACACGGCCTTTGGAGCAACCAGGCTACGACGTGACTTGGTCGGGAGAGCATTGCTATTTGCGCGATCGCGTTTTGATTCGAAATAGCCACGTCCTTCCTGGTATGCTTTATTCCGAACGAGCTGTTCGAAATACCTACGCTTCGCTCAGTCGTCTGCACATCCTGAGATATGTCAATGTCCGTGTGGAGCCAGTGCCGGGTGATGGTCAGGAACTCGATTGCTTCATCCAGTTGACGCCTTTGTCGAACCATGCGGTACAGTTCGAAATCGATGGTACCAATACGGCAGGTGACTTGGGCTTTGCCTTGGGTGCGACCTATCAGCATCGCAACATCTTCCATGGTTCCGAAGCGTTCACGACCCATTTGAAAGGCAGTTACGAGGCATTGAGCGGAAATGTTGAGAAACTCGTCAACGACAATTACCAGGAATATGCTGCCGAGTTCAGCGTCGATTTTCCACAGTTTCTCTTCCCCTTCATCAAGGACGAAACGCGTCGCAAAAGCCTAGCTACAACCCTCGTCAAAGCCAGTCTGTCGCGTCAGAGTCGTCCTGAATACAACCGCAATGTGGCTTCGGCTGTAATCGGGTACAAGTGGAGCACAGCCAACTCCACTATTCGCCACGTGTGGGACGTACTCAACATCAGCTACGTCTATCTGCCTGAACAGAGCGAGACGTTCAAGTCGCTGGTACAGAACCTTGGCCCAATCATCTACAGTTCCTATACCGACCACTTCATCTTCGGTATGGACTATACGATTTATATGGGAAACAATACCCTTACTACTGGACGAACCCAGCAGACCACGCGCGACCTATGGTACCTTCGACTCAATCCTGAGATATCGGGTAACCTCCTCTCGGCCGTTTGCAATTCGGTTAGGGCAGGACAGACTTCTGAAGGCAGATACGAGATATTTGGCCAACCATTCGAGCAATATGCGCGATTCGATGCCGACTGGAGTTACAGTCACTACATGACCGACCGATCGCGCCTTGCCCTCCACCTGGCAGGAGGTGTGGCTGTGCCTTATGGCAACAGCGACGTTATGCCGTTTGAGAAACGCTACTATTCGGGTGGCGCCAACTCGGTTCGTGGCTGGTCGGTACGAGAACTGGGGCCAGGTAAATACGCCTCGGCTGGTTCGGCCTACAACTATTTCAATCAGTGCGGTGACGTTCGTTTGGATGCTTCACTTGAATTGCGTACCCGTCTGTTCTGGAAGTTCGAATCGGCATTCTTCGTTGATGCGGGCAATGTCTGGACCATCAAGGAGTACGAAAACCAGGAAGGCGGACAATTTACGTCGAACTTCTATAAGGAGATTGCGGCATCGTGGGGTCTTGGCCTGCGTGTCGTCACCGATTTTGTGATACTTCGTCTCGACTGGGGCTTCAAGGCTTTCGACCCTTCGTCTGATGCCGACGAGTCGTGGGCGCTTCCTCATCCTTTCCGCAGCAACCACAATACACTGCACTTTGCCGTTGGATATCCTTTTTAGCAATTGTTATTTAATTTCGATAATATGAAAAAGACACTTAACGAAGTCCTTCAAGACTCCATTTCCAATCATTGGGATCTTTTGTCCCTCTCCAATTACGAGGGCGAAAGCTACTATTACCGTGATGTTGCCGACCGCATAGCACGTTATCATCTTGCTTGGAAGTCAGCAGGCTTGGAACCAGGCTTCCGCGTAGCCCTTTGTGGCCGTAACTGCGCCGAATGGTGCATCGGACTGCTTGCAGCCTTTACTTATGGCGCAGTGGCTGTCCCTTTGCTCAACGATTTCACTCCCGAGATGGTGCTTCGACTCATCGAACATAGCGAAGCACAGGTGCTCCTTGTAGGCCCTCATGTGGCTAAGAGCCTTGAGCCCTTGCATTTCGAGGAGAAACTTCCTGGCGTGAAGATTTGTCTCCTCGACAATCAGGATATGGTCGAAGACCTTTACAAATCGGCCTATCCCGATGGTCTAAAGCCCTCTGACATCCACTATCATCGCCAGACTGCCGACGAACTGCTCATGATCAACTATACCTCGGGCACCACTAGTGAACCCAAGGGTGTGATGATTCCACAACGCGCCATGTGGAGCAATATGGCATTTGCCGAAGAGGTGCTTCCCAACCTGCGACCCCGTATGGAAGTCCTTTCGCTGCTTCCTACGGCTCACCTTTACGGTATGGCTTTCGAATTGATGTACGAGTTCATCGTGGGCATCCATGTTACCCTCATTAATCGTGCACTAAGTCCAGCTCTTATCCTCAAGGCATTCAGTGACATCCGACCACACCTCATTGTCGTTGTTCCAATGCTTATCGAGAAGATTGTTCGCAAGGGCATTATGCCAGAATACAATTCGACCAAGATACGTGCCGTGCGTCGCATTCCAGGCATGCGCAAGGCTGTCAATGCCAAGTTCCGCGAAGGTCTGATGAAAGCTCTTGGAGGACGTCTCTATGAGGTCATCATCGGTGGCGCAGGTCTCAATAGCGAGGTCGAGCAGCTGCTCAAGGAGATCGACTTCCCGTTCACTGTAGGTTATGGTATGACGGAGTGTTCACCCATCATCGGCTACTCCGACTGGAAGGAATTTATCCCCAACTCTTGTGGCAAACCAGCTCCTCGTATGGAGGTGCGCATCGATAGCCGTCATCCCCGTGTGCCAGGCGAGATTCTTACGCGTGGCATGAATGTGATGCTTGGTTATTACAAGAACGAAGAGGCAACACGTAAGGCAATTGATGCCGATGGTTGGCTCCATACCGGCGATATGGGCATCATGGACTCAGTGGGCAACATCTTCATCCGTGGACGCATCAAGAATATGCTGCTCTCGCCATCGGGACAGAATGTCTACCCCGAGGAAATCGAGGCTGTGGTCAACTCGATGCCCTATGTGGCCGAGTGCGTCGTCGTGCAGCGTGAGCATCGCCTTGTAGCGCTCGTCTATCCTGATCGTCAGGTGGCAGACTCGGCAGGCCTGCACAATGATGCGGACATTCTCAAGTTCTTCAATTCACGTCGCAACCAGGTCAACGCTGTCTTCCCGCCTTACGCCCAGGTAAATGCATTCGAGCTTGTCGAGCACGAATTCGAGAAGACTCCAAAAAAGAGCATCAAGCGTTTCCTTTATACTTGATTCCATGTTATATTTCACTTCCGACTATACTACAGGTGCACATCCTGAAGTGATGGAGCGCCTTGTCCAGACCAATCTTGAACATACCGTGGGCTATGGTGCCGACCACTATTGTGCCGAGGCTAGGAAACTCATCCGTGAGGCTTGCCAGGCACCAAACGCCCTGGTGCAGTTTCTTGTGAGCGGGACGCAGACCAATGCTACGGTCATCGATGCCCTCTTGCGACGTCATGAGGGAGTGATGGCTGCCCAGACGGCACACATCAACGTGCACGAAAGTGGAGCCATCGAGCACAGCGGCCACAAGGTCCTCGTCCTTCCCAGCCATGACGGCAAGGTCCGAGCCGAGGAAGTGGAAAAGTATATCATCGACTTCTATCGAGACGATACCTACGAGCACATGGTTGCTCCCGGCCTGCTCTATATCACACAGGCAACCGAATATGGTACCATCTATTCGCTCACCGAAATTGAAGAGATTAGTGCCGTCTGCCATCGTCACAATATACCGCTTTTTCTTGACGGTGCACGTTTGGGCTATGCCCTGTCTTCCGAAGCCGCTGACTTCACATTGGCTGACATAGCCCGACTGTGCGACGTTTTCTATATTGGTGGTACCAAGCAGGGACTGCTATTCGGTGAAGCTGTGGTGGCTGCCAATCCTTCCCGACTGCCACATTTCTTCCCCTTGGTCAAGCAGCATGGTGCCTTGCTGGCCAAGGGACGCCTATTGGGTGTTCAGTTCGGTGCATTGTTCACAGATGATCTTTATGGTCGTATTGCGCGTCATGCTGATGCAATGGCGATGCGCATTCGCCAGATTTTCGAGCAAGAAGGATACAAGGCGGCTATCGATTCTCCCACCAATCAGCAGTTCTTCGTTCTTCCCAATGATGTGATGGATCGATTGCTTCAGCACGTTTCGTTCGAGTTGTGGGGACCGCGAGGTGAGCACGAGACAACTGTCCGTTTCGTCACCAGCTGGGCAACTTCTCAGGCGGATGTCGATACCCTAGGCGAACTTCTTCGGGGATTATAAACCTCAGATTTATCAATCTATGATCTACAAGAAACGTATCTTGCTCATTGACGACACCGACAAGATGGTCTCTCTTTTGAGCAATGCTTTTGCCAATGACCAGAGAATCGAATTGGTGTGTTCGACGTCGGCACGTAACGACCTTCGAAACAAATTGAGCTATGACTATTACATCATCTATATCCACCATGATGGATTAATGGCCGATTTGCGTAACCTGGTTGGCTATTTGTATTCGTTCCTCAATTACATGAAGCCGGTGATTCTGGCTTTCACGTCCGACCGTGAAACGATTAAGTCTATCGTCGTTCCTGGAGTGGGATTCATTCCTTTGCCCATCAACATCGACGTGATACATCAGCAGGCACTCAACGCCATCGATATTCTGTCGGCCAACCGAAGCATCAACGACGTATCACACTTGTCGGGCAATTACGCAATTGACGCTACTCTACGTGACAAGATTGAGAAAGGAGATAGGTTTGTACTCGTTTATATCGATATTGACAAGTTCAAACCATATACCGACTACTACGGCCTTTTCATGGCAGGCCAGCTTATTGGCTTTCTGACAGAGCTGCTAAGCAAGGCTGTGGCTCAATATGGATCGAAGAACGATTTCATCGGGCATATTGGAGGTGATGACTTCGTGCTTATTCTCAATGACTATGCGTATGCCGAAGCTGTCGGAAACGAGATTATCAGTCAATTCGATGCCAATGTGTCAACATACTATGAGCCCGAAGATCTTGAAAGAGGATATATCGAGGTGCTCAACAGAAAAGGGGAAAAGGATCGTTTTGGTCTGATCAGTCTTTCGATAGCTATGGTGAGCAATGAATTCCGTTCTTACAATTCCACCGATGAAGTGTACAAGCGGATGATGTTGGCGAAGGACGAAGCCAAACAGGTCAGTGGTTCGGTCATGCTGTGTGACACGTCAAAACAATAGTAGTCTATGCCGAATCGAAGTGCCAAGAATGTAGCACTGCTCAATGCAGATCCGCGCAAGTCAATACCCCGACTGGCTTTGCCTGTGATGGTGACGATGATCATCACCTCGCTCTACAACGTGGTCGATGGCATCTGGATTGCGGGTTTGGGCGAATCTGCCATTTCGGGTATCGGCTTGATTACACCCTTGTGGATGATTATCACGGCAGTCTCCAATGGCCTTGCACATGGAGCCACCAGTGCGGTGAGTCGTCACGGGAACCAGGACAAGCCCTTGGCTGAGCGAACTGCCGAGCATGCACTTGTCATCTTTCTGGTGGGAGCCATCATTCTTACTGTCGTCCTGCTTCTCGTCTTGTATCCCTACTTGAATTATTTCAAGGTTACAGGGGATACTCGTCAGGCTGCTGTTGATTATGCAGTTCCTCTCTTCATCGGTTTGATGGGTGTTACCCTGATGAATGGATGTGCTGGCTTGATGCGTGCGGAAGGAGACACACGACGACCCATGTATGCTTGTTCGCTGGGTTTGATTCTCAACGCCTGTCTTGACCCCGTTTTCATCTATTGGATGGGGATGGGTGCAGCAGGTGCCTCCATCTCCACGATTGTCACTTCGTGGCTGAGTGCTGCCATTATGCTCTATTGGATGTTTGTCAAGAAGGATACTTACTATCGTGTCAAGCTTAGTGGCATCGTGCATCCCGAATGGGATAGGACCATAGTCCTCGACATCCTCAATACCGGTATTCTGGCTTCGATCGAGCTGATTATGATGTCGGTGGCCAGTTTCCTTTTCTATTCTTTCATCCGTACACTGGGTGGCGACTATGGCGTGAGTGTCTATTCGTCGGGCTATCGCCTCTATTTGCTCAACTTGATGCCGGTTTCAGCCCTTAGTATGGCATCGGTAGCTATCGTTGGCACATGGTATGGTAAGGGAGACTTTGCCAATTTGCGGCGAACGCATAATTATTGTTGCATCTATGCTACGGCAATAGGTCTTACAGTCACGCTGCTGGTCTTCCTTTTCTCCGACCATCTAGCCCGGCTTTTCGCCCTCACCTCCGACGATGCCAACCTTATCAGTGGCATCAACGAATATATACGCATCACGGCATTCTGCATTCCATTCCTTGGTGTGGGGCTTCCTTCCACATTCATGTATCTTGGAATGGGCAAAGCCAAATACAGCCTACTATGGACCGTTATCAACGAATTGATATGCGCCGTTGCTGCCACGTATTTGTTGGGCTTCATTCTCAATTGGGGTCTTTACGGTATTTGGTGGGGCTTTGTTCTGGGGCGTGGCATTGCCTCGATATGCAATTTCATTTTCTCACGATTCACTATCAATAGATTAATATGGATAAGAAAAAGAACGTCGTTGTGATTGACGATTTGGGCGATCTGCTGCATCTTCTGACCCTGTCGTTCATCGATAATCCAACGGTACAGTTAATTCAGACGAGCTCTGACATTGAGGATGTGAATAAAACATTGGGTCTTGAAAATTATTTCATCATCGTCAACGAAGAGGGCCTGAAGAACGACATCACCCAACTGGTGAAGTACCTCCATGCACGCAACAAGTTCACCGTTGCTCCCATCATTGTCGCTACTGGCAAACGTTACGAACTGAGCGATGATGTACAGAAGCTGGTACCTGTCATCAGCGTCATCCCAAAGGATATCGAGCCTGTTCGTCTTGGTCATCATCTGGGCAACATCATTGATTCCATCGAGTCAAACCGCAATCTGAATGCGTTGTCGGGCCTGCCTGGCAACAATGTCATCGGCCAGAAGATACGCGACTGCATGGCCGATGAAAAGGATTTCGCAGTGATGTATATAGACCTCGACAACTTCAAGGAATACAACGAATACTATGGTTTCTACAAGGGAGACCAGGTTCTTCTGTTTCTTGCCAGAATGCTGCCGACTGTAATGCGTGAATGTGGCGCCGAAACAGACTTTGTGGGCCATGTGGGCGGCGACGATTTCATCATGATTCTCCAGCACCTTAATGTCGTGAAGGAGATAGGCAACCGCATTATCGCCCATTTTGATGCCGGTATTTCCAAATTCTACGAGGCAAAGGATTTAGAGAATGGATACATCGAGACCCGCAATCGCGCAGGACAACTCGAGCGTATCAATATCATGAGCATCTCCATCATCGTGATGTATTCTGACGAGATCCGTTCCACTCCCGTCAATGAGGTTTATAAGCGCTTGATGCTCTATAAGAAACGAGCCAAGATGGTGCGTGGCAGTGTGCTTCTGAAAGATTTCAATTAACTATTATTGCGAAACGAGACCCCGTTTCTAAAATAGCGCCATAACCATTTTTGGCCAAGATTGGTTATTCCTCTGCAGGAGTATGACCATTCTTGGCCAAAAATGGTTATGCAGCGGTAGGAGCATAACCAAAGTTGGCCAAGAAAGGGTATGCGGCGACTGGAGCATAACCGATCTTGGACGAAAACGGGTATGCCTCGATGGGAAATAACACTCTGTCGGCCGTTAGAGTGCTTTCGCCGATTAGAGCATAACCAAAGTTGGCCGAAAAAGGGTATGCCTCGACAGGAAATAACACTCTGTCGGCCGTTAGAGTGCTTTCGCCGATTGAAGCATAACCAATCTTAGCCAAGAAAGGTTATGCCGAGGTAGGAGAATAACCAGTCTTGGCCAAGATTGGTCATTCTAAAGTTGGACATAGAGCATTCCTTTCCGCCAATTAAGTGTCATCGCCGAGGACGATATCCAAATGTGGAAACGTGGGGAAAATGTGGGGATAAATAAGAAAACAGAAATTGCCTAACATCTAATTCGCAGATGCCAGGCAATTCCTGTTTAATTGAAAAGGTACCCCAAGCGGGGGTCGAACCCGCACGGCCTTTTGGGCCAAGGGATTTTAAGTCCCTCGTGTCTACCGATTCCACCATCAGGGCAGACCTGTTTGTCGCGAAGCGTTGCCGCATTTCGTTTTTTGACGGGCGCAAAGATACAGCATTTTTTCGAATTATCCAATTATTTCGACGGAAAAATGTAATTTCTGTGTTCAAAAAATAGCAAAATGCCCCTTTTTGATGGCTCTAAATTGGTTTTTCGTGTTTTTTTGCAAAAAGAAACATCCTAAAAATTTGTTTTTTCAAATATATTCATTATCTTTGCACCCACTAAAAAAAAGATAACCCAAACCGATGAAGGAAAAGATTATCATCTACCAGGCCTTGGTTCGTCTGTTCGGCAATGGAAATACGACCCGCGAGCATAATGGCACGATTGAGCAGAACGGATGTGGTAAGATGAGCGATTTTTCGGAGGTGGCGCTGCGATCCATTCGAAAACTTGGCTGCAACTATATCTGGTACACCGGATTACTGCAGCAGGCTTCTGCTACCGACTATTCAAGATATGGTATACCCCGTCAGAACCCTCAGGTGCTGAAGGGTATTGCTGGTTCCCCCTATGCCATTTCTGATTATTATAGCGTGTCATGTGACTTAGCTGACGATCCGGATCGTCGTATGGAGGAGTTTGATGCCCTTGTCGAACGCACTCATAAGGTGGGCCTTAAGATGATTATCGATTTTGTGCCAAATCATGTTGCCCGTCATTACAAGAGCGTAACCAAGCCAAAGAACGTCAGCGACCTTGGTGAGTACGATCACGTGGACCGTCCCTTTGATCCCCATAACAACTTCTATTATTGCGAAGAACCTCTTCATCTTGACAGGATAGGAGTGGCACCTAGCGAAGAGATGGGACCATATGTCGAAAATCCTGCTTGTGCCACTGGCAATGATGTTTTCAACGCTTGGCCCGACAAATATGATTGGTACGAGACCGTTAAGTTGAACTTCGGCATCGACTACATGGGTGGAGGACGCGATTATTTTACGCCTCTACCCAATACTTGGCTCAAATTGCGCGACATTCTCGTCTATTGGACCGAAAAGGGTGTCGATGGTTTCCGTTGCGATATGGCTTTCATGGTTCCTGTTGATTTCTGGCATTGGATTATTCCACAGATCAAGGAAATCAACCCCAATATCATCTTCATCGCTGAGATCTACGAGCCTGCGCTTTATTCAAGCTACATCAACTACGGAGGGTTCGACTACCTCTACGACAAAGTGGGTCTGTATGATACACTGCGTGGTATCGTCGAGTGTCGTGAGTCAGCAAGTGCCATTACACAGGTTTGGCAGGGGCTCAATGGTGTGCAGGAGCATATGCTCAACTTCCTCGAGAATCACGACGAACAGCGTCTGGCTTCTGACTTTTTTGCCGGCGATCCCATCAAAGGACGTCCCGCGCTCATAGTCAGCGTTCTAATGAACACTTGTCCCTTCCTTAATTATTTCGGACAGGAACTTGGCGAACGCGGCATGGATGAGGAAGGGTATTCAGGTCTCGACGGACGAACCACGATTTTCGATTATTGGACCGTTGATACCATTTATCAGTGGCGTGGCGAGAAGGGTCTTTGGCGCCGTCATATGCTTCCCAAGAGTATGCGTGATCTGCGCGACTATTACAACAAGGTGTTCACCATCGCCAATTCCTGCGATGCACTGCGTGAAGGTGATTTTTACGACCTTACCTATTGCAATTACAACAATCCCGAATACAACATCCACCGTACGTTCAGCTTCATTCGCCATTCGCGCCATGACCTGGTGCTCGTGGTGGCCAATTTCCAGGGCGAAGACCAGCAGATTGCTGTCAACGTGCCGCAGGAGGCATGGGATTATGTTGGAATCGTCCCCGGACGCAGACGCCATGTCGAGAACCTGCTTACTGGTGAGTGGGACTTCGGTGTTTTCTCGACTACTGAACCCGTGCGCGTCAAAGTACCTGCCTATGATGCAGTAGTTTTGCGCATAAAAGGCAAGTAGCAATGAATTTTCAATCAAATTGGAGCAGAAATCGCAAATTATTTGCATTTTCTGCCCCTTTTTTTACCGACCTATTGTTTTAAAGTTTATATTTGCACCGTATTATGCACATATAATATAATATTATGAATAATAACTTCCTTGTTTTCTCGGGTCGAGCTTCACGTTACCTCGCCGAAAAGATTTGTGCCAACTTGGGATGTCCCCTTGGTAATCTGCTGATTCAAACCTTTGCTGATGGAGAGTTCGGCGTATCGTTCGAAGAGTCTATTCGCGGCAAGTATGTATTTCTCGTTCAGAGCACCTTCCCAAGCGCTGACAACCTGATGGAGCTGCTCCTCATGATCGATGCAGCCAAGCGTGCTTCGGCTGCACAGATTGCTGCCGTTATTCCATATTTCGGATGGGCACGTCAGGATCGAAAGGACAAGCCACGTGTTGCCATTGGCGCCAAACTCGTTGCCGATATGTTGGCCACCGCCGGCATCAATCGTCTCATCACTATGGACCTCCATGCTGACCAGATCCAGGGTTTCTTTGACTGCCCTGTTGATCATCTCTACGCTTCGAGTGTCCTCATGCCTTACATTGCCAACGAGGTCGGCCTCGACAATCTCGTCATGGCCTCTCCCGATGCCGGTGGTTCAAAGCGTGCATACACCTATTCCAAGTACTTCAATGTTCCCATGGTGATGTGCGACAAGCATCGCGACAAACCCAACTCGATTGGTGAGATGTTCCTCATTGGCGACGTTACAGGCAAGGATGTTGTCCTCGTCGACGACATGGTCGATACCGCAGGAACCATTACCAAGGCTGCCGACCTCATCATGAAGATGGGAGCACGCAGTGTTCGTGCTTGTGCCAGCCACTGCGTCATGTCAGGCCCAGCCAGCGAACGTGTCGATAACAGCATGCTGAAGGAGATTGTCTTCACCGACTCGATTCCTTATCGCGGCTCCAGCCCTAAGGTAAAGACCATTACCATCTCCAATCTCTTTGCTGAGACTATCCGTCGCGTCATGAACAACGAGCCTATCTCCAGCCAGTTCCTGATTTGATAAGAGGTTCTGAAGGGTTCTGAAGAGTTCTGAAAGGTTCTGAAAGGTTCTGAAGGGATCTGAAGAGTTCTGAAAGGTTCTGAAGGGATCTGAAGAGTTCTGAAAGGTTCTGTCCCTTTAATTCCTACAAGTTGAGCAAATACGAAACTTGAATTTTTATAAAACTATGAAGCGTCTTTTCTCTACATTTGTGATGGCTCTGACGCTATGTGGCTGTGTCCTTGTGGCACAGCAGATGCCTCAGATGCCACCGCTGCCTATGGATCCGCAGGTGCGTTACGGCCAGCTGCCCAATGGCCTCACTTACTACATTCGGCACAATGATCTACCCGAGCATCATGCCGAGTTCTTCATTGCCCAGAAAGTTGGATCGGTCCTCGAAGAAGAGAGCCAGCGCGGTCTTGCTCACTTCCTTGAGCACATGGCCTTCAATGGCACCAAGAACTACCCTGGCAAAGGCTTGCTCGAGTATCTGCAGCGCCATGGCGTCAAGTTCGGCACCAATGTCAATGCCTACACCTCCATCGATGAGACTGTCTATAACATTTCCGACGTGCCCATCGATGAAACGCTTCATCCGGGCATCGTTGATAGCTGTCTGCTCATCCTCCACGATTGGAGCGGTTATCTAACGCTCGATGGAGATGAGATTGATAAGGAGCGCGGTGTGATTCACGAGGAATGGCGTACCCGTACGAGTGCCACTCTACGTATGTACGAAACCATTCTTCCGAAGCTTATCCCCGGCAATCGTTATGCCGAGCGTATGCCTATCGGCTTGATGTCAGTGGTCGATAACTTTGCTTACGACGAACTGCGCAACTACTATCACAAGTGGTATCGTCCTGACCTGCAAGGCATTTTCGTCGTTGGTGATGTTGATGTCGATGCTGTGGAGCAGAAGATTCAGACCCTTTGGTCCGACATCCACAACCCCGAGAATGAAGCAGAACGCGTATACTTCCCAGTTGAGGACAACCAGGAACCTCTGGTGGCCGTAGCCAGTGACCCTGAGCAGAACTACAACGTCCTTGCTGTCATGTACAAGACCGATCCACTGCCCGATGCTGTCAAGCTTACGCAGATTGGCTATATGACCAGCCTCCTCGAGAACATCATCACCATGGCCCTCAACCAGCGTTTGGCCGAGCTTACACAGAAAGCCGATGCGCCTTTCATGCAGGCTGGTGCCGAGTTTGGCAAGTACATTGTTTGCAAGACCAAGGAGTGCTTCGAGCTTGACATCGTTTTTCGCGAGAATGAGTGGCAGAAAGGCCTCAATGCAGCTCTTGGCGTAGTGCTTTCGGCAGCCAAATATGGCTTTACCGACAGCGAAATTGAGCGTGTGAAGGCAGATATTCTCAGTGGTATGGAGAATGCCTACAACGAGCGCGACAAGCAGAAGAACCGCACCATCGTGCGCGAGATCCAGCGTCACTTCCTCAGTGCCGAACCTATGCCTGGCATTGAGATGGAGTGGCAGATGGTACAGCAGATTTTCCCTATGCTCAGCGCTGCAATGATCAATCAGGTGGCACAGCAGATTGTCACACCCAACAATGTGGCTTTGCTTGTCATGGGTCAGCAGAAGGAGGGTAACGTTCTCCCCACTGAAGAGGAACTGCTTGCTGCCTATAATGCTGCACTTCAGCAAGAGGTATCTGCCTACGAAGAGGCTCTCAGCGGTATTGAGTTGCTGCCCAATGCACCAGCACGTACCGGCAAGGTAGTCAGCGAAGAGGCTGGCGATTGGGGATCAACAGTTTGGACCCTCTCCAACGGCGTTACCGTGGTCTATAAGCCCACCGACTTCAAGAAGGATCAGGTGCTTATGAGCGCTTACTCGAAGGGCGGTACACGCCTTGACATGACTCAGCCTAACATCGTCCGTCAGACCATTGAGGATCTGGCTACTGTGGGTGGTCTTGGACAGTTCAGCGCCACCGATCTTCCCAAGGTTCTTGCCGGTAAGAATGCGTCAGTCAGCATGAGTGTCGATGCTCGCAGCGAGAGTCTTAGTGGTTCGGCAGCACCCAAGGATCTGCGCACACTCTTCGAACTCATCTACCTCAACATGACCGATTTGCGTTACGATGAGGAGGCCTATCAGGCCTGGTTCAAGCGTCAGCAGACACAGCTCCAGATGATTCAGGACAACCCGCAGAAGATCATGAGCGACTCTTTGCAGCTTACCCTCTATCCAGGAATGCCCGATATGGCACCCACGCAGCTCGCCGATCTCGACCTCATCGATTATCGTAAGGGCTTTGAGCTGGGCAAGAAGCGTTTTGCCAATGCAGCTGACTTCACCTTCTACTTTGTCGGAAACGTTGACGTCGATAGTCTTCGTCAGATGTCAGAGCAGTATCTTGCCAATCTTCCAGCCAGTGCTGACCGCGAGATTCGTCCAGCCGCCGTTCTTCCCGTAGCAGGCAGTCGTGAGAATCGCTTCGACCTGCCTATGCAACAGGCAAAGACTTCGGTCTATGATATCTTCTATGTCTATGACACTCCTTATACGCTGAAGGACGGTCTCACTGCCAACATGCTTGGCCAGAGTGTCAGCATCATCTTTACAGAAACTATCCGCGAGGAGGAGGGCGCTGTCTATTCGCCACATGCCCAGGCTTCGATGGACGCCACCACCGGCTTGCTCACCATGCTTTACCTGTTTGATACGGGTGCCGACAAGCGTGAGAATGCTGAGGCTGTGGCTTATCGCGAGATTCAGAAGATTGCCGATGAGGGCGTGCGTGACGACGTCTTCCAGAAGGTTCACGACTATATGGTCAAGAGTCATCAGGAGCAGGTCAAGGAGAACAGCTACTGGCTCAGCAATCTGCAGCAGAAGCGTGAGTTCGGCATCAACAGTGTTGATGGCTGGGAGGAGATCTTCGACAGCATTACAGCCGACGATGTCAAGGCTATGCTTCAGCGCTTCCTTTCTACCGAAGCCACGCGCATCCAGTTCGTTGCCAATGGCGTAGAAGTGGAGAAATAATAATATTAGATTCATGTCCCCCAAGAACGAACCCTTGGGGGACATTATATTTATTTAGTAATGAAAAGAGCCTATTCCTTGTTAGTATTGTTATGGTTTACGAGCTCGTTTCTGTTTTCGCAAGATTATCTGGTCCTTTATAGGCAAAACGGTGGGCAACCCATTTCAATTCCTCTATTGGATATCGAATGTATCTTGCATGATAATGATTCAGTTCAGACCATAGTTACAAAGACAGGGTACATAGAAACACCTATTCAGGAAATAGATAGTTTGGTTTTTGTTTCAATTCATGCTTGTCTTGACGAAAACCATCCTCACATCATAGATCTTGGTCTGCCTTCTGGTACAAAGTGGGCATGCTGCAATATTGGTGCTGATGTTCCTGAAGATTTTGGTGGGTTCTATGCATGGGGAGAAACACTGGAGAAGAGTCATTATGCTTTGGATAATTACGCTTATCTTGACGAATATGATCAATATTTTCTTCTTGGAGAGGATATTGCAGGTACTGCCTACGATGTATCCTATGTGAATTGGGGTGATTCCTGGAGGATGCCAACGGATGAACAGATTAAGGAATTATTGGACAATTGCACCTGCAAGTGGTTTTTGCTAAACGAAGTGTGTGGCTTGCTTGTTACTGGTTCGAATGGTGCTACAATCTTTCTTCCTGCCGCTGGATACGGCAGGGACAATATAATAGGAGGTGTAAGTTCTGGGGGCAACTACTGGTCGTCGACGGTTCGTCCACAGAATAATGATGCTTTTGGCCTCTATTTCGATTGTGATGGATGGTATCGGGGCTTTAGCAGCCGATATGACGGTCGTGCCGTTCGTGCTGTTTGGCGGTAGCCTGTGCTTGAGGAAAGGAAGTCTTGTCGGAGTTATTGTTTTCGTCCCCGTCTACAGGATGCATTGAGTCCGCAAAGGTTGCAGGTGTAGTCACGTCGGCGGACGTTGTGCCCGATGCCGATTACACCGCTTATAGATTTTATGGGAATCATCAGGCAGGAGTCGGTGAGATGAATGTCGCATGGAGTGGGAGAGACATCGCATTTTTGTGGGGAGACTTTAGGTTTGAATAATTCAAAGAGGATGGGTTGTTCCTTGACGTGCCATCCGCAATAGCCTGGGCTGTATCTGTTTGTGCGATACAGCCCTTTTGGTGTAAGTTGCTCCTGCAACAGATCTTCCATCCGGTCGGCGGTCTTTTCGGCAATGATAGAGCCGATTTCATTGGCTAGATAGACACGCACCATATCGCCTTCCTGCGTCAAACGATGCTGGAAGGCCTCAAATTCCTGTCCGGCTGTAGCAACAAACCAACAAAGAGCCTCGCTGCCCTTCAGCTGATTGGTGATGATTTTACCTGGGTGAAAACTATGGAGGAGATGAATATCTGTGGTGACGAAAGCAAACCTTGCATGGAGGAATCCTTGAATTTCGTCTATCAACGACAAGACCTCCTGACGCATTGCAGCATCAGAAGGTATAGATGTAAGGATCTCTTCGGTCGAGAGACCCAGTTCACCGTATGTCAGCGTCCTTTCGATCATTGAAGTCATGAAGTGCCTCAAAGAAGGCATCGATGTTGGCCAATGGTGTGTTCGGCGGTGTGTCGCATCCGCTCGACAAGACGAAATTCGGAAATGTAGCACAGCGTTTCAGTAATTCTATGACAGCCTGCTTCATTTCTTCCACAGTTCCCTGCTTGAAGACTGTGACTGGATCAAGGTTGCCCATGGCTAGTTTATCTGCAGGAATGTCACGGAGAACTTCTGCCATATCGCATTTGTTGCCGAAATGGTAAGCATCGGCTCCGGTGGCGACCATCGCACGCGTACAATGACCGGTGTTTCCGCAATTGTGAAGCACTACCATAAATTGTTCGTCCTGAACAGCATCAACAATTTGTTTGACATATTTTGAGCTGAATTCCATGCAGCCATCATTAGAAAGCAGACCAGCCGCTGGTTCGGCCATCAGGACTCCATTGACACCTGTCGCCTTAAGAGCTCGGCAATAACAGAGGATGAAATCGGTGCATTTCTGCAGCAGTTCATGTGCCAACAATGGTTCGCTGTAGGCAAGGACCATAATCTCAGACATATCATATAGTCTTCCTGCCAGTGAGAATGGCCCGATACATCCTGCAAAGATGGGACGATCGGTAACTTCATGAGAAGCTATGATGTTGGCTTTCAGATATTCTCGAATGCGGCCGCTGTCAAGCGAAGGGACTTTCAAATTGTGTATGTCGTCGGCGGTCTTTAGTAATCGGCCGCTGACTGTCGCTATTTCGTTCTCGGGGAAGAGAATGGGCGCGCCAAAGGAGTCGGCTTCGACGGTTAGGTCCATAGCTGTGCAGCTCGCTCCCGTAGGATAATGATCGGCGAGATAGCGGATGGCCTTGGCATGGATGGTGCCTGTGGTGATGGCTTCGCGCACGGAATGCCCCGTAGCGTCAATGCCTGGATGAGTCATAACGGGTATTGCTATGACTTTGGGATTGGCGATTACATCTTGTCGCCATTGGTGCATATTCATTGTCATTTAGCTCTTGCTGATTTCAAGTCCTTTCTGCGAAAGGGTCATTTCTACAAATCGTGCTTTGTTGTTGGGTGGAGTAGCCAGAAGTGTCTTGCGGATTCGAGCGGCAGCCTCGTCATCCTTGGCGACCATATAGAGGTAGCCGCCTCCTCCTGCTCCCGGTAGCTTGTATCCGAGGCAGAGGTCATCAATCATTCGTGTGATGGACTGCACGGCTGGTGGATTGGTTCCACTATCGATACGTTGGTTCTGGTTCCAGGTTTTGCGAATAAGGCGACCCATCGATTCGAAGGCTCCACGTTGGATGACATCGTAAAGGTCGAGGGCATGCTGCTTCATCTCAGCGAGGATGTCAAGACGTTCGGTCTCGTTGAGGAACATACCGCGGACTATCTCGGCGAGGATGCCTTTGGCTGTGCGGGTGATGCCTGTGTAATAAAGCAGATGGCACTTTGAATATTCGGGTGACGTGAAGAGTGTGTCAGGCAACCATCTGACCAAGGGTTGCTGCTGCCATCCTGGTTGTGTCTGCAGGAGCTTGACACCATGCAGAACGCCTCCATACTGATCCTGCCAACCACCCCCTGTAGTGAGCAATTGCTCGAGGACAAGGGTTCGATTTGAAATCTCATATTTGTCCCATCCCAGGCCGCAAAAATCATTCACCGCACCGAGCACGGTGGCTGCTAGCATGGAACTTGTACCCAGTCCGGAGCCTGCGGGAATCGCCGATAGGGTCGTCATTTCGATGCCGCTGCCGAAAGCGTCCAGTTGATCCTTCAATGAATTGAATTGATGTGCACTGAACCTAGGTGAAAAACCTGCCAAAACCAATGCTGCCTTAGGAATGGAGAAGGGCGAGCCTACTTTGTTGAATTGTTGTAGGTCGTCGTAAGTCATAACCTCTTCGCTGGCACCAAGGTCGATGCTTCGAAGGATTATGCGCTTCTTCTTGCAGGGTTTAACATATACTTGCAGTGGAGGTTGGCCATTTAGTTCGATGGCGATGTTTACCACATTGCCGCCTTGCATCATGGAATAGGGAGGAGTGTCGGTCCAACCACCGGCAAGGTCAATGCGCACGGGGCTGCGGCTCCATACGATCTGGTCGGCATAAACACTGAGCGTAGGGCTTTGTTGCTGCATCAATGTTTCTGTCAGACCTTCACGCATTAGGCTGAAAGCGCGTTCTTCGTATTCCCCTCCCTCTTTACCGGCAAGTTGTGCGCGGAACATGGCATCGCTGATTTTGGTCATCCTCGAAGCTGTGTCAGGCAGTGGAGCTGGAGCAGGAATACCGTAGCGTAGGAATTGGTCAGCGGCATCCTTCAAATTGAGTTGATAGAAGATCGACTTCTCCCAATTGCTTGCCAGTTGAGGCCAGTTACTCTTGCGGAATGCTTCACGTTGGGCTGTGAGTCGGCGCAGGTTGGCGTATGACGAAATCTCTTCGGCAGTTAGTTTCCGACTTTCGTCCCAAATGGTCTTGCCCTGAGGATTTTCGCCATTGATCATCCAAGCCAGCACATCTTCCATCTTCTTGACGTCATCGACGATGGGGTAGAGGCGGGCCTCTTGTTGTGGATTGCTGCAGTTCTTGCAATCAAGTCGCTCTAGAAGCCACGCTGGATGTGGGTCAGAGAACTCGTAAGGGCGTACAACCCATTCGTCGTCACCGAAGGGAACGATGTCGATGCAGACACCTGTGGGCAGATTGAGTTTCCAATCATTTACAGGTACACCAGTGATGATGTTACATCCATTCAGATGCCAATGGGACCCAATGTAAGAGTTCTCAATCCATGTGTTGGCATTCTGTTCGGTGAGCTTGATGTGGCATTCTGCATTTTGGATGAAGATGCTGGGATGTGGCTTGAGTCCCTTGCGCAGGATCTCATGCTGATTGATGACTGAGTTCTGTACGGCAAGGGTCGATGAAATCATTTCGGGAGACGTGCCATAATGATGAAATTCACCGCCTGGTAATGGAAGGATCATCACTTTGAGTTCGTTCAACTCCTTATCCGCAATCTTCGGGTTTGCGCCAAGAGCCATGCCGAACTCGGAATACATGTCGTAGAAACCGACATCCTCGGCTTGAAGCGCAGCATCGGAAGGTGTGGCTTTCAGCGAGCGTTTCATGAGCAGGTTCATTGCCTTGTCGGAGAAGAGCCAGATGCCGATGTCCATAAGGAAGAAACTGTCGCGCATGAGTTGGCTCAATGTCTCGACCGAGGGTTTCTGAAGCATGTATTCGAGAACATCGGGCGTGGCACGCTTGGAAACAAAGACACCATGATTGCGTGCCAACGATGAGTCGGCCCAAAGTCCGTAGCAAACAACATCAGCTTCGGGGATGGGCTGAAGTGGCCCTGTGGCACGGATGTAGACGTCGCCGCTCACCACCATCGTAGTCAAGGATTGTGGTGCACGTTGCATGATGCCCTCGAAGAGTGGCAGCTGCAGATCGAGAAGCGTCTGCGAAAGTCGTTGTCCGCGCTTCCACCTGAACACAGGAATGGGAGTGAGAATCTTGCCAGAAGGAGCATAAGCCGGCAGACGTCGTGATTGACCGCCTGCGTGGAGGAGAATAACACGTTCGCCTGGAATCAGCCAATGCGCCTCGCGTGCCTTGCTGATGGCCCAAGTGGTGCCACCACCGCTTCCGAGTTTGGCCCCTATGGGGTCGTTGGTGCAGAACCATTCGTCGTGGTTCTTGCCTGTGATGTCATGGAAACAACCCACAAGATTGGGTGGAAGGGATAACAACTTTTTCATGAGTTCATGAGGAGGTTATGAGTTATGTGTTCATGTGGCTTCAATCTCACAAAAATCGCACAAAGATACCATAAAATCACGAAACGGCAAAGCAT
>JAFWRO010000032.1:0-37249 GCA_017519885.1 Bacteroidales bacterium | reverse complement strand
CGAATTATCGCGAATTATCATTAATTTTTCAGTATGTGCCCGCACCTTGCAGAATAATTCATGTGAATTCATGATAATTCGTGTTAAGAAAAAAGACGCAATGAAAGAAATATCGACCACCCCTCAGCAGATAGCAGCATGTGGACTATATTGCGGAGCCTGCAAGAAGTTCCTAGATGGCAAATGCCCTGGATGCAAGAAGAATGAGAAAGCATCCTGGTGCAAGATCCGAAAGTGTTGCCAGGAAAAAGGCTTTCACACCTGCGCCGAGTGCGACAAGGATGTAAAGGAATGCAAGATCCACAATAACTTTGTTGGCAAGATCTTTGCTTTCTTGTTCAATAGCGACAGAGCCGCCTGCATCCGTTATATCCGTGAGCATGGAAAAGAAGCCTTTGCCGAGAAGATGGCAAAGGAAAAACAGATGACGATGAAAAGGAAATGAGAATACCGGTTGGACGGACTTCTTTTTCTTTGAACTTGAATAAACAAGTCACTAACTGCTAAAATTTCTTCCAAAAATTTGGAACATAACATATTTTTAACTATTTTTGCAGCGTCGAAAGGTAGAACTTAAATAAGAAACGATATGAAACATGAATTTCGCTGCGTCGCAAATGCTTCGTTCATGGAGTGGCATAAGGGAACTGACATCCAGTCACCCGATTATGAATGCGGTCTCTCGTTTCTCCTCACCTATTTGCTAAGACTCATACCAGGTGTCAAACGTGTCTTATGAATTTGCTAAGAACTAAGTAACTATTCAGAATTAACTATACATATTTTTCTTTCAACACGAATTATCGCGAATTATCATTAATTTTTCAGTATGAGTCTATATATGACCCACCTTGCATAATTATAATTCATCTCAATTCATGATAATTCGTGTTAAGAAAAAACGCATATAATTATCGTTAATTTTGGTGACATACTTAATAACAAATGACTATAATAATGAAAAAGGTATTAAAAATTGCACTTCTGTGCATCTTGGGACTGATAGTCCTGTTTGGTGTGTCAGTATGGATGGAGTTTGGCCCACTGGTTAAGGGAGCTATGTCGTGTGAGAAAATCGACGACGGGTTGTACTATATGGAATATAGAGGCGACGACGGATTTGACGAACTGATGAATCGTGGAGGATTCGAATCTGCCAATCAACTGGCTGGCTATGCCACAGAATTCCTTTCAAAAGGTCACTATAAGCCGGAGATGAATACATCGAAAGAAGACTTTGGTTGTTCGGCACTCACTGTCAGTACTCCCGAGGGTGGCGTACTGATGGGGCGAAACTTCGACTTCCCATCGGCAACAGGTGTCATTCTGCATACCTTCCCTACTCGTGGCTACGAATCAATCACCACCTTCAATGTGAGATTCTATGGATTCAGCGAAGACTTCAAGCCCGAGGGATTCCAGAACCAATATTTGTGCCTAGCTGGGCTGTTCTGCGCGCTCGACGGCATCAATGAAAAAGGGTTGGCCATTGCCGACCTGATGGCTGGTGACACGATAGAGACTCATCAGCGAACAGAAAAACCTGATCTTACTACAACGGGGGCCATCAGGTATCTGCTGAACAATGCAGCCAATGTTGACGAAGCACTCGAGTTGCTGAATAGCATCGATATGCATTCCGACATCGGCTCTGCTCATCATTATGCGATAGCCGACGCTTCGGGAAGAAGTGTGGTGGTTGAATATGTTGACGATAAGATGGTGGTCACAGAAACACCAGCTGTCGCCAATCATTACCTATGCGAGGAGAAGCTCAATGCCGGATTGATAGAAGGAGACGATCGTTACGACAGACTATGCGAGCAATATAATCAGAAAGGCGGGATAATGAGCGACGAACAGTTGACCGAAGCCATCGAGTCAGTGTCACAACCCGAAAAAGAAGGATTCCTGGGAACTGCCTGGACGATGGTAATGGATCTCTCCCATCCTTCGGTCACCTACTATTCGCGTCGTCATTTCAACAAGCCTTTCCACTACACTTTGGATAAGAAATAAAAAAGGAAGACCGTTTCGTTTTTCGAATAAAACGATCAATCATGGCCGAACATTGGGAAATATATGCCGATTGGAACCCATGGCATGGATGCACCAAGATTAGCACTGGGTGCAAGTATTGCTACGTCTATCGTCAGGACAAGATGTACGGCAGCGAGATTTCCAGCAGCGAATGTCGAAAAACGGGCAATTTCAATCTCCCGATAAAGCGAAAACGCGACAAGTCGTGGAAGATTGAGAGCGGGAAGCTGGTTTTCACCTGTTTCACCTCTGATTTCCTGCTGAAAGATGCTGATGAGTGGCGACCTGAATGCTGGCAGATGATGAAGCTACGGAAAGACCTCTGGTTCTTCTTTTTCACCAAACGCATCGACCGATTCATGGAATGTGTACCCGACGACTGGGGCGATGGCTATGACAATGTCATCGTGGGCTGCACAGTGGAAAACCAGGAGATGGCCGACTACCGCCTGCCCATCTTTCTTTCACAGCCCATCAAGCACAAGAGCATCATCGTTGCCCCGATGCTTACAGCCATCGACCTTACACCTTATTTAAATGATACAATAGAAGAAGTGTCGGCGGGTGGAGAATCAGGATTCGATGCCAGGCCATGCAACTACGACTGGATACTTTCCCTCCGCGAGCAATGTGTAGCGAAAAATGTTACCTTCCGCTTTCACCAGACAGGTGCTCATTTCATCAAGGACGGGAAGATGTACCGCATTCCACGTTGCTATCAACTTAGCCAAGCCCACAAAGCCAACATCGACTACAAGGTTGACAAGTACCTTGTGCCGGAAGCCATCAAATTCGAATGGCAGGACAGCGACTACCACGACTAAATGACTACAACTACCCGTTGAGAAAGGTTTACGCAACCGGATTCTCAACGGGTATTATCGTTTATGAATAAAAAATTCATTTTTGATGCAAAAAAATGTCGTTTTGCTGCAAAAACAGGCAAAAATCAATAAAAATTAATTAAAAAATGAATTTTTTTTGCTAAAAATTTGCATCTTATTCGAAAAATCTCTATTTTTGCAACCCAGAAGTATTAGGTGACAGCGCATTTGCGCGGCACAACTTGCAAACTTGACGATAAACAGATGTATAACCCCTAAAAAACGTATGACTTATGAGTAAGTTGAACTTCAACACAGTCCCAGAAGCCATCGGAACTGAGAAGAGCCGGTATCTCTGGGATGCTTCGCAGAACCACCTTTTCCCAGCCATCCTTGCCCTGCTTCGCATCAGGCAAATTCGCTATCTCGCCATCATCGGCGACAAGGGGTTCTCCATCACACGCTACAATGCCATCAATGGTGTAGTACTCGAACAATATGTTCAATCATTCGACAAGCCTTGGGAAATCCGAAAGGAAGTGAACCATAAGGAGTCGGAGGATAGCATCTATCTCTACACTACCGCCCACTACATCTTCTATGCTCCCTACAAGAAGATGGAGATTAAACTGCGCTACAATGCTAATGATGCCCGTCTGAGTGGTGTGCGCGGCCTAAAGGGTCTGCGCGCCATGACCGAACTCGAACATGAGCATGAAGTACATACAGAAGGAGGAGAGTGCCAGATTGAGAAGCGCAAACTGACACCACACCTCCCCAAATCATTCAAAAAAGTACGTAGCGCATTCAGTCGTCGTAACAAGTATGCCAAGGAACTTGGCTTCAACTACGACGACCTACCGCATCTCTGAGAATGCCTCCATAATAATTGTTGGATGTCCATCCTCGGTGAAGGCGCCCAGGCGATACTGAGAGGGACGGCACTCAGGCTCCCAATAGAACACGCCTCGGCAGATACCATTTGTTTCAGATTTTGATTCTCGCAAGACTCGTAGTAGCTGGCGTTTACCTTCAGCCAGTACTTCGGGTCTTGATTCGTCAACTTCGAATCCTACTTCAGTAATCATTACCGGACATTGATAAATCTCGCCTACCCTACGGATATTAGCCATACAATCGCTGATTGTCTGATCGGCCAGGCGTGTGCTGTCGCTCTGATGTGCCCAATAGGGATAGAGCGACATACCTATCATATCCCACTTTGCTCCATACTTCCTGAGGCCACCAAGGTTCCAATCGTATAGATCAGGATTCCAGCCATTGTCAAGATGTACGATACCGATTGAATTCGGGAAAACCTTCTTCAAGGCATCATAGCCTGCGATAAACAACTTGGCATAATTCTCGCAGGAATCTGGTGCAGCATGACCTACCGGCCAAATCATTCCATTGCTGGTCTCATTGCCAATCTGCACCCATTTGGGCTCGATGCCGTTATCCTTGAGCAAGGTAAGGACTTCGGTAGTATGGTCGGCCACATCCTGGCACAATTGCTCCACATCATGATTTGCCCAAGCATGAGGAACAGGCTGATGTCCGGGATCTGCCCACCAGTCACTATAATGGAAATCGACCATGATGTCGAGTCCTAGTTCCTTTGCTCGCTTACACTTCACGAGGAGGTCATTCTTATCGCACCAGCTGTCGGCCTTATACTCCTTGAATTCATCGGCCCACTTGGGACGTGGACGGCCTGCCGGATCGACCCAGACACGCAAACGCACTGCATTCAGTCCGCAATCCTTCATCACTTGGTTGCAGTCTCCTTCCTTTCCTTCAAAGTTATAGAACTTGTGGCCTCGGCTCTCATATTCGGTGTACCATGAGATGTCGGCTCCCAAAGCAAAGTCGTCATCAGAACTACTATTTGAAGCAGATTTTGGACCACACGACGCAAAAATCAGTGGCATAGCCACTACCGTTGATAATAAAAACTTTTGAATCATATTTTTCATTGAAGTATTATTTTTATGGTGCAAAGATAAGAAGATTGTGCGAATTAAGCAAATTTACGGCATGTTTAGATGGCATATGGTCGGCTTATCGGCCACATAATTAATATTTATTAAGGATTCTTTTGGTGAAATGGATGGAAAACCTTATCTTTGTCCCTCGAAAAAACTTAAACTACTTAACAAGCGTATCATTTACGAATGAATACAGATTGGATTTATAACTTGTTTATGGGCACAGGTGTTGCCCACTCGGTTCTGCTGGTGGCCTTGGTCATCGCTGCAGGACTTTTTCTGTCGCGCATCAAAATCGCGGGTATTTCGCTTGGCGTGACATGGATTCTTTTTGCTGGCATAGCCTGCGGACACTTCGGCATGGTGCTCGATCCCACAACTTCGCACTTTGTAAAGGAGTTCGGCCTCATCCTCTTCATCTACAGCATTGGTCTGCAAGTGGGTCCCGGCTTCTTTAGTTCGTTCCGCAAAGGTGGTGTCACCTACAACATGCTGGCCACAGCAATTGTTCTGTTAGGTGGTGTCACTGCTTATGCTATTCATCTTATCACCGGCGAAAACCTCTTCGCTATGATCGGTGTACTCTATGGTGCTGTGACCAATACTCCTGGTCTTGGTGCTGCACAACAGACGTTCAGCGATATGCACGAAGGCGTTTCGAACTCCCTCTTCGCACAAGGCTATGCCATGGCTTATCCATTGGGCGTTGTAGGCATCATCCTCTGCATTGTGCTGATCAAGAAGATTTTCCGCATCGACCTCGAAGAGGAACAGAAGACCTACAAGGAGCACAGTTTGAACTACGCTGCCCAGGTGCAGGGTGCTACGATTGAGGTGACCAACGAGGGCGTCGATGGCAAGACAATGGCCGAACTCTCCAAAATCGCCGGCCGTGAGATTGTAGTATCGCGCCTCATGCATAGCAATTCGCAGGACGTACAACTCGTCGAAGGCCACACTCGTCTGCAGAAAGGCGACCGCATATACCTCGTCGCCTTGCCAGCTGATCTCGAGGCGATGACAGTAATTCTGGGACATCAGATTGACATGGACGAAAAGCAATGGGAGAAGCAGAAGGGCAACGAATTGGTTTCAGAGCGTTTGGTAGTAACCAACCCGAAACTGAACGGCCGTCGCCTGGGTGACCTTGGCTTGCGTCACACCTTCGACATCACCATCACGCGAGTAAAGCGTGCCGGCGTTGACATGGTGGCCAGCCCCATGCTGATTCTGCAACTGGGTGACCGTGTAACCGTTGTGGGTGAAAAGAAGAATGTCGAAAACGTGAAGTCGCTGATCGGTGACTCGGTAAAGCGTCTTGACCAACCACAGCTGACCAGCATCTTCCTGGGCATCGCTCTTGGTGTATTGCTTGGCTCTATGCCTATCTTCTTCCCCGGCATGCCAGTGCCCGTGAAACTTGGTATGGCAGGTGGCCCGCTTATCGTCTCTATCCTCATTGCTCGTTTTGGTCCACAGCTCAAACTGGTCACCTACACTACAGGTTCGGCCAAACTGCTGATGCGTGAGATTGGTATCTGCCTCTTCCTTGCTGCGGTCGGCATCGGCGCAGGCAATGGATTTGTTGACACGGTAATCAATGGTGGCTACATGTGGGTACTCTATGGCTTCCTGATCACCATCATCCCGCTTATCATCGTAGGCATCATCGCACGTGTATTCTGCAAACTGACCTACTTTACCATCGCTGGTCTGATAGCCGGTTCTACTACCGACCCGCCGGCATTGGCTTATAGCAACTCCATCTGCGGTACCGATCAGGCTTCAGTTGCCTATTCGACAGTCTATCCACTGACCATGTTCCTACGTGTGCTATGCGGACAGATTCTGGTGCTGATGGGCTAGACCGTTCCGCAAGTCAATCAAATGACCCGCAGGTGAATCCTTCGGGTCTTTTGTTTTTGCGTTCATTGGCCAACGACGTCGGTCATCTGCCTGTCGAAGATATCGTCGAAAGTGTAAATACTCATCTGCGGACTCACAACAGACTGGTCGTAACCGCACCTCCAGGAGCAGGCAAGTCAACCCTGCTCCCGCTCACCATTCTGAACAATCTCCCCGATGGAGGAAAGATCCTGATGCTCGAACCTCGACGATTGGCAGCCCGACAGGTTGCCGAGCGAATGTCGACAATGATAGGCGAACAAGTGGGGAAAACCGTCGGTTATCGTGTGAGATTTGAATCGAAGGTGTCGGAAGATACTTGCATTGAGGTGCTGACAGAAGGCATCCTGACCCGAATGATTGTTGACGATCCGACGCTTGAAGGCGTCAGCATGATTATCTTCGACGAATTTCACGAACGCAACCTTGCTTCGGACATCGCTTTTGCATTGACGCAGAAAACCCAGCAAATCATTCGGCCTGACCTCCGTATTATAATCATGTCGGCCACCATTGATGCTCAGTCTATCTGCAAGTTGCTCGATGCACCCTTTGTGAAGTGTGAGGGACGTATGTTCCCTGTCGAGACTATCCACGTCACTCCAGAAGCCTCTTCCGGCAATTCACCTGTCGAATCATGTGCAATGTCGGTCAGTCATATCATCCGACAAGCACATCAATCCCACGAAGGAGACATTCTCGCATTCCTTCCAGGCGAAGCCGAAATCAGACGATGCGCTGAGTTGCTTGGCACTGCTTTGGGTTCGACACGCATCTATCCCCTCTATGGAATGTTGCCTCCCAAGGAACAACAGCAAGCCATCGCCCCCAGCAAAGTCGGGGAACGCAAAGTTGTGCTTGCGACATCCATAGCCGAGACTTCACTCACAATCGAAGGTGTCCGAGTCGTTGTGGATTCGGGATTGTGTCGGAAGATGGTCTTTGATTCTCAAACCGGTCTGAGTCACCTTGAAACTGTGCAGATCAGCAAAGATATGGCAGATCAAAGACGTGGTCGTGCAGGACGACTTGCCCCTGGCGTATGCTACCGGTTATGGACGTTGGCTACCGAGCATCGAATGGCCGATTGCCGAGTGCCCGAAATTGAGGAAGCAGACCTTGCTCCGATGGTGCTGGACATTGCTGCATGGGGCGGTTGCAACGTGAAAGAACTGCAATGGATTACTCCACCCCCATCAGCACATATAGAACAAGGCATACGTCTGCTAAGGCAACTCAATGCCTTGGACGAAGAAAGTCGAATCACTAGTCATGGAAGGACATTGGCTAAACTACCCTGCCATCCCCGCATTGCCCAGATGCTCGTTCTGGCACATGGTTATTCTCAAAAGGCTTTGGCTGCTGACATTGCAGCCTTGTTGGACGAAAAAGATCCATTAGTCACCGAAAACGTTGGTGCGGAACTTCGTCTAAGGCTCGATGCGTTGAATGAGGCACGCGAAGGTCGACGCAAAGGAAAAGTATGGGAACGCATCATTCGTGCTGCCGAACAATACCGACGACTCGCACAGTATGTCCCAACACAAGGAAATGCCTCGCTGCAAGGGGAATCACTGCTTCTTGCTGCCGCCTATCCCGAACGCATCGCACATTCCACCCCCGATGGTATAGGTTGTTTCCAGTTGGCGAGTGGTGACGTTGCCAAAGTTGACGTTAATGATGACCTCTGCGCTTATGACTGGATTGCCATAGCAAATCTTCATACGCAGCAAGGAGGCATTGGCAACATCTTTTTGGCTTCACCTTTGAACCAAACTGATCTGAAAGCCTTTGCAAGAGAGAAAGATAACATCTCTTGGGATAGCAAACGAGGTCAGGTCATAGCGCAACGTGAATATCGCATTGGCAGTCTTCTGATCGAAAGCAAGCCAATGACCATAGATTCGAAAGCAAGCCCTGAAGCCGCAGACAAACTGCGGAGAACTATCACTAAGGTCATCTGCGAAGCCGCAAAGAAGGAGGGCACAAGTATGCTTGACTTCAACGATGCTGTGCAGAATCTTCAACGACGTGTGGCAACGGTAGCCGGCTGGCATCCTGAACTCAGCCTGCCGGACCTTAGTACCGACGCAGTGCTACAACGTTGCGAGGAGTGGCTTCCCTTCTTTCTGGAAGGGAACGGCGACCTGAAACGAATCGACCTCACCCAGGCACTATGGACGCTTCTCAGCTACGAGCAGCAGCAACAGGTAGATCGTCTTGCCCCAACACACATCGCCGTGCCGACAGGCAGCCGGATACGTGTGGATTATCGTCAGGGAGCAGAACTTCCCATCCTGCGTGTAAGGCTTCAAGAATGTTTTGGCATGACAGACACCCTACGCGTCGATGATGGCAAGCGTCCCATATTGATGGAACTGCTTTCCCCTGGCCTCAAGCCGGTGCAGCTTACCAGCGACCTGCACAGTTTCTGGACAAACACCTATTTTGAGGTTCGCAAGGAATTGCGCAGACGCTATCCCAAACATTCCTGGCCAGACAATCCGCTCGAAGCAGAAGCAGTGAGAGGCGTGAAGCGAAATAGAGAATAAGAAACAATGACTCCACAAGAGGCGAAATACCAACGAATGACGACTGAGCCGGTTTCCCGACTGGTGACGTCGCTGGCCATCCCTTCGATGGGCAGCATGATGGTGTCGGCCCTCTACAACATCGTTGACACTTATTTCGTCAGCCAGACGGGCACACAGGCCACTGCTGCACTGGGTGTGGTTTTCACCTACATGGTGCTCATCCAGGCCTTCTCGTTCTTCTTCGGTCAGGGATCGGGCAACTACATCTCCCGCGCATTAGGGGCAAGGCGTACTGAGCAGGCCGCACAGATTGCTGCCACAGGATTCTTTTCGGCGATGTTTTTCAGCGCGACGTTGGGCGCAATAGGCTTTCTTTTCATGAAACCTATACTCACAGCGTTAGGCTCCACACCCACCATCATGCCCTATGCCTGCAGTTACTTCCAATGGTTGCTCCTCGGTTCTCCCTTTATCTCTTGCACATTTGTGCTGAATAACCAGATACGATTCCAAGGCAATGCAGCGATGGCCCTTACGGGCACGATGACGGGAGCCGTAATCAACATGGGCCTCGACCCCATCCTCATCTTTGGCTTCAAGATGGGTGTAGCGGGAGCCGGACTGGCGACTGCCATTTCGCAGGCAATCAGTTTCTGCATTATGTTGGCGATGTGCGGCAAGAAAGGTGGCTTGGCCATCCGTTGGAGTAACTTCCACCCCACCCTCTTCCAATATCGCGAGATTGCTCGTGGAGGTCTTCCCTCCTTAGGCCGACAAGGAACGATGGGACTCTCCGCATTGGTACTCAACAACGTAGCAGGATGCTATGGAGACGCTGCAATTGCAGCTTTCTCGGTAGTCCATCGCATTGTTATGTTCGTACAGTCTTTGCTCATTGGCTTTGGTCAAGGGTTCCAGCCTGTCTGCGGATTCAATTATGGAGCAAAACTCTATGGCCGTGTTCGTGCCGCTTTCAAGTTCTGTGCCACGACCACTACGCTCTATTCCATCCTGCTCGTTGTCTTAGGGTTATTCTTTGCCCCGACTATCGTAGGGCTTTTCCAATCGGACGACGCAAGGGTCCTGACCCTTGGCACCCGTATCCTCCGACTTCAATGCCTGACCTACGCCGTCACAGGCTTTGTCATCACGTCAAATATGTTCCTGCAGAACATTGGTGCAACCTGGAGCGCATTGATCACTGGCATCGCTAAGCAAGGTCTCTTCCTGATTCCTGCATTATTTCTCCTGCACATCACGTTGGGCTTGAATGGTGTGTTGGCAGCTCAGCCCGTTTCTGACCTCTGTTCCATCTTCTTGGCCATTCCGCTTTGGTGGAAACATTATCGCAAAATGGATTACTTGGAAAAACAAAAACAATGATACGAAATATAATCTTTGACCTGGCAGGTGTCTTGCTCAACCTTAACCTGGAACGTGACACCGAAGCACTTCTTTCGGTCGGGTTACCCGATTTCGAAGGATGTATTGCAAGCCGTGAGATCCATGGTCCAATCTCCCGGTACCTATATGGGCTTTCTGACAAGGCCGAATTCCTTAAGGAGATTCGTCCATTCTGCTTTCCCGAAGCCACCGACAAAGAGATTCTCGCTTCGATGGATGCTGTGCTCGATGACATCCCTTCATCGCGCCTGGCTGCACTTGTGGAATTGCGCAAACACTACAAGGTGTATTTGCTCAGCAATCTCTACGACACGGCTTGGGATCTCACCCAACAACTGATCCGAAACGAAGGATACTCCATTGAGCAATGTTTCGACGAGGCGTTTATCTCCTACAAAATGCATATGGCAAAACCGAATCCCCTTATTTACCAGAAGGTTTTTGAAGCAACGGGCATCCAGCCCGAAGAGACCATATACTTTGACGATAGTCGTGATAATATCGAAGCAGCCAGGAAACTGGGCATCGTGTCATGTCTTGTCCCGATGAATGAGATAGAGACCTGCAGAGAGTATCAACAATTAATGGAAACTTGTTCGCGATAACGAAATATGTACCAGAAGTTCATCATAACCGATGATGGTGTCCTCAAATTCGGGCACGTCTATTTGCACCGCGATATGCTCCCCATTGGCGATGATGATTGTCATGGGGGTGGTCTTTGGAAAATCGATCATGCTCGAAACGCGATACTGCTCTTCGGCCGTTCCTTCGACTTTGGAGGACCTGATTTCAGTTATGTGCGTCGAATCGATTGGACAGGAGTTGGAGGACGTCCTCTCCCTCTCTTCTTCCTTCCGCATTGGCCAAACGAAGATATTTTGGAGGCAGTTTATGCCAACCCATAGATCTTCTTTCAAAATAGTGCAACAACAAACATAAAAAAAACTTAACCAGAATAGAATGACTTTATTCCTAACCAGCAGCCCCTGTATAGGCTGGGCGGGCGACTTGAATCCGGCAAATGGTTTTCTTAGCAAATTGCGAAAGACACTTCCCCATCCTCTCCACTGCCTGATGATATCTTCGGCTCCCGATGACAAGGAGATGACCGATCGAATGGCATGGGACATGCGCGAAATCTTCGAACGTGCCGACTTGGCTTTCGACAAGTATGAGGTGTTGGATCGCAGAACGCAGAGATACGCAGCGCGAATGATTTGCGATGCCAACTTCATCATCCTATGTGGTGGGCATGTTCCGACCGAACACAAGTTCTTCAAGGAATTACACCTTCGTGCCCGACTCAGCAGATTTGAGGGTGTGATTATGGGCATCAGTGCAGGCTCCATGAATGCTGCAGACCTTGTTTATTCTCCACCGGAACTTGATGGCGAGAGTTTGGACCCGAAGTACAAGGTATATCTCCATGGGTTGGGATTTACCGATGTCAACATCTTGCCTCACTTCGAGATGATACGCGAATCCTGGCTCGATGGACGTTTGCTCGTAGGTGACATCGTAGCAAGGCACAGTTATTCCCATCCCGTTTACTGCCTCAACGATGGAACATATCTTCTTATCACGAATGCTGAAAATAAAGAGAAAAAAAGGACCGAACTGTATGGCGAAGCCTATAGAATGAAGGATGGCAAGCTGGATCTCATCTGTCATGATGACGAATGCAAACTCATCTGCAAGAACGGTTCACTACGAATAGTAAAATAATTCAAACCAACTAAGCACAGTTCTTAGGACAATATTTTCTTATTATGAATTTCATCTATATCTCTCCCAACTTCCCCGATGCAGCATGGAAGTTCTGCAACGCCTTGAAGAATAATGGCGTTCGCGTACTTGGTATTGGCGACCAGCCATACGATGAACTTAAACAGGAGTTGAAAAATGCTCTGACAGAGTATTACAAGGTGTCCAACCTCGAGAATTACAGCGAAGTCTATCGTGGAGCAGCCTACTTCGCTTGGAAGTATGATCGCATCGACTGGATTGAATCCAACAACGAATACTGGCTGGAACAGGATGCACGTCTGCGCACCGATTTCAATGTGAACACCGGTCTCAAAAGTGATGCCATCAATGCCATCAAGGAGAAATCCGAGATGAAGAAGTATTATGCCAAAGGCGGTATTCGCACAGCCCGTCAGATAAAGGCCTCGGAAGGATTTGAAGCCGTGAAACGCTTTGCCTACGATGCCGGCTATCCACTATTTGCCAAACCTGATGTCGGTGTAGGTGCCAACGGTGCTCACAAGATTATTGACGAAGGTGCACTCTGGCATTTCTATCAGACCAACCCACAGGCCAGCCAGTATGTCATCGAAGAATACGTTACGGGTAACATCTGCGACTATGATGCCATCATTGATTCTCATGGCAATCCGATCTTCGAGTCGTGGAGCGTTTGTCCCCCTTCTATCGCTGATATTGTGGAACAGAACCTCGACTCGCCCTATTATGTTGAAAAGGATATGAACGAGAATCTTCGCTACTGGGGTCGTCAGACAGTGAAGGCCTTCGACGTGCGCAGTCGCTTTGTGCATCTCGAGTTCTTCCGCTTGGATCGTGCACACCGTGGTCTCGGCAATGTAGGAGATTTCGTTGCCTTGGAAGTCAATATGCGTCCTGGTGGAGGTTATACACCCGATATGCTGAACTATGCCCATTCAGTTGACGTTTACAAGATCTGGGCCGACATGGTAGCCTTCGATCGTCGTACCACTCCCGATCCTCACGACGACTATTTCTGTGTCTTTGCTGGCCGACGTGACAACGTGCAGTATCATCTCGACCATAAGGCAATCATGGAAAAGTATGCCTATGCCTTGAAGCAATGGGATCGTGTGCCTGATGCTCTTTCTCCTGCGATGGGCAACCAGTCCTACATCGCCCGTTTCCGCACTTGGGAAGAAAAAGACCAGTTCCTTTTTGACATTTGTAACAGGAAATAATCATGCCGGTAGAATATCATAAATGGTACAGTCGCTACCTCAATCGCGACATGGAATACAAGACGTTTGGCAATCAGGGCCATGCGCTTATTGCATTCCCTTGTCAAAATGGTCGTTTCTTCGACTATGCCGATCAGGGTATGATACATGTACTGACTCCTTGGATCGAAGCAGGAAAGATTCGCGTCATCTGTGTGGATGGCATTGACTGGGAAACCTGGTCGAACTTTGGAGGCGATCCACGTTGGCGTATTGAGCAGCATGAACGTTGGTTCAACTACATCATTGAGGAACTGCTTCCCAACATACGTTATTACGAAGGCGAAACCTTCATGACAACCGGTTGCTCCATGGGAGCAATGCATGCTGCCAACTTCTTCTTCCGCCGTCCTGACATCTTCGACACTGTCATCGGCTTGTCAGGCCTTTATCATGCAGGATACGGCTTCCCCTTCTATTCCGACGACCTCACCTACGCCAACTCCCCGCAGGATTTCCTCCGTAATATGCCCGAAGATCATCCTTGGATGAATCTTTATCGTCAGCGTCGCATCGTTATCTGCATCGGTCAGGGACGATGGGAAGAGGAAACCCTGGATTCAACACGACAGCTCGACACCATTCTCTGCGAGAAGCATATTCCTGCATGGTTCGATTATTGGGGATTCGACTGCGACCACGATTGGCCTTGGTGGCGCAAGCAATTGCCTTTCTTCATGAGTCACTTGGAGCCATTTTAATTTATCGAAATGCAATCGAACATAAAAACGGGACGCCCAATCGAGCGTCCCGTTTTTTATTAGGGGAGAAAATCTATTAGCCGATATTGAACATCACCTTGAGGGTGTTGTCGATACCAGAGAAGCCCATGAATGCCAATGCCAGCAGACCGGCAATGAGCAGAGCAATAGGCGTTCCCTTCATGCCCTTGGGTACATCAGTTACTGCGATTTGCTCACGGATGCCGGCAAAGAGTACCATAGCAAGCGAGAAACCGAGGGCAGTGGCTACAGCATAGACTGCAGATTCGAGCAGCGTGTATTCGAAGTTGATCACGTTGATGGCAACACCAAGGATGGTACAGTTGGTGGTAATCAGTGGGAGGAATACGCCAAGAGCCGAATAGAGCGAAGGCATAGACTTCTTGAGGATGATTTCAACCATCTGTACGAGAGCCGCAATCACAAGGATATAGACGATGGTCTGCATGAACTGCAAGCCATAAGGCACCAATACGAAATAATAGACTGGCCAAGTTACAAGCGTAGCGAGAAGCATAACGAATGCAACTGCCATACCCATTCCTGCAGCGGTGTCAACCTTCTTCGATACTCCCAGGAATGGACAGATACCAAGGAACTGAGCCAATACGATATTGTTGACAAATATCGCGGCAATGATCATAATAATGTATGACATATCTTACTGGGGTATTACTTGTTGAACAACTTGTTGAAAATAGCAGAGAGGTAAGCCAAGGTGATAAATGCACCAGGAGCGAGGACGAAGGTCAAGGCACCATAGTTCTCAGGCATAATGCCAAGTCCGAAGATGGCACCTGTACCGAGGAATTCGCGGCAAGCACCAAGAATCGTCAGAGCGATGGTAAAACCAAGACCGATACCGATACCGTCGCATGCAGAGTCGATGACGCCATTCTTGCAGGCAAACGACTCAGCACGACCCAGCACGATACAGTTCACCACAATAAGAGGGATGAAGATGCCGAGGCTCTTGTCCACCTCAGGGAAGTAAGCCTTGAGCAGCAATTGCACGAGGGTTACGAAACCTGCAATAACGACGATATAGCAGGGAATATGCACCTTATCAGGAATGAAACGGGCAATGGCTGAAATAACGATATTGGCGAGAATCAGCACCACCATGGTAGCGAGACCCATCGACATGCCATTGAAAGCCGAAGAGGTAGTACCCAGCGTAGGGCACATGCCAAGGAGCAACACAAATGTAGGGTTCTCCTTAATGAGGCCATTGATAATAATACCTAGTTTACTCATAGTAATAATCTCCTTACATTCATGTTATTATTCTTCTGATTGAATTGCATCGACCATGTCACCGACAGTCTCAGCGGCTTCTTCTACAGCCTCCTTGACCTGACCTGTGGCACCAGTGTTGGCATCAGTACCGGTAACAGTGGCATAAGCGAGTGCGATGGCATCACAGAAAGCACGGGTTGAGATGGTAGCTGCAGTGATGGCATCCACTTCACCACCGTCCTTGGTAACAGTAAGGTTTGCCTTACCGGGGTTCTTACCAATGACGCCTGTACCCTTTACGCCATTCTCACCCTTTCCTTGGAACCAGTCGGGCATCTTGGCGCCTAGGCCTGGTGTCTCATTCGAGCAATCGAGAACATTGTATCCGGTGATGTTGCCTTCCATATCGAAGCCCATCATGACCTTCACCTTGCCACCGAAGCCTTTCTTTGTGACAACTTCGACAGCACTGCCCACCTGCTGGCCATCCTTGCTGACAGCGAAGATGGTGGCAGGAAGTCCATTACCACAATCCTCTACTACGTAGGGATCAGATACAGCATCGAATGCGGGAGTTACGGCCTTGATGGCATCCTTCTGGGCAGCGGCAGTAGCTGCTGCAATAGGCTCGGAGGTAATATGTGCAACCGCTCCAAGCAGTCCACCCACAATCAGCGAAATCACTGTTAGTGAGAGGAACATATTCTTTAATGAATTTTCAAGCTTTGCCATAACGATTACTTTTTAACAACGCCGAAACGCTTTGGTTTAACATAAGAGTTGAGCAGAGGCACAAAGGCGTTCATAATCAAGATAGCGAACGACATACCTTCGGGATATGCACCATAGCGACGGATGACCATAGTCAGGAAGCCGATGCATACACCGTAGATGAGCTGCGAACGTGGATTCATAGGTGAGGTCACGTAGTCAGTTGCCATAAAGATGGCACCGAGGAACAGACCGCCACCGAGGAACTGCTGCATGATGATGCTCCAATTGCTGACACCTGGGATGTCCTCAAAGCCGTAGAACAGGCAAGCGAAGACGAATGCCGAAGCAAGCGTGGAGACTGGAATCTCCCAAGTGATGGTCTTCTTGTAAAGCATGTAGCAGCCGCCAAGGAGAAGGAGAAGAGCTGAGTCCTCACCCATCGAACCAGCGGTGGTACCGAGGAAGGCTTCGCCCAAAGACTCGAGGGAAACTCCTGGAACACCATTCACCATCTGGGTAATGAGGGCAAGAGGAGTAGCACCTGTTGCCACATCGAAATAACCTGCCTCAACAGGCCATGTGGTCATCTGTACTGGATAGGCAACGAGAAGGAATACACGTCCTACGAGGGCAGGGTTGAAGATGTTCTGGCCAAGACCGCCAAATGACATCTTACCGATGCCGATGGCTACAAGCGCACCAATGATAATGATCCAGATAGGAAGATTAGAAGGCACGTTGAAGGCCAGAAGCAGACCGGTTAGTACAGCCGAAAGGTCGCAGATCGAAGGGGTCACCTTCAGTACGAACTTCTGAATCAGGAACTCGAAGAGCACGCAGGCGCAAACCGATGTCAATGTGACAATGATGGCTCCCAAGCCGAACTGGTAGAAGGACCAGAGCAGAGCGGGACACAGTGCAATGATCACCTGAAGCATGCACTTCTGGGTGCTGTTGCCGCTGTGTACGTGCGGTGACAATGAAACGTTTAATTTATTCATTTGTTTTCAACATTTAATTATCAACTAATTATTTAGCTGCAGCAGCTGCCTTTGCAGCATCAGCCTTGGCCTTCGCTTCGGCTGCACGGGCACGGAGGATGCCCATTACCTTGGGTTTGCCCTGACGAATCCAGTCAAGCAACGGACGATTGGCTGGGCAAGAGAAAGAGCAGGAGCCACACTCGATGCAATCGTAGATACGCTCTTCCTCACACTTGTCGAGCATATCCTTCTCGGCAAACTTGGCAAGGAAGTTGGGCTGCAGGCCCATTGGGCAGGCATGCACACACTTGGCGCACTTGATACAGGGACCAGCCTCTTTGCGGCGTGCCTCTTCATTCTTCATCACGAGGATGCCCGAGCATCCCTTCACCATGTAGCTGTTGGTGTCAGGCATTGCCTTACCCATCATTGGACCACCAGAAATGATCTTGCCTGTATCTTCAGGTACGCCACCTGCTGCCTCGATAAGCTGCTGGATAGGCACACCAATACGTGCCAGGAAGTTACTTGGCTTGGCCACGCTCTTGCCGGTGACGGTGACAACACGTTCGATGAGTGGCTTGTTCTTCTGAACGGCCTCGTAGACAGCAAATGCCGTACCTACGTTCTGAACGAGAGCACCAGTAGCGATTGGGAGACCTCCCGATGGAACCTCTGCACCAATCACGGCATTGATCAGCTGCTTTTCACCTCCTTGTGGATACTTCAGCTTGAGGGGAACGATTTCGATATCGGGGAAGCCCTTCTTGGCAGTCTCGGTCAAGAGCTGGATAGCATCAGGCTTATTTGCCTCGATGCCGATATATGCCTTATTGACACCCATAGCCTTCTCGAGAATCTGCACGCCGATGCAGATCTCTTCAGGATGAGCAAGCATCAAGGCATGGTCAGAGGTGAGATAAGGCTCACACTCGACACCGTTGATGATGACACACTGAGGCTTGGCTGTCGGAGGTGGCATGAGCTTAACCTGTGTCGGGAAGGTAGCGCCACCCATACCAACAATGCCCATTTCCTTCACTTTGGCAATAATCTCTTCCTTGGTCAGCGTGATTTCACGCTTGATATCCTTCGAACGGTCGATGTTCTCGAGCCATTCGTCACCTTCTACCTTGATGAATACGGCAGGAACCTTCTTGCCCGTAGGATCTTCTACTACGTCAACCTTGTCAACGGTGCCGCTGACTGAGGAATGAACAAAGGAAGAAACGAAACCTCCAGGTTCACCGATAGGAGTACCAACTTTCACCTTATCGCCCTTGGCAACAATAGCCTTCGATGGAGCTCCTAGATTCTGGGCCATTGGGATAGCAACAACAGCAGGCACGGCAGCCACCTCAATGGGAGCCTTGGCGGAAAGCTTATTTGCGGCGGGATGAACACCACCGAGTTTAAAAGTCTTCATATCTTGTAATTATGAATTATCAATTATGAATTATTGATTATTGCGGCTGGTCTGCCTTGGGAGCGGCAGGAGCTTCAGCAACTTTAGCAGCAGCTTCGGCAGCCTTAGCAGCAGCGGCCTCAGCAGCCTTCTTGGCAGCCTCTTCCTTGGCCTTGGCAGCATCAGCTGCCTTCTTGGCCTTGAGTTTCTCTAAGACAGTCTGTACTGCAGCTGTGCAATGGATAGCACCCGTTGGACATTCAGCTACGCACATGCCACAAGCCTTGCACTTCTCGGGATCGATGTAGGCAAGGTTGTTTGCAATGGTGATGGCACCGAACTTACAGGTCTTCTCGCACTTGCCGCAACCGATACAAGCGTTGGTGCAGGCCTTGCGGGCCACGCCACCCTTGTCCTTGTTGATACAGCTTACCCAAACACGCTTGACAGCAGGAGTCTTGGCGGCATTCTTCTTTCGAATCTCAATCACGAGCTTCGGACAAGCCTTGGCACAAGCGCCACAAGCCACACATTTTTCCTCGTCAACTTCGGGAAGTCCGGTGATGGCATTCATGTGAATGGCATCAAAAGTACAAGCCCTGACACAGTCACCCAGACCGAGACAGCCAAATGCGCATCCGGTCTCTCCAGCGAAGGTCGAGGCAGCTACAGCACACGACTTCACGCCATCATAGGTTGCAAGTTTAGGACGACATTCCAGGTTGCCATTGCATCGAACCACAGCAAGTTTAGGTTCAGCGGCACCTGCCTCAACTCCGAGGATTCCAGCGACTTTTGCCATGCAGTCGGCACCGCCGACAGGACAGAGTAGGCTGCCCAGCGAATTGCTGGCATCCTTCTCCTTGACGCATGCATCAGCCATACCATGACATCCAGGGAATCCGCATCCGCCACAGTTTGCACCAGGCAGAACTTCCTCCACTTGTCCCACGCGAGGATCCTCGTAAACATAGAACTTCTTTGATACAAAGTAAAGTACCAAAGAGCCTACGGCACCAAGCACGCCAAGCACGCCAAGTGCTAACAAAATTACGTTCATAGTGATACTAATGTTAATAATATAATATAAAATGTATAAGATTCATCGCTGTTTTTCAAAACTGCTAATAGAGTCTTTCTAGTGAAAATTCTGTCTTTCGTTCAAGGCGGTCACGCTGCATCCAAACAATAAGGAAATAAAGTCCTAACAATAACAAAGTGACAAGACATCCCATTATCTCGCTGCCGGTGAAGCCAACGATTACAAATAAGCAAACCAAGGCAAGAATCATCGGGATGACGAAAGCTAGAAGGACCGCTGTCCACGCCAACCCGCTTGATACTACCACGCGGACATAATCACCCACTTCATACGTTGTGCCATAGCTATTGGCCACCACTTCCTTTTGCCTCGAATCCGAGGTGCCACTGCTGCACAATGCCTTGGCATGGCAACCCGAACAAGCCGAGTTTTGAACAAACTGAACCGTGACCCGTTGTCCCTCTACCTTGACGACGACTCCTTCATGTGTGATTTGATTGCTCACGATTAAAGAAAATTTTGTCCCCCAACTAACGATCTTGGGAGCTATTCTACGCTTATTTTGCTGCAAAGTTAATGAATTTTGTTGAATGTACCATTATTTTTCACAAAAAAAATGCTTATTTATGTTATATAACACAAAAAAAAGACCTTTTTGTACTCGAATATGATGTTTTTTTTGTATTTTTGCGCCATCAAAACAAAGAAAAATGAAATATCGCAAAAGATTTTATACAGGTTTCCTTCTTCTATTGGTTATGGTTTCTTGCAGTTGCAAAAGGTCGGCTACGGGCTATGCGACATCGTCGGGCGTACCATCCTCGACAGCCGTTTCGCGTGAGATGCCCCGGTTCTCTGCCGATTCCGCCTACCAGTATGTGACAAGTCAATGCGATTTCGGACCTCGTGTTCCTGGCACCGATGCACAGAAGGCTTGTGCCAAATGGCTGCAAAACGAATTGCTCCGTCATGGTGCTACGGTCAAGCTGCAGGAGGGCGAAATGACTGCTTACAACGGCGCGAAACTGCCTGTCATCAACATCGTGGGATCATTCAATCCCGATGCCAAGATGCGAGTTCTCCTGATGAGTCACTGGGATAGCCGCCCCTTTGCCGACAACGACCCCGACCCTGCTAAGCGCAAACAACCGGTAATGGGTGCCAACGATGGCGCCTCGGGCGTGGGAATCCTGCTCGAATTAGCCCGACTCTGTAACGAAAAGCTTCCGCAGGTCGGCATCGACATCTTCCTGACCGATGCCGAAGACTATGGTGCTCCCGACGATTGGAAAGGCACCCACGACGAGAAGTGGTGGGCTCTAGGCACACAGATGTGGTGCAAGCAGGCAGCCAAGGATGGCTATCGTGCGCAGTATGGCATCCTCCTCGACATGGTTGGTTCTGCCAACGCAACCTTCTACCGCGAATATTACAGCGAACGTTACGCCAGTTCTTTCGTCAATGAAATCTGGCAGGCAGCTGCTCGCCTTGGCTATGGAGACCTCTTCATCAACCAAGGTGGTGGTGGTGTCACCGATGACCACGTTTTCGTGAACCGTATGCTTCAGATCCCTTGCATAGACATCATCGATACGCGCACCGATACCGATGGCACCTTCTGCCCCGAATGGCATACCACCCATGACACAATGGACAACATTTCCCGTGAGACACTTGGCAAGGTAGGACGCGTGCTCGTCTCCCTCCTTTGGTAACTCTTCACTCCCAGCTCTCCGAATACTCCTAGCACTCCGAGTACTCCGATTAATCAGATTATTCCGAAAATTCAAATAATTCAGATAATTCCGAAAACAATGACAATCAACGAAATTCAAGATCAAATCATCGACGACTTCTCTGCGTTTGATGACTGGATGGATAAATATCAGATGATCATCGAGATGGGCAACAATCTTGAACCGCTCGACGAGAAGTACAAGACCCCTCAGAACCTCATCGAAGGATGCCAGAGCCGCGTATGGCTCCAGGCCGACCTTGACGAGCAGACCAATTTGATCCATTTTACCGGCGACTCCGATGCCGTTATCGTCAAAGGTCTTGTCAGCCTGGTCATCCAGGTGCTCTCCGACCACACACCCGATGAGATTCTCAATGCCGACCTCTATTTCATCGAGCAGATTGGCCTGAAGGAGAACCTCTCTCCCACCCGTTCCAATGGCTTCCTGTCGATGATCAAGCAGATGCGTATCTACGCCCTTGCTTTCAAGGCCAAGCAGTCATAAGTCTTTGCTGACAAAATAATTATATACCTTCGAAAAATATGAAAAAGCTTTTCTCTATCCTGTTGGCATGCGCTACAATGTCCACCAGCATCGCCCAGATCACGGCTCCCGTCATCGAAGAGAAGCCCGAAACCGACATCAGATACATGGCTGGTGCAGTTCCCGAAGTCAATGGCAAGGTAGTCCTGACCCGCACCGTCGAAGTTCCCGCAGGCCTTACCCAGCAGGAGGTCATGAACCGTGTTGACGCTTGGCTCGTTCGCTGCACCAAGGACGAACGTATGCACTACAACCAGCGTCTGCCCAAGGCTGCCGACAATGAGTTGCAGCATTCCTACAGTATGGAACTCACTTTCTCGAAATCATTCCTTGCACACGATTTTGCCGAACTGGCCTATGTGCTTGCCGTGCGTTTTGAAGGAGGTCAGCTCATTATGGAAATGAGCCACATCAATTACAAGTACAACGAAAACAACAAGTTGAACAAATATACCGCCGAGGAGATGATCGTCGACAAGTATGCCCTGAACAAGAAGAAGACCAAACTCATCTTTGGTTTCAAGAAGTTCCGCATGAAGACCATCGACCTCCTGGACGAACTACAGATCTCGCTTCAGAACGAGTTCAAATAAATCATGTGGATTATTCTTGCTTTCCTGAGTGCATTGCTGCTCGGGTGCTATGATGTTTTCAAGAAAGTGTCGCTCAAGGACAATGCCGTCATTCCGGTATTGTTCCTCAACACGATCTTTTGCTCACTCATATTCCTGCCACTGGTTGTTCTCTCATCCCGTGGCGTTATTCCTGCCGACAGCCCCGTCTACGTGCCTGTCATCGAGGACAACACCATACATATTTATATTATCGTGAAGTCTGCCATCGTGCTGGCTTCATGGATCTGTGCCTATTATGGCTTGAAGCATCTCCCCATCACCATCGCTTCGCCCATCAATGCCACCCGTCCCATCCTGGTGCTCCTCGGTGCCATCTTCATCTTCGGAGAAAAACTGAACGCTTGGCAATGGGCAGGTGTATTGGTATCAATCATTGCTTTCGGTCTCATCTCAACCTCCGGCAAGAAGGAAGGCATACAGCTGAAACACTCCATTTGGATTTGGGCAGTAATTGCAGGCACGCTCATCGGTGCCATCTCCGGTCTTTACGACAAATTCCTGGTGGGTGATCCCAATAATGGTCAGGGATTGTTCGGCATTTGGGCAAACCGTGGTTTCTCGAAGATGGTTGTCCAATCTTGGTACAACTTCTACCAGGTCCTGATGATGGGCATTGTATGCCTGTGGCTATGGGCTCCCAAAAGACATCGCAGGAAGCATCCCTTCCATTGGAAATGGCAGATCATCTGTATCTCGGTCTTCCTTTCCGTTGCCGACTTCTGCTATTTCTATGCCTTGTCCATCCCCGGTGCGCTCATCTCGGTCATCAGCCTCGTACGCCGTTCTGGCGTGGTAGTTGGCTTCGTTGCCGGCTGGCTCATTTTCAAGGAGAAGAACATAAAGAGCAAGTCGCTCGACCTGCTCTTCGTAATCATCGCCATGATTCTCCTCTGGATTGGTTCTATGCAATAAATCCGTCTTTCAAATAAAAAAAGGCCCCTTGTCCATGGGGCCTTTTTTTGTTTAAAGCGAAGGCAACGACATGCCGTAGATCTTTCGATAGAGATCCAGGGCATAGACGTCGGTCATGCCGCTGATGTAGTCGAGGACCGACAAGATGCGCGTATAGACGCCTTCTGCACGTGTGTCGTATTGTGCCGGCACACGATTCAGCAGCAACTGGCTATAGGTGCGGTTCGGATGAATCACGGCATCGATGAATTTCTGCAGCAGCACAGTGATTATCTGATAACCGGCAACTTCGATATCTACGACATCCGAACTGTTGTAAATCCGAGAGAATGCAACATCTGAACAATGCTGATAAGCCTGTGCAATATGTGGAGAGACGCATTGTATCAATGGTTTCTGGAATGTACCGTCAAGTATTTCTTCTTCATGCTCCAGGAAAACCTTCGTGCACTCATACACCAACGATCCGATGGCTCGACTGCGCAGATAACCGATCTGTTCATTGATGTCGGGCACATATTTCAAGCCTCTGACGATCTTCTCACGCATCTCCCCTTCAAAGAAACCTAGCAGCAGCTCCTGTGTATCTGAAGTTGACAGAAGTTTTAGGTTATGGGCGTCTTCGATGTCCATAATCTGATAGCATATATCGTCGGCAGCCTCAACCAGAAAACAAAGCGGGTGACGGCAGTAACGATGGTGTTTATGTTCGAACAGTTCGGTGGAAGGCATGTCCAGTTCCAGCCTGCCTTCGATATCGATAATCTCAAGTCCTAATTTTTCCGCCAGTCGAAGGAACGATTCCTCTTCCGCTTGGAAGAATCCGAACTTCGGCTTTGGTCCTGCCACAGTGCTTGCATAAGGATACTTGATGATCGACGCAAGCGTACTGTAGGTCAATGCAAATCCGCCCTCGCGATGACCGCGGAACTGGTGTGTCAGCAGGCGGAAAGCATTTGCATTGCCGTCAAAGTGCGTCAGGTCGGCCCATTGGTGAGGCGACACCACATCCTGGAATCTTTGCCCCTCTCCTTCCTTGAAATACGAGATGATTGCTCTTTCTCCCGAATGCCCGAAGGGTGGATTGCCCATATCATGTGCCAGACACGCAGTAGCCACAATATCGTCGAGCGATTGCAGTTTGTCGGTCCACTCCTCTCCTTTGTATTTCTCCAGAAGTTCTATCGAAACATTATTAGCTAGACTCCTTCCTACACTAGCCACCTCAAGTGAGTGCGTCAAACGATTGTGGACAAAGATAGCACCAGGCAACGGGAAAACCTGCGTCTTGTTCTGCAAACGGCGAAAAGATGGCGAAAAGATGAGTCGATCGTAGTCGCGCTGAAACTCAGTGCGAGCATGAGGACGCAGGTTCAGATTCTCTTGGCCAAAACGGGTAGCTGATAGCAATTGATCCCAATTCATATAGTTTCTTCATTTTTTTATAGTGACTATAGCTAATATAGTGACTATAGCGTTTACTGCACCTCCAGATACTCAAACTCTACACCTTCAGCACCACTTAGCACAAGGCGGTAACTACCTGCATTTACAAAGGTGCCCGTGGTCGTGCTGATGGTCTTAAACTTTGAAGGTGTAGGTGGAAACGAGATATCTCCTTCGGCCACAAGTCTGCCGTCAACGCTCGACAGCAAGGTCCAGTGTGCACGCGGTGTCGTGGCATCCACATTCTTGTAGCGGAAGCGCAAGGCATATTCTTGTGCAAGTCCCATCTTGATGTCGAAACTCAACCTATCAGCATTCACATCAAACCGCGCAGAAGGTCTTCCTCCCTTGTCTTCCGGAAGGCTTGCCTTATCGGTCTTCTCTACCGTCTGGAAATCGAAATGTGCCCAATTCAAACCATTATTATAGGGATATCCATCCTGCTCTGCCAAGGCAGGAAGTGTCGTATCTAATTGTCCCTTTTTGAACACAAACAATCCCTTCGGACCCATTTTTCCTAGTTTCTTACCGGTTTCTTCGTCCACGCTGATTGCAATAGCCGAAACCTTTGCCTGACCCACCTTAATATGTGGAAAGCCTATATAGAGCAGCCCATTTTGTATCGACATCGTTTGGTAACTTACATGCGAAATGTAGTGACGACTATTGACAAACCACAGATCTACCTGATACATGGGGCCTGTAGGCAAGGGGAATGAGAATCTCAGCTCGTGACGTCCATAACGGTAGTTGCGCAACAGTGGCTGATCCACTTTCGAGGCAAGAAGCTGTCCGTCATTCTGTATCGGATCAAGCGCCCAGCCTCGCAGCACGCTTTGGCTGCCCAGCACAGGGCAGAGGTTGTCTCCGGCAAACTGGGGCGCCATTGCCCAGCTGGTGCAAAACCGGGTGTCATCGCCCATCCAGACGTTGCCATAACTGTCAACGACCTTGTCTCCGCCACAATTGTAGCGATAGAGATAGATGCGTCCGTCTTCAGGTGCTAGCGACGATGTCCGCTCGGCGAATGTATGAAGGTTGGGACGCGAACAATCCTCGTCAGCGGTCTCGTCAAGCAAATAATCCGGAAGAGGGATTCCCTCATACTGATAGCCGAGTGCCACCATTTCACGGGCCAGCAGGTTCTTGGGCTCATCAACGCCTTCAGGCCATTCGTGGCGTAGGAAGGCTCCCCAGGCCACGTAGAGATAATAGGCATCGGTAGGCTCCCAGGTCGCTGTCAGCAAGCCTTTGTAGTTGAATGGTCCCACCTTGTCAATGGTCCTCAGGAACTCGTCTGGTTGCTGTCGGCCGGGATTATCGTGGCTAGCTAAGATCCATTGGAATTGTCCGCACAGGCGGTCTCTGTGCTCATAGGCCTGCGACAACTTGGCATGGAGCAAAGCACACTGGTGCTCTTCGCTCCAGGGGGCATCGCTGGCAAATAACGACAGGGGCAGACGGTCCTGCTTGTCATGCAGGCCCACAGTGCGCCATCCTCCATATTCTCCATTCAGGAGCTGGTCATCGCGGCTCAACTCCTCGCCGTACTCTTCCAGTTTACCTCCGTACGTGCCGCTCCAGTTCTGGACGACATTCCAATCGGTTCCGCTGCCGCCATTGCATGTGGTCACTAGTCGGCCGTTCTGCTTATTGCCCACGCGTCGGCACTTCGGGTCCATCTCACGGATGATGTCGGCACACTCGCGCGCGAAGTCCTCAGGTAAGGTCGATTCGTTCTGGAGTCCCCAAAGGATAATGGCAGGATTGTTTCGGCGTTCCTTCACCCATTGGCGAAGCAGTGTCTTGAAGTTCTCGCGGAACTGTGGCGTATCGTACCAGATATGTGCCGAGAACTGCGGCCACCACAGCATTCCTTCCTTGGCCCAATGCTCCTGATAGCGCAGGTTATGCGGTTGATGGGCATCACGGAATGCATTGAAGCCCATATGCTTGATGAGCCTGCAGCGCGAATCTATCTCCTCCTCGCTGAGGGCATGGCTCTGGCCGAAGAGATGCTCGTATTCGCACACGCCATGTAGGAAGACGGGCTCCCCGTTCAGATAGAAGCGATGGTCCTCGTCCGAGAGCCGGCCTTCAGCAGTGCGTGCCGGCCATTTCACCTCGGCGAAACCGACTTCCGTCTGTAATCGATCAACGATTTCATGCATACGTCCCTGCATCACCGTCGTCTGAACCGTATAAAGCTGAGGATGCTCAAGCGACCAATGCTGCAGCTGCACGTCCCTCATCGGGATAGCCAGATGCACAATCTGCGTCAACTGTGCACCCAGTTCGATGGTCTCCTTCTTCAGCCTGCCGCCGATCTCCGATTGTACAACACAGATTTCTCCGTGATTGTTATAGTTATGTACCTCTGTATCTATAAAAACCGTATCCAGTGCTTCGTTGGCCCAGGCATGTACGCCAAAAGGCTCCACTCGCAGCATGTCGGTCACCTCAAGGCTGACATTTCTGAAAAGGCCGAAAGGTGCCGATCCTTCGCTGAATCCCCATTCTGCCGAGCATCCTCCGCACACCCAGGGAAGGTCGGTGATGTTCGACGGATGGTCGCACTCTATCACCAGGCGATTGTCCATCTTCGGATTGTTCGCGTGGAGATATTCCGTGATATCAAGGCTCGTCACAACCCTGCCGGCTGGCCGATGATTACAGACCTCGCGTCCATTCACCTTGACGGTCACATAGCTTCCCGCACCCTCCAGTTGCAACGTATAATGTTGCTTCGAAGCGACAGCTGCATCGCCCTCCTTCGTGATTCCATAGAGGGTGAAACGGCGCTCGTAGCGTGCCTTGCCATGAAGGTTGCCATGTATATACTGCCGATAGCCGTAATAATCGTCCCAGTTGTGGGGCAACTGGAGGTTCTCAATCTCCAAACTATCGGTTTTTCCTTCCGGATAACACACCGAACGCCACTTGTCATTCAGCGAATAGGTATTACGAGCCACACCGGAGGCCGTCATAAGGGCGCCCAAGGCAATTAGGGCGAGGATTTTTTTCATTATTTCAAATGTTTTTGCAGAAATCTCATCTGTCGATATCGCGTCTCTGTCGATATCCAGTGTTCGTTGATGGGGGTGATGTAGCTTTCCTTCTCACAGGTCAAGGTATTCCACACGATCCACGACGTGGTAGGTGGACAGGTGTTGTCATTATAACCCCATGTCAGATACACTGGGCACTTCACTAGGCGGGCAAAGTTAACCACATCATAATACGACAAAGTCTCAATGGTCTGTTTGTCAAGTTTCACTTCCTTGTAGTGACGATTGAAGTGAGGATATCCTCCCGTACGGCCATCTTCAGCATAACCTGCCATGTCGCTGAGTGCAGGATGAGCAATGGCAACAGCAGTAATTCGAGGATCAAGTCCTGCCAGCACAATCGACAAGGCAGCACCTTGACTATTACCCTGAATAAGGATGTTCTTTCCATCCCATTGCTCCAAGGTGGTCAGATAATCCACCGCACGCAGCAGGCAGGCATAGACCTTCTTCATATAATAGGTGTCACGGCTCTGGATGCCATTGGCAAGATATCCATTGCCCATATGATCACCGAACGAGCGGGAAATATCCTTGTAATCTTCTGCGCTGATCGAAGGATTGATGCCATGGATCTCCAGCTCCAGTCGGATGATGTTGCCTTCCGATGCATAGAACTGCGTCTTCAGCGGATCCATATGCTTCACGCCAGCTCCAGGAGGCGACACAAGCACGGGGAACTTACCTACCTTCTTCGGTATCGACAGATAGCCATAGATGCAATGGGGAGCACCCGTGAAGCCTCCATTGAGCTTCACCAGGTAACAGTCCACCTTATCACTCGAATACTCGGGTGCAGGCTTTACGACAGGCTTCAGCTTCGAGGCCTTCTCCTGCTCTTCGAGCACCTGCTTCCAGAAGGCTTCGAAATCCTTCGGCATCTGCGTGTAGGCAGTCAGTTGCTCGGGCGACCACCCCACCTTGATATGATTGTCAAAGCGCACGCCTTCCACTTCGCACCACATCTTGCAGTCGCGGAATCCGGCTTTCTTCGGCGTCTTGATTCGTATCTCGGCATTTCCACGGGCATCGGTTTTCACGTTCCCCTGAGTGTCTGCTTCGAGGCAATCTCCTCCAATCGAATAACCGACCTCGGTGTTCTCGAGGGGCATGCCATGCCACAGGAGTTGAACGTCGATACGGGCATCTTTTCCCAACTTGTAAATCCAGTCGTTATCGTCAGGGACGGCTATCCACTGCAGGTCCGACTGATTTCTGAAGTTCTGTGCATGCGACAACATCGTTCCCATCAGCATGCAGCAAATGACACAACAAAATGTCAATAATGGCTTTTTCATGTATGTTTCGTTTAATATTTCGGGTACAAAGATAAAAGTTTTGGTCGAATTGTGCAAATTTTTTTGGTTTTTTCGTGCAGAAACACTATCTTTGCGCCGAAAAAAGAAGAGTTTGACCTATTTGACCTTTCCAATTCCTCGGTGTTTTCCGAGAATTACGACCACTCCGACCCATTCGTTCAAAAATGAATAAATTCGAAAAGACCCTCCATTTCATCAAGGATGTCATCCATGAGGATTCTCCCTTCTACGGGCAGATTTACCTTGTAGGAGGATGTGTACGCGATGAACTGTTGGGCGAACGCTATAGCGACATTGACCTTTTGGTCAATATGCCTAATGGGCAGAAAGCATTTATCGAGTATATGTGTGCAGAACACGCCGATCGATGCAAGGGCCCATTCTATTATCAACGCTACGGAACCACAGCTATGGATGTCATCATTGACAATTCCCTGACACTCGTTGAATGCGTTGAACCACATATCGAGGAATATGCCGATGACGACATCACCCTCCTCGAAACACGATTCTGCTCTCTTGAAGAAGATGCTTCACGTCGCGATTATACCTGCAACGCGCTATATAAAAACCTGCATACCGGCAAAGTGCTTGACCCCACAGGTCGTGGAATCAGTGATTTGAAGAACGGCTTGCTGATTACACCCTCCGACCCGGTCACCATCTATCGTCAGGATCCCGTGCGAATGCTTCGCGGCATCCGTTTCAAGCACCAGAAAGGTTTCCGCTTGGATCCCGCCTGCTGGAAGGCCATCTGCGACAATGCCGACTACATGGCCAACGCAGCCCCCAAGCGCCTTCGTGACGAACTCAACAAGTTGCTCAAGAGCCGCACCTTCGGCGATGGCATCCAGGACCTCATCACCACAGGCCTCCTCCAATATGTCATGCCTGGCATCGTCGAGCACTTCACCAATCCCATGCCCTTCGAAGGTGGCGAAGGCGGTATCACGCTATGGGAACATACCCATCGTGCACTCTCCGTCCAGGGCCGTGAGCATCCCCGCACCGACACCATCTACAAGCTCGCTTGCCTCGTGATGGACATCGCCCTCCTCAACGGACGCGATGAGGTGGGACAAATCCTTTTGAATGCCGGCATCGGCAGGGAAAAGGTAGGCAGCATTCTTCACATCACCGAGCTCTACGAGCGTTTCCGCAACATGTTCGACGGCGAGGAATACGTAGCTCCCCCTCGTGTGTTGGTACGTTTCCAGAACTCCCTTTCCAAGAGCCGCGACAACTTCCGTCGTCTCGTCCGTGCCGAAAACACCGGCCTCCTTCCCGAAGTGCAACTCCCCTGGCGCTTGTTCTACGACGATGGCGAAGGCCCTCAGCCCCGCCAACGTCGCGACCACGACCATCGTCCCACCTTCCCCGCCTCCTTCCCTTCCGATCCCGAGGCCTCCTCCCGCAACCACAAGCGCAACGTCAAGCGTCGCGAACAGCGCAAACGCGCCCGCTCCCGCCGCCGCAACACCGAGTCCTCCTGACCGGTCCCCTCGTTCCCCCCGTCCCGTATGGCGCGATGCCATCGCGCCCTCCCCCCCTCGTCCCGCGTTTCGTCGCAGCCATTTATGGCTGCCCCATGTCCCCTTTATTACCCCTCATCCCCATGATTATCGCCCCGAGTTTCCTTAGCGCCGATTTCGCACATCTGGAACGTGAAATCGAAATGCTCAACAAGAGTGAAGCCGACATGCTTCATTTCGACGTGATGGACGGCTCATTCGTCCCCAACATCAGTTTTGGCTTCCCAGTGATGGCTTCCCTTCAGCCCGTTGTCCGCAAGCCCATGGACGTCCACATGATGGTTGTCCATCCCGAACAATGGATCGAGAAGGTAGCCTCCTATGGTGCCGAATACATGACCGTGCATCAGGAAGCATGCCACAACCTGCATCGTTGCATCCAGCAGATTCACGAGGCCGGCATGAAGGCCGGTGTCGCCATCAACCCAGGCACACCCAATGTCATGCTCGATGAAGTGCTCTGCGACCTTGACCTCGTGCTCATCATGACAGTTAATCCCGGCTTCGGCGGACAGAAGTTCATTCCCTCTATGCTCGACAAGGTGCGTCGCATGCGTGCCAAACTCGTCGAGCGTAATTTCTGTGCCCTCATCGAATGCGATGGTGGCGTAAACCTCGAAACCGGTCGCATGCTTAAGGATGCTGGTGCAGATGTCCTCGTGGCTGGTAATTCAGTGTTCCGAAGCGAGAATCCCACCGAGACCATCCACAAGCTGAAAAATCTGTAATTTTTCTGCTACCCAAACGTGCCAAACGTTTTGGTGCAATCCATTGCGCGAAGTTATTTTGCATATAAAAACGCACCATGGTTTTCCATGGTAACCATTTTTTGAGTAACTTCGCCCTCGTAAACAGTGATTCATCAACCACATTTTAAATTAATATAAAGATGGAAATTAAAAATTATGATTTCGCTGGCAAAAAGGCCATCGTACGTGTAGATTTCAATGTACCTCTTAAGGACGGTAAGATTGCTGACGACACCCGTATCCGCGGTGCTGTTCCTACCCTCAAACTCATTCTTGAGAAGGGTGGTGCTCTCATCATCATGAGCCACATGGGCAAGCCCAAGGGAAAGGTGAAGCCAGAACTCAGCCTTGGTCAGATCAAGGAGGCAGTTGCTGCTGCTCTCGGTGTACCTGAGGTTAAGTTTGCTCCCGACTGCGCTAAGGCCGATGCCGAGGCTGCTGCACTGAAGCCAGGTGAGGTGCTCCTCCTCGAGAACCTCCGCTACTATCCCGAAGAGGAAGGCAAGCCAGTAGGCATCGAGAAGACCGATCCCGCTTACGAAGCTGCCAAGAAGGATATGAAGAAGAAGCAGAAGGTATTCGCTGAGAAGCTCGCTTCTTATGCCGACTGCTACGTAATGGATGCATTCGGTACCGCTCACCGCAAGCACGCTTCTACCGCTGTCATCGCCGACTACTTCAAGCCCGAAGACAAGATGCTCGGCCTGCTCATGGAGAAGGAGGTAACTGCTGTCGACAACGTCCTCAACAACATCAAGCGTCCATTCGTTGCCATCATGGGTGGCTCGAAGGTTTCCACCAAGATCGGTATCATCGAGAACCTCCTCGGCAAGGTTGACAAGCTCATCCTCTGCGGTGGTATGACCTATACATTTGCTAAGGCTCACGGTGGTGAGATCGGCAACTCGATCGTTGAGCTCGACAAGCTCGACGTTGCTCTCAGCGTTGAGGAACTTGCCAAGAAGAATGGCGTAGAGCTCGTGCTCGGCACCGACTCTGTTGCTACCAACGGCTTCGACTTCGGTACCATGAGCCTCAAGCCAGGTGCTGACGTGAAGAACGTTCCTTCCAACGCTATTCCCGAGGGTTACGAGGGACTTGACGCTGGTGAGGATAGCCGCAAGAAGTTCGTCGAGGCCCTCAAGGGTGCCAAGACCATCCTCTGGAACGGTCCTGCAGGTGTATTCGAGTGTGACGACTTCTGCGACGGCAGCCGTGCTATCGGCAACGCTGTAGCCGAGGCTACTGCTGAGGGCGCCTTCTCACTCATCGGTGGTGGCGACTCTGTAGCTTGCGTCAACAAGTTCGGTCTCGCCGACAAGGTTTCCTACATCTCCACTGGTGGTGGCGCTCTCCTCGAGGCTATCGAGGGCAAGGTGCTCCCAGGTGTTGCTGCTATCAAGGGTGAATAATCTCCTCCCTTCAAAATAATCTACGGGGACGTGCCAAGCTTTTTGGCACATCCCCGTTTCCATATCTTAATCCCTCACCTTTATCTTATCCCCTCCCTTTAGCCACACACTAGCATAACCCGTATTCCAATCCATTCATTAACGGATAATTAATGGCTCATTAACGGTCATTAATGTAAAAAAACGCGTCAAGCTAACATTTCCCCCAATAAATATGGAACAGCAAATATATTTAAGAATTTTCCTGCCGAAGGCGATTTTCGATTTCATTAGGAAAAGACCCGAAGGGTGACTGAAGGAAAGAAAGCAGCAGAGGGAAGCTCGCTTTCATCTGATGTTTTCGGTTCTTCAGTCAGAACTGCCATCGGGCAGTTCGTCCTAATGAAATCCATTTCGTCTTCTAAAAATACCGCATATGAAGCACCTCTTCTCCCTTCTCCTCCTCACCCTCTTCCCCGTCCTCTACGCCGGCACGGGACAATGGACCAGTGCCACGCTCTCATCCTCGATCCCCTACACTACCCTTTCTCCCACCAATGCCCTGAAAGACCGCAACGGCAAGTACATGACCATCGTTTATCTCGAGAACCTCGGCTTCAAGAAGATCTCCCAACATTCCAACGACGAAGACGTCCAGGCCATGGTCGACGAAGGCTATCGTGTCATCCGCCTCGACTATCAAGGCAACGCCAAGGCCGTTTCTCCTGGCATCAATCAGGACATCATCTCCATCAACGACCAGTTGAACAAGGGCTCCATGTGCGGATTCTCGTCCATCTCTCCCATACGTTCCTACATCTTAATGGAGGGTTATCGCATTCGCCGCGACGTCAGCTATTACCTCGACGATCCCACCGTCTACAATTGGCCCGGTTCGCCCTATACCGAAAGCCAGGGCGATTCGCTCTACATGGACATCATCTATCCTACCTCTCCCAGCACCCCCGTCCCTGTGCTCCTCTCCTTCTCCTACTCCAACAGCTATGCAACACTGTCGGGAGGAAAGCTGACCGACGAGCATTACCATCAGCGCCTTTATTTGGGCTACACGCTATCGATGTTCGACGATTCCGTGCTCGAAGGTGCACCCGCCCACGGAATAGCCTGGGCCATTGCCGATCATCCGAAATACTGCGATTGGGGACAAGGTAAGCCCCAAGGTGGCAACAACAAGGATTACGGTTCCATCGAAACCAATCCCGATGCCGTACGCAAGGTGAAGTCTGCCGTGCGCACCCTTCGCACAGTCGGTGAATCCTTGGGTCTCAATGGCGAAATCGCCATCTTCGGCTTCTCTCGTGGTGCCACCGCAGGTTCATTGGCCATCGGCAATCTCGATGTGCCCGAATTCCAGGATGCCTCCCGTGGGCTTTATCCCGATGCCAACGACCACGTCCAGGCTGCCATCCTCGGTCCCGGTGTTTTCGACTATACGCTACTTCCCCAGGGCCGCAACGAATACAAGCATGCCACCGCCGTCTGGGGCGATCTGTCCTCCCATCGCGAAGATTGGGAAAGGCAAGGCGGCTCTTACCTTTGCACCTCTTCATCGACCGCTCCTACCCTTTTCTTCTACAACTCCACCGACGACTCCTACTACGCCACCCAAGTCAACACCCTCAAGGACAAGCTCACCCAGCTCAATGTCGACACCGACCTCATCAAGGATTTCTCCAACGGCCACGCCGTCCCCAACGATACCGCCAGCCTCCAGAAGATTTACGACTTCCTGACCTCCCACCTCTCCGTGCCCGAAGCGCTCGAAACCATCGAGTCCAACCTTTCCGCTCAACATCCTCATTGTTCTTTCGACCTCCAGGGATGCAAATCCTCCTCCTGCAAAGGCTTCAAAATCACCGATGGCCAAGTCGTCTTCATCAAGTAATTCTCAAATTCTCTAATTCGTGACTAAACAAATACAATAAAATGCGGAATTCTTCGTTATTAGTATGATGAAGAAGTCCGCATTTCTTTCCACCCTTTCCCTGGGTCTCCTTTTGCTCCTGACGACCGCGTGCAACACGGCCCGTCTCAGCACGGCCATCGAGCAATACAAGCGAGGTGAATACTTCGAGGCATCACAGACCTTGAAGACCGTCTATCGCAAGACCGATGCACGCAGCGACCGAGAAAAGAAAGGCGAGGCAGCATGGTATATGGGCCTCTGCTACGAGAAGCTCATGATTCCCGCCCAGGCAGCCTCAGGATTCCAGAATGCCCAGCGTTACGGCTGGGACGATCCCACGCTGCTCCTTCATCTCGCCCAGGCCCAGCATCGCAACGGCAAATACCGCGAGGCCGAACAGACCTATCTCCAGTATCTCGAACTCTTTGCCGACGACGAACTCGCCCTGGCAGGCCTGGAGAGTTGCCGTAAAGCCGCCGAATGGAAAGAGGCAGGCTCCCGTTACCAGGTAAAGCGTTTTGCTCTGGCAAGTGGCCGTAGAGCCGATTTCAGCCCCGCTATCTGGGGCGATAAGGACGAGGTGCTCTACTACACCTCCTCAGCCGACAAATCGACAGGCGACGAGAAATCGCCCATCACAGGTACCAAGTACTGCGACATCTGGTGTCTCCGCAAGGACGACAAGGGGAAATGGGGCCGTCCCGAACTCATCGAGGGAGGCATCAATTCCGAAGGCGATGAGGGCACGCCCGCCTTCTCCCCCGATGGCAACACGATGTACTACACCGCAGCTGGTGGTAAGGGACAGATCGCCACCCCGCACCTTTATGCATCATCTCGCTCCGAAGCCTCATTCGGCAAAGGTTCCATGCTCCAGTTTGGCAACGACACGCTCTCGGTTTACGCCCATCCCGCCGTATCGCCAGATGGTCGTTGGTTGTATTTTGTCAGCGACATGCCAGGTGGTGAAGGAGGCTTGGACATCTGGCGTGCCCAACTGCGTGCCGCCACCGACATCGCCTTCATCGAGAACCTCGGTCCCGCCATCAACACCGCTGCCGACGAGATGTTCCCCTCCTTCTCGCCCGATGGCATTCTCTATTTCAGCACCAATGGTCGCGAATCGATGGGTGGCCTCGACATCTACAGCGCCCGCCTCGACGAATGGAACACCTGGCACCTCGAGCATCTCGGTGTGCCCATCAACAGCAATGCCGACGACTTCGGCATGACCTTCTGTCGTGCCACCCAGGAGCAGCAGGAAGGATGGTTCAGTTCCAACCGCCAGCAAGGCAAGGGCTACGACAACATCTACTCCTTCCTCCTCCCTTCCATCAAGATTAACATCACCGGATACGTTATGGACACCGAAGGTGAACCCATCCCCGAAGCCATCGTACGTGTCGTCGGTCGTAATGGTATGAACTTCAAGTCACTCACCAAGCCCGACGGTTCCTACATCGCCTCCATCGACCGTTCCACCGAATACGTCATGATGGCCGGCAAGACAGGCTACCTCAACCGTCGCGCACAGTTCACCAGTGATCCAGCCGAAGAAGACGCCGACTACGAAGTCGACTTCTACCTCCCCACCATCTCCAATCCCGTTCTCATCGACAACATCTTCTACGACTACAACAAGGCCACCCTCCGCGAAGAATCCTATCCCGCCCTCGACGACCTCGTACAGCTCCTCAACGACAATCCTTACTGCGCCATCGAACTTGCCGCCCACACCGACCGTGTAGGTGGTCAGCCCTTCAACCTCGACCTCTCCCAGCGTCGTGCCCAGTCCGTCGTCGACTACCTCATCGAGCAAGGCATCGACGAAGACCGCCTCACACCCATCGGCTATGGCAAATCCAAGCCCAAGATCATCGACGACAAGCTCCACGCCAAGTACGACTTCCTCCCCGAAGGTCAGGAACTGACCGAAGAATTCGTCAACACCCTCCCCCCCGACCAACGCTCCATCGCCGACCAAATCAACCGACGCACCGAGTTCCAAGTCCTCTCCACCACCTGGGGTCTCGAATGATTAACTGAAGTTTCCCACACCCCCAGAAGCAGCTGAGGCGGGGTTTCAACTTCGAAATTTATTGTGTTAACCCGAAGTCCATAGGCATTTATGCTTTTTCTGCTTAAAAAGTGTAAACCTAGGCACGATCTTTGAAATCTTG
>JAFWRO010000031.1:0-22866 GCA_017519885.1 Bacteroidales bacterium | reverse complement strand
TTGCAGGTTACTGACTTATCAGTAACGCTTTGTCAAGATTTCACTCTTTCAAAGATCGTCGCTTAACCGCTCGACTTACCGTCTCATCGTTTAAGCGGGTGCAAAGATAGGGGATTTTTCGTATGCCTCCAAATTATTTGCGGACTTTTTTCAAAAAAAGTGTATTTTACCACAAAAAAGGCCAAACAAAAGACTTGTTTGGCACATATGTATGACAAAAATGCAATCGATAGCGCTTGAAATCGTGTTGAAAAATGTAGCGTGAATAGTAAAAAATCAGAACTGATAATAGATGAAAGGCTGGACATTGCTGGTCTGGAACTGCAAAATCAGCTGTATAGTGAGCAAAAACAGGAGCAACTTGACGATCCAAGGCAAGAGAATGAAACGGGCCTGCAGCCTCTGGAAGCCACGACGGCCGATGGACTGCGCGGCAAGAGGGACGAGGGTGAGCACGCACCACCAGGGGCGCGCCTTGACAAACGGGATGAGATAGGCGATGTCGAAGTCGACGACCGAACGTGAGAGTAGCTGGCAGGCCGATGCTACGCTCTCGCTACGGAAGAAGACCCAAGCTATGGCCACGAAGATGAAAGTTAGGACGACGGAAAGACCATTCGTCCAACGGTTGTCGGGCACACGACTGAGCAATGGCTTGAAAGCCTTATGCACCACGAGTCCCAACCCGTGGATGCCACCCCACAGCACGAACATCCACGTAGACCCATGCCAAAGGCCGGCAACAAGCATTGTTATTATATTATTTAAATAGGTACGTACGCGCGAACAACGATTGCCCCCCAACGGGATATATACATAGTCGCGGAACCACGTGGAGAGCGAGATGTGCCAACGATGCCAGAACTCGGATGGAGATGGAGCACTGTAGGGGAACGAGAAGTTTTCGAGCAAATGGAAACCCATCAGCGCTGCAATGCCGATGCTTATGTCGCTATAGCCCGAGAAGTCGCAATAGATCTGAACGGTATAGCCGAGGATGCCCATCACGCACTCGAAGCCCGAATAGGTGGCAGGGCTTGAGAAGACCCAATCGTTGTACTGGGCTATGTAATCGGCAATCACACACTTCTTGACGAGTCCAATCATCACAAGCCACAGACCCATATAGAGACACCGCTCAGAGATGGCACCAGGTTTGCGAACCTGAGGCAACAAGACGTGTGCACGGGTGATGGGTCCTGCCAGAAGCAAGGGGAAAAACGAGAGATAAAAGAGGAATTCCAGCAGAGAGACCTGCATCGTGAACCTGCCGCGATAGACATCGACCACATAACTGATGGCCTGAAAGGTGAAGAAGGAGATGCCGACAGGTAGCGCCACTTCGAGCAAACCGAAGTTGCTGGAGAAAACAGCGTTGATGGACGACAGGAAGAAATTGGAATACTTGAAGTAAAGAAGCGGAAGCAGGATGATAAGGATGGCTAATGTGAGCACCAGACGGTCTTTCCAACCATGGGACACAGCGCCACCTCTCTCCTGATGCATAGTCGCCAACATACGGCCAGCCCCCCATGCCACCAGTGCTACCGCAGGAAGCAGCACCATCAGCCACCCGTTGGCCAAGTAGAAGAACAACAGGCTGAACGCCGCGACATAGAGCACCATGCCCATCCGACTGTAACGACGGATGAACGCATAGATGGCCAAAAAGAAAATGAAGACCAGCCAAAAGGTGATGTCGGAGAAAAGCAACATAGGCTATTGTGGGGGACGAAGCATATACTGGTGATAGACACGCCGACGTGACTGGGTGGGCCGGTCCATCTTGAGCGGATGCCTTGCCTTGGAACTACTGAGCCAAATGGCAATGGTGTCCATCCACAGTGCTGCTGCACTGCGCGTGGGATGCATATTGTCCTCGGCACGATCGAGTTCGAGGTCACGACTGTCGAAGAAACGGCCTTCACCTACCCGTTGGCGAATAAGGTCGTTGATGCCCGTGTCCTTCTTCCAGTTGGGTGGACCAATCCAAAGGAAAGGACGGTCGCCGATGCGCTTGACGATGATGTCGATGTACTTCTCGCGCTTCGACAGATCGCGGACAAACAACTCGTTGCCGCCCAGGCACAGCATGACGTAGTCTGGCTGGATGCGGTCGAGGAAATACTGCAGGGTGTCGGTGGTAGCCCAAAGCTTGGTAGAAGAACTGTACCAGATGATGCTCGACAAGTCGTAGCCATTCTCAAGCGAATAGTCACACAAGCGCTTTGCCAACCATTCGAGCATCGAGTCACCGAAGATCATGATGCGATACTTGCTGAAGTCGGGCTTATGCACCTTGATCTCCTTGATGGGCTCCTCTTCGGGGGGAGTGAGTAATGAGTCCTGGGTAGTGGTGTCTGTGGGAGCTATTGTATCTATAGGAGCTATAATATCTATAGGAACTATAGTATCTATAGACACTATAGGTGCCGATGAAGGAGGAAGTGTTTCGTCCAACTCGGCAAAAAACATCGGGAACAACCGCCTTACACCCGACAGGTCCGCCTTTTCAAGCATGACGTCGCCCGAGCCAATCTCGAGCGACGACAAGGCATACCCCACGACCAAGGCTATGGGGATGAGAAGAAGGAGGAGGATTTTGGCGTAGGAGCGCATGGATTTAAATATCCCTTCATTTCCCTTTATGAGCGTATTTCTGCACACGGGCATCGTTGATGACGCCGCTCCAATTCAAACCGTAGGCAAAACGATAGGTATTGCCATCGGCATCCTTGTAGCATTCGAAGTCGTGAGCCACGTCCTCGTACTGCTCTTCGACAGCCTTCATGCTGACAGGCATATCCATAGGGAGCAAGCCCGAAGGCTCAACCTTGCCACTGATGATGTCGAGGACCACCTGATTCTCGACCGTGAAGGTGAGCAACAGCGCATCGGCCGCACCCTCGAACTCAGATACCACGACAGGACGACCCGTGTTGAGGGCAACCACAACAGGCTTGCTACCCATCAGCTTCCTGGTGTCGAGTACGAGTTTCATATCGTCCTTGTTTGCTGTCTTGACGGTCTTGCCGCGATAAGAACGGTTGGTGAAATTTTCCTTGGGGTCGCCACCAGCAATGCTGGTCTTGCGGGCGTAGGTGGCAGTATAGTCATTGTACTGCAGGCTGACGGGCACATAGCCATTGCCGCCCTTGTTGCGATCGGCCACATCGTAGCCGGCACCCGACGAAGGCTCATTGATGAGCACCAGGGCAAAGTCGGCATCCTTCGGATCATCGACCACGTTGTAATACTTCTTCACAAGGTCGAGGCTGATGGGATAGTCCCACTTGTCCTCGCCCGTCGGACCAAAGAAGCCCATCGACTTGACAAAGTGGCGCTTGGGGACATAGACGTTCTTCTTCTCGGCCACGGGAAGCGTCTGCTTGTGGTTCTTCAGCATAACCACCGACTTCTGCTGAACATCATAACCGGCCTCCATATACTCGGGGCAACCGACAATTGTAGTTGTTTCGGCAGGATCGAGATAAGGATTCTCGAACAGACCTACGCGGAAGACATTGAGCAAAAGACGATAAGCCGACTTCTGGAAACGCTGGTCGGCGCTCTCCTTGCCATACTTGTCGACCCACATCTGATAGGCTTCGAGCACAGGGCCCTTGTCGTTCTGTCCGCCAAACTGATCGACACCCGCCTCAAGAATCATAAAGTGACGTTCAGCCACGGGCACATTCTCTACGCCCCAGCACATGCCACCGAAACTCTCGACCGCGTTGTTGTCGAACATGATGTTCCAGTCGGTGCAAGCCACACCATCGAAATGATACTTCTCGCGAAGCTGCTCGGCAATCATCCACTTGCTGTAGCTGCCGCCCACATTTTCGCCCAACGGACTCTGGTTCCAGAGAATGCTGTAGATAGGCATCACGGCCGAAGCCATACCCGTGCCATCGTCCAACTTGAACGAACCTTCGGTGAAAGGCTTCAGATGCTCCTCGAGATTATTGCCCGGATAGACGGCATACTTGCCATAGCAGAAGTGCGAGTCACGACCGCCCTCCTGTGCACCATAGCCATACCAATGCTTCACCATCGCATTGACCGACTCATAACCCCAGGCTCCTTCGACCGACTTGTCGGCCGACGAGGTCTGGAAACCGTCGCAATAGGCACGAGCCATGTCGGTAGCAAGGTTGGAATCGTCACCGAAAGTGCCACTGAAACGGCTCCAACGGGGATCGGTGGCGATATCGACCTGAGGAGAGAGGGCCGTAGCTATGCCCAAGGCACGATACTCGCGGGAAGCAATCTGACCGAACCGCTTCATCGCAGCAGGGTCGAAAGTGGCGGCAATGCCCAGCGAAGAGGGCCATAACGAGATGGTGCCTCCAGCGCCATAGTTATATTCGGCATCGGCCGACACGGTGTGACGCGGGTCGGAACTGTTGTTGGCAGGAATGCCATGTCCCAGCCCTTCGACATAGGCCTGCACATTGTTGTTCCACTTGGCAGCAACCTCGGGACTTTCGACAGTGGTTACCAAGACGGCACGAAGATTGTCCTCGCCGAGGAACTTCTTCTGCTGGTCGGTGAGGTCGGCGCTCGTCAAGCCACTTTCCTCAAGGGTTGTGCCGTTGTAGGTCGAGCCCATGAAGTGTCCCGAACGCGAAACTCCAGGAATGGACTGATGGGCAGAATAGAGCATCAGGCCGGCAATCTCTTCGACCGACAACTGGGCAGCCAGGTCCTGGGCACGCTCTTCGGGCGTGAGACGCCAGTCCTCGTACTTGTCGAGTTTGCCGTCGCGGTTCAGATCCTTGAACCTGTAACCATCCTGTTCGAGCAACTGCACACCCGACTGAGGCGAATAGCCGAGGGTGGCACCACCCTTCTGAATCACGAGATTATACTGGCCCATCGGCTTCTCCTCGTACTTTGAACCGCACGAGGTGAAGCACAAGGCCATACCGCCGAGGAGAACGATGGCAGAAAACGAACGACTGAGCATGGCAAAAAACTAATTATTCATGCACATAAAGATCCCATCCGAGATAGTTCTCGAGGGCGTCGGCAATGATGTCGGCCACATCGCTGCGCACAAGGGCAACATGATGCTCGAAGCCGTTGCGACAGATGTGCTTCATCAGCTTCTGAAGGTTATCAACCTGGGTAACAGCGATGCAACCATCCATTCCGTAAGGATCGTTGGTGATCTTGCCTTCGCCTACGTAAGCGCGAATCTTGCCGGCAGCATCGTCGGTCGATACACGGAAGAAGGTGAACTCGCCTTCGCTGACCTTGGCATCCACTGCGCCGAAGGTACGTACCTTGCCGAGTGTGCGTCCCAGTACGCCGAGTGGGGTGAGCTTGAGGTCATTGTTGCCGATGAACGAACGCGGGAAGTTGCCGCAGTGGGTGCATACGCACTTGTTGCGGTCGTCGGCAAAGTTGTTGTTCCAGTCGGCCAAGGCAGGAGCATTGCCCGAAGCCAGACGGAGAGCCAACATCGAGACAGCACCCGTGATGTCGGTTTCGCAGGCGCAAGGAATACCCATATCGCCCAGCATGGCCATCGTGATGCACGGGGCACAGCCGTAGTTCTGCTCAAGCGAATCCCAGCACTGAAGTGCCAGGGCATCGACCTTGTTGTCGCGAACCCAAGCCTCGACGGCAACGCCGAACTTGGCCTGTACGCGCAGCTTCTCCTGATATTCGGCAGGCACCTTCGCATAGGCGTGGATATCCTTCAGCTTGGCAAGCAAAGCGGGATCGTCGTCGGTAATCTTCTGTGCTGCAAACAATATCTCTGAAAGGTCGGCAGGAACGACGGTGATGCCGCTGCGCTGCAACAGCTTTTCGCTGGCGCGGCAAGTGTTGAAGCCGAGAGGACGTGTGCCGATCTGGCCAATGCGGCAATGACGCAGGCCTCCTACAACGCGGCAAATGCCGGCGAACTTATCGACGTCCTTCTTGAACTCCTCGCTATAGATGCTATAGGTGTGGAGGCTGGTGAGGGAGAAGGGGATGCCATACTGATAGAGGTTGTTGCAGACCGAGATCTTGCCACAGAATGCATCGCGACGGCTATCGAGGTCAACCTTGTCGTTATCGTCGTCACAGGCCTGCACAAGTACGGGCACGTTCAGTTCGGCACGGAAGATGGTGTTGATGATACCAATCTCATATCCGAAGTTGGGAAGACTCACCAGGATGCCGTCAATCTCGTCGCGGTGTGCGCGGAAGAGTTCAGCGTTCTTGATACCGTCCTCGAGCGTCTCGATGGAGCTCGAACCCGTCGGGGTGGCATCCTCGGGAAGGATGACATATTCATAACCTTTCTCGTCTAGCGTCTTGAGTAACTGCTTCTTTACGTCTTTTGCGAGTTCAGAGTTGAAGTAGGCGCGTGTGCCAATAATCACGCCGAAACAAACTTTTCCGTTTTTCATATTATAAGGATTATATAATTGTTAATTATTCATTATTAATTGTTATTTGATCAGATGCTCCACCGCCTTGCGCCAAGCCGAATAGTCTTTTGATGTCGCTTCGGTTGCGTTGGGGGTGATGCGCTTGATGATGTTCTTCAGACGGCTCACCTCGTCGGGTGTAGTCCATACCCGGCGTGCAAAACCGTTCACAACGACAGCACCCAAGGCCGATGCATCCTCCACATCGGTGCAGACGATGTCGGCATCCAAGAGGTCGGCCTGGAGCTGCATCAGGAACCCGTTGCCCGTGGGACCGCCATCGGCACTAAGTTCGCTGATGGTGATGCCCGTGGTGGCGGTCATTGCCTTCACCAGATCGGTGACCTGATAAGCAATGCTCTCGACAGCGGCACGAACAATGTGCGCACGAGTGGTATTGAAAGTCATTCCGACGATGGCAGCCTTCACCTGATCCTGCCACCATGGAGCCCCAAGGCCAGAAAATGCAGGGATGAGATAGACACCACCATTACTTTCGACACTGGTAGCGATAGCCTCAGTCTCGGCGGGGCTGCCGATGAGTTTCATCTGGTCGGCCATCCACTTCAGGGTAGCACCCGTGCTGTAGATATTGCCTTCGTAGGCATAGAAGGTCTTGCCGAGAATCGAAAAACCAATGGAGGTGACGAGACCTTCGGGAGCCTTGTGAGGCTCTTCGCCAATATTGAGCATCACCGATGAACCCGTACCATAAGTCACCTTGCCGGTGCCAGCGGAGAAGCACATCTGACCGATCAATGCACCATGTGAATCACCCAATACACCAGCGATTTCGATGGGAGCACTGAACAGGCCTTCGACCGTAGTCTCGCCATAATATGCATCGCACGGACGCGGTTCGGGCAGCGCTGCCACAGGAATACCAGTGGCCTTGAGTACGTCGGCATCCCATGCCTGCTTATAGATATTGAAGACCATGGTGCGGCTGGCATTGGTGTAGTCGGTGGCAAACGTCCTGCCGGCGGTCAGACGCCAGACGAGCCAGCAGTCGATGGTGCCGATGAGGAGTTCCCCGGCCTCAGCCTTGGCACGGGCATCTGGAACATTGTCGAGAAGCCAGCAGATCTTACTTGCACAAAAACTGGGATCGACCTTCAAGCCCGTACGTTGCTCAACCAACTGTTCCATGCCCGGCTGCTTGCGCCATTGGCGGCACAGCTCGGCGCCACGGGTATCCTGCCAAACCAGCGCATGATAGACAGGCTTGCCAGTCAGCTTGTCCCAGGCAACGACGGTCTCTCGCTGATTGGTGATGGCGAGGGTATAGTTGTCGGGATTGAAATCGCGGCCTTCGAGCAACTGACCGATGGCCTTGACGGTGTTGGCATAAATCTCCTCGGCATCATGTTCCACCCATCCGGCCTTCGGATAATACTGCTGGTGAGCCACCGAGGAACGCGCGAGCAACTTGCACTGCTCGTCGAAGAGAAGCGCCTTGGTAGCCGATGTGCTTTGGTCAATAGCAATGATATATTTCATAACCTTTCGAACCTTTCAGAACCCTTCTTAACCCTTCAGAACCTCCTTTGCAGCCTTATAGATGCCTTCGTAGTCGAATCCATAGTGGTGGAAGACCTCGAGGGGCTTGGCATGGATGACGTTCTCGTCGGGAACACCAAGGATGCGCATCTTGACAGGACATTCCTGTGCGGTCACTTCGGCAACCGACGCGCCAAGACCTCCGAACACGCTGTGCTCTTCGGCAGTGACGATGGCACCCGTCTCGCGGGCAGCCTTCAGGACAGCCTCCTTGTCGAAAGGCTTGAGCGTGTGCATATCGAGTACACGGGCACGAATGCCCTCTTTGGCCAACATGTCTGCCGCCTCCACACAGTGTGCTACGGTCTCACCACATCCGATCAAGGTCAGGTCGTCGCCTTCGCGCAAAGTATTGGCCTTGCCTGGAATGAATTCGAAATTGTCGTCATCATAGACATCGGGCACGGCATTGCGGCCCACACGCACGTAAGCGGGTTTGTTGTGATTGACGAGGAACTGGCACAACTTGCGGCTCTGACGTGCATCGCAAGGCAGATAGATTTCGATGCCCGGGAAGGTTCGCAACACGGCGATGTCGTGCAGGCTGTGATGGGTGGCACCCAACTGACTATAGGCAACACCACCGCTCACGCCAATGATCTTCACCGGCATCTGACTATAAGCCATATCGACCTTGACCTGTTCCAGGCTGCGGGCTACATAGAAACAGGCGGGACCGAAGACGAACACCTTCTTACCCGTAGAGGCGAGGCCTGCCGATACGCCCACCGAATTCTGCTCGGCGATACCCACCTCCACAAACTGCTGGGGTAAAGTCTTGGCAAAATCGTCAAGCGTGGCTGATCCCGTTGCATCGGAAGTGACAACTACGATATCCTTATCTTTCTGACCCAGTTCAACAAGGGTGCTGGTAATGCTCTTGCGGCATGGTATCTTATTGATTTCTTTCATTTCCAAATAACAATTAATAATTTACAATTAACAGTTGGCAATGCGGATATCAATATCGTGCAGAGCCTCTTCGTATTGTGCGGCATTGGGCACGCCATGGTGCCACTTGGCCACATTCTCCATGAAGCCTACACCCAGACCCTTGGTGCTCTTCGAGATGAAAAGGTGAGGCTTGCCACCCTTCCAATCGATGGCATCGAGAGCTGCCACAATGGAGTCGATGTCGTCGCCATTGATTTGCTTCACGTCCCATCCGAAAGCGGTCCAACGATCGTAGATCGATTCGAGGGGCATCACATTTTCGGTCGAACCGGAGATCTGCAAACCATTGCGGTCGATGAAGGCTACCAGATTGTCGAGATGAAACTTGTTGGCAGCCATCGCTGCCTCATAGATAGAGCCTTCGGCCTGTTCGCCATCGCCCATCACGACGAAGGTCTTCCAGTTCTTTTGGTCCATCTTTGCTCCCAAAGCCATGCCGACACCTACGCTAAGTCCATGACCGAGCGCACCTGTGTTGATTTCCACACCAGGGATGCTGTTGTCGGGATGACCGCCGAGGTGAGCGCCGCATGTGCCATAGGCATCGAGTTCTGTTTGGTCGATGAATCCCTTGTCGCAAAGCACAGTATAAAGGGCTTCGGCGCAATGCCCCTTACTGAGGACAAAACGGTCACGATCGGGCATCTTCGGGTCGCTGGGATTGACATTCAGTGTGTGGTTATAAAGGACGGTGAGCAGATTCAGGACGGAGAGATCTCCACCTGTATGCCCCGTACCACCTTGATAGATGAGAGTAATGAGCTTCTTTCTCAAGAGCTCAGCTTTTCGTTTGAGTGCTTGGTTATCCATACATTATTAATTATTAAGAATAAACTGCCGGTTTTCCATGCTGCAAATATAGTCAATCGAAAGCAAAAAACGAAAGAAAACGAAAACAATAATTCAATAATTAACGTTTTCTAACATATTGAGCGCGAAATAAATGTTTTAAAGCAACTAAAGAATGCAAAAAATTGCGAAAGAAAACAAAAGCAAGACGCAAAAATTCCAAGCGTTTTCGGTAAAAACTGCATCAAAAAGAAGAAAATTCGGTTGAAAAAGAGAAAAAACACCGAAAAATTTTTTTTTATTAGAAAAAAGAAGTACATTTGCACCGCTAAAACAAAACCTCATCTATATGCTACTGGCCGCTCAACGCAGGGAGAAGATTGTCGCCATGCTTCGCGAAGACGGGCATGTCAAGGTCAACAACCTGAGCAAACTGTTTAACGTCACCGAGGTCACCATCCGACAGGACCTCGAGAAGTTGGAGGAAGAAGGATCCTGCCAACGCGTGCATGGTGGGGCCATTTTGAACAATGCTGGAGCAAACGTAGGGGAGTTTCTGGTGCTCAACCAAGACAACCTCGCCGCCAAGATGGCTATTGCCCGCGAGGCAGTGAAGCGCATCAAGGATGGCGAAACCATCATCCTTGATTCCGGATCAACGACTACCGAAATCGCTCGCCTCATCTCAGGATATTCCAACCTCACCGTCATCACCAATGCCATCAATATCGCCATGATATTGGGCAAGGACCCAGGTATCAACCTGAACGTCACGGGAGGGGAATTCAAGTCTCCCACCCTTTCTCTCACCGGCCCCAAGGCAGCCGAATATTTCAAAGGTCTTCATGCCGACAAGGTCTTCCTAGCCACTGCAGGCATCAATGTCGCTAATGGTCTGACCTATCCAAGCATGAGCGACCTGGTGGTCAAGAAAGCAATGATTGACGTTAGTGACCGTGTTTATCTTGTCGCCGACAGCACAAAGGTGGGCAAGAGTTCGTTTGCCACCCTCGGCAAACTCTCGATGGTCGATACCATCATCACCGACTCGAACATCTCAAAAGATGACGAGGCATTATTCCGAAGCTACGACCTCAAATGCATAATAGCGCAGCTATAATATTTAACACACACATTTTTACACATCCCCGTGTCGGAAGTCGAAAGAGATTTCCGACACGTTTTTTATTGGGACGAATCATCTCATCTGCACGATCCTTCCATCCCTGACGACGAAGCCGTGATAGCCATTGCCCACGGGCATACCCATCAGGTTGTATGCCCTTCCATCGCCAACCTTCTTATCGTCTCGACATTCTACGATGCCCGACGGATCATACAGTCCATAGGCTTCGAGTTGGCTCAAGAGTATATCCGTGCGTCGAGGGAAATAATAGTCGAGAAGTTCCTGCTTGCGCACCAACCAATGATCGTTGCGCGTATAGGTATCGTTGGTCTCACCCGTTGATTTGCGGTAGTCGCCCCAGCGTGCGCTCTCGCCGATGATGGCAAGGTCTATTTCATTGGCCAAAGTCTCATATAGAGCTGCGGCTCGTTCGGGTGTCAGGATGCCATCGTCGGTCAGATGCATTTCGATGCGCTCCTGCATCAAACGGCGGAAGTCGGGATTCTTCTTCAGCACCTTCATCATCTGCGTCGGATCACCCTTCACAGCAGTCACCTTATTATATTCCACATCCTTGAACGCCGTCTCTGCATCCCAAACCAAGTAGCGGAAACCCGTTCCGGGATCGACGCGACTGCGCAAGCAACGCCAGTTGTTGTGGTCCCAGTCATCGTTGCCGATATACCAATTGACGAGCATGTAATCGCAGTAATTGGCAAGGTCGAGCAGACTCCTGTCGGTCAACTGCTGATAATAACTATCCTGCTCCTTCGACCCCACCTTCATCACAATCTTGTACATCTCCTCGTAGGCCTGACGATTTCCATCGATCATATCGCTGACATCCACTACATCATAATCCTCGTCGATGCCACCCAAATAGTCGCTAGCAAAATTATCGTTGATCTTTTCACAAATTTCATAGAGGCCCCAATACAATCCATTAATATAAAGATGTGCAAATCGGCGATGAGTCACCAGATTGCCCATAGCATGATGCGCCTCCTTGGACCAGGAGTCGAGGATATATTGCGCTTGGGTACGCTGGATGATATTCTGCGGGTACATGCTCGCACTGCCGTTTTTCAGCCAGGTGTAGTTGTAGCCGGCACGCAGTATAAGATGATCGAAATGTGTCACTGCATCCTCTTCCTCAAAGAGATCGAATCTCAACTTACCAGCTCCATACTCCTTTCTGAACGACACGCGGAAGGAATGCTTCGGGGTATTCTGCGGATTACGGCTGTTTCCTCCATGAAGCAGCAGGCCGCAATTGCGTTGAAATGCCTTGTTGGTCTTCGGGTCATAATACTCGATTGAAGCGGGACGTTCCCAACCGTCACCGAGTTTCGAAAGATCCTTGCCCGTATGGACGTAGATGCCTCCCGTTTCGGGATCTTCGGACTGCGAGAACAGATAGTCAATATTGGTGACCAGACAGACGGTGGGTATCGAGAGCATGGCACTATCCATCAACGGACCATAAGTCTCGCCCAACGTAATCGTGGTGTCCATGGCATAGTCGGCCGCCCAATAACTTCTGGCATCCTTCTTGCTCCAAATGCTGGGATAACCCTGGGGCGAGGCGGGCTGACGACAGACATCGTGCAGGAAGATGAAGGTGCGCGTGGCAATAGGTCCTATCGAATCGTTTGCATCGATACAGACTGCGCTGACGGGAGTAGTGGTATCGATTGTGATGGGCTCGACATAACGCTCGGCATTGGCACGCGTGGGGCGTGTGCCGTCCAAGGTATAATAAACGCCAAAGCCAGCCTCCGACGAAGCGAGAGTCAAAACGAAAGCCTCATCGTGGAATGGTTGGGCGTCACTGAACACGACCTCCTGGGCCTGCAATCCCAACGACAGGCACCCGATGATTAACAATGATAATGTGTGTTTGTGTATCAATTCTTTTCAAAGATTATTGAGCAAATGGTCTTTATGGTTTCATTCCCATAGCCCTGGTATATCCTTCATTCGTCAAGCAGTTCTCGAACTTGGCATTTTCGAGCAATTCGTTCATCGCAGCCTTGGCAACGTCCTGACTTACCTTGTTGTCGCGAATCTTTTTGAAAGAACCACGGTCAGCGGCGGCATATGCACGGATGAGTTCCCAGTTCTCGGGCATCTTGATCTGCTTCATGCAACTGGTGGCGTTCATCTTCTTGTAGGGCCAATAGGTCCAACCAATGTTCTGCGACTCCATCACCCTGGTAAACCCATGAATCCACTCGTCGGTATTCTCTCCCGTCTCGCCCATATACATCGGCAAGTTCACGCTGTCGCGGAAATGCACGAAGTCGGCAAGGTGCAGCGCTATGGTATCGCACCAATATCGATGGCAGGTGTACATCATCTTGTCGTCGAACTTCGAATCCTTGAAGACCGTGAAGTTGCCGTTCCACTGCGCACCGCCCAACATCACGATGTGGTTCTGATCGACTTTGCGGATAGCCTTGGTGATGCGCATATAAAGTGGTTCGAGAGCAGCATTGAGTTCATCGAGTTTCTCTGCCTCATAGGGAGCAATAGGCTCATTCAGCAGGTCGTAACCGATTACGATGGTGTCGTTGGCATAATGGGCGGCAATACGTTGCCAGATGTTGCAACAACGCTGCTGCTGCCACTCACTTTCCAAGAGCCATGGATAACCATAACTGTCGTCGATGTTATCACCCGTCTGGCCGCCCGGAGCATCGTGCATATCGAGGATGACACGCAGGTTCTCGTTGCGACACCAGTTCACAACTCTATCAATCAGGCGGAATCCCTCGGTGCTGTCGTTCCTACCCATATAATACTCATCGGTGAAGAGTTTATAGTGGAACGGAATACGTAAGGTATTCATGCCAGTCTGGGCGATATAATGAATATCTGCCTCGGTGATATAGTTCTCCTTGAACTGGTTCCAGAAGTTGGCTGTGAACTCCTCACCCGTCAGTTCGCAAAACATCTGGTTGATGAGACGATAGGACGATGTTTCGCCAAAGCGGAACATATACCCTTCGGGGTTGATCCAGTTTCCCAAATTGATGCCTCGAATGAAGAACTTCTCTCCATCGGGCTTCACGAGGTCGTGTCCGCTCACCGTGATGAAGCGTCCTTCAAAATCGTTCTGCACTGTTGTTTTCGGCGTACAAGCCGCCAATAACACGATGGCGATGCCTAAGGTAATAACACTTTTCATGCGTTTAGACTCTATAATAAAAAAACTACGCTGCAAAGATATATATTATTTTGCCTCTCTCCAAATCTTCGGCAAAAAAATGCTGTAAATGAGAGCATTTTTGCCAAATAACGAAAAACGGGAGGGCGAAATCATCGCTCTCCCGCTAATTCCATAACCGAGTATTTACTTGTTGAAATAGGTTTTCTTGCCGTTGATGAGATAGAAATGTCCGGCCTCTGGTGCCATGACTCTGCGGCCATTCAGGTCAAACACCTGCTGACGTTGCTGCGGAGCATTCATTTCCTCAATGCCTGAGACGGATGAATCATAGACAGCATTTTCAATGATGTAGGTTATCTCCATCGGCATGCTGCCATAAGAGAATCGGGTTGTGAGGCTGAGTGTATTGTCACTATGACTGTAGGTGGCCGTCAGCGAGGAGCCTGTGATGGCTTTCTCGACATCATCCACGACGATGGTCTCGCTATAGGTCTGCTCATCGAAGACAACACTTCTCGTCTCCATGTCATAGGTGAAGGTTGCTCCATGGATGGTGAACGATGGGAGGGTCATATTCATCGCCGCATAGACCATCTTCGGCAAGGTGATGTCGGCATCAGTGGCTCCATTTACCTGCAGAAAAACGACATCTGACTCATTGTCCTGCCACGCATTCATAGATTCAACGCCGAATCTGGAAGGACCGACAAAAGCCATTGGGCCATGCTGTGCAATGGCTGTGGCGCACAAAACTGCACCTGCAAAAAGAGATAGAATTCGCTTCATAGTTTTGTTGTTTTGCATTCATACTTTTTCGGGTGCAAAGATACGGCTATTTTGCAAGTCGTGCAATCCTTATTTTTGAGGAACCGCATCCTCAATAATGAGGATAAGGCGTTTCAATCCATCGAGGGCTTCAATTCTTCGATGCTCACAAAGCCATTTACCACCGAGTAGATGATGATGTCAGCGATGGAACGTGCACCCAGTTTCTCCATGATGTTTTTGCGGTGGGAGATGACTGTGGTTACACTAATCTGAAGTTGATCAGCTATCTCCTTGTTGATATAACCCTTGCTGAGCAATACCGCCACCTCGATTTCTCGAGCCGAAAGCACCTGACCTCCTTGTCCCGACTGCTTCTCCATCAGATAGCGCATACCATGTCCCTTGCTCTGGAGCGTCATCATATCGCGTATCAGCGTGGCTTCACTCTGGCATACGTTGAGAGTGAATACACCATTGATACTCATGTCGCCAGCCACCAGCACAATGCTCTTGTGCGGGTTGTTGCGGAAGAACTGGACATGTTCGAAATAGATGCGTGATGATACGAAGAAGTGCTGGAAGTCCAGGTTCTCCTGATTTTGGAGCACCTCAAACGATTCGCATACCACAACCTCAGCAAATGGTGGCAAAAACCTTCCCAGCACCTGCTGAAGGCCCAAGCATGTCAAAATATTGTCGTCGATGATGGCAAAACGAATCGGGGGCATATAACAATTATTATTTTTTAATTGTTACTTATTAATTGAGATTTGTCATTTGACTTCAGTCAGATGCTCTCTCCTCCAGTCGAAATACCTCGTCCACAATTCGAGCTGTGGCATGTTGGGCAACTCGGTGACGTAAGCGCCATCACGGAAGTACATCGTGCTCTCGGTGCCCTGGCTATAGGCAGGCCAATAGGGCAGAAGATCGCCATTAGGATCGCCCGTCTTGATGAAGTTCACCCAATACTGGTGAATGATCTTCGTCATGGCTGCATCCGATGGACTTTGGGGGCCGCCCCAACCACCGCTGCGCTGCGGACCAAAGGTAAATGCCAACTCGAATGCATGTGTCGAAATCTGCTTGCGTTTGGTCTGCTGATTCATACGGAAAGGATTGAACTTCAATTGGTCGAAGAAGTACATATAGACCTTCCCCTGACCATTCTGCGACTGCAAGTTGGCCCAAGCGTAGGTTGGCCAAGCAAACGCTGCCTCGCGGAAGATGTCGGAATGGGCATCGAAAGCCTCTTGTTCGTTCGTGCCGGGATACATCCGCTTAAATTCATCGCGCCACTCGGGAGCGAACGATGTGCGCATCTCCTCTTCATATTGAGCGGTCGTGAATCTTCCCAAGAAACCCGAGAACATCGATCCCTCGTCTGAATTAGTTCCCATCAGCACATTCACGTCGTTGAAGTTGCCCTTTTGGTACTGAACATAAGTATCGGTGCTGAGGACATAGTCGTCATAGCATGGCCACAAGGCACCACCTGCACTAAATGCAGCCGAATCATTCAGGAAAACCTCAGCCGGTAACTTGCGCAGGTCCTTCAGCTTGGGGTTCTTTTTACCTGTGACACGCTGGATGTAAGCCAGTCCATAAGCCTCCGAGCCCTTCACATTGCGTACCGAATTGTTGTCGATGCGCACATTGTCCATCGGAACCATATTGCCACCGCTCTCGCTGATGGCACCGCGGAAAAGGCCCTTGGCCAATGGACTCTGACAAAGCATGCCTACTGAGATAGCACCCGCACTCTCGCCCATAATGGTCACCTTGGCAGGGTCGCCACCAAAGGCAGCAATGTTGTCGTGTACCCATTGCAGCGCCATGATCTGGTCCAAGAGGCCGTAATTGCCCGATGTGGCATGGCCTGTCTCCTTGAAGCTTTCCTGCGTCAGTTCTGGCAAGGAAAGGAAACCCATGCAATTCAAGCGATAAGTGATGCTCACAAACACGATGCCGGCCTTGGCAAAGTTGCTACCGTCGTTACCAAACGAATTTCCCGTCGAGAAGCCACCGCCATGGATCCAAACCAGCACCGGCAGTTGCTCATCCTTCTGCTTTGCCGGAGTCAAGACGTTCAAATAAAGGCAATCCTCGCTAATGGCGGGAGCCTCCTGCCCGGGCATCGCTTGTGCACGTTGAATGCCCTGCACGGCGAAGTGGTCAGCCTTCAGCGTTCCCTCCCAAGCCTTGGCAGGGATGGGTGCCTTCCAGCGAAGATTTCCCACAGGCGGTTCTGCAAATGGGATGCCCTTAAAGTGTGCCATCCCATCCTCGACTACACCCTCTATCTCTCCTTGGGCAACAGTTGTGCGGACGAGCTGTGCCTCAGTCTGAGCAGCTGCCAACAGGGCTATCACTGCCAATGCTATCTTCGATTTGCGCATCTTGTTCTCTCGTTTGGTTCAATGTCAAATTATATGTGAATGAAGGGCTGACGACCCATTCTGGCGCCAGCCCTTCGATTGTTATCTTGTATCGCTTAGCAGAAAGGATTCTCGGTGGGATAGTAGTTGCCCTTCGGGAAGTTGTAATCGATCTCGTCAACGGGGATGCCCATGTACTTGAGAACCTCCCAGAAGTACTTGCCCTGATGGCCGAACATAACGGCGCAGTGATGTGGATAGTGCTTCTCGATGAGGACGTGACGATAGAAGCGGCTCATGTTCTTGATGCCGAAGATACCGATCGAACCGAACGAACGTGTAGCCACTGGCAGAATCTCGCCCTGAGCAACGTAGGCGCGCAGCTTGGTGTCGGCGGTAGATTGCAGGCGGTAGATGGTGGCCTTTCCGGGCTTCAGGTCGCCCTCCAGGGTGCCATTGGTAACCTCTACAGGCAGGGCGCGTGCCATGATGCGCTGGAAGCACATCGTGCAGTTGCAAACCTTGTTCGAGGCTGTGTTGCCGCAGTGGAAGCCCATGAAGATCTCTTTGTCAGTATATTCGTCGCAGAGGAACTTCTTGCCCTTGATGCTCTCCTCGTACATGTCGGCAGGAACGGTGTTGTTGATGTCGAGCAGGGTGACGGCATCCTCGGTGATGCAGGTGCCGATAAACTCCGACAGCGTGCCATAGATGTCCACCTCGCAGCTCACGGGGATGCCGCGGCTGGTCAGTCGGCTGTTCACATAGCAGGGCACGAAGCCGAACATGGTCTGGAAAGCAGGCCAGCACTTGGTGGTCAACGCCACAAACTGGCGGCAGCCCTTGTGAGCCTCCACCCAGTCGGTCAGGGTGAGTTCGTACTGGGCGAGCTTGGGCAGCACCTGAGGAATCTTGTTGCCAGTGCCGAGCTCGGCAACCATATCCTTCACCACGTCGTCGATGCGGGGATCGCCGGCATGCTTCTGGAACGACTCGAGCAGGTCGAGCTCAGAGTTCTCTTCAATCTCTACATCCAGGTCATAGAGGGCACGGATGGGAGCATTGCAGGCCAGGAAGTTGTTCGGACGAGGACCGAAGCTGATGATCTTCAGGTTACGCAGGCCGACGATGGCACGAGCGATAGGCAGGAACTCATGGATCAGTTCTGCACAGTGGGCAGCGTCGCCGACGGGCTCCTCAGGGATATAGGCGCGCGTCTTGCGCAGCGACAGGGCATGGCTGGCATTCAGCATGCCGCAGTAGGCATCACCACGACCGTCGATGAGGTCCTGCTGGGTCTCTTCGGCAGCGGCGCAGAACATGGCGGGGCCATCGAAATATTTGGCCAGCATGGTCTCGGAGATCTCAGGTCCGAAGTTGCCAAGATATACACAGAGGGCATTGCAACCAGCCTTCTTGACATCCTCAAGGGCCTGGCACATGTGAATCTCGCTCTCGACGATACAGATGGGGCACTCGTAGATGTCGGCAGCGCCGAACTTCTCAACATACTTGGCCACAACAGCCTTGCGGCGGTTCACGGCCAGCGACTCGGGGAAACAGTCGCGACTAACAGCGACGATTCCGACTTTGATTACAGGTACATTTTTCATATAACAATAGAAGTGTATAAGGTAATTGTTTATGTTGTCTTTCAGGTGGCAAAGATACAAATATAATTTGATATAAACACTTTTTCACCCGAAAATTTTCTATTATACTCAAATTTTTACCTTTTTTTTTACAAATTACATTCCACACACTACAAAGTGGACCATTTTGATGGTTTACCTCAGCCTCAAATCCTTTTTCTGCCTATCATCTACATTTTTCGGTCTCTTTTGTTTTGTAATCCAAAAATTATCTTTATATTTGCAGCGCAAATACCTCCTACCATCATGATAAACGTACAAGACTTTATCCGTAACTACCAAGAGGCCTTTGGCAACAAGGCCCCTCTGCCATTGTTGTTCGGCTACAGTGACCAACCCATAGCCACGACGACAAAAATTGGCGGCTGCTTCTTCAAAGGCCTCAACGAAGCACGCAATGGTGTGCCCGTAAGCCTCAGCGCCGAGGTCATCGGTTGCGGCGGCGGCAAACTCTACACGGGCTTCTCCGATATGCCCGAACGTGTACCCAAATTCGTGTCGCTGACCGAAAAGTACAAGAAAACTCCTGAGATGGTGAAAGATTATATCGACTCTTTGCAGATGCGACGTGCCGAAACGGCCTATCTGAACTTCATCCGGGCTGACAAAGCCGAAACATTCGATAATGTTGAGGGCATTCTCTTCTATGCCACGCCCGACATGCTTTCGGGACTCTGCGGCTGGGCGTTCTTCGACAATAACGAGTCCGATGCCGTCGTATCATTGTTCGGATCGGGGTGCAGTACGGTGGTGTCGATGACGGTGGTCGAGAATGCGCGCAATGGCCATCGCTGTTTCCTCGGGTTGTTCGACCCTTCGGTACGCCCGTTCGTAGGAAGAGATGAACTGAGTTTCACTATTCCTTTCAGCCGATTAGTCACGATGATGGACACCATGAAGGAGTGCTTCCTTTTCGACTCTCATGCCTGGAAGAAAGTAAAAGCCAGGATAGAGGAGGATAATTTATAAAGGCTCTATAGTCACTATAATTACTATAGTTACTATAATCAATTAAAAAACGTACAAGACCAACAACTATGAAACACTTGCTTGCTGTTATGTGCATGATGCTGATGACCTCGATGGTCGCAGCACAAGGCGCCAACCCACAACGCCCAGGTCGCACTGAGATGAAGAAGATGCCATGCCTCCTGCTCAACGGCATCACCGAGCGCGACTATGCTATCTACTTGCCTGGCAGTTACGACGAAGAACCTCTCCGCCAATACCCAGTTCTCTACCTGATGCACGGCGGCGGAGGCAGCCATACCGATTGGGAGCGTGCCAACCATCTGTCGCAAGTAACAGATAGTCTTATCAGTTGCGGAGCCATCGATGACATGATCATCGTTTGTCCCGAAGGCAACCAGCAGAACATGATGTACTTCAACTCGCCCACTCCCAATTCAGCAGCTCTCGGTGCTCCCGACTGGAAATACGAAGACTACATCTTCGAGGAGCTGATCCCCTACATCGAACAAAACTACCGCGCTCGCACCGACAAGGGCGGACGTGCCATCGCTGGTTTCTCGATGGGCGGAGGTGCAGCTACGGTCTATGGTGTACACCATCCCGAGAAGTTCTGCATGGTCTATGACATCAGTGGCTACCAACGCGCCCAACCACTCGAATTCCTCAAATTCGACCCTTCGGCAGCATGGCGTCAGCAGATAATTGACGACAACAACCCCATCCTTCGAATCAGCCAAGGCTGTGACGAAGAAGTCAAGGCCTGGAAGCAGGTCGATTGGAAGGTAGCTGTAGGCGACCATGACTTTACCCTCGATGCCAATATGGACCTCGTCCAGGCCATGCATGCCAAGGGCATCCCCGTAGCCATGCACGTCGATGACGGCGACCACAACATGGAGTGGGTCACTCCTGCCCTCATCGACGCCATCCAGCGTGCCAACCGCAATTTCAACCATTAACCCTCCCCTCACATGACAACCCGACTTCACCCCAAGGAAGAAGCATCGCGCTGCCTACTTTGCGCCGATGCCCCTTGCAGCAAAGCCTGCCCCAATGGTGATCCCGCCCGCGCTATCCGCGCCATTCGTTTCGACAACCTTCCCCTCGCCCGGCAGTGGGTTGCCCAGTGCTCCGATGCAGAGCTCCAAGCCGCCGAGCAAGCCTGCATCCACTACGACAGGCCCATCCGCATCCGCGAGCTGTTGCGTACTGTTGAGACTTTGGCGCAAGAAGATTCCAAGCAAGCCGTCTCTTCGACCGACGCGCTTCCCGACCTCAGCATCGACTTCTGTGGCATTCCTTGTGAGAATCCCTTCTTCCTCGCCTCATCGGCCATCTGCACCAACTACGAGATGGTGGCACGTGCCTTCGAGGCTGGATGGGGCGGCGTTTTCTACAAGACCATCTGCATGCAGGACATTCATGAAGTGTCGCCACGTTTCGATGCTGTCCACACCGATGACAATGGCGACTTCTATGGCTTCCGCAACATGGAGCAGCTGAGCGAGAACCCGGTTCGTATGGATTTCGACATCTTGAAACGTCTGAAGAAAGACTATCCCTCCAAGGTCGTCATCGCTTCCATCATGGGCCAGACCGAGCAGCAGTGGATCGTGCTGGCCAAGATGGCCGAACGTGCCGGGTGCGATGCCGTGGAGCTCAACTTCTCCTGCCCCCAGATGCGGCTGGCCGGCATGGGCTCTGACGTAGGTCAGAACCCCGAACTCGTAACCTTCTTCACGGCCTACGTCAAGCGAAATGTCTCCATCCCCGTCATCCCCAAGATGACACCCAACATCACCCAGATCAACCAGCCCGCCATGGGCGGCTATTTTGCCGGCGCCGATGCCATCTCGGCCATCAACACCATCAAGAGCGTGACAATGAGCGACAGCGCCAGCGTCTCCCAGAAGAAGACCATCTCGGGCTACTCTGGACGTGCCGTCAAGCCCATTGCGCTACGCTATATCCTGGAGATGGCTCAGAATCCCATCATGAAGAACATGCAGTTCAGCGGCATCGGCGGTATCGAGACGTGGCGCGACGCCCTGGAGTTCATCCAGCTGGGATGCCGCAACGTACAGGTCTGCACAGCGGTCATGCAGTATGGCTATCGCATCATCGACGACCTCGTGCTGGGTCTACAAACCTATATGCTACAACGTGGCGTGAAACACCTGACCGATCTGGTTGGCGAAGAACTGCCCAACTTCGTCACACCTTCCAACCTCGATCGCAGCACCATCGTCTATCCCAAGATTAACACCGAACGATGCATAGGTTGCGGACGCTGCTACACGTCCTGCATGGATGGTGGTCATCAGGCCATCACCTTCGACACCGCAACACGTCGTCCCCACATCGTCGGCACGCGCTGCGTAGGTTGCCACCTCTGCCGTCTCGTCTGCCCCACAGGTGCCATCGGCATGTCGAAGAGGATTGAGAAGATTGTCTTTTCACCGAAGGATAATCTCAAGTCCTGAATACCGAAAAACAATTTCTCATCGTTGCATGTCCTTCAGCGTACGTTGGAGGACATCATCCCGTCGAACCATGTCCTTCAACGAACGTTAGGGGACATCATCCCGTCGTTGCATATCCTCCAGCGAACGTTAGCGGACATCCTTCCGTCGCAGTATGTCCCCCAACGAACGTAAGAGGACATCTTCCCGTCGTCGAATGTCCCTCTACGAACGTAAGCGGACATCATCCCGTCGTCACATGTCCCCCAGCGAACGTTAGAGGACATCATCCCGTCGTCGCATATCCTCCAGCGAACGTTGGAGGACATCATCCCATCGTCGCATGTCCTCCAGCGAACGTTAGCGGACATCATCCCATCGTCGCATGTCCTCCAGCGAACGTTAGCGGACATCATCCCATCGTCGCATGTCATCCAGCGAACGTTAGCGGACATCATCCCATCGTCGCATGTCCTCCAGCGAACGTTAGCGGACATCATCCCATCGTCGCATGTCCTCCAGCGAACGTTGGAGGACATCATCCCATCGTCGCATGTCCTCCAGCGAACGTTAGCGGACATCATCCCATCGTCGCATGTCCT
>JAFWRO010000030.1:0-111058 GCA_017519885.1 Bacteroidales bacterium | reverse complement strand
GACAAAACTACGCCGATATTACTTTCCCCAGCTTTCAGGAAAGTGCGCAATTCGCTCTCCGAAAGGCCGTCAATCTTGCCCAAGCGGGTGTAGCTCCACGAGTTGGTGCCAAAGAAGAGACAGAGGTTACTGCCGTTGTAGAGGATGACATCGCCCGGCTGGGCTGTCGTTTGCTGATCGCTCTCAGGCAACGAGAAGCCCAATGGCCCCCAAATCTCAAAGCCGCCACTGCTGTTGAGTGTTATACTGACTGGTGCCTGCTGCAACTTTTCAACCAAAGCCTGCGTGGCAGCATTTTCTACGAGAGTCACGCTCTGCGTTTTTCCATCGATGGTGATATACATTTTGTTCGTAGTAGTTTGTCCTTCTGTAAAATTCAATGTCTTGAGCCATTCCTCGATAAGCGAGGCAGTGTTTCTGCGGTTCGAGTTGTTGATCCACAATGCATCGCCCATCCATGAAGCCTCAGGCACAAGTCGCTTGGCATCGCTGACCACGCCGCTGATACCACTGCTGGCGCTCGACACAATCATGCTGAAACTCTTGCCTTCCATCTGCGATCCAGCGCCAAACAGGTAGGTCTGCATGATAGCTGCCATCTGGCTCCACCACAGTGGTGTAACAACGATGATGTTCTGATAGTCGCTGAGCGATACCGAAACAGGATCGATGGCTGGATAACTGCTGGCATCGTTGGGATTTGCCTTGATGGCATTCAAGAGAGCCGTACCGATTGCATAGCCATTTTCCTCGTATTTCTGACTTTTGTCAACGGGCGTAATCTCGACCACATCGGCCTCTATCTGCTTCGTAAGTTCAGTCACGATGCTGCGACAGTTGCCAGTATAACTATAGTATGCGACAAGTGTCTTGCCATGATTGGCCGTGGTCGTCTCAGCCTTCATCTCAATGTCCGAAGAACAGCAGGTGAACAGCAATGCTGTTAAAAACAAAAATATCTGCTTCATATTCTAAAGACTATCCTTCAAAACTTGTACAACCTCGTCACGATTCAGAATGTAGTAGCCACCTTGGCAAATCGGACATGCATCGGCCATTCCCTCAATCTGTTCGGGCTTGGCACCGCAGTCGGTGATGTTCATGGCCAGGCCAAGTTCGCGCATCCACTGCTCCATCTTCTCCAGACCTTCCATGGCAATCTGCTCGTCGGTCTTGCCCTCAGCGCTGACATTCCAAACACTGATGGCCAGGCGCTTGAACTTCTGCACTGCATCGGGCGACTTGCTGATGAGCAGACGGTAGTATGCTCCGCTGACAGCGGCAAGCGTGTGTCCGTGGGTTGCATCGGTAAAGGCAGCCACAGCCTGTCCCAGCATATGAACCATCCAGTCGGTGGCCTTGCCACGATCGATGAGGGTGTTCAGTGCCCAAGTAGCTGTCCACATGATGTTCGAACGTGCCTCGTAGTCCTCGGCATTTACCAATGCCTTGCGCGAGCTGACGATGAGCGAGCGCATCAGACCTTCGGCGATGTAATCGCTTGTATTGTCGTCAGTGCCGGAGAGATACTGCTCCAGGATGTGGCTCATGATGTCGTAGATGCCGGCTACCATCTGATACTTGGGCACGGTGAACGTGAAGCGTGGGTTGAGGATAGCAAAGTCGGGGTTACGGAAGTTGTAGAACATCTTGCGGTTCTCCGAATGACTGGAGATAACCGAGCAGCTGTCCATCTCCGAACCCGTGCCCGCCATGGTGAGCACGCAGCCCACAGGAATCCAGCGACAGGTCATCGGCTGCCAGTTCTTGAAGTAATACTCCCACGGATCGCCATCGAACCATGCGCTACCGGCCACAACCTTGCAATAGTCAACGGTGGAGCCACCGCCCACACCAAGGATGAAGTCCACCTCTTCGCGGCGAGCCAGATGAGCGCCTTCGAGCACCTTCTCGATGGTAGGATTCGGCATTACGCCTGCCAGCTCGACCACCTCACAGCCCGCCTTCTTCAGTTCGGCCATCACGAGGTCATAGATGCCGAAGCGCTTGATGCTGCCACCTCCGTAGCAAAGCATCACCTTGCGACCGTAGTTCTTCAGTTCTTCACCCAGTTTATTCAATGAATCCTCGCCGAAGTGCAGCTTCGTGGGATTGTGGAAAGTAAAATTGCCTAACATACTATTATCGTTTTTAGTTTCTGGGTGCAAAGGTACACACATTATTTTAAAATAATAATACACAAATTGACTGAATATCTACCAATTTCGCAGAAAAAGCAATTTTTCTTTATTTTTCATACCCTTTTTTACTTATTTTTCCAAAAATATCGTATCTTTGCAGCGCACATTTAGACAATATTGCTATCGTTATGAAGAACATCTTGAAATTAGATAGCCCTAACGACTATGCCCAATTTGTGGAAGCCCCCGTACTGCACCCGCTGGTCAGCATCATCCACTACGATGAGCTGGCTCCCTTCCGTCACAGCCTCAACAACTACGGAGTCTATGCGCTCTTCATCCAACGCCAGTTCCCCAGGATTCTCTCCTACGGAATGAAGACCCTGGAAGTGAGCGATGCCTCGATCATTGCCGTTGCCCCAGGACAGATTGGTGGACTTGAGGACAACGGCGAACGTATCTCCTTGTGTGGATGGGTGCTTCTGTGGTCGCCCGAACTGCTTCATGGCTCTGACCTGGAACACCACATGGACCGATTCCAGTATTTCTCCTATTTCTTCACCGACTCGCTGCGGATGGAGTCTTCCGAATGGCTCTGTATCACGCAACTCCTTGCCCAGATGCGTCAGGAATTGATCGAACATAAAGATTCACCTGCGCTCAGAAGCATCCTGCTGGGCTATCTGCGACTGATACTCGAATACTGCAATCGCATCTATCAGCGCCAGCTCTCACAAGAGGACAAAGGCAGCAGCGATCTGCTGAAACGCTTCCATGCCCTGCTCCAACAGTATTTCCGTGAGAATCGGCAACTACGGTATGGACTACCCTCCGTCGCCTATTGTGCTTCCGAACTGGCCTATTCACCGCGTTACTTTGGCGACATCATCCACAAGGCTACAGGCGGTACGGCCATCGGATACATCCACAAATACGTCATCAATCAAGCCAAGAGCCTGCTGATGAACGGACACAACATCAGCGAAACCTCACACCTTCTCGGCTTTGAATTTCCCAATCATTTCACCCGCCTCTTCAAGAAGATAACAGGACTCACGCCCAGCGAGTTCATTGGGAATACGTAGTGCATTTTTCTCGAATTCGGAGATAGAACAAAAAAGTACGAAATTGCGCTACCACGTTCGGAGATAGAACAGGAAAGTACGAGATTGTGCTATCGCATTCGGAGATAGAACAGAAAAGTACGAGATTGTGCTATCGCATTCGGAGATAGAACAGAAAAGTACGAAACTGTGCTACCGCATTCGGAGATAGAACAGGAAAGTACGAGATTGTGCTATCGCATTCGGAGATAGAACAGAAAAGTACGAGATTGTGCTATCGCATTCGGAGATAGCACAGAAAAGTACGAAACTGTGCTACCGCATTCGGAGATAGCACAGAAAAGTACGAAACTGTGCTACCGCATTCGGAGATAGCACAATCCTGGCCGAAACTGTGCTACCGCATTTGGAAATAGCACAATGTTGGCCGAGATTGTGCTATTTGCTCCAGAAGCACGCTTAGTACTCCTTCACACTTATTCTCTACTTCGATGAAAAGTTAAAATCGAAGAAAAATGAGAAAAATTTTGGCGGTGTCGAATAAAACGCTTATCTTTGCACACGAATATAAATTCAACCCTCAAGTTTTTTATATATTTAAAGGTAAGAAGACTCTCATCAAGTAATTCTCTCCCTATAATTATCATATAACCACACAAAGTAAAACAATGAGTAAAGGACTTCTAACTATTTTGGTAGCAACCGCCATACTAGTGGTTCTACCTTCCGACGCTCAGGTAGCGAAGCAGTCTTTCAAGAAAACTGCAACCACAGTTCAAACAGCGACCGTGAAACCTGGTGTGAAGAGCATCCATAAGAAATGGACAGTCCAGGAACTGCAAACCGCCAAGCAAACGGGTGACAAGCAGACCCTGATGAAGCAAAAGGACAACAGAATCAAGCCACAGGGGTATAAGAGTTTCGCCCCACGTAGGGTTGACATCACCGAAGCAATCCCAGTCACGGTGCCCTACGAGGCCGATTTCTCCACATCAGGAGAAGCGATGGACGAAAACTTCATCATCATCAACAACAATGAGGACCTAAGCGATGGCGAACCATGCACCTGGACATGGAGTGCCGGTAATGGCGCCTACTATGTCTACAACGTGGATGGCACGACACCAGCCGACGACTATATGGTACTGCCCATCAACTTGGAAGGCGGCAAAACCTATGATGTCTCCGTGAACGCCGCTTCGTGGAACTACCCGGAGGAATTTGAGGTAGTAGCAGGAACGGAATGTACGGCAGCAGCCCTAACGACTGAGATTATCGGGAAGACCTTTCCCGAAAATGATGCCGCCGACTTCAGCGGGACCTTCACCCCGGCAGCCGATGGCGTTTACTATATCGCTATCCACGCCATTTCTCCAGCCGACCTGTATATTCTGAGCGTCTATCGCTTCAGCATCGACGTTGCTCCCGATGCGGCAGCGCCAGAGGCTGTCAGTGACCTGACTGCCGTACAGGTGCCCCACGAACTGAAGAACGTCATTACGTTTACCGCGCCAACAACGACAATCAACGGCGAGGATTTGACTGAGAACCTCACCATCGACATCCTTCGCAACGGTGAAATCGTAAAAAGCCTTGAAGGAGTAGCACCTGGCTCTGAGCAGAGTTATACCGACGAGGTTGAGGCAGAGGCCACCTACCGCTATCAGGTGTATGCAGTCAATGCTGCCGGAAGGGGACGCAAGAGTGACATCGTAAGTGTCAGGGTGTCCATGCCTCAGGATGTGCCTTATGTAATTTACTTCACCGACGAAGAGGTATTCAACAATATGCTGGTCATCGATAACAACCAGGATGGAACGACTTGGGAATACGGCTCCTATGATGAAGCGGCCCAATTCAGGGCAGACTGGGGCAACGATAGCGATGACTATCTCGTCTCGAAGGCACTGCGTACGGTGGCTGGCAAAAAATATGATGTCACTGTCCGTATCGCCGGCAATGCCTACGATCCAGAAATCTTCGAGGTGGTGGCTGGCTCTAGTGCCACGGGCGAAGGCTTGAACATCTGCGTCATCCCGTCCACCGAAGTGACCTCAGATGCATACAACGAGTACACAGGCTCATTTGTTGCCGCTACCGACGACTATTACTATGTGGCTGTACATGCCCTCTCCAAGGCCAATACATATTACCTATATGTGTCGAACATAAGTGTCGAGTTGGGTGCGGAGGATACAGCTCCAGCCGCTCCATTGGTGGAGGCAACGGCAGGTGCTGAAGGTGCGCTGAATGCCACCATCCAGGTGACAGCTCCCGACAAGACCATCGAGGGTAATGCACTCACGGCTATCTCGAAAATCGAACTCTATCGTGATGGCGAACTGGTAGGCGAGCAGAGCAACATCACTCCTGGTACCGTTGTCACTTTCACCGACGAGAACATCGAGACATCTGCGCTCTACGTTTACCGGGCCATAGCTTACAATGAAAATGGCAAGGGCGAAAAGAGCGAAAAGACAGCCGTTTATATCGGTATCGACCAGCCTCTGGCTCCTGAGATCGTCGAAGCTGTTGATTCCCCAACGTCAGTTGACCTTAGCTGGAGTGCTGTTGGCACCGTCGGCATGAACGGCGGTTATGTCAATCCTGACGATGTGACCTATAATGTTTGGGACATTGACGTATCAGCCTTCTTCGTATTCTTCAATGATATGATCACCAGCGTGAAGGGCCAGACATCCACTTCCTTCGATTATAATGTCGATGAGGGTGACCAACAGGACTACAAGTACTTTGCCGTGCGTCCTGTCAACGATTCGACGACAGATGAAGACAAGGCCGACTGGAATGCAGCAGGTGTCTTTGTAGGCAAGCCTTACGATGCGGTAGTCGAAGGTTTTGCCGACGAGGAACTGCATTACTTCTGGGAATCCGATGCTTCAGTGGCCGTTACCAATTATGCTTCAGATGAAGATGGTGTAGCACTGGCTCTGCTCGCCGATACTCCCGGACAGAAAGCCTTCGTCTCAGGCAAGCTCAACATCAAGGATGCCGCTCAACCCATGCTGATCTTCGATGCACTGAATGCAAGTAATATCTCGACACTCTACGTGCTGGGAAGCGCTGACCAGGGTACTTGGAACCTGCTGCAGACCGTGACACTGAGCAGTGAGGACTACCAGACTTATCAGATTCCGCTCACCAGCTTGAAGAACCACGAGCGCTATGCACAGATAGCCTTCGTCGCCGACTACACGCACGCAGCGACGGCTGAAGATTATGGCGACTATTTCTTCCTTGATGACATCCGCATCGGTGACTTCTTCGACAACGACCTCTCCGTCAGTGCCGTTGTTCCTGCTGCCACACTCGTCGCCGGCAAGACCATGGACATCGACGTCATCGTTGAGAATACCGGTCTGAAGGAAGCCTCCGGCTACACCGTCAAGGTGCTGGCTGGCGAGAGCGAACTGCTCAACGAGACCGTCAGCGAAACGCTGGCCCCATTTGCCAAGAAGCAGCTCCAGACTACATGGCCCACCACCGTATTCGATGAGGCAGGCGACGTGACTATCACAATCTCCGTCGAGTACGCAGCCGACCAGAATACCGAGAACAACGTCATCACAGGCACCTTCACCATCGAAGAGCCAGTGATTGGCGCTCCACAGAACCTGGCAGCCGAACCCATGAGCGATGGCAGCCTATGTCTCACATGGTCAGTGCCTGAGGCTATCTCCGAGGTTGTCACCGAAGACTTTGAAAACGGCCCTGGTGAGTTCACACAGATTGATGCCAACAACGACGGTTTTGGTTGGGTTTACATGTACGATGATGAGCTTAAGTCGAATAGTGGCTATGGCGGTCTGCAATCCTATAGTTGGATTCCAAATGGTGGTGGCGCCGTGCATGTTGACGACTGGCTTGTAACACCATTGGCAATCCTCGACGGCACGTTCAGTTTCTGGGCTGCTGCTCAAGATGGCGAATGGACAGATGAGCATTTTGCCGTTTACGTCTCTACGACAGGCAACCAGTCAGTCGATGACTTTACGCAGGTGTCTGAGGAGTTTGTAGCCTCCGGCTGGCCTCAGGAGTACACCGTTGACCTTAGCAGTTATGCAGGTCAGGAAGGCTACATCGCCATCCGTCACTACAATTCCTACGACCAGTTTGCCATGGTGGTGGACGACATTTCGTTCACCAAGGCTCCTTCCCAACCCGTCAAGTACAACATTTACATTGATCAGGAGCTGATAGCAACTGTAGAGAGTGAGGTTACAACCTACACCGTAGCTGCTGACCAACTGGGTGAAGGCGCGCACGACTTTGCCGTTACCGCAGTCTATGCGGATGGCCGAGAGTCTAGACCCGCTGTCGTTTCCTTCGATGTCATTACCGGCATCCAACAGTTGGAAGAAAGCCAACCCGTTGATGTTTATACCATTGATGGAAAGCTGATTCGTCGCAAAGCAAAGACACTCGACGACCTGAAGGGTGTTTACATCATCAATGGCCGAGGAGTCATCATCAAGTGAACCCCTCAAACCCTTCTAACCCCTCTTAACCCCCAATAACAGTCGTGGCATATTCCCCAAGGTTTTATGGAGAATATGCCACGATTTTGTATGTTCAGAATATTGAGGATGTTTAGAACCTTCCACCACCAGGGCCTCCGAAGCCACCGCCCCCACCGAAGCCTCCTCCGCGACTTCCACGTCCTCCACGACGATCGGTCGAGCCTCCGTTACCCTTGTAGCTTGAAAGCTTGTAGGTGAAGGTGAGCAGGAAGTAGCGGGGCATGAAGTTGGTGTAGCTTGCGCGTACGTAACTGTCGCTCACCGACTGACGATAACCCGTGCGGCTGCCCAACACGTCGTAGGCCTGCAGCTTCAGTTCAGCCTTGTTGCCTTTGAGGAACTTCTTACCGAATGACATGTTCCAGATCCATTCGTCTTCGGAACTCGTCATCGCCGAACCTCCGTAATAGACATATCCCAACGACTGCTCGGTGGTGAAGCCATGCCAGAAGGTCCAGTTCAGGCGGGCATCGGCACGATGAGTGACGTAATTGTAGGAGTTGGCCTTGTTCTCGGTATCCTTGACCCATTGGAACGAAGGCGAGTACATCAAGGTGAAGTCGAGGTCGGAAGAGATGTTGCTCGACACGTGCAGACGAGGGCCAAATCCCCACTGAAGGACCTTTGTGGTAAGGTCTTTAACGCTGCCGATGCCTGTCGACGAATTGATGTCGTAGTAGAGCTGTTGCGACGGGGTGGTCGAGAACGAACCATCGAGCGAGAGGTTGACATTGCTGTAAATCAAGTCGAAGGGGAAGCCATAGACGACGCCCAGTCGTGCAGACTGATTTCCGCTCATATTGACGGGACGGCTGATCTTGGCACCAGCAGCCAAGCTCAGGCCACTGAACTGATCACCTCCATATCCATAATCACGACCTGCCTCCTGTAGCGAGACGCGCTGGTTGGAGTTGTTGGTAAGATACTGACGGCCGATGTAGTCCTGACGCGCCGAATATTGGCCGAAGACCATAAAGTTGGTAGCTGTCTCCATGTTGGAATGGATGAAACGCAGACTCACGTTGTGACCGATGCTCTGGTCGAGGTCGGGGTTGCCAGTCGAATAGTTGAGTTCGTTCGACGTATTGACGGTCTGCTGGAGGTTCGACACCGAGGGGTTGCTCGACGAAGCACGATAGCGGAGTTCGACCTGCGAACCGTTGTCGCTACGCCACTCCAGGCGAACGTTCGGCAGGACGCTGAAGTAGTTCTTTGTGGTTGGGTCGATGCTGAGGGTGGGCTGCAGATAATAATCCTGTTCGCCCTCGAGGTGCGAGTGCTGAAAGTTGAAACCCACATTGGCATTGTAGTGGGTGGTATGGAGACGCCAGGCTATCTCACCACCCTGACGCAGGTTGCGCTGAATGTACTTGCTGGTGTTGGCTCCATCGTAGCCGGCATCCAACGTGTCAGTCTTGAGGATGTGGAAATCCTCGTCGGTGAAATACGAGATCAGGTTGTCGCGCGTCGATTTCTGATAGTTCAGGTTGTAGCGCAACGAGAGCTGCTGGTTGTCGGCGATGGCTTCGGTCCACTGCACATTGCCGCCCCAATTGTAGTTCTTGGTGTCGGCATTCTGACGCTGATAGTAGGGATTGCTCCAGTTGATGCGTTTAATGTAATCGGCATCGGTGCTGCTGCCCGAGACCTGTGCATCGAGCCCCATGCTCAAGGTGCGTCCCTGCTTGTCGAAACGATGACGCCAGACGAGTGAACCGCCCACATTCCAGCTGGAGTTGTCGGAGATGGAACGTGTATCGCTGGAACTCTGCATCAAAGAAATGTCGGAACGACGGAACGTTTCGTCCATCACGGTCGCGAGAGGCAGCTTCCAAGTGGTGTTGGTGCTGAATCCATCGGCATCGGTGGTCTGCAGGTTGAACGACGGACGGAAGATCAGCTGGTTCTTGTCGTTCGGACGATAGGTGATATGCATGTCGGCACGATGGCTGTAGTTGTGCGACAAGCGGTCCTGCTGAGCGATGGAGGCACGTTCGGTATTGATATAGTCATCGAATGTGGAGTCGTTGAGCTGGGTGCGCAATTGGTTGAAGAAGTAGCTGCCCTGCACCTCTAGCTTGTCGTCGAGGTAGGAATTGCTGTAATTCATACCGATTGCATTGGCGCGTGATACGCCATCCTGCGAACCCATGCGGTTGCCCATGCCTCCCCGGAAGCCGCCTCCCATGCCGCCGCTCTGCTGTAGGTCATCGAAGGTGAAGTTCTGCTGGTTGACATTATTGCTCATGCCCAACAAGGAGATGCGGCGATTGCCCTCAAAGAAATTAAGGTTGAAGCCAGTGTTCCAATAACCCTGGTCAAAGTCGAAATTGGAACCCAAGCCGCCATATACTCGTCCGAATATACCGTTACGACGATAGGATTTGGTGGCCAGATCCATAGCCTTGACTGTATTTCCGTCATCAAAGCCTGTGAATTCAGCTTGGTCGGACTGCTTGTCGAACACCGAAACCGACTGCACCACTTCGGCAGGAAGGGTGCGGAGTGCAAGTTTGGGGTCATTTTCGAAGAACGACTTGCCATCGACGAGCACTTTCTCGACCGTTTCGCCCTGCGCCTTTACACCTGTGTCGGTCACCTCGATACCCGGCATCTTGGCGACAAGGTCTTCGGCAGTAGCTCCGTCGGCCACCTTGTAGGCATCAGCATTATAGACAATGGTGTCGCCCACCTGCTTGAGACGCTGGTTGCGCCCCACGGTCTCGACTTCGGCAAGCTGCTTGGGATCTTCCTGCAACTTGAGAGCACCGATCTTCGAACCACGTCCAGGGAAGAGTGTCACATCCTTGGTGAGCATCTTGTAGCCCACGTAGGTCACTTCAAGGGTGTACTTTCCGGGATGATCGACCTCAAAAGTGAAATTGCCCTCGGTGTCGCAAATGCCAAAGGTGCCTGTGCCTCCATCGGCAGAGGTGACCTTCACGGCTGCACCCACCAGGGGGTCATTTGTTTTACTATCAACGACCGATCCCTCGGCCTTGATCTTCATACCACGGCCTCTGCCGGGCTGTGCGAGCGCCACTGCTGCGCTTGTAATAAAAATCAAGACAATCGTCAACAGACGACTTGACTGTAAAAATTTTGAACCATTCATACCCTAATATTCAAAGGATTTATTTGCTTTTTAGACGGGGTATTCAAAGGTGCGTTTAAAGCAAAAAAAGGCGTTTCATTGAAGAAAAACGCCTTTTCATTGAATATCTACTAAAGAATAGAGGCAAGGGTTAATAGATAACCTTTGCGGCCGGACCAATGGTGATGTTGCCATCGGCGCTGAGATACTTGCCGCCTGGGCAAGTGTTGACGATGGTGAGCATACCTCCCGTAATGGTGATGTTGCCATCAGCCTTGACACCAATCACGTTAGTCGTCTTGCCATCGGCTACTTCCTTTTTGCCGGTGAGGGTAATATCTACATTGCCATTGGTCATCAGGAAGTCCATCGCCGTCTTGATGCCCTTTGCGCCATCGCCATCGGAACTGATAGAGAGCACGGGGATGCCATTCTCTCCCTCACGGATAGTGATAGGGCCATCGCAATCGAGGCCATCGCCCGAACAGGTAAGTCCGATGGTGCCCGACTGAACGAGAATGGAGTCCTTGGCATGGACAGCATCACCTACCGAACTGAGGACGTTGACTGTACCATTCTCAAAGCTTACGTAGTCGTCAGAGACGATGGCGTGCTTGTAATTGGAAAGGATGTTGAGTGTGCCCTTGCCACTGAAGATCAGCTGACCTTCGCTAAAGATGCAACCTTTCTGATCCTCGGCACTGGTGGCATAATTGCTACCGTCACTGAGGGTGTTGGTGTAGCCGTTCTGCGACTTGATGGTACCCTTCTTCCCACTCTGACTGTTGATTACGGGGCCATTGGGATTGCTTAATGTGAGTCCCTTGAGAGTGGTCTTGAACTTCTTGTCTCCATAGTATTTGAAGTAACCGTTGGAAGAGGCACCAGAGAGTTCGAACTCCACTTCATCATCGACATAGGAAGAATTGACTGTCACGCCGGCGCCATCGAGGCTGATAGCCACCCCATCGAAAAAGAAGGGATTGACACCTTCGACGCTGTTGCCGCTGTAGGCGAGTGTGACGCACTCGAGGCTCATTGGGAAGGATATCTGCTCGATAGCAGACAGTGTGATGGATGTAAAGATACCACCCCGAATGACATTGAGCGAAGAAAGGTCGGTAGTAAACATGAGGCTATCGAGCTTGGCGATAGTCGTCATGGCATCAAGGCCGGGGAGTTCAATCTGCATAGCCGGTTCAGGCACGTACTCGTCATCGCCGTCAGAAGAGGCGGCGACGTTTGCAAGCGTCTCGAAAGGAGTGCTCACTGCTGGGGTGTAGGTCCAGCTATTACAGACGGTGCCATTGGTCTGCACCTTGAAGCTTTGATTGCCCATCCGGATGATGTAGGTGCCGGCTTCGAGTCCCGACAGGACTTCCTGTGTATGCTGGGCACTGCCCTGCTTCACCATTCGACCATTGAGGTCATAGACGATATAGATTGACTGACCGCTCTCCGAGAGACGTTCGCGGATACCGGCACCAGTTTCGGTCGTACCGAAAGTGAGTGTAGCGAGAGGCTGTGTGAGTGTGGAGCCATCGGTCTTGAGGACATACAGGTTGCTGGCATCAAGCTTTACGCTGACGATTTCCTGCAAAGCAACCTTGGTGTCACCACCAATGACCAGTGCAGGCACCGTTTCGGCCAGCACGCAAAGAGGTGCAAAAAGACTCAAGAGTAGAGAAAGACGTTTAATCATAGGTTTGAAACATTAAACTTGGAATAATAATGAAAAAATCGGGGCAAATTTACGCAATTTGTCCCGATTATCCAAATTTTCGGCTGAAAATCAGCAGATAAAGACCATGAATGTGCGTTTTTGGCACTAAATGGACAGTACACGGAGCACTGTGAGAAGCTCAGGATCGATAGGTTTCTCCTGATGGATAGCCTTGGCGAAAGGAATGTTCACCATGTGGTCGTTATGGATGCCGATGAGGACGTTTCGCTGACCCTGGAGCAGAGCCTCGACAGCTGCATAGCCGGTGCGGCTGGCCAGGATGCGGTCGGCTGCTGACGGACTGCCGCCACGCTGCAGGTGTCCGAGCACCGAATAGCGCACATCGTACTCGGGGAACTCCTCCTTCATCTTGCGGGCCAGGCCCAGGGCTCCTCCGTTCTCGTCCTTGCTTTCGGTCACCAGCACCATGGCCGACGACTTCGACTTGCGGAAGCCATTGGCAACAAGTTCCTTGAGCTGCTCGTACTGTGTCTTCTCTTCGGGGATGATGACATCCTCGCATCCGGTTGCGATGGCTCCATTGAGGGCGAGGAAGCCGGCATCGCGTCCCATGACCTCGACGATGAAGAGGCGTTCGTGGGAGGTGGCCGTATCGCGAATCTTATCGACACACTCCATGATGGTGTTCATAGCCGTATCGTAGCCGATGGTGGCATCGGTGCCGGCCAAATCGTTGTCGATGGTGCCCGGAAGACCGACAATCGGGATATCATACTCCTTGGCAAGATAGGAGGCTCCTGTGATGGAGCCGTCGCCTCCGATTACGACAAGGGCATCAATCTCGTGTTTGCGGAGATTCTCGTAGGCTGTCTTGCGGCCCTCGGGCGTCTTGAAGTCCTTCGAGCGGGCGGTCTTAAGAATCGTTCCGCCTCGAGCGATAATGTTACTTACGCTCTGAGTCTTGAATTCTACGATGTTGTCCTCAATCAGGCCCTGATAGCCTCGATAGATACCATAGACTTTAAGGCCACTGAAAATAGCAGCACGTGTGACGGCACGAATGGCTGCATTCATTCCTGGAGCATCGCCACCACTGGTTAAGATGCCTACACTTTTGATTTCTGACATAATTGTTAAGTTTTAAGAGATTAAGGTTTTATTTTTGTGTAAAAATTTCATGAATCGTCTTCGCAAGAGCCTCCATCTGCCATTTGGGAGTAGATGTAGCGCCGCAAATCCCCACGGTTTGTGCTCCTTCGACCATCTCGGGCTGGAATTCCTCGGGATGACTGATGAAGTAACTGCGTGGGTTCTCCTCACGGCACACACCGAAGAGTGCCTTGCCGTTGCTCGACTTCTTGCCACTGACGAAGAGAACCACATCATGCTGACGCGAAAATTCGCGAAGATGGGGTATGCGGTTAGCCACCTGACGACAGATGGTGTCGCGATACTGGAAATCCTCCCTGTCATTCATCCTGCGGCAGATGATGGCTGCAAGTTCGCGGAATGCATCGACGGGCATCGTGGTTTGGCTGAAGAGACGCACCGGCCTTGCATAGTCAATCTTGTCGAGATCCTGCATACCTTCGACTACGATTGCCGTACCCTCGGTCTGGCCGACAAGACCATTGACCTCGGCATGGCCCTTCTTGCCGTAGATGACGATCTGTACACCTGGGAAGGAGGTCTTCGAATCCTCATAGACACGCTTGATACGCTTCTGAAGCTGCAGCACCACCGGGCAGGTAGCATCTATGATTTCGATGTTGTTCCGTTCGGCCACATGGTATGTCGAAGGAGGCTCTCCATGTGCACGAATCAGCACAGGCTTGTCATGAAGCGCTGCCAACTGCTCATGATCGATGGTGCGTAGTCCCAACTGCTCGAGACGCGAAACCTCCTCGCTGTTATGGACAATGTCGCCCAGGCAATAGAGCGTTTCACTATCACGGAGTTGTTCCTCTGCCTTTCGGATGGCACTCACCACTCCAGGACAAAAGCCACTATGTTCATCGACTGTAACCTGCATGGCCGTCTCTTATGCATTGATGCAGTCCATAGCCCATTTCAGGAGCAACTCATCCTGCTCGGGAATGGTCAGATTGCTATTGTCGAGCAACAGGGCATCATCGGCCTTGCGCAATGGGGAAACCTCGCGATGCGAATCGATGTAGTCACGCTCCTCAACATTCTTGAGCACCTCGGCGAATGTAGTTGTCGTATCTCCCTTGCCTTGCAGTTCGAGCAGTCGACGCTGGGCGCGCACCTCGGCGCTGGCCGTCACAAACACCTTGAGATCGGCATTGGGGAAGACGACGGTGCCAATGTCGCGACCATCCATTACGATGCCACCTTCAAGGCCCATCTTCTGCTGGAGGGCAACCAGATATTCGCGCACGAATGACAAGGCGGAAATAGGGCTCACGCAGTTGGAGACGGTCATCTCACGAATCTCCTTCTCGACAATCTCTCCATTGAGCGCCGTCTGCATACGTCCCTCCTCATTATATGTGAACGTGATGTTCACCTTGTCCAGCTGCGCCTTTAAGCCTTCCGTGTCGATGGCCTTGGTGTTGGCATCCATCAAACCAGCACGCAAAGCATAAAGTGTCACGGCTCGATACATGGCACCTGTATCCACATAGATATAGTTGAGCTTCTTTGCAAGGCTCTTGGCCATCGTACTCTTTCCACAGCTCGAATGACCATCGATAGCAATTGTAATCTTTTTCATTATATATTATTTTAAAGGTGTATTAAAACGAATAATTGAACTGGAACGTCATGGTTCCGTCCCCTGCATGCGCCGAAGCATAGGCAATCATAAATGCCAACTGACGATAATTGACACCTGCTCCCAAACCCAAGCCGCGCAGGAAGCCTCCATGTCCTGAGAAACGTCGCTGGTTGCGGTAGTTGTACGAAGCAGCAAGCCAGAAATGATCGGAGGCCGTCCATTCGACACCGAAGATGAGATGATTGAGCACCATCTCGGAGTCCTTGAACGAATGCTTGATGCCACTGCCATCCACATAGTCGGGATCCCAGTCGAGCAGATGATAGGCAGTGACAGAAACGCAAAGAGGCAGATGCTGGAGTTCGCTGCTCCACCCCACGTTGATCTGAGTGGGCAGATGTTCCTTGCGCTCCTCATAAAGCGCCTTGAACTGGCCGCCCAGGTTGGTGGCGGTCAGCGAAATGGAGTTGCCCGAGGCTTCGTTGTAGTAGTTCAAGCCGAGATCTACGCCCATGGCGAACGCGGAATAACTCTCGTAACTGGTATAGAGGAACTTCGCCTGTGCCCCGACACGCAGTCGGTCGTTAACGGGATAACCGATGGCTCCTTGCAGGCTCATATCCTTCACGCCAAAACTTCCGGTCGAAATACCCTGCTCATCATAGCCGTGGAAATCGCCATAGTCGATAAAACGCATTCCAACCGACCATCCGCCCACCTCCAGGAATCGTCCGGCGTAGGCTGCATACCCCAGATTGACATCACCCATGTAGCGCGTATAGCTGATTGCAACCTGCCCCGCCATTTCGGGACATAGCAACGAGGGGTTCTGCTCGGCCAATGACATCTCGGGCTCCACCACGCTGATGCTGGTTCCTCCCAAGGCAAGGCCGCGTGCCGAAACGGGCTGTTCGAGATACCCGTATCCGGTGATTTCCTGCGAGAAGGATACCGCAGTGACCAAGAGGAAGGCAGACGTCGCAACAAGGCGATTTAATATGCCAGAAGCTCTCGGCTGACGACCGCGCTTCGGTCGAAAATCCTGTTTTGTTATATAGATCAAAATAACTGAATATCTATTATTGGTTAAAGAAGATTATTTTATTCTTTAAAACGGAAAATGCACAAATTTTGTATGCAAAAATACCCTTTTTTCAGTAAAAATACAATTTTTTCGTGCAAAAAACGTTTTTTTACCCGTTTTTTTTGGTTTGTATCTAAAAAAAGACTACTTTTGTGACGAGTTTTTAACCAATTTAATACATTCATATGGAAATCAAGAAAGACCCCCAAGTTGATCTCGAGCCCAGAAAAACCACCTATTGGCTCACAGGTCTTGCAGGTATTCTTGCAATCCTCTTCATCGCTTTCGAGTGGACCAACGTCACTCATCAGACCAAGAGTCTCGGTTTTGGTGATGCAGTGATCGAGGAAGAAGAAGAGATTGTAATGACAGTACAGAACAATACTCCGCCACCGCCACCGCCGCCGCCGATGCCCGACGTGATCGAGGAACTTACCGTCGTGGAAGACGACGTTGAAGTTGCCGAAATCGAGATGCAGAGCGCCGAAGACGACAACGCCACTGTTGAGGTTATCCAGCAGGTTGTTGAGACCGGACCCGCCGAGGAGGAGGAAGCTGATGCAAATCAGATCTTCACCGTCGTAGAGCAGGAGCCTGAGTTCCCAGGCGGCACCAAGGCCTTGATGGAGTACATCAGTAAGAACCTTCGCTACCCAGCATTCGCTGCAGAAAACGGCATCCAAGGCCGTGTAACCCTTTCATTCGTTGTCGAGAAAGACGGTTCAGTTACCGACATCCAGGAGCTCCGCTCACCTTCGGAGGACCTCACCAAGGAAGCTAAGCGCGTAGTGCAGTCAATGCCTAAGTGGAAGCCAGGTAAGCAGCGTGGTAAACCGGTACGTGTAAAGTACATGCTGCCAGTTACCTTCCGTCTGCAGTAATTCAATTTGAAGCCAACCCTGAGTTTCCGAGACCCTCACGGTTGGCTTCTCTCTTTTTATATTATGGACTAACAAGGGACATCCTCCCAAAGAAATGAAAAAACTAGCCGATCTAAGTGCAATGATTGAAGAGGGGCTTCAGGACCTCGACTACCCCATTGCCGCTGCCACTCTATACGACCCCATCCGGTACACCCTCGATTCGGGAGGCAAGCGTCTGCGTCCCACCCTCGTGCTCATAGCAGCCAGCCTCTACAACGATGATATCCAGGCAGCGTTGAAACCCGCCCTTGGCATCGAGATGTACCACAACTTCACCCTGCTCCACGACGACGTCATGGACAAGGCCCCTACGCGCCGTGGGCGTCCCACCGTCCATGTGAAATGGAACGAAAACCAGGCCATCCTCAGTGGCGATGCCATGGAGGGTCTGGCCTATCAGCTCATCGCCGAAGCTCCGTCTCGTGTACTCAAGAACGTCATCGACACGTTCAATCTGATGAACCAGGAGATCTGTCAAGGTCAGCAGTACGATATGGAGTTCGAGACACGCGACAACGTGACCATCGATGAGTATATCGAGATGATTCGTCTCAAGACGTCTGTTCTGCTGGGCCGCGCTTTGCAGATAGGTGCATACATCGGACAAGACAAACAGTTCGGCAACCTCTCCGACATTGGCGTGGAGCGTTACGAATGGCTCGACCGTGATATCGACACCCTCTTCCGTTTTGGCACCTCGCTGGGTCTGGCATTCCAGCTTCAGGACGACTGGCTCGACTGCTGGGGCAACCCCAAGACCTTCGGCAAGCGCATCGGAGGCGACATTCTCGAAAACAAGAAGACCTTCCTCCGCATTACCGCCCTGGCCAATGCCCCCGAGCCCAACACCGAGGGTATGAGCGAGCAACAGAAGATCGAAACCTACAAGGCCTACTACAAGAAGACGGGAGCAGAAAAAGCCTGCCGCCTTGCTATCGCCAACTATCACCAGGAAGCACTGCAAGCCCTCCAATCGATGAGTATACCTATGCCAAAACTACGACTGCTGAAGGAAATTGCAGCGAAACTTGAAAAACGTGAGAAGTAATCATTAATCAATCCATCGGATGCCTCGACGCTATCTACCCAACACTGACCCCAGTCGCATCAAAGCCCTTCAAAAGGCGGTGAACATGGAAGGCTACAAGGAAAACGGACAACTGGTACTGAGCTACCAGACCATACGTGATGCCCGGCTCCTCCTCAACAAGTTCCGCAATGCACAGTCGCAGTACCAGCAGTACCGCAACCAGTTCATGAAAATCAATAAGGACTACAAGGAGGAGGCTCATATGGCGCGTATGTACGTTTCCCATTTCATACAGGTACTCAATATGGCCATCCGACGCGGCGAATTGAAGAAGGACATCAAGGAAGGCTATGGCCTCAATCCAAACAGCTTTGTGCTGCCTCCCCTTGATACGGATTCCGACATCGAAAAGTGGGGCAAGTCTGTCATCGCCGGCGAAGAGAAGCGCATCAGCCGAGGTGGTGTGCCCATCTACAATCCGAACATCGCCAAGGTGAAAGTCCATTGGAGCATCTTCGCCGACCATTATTATAACGTCAGCCGACTGAAGGCCAATGCCGAGAAATATCGTCAGGAACTTGTGCAGATGCGTCCCATCGTGGACGACCTGCTTCACGACCTCTCCAACCAGGTGAAGAACTTCTATGCCGACTATCCATTGCAGCAAAGCATCGACAAGTGTGCCCAGTTCGGCTTGATATTCTATTTGAGTTCCGAAGAGAAAAAGCAGATCGAGGCCGAGAAACTCCAGAACACCATCGAATTTTAGGTAATGAAAATCATTGACACCCATTGCCACCTGATATCCAAGGCCTTCACATCCGATGTGGAGGCCTGCATCTTGCGTGCCCAAGAGGCAGGCGTCACCAAGATGCTCCTCGCATGCTGCGACGAAACGGAATTCCCCCAAATCATGGAACTCTGCCGCAAGCATCCCAGTGTGCTCTTTCCGAGCATCGGCATCCATCCCGAAAATATGGCCGATGACATCGAGGCACAACTCGCCGCCACCAAGCGACTGCTCGATGAATACTGTTGCCCCGTTGATGGCCGACCGACGCGAAAACTCCCCATCGGAGAAATAGGCTTCGACCTCTATTGGGACAAGACGCGCTTTGCCGACCAGCAGAGGATTCTCTCGGAACAGTTCGACTGGGCACTGGCTTACGACCTGCCCGTGCTGCTCCATATTCGCGATGCCATGCAGGAATTTATCGACTTCCTGCACCAATACCTTTTAAATAAATATAAAAGCGATGTAAATGCTGCCAATGGCCAACGCCTGCGGGGGATCCTCCACTGTTACAGCGGCGATGCCCGACAAGCAAGCGAAGCCATGGAGCTGGGAGATTTCATGATTGGCGTAGGCGGTACACTGACATATAAAAACAGCAAAGTCCCCGAAGTTGTGAAGGCCATTGGCATTGACCGCATCGTTCTTGAAACCGATTCTCCCTACCTGGCGCCCATCCCTCATCGCGGGCGTCGCAACGAACCATCCTACACCGCCGATACTGCCCGATTCCTTGCTGAACTGCTGGAAATGCCCCTCGAAGAAGTGGCAAAAACGACCACCGGAAACGCCGAAAAACTCCTCGGAATCTGAAATCCCGAAGCAGACACGAACACGGCCAAAAATCACGTTCGTCGGCAAAATTATCGACGAAATGCACAAAAAAACCGACGAAATACATATCAAAAAGAGTCGAAATAGCAAAAAAAGCAAAAAAAATCGCCCTTCGATTGCATTATTTCCCTAAAAAATTTGCAAGCTAAGATATAAATACTTATATTTGCACTCGGAAAACTGTGAATCCAAAACAATACACAACTTACAAACCATTTAATAACAACTTTTAAAACACAACTCAATGAAAAAGTTCTTTTTGACGCTGGCTGCCGTAGCTGCTATGGTTCCAGCATTCGCACAGGAGGCTGCCGAAACTGTTGAGGAGTCTTCTAACTTCCACCACGTACTCAAGACCGAGTTCATCGACGGTGGTCCTGGCTTCATGGCATTCATCGCCCTCGCCCTCGTGCTTGGTATGGCATTCGTTATCGAGCGTATCATCTACCTGAATCTTGCCGAAGTTAACACCAAGAAGCTCGTTTCGCAGGTCGAGAACGCCCTTGAGGCCAAGAACGTTGACGAGGCACTCAACATCAGCCGCAGCACCCGCGGTCCTATCGCTTCTATCTTCACCCAGGCCCTCATCCGTCTGAAGGACGGTCAGTCTCTTGAGCAGGTTGACGCCGCCATCACCTCCTACGGCGCCCTCCAGAGCGGCAAGCTCGAGACCAACCTCTCCTGGATTACCCTCTTCATCGCTATGGCACCATCCCTCGGATTCCTTGGCACCGCCGTTGGTATGATCCAGGCATTCGACGATATCGTTAAGGCTGGTGATATTTCTCCTACAGTCGTTGCATCTGGTATGAAGGTCGCCCTTATCACCACCGTAGGCGGTATTATCGTAGCCCTCGTACTTCAGGTATTCTACAACTACCTTCTCTCCAAGGTTGAAGGTATCGTAAGCGACATGGAGGATGCATCTATCTCCCTCCTCGACGCTATCATCAAGATGAAGAAGTAATCAACACAAACTGAATTTCCTTAAACAATGAAAAATATTTCAAAAATCGCGTTAGTGATCGGTCTGGTCGTATCGCTGATCGTGCTCATTCTCTACTTTGTTGGAGGTGACACCACAGCCCTCACGTCCACCGGACAGGAGACCACTGCGCCCAAGAACATCGACCTGATGCTCTATTGGATCTACATTACTGTAGCCATCGGTGTCATCCTCTTGCTCATCTTCGCTGTCAAGACCGTCCTCACCATGTTCCAGACCGATCCCAAGGAGGCCATCAAGTCTGTTGTTACCGTAGCCGCGTTCTTCGTTCTTATGATCGTGTGCTACGTGATCAGCCCCGAGAAGGAATTCTCGCGCATCGTGAATGGTGAAGTCGAGACATTCAGCGAGTCAACCATGAAGATGATTGACATGTGGCTCTATTCTATCTACTTCCTCCTTGCAGCAACAGTTGTTCTCGTAGTACTCTTTGCAGTTAAACGATTCATCTCCAAATAAGAATTGACCTATGGCGAAAAAGAAAAGAAAAGCACCGAGCATTAACTCGTCTTCAAGTGCCGACTTGGCATTTACCCTGCTTATCTTCTTCCTCGTGGTCACTTCTATGGATACTGACGAAGGTCTGGCACGACTTCTCCCCCGTTGGGTTCCCGAAGATCAAATTCAAGATCAGGAAATCAAAAAGCGTAACATTCTCAACGTCATGGTCAACAAGGATAACGCAATCCTTATGGGCGATGACTACATTGAGGGTTCTGTCGAAAAGCAGAACGAGCAGATACGCAAGAAGGCTATCGAGTTCATCACCGCAACTGGTCAGTTCGCTGGTGACCGTGGCCCTGAAATGAAGGAAGTCGATCCAGAAAAGTCTCCAGAACTCATGAAACTCATCGTGGCTAAGGATCCCGCCGTACGCGTGGCCCGTGCCCATGTGATTTCTCTGCAGTCTGACTACGGCACCAGCTATGAGAAGTATATCCAGCTTCAGAACGAGCTCGTTGCCGCCTACAACACCCTGCGTCAGGAGGCCGCACAGAAGTATTTCGGAAAAGACTACGACGAAGAGGTCCTCTCGCAAGACGAAGCCAAGGCTTTGAAGGACCTTTATCCTATGAACATCTCTGAGGCTAACGCCAAGTATTAATTATAATCAGGAAAACAACTATGAGCAAATTTAATAAAGGCGAAAAAAGAGGAATGCCTGAATTGAACACCTCATCACTTCCTGACTTGGTGTTCTCCATCCTGTTCTTCTTTATGTGCGTAACCCACATGCGTGAGGATACTCCAATCGTAAAGGTCAACACTCCACGTGCCGACCAGGTTACCAAGCTCGAGAACAAGTCTCTTGTTACCACCGTTCTCATCGGTAAGCCACGCGACACCCGTCGTGGTTCCGAGGACCTCATCCAGTTTAACGATGACTTCCTAGACATGAAGAACGTTCAGGCTACTATGGAGGCTGCTCGTGAGTCAATGAAGGAGGCAGATCGTCCAAAGATGCAGATCTCTATGAAGATTGACCGCAACTGCAAGATGGGTATTGTTACCGAACTCAAGCAGGAACTTCGTAAAGCTCAGTGTCTGAAGATTAGCTACGCTGCCAAGAAGTAATTCGCGGCACAGTAATACCCATATCAAGACCGCAATCAATCCACGTGTTTGGTTGCGGTCTTTTTCGTTTCACGATGAAATCATTTCTGAAACTTCTACTGTCATTCATCCTACTGCTTCCCGCCGTCTCTCAGCGCGGAGAGGCCGATGATCGTGTGCCGGCATTCCCTGGCGCCGAAGGATATGGCAGATTTACTACAGGCGGACGCGGAGGAGCTGTCTATCACGTCACCAGCCTTGCCGACGATGGCAAGGAAGGCACACTCCGCTGGGCCATCCAGAAGAAGGGCAAGCGCACCATCGTTTTCGACGTTTCTGGCACCATCTTCCTTACTTCTGCCCTGGCTGTCCGCAACGGCGACCTCACCATCGCCGGACAGTCGGCTCCCGGCGACGGCATCTGCGTGGCCGACTATCCTTTCACCCTAAACGCCGACAACATCATCATCCGATATATGCGGTTCCGCCTTGGCAATCGTCACGTCACCGAGCACGAAGGCGACGGACTGGGCGGTATGGACCGCAAGAATATCATCATCGACCACTGCTCTGTCAGCTGGAGCATCGACGAATGCCTCTCGGTCTATGGCAGCTCCAACATCACAGTACAGTGGTGCATCGCCGACCAAAGTCTGGTAGCAGCAGGTCACTCGAAGGGCAACCACGGCTATGGAGGCAACTGGGGCGGCAGTGGTGCCAGCTATCATCACAACCTGCTCGCCCATCATTCGAGCCGCGTGCCTCGTCTGGGTCCACGTCCAAGCACACAGCTCGACGAACGTATGGACCTTCGCAACAACGTCTTCTACAACTGGGCTGGCAATGGCTGCTACGGAGGCGAAGCCATGCACGTCAACATTGTCAACAACTACTACAAGCCAGGGCCTGCCACCGACAAGCGCAATGCCACCATACGTCGCAGGATAGCATCAGTGAATATCCGCACCACCTCCTACTGCGATCGCAAGGTGGACGAAGCCGGCAACGTCACAGGCAACTCATGGCTCCCTACCTGGCACGTGTGGGGCAAATACTACCTCAGCGGAAATGTCAATCCCGACTTCGACGATGTTACTGCTGACAACTGGACCTACGGTTTCTACAACCAGATTGACGCGTCGGGCAACGACGGCACCTACACTGCCGAAACCAAGGACACCATCCGACTCTCCAGTCCCATCACCTACGAGCTGACCACCACCCACTCGGCAGAACAAGCCTATCTGAAGGTGCTCGACTTTGCCGGAGCAAGCCTGCATCGTGACAGCCACGACCAACAGATTGTCAACGACACACGCAACCGTTCGGCTTCCTTCACTGGCAAGGACTGCTATCCTGGGCTCGTCAACACGCAGGACGACAACCGGCCTACCGATGCCGACGAAAGCTGGTCGGCCTGGCCTGAGCTCAATAGCGAACTTCCCAATGAAGACTCCGATCGTGACGGCATGCCCGACGATTGGGAATCGTTGATGCAGCTCGACCCCAACGACCCATCCGACGGAGCCATGCTTAGCAGCAACGGCTACACCAATCTCGAAAACTATCTCAACATGCTGGTCGAAGAAATCACCTTCGCGCAAAACGCTAACGGCATCCCGATGGAGGGCAACCAGGATTCGTCCATCGAAAGCCATTCTTTCGAAGCTCCCTCCGACCTCTACAGCATCGATGGACGCCTCGTGGCACGCAACATCCCCGATGCCGATCTCGTCAAGTTGGCCAAAGGCTTTTACATCTACAAGGGGAAAGGCATCCTCATCCGTTAAGCGAATTCACGGCCATCCCTTAAACCCGAAGCAAGAATATTCCTCTAATATATCAAATATAAACAAAATCACATTATGACATTCAAACGAATACTATTGAAGTTGAGCGGCGAATCGCTCATGGGCGAACAAAAGTACGGCATCGACGAACAGCGTCTGGCCCAGTATGCCCAGCAGATCAAACAGGTTGTCGATATGGGCATCCAGGTAGGCATCATGATTGGCGGCGGCAACATCTTCCGTGGCCTTTCCGGAGCCAACAAGGGCTTCGACCGCGTCAAGGGTGACCAGATGGGCATGCTTGCCACCACCATCAACGCCCTGGGTCTTTCGTCTGCCTTGAAGGCTGTAGGCGTAGAAGGTCACGTCTTCACTGCCATCCACATGTTCCCCATCGGTGAGCAGTTCTCCAAGTGGCGTGCCATCGATGCCATGGAGAAGGGCGAGGTAGCCATCTTCGCCGGCGGAACAGGTTGTCCCTACTTCACCACCGACACTGGATCTGCACTGCGCGGCATCGAGATCGAGGCCGACGTGATGCTCAAGGGCACACGCGTCGATGGCATCTATACCGCCGACCCCGAAAAAGATCCGACGGCCACGAAGTTCGACAAGATCACCTACGACGAGATCTACAACCGCAAGCTCAAGGTGATGGACCTCACTGCCACCACCCTTTGCCAGAACAACAAGCTGCCTATCATTGTCTTCAACATGGACAAGCCGGGCAACCTCGTGAAACTTCTGTCGGGCGAGAATCTGGGCACCCTCGTTTACGAAGGCTAAGTCCCCCAAATCTTTCCCATTGTATAATAATGGTCTAAAAATCTGTCTTTAAGGGCAAAAATATTTCCATTTTCTTGGAATTTTCAAAGAAATGTCTTATCTTTGCCCCCACAAAAACACAAAAAACTTTATATCTATGTTAGACGTTAAGAAAACCATTAAAGATGTTGAAAGCAGGATGGAGCTTACCGTGCTGCATCTTGAGGATACCTTCGACCACATCCGTGCAGGCCGCGCAACCGTGAAGTTGCTCGACGGCATCAAGTGTGAGTGCTATGGAACCATGATGGAGATCAGCCAGTGCGCCAACTGTTCATGCCCCGATGCCAAGAGCATCGTCATCCAGCCTTGGGACAAGAGCATGCTCAAGGTCATCGAAAAGGCCATCATCAACTCCTCGCTTGGCATCATGCCCGAGAACAATGGCGAGATCCTTCGCATCGGTCTTCCACCAATGACCGAAGAGCGCCGTCGACAGCTCTCCAAGCAGTGCAAGACCGAGGCCGAGAATGCCAAGGTTGCCATCCGCAATATCCGTCGCGACGCCATTGAAACGCTCAAGAAGGACATCAAGAATGGCCTTCCTGAAGACGTTGAGAAGGATGCAGAAAACACTATTCAGAAGGCTCACGATAAGTTCATCAAGAACCTTGAAGCTGTCTATGCTGCCAAGGATCGTGAGATCATGAGCGTCTGACGCACTTCTCTCAACAGCAGGATGAGAGGACTCGTCGTCAGAAACACAGGATTCTGGTATATGGTTCTTCCTGAGGGCAAATGCCTTCGGGAAGAATCATTGCGTTTTGCACAGGCGGGGTTCGACGACGGGCATCCCGTGGCCGACAGCCTCGTGCCCTGCAAGGTGAAGGGCAACTTCCGCCTCAAGGGCATCCGCACCACCAATCCCGTGGCAGTGGGCGATGTGGTCAACTACGAGATGAATCGCGAAGGGTTCGCCTTCATCAACCGCATCGAGACGCGACGCAACTACATCATCCGGCGTTCGAGCAACCTGTCGAAGCAGGCCCACATCCTCGCCAGTAACCTCGACCAGGTGATGCTCATCCTTACAGTGGCACATCCGGCCACGGCCACCACCTTCATCGACCGCTTCCTTGCCACTGCCGAAGCCTATCGCGTGCCTGCCGTCCTCGTCATCAACAAGATGGACATCTACACCGACGACGAAAAACGCTATGCCGACGACCTTGCCTATCTCTATCGCTACATCGGCTATCCCGTCCATCTCATCTCGGTCAAGACCAGCGAAGGCCTGGACGGACTGCGCGACCTGCTCAAGGGCAAGACCACGCTCCTGGCGGGCAACAGCGGCGTGGGCAAGTCCACGCTACTCAACTGCCTCGTCCCCTACGCCAATGCCAAGACCGCCGAAATCAGCGACACCCACGACCAGGGTATGCACACTACCACCTTCTCGGAGATGTACGAAATGATCGATGATGATTCAACAAAGGGTTGCTGGCAGAGCGAGGGGCACGACAACACCTATCTCATCGACACCCCCGGCATACGCGGCTTCGGCACCATCGAATTCGAGAAGGAGACCGTCGGGCACTATTTTCCCGAGATCTTCCGCATCTCAGCCGAATGCCGTTTCGGCAACTGCACCCACACCCACGAACCTGGCTGTGCCGTGCTCACAGCACTACAGGAACACCGTATCAGCCAATCACGCTACGACAGTTATCTGAGTATCCTCGACGACGAGGACGAAGGGAAATATCGCGAATGAGACTGTACACTCTCATCATATCACTCCTATCCCTCATCGCCACCGTTCATCTAGCGATGGCACAAGAAGTTGTGCCGCCGACCCAATCCTCAACCGACCTTGACTCTCTCCTCGCCCAACTCGGGAAGCGGGCCCTCAAGCAAAAGGACCTCGAACTTGGATATCTCGACCTGAAAGCCTATACCACAGGAACCTCACAATGTCTCCGTCGCGGCCTTGTCGCCCGGCTCATCCCTCATCTTCTTCCTTTCCAGTCACACACCAACGAACGTCTTGGCTTCGAGGCCATGAGCCACGTCCACTACCAGTGGCCCGGTGATATGCACCTCAATACGGTCGGCTTGAAGTCCAACAGCCTGCGCAAGGCACGCAATGTTATGGAGAAACTCTACGAAGGTATGCTCCCCGCCTATGCTGTACGCCATCATGGCGACTACGGCAGCACCCGCTCGTTCGTCCTCCCCTTCTACGACCAGGGACTCAAGCGCTACGACTTCCAGCTCCTTCCCATCCACGACAGCACCTATGTGAGGCTACGCGAAGCGGGCATCAATCCCGACACGCTCGACCTCTGCCTCATCGGCTTCAAGCCCAAGCATTATCATCACACCCTGCTCAAAGGCAATGTGCTCATCGACCGCCGCACGCTCAATGTACTTGGCTTCAAATGCAGCGGGCATCTCGACCTGGCCCGATTCCAGACCACCATACACTACGCCCCCGACACGCTGCACGGCAACGTCATCGTGCCCAGTAGCAGCGACCTCAGCATTCGCTACCACATCCTCAACACCTACGCCCGCAACGACTATCACACCCTCTATCATTACGTCGATTTCACACCCTTTGACAGTCTGGACAAAAAGACAGTTCCGCTCGACCTTACGAGGTTCTACCAGGAAGAGAAGATCGAAGAAATGGATTTCGATGCCCTGCGTCCCATTCCCGTTCCCCCGACCATCGACTCGCTGATCTATGCTCCTCGCCCATCCTCCAGCTCCAGGCCACATCGTCAACGTCGCAAGATCTACCGCGGACTGGAAGAGTTCTCCGAAACGTTGTTCGATGGCACACGTTTCGGCCCCGAGGATAATCGCCTGCGCATCTACGGCCCACTCGACCCCTCCTATCTGGGTTACGACAAGTTCAATGGCTTCACTTTCCGCGAACGTGCCCGCTGGACAAAGCGCCTCCATAACGACACCGAACTCTTCATGCGTGGCGAACTAGGCTATGCCTTCCGACTACGCGAGTTACGTTACCGCCTTCTTGCCGAATGGACCTACCTGCCCAAGCGACGCGGACGCTGGACCTTCGAGGTTTATCGAAACAACTCCACCTTCTCCAACAAGTTCATCCGCACCGTCAACGATGCACTCAAGGCAGACAAAGCCAAGGACATCAACTTCGATTCGCTCGGTATCGAATATTACAAGCGCTACGAAGTTGAACTGAAGCATAGCTTCGAAATCACCAACGGCTTGATGCTCCACACCGGCGTGGAATACTCCTTCCGCAATCCCGTACGTCATGGTCGTCGAAAAATCTCCAAGGAGCGTCTCGATGAGCTCGTTGATTCGTATTATGCCGATTTTGCACCCTACATTCGTCTCGAATGGACCCCACGCCAGTATTATTGGTACAAGAATGGCTACAAGGAATATATCCACAGCCCTTCTCCGACCATGGCTTTCGAGATCTCACGTGCCATCCCAAACGCATTCGGCACCGATAGCAACTATGGCCGCATGGAGTTCGACATGCAGCAGACCATCCGTCTGCAACGCACTCGCTACCTCTCTTATCACTTCGGCATGGGCAAGTTCTTCAATCAGAAGGGCGAATACTTCATCAACTACCGTTATTTCGAGCGCAGCAAGTATCCCACCGTGTGGGAAGACGACCGCATCGGCGGCACCTTCCATCTGCTCGACGACTACTGGTATGCATCGTCGCCAAGCTACGTGCAGCTCCACGTGATGCACGAGACGCCCTTCGGCCTGTTCCACATGCTGCATCCGCTCTCCCGCTTCGTCATCAAGGAACGCATCTACCTCGGCGCTCTATGGACCGAAGGTCACAGCCTTTTCCACGAACTAGGCTATGGCATCGACAACAACTATCTCAACGTCGGATTCTTCGTAGGGTTCAAGGATGCGAAATACTACGATTTCGGGTTCAAAGTGCGCATCGAGATCGGACGACACATCTGATATGATGTGGGGATAAAAAAGAAAAGAAGGCCATCTCACGACGTCCTTCTTCCGTTAACCTTAAATCTAATACCATGAAAAACACGGTGCAAAGATAAGACCTTTTTTTGTACCATACAAATATTTCAGTAATTATTTTTATCAAGGATAGCATTTTTTAACATTTCAAAGGGATTTTAACGAAATGATAGTACATTTTTTTACAATTCGCTTCGATTTGTAAACGCAATTTAACGTTTCAAACTGATAGCGGAAACGATTCTTCCCGTACCAATTCCTTCTTTTCGGGCAGAAAAGACCACATTGGAATGCTCGAAAGTGCACCAAGGCGTACAATCTATATGTTGTAAGTCCATTCCAGCCTCCATCATGTCCATCACATTGCTTTGCCAAAGGTCGATGTGCGGCTTCGGGAGCAGCAGTTTTCCATTGGGACCCCAAAGGCTTCGCCTCACGCAATCACCGCGACCCGCCTTCACAAAGGCGTCAGCCACATCCTCACCCACCTCGTAGGCCATAGGGCTGATGCTCGGACCAATCATACCTAGCACATCCGACATCCGGCAACCCATTTCCTCACGCATCTTCTGCAAGGTCAGGCCGACGATATGTCCCACCGTGCCGCGCCACCCCGCATGGACGGCAGCCACCACCTCCTGCACAGGGTCATAGAGCAGCACAGGAACGCAGTCGGCAGTATGCACGCCAATCCACATCCCTTTCTCACGCGTAATCACCGCATCGGCATCCACAGGTTGACGCTCCAGATCCATATCCATCGGCGTATGGGCATCCACCACCACGATAGTTGTACCATGCACCTGCTGCGGCATCCATACACCCTGTCCCGGATGCTTGCAATCCCTCATCGAACAAAAATGCTCTATTCCCGTCTGCCCATTGAAGAGCACCGACTGCAGAACGCTGCCCCTTTCATTTTCTATCTTTATCATATTTATTCTCAATTTTTCGGCAAAGATATAGCATTTTTTTGAAATAGCAAAGGAAACCGAAACAAAATAATCAATCTCTGAAAATGACTTGTCCATTTTCTAGCTCGAAAGAATCGAAAATAGGAGAAATAATAAAGAGATCATGTATATTTTTCGAGCTTTTCTGCTTTTTTTAATCAGTGATTATCTTGTGCCAGAAAGATTGTGATCCAAGCAAATTATCAATCTTAACCGTCATAAAGCACTCTGACGGCCGACACGATGCTTCCGCAATTGGATTGAGCACTCTGACGGCCGTCACAATGCTTGCTACCACAGAAAATGACACTCTGTCGGCCGATACAATGCTTGCTACGACAAGAAATAACACTCTGTCGGCCGACACAATGCTTGCTACGACAAGAAATAACACTCTGTCGGCCGTCACGATGCTTGCTACGACAAGAAATAACACTCTGACGGCCGTCACGATGCTTGCTACCACAGGAAATGACACTCTGACGGCCGAAACAATGCTTGCTACGACAGGAAATAACACTCTGTCGGCCGACACAATGCTTACTACGATAAGAAATAGCACTCTGTCGGCCGTAATGATGCTTGCCACAATCGATGCATAACCACTCCTGGCCAAGAATGGTTATGCCTCAGTTCTTGACTGGCCTTTTCTCTTTTTGAGTGGTCTTTTTCAGTACTTTTGGACAGAATAGGAGTAAAACACGCGAAATAACGCATATTTTTTGGTGATATAGGCGATTGTTCCGTTTTTTTTCTTATCTTTGCAGCGAACATTCCGCGTTGTTCGATGTTTATTAGAGTACATTAATCACCACATCAAATGAAAAAGTCAATCATTTTCATCATCGTTGCACTGCTGACGCTGGCATCGTGCAGCACCGAGAGACGTGCCCTCAACCAAATGCGCCACCTCACCCATCAAGTTGAGACCAAGGGCGAGTATTACGATGTAGAAGACTGGCAGAAGGCATATGCCGACTTCCGTGCCATCGACGACAGGATGGATATCAAGAAACTTACCAACGAACAGGCTGCCGAATATGGCGAACTGAAGGGTCGCCTGGTTTCGAAGTTTGCCAAATGCTCGGTACAGAGCGTTGTCAATTCAGTCACCAACTACATCAAACAAGGAACGGGCATCATCAAGGGTGTCATCGACGGCTTGCTCAAATAGGCAATCGCTACACTACAATGGAAAAAGTTGCTACCACTAATTTTATTTGCGAACCATTTCACTCCGACTTCTCGGGGCATCTCACCCTGAGTGTGCTCGGCAACCATCTGCTCAACTGTGCTGGCCAGCACGCTTCGGCACGCGGCTTCGGCATGGCGCGTCTCAATCAGGAGGAACATACGTGGGTGCTCTCGCGTATGGCCATCGAATTTGACGAACTGCCTCACCAATACGAGAAGTTCGAAATCGACACCTGGGTCGAAAACGTCTATCGACTGTTCACCGACCGTAATTTCGCCTTCCGCGACAGCGAAGGGCGCACCATAGGCTATGCACGCACGGTATGGGCGATGATCGGCTTGACGAGCCGCAAGCCCTTGGACGTAGAACACCTCTACGGCGGGCTCATCCCCTCCTACGTCTATCCCGAGCGTGAATGTCCCATCGAAAAGCCCGGACGTATCAAGGTGACCGCCAAGGAGCCTTCCGACTCGTTCGTGGCCCACTACAGCGACATCGACATCAACGGACACGTCAACAGCGTCCGCTACATCGAGCATGTGATGGACCTCTTCACCATCGACTATCTGCGCCAACATCGCCTCTACCGATTCGAGATCGCCTACGTGAGCGAAAGTTTCTGCGGCGACAAGCTGCACCTGTTCGTGTCGAAGGACGAAGACGAGACCTACTCGGTGGAAGTGCGCCAAGCAGTGACCGAGATACCCGTCTGCCGTTGCAAGCTGTTTTTCAAGGTATGACCCACGTCTGGAACATCTACGAGCCTTGCGACCCGCAGGATTTGGGCGACGACCCATTCGACATCTTCGTCTACTCGCTGCGTCGCGAAGAAGCGCCGCTGCTCAATGCGCCCATCTATCTGGAGGGACGCCGTTGTCGCATCGTTGCTATCGCCAAAGACCACAGCAAGACCGAGGTCTTCGGGTTCGGCGAAGAGCAATATCACAAGGTTTGCGTCGTTCCTGCGTTATAAACCAGAATTTTTAAACACGAATTATCATTGAATTATCATTAATTTTAGATACAAATGTGTCTTTAACCAAACATCTAAGAATAATTCATGTCAATTAATGGAAATTCTTGTTAATTTTAATAAATAGTCTATGGATGATGAACTCTATCGGGAAATGGACCCGGAAGATTCCTTCTACATAGGGACAAGATATTGCGCCGACTGCCACTTCTGCCGATATCAGCAGGATGGCAGCCGACGCTGCTCAGTGACTGGACGCAGGATCACGGAAGACTCCGAGGCTTGCGCCAACTACATGTAAATCGGACCTACAAGACATGCGACGGGCCGTCAGAAAGTGACAAAAGGGGAGAAGATGTTTCCAAGTATTCATTTGGCAAATGTTTTTTTACTTCTCCAGTAAACCGATTACCTCTTCGAAAGAATCAGCTCGGAGCATCACCTCAGGCCAAGGCTTGTTGACCACATTCCGTCGGCTCAAGCCCTCGAACATCACAAACAGGTCATCCCAGAACCCGTTGATATTCCAGAACATGATCTTCTTGCTGTGGATGCCGATAGTATTGGCCGCCATGACAGTGAACACTTCGTCGAGCGTGCCCACACTACCCGGAAGCGCGAGGATGATGTCCGATTGACTGACGAGTACATCCTTGCGCTCGTTGAGGTCGCGGGTGAGAATCCGTTCACTGAGATAGGTGCTCACGCGGTTTCTTTCGAGCAATATCTGCGGTATGACACCCAGCACGCCACCTCCCGCCTCGCGAACGGCCTTGGCCAGGGTCTCCATCAGGCCGCAGTTGGCTCCTCCACATACCAGCGTCTTGCCATGCTCACCCATCCATCGGCCCAAGCGTGCGGCCTCTTCGTAATAGACCTTGTCCATACGATTGGACGAAGAACAGAATATACCAATCTTTTCCATAGCCTAAACCTTATTTCCAGCCAGCATCCTAAGTTCCCGGCTCTCGACCACCTGCTGTCCCTTCATGTGCAGGCAGCAGGTAAGCATCGCCTTAGCCACTGCCTCGGTTGACATAGGTTTCATGGAACGCATAATTCCGACCTTATTGAGCATCTTCAAGGCCACTACACCAACGCGCTCGCCCCATCGGTCGGAGTTGCGGCGAATGAGCGAGGGCGGACGCACGATGATGGTGTTGGCAAAACCAAGTTCCTTGACTGCCTCCTCGAGCTTACCCTTCATCTTCATATAGAAGACCGATGACTGCGGATTGGCGCCCATAGATGACATCAGAACAAGGGTGGGCACCCCGTTCTCACGTGCAGCCTTGGCAAAGTTGAACTGATAGTCGTAATCGACCTTCCACTGCGCATCCTGCGAACCAGCAGCGCGGAGCGTTGTACCCAGGCACGAGAACAGCACATCGCCTTGGATCTCGGACTTCCAGTTGTCTATCTGTTCGAAATCGACAATATGCGTCTTGACCATAGGGTCAGAGATGGTGAGCGGACGACGCACGAAGACATGGATGGCGTCGAATACAGAATCCTGAAGCAACAGATCGACCAGATCCTTGCCGGTAGCGCCCGTGGCGCCGATGATGATGGCATTCATTTTTAAACAAAAGGACGCCCCACTGAGGTGAGGCGCCCGGAAATAGCTGGAATAAACTAATAAAAGTGGGTATCAAATACCGAGCGATGCGCAGATCTTCTTGAGGGTCTCATCAGCAGCGGCACTTGCCTTAACATAGTCGCCGTCGAATGCTGCAGGAACCTCGCAGTAGAACTTGATCTTTGGCTCGGTGCCCGAAGGACGTACGCTGACCTTGGCGCCATTCTCGGTGAAGTACTGGAGCACGTTGCTGGTAGCTGGCATATCGAGGTCGCTGACCTTGCCGCTCTTGCAATCAACCTGCTTGAGTGTCTTGAAGTCCTTGGCAAGCACAACAGGCGAGCCACCCAGTTCCTTCGGAGGATTGTTGCGGAAGTTCTCCATCATAGCCTTGATCTCGTCGGCACCCGACTTACCTGGCTTAACTACCGATACGGCCTTCTCCTTCTGGAATCCGTACTCCTTGTAGATGTTGAGGAGCAGATCGAACAGAGTCATACCATTATCCTTTGCCCAAGCTGCGATTTCGCAGATGAGGCAGATGGAAGCTGGAGAATCCTTGTCGCGAACCTTGTCGAATGGCAGGAAACCGAAGCTTTCCTCACCGCCACCGATATACTTCTTCTTGCCCTCGTTGATGCGGATGCGGTAAGCGATCCACTTGAAGCCTGTGAAGTCATCGAAGATCTCTACACCGTTCTTGTTGGCAATCTTCTTGATGAGCTCGGAGGTAACGATGGTCTTCACCATAAACTCGTTGCCCTTGAGCTGGCCGAGTTTCTTCTTGTTGGTGATGATGTACCAGGAGAACATCATAGCAGTCTGGTTGCCATTGAGAATCATCCACTGGCCCTTGTTGTCGCGGCAAACGATAGCGAGACGGTCGGCATCGGGGTCGGAAGCTATCACAAGGTCGGCATTGAGCTTGTCGCCCAACTTCATGCCGAGAGTCATAGCCTCAGAGTTCTCGGGATTTGGAGAAACGACGGTCGGGAAGTTGCCATCGATCACCATCTGCTCGCGTACGACGTTGATGTTCTGGAAGCCCCAAGTGCGGAGGGCTGCAGGAATAATGACGCGACCGGTACCGTGGAGTGGCGAGTAAACGATGCCGAGGTCCTTCTGGCGCAGGATGACATCCTGATCGACCATAGCCTCCTTGACAGCGCGGAGATAGTCAATATCCATCTCACCACCGATGATCTTGATGAGGTCGTAGTTGGGCTCGAACTTCACCTGGTCGATGGTCATCTTGTTCACCTCATCGATGATGCCCTTGTCGTGTGGAGAGAGCACCTGAGCACCGTCGTCCCAGTAAGCCTTGTAGCCATTGTACTCCTTCGGGTTGTGCGAAGCGGTGACGTTGACACCAGCCTGTGCATGGAGCTGGCGGATAGCAAACGAGATTTCGGGAGTTGGGCGAAGTGACTCGAAGAGATAAACCTTGATGCCGTTGGCTGAGAAGATGGCAGCTACGGTCTCGGCAAACATACGGCCATTGTTGCGGCAGTCGTGACCTACGACCACTGCTGGCTGAATGTCGGGGAATGCACGGTTGATGTAGTTGGCGAAGCCTTGGGTAGCCATACCCACCACATACTTGTTCATACGGTTGGTGCCGGGGCCCATGATGCCACGAAGACCACCTGTACCGAACTCAAGGTTCTGATAGAATGCCTCGATGAGGTCGGTCTTGTCCTCGTTGTCAAGCATTGCCTTTACGGCAGCCTTGGTTTCGTCGTCGAAACCATCACCCAGCCAAGCTTGTGCTTTGGCTGTACAGTCTTTAATAAGCTGTTCGTCCATGATATGAATCGTTTTATTTATTAGGTTTGGTTATGAAGCTGTAAAATACGGTTAGCGGAAGAAGAAAATTAGCCTTGGGGACAGCGTTGCGTTTGGCTTTGTTAAGTCCCCATTTCAGTGTGCAAAGATATGTAAAAAAAATGATGCATACAAATTAAAAACCAAAAAAATGCCCCAAAAATGTTCTAAAACATATTTTTGAGCAATTTTTCTTTGCGACGATGTTCGCCCGCATCATTTGACCATCATCTGTGCTATTCGTCCCAATCCAATTCGAGGTCGGAAGGCGCGACACCTTCGATGGTGTAGTCGTCGTGTCCGTAGGGATCGACCTCCTCGTACTGGTCTTCCAGGCCCTTCGAAATATCGAGGTTTCGATGTGAGAAAGTCTGTACGCGGTATGCCTCGTCGTTGAGCATCGTCCACAGCATATCCTTGAGTTCGTCAAGGCCAGTGCCTGCCACGGAGGAGATGAACACGGTGGGCACGCCATCGGGTAGTTCCTGACGCATCTGGTCGATGAGCTCGTCGTCGAGCATATCACATTTGGTGATGGCGAGCAGACGCTGCTTGTCGAGAAGTTCGGGATTGTACTTGCCCAGTTCGCCCAGCAGCACCTCATAGTCGCGCTTGACATCGGTGGTGTCGGCAGGGATCATAAAGAGCAGTGTGGAGTTGCGTTCGATGTGGCGCAGGAAGCGCAGACCAAGGCCCTTGCCCTCCGAGGCACCTTCGATGATGCCGGGAATGTCGGCCATAACGAACGAGCGATTGTCGCGATAAGGCACAAGGCCCAGATTGGGCTCCATCGTCGTGAACGGATAGTCAGCAATCTTGGGCTTGGCGGCGCTGATGCTCGACAGGAGCGTCGATTTGCCAGCATTGGGGAATCCGACAAGGCCCACATCGGCGAGCAGCTTCAGTTCTAGAATGACGCTGCGCTCCAAGGCGGGCTCACCTGGCTGTGCATAGCGAGGGGCCTGATTGGTGGACGTGCGGAAATGCCAGTTGCCCAAACCTCCTCGTCCGCCCTTCAGGAGCACCACTTTCTGCTCGTGGCCTGTCACCTCACAGATATATTCACCCGTCTCGGCATCATAGACCACCGTACCCATCGGCACCTCGATGATGGCATCCTCGCCGTCCTTTCCGAACGACTTGTTGGGCATACCTGCCTGGCCATCAGTGGCGAAGATGTGACGCTGGTAACGCAGGTGGAGCAGGGTCCAGTAGTTGCGGTTGCCATGAAGGATGACCGAACCGCCCTTGCCTCCATCGCCACCATCGGGTCCTCCCTTGGGGATGTACTTGGCGCGATGCAGGTGCGAGCAGCCACGGCCGCCCTTGCCCGAGCGACAATAGATGCGAACGTAATCGACAAAATTGGATTCTGCCATTTCTTAACCTTTCAGAACCTTTTAATACTCAAAATACAAGGTAATGCCCACGCTAAGTCCGTTGTTCTGGAGGAAGGTCTTGTTGAGGTTCTTGAATCCCCAGTCGTAGGCCACGTGAACCTGCCACTGCTGATCGTAGAGCAGGCTGCACTGCAAACCCCAGCCCACATCCCAGCGGGAAGCGTCGTGCGACTTGAAGAACGAGTGGCTACCAAAGACAGTCTCTCCGTCGGGACGAGCCGTGCCACCCAAGCCTACAGCAAAATAGGGACCTGTTTCGCCCATAATGGTGAAGTCGGAATTAAGGTACCAGGCATAACCATAATGAACGGGAATCTCAATATAATGCGAAGTGAAGTGAGTCTCGGGCTCCAGATCGAGGCCATCGGGATGTCTGGGATCGGGACCCGTAGCACCCTTCATTGAGTAACGAACCACGGCACGTGCAAAAGTATTGTCAAACAAATCGCTGGCATCGAGCATCAGATCGACACCGGCATTGAGGCCTATAGCGTAGTCATATCCTGCACCCGAGAAAGTAGGAGCATTCAGTCCAACGGTGAGACCGAGCTTGTAGGGTGGCATGCCATCGAAATCGAGCAGCTGGGCATCGGCACGCTGAACCAATGCGGAAGCAAGAACAGCAACGAGGGCAACAAAGAACTTTTTCATTATATAATTTTTAAAGGAAACGGACTCCCGTAAGAATCCGTTTCATAAATTAGAAATTAGTCGAAATAAACGGTGAGGTTGACACTGAGGTTGAGGTTCTTGCCAGATCCCTTGTAGGTCTTGCTATCGGGCACAGCATCGCAGAGGCCCCAGTCATAACCCACTGTGAGCTGATACTTCTCCATATAGATGGCGCCAACATGGAGGCCCCAACCCACATCGAAGCGACGAAGGTCGTCATAATACTTGTGCATACGTCCGCTGATGCGATGCTCGGTATAGCCCGTCACATTCTCGCTACGGAACGAACCGCCGCGACGGAAAGAAAAATACGGACCCGTTTCGGCCAAGAGGCAAAGGTCGTCATCCATCTCGTAGGCATAACCGAAGTGAACGGGCACCTCAAGGTAGTGAAGATGATAAACGGCGTCGTGAGCCACAATTGGAGTACCGCTGTGGACAAACGCATCCTCGCTGGCGCTACCACCCTTGCGGCTGTAGAGCACCGAACCACGAAGGTAGGAATTGGGGATGAAGTTCTCGGTGTTATAAAGTACTGTTCCACCTACATTCCAACCGGCCAACCAGCCATACTGTTCGTGTCCGAAAGACGAAACGTTCATACCTAACTGAATGCCGAAACGCATGTGTTCATTCGAGCCACTAAAGACAGCCTGTGCACTGGCAGTCGTCATAGCAGCGATGACGATAACTGCAACTGATGATAAAAGTTTCTTCATTTGATTATGTAATTTAATTAAAGTTATTAGCCGTAGAGCAACAAACATATAATTCAGGTGCAAATGTAAGCATCTTTTGACAAAAAAACAAATTATCGGACAAAATATTTATCAAAACAGCATTTTTTTGCCATAAAAATTCCAAATTCGTGTTTTTTTCAGTACCTTTGGACCGAAAAAAAAGAATTTGAATCACAAATTGCACATAATATGAAAGGAATTGTACTGGCAGGAGGAAGCGGCACACGCCTCTACCCCATCACCAAAGGAATCAGCAAGCAGCTTATTCCCATCTACGATAAGCCGATGGTCTATTATCCCATCTCGGTACTGATGCTGGCAGGCATCCGCGATATACTAATCATCTCGACGCCCTACGACCTACCAGGCTTCAAGCGCCTGCTGGGCGACGGATCAGATTATGGCGTGCATTTTGAATATGCCGAACAGCCTTCTCCCGACGGACTTGCCCAGGCTTTTATCATCGGCGAGAAGTTCATCGGCGACGATTGTGCCTGCCTGGTGCTTGGCGACAACATCTTCCATGGCGCCAACTTCACCGGTCTTTTGAAACGTGCGGTCAAGAGCGCCGAGGAGGACGGCAAGGCTACCGTCTTCGGCTATTGGGTGAACGATCCCGAACGCTACGGCGTGGCAGAATTCGACAAACAGGGCAATTGCCTCAGCATCGAAGAGAAGCCCGCCCATCCGAAGTCGAACTATGCCGTCGTGGGTCTCTATTTCTACCCCAACAAGGTGGTCAATGTGGCCAAGAGCATCAAGCCTTCGGCACGCGGCGAACTCGAAATCACGACCGTGAACCAGTGGTTCCTCAACGACAAGGAACTGAGGGTCGAGACGCTCGGCCGCGGCTTTGCCTGGCTCGACACCGGCACACACGACTCGCTCAGTGAGGCTTCGACATTCATTGAGGTCATTGAGAAGCGACAAGGCTTGAAGGTGGCCTGTCTCGAGGGCATCGCCTATCGACAGGGCTGGATCGACGAGGAGAAGATGCGCCAGTTGGCACAGCCTATGCTCAAAAACCAGTATGGACAATATCTGCTCAAGGTCATCGACGAAATCAAGCGCGACGGACGTCGCGAACTGTAAGCGGCCGGCTATTTGGAATTTCGGAATTACGGGATTCGACATTCCGTAATACCGGAATTACGAAATTACGCTATTCCGTTATTTCGTGAAATAATAAAATGTTAATTCAAGATAGAATATGTCAAAAAGAACAATAGTTATCACTGGCGGTGCAGGCTTCATTGGCTCGCACGTTGTACGCCTCTTTGTCAATAAATATCCCGACTACCACATCATCAACCTCGACAAGCTGACCTATGCTGGCAACCTGGCCAACCTCAAGGACGTGGAGGGCAAGCCCAACTACGAATTCGTGAAGATGGACATCTGCGACTTCGAAGCCTTCTACCAGCTTATGCAGGACAAGAAGGTCGATGGCATCATCCACCTCGCTGCAGAAAGCCATGTCGATCGTTCAATCAAGGATCCGTTCACGTTTGCACGCACCAATGTGATGGGCACGTTGAGCCTGCTGCAGGCTGCCAAACTCTATTGGGAATCGCTGCCCGAGAAATATGAGGGCAAGCGCTTTTACCACATCTCGACCGATGAGGTCTATGGCGCCTTGACCATGAGCCATCCCGAGGGCGTGAAGCCTCCCTTCTCGACCACTGCGTCGAGCAGTGAGCACCATCTGGCCTACGGCACGGACTTTTTCTACGAGACCACCAAGTACAATCCGCATTCGCCCTACAGTGCTTCGAAAGCCAGCTCCGACCACTTCGTGCGTGCCTTCCACGACACCTACGGCATGCCGACCATCGTCACCAATTGCTCGAACAACTACGGACCCTACCAGTTCCCCGAGAAGTTGATTCCGCTCTTCATCAACAACATTCGTCATCGCAAGCCACTTCCTGTCTATGGCAAGGGCGAGAACGTGCGTGACTGGCTTTTCGTCGAAGACCATGCACGTGCCATCGACCTCATCTTCCACAAAGGAACCATTGCCGAGACCTACAACATCGGCGGCTTCAACGAATGGAAGAACATCGACCTCATCAAGGTGGTGATCAAGACCGTCGATCGTTTGCTCGGACGTGCCGAGGGCGAGGATCTGAACCTCATCACCTATGTCACCGACCGTCTTGGACACGATGCACGCTATGCCATCGACTCGACCAAGCTGCAGAAGGAACTGGGCTGGGAACCAAGCCTGCAGTTCGAGGAAGGCATCGAAAAGACCGTCAAGTGGTACCTCGAAAATCAAGAGTGGATGGACAACATCACCTCGGGCGAGTACGAGAAGTACTACGAGTCGATGTATGCTAACAGGTAAGCTTAACTAGGGGGCGGAATCTTCCGCCCCCTCAGAATACTCTGATTACTCGGAATATTCCGATTATTCCGACTACTCCGAGCCCTATCACTCAACACACACTATTACTTACTATGCGACACATCTTAACCATCCTAAGCACCTTCTTATTATCTTCCTTCTGCTCCATGGCACTCGACCTGGGAGGACAGAATCGCCAGGACATCAGTCTGAACGAGGGCTGGGGCTATCATTCCATCTTCGAAGTGGCCAAGAAGGCACCCTTTGAACCCGTCACTTTGCCCCATACCTGGAACGTTCGATTCATTCCAGGCACCGTGCGCTACGACCGTGCGATGAATGTGTATAATCGTACGCTCACCATCACACCCGAGATGATGGGCAAGCGACTCTTCCTCTATTTCGAAGGAGTGAATTCGGTGGCTTCGGTCTTCATCAATAGGCATATCGTGGGCGAACACAAGGGCGGCTATCTGGCCTTCTGCTACGAAATCACCGACTTTGTGAATCAGGGCGATAACCTGCTCGAAGTGTGGGCCAGCAACGCTTTTCGCACCGACGTACTGCCCATCTCGGGCGACTTCAACGTCTATGGCGGCATCCATCGTCCCTGCCACCTAATCGTCACCGAGCAGGATTGCATTCGTCCCGACTTCTATGCTTCGCCCGGTGTGTTGATTCGACAAAGCAATGTTTCAGCCCAACAAGCCGACCTCGACATCGAGACCTTCCTTTCGCTCAAGAGCGGCAAGAACCTATCGCTAAAGGCCGAGGTCAAGGATGGAGCAGGTAACGTGGTCGGCAGCAGTAACGTTGCTGCCAAAGGTGATGTTGCTCACATTCCTTTGTCCCTTCAGAACCCGCATCTGTGGCAAGGCAAACAGGATCCTTATCTCTATACTGTAGAGGTTTCACTTATAGATGGTGACAAGGTCGTCGACCAGGTTTGCCAGCAGACGGGCCTTCGTTCCTTCTATGTGGATCCCGACCAAGGATTCTTCCTCAACGGCAAGCACCTCGACCTCGTGGGCTTCAATCGCCACGATGACTTCGACGGACGTGGTTCTGCCCTCCTGCCCGAACACTACAAGAAGGATATGGAGCTGATACTCGAATCGGGCGCCACCTTCATGCGCCTGGCACATTATCCCCACAACGAGGAGATGTATCGTCTCAGCGACGAAAACGGCATCGTGCTTTGGACCGAGATTCCTTTCTGCGGCCCCGGCGGTATGGCCTACACGGGCTTCCTCAATACGCCAGGCTTCAAGGAGAATGCACGGCAGTGCGCCCACGAACTCGTCTATCAGAAATTCAACCATCCGTCCATCTGCTTCTGGGCCATCTTCAACGAGGTGCTCGTCGACAAGGACAACTTCGTAGGCTACGACGACCCCACCGAATTCTTCAAGGAGATCAACGCCATCTACAAGAGCCTTGATTCATCACGACTGACGACCTTTGCCACCTGCGTCGATACAAAACTCTATCTCGGCATCGCCGACCTCTTGGCTTGGAACAAATACTTCGGCTGGTACAGCGACGCGGTCGGCAAGGCTGACAAGTTCTTCGACAATGCCAAGGAAGAAGCTGCAGGAACGCCTGTCGGCGTGTCGGAATATGGTGCCGGCGCTTCGATCAATCAGCACAGCTGGCCGCTCGACGATGCCAACAAGGCCGACGGACACTTCCACCCCGAAGAAGCGCAGGCCACCTGCCACGAGAGCAACTGGGCTTGCTTCAGCACTCGTCCTTACCTTTGGTGCAAGACCATCTGGCATTTTGCAGACATCCAGTCCTATCAGCGCAAAGAGGGAGAAAAGGACGGCTTCAACGACAAGGGCCTCGTCACCTACGACCGCTCCACGAAGAAGGATGCCTTCTGGTTCTACAAGGCCAACTGGAATCCCGAACCGATGATCTACATCGCCTCTCGCCGCTTCACCGACCGCACCGAAGCCCTGACCGACGTGCGAGTCTATACCAACCTCAAGGAGGTGACGCTCTACATCAACGGCAAGAAGATCGGCAAAATGAAGCCCGACAGCATCCGTCGCGCACTCTTCAACGGAGTTACGCTCCAACCCGGACAAAACGTGATTCGCGTTGAAGGCAAGAGCGGAAAACAGTTCGTCAGCGACGAGTGCACCTGGAATCTAAAATAATAATATACCCTCTAGAATATCTAGAGAATCTAGAAACTCTAGAGCTTCTAGACCATCTAGAGACCCAAGAAATACCCTCCCATGAAACTCCCCATCCTCCTCACCCTAACCCTCGCATTCCTCGGATGCGAATCCCTCCCCGCCCAACAAGTCTTTGAGGCAAATCCCTCCAACCTCACTACCGTACTCAAGCAGGTGCAGAAGCAGCTGCGCAAACCACAGAAGGAAGATATCGTCATCCAACTGGCTGGTGGCACCTATCAGTTCACCGAACCGCTCGACATCGACCAAAGTTTCAGCGGACGCGACGGACACACCGTCACCCTCCGTGCTGCCGAAGGCCAAACACCCGTCTTCAGCGGCGGGCGCACCGTGACAGGTTGGCAGCGCGTCAACGGAAATCTTTGGAAAGCGCACCTCGATTGTCCCGTCAAACTGCGCAGTCTCCTCGTCAATGGCCGACGTGCCGTGATGGCAGCAGCTCATAAGCGTTCGCAAGGTGCAGGCATTGAGAGCCATTTTGAGATTACGGGCGAAGAACCTTGGGCTTTCGGTGCAGGGCAAGGCGTGGATGGCATCAAACTTGTAGCCGACCCCGAGTTGCACCTTTTCCGCAATCCCGAAGATGTGGAAATCGTACAGGAAAAGACCTGGACCGAAAAGATACTCTGTCCGCGCGAGTTCGACAAGTGGGGCGACACCATCATCGTACGTTTCCAGCAGCCGCTTGGCGCCATTCTCAACTCAATGGCTTGGGCAGGCAAGATAGACTACAACAAGCTTTTCTATGTGCGCAATGCCTACGAACTGCTCGACGAACCTGGCGAGTTCTATTTCGATCGTGCGGCTCAAACCCTCTTCTACTTCAGCCGTGGCGAAGATATGACCACTGCCGAAGTCATTGCTCCAAGCAGCGAAGGCCTGTTGCGTCTGCATGGCATTTCGAACACCCACCAGCTTGAGAACTTCCGTGTCGAGGGCGTGACCTTTGCCTATGACACCTGGAACCTGATGTCACTCGAAGGCTCGCGTGGCTTCGGTGGCATTCAGAGCCTCGGTCTTGCCTACAAGTACATTCCCGATGGCAACTGGCATCCCACCAAATACAACTCGTGCGACGCGCCCGAAGGTTGCGTCGATGTCAAGAATGCCCGTGGCGTTCAGATTACAGGCTGTCGTTTCGAGCACCTCGGTTGTGCCTCTGCCATCACGCTGATGAATGATGTGAGCGAGTCTTGTGTCACCGGTTGTTTCTTCAATGACATTTTCGGCAATGCTGTGACCATTGGGCATCCCCAGCATTACGAGATTGGCGATGGTGAGGGTCGTTTTGCGCCGGGTGTCGAAGGGCTCTGCCATGACATCAACGTCACCAATAACTACATCCGCAACGTCAGCATCGACTTCCGGCAGATTGAGGCCATCATCGGCTTCTTCTGCAACACTGTCCACATCGACCACAACGACATCCTCGGTTGTCCCTACGGCGCCATCGCACTCGGTTGGTGGTGGGCCAATGCGAAGATCCCCGAGCCCAAGCTTTCGGGCAACAACACCATCAGCTTCAATCGTTTGGGCCAAAGCCACCAACTGCTCTCCGACGGCGGCATAGTCTATATGCTCGGCCCACAGCCCGGCTCGGTGGTCGAAGGCAACTACCTCTTCAAGGGTCCGCGCTGCATCTATCCCGACGATGGCTCATCGGGCTGGAAAATCCACGACAACGTGATCAACTCCGTCGGCCAACTTTGGTTCCACATCGACTCCGACCGCGACTACGACATCGAAACCTATCATAACTTCGTCAAGGCCAACAACACCGCAAATAGCGGACGCGGCACTACCATCACCGACACGCAGGTATTCCGCAACGTCGATTTCAACGACGAGGCAAAAGCCATCATGGATGCTTCGGGCATCGAAGACGCTTGGAAACATATCATCCCTGCTGAAGAGCCCGAGCTTGTCCGCATCTATCCGGATTTCGACATCAAACGCTGGTAAGATACCGCTCAAAAAAAGAGACAGGGAGCCGAAAATTTCGGCTCCCTGTCTCTTTGTCTAGATAATCTAGATGGTCTAGAGATTCTAGAAATTCTAGATAATCTAGATAGCCTAGCCTCAATAGAATAGCCAATCCACAGCATCTTCGCTGCCACCAATGCCCACGTTTCGGGGCTTGACTTGCGACTTGGTGAGACCCAGCACGAGGATATAACCTTCGGGCAGGGTAAGCTTGTGATGACCGGCAGTGAAGCTGTAGGTGTGCACATTCGCCAAAGGAAGTGAAGCGAGCTTTATGGCATTCTGCAATTGTGGTTCTGCCTGTCCGTATTCATTGGCCGAAGCATCCGTTTCGAGTTTGGGGGCCTTGGCATAACGGCTCTGGTCGTCGCGGAAGTAGCCCACCAATACCTTCAAGGGTTCCTTGGCTTCAAATTCCAACACGAAACCTGCATCCTCGACCTTCTCCCCTTGTAGCACCTGCTGCACGCGGTTGCGTGGCTTCTGCGCTTCGAACGCAAGAGCTGTGAGGCCTTTCAATTCGTCGGCAATTGCCTCCACCTTGTTGTCAGGCAGGTTGGTGAAAAGCTGTGTACCTACATCGAGACGAACCCTCTTCTGGGAACTAAGCAACGTGTATTGCGCATCCTGGAATGATTCGATCGAGGCAGCAGCCTCAGCAATCTTGCCTTCTGCCTTGTCTTTGAGCAACTGGATATTCGCCTTGAAAGCCTCCAATTCCTTCTCATAATGCGGCAACATCTCTGCCCAAGTCTTGTTCTTGCCGTCATCGCCTCCTATGGGAATGCGGCGCTGTGCCGTCTGCATCGAATTGGCATAGAGATAATGTCCCTCGGTGAGCGCTACCAGTTGACGCCAATGCTTAAGGCTCGTTTCGAGCAATGGAACAGCCTGATCCAAGTATGCGATGCATTCCAGTTCGGAGCCTGCCTTCAATTTGTGGCTCCACTGGTAGTCGAGCACAAGTTTGGCTGCCTGTACCTTATAATACATGAATTGCGAGAACTCGCGATAGCAAGCCATATCATTGCGCAGACGCAGGAACTCATCCTTGTTTCTGGTGATTCGTCCCTTGTCAGCTTTTAGGATGGCTGACAATGCAGCATCGCCATGATCGAGACACTGCTCCACGATGTCGAGCGGAAATTCTCCATTGGGCACATGAGGTGTTTCTGTCCACTCCTTTTCAACCCATTCGATGAGTTTCTCACCTTCGGGACCGCAACTTTCGTAGAAGCCGGGATAGATGGTGTATTTGTAAGGATTGACGAGCTGGCTCATAAAGAGTCCCAAGAGCAATGTCTCGCGATTGCCCTCAGTGATGCCGAATCGGCGCAGCAATTTTGGTGCAATCTCGCCCGATGCTTCATAGGCCTGACGAATATCATCGCCAACGTCGGTGGTTGTGCCATAGAAATCGGCCAGGCGCTGATCCCAATAGGCAATCTCCTCGTTGCGGTCACGTCCCTGCTTCCAGGCATAGCGTCCCCATTCGGCAAACCATAGCCAATCACGGTCGATCTGCATCTCGCGTTTGCCGTCACCGAGGTCGTCGGCGGTATAAGGATGATCCCAATACGATGCCTGTGGGAAAAGATGGAGCGCATTGGCTCCATGCACCTGATGCATAGCGCCCACGGTCTTCTGCACAAAATCGGGCGAAGCCCAGCGCCAAGGCTCCAAGTTGGCAAGGATGTGGACGTTCTCGACATGCACCGAACCGAGTTCCGAAAGGTCCTTGTGAATCTTTGCCCATGGGCCACGGGGCTGATAGGTGGTCAATGATTCGCCATTATACTTGTGCATCGTGTAGATGTTCTTGTAGATGGGCAAAGCCTGGTCCATCACCGCGCGGCAGTCCACATCGTGAGCACGCAAAATAATCGGCGGTTGCTCGCTTTGGTCGCGTCCGGAAGAAGCATCGTTTCTCCCCAACTGCGCCAATCCATCCTTCACTCCTGGTATGACAGTATTGATCATCCAGTCGAGTTTACGATCATTGCCACTTATGGCCTCACCCAACGTTATGAGCAGGCCCACGTTCGGATAGTCGTGCACAAAGGCAGCGATAGATTTGCGTGTATAGTCGGAAAGCAGCGGGTCGATAGGACGATTGCGATCCTGCGTCTTGATGCCATAATGTTCGGCAAAAGGCTTCGAGACAATGATATTGTAGAACATCTGAATCACGTAGATGCCACGTTTCTCGGCCTCGGTGGTGAGGAACGAGAAGATCTCGCGGTTCTTCGCAAACGTCGCATCATCGACCTCTACGGCAAAGGGATAGTCTTCGAGCTTCACCAACGAGGCGAAAGGATGGCCATTCCAAAGGTAAAGCGAGTTCATACGGTTCTCGACCATCATATCGAGATATCGCAGCCACATCTCCTTGTCGTAGAACCATGGAAAGTTCTCGGGAGTATAGGGATATTCATAGACGGCACGACCCGGCAGGAACTGCGTCTTCTGCACACCGATACAAGGCCCGCGAAGCACCATCTCGGGCGCATCGGCAAAGTCGGCAGGAAACAGGAAGTTGCCCTTCGAGATATAGTTTTCGATGAGTTCGCGGCAACCATAAAGCGTGCCCGTGGCATCATTGCCGATTACCTGCGTCTCATTGCCCGAAGTCACGATGCGAAAACCCTCCTTGGGCAAGGAATCTGCTGGACTTGCCTGACTCAGGTTGATGACAAGATCTGCATCCTGTCCCACCACCAACTTGCATCCCCGCTTCCTGAGTTCGTTTCGCAACTGCTCTGCTCCGAACGTCATTCGGCTATTGGCATCGTCTGGTAGATTGATGGTCACACTCGGCCCCTTTGGCCCTCCGCAACTCACAAGCAAAGTCATAAGTGCGATGAATGGTAGAATTATCTTTCTCATAATAATCACGTTTATCTTATCTCACTCCAGCACCAGTCTCACCACCTGTGCCACATCCGACGGCAGGCGTGAACCCTTGGGAATAGTGAGGCGCAACCCCTCGGCAGTCTGTTCAAAACGACATTCAAAGTTCTTCTTCACCGAAAGGAGGATAGCCTGTTTCACTGGCAGGTTCACCTCTTTCAAAAGGACTGTATTTTCCGTGCCTGGCCAGTCGAGGAAGATGGCATAAAGCGTCTTACCGCCCTTCTTCTGGGTATAATGTACGCGGTAGCCTTCCTCGCTTTCTGCATTCTTTTTCGCATGTTCGGTTTCTTCGGCATTTTCGACAGAATAAACCGTCTCGTGCGAAACGCGATAAGGACGCGTCTCATAGATTGATTCGCCATAAGACCACAGCCAAACTCCCACATTGGCCATAATATCCTGCTGCGCCTGCGGGATAGTTCCGTCGGCCATCGGAGCGAGGTTGAGCAGCAGCTGCCCGTTGTTGCTCACCACTTGGATGAGACGCTGAATGATATTCTTGTGCGAGATGTACTGCATCCCTTTCACGTAGCCCCACGACTTGTGATAGCCATCAGCAATGGTGAAGTCGCAGAGCCAAGGTATCGGGTCAATCTCGTTGAGCGACGACATTTCGTGATCGAGCACACCAACTTCGCGCGGGAATTCCTTATATTTATAGGTGAAGGCCACTTCCTGCCCTGTCTTTGCCGCGTGGTTGAAGTAGTGCTGTACCATCTGCAAACGTCTTTCCTCGGGTATCTGGTCCATCCAAGCATCGAAATACAGCAGGTCGGGCGAATACTGCTCGATGACTTCGTCACATTTGTCCGACCACATCTGGAGCCACTCGTTATGATCCATCAGACAGCCATAAAGCTTGGCATAACGCGGATTATTGGCTGCCCAATCGTCCTGCACCGTGACATAGGTATAGTTGATTTCATGATGAAGCGAAGTGAAGAACTTGAGTCCGCGCTTGCGAACTGCCGCAGCAATCTCACCCAAACAGTCGCGCTCCGGCCCCATCTTGGCAGCGCAGAACGGAGTGACCTTCGAGTCCCACATTGCAAAGCCATCGTGATGCTCGGCAACGATACCGCCAAAGCGTGCGCCAGCCTCCTTGAAAAGCAGCGCCCACTGGTCGGCATCGAAATGCTCGGCCTTGAACATCGGGATAAAGTCGTGGTAGCCGAATTCAGAAAGCGGTCCGTAGATAGCCTCCTGTCGTTCGCGCTCGCCCATCAGGAACTGCTCGCCCTTCGCATACTCACTGCTCGATGCATCGCAGTGCATGTAATGAAAATACTGTTCGTTACCGTAAGCAGGAACGCTATACACCCCCCAATGGCAATAGATGCCGAACTTGGCATCGCGTAGCCATTCGGGCACGGGCTGATGCTTCGAAAGCGATGTCCAATTCGCCTCATAGGGGCCTTGCTCCAAAGGTTTTTTGGAGAAGCCGGCCTGAACTGACAAAGAGATGACTGCGCCCAACATCAGAGCGCGCCTACAAACGTCAATCATTCCAAATTCTTTAATTCGCAAATTCGTGATAATAAGAAAATGTTATAGTTTCACAGTCACAGCAGCGCCATCATACCTGACATCTTTCGTTACAATATTCTTTCCATCAATGACTTTGATAACGAAATTACGTTGTGGCTTCATACCATCGAAAACTCCGGAACGCTTTCCGAGAGTCAGGCTTCGGGTCTGCTCTTCCCACATAATAGGAATGACCGAGAATTGGCCCTTCTCGCAATCGTAGGTGATACCATCGTCTTCGTAAAGGTCGAAGGTCGCATCCTTGCCAGGGATGACCTCGATGGTCAAAGTCTGATCGGGCAATTCATCGGAATACTGGATTACGGGGCTCTTGGGAACGATGCTTCCTCGACGCACGAAGACAGGAATCTCATCGAGCGAAAGTTCATACTCCAAATGCTGCCCACCTTCAAGGATATTGCCCGAAGCGTCTTGCCATTGGGCGCCCGTTGGCAGATAGACATCCTGCTTCGAAGTTTCCGACAAAGGATGGGTCACAGGGCAAACGAGGAACGCCGGGCCAAACATATATTCCGTCTTGCAGGTACGCGCCTCGACATCACGGGGGAAGTCAAAGGCAAGCATGCGTGCCATGGTATAGTTGTCGGAAGTCACCTTGGCTGCCATCGAATAGATATAGGGCAGCAGCTCGTAACGACGCTCAATGTTTCGAACCAGGGCGGCGTAGTAGAGGTTTGAAGGGTTTGAAGGGTTCGAAAGGTTTGAAGGGTCACCATAATTCCATGGTTCGCGCGGAGTGTCGGTGCCATGGCTGCGGAAGACTGGAAGGTAAACCGCCCATTGGCACATGCGCAGATAGAACTCGCGATAGGCAGGGTCTTTGCAGCCCTCGGGGAATTCGCCTTTCCAGAACCATTGCATACCAGACGATGTAAAGAATGTGCCTGCATCGACCGTCCAATAGGGACAACCCGTAGCCATGAAGTTCAAGCCCATCGGAATCTGACGGCGCAATGACTTCCACGAGGCGTAGGTGTCGCCGTTCCACGAGATGGTGGCATAACGCTGCTGACCAGCAAAACTCGAACGGGTGAGGTTAACCACGCGCTTGCGGTCGGAAGTCCTGCGCTGGTTCTCATAGATGCCTCGTGCGTCAAAAAGGGAATAGAGCGAACTGCGCTCGGCTCCCATCACTGCATTCTGTGCCTCCAGATTCAGTTCCCAGCGATCGGCATGGCTATCCCATCCGTAACCTTCGGGCATCGGCTTCCAGTCGCCATCAGTGGGTTCGGTGCAGTCGCACCACCACGCATCGAAGCCCTTTCCATCGTGGAAGAACTCGCGGTTGGCCCACGTCCAATAATAGGCGCGTGCCTCTTCGTCGAAGACATTGATGAACGAACGGTTGAGCATATATCCGCGCTCCTTGAAATCCTTCTCCTGCGAATTGCCCTGCGGATTGGGCCAGATGCTCACCATCAGACGTCCATGCAACTGGTGCACGGTGTCGGCCAAAGCCTGCGGATCGGGATAATAGCGGGAATCCATCTTCATCATGCCCCAGCCCTCGGGCCAGTAGTTCCAGTCCTGCACAATCATATCGATGGGAATCCGGCGACTGCGGAACTGACGCATCGTCTCGATGATCTCGGCACTGCTGTGGTAACGTTCCTTCGACTGGATGTAGCCGAACAGATAGCGCGGCATCATCGGCGACTGTCCGGTGAGTGTACGCATACGGTTCACGACACGATCCATCGATGCTCCCTTCATGAAATAGTAATCCAATCCCTGTGCAGCCTCCAGTTCGACGAGTCCCTGGTCATCGCTGTCGTCAAATCGCATACCGCAACCCGCATCGAAGAGCAGGCCGTAGCCCGAAGGGGTGGAGATTACGGGGACCATGGCCTTCAGGTTGTGCTGGCAGAGCCAAAGTTTCTGTCCCTTGAGGTCGAGCAGGTCCTCCATGTGGGAGCCCCATCCGTAGAGCGGCTCATCGGCAGGAAATGCGAAACGCACCTGCCAGCGCCACGAGGTGCCCACCGTGTCGCGCTTCAACACGTCCATCACCACCTTCTCGCCATCGGCGGTCCGTTCGATGCGGCTTGACTTCGGGTCGTAGGTGATGTCTTCGAGTGCGATGCTCTCGCCCTGCTTGGGCATATCGTCACGTTCGGCGAGGAGCAGGTTGCCTTGCCTGTCGAAATAACTGATGGCGCCTGTCTTTTCGTCCACACGCACCTGCAGGCTGTCGGAAGTGAGCACAAATGCCCCCTCCTGCTTCTCCAGTTTCACCTTGACAAGATTATTCAAGGCCTCGGGAAGCACGACGGTCGTCCTGTTGTCCACGAAATCGTTGTTCTCCGACAATCGCACACGCACGATGTCAGCCTCGGGAAACTCTACACGCAGCACACCTTGTTCAAGTGGGCACTCCAAACTGGTGGTGTATCGGGTGCATGCCGCCAGCGACAAGAGCATAGCGCCACCAAAAACAATAGGGATGATTTTCATTTCAGTTCTATAGATTTGGTAATATATTCAATTTACGGGGACAAAGATACGAACTTTTTACGAAGTGACAAAGAACTTTCTTTCTTTTTTGTATATAGGCATAAAAAATGACTCCCCAATCGAAAGACTGGGGAGCCATTATATAAACGGAGATTACTTCGACTGCGGGATAGGATTCTGCTCAAGGGCAGGGTTGCTGTCGAGGTCGCCCTGCGGGATGAGGAAGAGGAAATCCTTGCGGGGCTTGAAGAGCGGTTCGGGAGAATCGAAGTAGCTGAGCTTGTCGGCAAAGCCCTGGGCAAGTTTCTTGGCCGAAAGGTCGGCGAGCACGTCGCGACGCAGTTCGACAAAGAAGATCTTGCCTTCGCCCACGAACTCGAAGCGACGCTGGTTGAAGATCTCCTCGTCGATTTCGGCCTGACTGCCGCTGAAGTCGCTCAGACCGGCACGTCGGCGCACCTGGTTGAGGCATTCGATGCCCGAACCGGCATTCAGATGGTTGGCAGCCTCAGCATAGTTGAGCAGCACTTCGGCATAGCGCAGGATGGGGAAGTTGGCATTGGGGCGCTGGAGCGAAGCGTCGGTGTGTTGGTCGAAATACTTGCAGTTGAAGACGCAGGTGTGCTCCACGTTGCGGTCGTTGGTGATGTAGGGCTCCCAGTGCAGGGTCGTGGGGTTGAAGGTGTGGGCGGTGCCGTCGTTCTCCTCGAAATAGGTCAGGAACACCTTGGCACGCTTGTCACCATTGGCAAGCATCTCGGTGTAGATGTAAGGCGAAACGCCCATGCGCGAATACTGGTAGCAGCCCATGTAGTTCGAATAGGTGCGACCCAGGCCGAAGCGGATGTGCATGCTGTTGCTCTGGCTCTGTGCAGCCGAATACTGGAGTTCGAAGATCGACTCCTTGTTGTTCTTCGCACCGCTCTCGTTGAACCAGTAGAACTGGTCCTCGTAGTTGTCCATCAGGCCATAGACGCCACTGTCGATCACCTTCTTGCTGTAGTCACGGGCCTGGGTGTAGTATTCTGTCTCGTTGGCACCCTCGCCGAAGACATCGGCCAAACCTGCACGATGCAGATAAACCTCGCCAAGAGCAGCTTGGGCAGCGCCCTTCGAAGCACGCCAGACGTCATAGCCGCTGGTGCCACGAACGGGCAGCAACGACTCGGCCTGCTTGAGGTCGGAGATGATCTGGTCGTAGGTCTCGCTGTAGGTCGAACGTGCAAGTTCCAGGCCTTCCACACCATTGGTATAGGTAAGCGGCAGGGCAAGGGCACCGAAGCAGCGTGCCATCGAATAGAAGGCATAGCCGCGGAGGAAGTAGGCCTGACCTTTGATGCGGTTGCGCGACTCCTCGCTCATCTCCACATTGTCCACACGACCCAGCACGATATTGGCACGGTTCACAGCCTCGTAGCAGGCAGCCCAGATGCGGTGAACGCCGTTCGAAGCCGAAGCGTTCTGCACGCCGTCCCACTTGTTAATGAGCTCCATATTATTCTTATTATAGGTGGGCACAGCCTGATCAGCGAGCAGCTCGATCTGAGCCAGATAAAGCTGGCTGTTGGCATTGTACATGTTGCGGTAGCGGTTATATACACCGACAAGGGCGGCATCAATCTCGTCCTCGGTATTGTAGAACGAAGCGGGGTCGATGAAGGTATAGGGATGTTCATCGAGGTCGCTGCAGCTGGTCAGCGCCACACCACCAAACATCGTGGTTGCAAGCACAGCACCCGCTAGAATATATTTGATTGTCTTCATATTGATTTCTATAAGCGATTATAATTATTACCTTTCGAACCATTCGAACATTTCGAACCTTTCAAACCCTTAAAACTTGGCATTTATGCCAAACATAACGGTCCTTGCAAATGGGTTCGAAACGTCGCCATTCTGGGGGTTGTAGCCCGTGTGGTTGGCCCAGGCTGCCACGTTCTGGAAGTTCACGTTCACGGTGAGATCCTTCAAGGCCTTCACCTTCATCAGTTTGCCGAAGTTGTAGCTGAGCTGGATGTTCTTCAGGAGGAAGTAGGCCCAGTCGCCATTGGTGCGGTCGCTGAGGAAGATGCCCTTGGCACCAGCCGACGGATGGTCGCCGCCCGTATTGGTCGATGGGTCGAACATGTCGTCCCAAGCCTCCTGGGTGGGGATACCGAGGGTGTTGCGTACACCATTGTCAACCCAAAGGCTGTAGCTGCCGGTGTCCTGCATACCGATGCGCCAGTTGCTCGACGTGCCGGTGCCGCGATATCCGCTGTGTTCTGCACCGATGATCGAAGCGTACTTGAATGCACCCTGGCCATAGACGCTGAGGGTGAAGTCCTTGTAGCTCACGTTGAGGTTCAGGCCATAGAAATGCTTGGGCTCGATCGAGCCGATGCTATGGCAGTCGTTCACGGTGATTTGTCCGTCGCCATCGAAATCCTCGTACATCTCCGAGCCGATGTGTGCCGTGCCCTTCACGCCGGGCACCTTGTTCACGTAGGCGTCAAGCTGCTCCTGCGTCTTGATGATGCCGAGCGAATGACGGGCAAAGACTGCATTGACGGGCTCTCCCACCTCCAGGGCTGAGACGATACCCGTGGTCGATGTGCCATCGTTGACGATCATGCGCTCCACATCGTTGTAGAGTTCCTTCACTTCGTTGGTGTTGAAGGTGTAGTTAACGCCGAAGTTCACACGCCAATCCTTGTTCTTGAAGATGTCGGCATCGGCTGCCACCTCGATACCGTGGTTAGCCACCTTGCCGACGTTGCTGATCACCGACGAGTATCCCGAGGTCGAAGGGATGGGCACCTGGAAGAGCAGGTCGGTGGTGGTGCGGGTATAGTAGTCGAATGTGAAGTTGACGCGGCTGAAGAGCTGAAGTTCCAGACCAGCGTCGAACTGCGTGGTGCGCTCCCACTTCAGCTTCGAATTGCCCACCGACTCATAATAGCCGAGCAGAGGCTCGGTGCCGTCGGTATAGTTGGCATCGCCTGTGCCTGTGCCAAGTTTCGAGAGCGAGCCGTAGTTGCCGATCTCCTGGTTGCCGGTCACGCCCCACGAAGCACGCACCTTCAGGTTGGTGATGGCGTCGTTGTCCTTGAGGAAGTCCTCGTTGCTCACACGCCAGCCAAGGCCGACCGATGGGAAGGTACCGAACTTGTTGTCATCGCCAAAGCGCGACGAACCGTCGAAACGCACGGTGGCAGTGAGCAGATACTTGTCGGCATAGTTGTAGGCAGCGCGTGCCGTCCACGAGATGAGGCGGTTGCTGTAGTAGTTGCTGCTGGCCGAAAGGGTGGCCTGGTCCACGCCCGAGAAGTCGAATGCCTGCAGTCTCATGTCGGCAAACGATCCGCTCATCGACGAGGTGTTGTACTTGTAGTCCTGCCATGAATAGACACCGGTCAAAGTGAGATGATGCTCGCCCCACTTGTTGGTGTAGGTGATGATGTTATCCATGAGCTTCGAGCGGCTGCGTGCCCAGAGGTGTGAGCCTGTGCCGGTCTCGACGGCGTTGCCGATCGACTTGGCATCCTGGTTGCCTGCCCAGTAGTACCGGTTGATGTTCTTCACATCGTAGCCGATGTTGAGGCGATAGTTCAGGTGCTTGGTGAAATCGACCTGCAGGAAGAAGTCGCCCAGGAAGCGGACGCTCTTCTGGTTGTTGGTCTGGTTGGACATCGTGGCGAGCGGGTTGAACCAGTCGCCATGGTTCACGATGTTGTACGAACCGTCGGCATTATAGACGGGATCGGTGGGCCAGCCCCAGCGGAAGATGTCGTTGGTCACGCTCATGTCGTACGTGAGGTCTGAGCCGATACGGTCGGTGGTCGAAGTGGTGAGCTGCATGCTCGAACCGATGGTAATCCACTGGTTGAACTTATGCTGCAGGTTGTTGTGCAAAGTGAACTTCTCGTACTCGGTGCCCTCGATCAGACCTTCCTGGTCGTAGTAGCCTGCCGAGAACATATAGTTGGTGCCGCCAGCCGAGCCGTCGAAGGTCACGCCATAGTCCTGCGTAAGCGACGACTTGCTGATCACCTCTTCCTGCCAGTTCACGTCGGTCACCCGGTAGCCATTGGGGAAAGGATTGGTCGAACCCTGTGCGGCAGCAGCCTTGGTCATATAGTTGATGAAGTCGTCACCCGTCACGGTGTCGAGCAGACGCGAACGCATGTTCACGGCTGTGCTGGCATGAACACTGAGGTTCTTGCGGCCCTCCGAGCCCTTCTTCGTCGTGATCATCACCACGCCGTTGGCGCCACGCGAACCGTAGATGGCGGTAGCCGAAGCGTCCTTCAAGATTTCGATGGCCTCGATGTCGGCAGCATTGATGTCGTTGAGGTCACCGTCAACCAAGGCAAAGCCATCGACCACGTAGAGCGGGTCATTGCCCGAATTGATCGAAGCCGTACCACGGATACGCAACGTAGGCACCTCGCCTGGACGCAGGTTGTTGAAGACGGCAAGACCCGACGACTTGCCCTGCAGGGCTTCGAGCGGGTTGGCGGCAAGGGTCGAAGTGATGGCATCCGAACGGAGCGATGTGGTCGAACCCGTCAGGTCCGACTTGCGCATCGTACCATAGCCCACCACTACCACGTCGTCGAGCAGTTCGGCATCCTCGGCGAGTGTGACCTGCACCGTCGGAGCTGCCTTGACATTCTGGGTGGAATAGCCGACAAACGAGATTTCGAGCGTCGAGCCGGCGTTGACCTTCAGCACAAACCTGCCGCTGGCGTCGGTGTTGACGCCGTTGGTCGTTCCACGTTCGAGCACACTGGCACCCGCAATGGGGTCACCGTTTTCATCGATTACCGTACCATTGACGGTAATCTGCTGTGCCGGGGCTGCCGAGGCGGCTCCGGCTGGGTCTGCGGCATACGTAGAGGTAGGCATTGCCATCCCAACGATCGACAATGCCGCAGCTGCAACCAAAAAGAATTTTTTCATAGATTATAATAGAGTGTGTTGGTTTTTCGGGGGCAAATATAATGGATTTTTTCTATTTTTCCAAATAATAATTACAAAATAGTATCACGAAATGCAAAAAGAAGTCAAATGCCGCCATATGCAATCTATTGCATGCCGTGTCCTTCGACAAAAATATCATAAAAAACTATAATAGGCGAAGCGTGAGCAAGCAGCGGCTACCATCGAAGAACGTATCGAGCACCTCGCCAAAGATGTCGTCGGGCGAAGCGGCATCGAACAGCGTCATCGATGACTTCAGCTTCATGCTGTCCACCTCCCATCCCATCAGCACATCGACGGGTTCGCCTGCCTGCTCAAGCACAGCCTCGGTGATTTCGCGCAGACGAGGTCCCAGCACCTCATGCGCCAGGTACGCCTTTGCTTCTGCCAAGCCGCTGATGCCGTAGAGGTAACTGTTGGGGCTATGTCCCAAGCCACGCATCTGCGGAAAGATGTACCAGATCCAGTGTCCGCGCTTCTGCCCTGCCCGCATCTCGGCAAGGGCCTGCTCGTAGTTGCCGAAAGGCTCGGTGTCCTGAGCCTCGACGAATCGTTCAAGATTGAATTTGTCTTCCATGTATTCGACGTCAATTGTTATTTGTTGATTGAATAACGGTGCAAATATAGGACAAATATCGGCATCTTCGCCTTATCGAGTGAAAAAAATGCAATATTTCCCACATTTTGTGCCATTTCAGCGCAAAAATATACACAAAGTAAAACGTTTTTTTGTAATCTTTTTTCTTCCAATAACGACATGACCAATCTTTGCGCAAATTGGTTATGCTCCAATCGAAGAATGACCAATCTTGGCCGAAAATGGTCATACCTCAATCGGAACAAGCATTATCTCGGCCGTCAGAGTGCTATTTCCAATCGAAGCATAACCAATCTGCGCACAAAAAGGGTATGCTCCGATTGAAGGATGACCAATCTTGGCCAAAGTTGGGTATGCGACAATCAGAGTATAACCAATCTATGCCAAAAATGGTCATAAAACAAACGTAGAATAACCAATCTTGGCAGAAAATGGTTATGCTTCAATCGGAACAAGCATTATCTCGGCCGTCAGAGTGCTATTTCCAATCGAAGCATAACCAATCTGCGCACAAAAAAGGTATGCTCCGATCGAAGGATGACCAATCTCGGCCAAGATTGGTCATCCTTCAATTACTGCTTGAAATAACGTGTGGCAAAGCATTCCTTAGCTGAAACGATATTGTTGGCATCGAGACCGACACGCTTAGCATAAAAATGCCCGCACGTACTATGACATGCGGGCAAAACAGGAACAATCCAACAATTGTTATTTGATCATCTTCTCACCCTTCTGGATGAAGACACCATGAGCATTATTGGCATCAACACGACGGCCGTAGATGTCGTATGCAGGAGCTTCGACACTTTCGGTGCGGATGGTCTCGATATTGTCGGGACCTTCGACGCTGAAGGTGACGGTGCTCATCTCGGTGTCGCCCGAAGTGTAGGAGGCTATGACGCCGGCAGTATGTTCACCCGAAGTGAGACCCTCGAAGTAGTACTGCTTGTCGTCGGTCTGATCGACGAGTTCGCCATCGAGATATACCTTGTAGGCGCCATCGAGACTTGGAGCCTGACGACGGCCCTGGGCCTTGCGTTGTGGAGCAGCTGCGGGGAAGCCCTCGGGCAGACCAATGGCTACATCGTCGATCATAAAGATGTAGTTGCCATCGATCTGACGGATGGTCACGTACTGCGCATCGGCTGGGATGTCGAAGACGTAGCGTGTCCAGTAGCTGTTCACCTTGAACTCTTCGCTGGCAATCTCCCAACTATAGACGGGCACGTACTCCAACCACTGGTAGCTGGCCGTATCGGTGTAGTCGGTCGAAGTGGTGTAACCTACCATAAAGGTCTCGGTCTGGTAGCCATAACCCTTGGCATAGAAGCCGAACTTGAAGTCCTCGTCAAAGAAGAGACGTGGAGAAACGAGCCAGTTCTGGTCGGTCGAGTTAGCCCATGAGGTAAGCATCTGCTGACCTGAGTTAGCGCTGAAGTAGTAACTGTAGCTATTCTGGTTGCCATTAGCCTTGCTGAGGTTGAACACTAAGTAAGCGAACGAACCGCCACGGTTCGGATAATCGAGGTCGTTCAAGTAGCCAGTGCCTTCATCGGGATTGTCGAAGTCGAGATATTGCCAGCCCAGTTCGCCGGGCGAATTGATGGCAAATGCCTCGTGCTCCTCGAAGCCGTCGTACAACTGGTCGGCAAAGTTCCAGATGAAGAGGCGGTTGCCAAGGTCGGTCTCGTCGTCGTTGATAACCTTAAGACCAAATGGAGTCACCTGTGTCTCGGTGAGTTGGCGTTCGATGGTGTAGCTGTCCTCAATGTCGAGTTTCACTGTTTCGAAGATCTGACCAAAGCCCTTGAGATTGATATAGAGGTCATAGTTGGCCTTCCAAACGTTCTCGAAAGTCACCTCACCATTGGCATCGGCATAGTCACCATAAGCATGGACACCACCGCCATTGACAATCTGTACCCAAGCGCCCTCGGCTTCGTTGGTCGGGGTGTTGGTGGTAAGTTTCACAGTCACCTTGGTGTGCATCTTCCAGCCAATGCTGTCGCTGAAGACAAATGTACTGGTCAAGCCATCGGTATAGTGGCAGCGAACAGCATACTCGTAGGTGCCCATCGGGAGTTCAGCAATGCCCTCATCGGTGTAGGTGCGAGCCTTCACGCTGTCGAGCAGCTGGGTCCAGGTCTCGGGTTGAGCGGCAGTAGTTGGGGTCAGACGATAGAGGTCGAACCAGGTGCGGTCGCCAATTGCATTGCGCCTTACGCTTGGCTCTGCAGGACTGATTGCCTTGATGAGCTTATGACACTCAATCTGGCCCAGCTCATTGTTAATTGTTAATTGTTCATTGTTAATTGACATCTGCTCATCCTGCTCGGTGCGACGGAACTTAGCCTCAGCAGCATTCTCCTCGGTGTCGTATGGAGCAACAGTAGCACGGAACATAAAGTTGTAGCGATAGCCTGCACTTTCGATATAGAAGAACTGACCCGAGGTGTAGTCGCCAGTGTAGCAACTTACGCCTTCAACGAACGGATAGCTGTCGTTAGGCTCGCTGGCGCCAAGACCTACAAAACCATAGTAGGCAACGCAGATATAAGCACCACGTGGAGCCTCGACTGGCTGGTCGAAGGTCATGTTGTTCCATGCTCCCTGGATCACGCTGACGTACTTCGAGGCAAGGACGTTCTGGGTAGGCTGGCCATTCTCATCGAGGTCGAAGGCATAGACGGTCACGCCATAGACAGTCTGGCCTGTCTCGCTCAGATAGAACTGTGCGCCACGATAGAGACCTGGTGTGCGGAAGATGTTGCCGAAGACAGCATACGAAGAAGACTGGGAGGTGCCGAACGAGGTGTAGAGCAAGTTGGCATCATAACGCAAGGTTACGTCGTCGTTGACGGGATTGCTCCAAGTGATTTCGGGCACACCAGCCTCGTTGAGCTGAGCTGTAATCTGTGCAGGAGCAAGGATCTTGTCGTCAAGAGTGATGGTGCCAAGGTCAGTATCGGCAACCATAGGCTGAACTGCCTGATAAGGCTGCAGACGGTTGCTGGTGATGCTGAGATTGTAGTTCTCGCTTGCCATGATACCTGCAATGCTGAACTTGCCTTCAGCATCGGTACTGCCGGCATATTCATTGTAGCCTTCGAGTGTCACCTGAGCGCCGCTGACAGGATCACCTACCTTATCGACGACGGTGCCCGAAAGCGTGTAGGTGGGCAGCGCAGTCATCACAATGTTAAGCGTGGTCTGCTCAAACTCTGTAATGGTGGCTTCGCCCTGAGCATTCTCATAGCCAAGACGCTCTACCTTCACGCTGACAGTGCCTGAAGGTACATAGCGGAATGTATAAACACCCGTTTCAGGATTTGTGTTGATCTGTTGCTCTGTGCCATCAGATGCGGTGAGGGTTACAAGAGCCAATGGGATGATGGCTCCTGTGGTGGCATCGGTAACTGTTCCGGTGAGTGAACCATCGTGATCCTCCTCAATAGTAGCATTAGCGATGCTGAGCTGCCAATTCTGGTAGAAGCTGCGGGCAAAGAATCCGATATGGTATTCACCTTCCTCAGTAAGGATAGGCAAGTTGGTGCGAAGCTTGATGGGTGTAGTGGATGCAAAGTCAAACTGGTCGATGGAATCCTGATCCATCCAGTCGTTCGACTTACCCATCGAAATAGCGAGACACTCAGGAGAACTGCCATACGAACGTGCATCGAACGAGAGCTTGTAATGCTTGTTGGCCTCGAACTTGATGGCTGGAGAAATGAGCCAGTCGGCACCAGCCACACCATAGTAATAGCTGTAGCCTACGTAAGCGCCTGGATACAGGGCATTGTAGGTATATTGTCCAGTAGGACGCCAAGCGATTTCGTCTCCATTGTTGTCATAGACAGTCCAAAGTGGGAACTCCTCCTCACTGAAAGTGAAGGTATGAGGCAGCAATACAGCAGGACCACCGATAACTGGATTCGAAGTTGCAGGAGCGCTCTCTCCATCGGGAGTAACGGCAGTGATAGTGTAGCTGTAGTTGGCCAAAGAAGCAGGAGCATCGGTGAAAGAAGTCTCCTTGAAATCATTGTAAAGGGTCTCTCCATCGGAACGAACTACGCGGTAGCAGAGGTTCTCGACGTCAATCCAACCACCATAGATGCCAGTAGTGGGCGCTGTCCAGGATACGGTGATCTTGTGATCGGCACTATCATCGGCAGTTGCCGTGAGTTCAGTCACTGCCATTGGAGTATCGTGTCCGATAAAGGCGCTGACAGCCTTGCGGTCGCCAGGACCTGCCTCGTTGAAGCACTGTACGCGATAGCTGTAGAAACGGCTTTCAGGAACTTCGTCCACCATACTCAGATGTTCGCCAGGAGCCACTCCGGTAAAGGTTTTGATGACCTCGCCGTCGCGATATACAACCACAGATTCGATGCTGATGAGCGTACCACCGCGTCCGAAGGTGGTCGTCGGGTTGTTCCACTCGATAGTAGCCTGCAGGGCACCATTCTCGCCAGGAGTAACAGTGAGGTCAGTAACCTTGCTGGGAGCCGAAGCCTCAGCCACCTGGAAAGGAATGTAAAGACCTTCGAACTGAGCAGCAAGCTTGTTGCTTTCAACCAGCTCGGTAGTACCGGTAGTGATATCGACCTTCAAGAGCATAGTATAACCTGCGCTCGGATAAGGATAGGTGTACATATAGAGGTACCACTGACCACGATCCTCATCGTAGAAGAAGTTATTGTGAGGATACTGCAAGGCAGTTCCGGAATAGCTGGTTACTTCGCCGATGTAGCTCAGCTTGGAAACGAAGTTGCAGACACCGGTATTGGGATTAACCTTATAGACCTTGCCCCAATAGCTTACGCCGTAGATATCACCGTCATAGGTAATGGCAAGCGATTTCAACGTGTTGTTGAAAGAGGACATCTGGTCCGTATCGGGCACATCAAAGACAAAGAGACATTCATTCTTGACGTCGCCCGTTTCCAAATCAACCGAAACGAGGCCGTCGCCTCCATTGAGTCCATTGAGGGCGTACATCTTCTGGTCGGCATAACTCCAAGTCATACAAGCGAACATCGGGCCCGAACGTGCACGACCATAGTCAGCGATGAGCGTTACGTCGCCCGTTTCGGGGTCGAGTGAATTGAAGGTGCCGGAATCGTAACCATAGTCCGTCTGGTAATAGTCCATATAGTACCAGAGGCCATCGTGGAAGACAGCGCTGCCAAGCGAGTTGTTGTAGGTCAACTCACGGCTGACAGTGATGTTGGTGGGGTCACTGAGGGCGAAGGACGCCAGACCTCGGCGCGAAGTCTCGCCGTTCTGTGCGGCCCATGTGTCGGAATCAAGCCAACCATAGGCTGTGGGCACATCTTCACTCTGGGCAAAGACAGAAGCAGTTGCCACAGCAAGAAGAGAGGTCAGAAACAGGTGTTTGGAATTCTTCATAAATTTAATTTTAAATTTAATAATGTATAGGACGAATTTCTATGCGCAAATATAAACATTTTTCTCAAAACTTCCACCCTCTCACACCATTCTTCCTCACAAAAATACCCTTTGTTAGCGTTTGTCTATGATAAAAAGCCCAAATTTGTACGATTTTCCACCATTATTGTAAGAAATAATCTGTATCTTTGCAGCGACGAATCCAATTAATCTATTTCAAATATGAAGAAGTTCCTTTCGACCACACTTCTTGCCTTCTTGTCACTCGCGCTCTATGCCATTCCAGCTTACCGGGGCACAGTGAAGCGCATACAACCCGATGGCACGACCCTCCATATCCTGGTGCAGGGCGACGAACGTCGTCATCTCATCACGACAACTGACGGACGTCCCCTCAAGCAGGACAAGGATGGTTGGCTACGCTATGCCCAACTCTCCGAAGGCCGCGTCGAGTGCATCTCTTCATCGCCTGTCGCCCACGACTCCGATAAACGTTCAGCCGAAGAAAAAGCCTTCCTCGGAGCTCACTCAACCTTCGGATTGAACGATATTACTCCTGCCAATCGCGCTCCACAACGTATTGCCGAGCCAGGCGATATACAAGTGGGATCCTTCCCCACCAAGGGACAGGTCCGTGGCCTCATCATCCTGGCAGAATTCTCCGACGTAAAGTTCACAAACGACGTCGAGTACTTCCAGAGTATCATGAACGAAGAAGGCTGCACCCTTTCAACTCCATATGGTTCGGCACGCGACTATTTCAGAGACCAGTCGATGGGGCAATTCAGCCCTGTCTTCGACGTGGTTGGACCTGTTTCGCTCAACCAAACCATGGCTTACTATGGAGGTAACAACTACGTTGGCGACGACCAGCAACCGGGACTGATGATTCGTGATGCCTGCATGAAGGCTGACACCAACCTCGACATAGACTTCTCGCAGTATGACTACGACGAGGATGGCAAGGTCGATATGGTCTTTGTACTCTATTCAGGCTATGGAGAGAACTATGGTGCATCGGAAGACTGCATCTGGCCGCACAAATATGAATTGTCTCAGTCCGGCATCAAACTCACCCTCGACGACAAGGTCATCGACACTTATGCCTGCGCTTGCGAAATCTACGGAAATACGGGCGTCGAGCCCACCGGTATCGGCACCTTCTGCCACGAGTTCGGACACGTGCTGGGTCTTGCCGACCACTACAACACTACCAATGGCACACAGATGATGACAGGAGTCTATGACATTATGGACTATGGTTGCTACAACGATTCGACCCGTACCCCTGCCGCCTACAACGCCCTCGAACGCTATTCGTTGGGATGGATGGACCTCGACGAAATAAAGGAACCCGCTCTCGGCCTGCACCTCGAAGACATCAAGCTAAGCAACTACGCCTATAAACTGCAGTCGCCGAATGCTGACGAGTATTTCCTCCTTGAGACCCGCCTGAAAACTGGATGGGACAGTTTCATTCCCAGCCAAGGAATGATGATCACCCACGTGGATTACCTGCGGACTGCATGGGCACAAAACGTCGTCAACGACGGCGAACATCCTCGCTTCTGCATTGTCCCCGCCGACAACGACCGCTCGTATAGCTCCGACCGATTCGACCTCTATCCACAAACCAGCAGTTCCTGGAACAGGCCCAAAAACTATGCATTCACGGGTAGTTCGGTTCCGGCAGCAAAGACCTGGGATGGTCAGTGGATCGACCGCGATGTCACCAACATCAAACTGGGTAGCGACAGTGTGGTGACCTTCGACTTCCGCAGCGAATCGGTGGGAACACCCTCGGCACTCGAAGCTACCGACCTTCACAGCAATGCCTTCACCGCTCACTGGACAGAAGCCATACAAGCCACCTCGTATTCGCTCAATGTATTCCGCTACGACATTTTGGCTACCCGCCCCATCTCGCTGTATGAGGATTTCGAGAAGTTCAGCGCCGGCAGTTACGAGAACCCTGACATGACGGAACTCAGTGCCAAGATGGATGAATACACCTCGACACCAGGCTGGACAGGCGAACGAATCTGTCAAGCTGGCGGATGGGTGCGCGTAGGTGCCCCCAATGCCACAGGTTCCATTACAACTCCCGCCCTCGATATGACGGCCTCGGGCGGACGCTTCACCCTGGTCATCAAGGCACGCGGCTACAGCGGCAAACAGCCCGTCTTGACCATCAGCGCCGGGCCGTGCAGCGCCAAGCATCGTATCTCAGCCTCAGCCAAGGAGTATCTCTACGTCTTACATAGCGGCACAGATGCCACCCAGGTGACCTTATCGATTAACAAGGAACGCCTATACCTCGACGAACTCATCATCAAGCGCGGTGATGCCACCTCGGAGCATCCCGATGCCACCATCATCGAAGTAACTCCAGCCGACACAAACACCTACGATGACATTGCTGCCGACTATGCCTTCGAACGTATCGGCATCGACACCATCACCGACATCCTTGAAACCAGTTACACAGTGAAAGGTCTCGACACTGACCATCGTTATGGTTACACGGTCATCGCCTGGAACGGTACTGCGCAGTCGGATGAGTCGAACGAAGCTTTCGTTAATTTGCTCAGTTCGATGCCTCCGATGGGAATCGAAGAGATTCATCCCGACAAACCTACTTTCAAGGACGAACAATCCATCCTCTACAACCTTCAGGGACAAAAAATCAGCCGCCCCGAAGCAGGGCGACTGTATATCAGAAATGGAAAGATTTCAATTAACAATTAACAATTAATAATTAATAATTTACAATTGATTCTCTTTCCTTATCGAACAATGACCTTTTGAGTACGACGCACACCGTCGTCTCCGGTTTCGACCTTCAGATAGATGCCTTGGTGAAGTTTGTCCATCATGGTGACCGAGCCGAGGCATTTTCCGTCGAGGGTGTAGATACGTTTGTCATCATAAGCAGGCTGCCAGTCAGCGCGAACCTCTTCAATGGCACTGAATCCACTGAGCTCGCCTAGATTCACCTTGTCGGCATTCACGATTACACCATTCTTGTTAAGCAGCAACACGGCAAGCTCGCAGTTCTCACGCACGAGGATTGAAGCAGGAATGCTATCAAGGATGTAGTCGCAATAGGTGACAGCACCAGCGGTAATCGTTGCATCGTAGATGTCCTTGATGCCGTGGTAGGTGCCGTAAATGGCTCGAGCCACATCGGGATAGGTCATCTCCGTGTCGGGCACAGTGTTGGGCAGGTCGGTGAAACGACCCATGCCAGCCACGCCGCTATAATAATTGCTCTGATAGTAACCATAGCCCTCACCATGAACGGCATTTTCGATCAACACGTAGAGCTGGCGGTAGTCGGCACCCGTCTCGTTGCTGGTGAAAAGGGTGCTGGTGTGGGTGGTTATCTGATCAAGCTCGGCATCATATTCTGCAGTGAGCACGATGCCCGCCTTTGGCTTGGCTTCTTTCTTCGCCTGATTGTAATAATAGGGGATGTTTGCCGGATCGCCCGTGTATTTCTTCTGACGGTTGACGGTGCAATGAGGATAGCCCGTCATGCCGAGATTGCTGAATAGGAGATCGAGATAGATGGTAGGATCAAGTTGCATAGCATCGGGCCAGTTGCCGTTGCCACAGTGGACAGCGATGCCGATATAGTCGTCGGGGTGCTCCTCGCGCATCTGCTCCATTGCCACGATGCCGCGCACGCAGTAGCCGCACCAGGTGCCGGTCACCTCCTCCGCCACCACCTTCTGGGCAATGAAGCAGACCTTGCCTTCGAGGCTGGTCTGGTCGCCCTCGGCTTCGGCAACGAGCCGGAAATCGGTACGCGTATTGCGGTCGATATAGATAGGCTCACTCAGCGTGAAATCTGCCGCTTCGCCCTCCTTGAGGTTGCGATTGAAGGTCTCGGTCACGGTCTGTCCGCCCAAGGTCAACGTGACGGTAAACGTCGAGATGGCCTTCTTGGCATTTACCTTGCCGCTGATGTTCACGTTGCCATAACGAGTCACTACACCATCTTCCAATTCGCTACTGAGCATAATGCAAGCAGGCACACCAGCAAAAATGTCATCGACATAAAGCATCGAGCGGTCCTTGGTTGTGTTGACGAAAGCCACCCAAATGGTCTTGCCCACATAGTCGGCCAGCGAAACCTCATGTTCGGTCCACGTCACATTCTCCTTCGAGACGCTGAAGACGGGATCCCCAGAGAAGTCGGCTACCGTGTTGCCTGTGGTCGAAAGAAATACCTTGTAGCCATCGCGATAGTCGGCATCGGTGGCTCGGGCACGCCATGTGAGTACGGCGGAGGTTTCCTTTACCTCGAAGGGAGTGGTTACCATCCAGTCATTGCTGGTGCCTGCCTTCCTGTACCATGAGGTCGAAGCAGCTACCGCATTGTCATCCTCCCCTTCGGTCACGCAGATCCAGGGAGTGCCGACCGCGAAACCAAGATTCGCCATATCGACCGATGGTTCGTTCCCATCTACGTCATAGAGGGCAAATTCCGAAGGGATGCCCTGGGTGAAATGTTCTACAAGGTAGGCGTTTTGTGCCTGTATGCCCAGGCAGCATACGGCTGCGAGGGCAAACGTCGATAAGAGTTGTTTCGATGAAAGATTCATATCTGTTACGATAATTTGTGTAAATCAAAAAATGTGCTGCAAAAATACACATATTATATAATATAGACAAATGCATAGGGGCAAAAATGTGCACCTGTCAGCATTTGTCTATGTTTATTTCAAGTCCATTTTCAAAGATTTCGCAGAAAATCATCCAATTTCTCATCCGACTTGAGGTTCAGTTTCTTGCGCAGGCGATAGCGTGCCGTGTTGACCGAATCGGGGGTGACGCTGAGCTGCTGGGCAATCTCCTTCGCCCTCATTCCGATGCTGATGTAGGTGCACAGGCGAAGGTCATTCTCCGTCAGGTCGGGGTTGATCTCCTTGAGCCGGGCGAAAAAGCCAGGACGAAGTTGCAGAAAGCGCTCTTCGGCACGACTTCGGTCGCCATCGTCGGCAATGCCGCTCTTGACCAGCGCGCCCACCGCTTCCTGCTGCAGCACGTTGCGCAATTCGCTGTTCTCGGCCTCATGCTGCTTGCGCTTACGATAGTAGTGCGAAAGCATAGCAATGGCAAGGACGACAACAAGGACGAGCAGCGCGACGATGCCCCAGGTGCGATGACGCTCCCGACGCGCCTCTTCAGTGAGTCGTTCGATGATGGCGTACTGCTGGCGCTGGATGTCGGCACGCGCCTTCTGGCGCAGTTCCTGTGTTTCGGTAATGATGTGCTGCTGACTCTCCTGTGCGCGGATGTACTGTTTCAGATAACGCAATTCCTCGGTCTGATTGCCCAACTGCCCGTAGGTTTCGGAGATGATGCGATAGATGGCAGCTGCATTGTATTGGCTCAGCGACGGGCCGCACAGGCGTTCCACTTCGGTGAGCGTGGCCAAAGCCTTGGCGTAGTTCTGCGCCTGGTAGTCGAGCAGTGCGTCGTTGACCAGCAGAAACGCACGCAGCAAATGGTTTTCGGGCTGATAGCGTTCGACCGCCCGCAAGCCAAGGTTGACCCAATAGCGCGCGCTGTCGGGCTGGTTTCGCTCGATGGATGCGTTGGCGAGGTTGGTGTAGGCTTGCGCCACGATGGTTACATCGGTGCTGTCGGCGCCGATTGCCTTGAGGTAAAGGTCGGAGGCCTGGTCATCGTCGTCGGCAAGCAATGCCTTGAAGAAATATACCTTGCCCAGGGGGTAGCCTGCATCGCTGAAATAAGCCTCACTCCTGTCGATGGCATTCATCGCATCGTCCTCCTCGTTGATGTCGCGATAGATGAGGGCATAGAGGTGATAGGCATTGCCCAGCATGATGTTGTCGCCCACTTGCTCCAAGCCTGGTATCACCACGTCGGTGAGCAGTTGCCAGGCTTCGGTGAGGCGATTGGTGCGCTGGTAGTTTCCCGCCAACTGATAGGCGATGCGCAAGCGGTCGTAACCCGTGTCGCCTGCCAGACTCAGCGCCCTTTCGAGTTTCGTGATGCTGCTGTCGGACTCCATCGTAAACTGATGGCATTTCACCTCCCAATAGAGGAGACGGGCCTGCATCCTCCGATCGGGATGCTGAGAGCAGATGCTGTCGAGCAGGAAGATGCTGCTGGCTTGCGCTTCACCCAGCTGGTGCTGCTGGTCGAGGCTGTCGAGCCGGGCTGCAATGCTGTCGAACGACGGGACGATGGGTTCGAAGTAATAGTGATAGGACCATACGGCATAGTTCGGTCCCGCCATCGCCCAAAAGACGAACAGCACGACCGACCTTGAGATAAACATTATTTTATCGATGGTACGCATGGGGTCAGAATCCTTCGATTGCACCGGCATCGACGGGGAGGGTCACGCCATTGACGTAACGGCCTGCCTCGGAGCATAGGTAGAGGGCAGCGTTGCCGATGTCGTCGGGATGGCCGAAGGTGTGGGTGGGGATGCGGCTGAGGATCTTGTTGCGGCGAGGCTCGTCGGTGTCGATGGCCTTGTGGAGCATCGGTGTGTCGATCCAGCCTGGGGCAATGGTGTTCACGCGGATGCCATCGCGGCTGTAGTCGGCGATGAGGGCGCGCTGAATGCCGAGCACGGCACTCTTGGCAGTGGTATAGGCCACAACCTTCTCCATACCCATGAACGCCGACATCGACGAGATGAGGATGATGCTGCCACGACGGCGGGGCACCATGCGACGCAGCACTTCGCGACTCAGGGCAAAGACGCTGAGGACGTGGGTATCGATGACGCCGAGATACTCCGCGTCGGTGACGTCGAGAGCGGGCTTCTTGAGGTGGATACCTGCACCATTCACGAGGATGTCGATGGGACCGATGTTCTCCTCGATGTCGGCCACAAGAGCGGGCATAGCTGCCTTGTCGGTGACGTCGAAGGCACGATAGGTGCACTGAGGGCCCAGCTGCTGCTGAGCTTCGCGCAGTTTCTCTTCACGACGGCCAATGATGACCACTTTGGCTCCAGCCTGGACAAAGATGCGGGCGATGCCGAGGCCAAGGCCTGTGCCGCCTCCAGTGATGACGGCCACCTGGCCGTCGAGTTTGAATTGATCAAGCATATTTTTTTACATTATACCGAATTTCGCAAAGGCTTCGACGGTGCTCATTCCGGAGCGGATGGCCTGGGCGACGAGTTGCTCGCCGCGCGCCTTCTCGATAGCGCCTTCGAAGGCATCGACTACGGCTTCGGAAGGAATGATGAGCACACCGTCGAGGTCACCGAACACCACGTCGCCCGGATTGACACGCACACCGCTGAATTCGATGGGCGTGCGATAGTCGAGCACCTTGCCACGAGGACCCTGGTCCTGTGCATAGCCTCCCATCGAGAAGGTGGGGAAGTTGAGACGAAGGATCTCGTTGGTGTCGCGCGAATAGCCATCGACCACGGCACCAGCTGCTCCACAGTGGATGGCACGCGTACTCATCAGGCCACCCCACAACGCATAGCGTGGCGACGAACCTGAGCAGATATAGACTTCGCCGGGCAGCAGCGAGTCGAGTGCTTCGAACATGATGCCGAAGGGCTTGCGCATGATGGGATTGTGGGTCTCTTCGCCGAGCTTCTCGTTGAAGACATCGGCTTCGAGCACGGGCATAGCGCGACCGACAACGACCATGTCCTGTCGTACAGGCTTGATTTGGGGAGAAATGAACTGATGCTGGTAGCCCATCTTGTCGAGGATGTCGCCGACGAGGGCGGGGAAGAGTTCCTTGCGTGCGATGCTGAAAAGTTCGGCATCATCTTTCCAGAGTTTCATAACGGATGTGTGTTTAATTTTGGGGCAAATATACGATTTTTTTCGATGTCTTGGTCTATTTTTGCATAAAAAAGAAGAAAATGGGATTCAAAATTTTGTTTTTCGCGAAAAAACTCTATCTTTGCCGCAAATAATACTTCCCGCCATGCGCCATCACACACATCTTCGCAGCACACTCCTCACGTTGCTTGTCACCACATTCTGCTGGACTTCCGTTTTCGGACAAAGCCATATCCCCACCATCGACGAAGTGGGACCTGCCGTGATGCCCGACACCATTGCTCCCATCGTTGCCCCCTTCGACATGCCGCAGCTCCAGCGGCCCACGTTCCCCGACTACCGGCTCCCCATCACCAAAATGGGTGCCAGGGAGGGACGCTTTGTGCGCCAGCAGATACAGGCTGCCATCGATGCCGTGGCCGAACGCGGCGGCGGCACGGTGGTCATCCCCAAGGGCAACTGGCATACGGGGCGCATCGAACTCCGCTCGAACGTCTGTCTGCACGTCGAGGAAGGTGCCAACGTCTATTTCAGCGGCGAGATCAAGGACTATCTGCCCGTGGTCTTCACGCGCAGCGCGGGCATCGAAGCAATGTCGATGGGCGCCATGATCTATGCCAACGGACAACGCAACATCGGCGTGACGGGCACGGGACACCTCATCGGACCCGGACGTGACTGCGAACTCTGGCGCCGCAACCCTGAATACGGGTCGTTCGACAGCCGCGTCAACTACGACCTCCCTCCCACCGAACGCATCTACGACGGGCACGACACGACCTCGGTCTATCTGCCCACGTTCATCGGCCCCATCAACTGCAGCAATGTGCTCATCGAGGGCGTCGACCTCTCGCAATGCGTCTTCTGGAACATCGTGCCCACCTACTGCGATTCGGTCATCATCCGTGGCACCAAGGTGCACAGCGTCGGTCTGCCTATGGGCGACGGCATGGACATCGAGTCGTGCCGCAACGTGCTGATGGAATACAATTTCCTGGAGACGGGCGACGACAACTTCACCATCAAGGCAGGACGCGGCATCGACGGACTGCGTGTGAATCGTCCCAGCGAGAACCTCGTCATCCGTCGCAACCTCACTGCCATCGGCCATGGCGGCGTGACCTGCGGTTCGGAGACGGCTGGCATGATACGCGACGTCTATGTGTGCGACAACGTCTTCGCGGGCACCAATGTGGGCTTCCGCTTCAAGACGCGTCGTCCGCGTGGAGGAGGCGGCGAAAACCTCTACTACGAACGCAACCGAATACGTGCCGCCAAGGAAGCCATCAGCTTCGACATGCTCGGTTCGGCGATGTATGTGGGTGGGCTCTCGGCACGTGTGCCGATGGAGGTCGATCGGTTCACCCCAACGTTCCGCAACGTCTTCATCCGTGACCTCATCATCGAGGATGGCACCTGGTTCCTCCGCGTTGCCGGCATCCCCGAATCACCGGCACGCAACGTCACCATCGAACGTGTCACGGCTCATTCCCAACGGCTTATGCAGCTCCACGACCTCAATATGCTGACGCTGCGCGATGCCCAGCTCTCGGCTGGTTCCAACCTGATAGATGTTTCGCAGGTCCGGAACCTCTATCTCGAAAACGTCACGTTCGACGTGCCCGAAGGGAAGCCAGATTGGCAAATCGAGCCTGGCGAAAATGAAAATCTCTTTGTCGATGGAAAGAGCATTTTCCAATCTTTTTGACTCAAAAATGTCAGACTGAGACGACAATTCGCGTTAACAAACCTATAAAATGCAGGATAAAATGCAAAAAAATGTGCAATCCATTGCACATATCATCGAAAACCCTTATCTTTGCATCGTGTTTTCATGGTAATGTTTTTTTAGTAATATGTGTATGTTAAGTGGCCGTCGGGATGACAGGTCATTTAATGTTTTAAAATAACAGCGAAGGCGCAGCACCAAACGGTGCCACGCCTTCAAGTTTTTTTTCAGCAGATAAACAAGAGCTTAGCGTACGACCTTGGTGAATTCGGGCTTCACGTTCTTGTCGTTGGGAGCAGTGACATAGATCCTGGTGGAAGCCTCCTTGTCCTTCTGACCCTTGTTCTTGACGGTGAAGACGTATTCGGTGGCATCGGCAAGTGCACGTGAACCAACGAGGACGGGAATGCCGAGAGGCATCTGGTAGTCGCCGCAAGCGGCATTGAAGATGGCAACGTCGGCCTTGGTGGCAGGCTTCAACTCGGAGAAGTCAGGAAGCACAACCTTCTCGCCTGGCACGATTCCAGCGCAAACGAGGAAGCAAGCGACTTCGTCAGCTGCCTTATCAACACGGGCAGCACGTACTCCATAGCCGTCGAGGACGGTAGATTCGGGAAGAGCAGCCTTCAAGGCAGCTACACTTGCCTCGATGCCTCCACTACCGAAGGTGCAGAAAGGAACAATCACCTTACCCTTGAGGTCCACGCCCTTGAGCAGCGCAGCAACCGGAGGAGCATAGGTGCCAAACCAGATAGGATAGCCGAGGTAGATGGTGTCGTACTTGGCAACATCCTTGGTGAGGGGAGCGAGTTCGGGCACAATGCCGTTCTTCATTTCTTCCTGGCAACGGGCGATGGTGGCATTGAAGTCGCCGTCGTAAGCGGTAGCCACGTTGAACTTCTCGATGTCGGCACCGGTCTTTTCGGCAAAGAGCTGGGCCACCTTCTCGGTGGAACCCGACTGAGAATAGTAAAGTACGAGCGAACCAGGGGTAGCCGGTTCGGGTTCGGGAGCAGGAGCCTGCTTCTTGGTGCAGGCAGTGAGCGCAACGAGTGCGCCGAGCATGAGAGCTAATTTCTTCATACTGAGTTTGAGTTAATGGGTTATAAATTCCTTATTCGGGTGTAATCTCGCCACTCTTGGGCAGTTGTTTCCAGCCTTCGCCATAGGTGTCGTAGGCATCGGTGACAACGACGAAAGCACGGGGATCGGCCTCGCGAATGATCTCCTTCACACCAGGGACTTCCTTGTTGTGGATGACGAGGAAGAGCATCTCCTTGTCGCCATCGGAATAGAGGCCCTTGCTGCGGATGCGGGTGGCCGAACGCTCGAGATCCTTGAGGATGTAGGTACGCAGTTCGGGCACAGGCTTCTCGCTGATGATGAAGAGGAGCTTGTCGTCCTTGTTGCCGGCAATCACACGGGCGATGACTCGCGACGACACGTAGATGGCGATGAGCGAATAGAACGACAGCAGGCAGCTCTCCTTGCCAACAGGACCATCAATGCCCACACCGAAGCCGATAACTATCAGACCGAAGAGCACCACAATGCCATCGACAATCAGCAGGCCATTGGAGAAAGGTATCTTCAGATACTTCTGAATAATCATCGCCACAATGTCGGAGCCGCCTGTAGTAGCCTTGCACATCACCACAATGCCGCACCCGATGCCAATGACAGTGGCTCCCATCAGCGTGGCAAGCAGCAGGTGATGGGACATGTCGAGGATGCCACCACACAGCAGGGCGGGGTCGAGTGCTTCGAGCGCTGCCTGGTCGGGATAGGCAAGGGATGACATCGTGTTCATGACAATGGGTGTGAACAATGCTGCCACAATGGTGCGGCTGCCCAACTTCGCACCAAGCACCAGCACACTGATGATGAGCAGTGGGACGTCGAAGCAATAGCCGAATGTACCTACCTGGATGGAAGGGAAAAGATTGTGGAGCACGATGCTGGCGCCATAGACGCCGCCCGGGATGATGTTGTAGGGGTTGATGAAGAAGACAAAGCCTGCGGCCATAATGGCATCTCCGATGAAGATGCCTGCCCACTCGGCCCACCAGCGCCATGAAGTGAGGTTCTCGCTTACAGTCGTGATCTTTTTCATATTTGTTTCGTTACTTTTGGTTTACAAAATGTATATGTTTTAGCGAATTTAGATAAAAAATGTCAATAAATTTGCAAATTTAACGCAAGAACGTTATCTTTGCGCCAATTTTCAGGTTAAATCAATCCTCAAAAACTTTATCAGTTATGAAGAAGATACGTGCAGCCATCGTAGGTTATGGCAATATCGGCAAGTATGCGCTCGAAGCCATCGAGGCTGCTCCCGACTTTGAATGTGCAGGTGTTGTGCGCCGTGCAGGTGCCGAGAACAAGCCCGCCGAACTCGCCGATTATCCCGTAGTAAAGAACATCCAGGAACTGAAGGACGTGGATGTAGCCATCCTTGCCACCCCTACCCGCAAGGTGGAGGAATATGCCAAGCAGTGCCTTGCCCTCGGCATCAATACGGTCGATTCGTTCGACATCCACACCCAGATCGTTGACCTGCGTCGCACGCTCGATGCAGTAGCCAAGGCCAACAATGCCGTGAGCATCATCTCAGCCGGATGGGATCCGGGTTCGGATTCGATTGTCCGCACGCTGATGGAAAGCCTTGCTCCGAAGGGTATCAGCTATACCAACTTCGGCCCAGGCCGTTCGATGGGCCATTCTGTCGCCGTACGTGCCATCGCAGGCGTGAAGGACGCACTTTCGATGACCATTCCCGTAGGCACAGGCATCCATCGCCGCATGGTCTATGTCGAGCTGGAGGAAGGCGCCGACTTCAAGACCGTGGAAGCAGCCATCAAGGCAGATCCCTACTTCGTGAACGATGAGACCCACGTGCAGCAGGTTGCCTCGGTCGATGACCTCAACGATGTGGGACACGGCGTGAACCTCACACGCAAGGGCGTGTCGGGCAAGACACACAACCAGCTCTTCGAGTTCAACATGAAGATCAACAACCCCGCCCTGACGTCACAGGTGCTGGTCAACGTGGCTCGTGCATCGATGAAGCAGAAGCCCGGTGCCTACACCATGATCGAAATCCCCGTGATCGATATGCTGTGCGGCGATCGTGAGGAACTGATCCGTCATCTTGTTTAGGAATACAGACAGGCCAAAGATGCCTCTTTTCAGCGCGCAAAGATACAAAGATTTTTGCACTCCGCCAAATATTTTTGCATAAAAATACAGATAACCCCGAAAGCGAGTTTTGCTTTCGGGGTTATCTTGTCATAAATCCAACAGGATTTCCACTATTGGCACTCGGACTCCAGAATGCGCTTGATGACAACCTCAGCCGAGATCTCACGATTGGCAGCCTCGGGGATGACGAGGGAGCGTGGACCTTCGATGACATCGTCGGTGACAATCATGTTGCGACGCACGGGCAGGCAGTGCATGAAATGGGCATCGCGGGTGACAGCCATCTGGCGTGCGCCCACCGTCCAACTGCGCCAATCCTCCTCGTAGAGGCCAAGTTCGGGCAGTTCGAGGGCGGGGAAACCTTTGGGGCCTACCTTGCCACTAGCCACGGCAACCTTCTCGAGGTTCTGTCCGTAGTAGGGATCGTTATAGGCAGCCCAGTTCTTGGCATAGACGAAGTCGGCACCTTCGAAGGCCTTCATCTGGTCGTATTCGATGGTAGCGCCCTCGGTGAAACGCGGGTCGAGCTCATAGCCATGGGGATGCGTCACCACAACCTCGTAGCCAGCAGCCACGGCGAACTGTGCGAACGAGTTGGGCACAGCCTGCGGCAGACGACCAGGATGGGGTGCCCAGGTCATGACGACCTTCGGACGGGCCTGCTCCTTGTGCTCCTCGATAGTGATGATGTCGGCAAACGCCTGGAGAGGATGACCGGTGGCACATTCCATCGAGAAGACGGGCTTGCCGGAATACTTGATGAACTGCGAGAGGATCATCTCCTCGTAGTCGTCCTTCTTCGACTCGAAACGGGCAAACGAACGCACGCCGATGATGTCGGCATAGCAGCCCATCACGGGGATGGCTTCGAGCAGATGTTCGGCCTTGTCGCCGTCCATCACGACACCGCGCTGTGTCTCGAGTTTCCAGGCACCGGCGTTGACATCGAGCACGATGGTGTTCATACCAAGGTTCTGCGCAGCCTTCTGGGTGGAGAGACGGGTGCGAAGCGAGTTGTTGAAGAAGATCAGCAGGCAGGTCTTGTTCCTGCCCAGGTGCTGAAAGTCGTAACGGTGAGCCTTTACGTCCAAGGCTTCACGCAAAGCGACCTGGAGGTCCCCCAGGTCGCTTACATTTTGGTAATATCTCATAAAAGACTTTTACTCTTCGTATTTCTTGACGATGATTGAACCGTTGTGACCTCCGAATCCGAAGGTGTTCGAAAGAGCGGCACGAACCTGACGCTTCTGAGCCTTGTTGAAGGTGAAGTTCAGATTGTAATCGATCTCTGGGTCCTTATCCTCCTCCTCGTGGTTGATGGTAGGAGGAACAATATCGCATTCTACAGCCTTGACACAGATCAATGCTTCGACGGCACCGGCTGCACCTAGGAGGTGTCCGGTCATCGACTTGGTGGAGCTGATGTTGAGCTTGTAGGCCCAATCACCAAACACCTGCTGGATGGCCTTTGCCTCCGAGCGGTCGCCCACAGGAGTGGAGGTGCCATGAACATTGATGTAGTCGATGTCCTCGGGCTTGAGGTTGGCATCTTCGAGCGCAGCCTCCATCACCAGCTTGGCACCCAGTCCCTCGGGATGAGTGGCTGTGAGGTGATAAGCGTCGGCCGACATGCCACCACCGACAACCTCGGCATAGATCCTAGCACCACGTGCCTTGGCATGCTCGAGTTCCTCAAGGATGAGACAACCTGATCCTTCGCCAATGACGAAACCATCGCGGCTGGCCGAGAAAGGACGGCTGGCATGCTCGGGGTCGTCGTTGCGCGTCGAGAGGGCCTTCATGGCGTTGAAACCACCTACACCAGGCTCGGCTACTGCAGCCTCGGCACCACCGACAACCATAATGTTGGCCTTACCCAGACGAAGCAGGTTGAAGGCGTCAATCATGCCGTGGGTCGAAGAGGCGCAAGCGCTCACGGTGCCATAGTTTGGGCCGTGGAAGCCATAGTGGATCGAGAGCTGGCCGGCTGCAATGTCCGAAATCATCTTGGGGATGAAGAACGGATTGTAACGAGGGCCGACTTCGGGATCATAGCCCATGGTCTCCTCGTGGAAGGTCTTGATGCCTCCGATGCCTGAGCTGTAGATGACGCCGATGCGGTTCTTGTCCTCGGTCTCGAGGTCGATACCGCAATCCTTGATGGCCTCGCTCGCTGCTGCAAAGGCAAACTGCGTGTAGCGGTCAACCTTACGGACTTCCTTCTTCTCGAAATAGAGGAGAGGATCAAAGTCCTTGACCTCGCAAGCGAACTGGGTCTTGAACTTAGAAGCGTCGAACAGGGTGATAGGTGCACATCCACTCTTGCCTTCAAGAAGGTTTGCCCAAGTTTCGGCAACCGACTTACCAAGTGGAGTGACGGCACCCAGTCCCGTCACTACTACTCTCTTTAATTCCATTAAAATAGTAGGATGTAAAGATTACTTGTTAGCCTCGATGTAAGCAACAGCGTCACCAACAGTGGCAATCTTCTCAGCCTGATCATCAGGAATGGTGATACCAAACTCCTTCTCGAACTCCATGATGAGCTCAACGGTATCAAGTGAATCAGCACCAAGATCGTTGGTGAAAGATGCGTCCATAGTTACCTCAGACTCTTCAACACCAAGCTTCTCAACGATAATCTCTTTAACTTTGCTTTCAATTTCTGACATAATTTTATAATTTTAAATGTGAATATTGTTGTTCGGTATTGTCAATTCAATTCTCTACGCTCCAAAAATAGCTAAAAGAACGTGATTTATTTGGCAATTAAGGGAAAATGCACTACATTTGCCCCCAAGAAAATCCATTTTCACACTGCAAAGAAACGAAAATAATTCCGAGTAGCGAAAAAAAATGGTAAGAAAATAGTAAAAATTGCACAAAATTGTATGTTTTGTGCGAAAATGCAAACTGAAAATGAAAAATATCGCAATTTTTGCATCAGGTTCAGGTACAAATGCCGAGAATATCGCCAATTACTTCGAGGGCAGCGACGTGGCGCGAATCTCCCTGATAGTGTGCAACAAGGCTGACGCCTACGTCTTTGAGCGTGCCCGCAAGTTGGGCATTCCATCCAAGCTGGTGACCCGCAAGGAGATGGCCAACGAGGAGGCAGTGATGGCTTTGCTCGGCGAATATCATATCGACTTCATCGTGCTCGCCGGCTATCTGGTGCTTGTGCCCAAGTATCTTGTCGATGCCTATCCGCGTGCGATAGTGAACATCCACCCAGCCCTCATCCCACTTCATTGCGGCAAGGGAATGTATGGAGACCGCGTACACGAGGACGTGATTCGTTGTGGCGATACAGAAAGCGGCATCACCATACATTATGTCAACGAGTTCTTCGACAATGGCGACATCATTTTCCAGGCCAAGTGTCCCGTGGAGCCCGGTGACGACGCCCATGCCGTGGCTACCAAAGTCCACGCGCTGGAATATGCATATTACCCAAGAATAATCGAGCAAGCAGTACTGGACGCGCCAAGTTTTGCATAAAATGACAATAAAAATTAGCATTTACCTAATAAATCTGCCTTTTTAATCATTTTTTTCTTATTTTATTTTGTATTTATACGGAATAGTATTATCTTTGCACCCCATAAATTCATCAATGATTGTGTTTTCAGGTTTATATTTAAGGCAATGAAGAATAAGAAGGACAGAATTGCTGTCATCCGCGACATTATCCAGAGCCAGAGCATCAGCAGCCAGGATGAATTGCTGAAGCAACTTTTGGAAAAGGGCATCGAGGTCACCCAGGCCACACTAAGTCGCGACCTCAAGCAGATGCAGATTGCCAAGATTGCCACACGCGAAGGCGGATACATGTATGTGATGCCCGATGTGGCAGCGTCTGCCAAGAACAAGGTTTCTCCTCATTTCATCCCGTCGAAGACGGTAGCAGGCGTGGTCAGCATCGAATGCAGCCAGGTCTTGATTGTTGTGCGCACCAAGCCTGGCTATGCCAGCAGCATCGCATACGACATCGACATGTGCGCCCTACCCGAAGTGATGGGAACGCTTGCCGGTGACGACACCATCCTCGTCATCCCACGCGGCGGATATACCACCCATCAGGTGGCAGAGGCTCTTTGCGCCGCTTTGCCGAAGAGCTGATAGACCGATAACATATCCAACTTTTTTGTCCAATCTGGTATTATACGAATACTGCAATGGAAGAAGTAAAAACAGAAGAGGCTGCAGTAAAGCCTCAAGTAAAGATCTGCGTTGCCGGCAAGCAGCACATCAAATATGTCGATGAGATCCTCACTACCATCGAAGAGTCATCGAAGGCTCGTGGCACGGGCATCGCCCGTCGTTCGCCTGACTACGTGGCCCAGAAGATGATCGAAGGCAAGGCCATCATCGCCCTTTGTGAGAACGATTTTGCAGGCTTTTGCTATATCGAAAGCTGGAGCAACAAGCAATACATCGTCAATTCCGGACTCATCGTCAGCCCCAAATACCGTGGCATCGGCCTTGCCAAGCGTATCAAGCGCTTCTCGTTCAACTATAGCCGCCGTCTCTACCCCGAAGCCAAACTCTTCGGACTGACGTCGGGTGCTGCCGTACTCAAGATCAATCACGAACTTGGCTATCGTCCCGTCACCTTCGAACAACTCACCGACGATCCGGCATTCTGGCGCGGTTGCCAGACTTGCGTCAACTACGACGTGCTCACCCGCACCGACTTCAAGCGATGCATCTGCACCGCCATGCTCTATGATCCGCACGAGCATCCCGACGAGGTGCTCGAAGATCTGGATAAGATCTGATTTTTATAGGTTTCCACAATAAACCTCTCAAATTTCCAAACTTCTCAAACTCTCAAACCCTCAGAATATATGGCAAAGAAGAAAGTGGTGGTCGCCTTCAGCGGCGGTCTTGACACCAGTTACAATGTAATGTATCTCACCCGCGAGATGGGATACGAGGTCTATGCAGCGTGCGCTAACACCGGAGGCTTCAGCGAAGAACAATTGAAGACCAACGAAGAGAACGCCTACAAACTTGGCGCCGTGAAATATGTAACCCTCGACGTGACCCAGGAATACTATCAGAAGTCGCTCAAGTATATGGTCTACGGCAATGTGCTTCGCAACAACTGCTACCCTATCTCGGTATCATCGGAGCGCATCTTCCAAGCCATCGCCATCGCTCGCTATGCCAAGGAGATTGGTGCTGATGCCATCGCTCACGGTTCAACCGGCGCTGGCAACGACCAGGTTCGTTTCGATATGACCTTCCTCGTTATGGCGCCCGGGGTAGAAATCATCACCCTTACCCGCGACCGCAACCTGAGCCGCAAGGAGGAAGTCGATTACCTCAATGCCAATGGCTACTTTGCCGACTTCACCAAACTGAAATACAGTTACAACGTGGGCATCTGGGGCACGTCAATCTGTGGCGGTGAGATACTCGACTCGGCACAAGGTCTGCCCGAGAGCGCTTACCTCAAGCATCCCACCAAGAGTGGCACCGAAATCCTCTCGCTTGGCTTCAAGAAGGGAGAACTCTGCAGCGTGAATGGTGTGGAGTATGACGACAAGATCCGCGCCATCCAGGAGGTTGAGAAGATCGGTGCTGCCTACGCCATCGGACGCGACTGCCACGTAGGTGATACCATCATCGGCATCAAGGGACGTGTAGGCTTTGAGGCTGCGGCTCCAATGCTCATCATCGGCGCTCACCGTTACCTCGAGAAGTTCACCCTCTCGAAGTGGCAGCAATACTGGAAGGACCAGGTTTCCAACTGGTACGGTATGTTCCTCCACGAGAGCCAGTACCTCGAGCCTGTGATGCCCGACATGGAGGCCATGCTCACCTCCAGCCAGCGCAACGTCAACGGCACAGTGACGCTCGAACTCCGTCCCTACAGTTTCCAGACACTCGGCGTCGATACTCCCGACGACCTCGTTCACAACAAGCTCGGCGAGTACGGCGAGACAGCCAAAGCCTGGACCAGTGAAGATGCCAAAGGCTTCATCAAGGTTATGTCCACTCCTCTCCGCGCCTACTATTCGGTTCACCCTGACGAGGAACGTTGATTATGGTTCGTGTAGGCATATTAGGCGCAGCAGGTTACACAGGAGGCGAACTCATCCGCCTGCTCATCCATCATCCCGAGGTCAAGATAGTCTTTGCCAATTCGGAGTCGAATGCAGGCAATCCCGTAGCCGCTGTTCATGAGGGACTCTATGGCGATACCGACCTGACGTTCACCGACCAGACACCTTTCGACCAGGTCGATGTAGTGTTCTTCTGCTTCGGCCATGGCAAAAGCGAAGCCTACCTTCGCGAACACGACATCCCAGCCGGCGTCAAGATCATCGATATGGCGCAGGACTTCCGCATCAAGGGTGCTCACGACTTTGTCTATGGTCTGCCCGAGACCCACAGGGATGCCATCCGTCAATGCCAGCATCTGGCCAACCCCGGATGTTTTGCCACCTGTATTCAACTGGGTCTGCTCCCCTTGGCAAAGGCAGGATTGCTTGCCAACGATATTGCAGTGAATGCCATCACGGGATCAACAGGCGCAGGCCAGAAACCTGCTGCTACCACTCATTTCTCCTGGCGCAACGACAACATGTCGGCGTACAAACTTTTCCAGCACCAGCACCTCCATGAGATCTGCCAGACGCTCAACGAACTGCGTCCTGCGTCGGCTCCTGCCGTGTGCAACACGTTGCTGAACGTGCCCGCTGAGGGAGAGATCACAGTCGATTTCGTACCCTATCGTGGCGACTTCGCTCGCGGCATCTTCTGCACCGAGGTCATCAAACTGAACGGACCCGAAGGCACCGCTACCAATCCGAGCAAGGAACAACTGGTGGAACTCTACAAGACATTCTATCGTGACGCTGCATTCACCCATTATGTCGACGTAGCCCTCGACCTCAAGCAAATTGTCGGCACAAACAAGGCCCTTGTGCATCTCGACAAGTTCAATGGCAACAAGGTGGTGGTCACCAGCATCATCGATAACCTGTTGAAAGGCGCTGTCGGCCAAGCCGTCCAGAATATGAATCTCATGTTTGGACTGGACGAAAAGGCGGGTCTTGGTCTTAAGGCCATAGCCTTTTAATAAAAAGGTTTTGACCTTTTAAAATAGAATATAGTCACTATATTTACTATAGTCACTATAAAAAAAAACACTATGAAACTTTTTGACGTATATCCCCTATTTGACGTGACCGTTGACCATGGCAAGGGATGCTATGTGTGGGACGATAAGGGACAGGAATATCTCGACTTCTACGGTGGACATGCCGTGATCTCCATTGGTCACAGCCATCCACGCTACCTGCAGACCATGCAGGAACAAGCCAGCAAACTCGTGTTCTACTCCAATGCCGTCAAGAACCCGCTGCAGGTGAAACTTGCCGAAAAGCTCGGCCCTATCTGTGGTTACGACGACTACCAGCTCTTCCTCATTAACTCGGGAGCAGAAGCCAACGAGAATGCGCTGAAACTGGCCTCCTTCTACACTGGCAAGAAGAAGATCATCGCCTTCACCCATGCTTTCCACGGACGTACCTCTGCGGCTGTCAATGTCACGCAGAATCCCAAGATACAGGCTCCCATCAATGCGACATTCCCCGTCGATTTCCTGGAACTCGGCGACATCAAGGGAGTGAAGAGTGCCATTGCAAAGGGCGACGTTGCTGCCGTCATCATCGAGGGCATCTCGGGTGTAGGAGGCATTCACATTCCTACCACCGAATTCATGCAGGAACTGCGCAAGGTCACTGCCGACAACCACGTCGTGCTGATTCTCGACGAGATTCAGTCGGGCTATGGCCGCAGCGGCAAGTTCTTTGCTCACCAATGGTTCGGCATCCGTCCAGACATCATCACAGTGGCCAAAGGTATTGCCAATGGCTACCCATTTGCTGGCGTGCTCATCAGCCCGATGTTCTCGCCTGTTTATGGCCAATTGGGCACCACCTTTGGAGGCAATCATCTGGGTTGTGCCCTCGCCTGCACCGTACTCGACGTCATTCAGGAGGAACACCTCATCGAGAATGCACGAAAGCAGGGTGAATACCTTATGGAAGGACTGAAGTCGATGAACATCCCCGGCCTCAAGGAATTGCGCGGTCTGGGTCTGATGATTGGCATAGAATTTGATCATCCCTACAAGGAGGTGCGCAACCGCCTGCTCTACGAACAGCACGTCTTCACAGGCGCAGCCGGCACCAATGTTCTCCGCATTCTCCCGCCTCTTTGCATCACCCAACGCGACTGCGACCTCTTCCTCGATCGATTTGCAGCGGCACTGTAAACATATTTACTCCACTTTCGCACTTACGAAAGTGGAGTCATTTTAATTTTAAAGGTACATCCAACAAACGCGACCATAAAGCTGCATCCAGTCCTTGCACTGGTCGTAGCTTTTTTCGTCTTCACACACCCACAGGATATTGGCTTTGATGGAGTCGTCCATCTTTGGATGGGGAGCCCCTCCATCGGTGAGGATAATAAGACCGTCGTAGACGTTGTGTTCGGCCAAATAGTCGAAAACGGGCTGGAAGGATGTACCTCCTCGTCCGAAGATTTGTATGGTGCGCGAAGCCTTGCGAATGGGCTTCACCTCTCCCAGTTCGCAGTCGAACTGCACGCAGTCAATTTCGTTTATGCCGTATTTGAAGAACTTGTTGATGACCGAATAGAAGTGGGATAAGGTCTTGTCGGAAATGGAGCCCGAGACATCGACAGCCACCAATAGTTTGGTGTCGAACCTGCGTACAGAACCCATCTGCTGGAATCCCGTACGCCGATTTGGGCGCATTCGTGTCAGTCGCATCGTGTTGCTCAATACTGAGGCACGGAAGCCCTGCATAATCTTGCGATAGTCGATTCTCGCCTTTGTCGAAGCCTGTATCTGCTGTACTACATTGCCCGGAATACTACCCCACGAATTCATCTTGTCGATGAGGTCGTTAATCTCCTGTGCACGCATTTCGTCCTCTTCCCAGAGTTCCGAACGTGCAGCAGCCTCATCCAAGGCATCTTCGGAAATCGGTGATTTCGAATCATTCCGATCTTTCTGATTGCTCGAAGAAATTGGATTCTCGTCGAGCATCTCCTCAATTTTGCGCACATACCATTCGAAGGGCATATCGTGCTGCAAACCGAATGCCTCGGGGCCAATCAGAGGCAACTCCTGCGGTGGCATCGAACCAACGCCCATCGCATTTGGTCCGTTGTAGGCCGACTTGATGGTCACGTCGCTGCCCAATGCAAGGGCAATACGGCTCGTTCCCTCAGGCTGGCGCTCATAGGGATGCTTGAGGAAAAGGCGAATCATCTCGATCTTCAACAGCAACTCGACATCGGCCGTAGGTTTACGCTCCAAAAACTTCGGATTGTATTGCAACTTCCCCTGTCCACATCGCATGGCACAGTTCATCTTTTCATTCACCTCCAACTGCTGGATGCAGTAGAGCGCAAAGAATGCTGGTTCGCGCAGGAACCATTGCTCTGAAATCTTCTTGAAAACTCCTTCCATAAATAATTACATCATTCAAACCAAAGAATAAACGATATTCCCGTATTTCTTGCCGACTTCACGGCTTCGGTATAAGGCATCAGCGTCAAGTCCTTCAAGTCTTCGCGCTTGTGGTCGATCATATCCAGCAAACCCAGATTGAATCGGAATTCGGGGGCCAACTTGAAGAAAGGAAGATAAAAGTCGCATCCCATACCGATGTGCACCCCCAAGTCGATACGATTGAAGACAATGGGCGTCTCTTTCTCCTTACCGATGTCGAAATCGAATTGTGCACCCGCCACCAGATAGGGGCGATAATTGTTGATGCGTCGTGTGCTGATCTTCAACGACGCAGGAATTTCGATGTAGGTCGTCTTCAACTGCTGATTGGTTCGCTCTCGGCCTTCGAGTGTCACACGTTCAAACCGTACCGTTCGCTCCTGGAAATAGAGGAACGGTGAGACACGGAAGTTCAGATGCTCGGTGATGGCCAAATCGCCCATCAGACCCACCTGGAACGACGGATTGACCTTGGGACAAGTGGTCCACCAGCCTTCAGCCGCCTCGCTTCCCGTGTGAGCGAAACTGATGGTAGGCATACTGAAACCGAAACTGAATCCCCAATGCAGCAGGCGCTGATCGTAATAGGGCAGGTTCTTGATTTTCTGCCTTTGGGCCACAGCAGTCATTGCGGGCGCTCCGATGAGAGCCAGCAACAGGAGAATGCGGATATGTCGAAGAATAAAGTTCATATTTTGTGTCGGACACTTATATTAACGTGCAAATAGTCAATTTATTGTGTGAACCCTGATAATCGTTTCTAATTACCTTTATTTTTCAACCTATAAGTGACAATTTTGCCAATTTGTAAACATTTTTCGTCCAAATAGCCAAAAAATTGCAAAAAACAATTCATCAAATGTGAAAATACCTTACCTTTGTGCCGCAAAAACAATAAGGTTGTGCAAATTTTTTTAAGGTATCAAACAATAATAAACAATTTAAAATTTTTACAATTATGAAGAAATTGGTTCTTTTCGCAGGTGTTCTTGTTGCAGTTAGCTTTGCTTCTTGCAATGGTGCTAAGGAGAAGGCAGCCGAGGCTACTGAGGCCGCTGTTGAGACCGTTGAGACCGTTGAGGCCGCTGCTGATACTCTTGCTGCTCAGGCTGATTCAGCCGTAGAGGCAATCGCTGACACTGTAAAGGCTGCTATCTAATCAGACCGACAGTTTAGTTACACTACAAACAACACTGGACCGCCTAAAGTCATTACGACTAAGGGCGGTTTTATTTTTGAATATATTAATGCAGTTGATTAGTTTACATCCGAATGACAACGTGGCAGTGGCACTCTGCGACCTCAAGGCAGGCCAGGAGGTGACACTGTCGGATGATTGTGCCCTCACGCTTCTGGAAGACATCGACTTCGGACACAAAGTTGCCGTCCGAGCCATCGAGCAAGGCGAAAAGGTGCTGAAATATGGTCTTCCTATCGGCAGTGCCACCCGAGACATCGAAGCTGGTGAACACGTGCATGTACAGAATATGAAGTCCGACTACATCTGGCGTCCCGATAGATAACAGTAAATTTCCTTATGACTGGCTACATTAGAAAAGATAATCGTAAAGGCATACGCAACGTGATTGTGGTCACTTATCTCGTGGAGTGTGCCCATCACGTGGCAGAACAGATTGCCCGACAGACCGACAGCGAAGCTCTTCCGGTCCATCTGATCGGATTCGGTGGCTGTGCTCCCAATGCCTACGCGCAAGAGATAATGGAGCGACTCTGCACACATCCCAATGTGGGTGGTGTGGTGATCGTCTCGCTAGGCTGTGAGAACTTCCTACGTAATCAACTTCTGGAAGTGGTCAAAGAGAGCGGACGCGAGGCTGCACTCATTGTCATTCAGGAGGAAGGTGGCACCCAATGTTCCATCAGCAAGGGTGTAGAAGCAATAAAAGCAATGACACCTGCTGTCCAGGCAGTTCCGAAAGTTGAACTGCATTGGCAAGACCTGTGCATCGGCACAGTGTGTGGAGGATCGGATGCGTGCAGTGGTATCACCGCCAATCCTGCTGTGGGACGCTCGTTCGACCGCCTTGTCGATGCTGGCGCCACCTGCATCTTTGAGGAACCTGGCGAACTGATAGGCTGCGAAGCAATGCTTCGTGAGCGCGGTGCCACAAAAAAAGTGGGCCAACAACTCTACGACTGCATCCATAAGGCGGATGTCTATTACAAGAAGATGGGTCACGACAGTTTTTCGCAGGGCAATGCCGAGGGTGGTCTGACCACCATCGAGGAGAAATCGTTAGGTTCCTATGCCAAGAGCGGCAGTCGCACTATCAACGGGCTTATCCGTCCAGGAGAAATCCCCTCCACAAATGGTCTCTATATGATGGACGTAGTACCCGACGGCGAGGCTCGCTGGGGTTTCCCCAACGTCAGCGACACGGCCGAAATTGTCGAAATGATGGCGTCAGGCTGTCACGCTGTGCTCTACACCACAGGACGCGGTTCAGTTGCAGGTTCGGCCATCGCTCCCGTCATCAAGGTCTGCTCCAACCCCATCACCTTCGAGCATCTGAGCGAAGATATGGACATCAATGCAGGTCGCATCATTTCGGAAGGAGCCACGCTCGAAGAGATTGCGAACGAACTGCTCATCTGCATCGAGCAGGTAGCCGATGGACAAATGACCAAATCTGAAGCCTTAGGCCACCGCGAGTTCTTCTTAGGGTATAAGGAATTTTGTCGCAAATAAGGTTTTTGTTTTTAAATAGCAGCAAAAACAGCAAGCCGCCGAAGACAATCTTCGGCGGCTTGCTTATAGAATCTATATCCAGAGGATTAGAACCAGCGGGTATAGGCGAAGTCCATACGGTGAGGCAGGTTAGCGTTCTTCGGGAAGAGACGGAAACCAATCTTGTATGCACCAGAATACTTCACTGGGAAGTCAATCTTGAAGGTTACAAGAGTTCCCTCACGCTTCACAGCCTCCATCTCGAAGCTCTTGGTGTTGCGAGCAGCACCATCGCCCGAAGAGGCGATTACGAGGTCGAGGCCGAGGTCAGCAGCAATCTCCTTGCCATCGACAACGACGGTAGCAGCGTACGACTTGCCAATCGAGAGACCCTGTGCGAGATCCTCCTGTGGCAGAACAACCTCCTTGATCTCAACGGTATCCCAATTGGCGGCCACATTCTCCTTCCATGCGGCGATCTCCTTAGCCAGCTTGTAGTCGTTGGCAGCAAGCTTGCGGGCACGTGCACCCTCCTTGGTGTAGAAGCGATCGTAGTAGTCGTCGAGCTGACGACGCATGGTGAAGTGAGGAGTGATCTTGTAGAGACAGTCCTTGACGGCCTTTACCCAGTCGGGCGAATAGCCCTTACGGTTCTTGGCGAAGTAGAGAGGCACGATTTCAGTCTCGAGCATGTTGTAGATGGTCTCAGCATCGAGCTGATCCTGGAGCGACTGGTTCTGGAACGTACGCTTGTCGGTAAGAGCCCAACCTGCGCCCTCCTTGTAACCCTCGTACCACCAGCCGTCGAGGACGGAGAGGTTCAGGGTACCGTTCATGATGGCCTTCTCGCCCGATGTGCCGGAAGCCTCCAATGGACGAGTTGGGGTGTTCATCCAGATGTCGCAACCCGAAACGAGACGCTTGGCAACGTCCATGTCGTAGTTCTCGACAAAAACAACCTTGCCCACGAACTGTGGCATACGCGAAATCTCGACGATGCGACGGATCAGACCCTGGCCACCGCCATCAGCTGGGTGAGCCTTGCCTGCAAAGATGAACTGAACAGGACGCTCGGGGTTGTTGACGATCTTGGCCAGACGGTCGAGGTCGGTGAAGAGCAGGTGTGCACGCTTGTAGGTAGCGAAACGACGTGCGAAGCCAATGGTGAGAGCATCGGGATTGAGGGCATTGACAGCCTGGAGGATCTTGGCAGGATTCTCCTGCTTCTTGCGAAGGTTGTTGGCTACCTCCTCCTTGATGAAGTTGAAGAGCTTGGTCTTGAGGCCCTTGCGGATCTTCCAGATCTCCTCGTCGTCAGCCTCGTAGATCTTCTTCCACATCTCGTCCTGAGTCTGGGTCTCATAGTAGTTGGGACCAAAGAGCTTCTCATAGAACTCCTTCCACTCGCTGGCAGCCCATGAAGGGAGGTGAACACCATTGGTCACATAGCCAACGTGGAGCTCCTCAGGAGCATAGCCCTTCCAAACGGGAGCAAACATGTCGCGGCTTACCTTGCCGTGGAGCCAGGATACGCCATTGGCCTCCTGACAGGTGTTGAGTGCGAATACCGACATCGAGAACTTGCCTTCGCCTGGATTCTCACGACCCATGTTCATGAAGTCAGCCCAGTCGATACCGAGTTTGGGAGCAAAGTGCGACATGTACTTGTAGAAGAGGCCCTCCTCAAAGTAGTCATGTCCGGCAGGTACTGGAGTGTGGCAGGTATAGAGCTGCGAGCTGCGAACCACCTCAAGTGCCTCGTTGAACTTCAAGCCCTCATTCTGGATGAGGTCGGCCATACGCTGTGCACCGATAAGGGCAGCGTGACCCTCGTTGCAGTGATAAACATCCTTCTTGATGCCAAGCTTGTTGAGGAGCAGTATGCCGCCAATGCCGAGCAGATACTCCTGCTTGATGCGGTTCTCCCAGTCACCACCATAGAGCTGGTGAGTGATGCTGCGGTCCCACTCGGAGTTGCGGTCGAGGTCGGTGTCGAGCAGATAGAGCTTCACACGGCCTACATTCACCTGCCATACGTTGGCATAGACAACTATATCATCGTGGTAAGGCACTTCGAGCACGAGCTGTGTGCCATCCTCATTCTTCACGGGCTCGATAGGGAGCTGTGCGAAGTTCTGGGCCTCGTAGTTGGCCTCCTGGCTGCCATCGGCAGAGAGGGTCTGGGTGAAGTAACCGAAACGATAGAGGAAACCTACGGCACAGAAGTCGATGTTCGAATCAGAAGCCTCCTTCACATAGTCGCCGGCAAGGATGCCGAGACCACCTGAATAAATCTTGAGGCAAGCTGTCAAGCCGTACTCCATGCAGAAATATGCCACCGAAGGACGCTTGGTATTGACCGGCTGAGCCATATACTCGTTGAAATGAGCAACAACTGCATCAACCTTCTTCATGAGCTTCTTGTCAGCAACGATCTCGTTGAGACGATCGAGTGACATGGTCTCGAGCATGGCAAGTGGGTTGTGGCCCGTAGAGCGCCAGAGATCGAGATCAAGCTCACGCCAAAGCTTGTGGGCATCGGAGTTCCACGACCACCACAGGTTGCGGGCTACGGTATGGATTCCTTCAAGTTCAGCAGGAAGATTTGACTTTACGGTAATATCGCGCCACACGGGGGCGTTGGTATTACTTACCTGTACTTTCATAATAGGTTAAGTTAATGGTTAATGATGTTAATTAATTATTTATTTTCCTTGTAATATTCCTTTTCGGAGCGAAGCCTCCTTCAGAGCCTTGTCATAGGCCTGGTTGTAGTACTTGATGAAGTTGTGCCAACCTGCACGTGCTGCTACGCGACGTGCCTCCTGACGGATGGCCTTGACCTCGGTGTGAGGCACTTCGGCAAAACGGAGCACGAGGTCGGCAATGTTGCCAACCACCTGTTCATAGTTGGAATCGCTACGAGATACGACAGCTACTGCATCGAGGATGTCATCGTCCTTGCCGATGGTCTTGCACCACATGCCGAAGCCCGAGAGGCTGGTCGTAATGGTGGGAACACCGAAGGCACACGACTCCATGGGAGTGTATCCCCAAGGTTCGTAGTAGCTTGGATAGATCGTCAGGTCGAGGCCTGCCAACAGCAGATAATAATCGCGATTGAGCAATCCATCATCACCCGTGAGATATGACGGGATGTAGATCACCTTGACCTTGTCTTGTTTCTGATTCTGGAATCCCAGTTGATGAATACGACTGAGAATAGCGTCCTCATAATAATTATAGATCGCGTGCGTAAACACGGGATCGCTGAGTCCGGTGATGAAGTCGGAACCGCTCTGATAACGCTCGAGCACATCGGCACGTACTTCATCGACCCAGCCCGGCACCATGATGAAAGCAACGATCTCACGCTCGGGATTGACGTCGCGCAGACGTGCCATAGTGTCGAGGAAGACGTCGAGTCCCTTGTTCTTGAACTCGCATCGGCCGGCAGTGCCCACGAAGATGGCATCTTCGGCGGGTACGTGTCCCGTCAGACACTCTACAAGACGGCTGAAAGCCTGTCGGCTCACCTTGCGCTCGCGGCTGAAAGCAGTTCCCTTGGGCACGAAGTCACCTTCAAAACCATTGGGTGTCACCAGTGGGGTGCGCTCAAGAAGTTGCGTACACTCGGTTGCCGTGATGTCGCTCACCGTGGTGAAGCAGTCTGCCTCTTGTGCAGCGTGCTTCTCGACCGAGTGCTTCGAGGTCATGTTGAGTTCATCGGCCATCTGGTCACCGAAATAGCCGTGCAGGTAGTCGTAAAGCGGCTTGTTGTTGCCGCAGATGCTGCGTCCTACGCAGGTTGCATGGGTGGTGAACACCGTAGCGATGGCAGGCACCTGATGCTTGAGATAGAGAACGCCCATACCCGTGGTCCATTCGTTGAAATGAGCCACAGCATTGCTTCGCAAAGGACAGAGATGCTTGAAGAGACTTTCGATCACCAGTGCGGCAGCATGTGCAAAGGTGCATCCTTCATCATAGTCGCCATAGCCGACCATCGAATTGACACCATACCACTCCCACATCTGACCATAGATGGCATTCTTTGTTGCATATAATGGACGGAAATCGACAAGCACAACCTGAGGCTCACCTGGCACTTTCCAACGACCAACACGCACTTTAAGATTCTCGGCTTTCGCCTTTTGTGCCCATTCGTCAAGTTCGGGGCATGCTGCTGTGGGGTCGAAGAAAGGAGACTCCTGCTGAGCCCACAAATCAGGACCTATAAAGAAAAGATTGTCGCCAAGCTGTTTCTTCAAAGTCGCTGCCTTGGTAGAAAGAACAGCATAGATGCCGCCCACCTTGTTGCAGACTTCCCAGCTAACCTCAAACAAATAGTCGGGTTTAATAGAATTCTTCATTATACCTAATAACACTTATTTTCGGGCGCAAAGGTACGGAAAACTTTTTAAATAACGCGGTTTTTCCACAAAATAAATCTTAAAAATCGGACAATTGAACATTTTTTAATAAATTGGCATAGCATTTTTACATATTTTTACCGAAATTGACGTTTTTGAATAGCGATTTTTGCAATTGATAAAAGTATTTGACGTGAGAAACCAGTCATTCTCCTTTAAAATTATCGAAAAAAGGACATAAAAAAAGGAGACTGGACTCACCAAACGGTGTTGTCCAATCCCTTTTGTCTGGTCTTATGCAGACCTTGGTGGTGATGCAACTAATTACTCAGCGGCATTCTCCTTGAGGTGCTGAACGTAGATGGCATGCTCCATCTTCTTGCGACGAACCTGAGATGGCTCATTGAACTGCTGACGACGACGAAGTTCCTTGATGACACCTGTCTTCTCGTACTTGCGCTTGAACTTTTTCAGGCACTTCTCGATGTTCTCACCTTCCTTAACTGGTACAATAATCATATCAGTACGGGTTGTTAAATGACCCGAATCACCCGGCTCCCTTTTTTACATCTCCATTTCTTATAGCCTGGGGTCATCGGTCGCTTACCACTTTGATAAGCGGGTGCGAAGATATGAATAATCTGCAAGTTGGACAAATAATTTGCCCGAAAAATGCAAAAATCGTTCTATTTTTTTGGCTTTTTCGAAAAAGTATCGTATTTTTGCACCGTCCAAATGTCAATTGAATATGAAAGCATCGCAGTCAAGAGTAAATCAACTTCGTGAGCTCATGCAAAAGCAGGGCATCGATCTGTACATAATGGAAAACAACGATCCGCACGAGAGCGAATACCTCCCCGACCACTGGAAGGAGATAGAATGGCTCAGCGGTTTCCGTGGCGAAGTGGCCACCGTGCTTGTCACCCAGGAGGAGGCCCTGCTGTGGACCGACAGCCGCTTCTTCATCTCGGGAGAGCAGCAGCTTGCCGACTCGCCCTTCAAGCTGATGAAGATGAAGGTGGCTGGTGTACCCACCGTTGCCCAGTGGCTCGACGACTACAAGGCCCAGCACGACACCAACTGCACGGGCGGCGACAGCCGCATCCTCTTCGGCAACGAAGTGGATATCGACGTGAACCTCATCAGCCAGATCTGGGACGATCGTCCGTCGCTGCCAATGAACAGGATCGAGATCTACCCCGAGGCATTGAGCGGCGAAAAGACTGCCGATCGCATCAGCCGCGTGCTTGATGCCGTAGAGGAGCAAGGCAGCAAATCCCTCTGGCTCTCTGCCCTCGACGAGATAGCCTGGGTTCTCAACCTTCGTGGCACCGACATTGCCTGCACGCCCATCTTCATCAGTTATCTCTACCTGAGCCGCAAGGGTTCGACAATCTATGTGCACGACGAGAAACTCACCGACGAAGTGCGCGACTATCTTTCCGGCCTCGGCATATCCATTCTCCCCTACGAGGAGGCTGCCAATTGCCCCTATCGCACAATGGTCGGCCCCAACCCCATCCCGCTCATGAAGGGCATCAAAAATGCCGTAGAGATCGAAGGCTACAAGTCGGCCCTGTTGAAGGACGGCATAGCCCTCACCCGCTTCTACCATTGGCTGGAAGACACCCTGATGCATGGCAAGGCATTCTGCAACCAGTGCGACGATACCTCCTGTGCCAGGAGAGCCCTCACCGAGATGGACCTGGTGCAGAAACTCATCGACTTCCGCAGCGAACAGCCCCTCTACCGCGAAGAGTCATTCCCGGCCATCGTTGCTTGGAACGAGCATGCCGCCATGCCGCATTATGAGCCTTCAAAGGAACACGACACGCCCATCGTCGGCGATGGCCTGCTCCTCATCGACACGGGTGGACAATACCTCGATGGCACCACCGACATCACCCGCACCATCGGTGTGGGCAAGGTGAGCGATGCCATGAAACGCGACTACACGCTGGTGCTGAAAGGACACATCCGTCTGGCAAGCGCCGTCTTCCCTCGCGGCACACGTGGCGACCAGCTCGACGCCCTGGCACGCATCGACCTCTGGCGCGACGGCAAGACCTATCGTCATGGCACCTCGCACGGCGTAGGACATTACCTGGGCGTACACGAAGGTCCCGAGTCAATTCGTATGGAGCACAATCCCCAGGTGCTGTGCGACGGCATGATCTTCTCCAACGAACCCGCCATCTATCTGGGCGGTAAATACGGCATTCGTCATGAGAACCTGGTGCTCGTGCGCCCCTTCGACGTGGCCACCGATGCACCCGATGCCACTCCCTGCGACCCGACGGAGCAGGGCGAGTTCCAGTGCCTCGACACACTGACGCTATGCTACATCGACACCTCGTGCGTCGTCAAGGATATGCTCGACAAGGACGAACTCGCTTGGCTCAACGAGTACAACCAACGCGTCTTCGACACCGTTTCGCCCCATCTTGACGAAGCCGACCGCACCTGGCTCGAAGAGAAGTGCAAGGCTCTCTGACGCCAGAACTGCCCCATCAAACAGAAATAACCATACTTATTTTTATGAATTCTTCAAAGAGACTACTCTGGTCCACGCTTTTGGCGCTTCTCATCGCACAGGCAGCGATGGCGAATGCCGAACAGCGGTTCCGGTATTACGACCACATCACGTTCTACGATGTCTATGCAGGCACCGTAAGTCCCAATGACGCGCCGGTTCCCGAAGGCATCTATCGCCTCAACAATTCGCGCTACGCCACCCTACTTCCTGCTGAAGATCTCGACAGGATGGGCGACACGTTGCGCCTCGAGGTCAGCATCAGCGCCCTTTGCGACAACTACGACCGCATCGGTTCGGTCGATCTGGTGCTGATGTCGCGCGATTCGCTCACCTACAACGACTGCGTGCACGTCAAGCCCAACGGAGGGAAGTACTCCGGTCGCCTCGGCGACACCGACCCGAGCATCCAGCGCATCGAGATCGGACGATTCATCACCCCGTTCATGGACAAGAACAAGGGTGTCGATGTGCCCTACTCGTGGGACATCTCCTTCCTCTCGCCCCTGCTGCACGACAAGGCATTGCGCGACACGATGAACCTCTGGCTCGAATTCCACCTCGAAGGCGTGCCCTACGCTGCCAACACACAGATTGCGGGCTGCTCAGGCCGCAACGACGTGTTTGCCGGCACACTCGACATCGTCACCAGCGACACGGCCGACGACAAGCCCGTGCAGCGGCAACTCACCCTGCCCCTCGCCTACGAGCGTTACCTGAATTCTTACAGCAAAGGCCATAGCGACGAGGAGGGGACCACCGTGGCACATTACCAGGTGCATCTCGACGAAGCCATGAGCGACGCGATGTTCCTGATGGTCAACTCCAACCACGGCGCCAACTCGGGTGGCGAGGAATACAACCGCCGACTGCACTACGTCTGGGTCAACGAATGGATGGCAATGGTCTATCGTCCCGGCCGCACCTCCTGTGAACCCTTCCGAATGTACAACACCCAGGCCAACGGCATCTACGGCTCGTCCACAATGACCGACGAAGCCTGGCAGTCGTTCAGCAACTGGTGTCCGGGCGATGTCATCGACAACCGCATCATCCACCTCGGGGCCATTCCCGCCGACGACTATGACTTCCGTCTGATGGTGCCCGATGCCGTCTTCAACGACAATCAGGGCTATTTCCCCTTCTCGCTCACCTTCTTCGGTGTGCAGGAAGGCGATATCGATGGACTCAAAGCCATCATCGAAGAAAGTCAGCCTTCCTCGCATATACGCTGGGACGGCGACCGCCTGCTCATCGACAGCCCCGGCAAGCACGTCACCGAATGGACCCTGCTAAATGCCGCAGGTCAGCGCATCATGGTGCAAAACGGAGCTGTGAGCGAAATCAAGATGTCAAACCACCCGACCTCGGTCTATATCCTCCTCATGCTGATGGACGATGGCACCACCGAGTTCCACAAATTCTTCAAGAGATGAGGACGTTCTTTAAATATAATATAATGTGTGACGCTGCATCTTTGCTCCGACGCCTTGTGCTGCTGCTCCTGCTGGTCATCTCTGCCGAAAACGCATCGGCACAACTCACCCTGGGCTATTGCGACGAAGAGGGATACACGTCAAGCCTTACCAATAACAGCACCACAGCGACCATCTCGTGCGCCATGGGCCTCACCCCCGCCCTGCAGGCCGACTATACGTTCTGTTCCATCAGTTACCTTCGCATCCTGCTCACCGCGCCCGAAAACCTCACTTCGTTCAAAGTGTGGCTACGAAAGGACTTGAACGACGTCGAGGACCTCTCCTCCATCGACATCGAGCCATCGGCCTTGGTCGAAGGATGGAACGACATCGCCCTCCCCGACAGCATCCGCCTCACGGGCGCTGAAACCTATTACTGCGGCTACTCCTACCGGCAAAGCGTCAAGACACGCATTCCCCTCAGCGGAACCAAAGGTACAGACGAATCGTTCTACGTCTCGACTGGTGGCACGTGGCGCGACATGAGCGACCGCTATGCACCCATCTGCATTCGTGTTGGTCTGAGCAGCAACTATCAGTATGCCATGGAACTCCTCGACCTGCGCCTCGATCATCGCTGGTTCGACATCCACAGCGAAGGGGATACCGTCGTCCTGCGGGGCAGCATACGCAATCTCGGCAGCGATCCGCTGCATCAGTTCCGTGTGACTGTCGAAGAAGCCGACCTTAACCGCCACGAGGCCACTTACGACTGCGCCAGCACAGGTTTCGGCTATTCTGTTCCCTTCGAATTCAGTTTCCCGCGCAGCGAAAACATCACTTCCACCAGTCCCGACATCCCCATCCACCTCGCCATTTCCCAACCCAACGGGCAGGGGAACCAATGCGACCACGCGACCCGTCGGACGCTCTACTACGAATTGGGCGAAAGCAATCCCGACCCGCTTGTCGCGCCCACCAACCTGCTCATCGAGGAGTTTACCAGCGAAGGCAACGGTTATGCCCCCGCGGGCCAGACTCACCTCCGCAACAGCATCGAACGGGCGCTGCAACGCATCCCCGACGCCAATCCCGATGTGATCATCCTCAGCCGTCACGAGGGCTATGGTCCTGCCGATGCCTGGCGCATTGCAGGCTCCGACTACAAGGCCTCGTTTTTCGGGCCCGAGGAGCTGACTTTCGCCCCTGCTGCCATGGTTTGCCGCAACGGTCTGCCCTTCTCCACCACACTCGACGAAGACTCCATCGCACAGCTGATTTCCGAGCGTCTGAATGTACAATATGGCAGCATCAGGTTCGACCAGGCTACGTTCGATGCCGACACCCGTACCGTGTCCGCCACCCTCACGACACACCTATATGGCGTCTCGGCCTACCGCAATCCCACCCTGGTGGTCTGCGTCAAGCAGGACAAGGCAGCATCTGTTGCACAAAAGAACTATTATCCAACGCTTTACGACAGCGACTGGCAGCGCGATGTGGTGCGCAGTTACATCCCCCTGCCCCACGAGGGCCGCCTGCTCGGCGATGCCGATTCCGAAGCCGTTGCCGCAGGTCTGGTCCAGGTTTCCGACTGCGTCGACAGGCAGTTCACGGTCAGCCGAACCCTGCCTTCCGACATCACCTCGAAGGAGGGTCTCTCGCTTGTCGCATACATTTTCGACAATAACTACACCGACCAGATCATCGCCGTTTCTCAGTCAAAATTCTGAAAAACTTGGCATATATGAATGACAAATCGCCCCGTAAAGAGGCGATTTTTTATTTTTTTATAAAAAAATCGTGCAAACGTTTGCACATTTGTTGGAAATCCCCTATCTTTGCATCGTGTTTTTCATGGTATTAGATTTAAGGTAATGTGAATTCGAGCCGTCGCGATGACGGTTCGGATTTTTTTATTGGCCCACCTCCCAATTGTTAATTGTTAATTATTAATTGTTAATTGTTAATTGTTAATTGTCTTATCATTTCCACCGCCTTGTCCATGATCCGATAGAGTTCTTCGACCGTCTCGGCACGAAGCATGGCGATGCGTGTCTCCCTGAAGTTCGGAATCCCCTTGAAGATGGGGGTGGCAGCCAGGTGACGGCGTATGTGCAAGATGCCGCGATATTCGTCAATACGCGCCACGCTCTCCTCCACCTGGTGTTTCAGGGCCATCACGCATTCGTCGAGCGGGATGGGAGGCAGTTCCTCGCCCGTCTCGAGCAGGTGCTTGATTTCCTTGAATATCCACGGCCGTCCGAAGGTGGCACGTCCCACCAGGATGCCATCGACACCAGTTTCCTCGAAGCGCTGCTTGGCAATCTGTGCCGATGTGACATCGCCGTTGCCGATGATGGGAATGTGGATGCGCGGATTCTGCTTCACCTCGCCGATCAGCGTCCAGTCGGCTTCTCCGGTGTACATCTGCGAACGCGTGCGCCCATGGATGGCCAGTGCCTGGATGCCGCAGTCCTGCAACTGCTCGGCCAGTGTGGTGATGATCTTGTGCTCGCAGTCCCATCCCAGGCGTGTCTTCACGGTCACCGGCAGTTGCACGGCATTGACCACGGCTCGTGTGATTTCGAGCATCAGTGGGATGTCACGCAGCATTCCTGCACCGGCACCCTTGCCCGCCACGCGCTTCACGGGGCAGCCGAAATTGATGTCGATGATGTCAGGTCGTGCCTGTTCCACAATCTTTGCAGCCTCGACCATCGACGGCACATCGCGCCCGTAGATCTGGATCACCACGGGGCGCTCCTCTTCCAGCACGCGCAGTTTCTTCATCGTCTTGTCGATGCTGCGTATCAGGGCATCGGCCGACACGAATTCCGAATAGACCATGTCAGGACCGAAGTGACGGCACTGCAGGCGAAAACCCACGTCGGTGACGTCCTCCATCGGCGCCAGCATCACAGCCCTCTCGGGCAACGTTACATTTCCAATCTTCATATATTAATTAGGGGTTAATCCAAAATTGTTAATTGTTATTTTTTAATTGTTAATTGTTAATTATTAATTTTTAATTGCAAAAATTGCTATTTTGATAGTGCAAAGATAACGATTTTTGTGCAATATTGCACATTTTGAATCGAAGAAATTGGTATTTTTATAAAAAATAAATATATTTGCACCGATAACTATGAAGAATTGCCCTGCGAGATGGGCATATAGTGCCAACAAATCAACCAAAATCAATATTATTAACAACAACAACTATTATCTATGTGGTTAACATCTTCGTCAATCGGTCGTAAGGTGGTAATGAGCGTCACTGGTGCATGCCTTGTGCTCTTCCTCACCTTCCACATGCTGATGAACCTTGTTTACGTGTATGATGTTATGGTAGGTACACCTGCTGGCGGACATTACTACGACAAGGTCTGTGAATTCCTGGGCACCAACTGGTACGCGCTCCTCGGTACTGCTGGTTTGGCTCTGCTCGTTGTCATCCATTTCATTTATGCCTTCATCCTGACCTTCCAGAACTGGAAAGCACGTGGCAACGATCGCTATGCCATTTCCGGCAAGCAGCCCGTACACTGGGCAGCCAAGAACATGCTTGCACTCGGCGTAATCGTCGTTTGCGGCCTTCTCGTACACCTCTACAATTTCTGGGCTAAGATGATGTTTGCTGAGCTCGCTGGCGTTCACGGCACTTATGCTCCTACCGCCGGTTTCGATTGGATCACCAACACCCTTTGTGACCCCATCCTCTGTGTCATCTACCTCATCTGGTTCTGTGCTCTCTGGTTCCACCTCACCCATGGTATCTGGTCTTCGATGCAGACACTCGGACTCAATGGTAAGGTATGGCTCAATCGCTGGATCTGCATCAGCTACATTTGGGCTACTGTTATCTTCTGTGGCTTCGTCCTCGTGCTCATTGCAGCCATTGTTCAGGCAGGAGGCTTCCACAGCATTTGCTGCTAACTAATCTAATAATCTAAAATCCATAAACAGTAATTCATACTATGGCTATTGAACACATCATGGATCCCGCGCTCAGCCGCATCCCTGAGGGAAAGCTTGCTGACAAGTGGACGAACTATAAGGCACATCAGAAACTGGTGAATCCAGCCAATAAGCGTAAACTCGACATCATCGTCGTAGGTTCAGGCCTCGCTGGTGGTGCTGCCGCTGCCACCCTTGGCGAAATGGGCTTCAAGGTAAAGTGCTTCTGCATCCAGGATTCTCCTCGTCGTGCCCACTCCATCGCTGCACAGGGCGGTATCAACGCTGCCAAGAACTATCAGAACGACGGTGACTCGGTCTATCGTCTGTTCTACGACACCATCAAGGGCGGTGACTACCGTGCTCGTGAGGCCAACGTCTATCGTCTGGCTGAGGTATCGAACAACATCATCGACCAGTGCGTAGCACAGGGCGTTCCTTTCGCTCGTGAATATGGTGGCACCCTCGCCAACCGTTCGTTCGGTGGCGCTCAGGTATCACGTACCTTCTATGCCAAGGGTCAGACAGGCCAGCAGCTGTTGCTCGGCGCCTACTCTTCGCTCAACCGTCAGATCGAGAAGGGCAACGTCACCATGTACGCTCGCCGCGAGATGCTCGACGTCGTCCTCATCAAGGACAAGGAGGGTGTTGAACGTGCACGTGGTATCATCTGCCGCAACCTCGTTACCGGTCAGCTCGAGCGCTACTCTGCTCACGCAGTTGTTGTTGCTACCGGCGGTTATGGCAATGCCTACTTCCTCTCCACCAACGCCATGTCGTGCAACGGTGGTGCAGCCATCCAGATCTATCACAAGGGCGCTATGTTTGCCAACCCCTGCTACGCTCAGATCCACCCCACCTGTATCCCCGTTCACGGTGACATCCAGTCGAAGCTGACCCTTATGTCCGAGTCACTCCGTAACGACGGCCGCATCTGGGTACCCAAGAAGCTCGAAGATGCCAAGCGTCTGCAGCGTGGTGAGATTCGTGGTCACCAGATTCCCGAAGAGGATCGCGACTACTATCTCGAGCGCCGTTATCCTGCATTCGGCAACCTCGTTCCTCGCGACGTGGCTTCACGTGCTGCCAAGGAGCGCTGCGACAAGGGCTTTGGTGTCAACAGCACTGGTCTCGCCGTATTCCTTGACTTCTCCGACGCCATCAAGCGTCTCGGCAAGGATGTGGTAGCCGACAAGTACGGCAACCTCTTCCAGATGTATCAGAAGATCACCGACGACAACCCGTACGAGACCCCAATGATGATCTATCCCGCCATCCACTACACCATGGGCGGCATCTGGGTTGACTATGAGTTGATGACCACCATCAAGGGTCTGTTCTGTGCAGGCGAAGCCAACTTCTCCGACCACGGTGCAAACCGCCTCGGTGCATCTGCCCTTATGCAGGGTCTCGCCGACGGTTACTTCGTTCTGCCTTACACGCTCCAGAACTATCTCGCCGACCAGATTCAGGTTCCACGCTTCTCGACCGATCTCCCCGAATTCAAGGAGGCCGAGGATGGCGTTCGTGCCAAGATCGAGAAGATCATGGCCGTACAGGGCAGCCGCACTGTCGATTCCATCCACAAGGAACTCGGCCACATCATGTGGGAGCACGTCGGCATGGGTCGTACCAAGGCTGGCCTCGAAGAGGGCCTCAAGAAGCTCGGCGAGCTCCGCAAGACCTTCTGGAAGGAAGTTTATGTTCCCGGTGAAGCCAACTCGCTCAACACCGAGCTCGACAAGGCCATACGTCTGCTCGACTTCATCGAGGTCGGCGAACTCATGGCACGCGACGCCCTCCATCGTGAGGAGTCCTGCGGTGGTCACTTCCGTGAGGAGCACCAGACCGAGGAAGGCGAAGCTAAGCGCGACGACAAGAACTTCATGTACGTAGGCTGCTGGAAGTACATGGGCGAAGGCAAGGAGCCCGAACTCTACAAGGAGATGCTCGACTACCAGGAGATCAAGGTACAGACACGTAACTATAAGTCATAATTCACCCTTTTAAATAATTAGCAACTATGGGAAAAGAAAGTTTTCTGAACGTAAACGTTAAAGTTTGGCGTCAGCGCGGCCCAAAGGAGAAGGGCGAATTCAAGACCTATCGCGTTGAGCACGTTTCGACCGAGATGTCGTTCTTCGAGATGATGGACACGCTGAACGAGCAGCTTATCAACAAGCACGAGGAGCCCATCGTCTTCGATCACGACTGTCGTGAAGGCATCTGCGGCACCTGTTCACTCTATATCAACGGCCGTCCACACGGCATCGACGACGCCATCACCACCTGCCAGCTCCACATGCGCAAGTTCAAGAACGAGGAGACCATCACCGTTGAGCCATGGCGCTCGGCAGGCTTCCCCGTCATCCGCGACCTGATGGTTGACCGCTCTGCTTTCGACAAGATCCAGCAGGCCGGTGGCTACACCTCCATCAACTGTGGTGCAGCTCAGGATGCCAACGCCATCCTCATCTCGAAGGTCGATGCCGACGAGGCTATGGACTCTGCTTCCTGCATCGGCTGCGGCGCTTGCGTTGCTGCCTGCAAGAACGGTTCTGCCATGCTCTTCGTCAGCGCCAAGGTGAGCCAGTTCGCTCTCCTGCCACAGGGCAAGGTCGAGGCTGCACGTCGTGCCAAGGCAATGGTAGCCCGCATGGACGAACTCGGATTCGGTAACTGCACCAACACCCGCGCCTGCGAGATGGAGTGCCCCAAGAGCGTGAAGATCTCCAACATCGCACGTCTCAACCGCGAGTTCATCAAGGCCAAGCTTGCCGACTGATCATCGATCCCCGCTTCTCCATCCGAGAAGAAACACTGATATTACGGCTCCCGAATTCTTTTCGGGAGCCGTTTTGGGTTCTATCTTTCACCCCAACAATAGTTTTTGAGTCGAAAATTTGGAATACTGCAAGAAAAGCCGTATCTTTGCACCGGTTTTAATGCAAAAATAAGAATATTTTTGCTTTGGAGTTAACAGGAGATAACAGGAGTTAGCGCTATCGCGCGAAGTAAACGGACAAATGTCCCTATGGCTCCAGTTTCCATAAGACGCTTCTCTCGGACGTGACCGAACGGGAACAAGCTATCGTCCGTTAACTCCCACTAACTCCCGCTAACTCCCATTAAATTTTTAAACATATGAGATATTTTGGTAATTTATTCTGGGGCGCTCTTCTACTGATGCTTGGCATCATCGCCCTCCTTTGGGCCACCGATGTAATCGAAAATATTGCATTCCTCAAGGTTTGGTGGCCAATGTTCATCATCATCCCGTGTGCAATTCGTCTGATGTTCGCTCCCGACAAGATCATGTCGCTGCTCGGCCTCGGCATCGGTGTGGTTCTCCAGCTCTACCGTTGCGGTCTCATCGAGGACTTCAAGACCACCGCAGCCATCACCGGCGCAGTAGCCCTCATCATGATTGCCCTGCAGGTTCTGACCCGTGGTGGACGTATGCCGAGAGGTGGACACCGCTAATTTAAAACAAGAGCGGCTGGCTTCACAGCCCGCCGTCCTCAAACACACATGAATAGCTAAATAATTTTATAAACACACACTATCTTATAACCAAACTTTAAATCTTAATTTTCACATATAAGATGATATCTAGATCCGGAAGTTTAATCTTCGCGGGTCTTTTTTCTTTTTTGCGGTGCAAAGATAAAGACTTTTTTCCAAACAACAAAGTACAAATGTAGCAAAATATTTAGATTTTGTGCAAAAAATCAAAAAAACAACATTTGTGGCCCATATATGTAACAAATTTTGACTCGAAAAAGTCAGGAATTGCACAAGATTGTACGAATTTACACCCACCTTGTGCAACATTTTTCATTTTCGAAGCAAAAAATTTCCCCAACTGGACGCGATAATTTGGAAATCTCAGAAAAGAATCCTATCTTTGTACCCTCAAAAAACGAAAAAGATGGTATATCTACTCGATTCGACAATAGGCTTTCCCGATCCGAAGGACGGCGAACCCGACGGACTCTTTGCCGTGGGCGGCGATTTGAGTCCCGAACGCCTCATACTGGCCTACTCATGGGGCATCTTCCCATGGTATGCATTCCGTGCCGAAGACACCTGTCAAGAGCTCATCGATTCCACCACAGGCAAACCCTACATCCAGTGGTGGTGCCCCATGCAGCGCTTCGTCATCTTCCCCGACGAGATCCACGTCTCCCACTCCATGCACCAGGAGCTCAACAAGGTCAAGCGAGGGGAACTGCGCGTCACCGTCAATGCCGACTTCGAGCAGGTCATCGACCAGTGCGGCACGCTGCGTGAGGAAGGCATGGGCGCCTGGCTCGGTCCCGAGATGAAGGAAGCCTACATCCGTCTGCACGAGATGGACTATGCCTCCAGTGTTGAGGTCTGGAAAGGCGATTCGCTCGTTGGCGGTCTCTACGGTGTCACCTTGGGTAGCGGCTTCTTTGGCGAAAGCATGTTCTCGCTCATCCCCAGTGCCTCGAAAATAGCCCTCATCATGCTTGCCCGCCTGATGAAGCAGCTCGGCAACTCCCTCATCGACTGCCAGTTCGAGACACCCCACCTCAAGACCATGGGCGGCAGATATATCGGCTACGACGAATATCTGAAGCTCATCCGGCAGAGAAGCGGGGAATAACCATCTTCCTTTGCAAGCTCATTTGTTTTTGTCACAAAAATATGTGCAAGTAATAATATTTTTATTACCTTTGCAGCAAAAAGTGCTAAAATGACTCTCCAAAAAATGGATAAACGATAGGGCAGTTCATGGTTACCCCACATTTACCTTCGAGGATGTGAAAGAGGCAGGGATTTACTTTCCCTAACAGATAATTAAGAACGAACTCATCAGGCTGTGTTCTAACAAGACCATAGCCAATGTATATCGTGGTTTCTATGTTATCATACCTGTTCACTATATCTTACGAGGTATACCTGCAACCCATTATATTGATCAGTTGATGGCTTATCTTCGCAAGCCATACTATGTATGTATGCTCAGTGCTGCTGAATTGCTTGGTGCTGCTCACCAGCGACCACAACAATTCTCTGTTATGACCGTTTTAGCAAGAGATCAAAATGTATCGACGTGAAATGTAATGATTAACTGGTTCTATCGAGATTCATTGCCAGAAGATACACTCATCATAAGGAATACTGAAACAGGAACAATTCGTATTTCCAATCCACTTCTGACGGCAGCAGACCTGGTGCAAAATCAACAACATGTAGGAGGACTGTCCCGTGTTGCTACTATACTAGAAGAACTGACAGATCAGATAGACATCGAAAGGCAGTTCCAACCACTTGTTCCTTTCATCAAGACAGTTACCTGGCAACGACTAGGTTATCTCCTTGAAAATATTATAATAGAGGATAGCACTACCGCAAATCAGCTATACGAAGAGCTATGTTCTTCTGCCGTCCGTATGATCTATAAGCCGTTAAGTACGTCGACAGATGATAACCCTTCACAAAGAGACAACCGTTGGAAGATTAATATCAATGTTCAAATTGAAACAGATGGCTTATGATAAACAGGATTGCAATTCAACAGTGGAGCGCACATGATCCTTGGATTGATAACGCTCAGATTGAGCAAGACTTGATTATATGTCGTGCCTTAGTTGCCATTTTGGGGGATGAGTTCTTGGCATCACAGCTGGCGTTTCGAGGAGGAGCAGCATTGCATAAACTATATCTTTCGCCCCAGCCACGTTATAGCAAGGATATTGACTTGTTTCAGATTAATCCCAGACCTATCAAGGGCATCATGTATCGTCTGGAAGAAGTCCTTGATTGGAAATACTATTTGTAATATATTTTACAAAAATTGTTTTTCTTAGATTCCAAAACAAAATGGAAATAATCCATTATTGCTAATTATTATCAAAAGGTGAAAGAAAATTTAAGAAAATTATGGGAAATTCTGGACTGAGAACGATTCCTTTCTTTTATCCAGCTCAATAGGGATTAGTGTACCACATTAACCCATTACCCCAATAGCACGAACAGTTCCGCACGAGTGAACTGGTATCGCTGTTTTGGGCATGTGGATATATTTCTTTTTTTCAAGTTAGCCCCGAAGCCATGCGTCGGCTTGCATTTTTTGCCCAAAATTGCAGAAAGTTGGTCGAAAATTTGGTGGTATCGGCAAAAAGGGTTATATTTGCAGCTGTAAAATGAAATAACTTTGATGATTTTAGATTTGTTTTACAAGTTCTGGTCTCAGGTCATTATTCACATCGTTATTAAAGGCGGAATGAAGCTCTAGAACTGCTTATCTCTCGATAGCATTCATAGACGTAAAAGCAAAATTATTAACCATAAAAATTATACTATTATGCAAAAAACTTTATTATTTGTTTTATTTTTATTTGCTTTTACCTTCTGTAGAAGCCAAATTACATTGCACCCTTCAACTTATAATCCTGTCAAGGTTGAACCTGTTTATGCAAGTCCTAGCACTCCTGATGTCTCCATTTTGCGTAATAGTTTAAATGAAAGAGAAAGGAGAAGAGAAAAAGCTATAAACTCATATTCTGAATTAGCAGAGCTTGCAGCTTCTTTTATTGATATGCTTTACCAAGACGAAGAGACTTTACTATGGTATCAAAATCTAATTTATCCTATGCTTAATGAAGTAAAAGGAGATATAGATGAAGGTAATTACAGTAACGCAATTATAAATGCCTCTACATTTAGAACTTCATTGAAGACGAATACTGAATTGCGAGCAAGGGTATCAGTTTGTAACGAATACAATACTATAAAGGATATGGTTATTAGTAGAAATGATTTGTCTTCCGAGCAAAAACAAAAATGGCTTGATACCTATTTATATAAATTTGTACCAATAATACATAATAACAAAATTATTGGTGCTAAAAGGTGGATGGAAATTGGTGGCCCTAATGAAACACCAGTCATTTTGCCTTGATTGTTTATTGCGAATGAACATATTCCGAAAATAGATGTATCATTTTTCATTTATTACAATATTCTTATTTAATTACTAAATTATTATAATTATGGATGCAGATCGTATGTTTTTTTTCGTAATTGCTGTCTTATTAGCTCTTGCAGTCGGTTATTGGGGCAGTACTCGGAAAATTGGTTTCGGTTGGGCGTTTTTCTTATCGCTACTAAATCTTCTAATCGGAATAATTGCTGTTGCATGTTCCAAAAAGATTGAGAAAAAGGATGAGTCAATAAAAGACGAAGCGAAATGAAAATCCTTGGATTCGTGTTTTTAGTAATAGGAATAATATCATTCCTAGGAGCATTACTGGGTGGCTCTAGTGCGATTGGACCCTGTTTTTGCATTGCTCTTGGAGCATTCTTAATTTATCGGGCACATGAAAACAAACATGATGAATAAGACCGATCTTCGTGTTGCTAATCGATTTTGAAGATTGAACTCATTTTGGCAAACAATTAGCCCACTGACATTCGGCATAAATGCTGAAAGTCAGTGGGTTTGGTTATCTTGTAGTCAATATTGATAAGATATTTCAATAAAGATCATTATCAAAGTCGCGGAAATCATCCAAATCATCAAATGGGTCATCCACCATCAAATCCATTGAGTCATATAGATCGTCTTCAGGGCCAAAGCTTACACGAACAGTCGTTTTACCTTCTATATAAGCATGATCGTTTACAAAAGATAGAACAGCTACAAGAAAACTCTCCCTGTAGTAGGTTGGAGGAATAAGGCAAAGACTACTTAAATAATTACGAGCGTTTTCGAGAACAACAACTGCTTCATTAAAGCTGTTATGTTTCCATCCGCATCTCTTAGGATCATAGTAATTATTCATATCTGCTTCGACTTCACATATTGCTTGATATAGCTCTGATTCTTTAGGACTACCTTGAATTTTAACTTTTATTACAAACGGAGAATCCATTTCGGTTATTTCGGATTCTTTGAAGAACTCAGCGATTGAAAGACCTAACGCATCGCAAATGCTTGCTAATTCAATATTCGCGAATTCCGCTTCTTCGTCGAGTTCTTTAATTCTCGCAATCGGAATCTTACATTTTTTTGAGATATCAGAGAAATTCATTCTCCTTTCTCTGCGCAACCTTTGAAAAGTTTTATTTAGTTTTCCCATATGGTTCATTTAAAAAGGGTGAATACTAATAGTTATTGTCTATTTCTTGCATGATGCGATTTGTCTGCTGGAGCACATAGATGATGCGACCATAATGCTTTACGTCCTCGAAACTGAGCGTCAGGCCTTTGCGGTCTTTCAACCATTTCTGAGCTGGTTGATAGCCTCCGATGTAAAAGGTCCAGACGCATTCTGGCACACCATCGAAGAACTGCTCAGCGTTGATATAGACTCGGTTGCTTTGCCAGAGACAACAGTCAACCTGCAAGGAGCCTGCAATAGGGAATGTGACTCCAGTTTTTGATGGTATATTCTGCATTAGATGTAGTATGCGTAGCTCTTTACCCTTTTCAACTAATGCAAAGAACTTTTCCCGATCTTTAGGATAAGGTATGCGCGGGAAGTCTATCTTCAAAAATTCTTTGTAGTGTTCGCGATAACTTGGACTATGCAAAATGGCATAGATATAGTCAAAAAGGTCTTGTGGATAGAGAACTCCAGACTCGCCGCTAGTGGGGTCAATATGAATGTTGTCATCTACGCAAGGTGTGCAGTTTATCCCTTTGGCTATCTTCTCATATAATTTCATGTCGAAATTGACGATACGTTCCTCCCTGTCCATGTATTCTTTGTAGATGTAGAGGGGGAAAACGTTGGTGTTGTCTTTTGGTGACAGTAGCGTTTTATCTGTTATCCCAGAAGTAACTAAGACTTTAAGTAGCCCATCAACTGAGCTATTTACTTTTATAAGACAAAGTGATTTGTTTTCCTTTGTTAGGTTCCTCATTATTTTTTCGCGTGGCCTTACTACTTTGCGTAAATCGTAGTCTAACCATAATTTATCGAAGGGACGGTAAAAATATTCTACGGTGGTATCTGTATTGAATGGGTAAAGTGAAACTAAATCTTTATCATTGCCTGTAGTTACGCCCATACTGTTTTGCAAAAACAAATCATTTACCTTAAAGCCCTCGTCATACTCATTTTGGAATATAAAATTTTTAGGCACTAAGAAATACATAGGTGCCTTAGGCATTATCTCTGTAAACCCAACACTTTCCATTGTTGCCACATCAAGAAAATCGTATTTCTGCTGTCTTAGCCCGAACAGGTCCTTATGGAACACCTTTGCGAGTTCGTTCTTCTCCTTTTTTCCTGTTTTTACAAATAGGTTGATGCTGACACCTTGCATAATGTCAAATACATTCTCGTCTTTGCTGCCGTCAGGACACGTCTCTTTCTTCTTACTGTTACCATGAAGGTCAATGGTGAAGATTTTGTCGAAAGTCTTCAGCAGATTCCAACGCATCCCCCTGAACGTGGGATTGTCGAGATAGCCATGAGGATTTATGAAGCCGATTACGCCTTCTTCATTTTTGTCAATCACTAGTGTCCTAAATGTTCTCTAAAATAATACATATAACTTGTTGACATACTGATTATAGTATATTGAAAATCACACTCTGCATATTATTTTTGTGACTTTCGCGTTTATTATAATGAATAAGATGACGCGATAGCAAAATGAAAGGAGAGTATATTTTCACTCAGATATGCCGGTACCTCCCGAAAGTGGAGTTCGACTGGATTGTCAAGAAGTATAAAGGTAATAAATCTGTAAAGACATTCACATGCTGGAAACAGCTTCTGGCATTGATATTTGGCCAGCTGGCGAGGTGTGAAAGCCTGAGAGTGCTGGTGAGCTCATTAAAGGCTCACGAATCAAAGCTGTTCCATCTTGGCATTGGCAAGGACATTTCCGTCAGTAACTTCGCCTATGCGAATTGTGTCCGCAATCCGAAGATATTCGAGGATCTTGCTGCCCTGATGATAAAGAAGGCTCGTGAAAAGCGATTGGGTGTCGCGGAAGACTTTTTCATCAAAGATGGAAACGTCTATGCTTTTGATTCCACTACAATCAGCTTATGCCTTGCGCGCTTTGATTGGTCCAAACTCCATCATGACAAGGGTGGAATCAAAGTACACACTTTGTATGATGTGAAGAGCGACGTCCCTGGGTTCTATGTAATTTCGAACGCCGATGTTCATGACTCACAGGCAATGACTGTTGTCCCTTATGAGTCAGGGTCTTTCTATATTTTTGACCGCGCATATATGGATACGGAGCAGTTGTTCTTTATCCACAGGACGAAGGCTTATTTCGTCGTTCGGGAAAAGGTCAATATGCGCTATGAGATCGTTGAGGATCTAAACTACTCCAACCCAGCCACAGGAGTAGTAAGTGACCAACGAATTCGGTTCACTGTTTATAAAACAGCAAAACAGTATCCGGAGGTTCTTCGCAGAGTGGTGTTCTATGACGAAGAGGATCAAAGGACATTCGTCTTCTATACCAATAATCTGTCCATTTCAGCTGAAGAGGTCGCTCTCCTTTACAAATTTAGATGGAGAGTGGAACTATTCTTCAAGTGGATCAAACAGCATCTCCACGTCCAGGAGTTCTATGGCTTTAACGAGAATGCTGTCCGTATCCAGATTCATGTCGCTATCATTACGTACTGTTTGGTCGCGATTGTCGAGCATGTCCTAAATGTCAGGATGGACACATATTACATGCTGAGGATTCTATCAGTCTCACTGCTTGACAAGACTCCAATTCGAGATTTGCTCTTGAAAGCAAATGATGAAAATATCAAGCAAAATGATAGCGCTCAACTATTGTTGAATTTCGAGTCCTAACATTTAGGACACTAGTGAAATAATATTACTAAAGTTTCCCACACCCGTGTAAAGCGAGTGTAGTGAAGAAACAGCCCAAGCCCCCCTTTACAGGAGGCTGGCATATGATCTTTGAAAAACTTGAAAAAAATCTGAGGAAAAATAACAGATTGTCAAAGATAATCCG
>JAFWRO010000004.1:0-59465 GCA_017519885.1 Bacteroidales bacterium | reverse complement strand
CAAGATTTCAAAGATCGTGCCTAGGTTTACACTTTTTAAGCAGAAAAAGCATAAATGCCTATGGACTTCGGGTTAACACAATAAATTTCGAAGTTGAAACCCCGCCTCAGCTGCTTCTGGGGGTGTGGGAAACTTCAGTAATATTAAACATATGTATCGCTCAAACAAAGGATATAGCTTTGTAAAAAAGCAAATAGCCTATGCACAATGTCGCTGCAAAATTCGAAAAAAATTTTGAAATATGCAAGAAATAAGCAGAAAAAAAGTAAATATACCGTGAAATAATACCCGAATAGACTTGATTCATCAAAAACAATGAAAAGATTACCTTTTTGTTGCAAACATTCTGCCACACGTCACGATCTCTAAACAACTATTTGCTTTATTCGTGTAATTTATCACGAAATACTTATTTTTTCAATAAAAAATTTTGAAATTTGGTATTTTAGTCTTAACTTTGTATCTTATAATAAATCGACTAAAATAAAAAGGGAAGAAGAAAATGGTAAATGCAACTGCTATTATTGAAAGGGCATCGGATGGTGGATATGCCACATATATGCTCGAGTCCTTCGAAAAATTTGGCGCTCACGGGTTTGGAAATTCAGCCGAAGAGGCAAAGGAGGATCTCTTTGTCGCCATTGAGGAATTTAGGGAGATGTTGGGAGATGTCGTTCCTCAGATGAATATTACTTTCAAGTACGATATCACAAGTTTTCTTGCAGAGTACAAAGAAAAATTTGGCCTTTCGGGTCTTCAGACTATTACAGGCTTGAAACGCAAACAGCTTCAAGAATACCTGTCAGGTCAAAGGCGTCCATCGCCGAAAACAGTAAGTAAAATAGAGCAAAGTGTCCACGATTTCGCTTCCAAGTTGAAGGAGTTACAACTCGCTTACGTTAGGTTTTAAGTATTTCGGGGTGACTTTTGGAAGAAAACCATGAATTTTTGCCTTGACTTTTGGAAGATTTTAGTATTAGCAGCCAATTTATCGACAATGAATCCCTGAAACTCATCCATCAAAAGAAACCTGAATAGTAGCATGTCCCCCAACGAACATTAGAGGACATCATTCCGCAGAACCATATCCTTCAACGAACGCAAGCGGACATGCCGCCATCGTCGTATATCCTCCAATGAACGTTAGAGGACATGCCACTACCTCCGCATATCCTTCAACGAACGTTAGAGGACATGCCACCATCATCGCATATCCTTCAACGAACGTTAGAGGATATGCCGCCACCTCCGCATGTCCTTCAACGAACGTTAGAGGATATGTTTCCACCTCCGCATGTCCTTCAACGAATGTTAGAGGATATGCCGCCACCTCCGCATGTCCTTCAACGAACGTTAGGGGACATCTCACCGCCTCCGCATATCCGTCAACGAACGTTGGAGGACATGCAACAATCGCGGCATATCCTCTACGGTACCTTGGGGGATATGCCATGATTTGAAATAGGGTTTTGCATTTTCGGATTAGAGTTTATCACGATTCGGGAAGCAGGGTTCAATCACGAATTTTCAATCTTTTACGTACGATAGCACTCTGTCGGCCGACAGAGTACTCAATCCAATTGCGGAAGTACTATGACGGCCGTCATGATGCTTTATGCTGGAGGAGCAAGTACTCTGACGCGCGACATAGTACTCTATCCAACTGCGGAAACACTCTGACGACCGTCACGATACTCTATCCAGCCGAGGCATAGCCAATCTTGGCCAAGAATGGTCATTCTCCGAACTAAGCAAGCACTCTGTCGCGCGTCAGAATGCTCTATCCGGTAGCAGCGAGTACTCTGTAGCCCATCATAATGCTTTCTCCAACTGCGGAAACACTCTGTCGGCCGTCAGAGTACCGTATCCTGTTGGACGAAGCATTCTGTCGCCCGTCATAATGCTTTCTCCAATTGCGGAAATACTCTGTCGGCCGACAGAATGCTTGATTACATTTCATAATGTCATTCTTCTAGTCAACCCAGTTTTTTTCGAAAATTAAACGTTAGGTTAGGGGTGGTTACCCTAACTTTTTAAATATTCTACAAAAAAATAAAAATACAAAAAAGAAGAAGAAGTACGGAGGATAAAATTGACTACGTGAAGAGAAAAAAACAGAATAAGGCACGCCAGAAAGAGGCCATCCTCAGGTATTTGGACTCCATAGAAACTATCAACAATACCGAAGCGCGCGAATTATTAAAGTTGCAAGTCAAAGATCGTTCAATGGTATCACGCTTGTTTGCAGAATTGGTCAAAGAAAACGAAATTGTTCAAACGGAAGAAAGCATACCAAACAACGTGAAATACAGAAGAATACGCAAATAACCCGTTTGCAATTCTGTTTGCATTTCGTTTGCAAAAACAGAAAGTTGCAAACAACAAACAATAATTGATTGAAATTAGTGCTTTTTTCAATTTCGGGGTGACTTTTGGAAGAAAACCACGAATTTTTGCCTTGACTTTTGGATAAATTCTATATTTTTTTGCCTTGACTTTTGGAAGAATTTAGAAAATTGAACGCGCGACAGGGTGCTTCCAGTTGGATGATGGAGCACGCTGTCGCGCGTTTTGGGGGATGATTGGATTGCTTGAATCAGAAACTTTCAATCAGAATACCGACCACTCGAAGAGGCCGCAGGAGGCATCGCCGGGCTGATCGATTTCGAGGCGGACTGCGGTGGTTTCAATGGGATCGAACTGAACCGTATTTGCCACACCCTTCTTGCAGGAGTATCGGTCGGCACCCGTCACTGGGGTCCACTTGCCATCGGCCGACTTGTAGAGGATGCGCCATCCGGCAGGAACCTTGCAGCCTCCCCATGGAGAATCGTCGAACCAATAGACGGTGGAACTCTGGACGGTGTGAGCCTCGGGGAAATGATATTCAATCCACTCCGTGCCGCCCTGCTTGGGCCAATAATGATAGTAGGGCACGCTGCGATCCTCTGGACCCTTGGGCACCAGACGGTCGTTGATGGCACCCAGACCAGCCACCTCGTGCGAAGCCTTGACGGTGGAACGCGAAGCCAATGTGGGAGGCATAGCGGGCGTGCAGGCACGGAGTTCCTGAGGAATCCACACAAGCATCGAGCCGCGTCCACGATGATTCCAGGCATAATAGGGGATCAGATTGATGCGCACGGGCGTGGCAGCAAGTTCGCCTTCGTCGTTGAACTTGAGCACCTGCGCCTTGGTGGAAAGCATCTTGACTGGATACTTGTCGAGAATAGCCTTATCCTCGAGCTTGAATTCAGGCGACTGGTTGATAAGAACGCTGCGCACGTCGAAACCGGGATTGTCGGGCCATTCGGCACAATAGACCAACGGACCGCGCTCCACGCTGACACGTCCCAAATCGGCCTCGACCTGGGCATTTGCCTTCACGACGCGAGCCTCCATGTCGAAGTGTATCTGCACCTGGTCACCCTTCTTCCACTTGCGGGAAATGACGGCATAGCCATTGCGGAGATCGGCATTGCTGACGGGATAATCGATGCCATTGACCTGCAGACGGTAGCCGAGACGCTTGCCGTCGGCGTACTGATAGAGGTCGCTTGGAACCACCTGATTGCGTACCCAACCCGGGATGCGGATGTTGAGGGCAAAGTCGCCACTACCCTTCTTCACGGTCAGAAGGACGTCGCCCCCGTAGGGATAGGCAGTCTCCTGCTGCAAGGTGAGGGCACGCTTGCCGACCTTGAGGGTTGCCGTATTACCCATAAAGAGATTCACAAAGACATTGTCGTCCTTCACGGCATAGATATAGCCAGGGAGCGAAGGGATGAAACGGCAGATGTTGGAAGGACAGCAGGCGCAGCCGAACCAAGCCTGACGCTGATGCTGACCGATGGACTCGAGCGGATTGGGATAGAAGAACGAACCGCCATCGAGCGACACACCCGAGATCAGACCGTTGTAGAGCGTACGTTCGAGCACATCGTAATACTTCGACTCGCCATGGAGCAGGAAGAGACGATAGTTGACATAGACGTTGCCGATGGCCGCACAGGTCTCGCAATAGGCACTCATGTTGGGCAGTTCGTAGTTCTTGCCGAAAGCCTCACCGTTGGAAGTGGCTCCGATGCCACCGGTAATATAATACTTCTTCTCGACAATATTGTCCCAGATGCGGTCGATGGCGTGGATATAGGCGGTGTCGCCCGTGAGGGCAGCCACATCGGCCATACCCGAATACATATAGGTGGCACGCACGGCGTGACCTACGGCCTCGTCCTGCTGTACGACGGGCTTGTGGGCCTGCGAATACTCGTCGGTGCGGGTGGTGTAGCCACGCTTGTCGAGGAAGAACTTCGCCTGCTCGAGATACTTGGTCTCTCCCGTCACAAGGTAAAGTTTCGCCAAAGCCATCTCGGCAATCTGATGACCGGGCACACGCACCTTCTGGCCGGCACCTTCGCCAATCTCGCGGCAAACGCAGTCGGCGTAGGCACGCGCGATGTTGAGGAACGAAGTCTTGCCCGTGGCCTGATAGTGGGCGATGGCACCTTCGACCATATGACCGAGATTGTAGAACTCGTGGCTCAAATCCTCGACGAGGTCCCAACGATGTTCGCCTGCCCACTCGTGCGGATGCAGCGGATTCATGGTGCGCGAAGTGTAGAGATAGCCATCGGGCTCCTGAGCTGCCTTCATGATGGCAATGACACTGTCCATATAGACCTGGGCAGGGACCACGTCGGTGCGGCCATGACGGTCGATGGCAAGCTTGAGGTCGGGGAAAGTCTGCAAAAGGTAGGAACAGCCTTCGATGGTCTTATAGACATCGGTATCGTCGAAAGCAAGGCCTCCGACATGCACCGTGTCGGTATTGACACCCTGCAGATGCTGGGCGGCAATCTCGAAGTTGCGGTAACGTCCCGTCTCCTCGCATTTGGAGAAAGCGAGCGGCACGGTCACCTCGCGGCTGGCGTCGAGACGCTGGCCCCAGAAGGTGTTGGGCGTGATCTTCACACTGGTGAACGGAACGGGATTGATGGGATAGCCACCACTTTGGGTCTGTGCCAGCACGGGAAGGGCGGCAAGGGCTATCAGGGGAAGAAATATGCGCATATGATAAAAATTAAGAATTTGCTGAGGGGGTAGAACTTCTAGAGGATCTAGAATATCTAGAGAATCTAGAAAATCTAGACTATCTAGATTATCCGGCTAATTTATTTTCTGCTTAGACTCAGACTGTGCAGATAGCCAGTGAAGGGCCATTCGCGCTCGGCATTGCGGCCTAGAAGGACGCGCTGGACGGGCTTGACCATAATCTGGATATCCTTTTCGCTGATGAGCACATCATTGATCCAAACCTTTTCGATGCGACCATCGAAATCGACAACCACGTGCTGCCAACGGCCTTCGAGCGACGCCATGTCCTTGTAGCCCACATCCTCGTACCAACCGTAATGGTTCACGACGCCGCAACGAGGCTCAGAGCCGTTGACGAGCATGATCTTCTCGAGTTCGTCGTGCGAGGAAGTGAAGTCTGCCACGCACTCATTGAGCTGGATGGTGGGGTTAAAGAGTGTGGCTTCGAGATGATAGGGCACATTGTCGCGCCAAAGTTCGGGCATCGGGAAATCGGAAGCAAAAATGGTGGCACTGTCGAAAGGCAATGCCTTCGTGCCCTCTACATTCTGAACGACCATCAGGCCATCCTCGTGCTCAAAGCCTCCACTGATGACGCCGTGATTGGGAATGTACCAGATGGTGTCGCCCACCTGGAAATCGTCGGCCGTGATGTGGATGAGTTCGTCGCCGCTTTCGCCCAACACCTTGGGTGCAGGCCATTCGAAGTTATCCCTGTCCTCAAGAGTGCTGAACACCTTTACGTTCCATAGAGCGCCCGGATAACCCTGCTTCTGACAACCCAGGAAAGTGATTTTCACATAACGGGCCTTCACGGGTACGTTCCTGCCCTTGACCACGGGTGCCACGTCAATCTTGGGCGAACCTGCATGGAGGTTCCGGCTGCGGTCGGCAAAGAGCTGCCAATGCTTGCCATCGGATGAAGTCTCGATACGATACTGATAGTACTGCGTGCCGTATTCCCATTGGGTCCAGATGGTCTGAATCTTCTGCACCTTGCCCAAATCGATCTTGAGCCACTCCTCTCCCATTCCTTTCGGACGCCACAGCGTGCCGTTGTTGTCATCGACGGCATAGGAGGGCTTGAAATTGTCGTCATACCAGGAAGATCCCTCGACCGTAGCCTTGTAGGCAAGGTTCGGGCTGCTCACCGATGACTTTGCCTTGGGGAATGTGCCCTGATGGGTTGGAGTGACAGGCTTGATGTTGCCTGCCTCGTCGAACTCAAGACGGTCGATGCAGATCTGACGATGGAAGCCGCGGTTGGAATGCGGATTGTCGTGACGATGATAGACGATATAGTATTCCTTTTCACCCTTGTCGTTGACCTCTTCGAGCACCGAATGATGCCCGGGGCCATGGACGGTGCCGTCGGCATTGGTCTGCAGGATGGTTCCCTTATATTCGTAAGGACCCATGGGAGAGGTCGATGTGGCATATTGCACGTGATAGGTCTCGTTGTGGCAAGACTCGCTCGAATACATGAAATAGTAGATTCCATTGCGCTTCAGGACAAAAGGTGCCTCGAAGAAGTCCTTTGCCTCGGTGTTGGGAATAAGGCGCGTCTCGGTGAAGGTCTTCAAGTCCTTCGAAGCCTTGCCGACACCACAACCGAAGCCTTCGTAGATACCCCAGGTTCCCCAATAGACATACACTTCGCCATCGTCATCGACGAAAGTCTGTCCGTCGAGCGTAATGGCACCCGTCACATAGCGGTCGTAGACCCAGATGGGTTGACCCTCGTTGTCGAACTCCTTGCCGAGCGCCATGCTTTGAGGACCACTGACGGCCACCGCCTTGGCGTGGCTGTCCGATTGGAGCAGGTTGTGCCAGGGACCTACGGGCGTTTCGGCCTGACCGATATAGAGGTTGCAGGGCTGGCAATAGACCATATAATACTTTCCATCGGAGTGTTGCATCACATCGGGAGCCCAGATCCAATGGCTCGTTGGCCAGTTCATCGGGAGAAGGGTCCAGTTCTGGAAGTCCTTGCTCGTCCAGCACTGGGCAGGGCCAAAGCCTGCACCACTGCCATCGGTGGTGGCATAGAGATAATAGGTGTCGCCAAACTTTCGGATGGTAGGATCGGCGAAATAACCGGGGATGAAAGGATTGCCGGCACCGGGAGTGTCGAATGTGACAGGAATTTGAGCCATGGCTGACATCACGCCAGCCATGGTTCCTAATGCAAACGTCAATAAGTGTCGATTACTTTTCATCACATATAACTATCATTAACTGAGAAACTACTTTTGCAAATTCTAAAGAACTACCGAGCAACAAGCCGGAGCACGAAACCTCCGCCAGGGGCGAGATGGATACTTGGGGACGCCGAAGCATCGGCCTTGAAGGTACGGCACTGATAATCCTGCGCCTGGCGATGGGCATTGACGCCATCGGCGTAGAGCGTGGCTTCGAAGGTCTGGTCATTGGGCAGGAAATCGAAGTTCAGGTCGATGTCACGTGCCTCCCAGTTGGTCAGGCCGCCCACATACCAATTGCCATCCTTGCCTTCGCGCACGGTGACGATGTATTCGCCCAACCTGCCCTGAAGAATCTGTGTATGCTCGAAGACCGTAGGCAGGGAGCAGAGGAAACGCGTATATTCCTCCTCCCGCTGATACATCGTGGGCGCATCGCAAAGCATGGTGAACGGCGAGTCGTAGACGATATAGGTGGCCAGCTGATGGCAACGTGTGCCCTGGCTCATCGGGGTGCTGTAGGCGGCATTCCAATCGCTCCGGGTGGCATTGCGCATGGCTCCCGGCGTATAATCGACGAGGCCGCTCTGCAGACGGATGAACGGGAAGGTGACGTCGTAGCGAGGCATATCCACCTCCTTGGGACTCCATTTCATCTCCTCCATGCCGAACACGCTCTCGTAGTTGATGATGTTGGGGAAGGTGCGGTTCAAGCCCGTGGGCGTGTAGAAGCCGTGATAATCGAGGGTGAGATGATACCGGGCACACATTTCGGCAATGCGATAAGCCATTTCGGCGGCAGTCTGGTCGTTGCGGTCGAGGAAATCGACCTTGAAGCCAGCGATGCCCATGGCCGAATACTTTTGGCAAGCCGCTTCGAGCTGGTCGTCGAGCACATTGAAGACGGTCCAAAGCACCAGTCTCACATTACGCTCGGCAGCATATCGGATGAGTTCCTCCAGATTGAGCGCAGGAATGACCGTCAGCATATCGCCTGCGGCAGGCTCGTACCAACCTTCGTCGAGCACCACGAACTCGATGCCATGAACCGACGCAAAGTCGATGTAATAGCGATAGGTATCCATGTTGATGCCCGACTCGAAAGGCACACCCGTGAGGTTCCAGTCGTTCCACCAGTCCCAGGCCACCTTGCCTGTCTGGATCCACGAGGTGTCGCCGATGCGGTTCTGTGAAGCCAGGGCATAGACAAGATTGGAGACGGGCATCTCGCGGTCGTCGCGTGCTACGCCAAGGATTCGCCAGGGGAAGATGCGTGTGCCGGAACATTCGGCGATGTGGTCGCTGCCCTCCTTCACATAACTCATCTTGCGCCAGGGGTAATAGGCCATTTCGGCAGGATAGGAAGCAAATTCGGCGTTGAGCGAACCCTCCTTTGCCTGCACAAACATACCGGGATAAGCCTCGACATCACTTTCGAGCAAAGTCACCTTGGCCTTCTGGCAATCGACAGTCACTGGCAGGAACGCGGGGCGCTGCTGAGCCCCAGACAAGGGAGTCTCGTCGTAGAAGTTCTGGAATGCCATCGCATAGGGTTTCTCCTTGTTGGTCGAATAGGAGAGCCAGGCCGTGGGATCGCCCACGAAAGCATATTGTGCCTTCTCATTATTTATAATATACGTGTGCGAAAGGCTGCTATAGAAACGATAGGCCACTCCTTCGTCATAGGCACGGAACACGACACCAAAGCCCGACTTGAAGCGCAGGTCCAGTTCGTTGCCCTCCATCGTGAAACTGCTCTGACGATAGAACGGGGCATCGATGGTCTCGCTGACCTTGCGACGCCTTGCCGACTTCACCTTGCTTGCCTCGATGCGCGAACCATCGCCCAAGGTCAGGCCAATGCCCGACTCGGCAAGCAGGGTATCGCGGTCCTGCGTCAGGAGGAAACTGAGCTGCTGACCATCGGCCTTCACCTCAACATCCAGTCGTCCATCAGGCGACTGCAAGTGATAACCGACTGCCAACAGCACGATACTGAAGAACGAAAATAATGTGGTCATATTATTTGAATTCCGAAAAGGACGAAAATAGCGAAATAGACGAAAACAACGAATTAGATGCCGCAAAGATACTAAGAAAAGGTATAGAATGTTAACAAAATGGTCTAAAAAAACGAAACAATCATCCAAAACAAGAATTTTTCGTGTTTGGACGATATTACCACACTTTCGGACGATAGTTGCATCGCCTTTGACAAAAAATGCCGACTTTTGCGGCAAAATTGAAAACATCTACGCACAAAAAAAATGAGCAACAGCATGAAACGCCAACCCGCAAACTACCTCCCTCGGCCTCTCGCAGGGGCCATTTGCGTGAGCCTTCTGGCTCTTACGGCATGCACAAGTTCCCTTCCCGACTATCAGCAGCCTGCAGCCTCCATCCAGGAGGTTCCCTTCACGCAGGTACATATTACCGATGGATTCTGGGCTCCGCGCATCGAGACCAATCGCACCGTCAGCATCCCTTCGGCCTTCCACCAGTGCGAGATCAACGGTCGCTTCGACAACTTCGCCATTGCCGGTGGACTGAAGAAAGGTGAGCATCGCGGCGACTTCTCATTCGACGACACCGATCCCTACAAGGTCATCGAAGGTGCCTCCTATTCGCTCGCCGCACATTACGATGCCCAACTCGACCACTACCTCGACAGCGTCATCACCATCATTGCCGCTGCCCAGGAGGAAGACGGCTATCTGACCACCTGCGTCACCAACCGCTGCACCCGTCTGTCGGGCTGGTGGGGCACCCGTCGCTGGGAGAAGATCAATAGCCACGAACTCTACAATTCGGGTCACCTCTACGAGGCTGCCGTTGCGCATTATCGTGCCACGGGCAAGCGTTCGCTGCTCGACGTAGCCATCAGGAATGCAGACCTCGTCTGCCAGGTGTTTGGTCCGAACGAAGGACAGATTCATCGTCCCAGCGGGCACCCCATCATCGAAATGGCCCTTGCCAAATTATATAAGGTAACGGGCGACCAGAAATATCTTGACGAGGCCAAGTACTTCGTCGAGGAGACCGGACGCTGCACCGACGGACACCAGCCCAGCATGTACAGCCAGGACCATATGCCCATCCTCGAGCAGGAGGAGATCGTAGGCCATGCCGTACGCGCAGGCTACCTCTACAGTGGCGTCGCCGACGTGGCAGCCCTGACAGGCGACACCGCCTACCAGCAGGCCATCACCCGCATATGGAATAATATGGCCAGCAAGAAACTCTTCATCACCGGTGGCATCGGCAGCCGCGCACAGGGCGAAGGCTTTGGCCCCAACTACGAACTCAACAACCACACTGCCTACTGCGAGACCTGTGCTGCCATCGCAAACGTCTATTGGAACTACCGTATGTTCCTTGCCACGGGCGATGCCAAGTATGCCGACGTCTATGAACGCGCATTATACAATGGTGTCATCTCGGGCGTTTCGCTTTCGGGCGACAAGTTCTTCTACGACAATCCGCTCGAATCGATGGGCGAACATGAGCGTCAGGCATGGTTCGGATGCGCATGCTGCCCAGGCAACATCACCCGTTTCGTAGCCAGCGTTCCCCTTTACATGTATGCCACACAGGCCAACGACATCTACGTGAACCTCTACATCCAGAGCGAGGCTGAGATAGAGACCGAAGGCGGCAAGGTCAGCATCAAACAGACCACCGATTATCCCTGGGAGGGCGCCGTCACACTCGAAGTGAATCCCGAAACGGCACACAACTTCGCCCTTCGTCTGCGCATCCCCGGCTGGTCGCAGGATGCTCCCGTTCCCACCGACCTCTACCACTTCACCGACAAGGCAAATCCCTACGTCGTCATGGTCAATGGGAAGACGGTCAAGCCTGCCTTCAGCAGCAAGGACGGATATTTCACCATCGTTCGTGACTGGAAGGCCGGCGACAAGATTTCGCTCGAACTTCCTATGGACGTTCGCCAAATCGAAGCCAACCCGAATGCCGAAGACGACCTTGGCAAACTCGCCGTACAGCGTGGCCCCATCGTCTATTGCCTCGAAGGTGTGGACCAGAAGGACAGCATCGTCTTCAACAAGATCATTCCCCAAGGCACAGTATTCACCACAAGTTTCGAAAAAGACCTTCTCGGTGGCGTGATGACGCTTCAGGCAACAGCCCAGGAGATTCAGAAGGACAGCACACTTACCGACGTCGCCGTGACGCTCATTCCCTATTCCACTTGGGACAACCGTGGCGCCAACCAGATGGAAGTCTGGATTGCAGCCGACAAGCAGGCAGCTCGCATCACTCCCGAACCGACCATTGCAAGCCGCGCCCATTCGCTCATCTTCCGTGCCCCTATCCAGAAGGATGCTCCCGTCTCGGCCTCTGAAGAGGAATGGGCATGGGGTGTGAACGACCAATGGGAGCCCAAGCGTTCGAGCGACACATCGAAACCCTATCACTACTGGTGGCTCCAGTACGGCAAGCCCGTCACCATCTCCTACCAGTTCGACAAGCCCGAGACCATCACTTCGACCAGCGTCTATTGGCTCGACTTCGACCACTACGACGGCAACTTCCGCGTGCCCGAGAGCTGGAAACTCTACTACAAAAATGCACGCGACCGCTGGGAGGAGGTTCGACTCGCCAGCGACCAGGAGACCTACGGCGTAGCGAAGGACTGCTACAACACCGTCCGCTTCCAGCCCGTCACCACCACCGCCATCCAGATCGTTGCCCAACTCCAGAAGGGCGAGAGCGGCGGCATCATCGAGTGGAAGGTTGAGTGACAAAACTCGGAATACTCCGAGCATTCCGAAAACCCCGACTATTCAGAGAAATCATATAACTAAAACCAAACAAAACAGCAACATGAAAAAAGTCAGCAGCGCATCAGCGCTTGTCAGCCTGTGCCTATTGGCACTCACTGGCGTGACCCCCATCCTGTCCGTCCGGGCCGAAGCCGCCCCCTTGCAGCAGCCCCAGCAGAAAGGCATCACGGTCCGCGGTACAGTCACCGACCGTCAGGGCGAACCCATCGCCGGGGCCAATGTCGTCATCCCCGGCACACAACAGGGCACGATGACCGACATCGACGGTCGTTTCTCGCTCGAAGTTCCCAGCCTGCGTACCTCGCTGCGCGTCAGCTTCATCGGCTACATGCCGCAGGAAGTCACTCCCGATGCCCGCGGCACCGTCAAGGTGGTGCTCGAAGAAGACAGCGAACTGCTCGATGACGTCGTAGTCGTTGGCTACGGCACCATGAAGACCGCCGACATCACCTCGGCCGTTGCCAGTGTCAAGTCGGAAGACTTCACCAACGGCAAGATCAGCGATGCCGCCGAACTCATCAAGGGCAAGGTGGCCGGCCTCTCAATCGTCAAGTCGAGCGGCGACCCCAACGCCACCTCGAGCATCATGCTCCGCGGCATCACCACCATCCATGGCGACGTCACCCCGCTCGTCCTCGTCGATGGCATCGAAGGTTCACTCTCGACCGTTGCTCCCGAAAACATCGCATCGATCGATGTGCTGAAGGATGCCTCCGCAGCCGCCATCTACGGCACACGTGGTGCCAACGGCGTCATCATCATCACCACCAAGACGGGCCACCGCGACCAGAAGGCCGAAGTCACGTACAACGGCTATGTGTCGCTGAGCGACTGGTACAAGACCGCCGACTTCATGGACACCCACGACATCATATACGGTCGCACCAACTTCTCGTTCGAAGGCTACGACACCGACTGGCTCAAGGCCGTCACCCGCAAGGCCGGTTCGATGCACAACCATTCGCTCAGCATCAACGGTGGTGGCAAGAACAACACCTATTCGGCCAACGTCACCTTCTCCAACGAGCTCGGCATCATGCGCCGCTCTGACTCCAACGACCTGAAGATGCAGCTCGACGTCACCCAGTATTTCCTTAATGATATTGTCAAGGTCAACCTCAACGCGCTCTACAGCCGCCACAAGAACACCAACAACGACAACGCCTACGTCTATCGTCAGGCCCTGATCCACAATCCCTCTTCGCCCATCTACCGCAGCGACGGCAGCTACTACGAGGAGTTCAGCCGCTTCCAGTACTACAACCCCGTCGAAATCCAGAACGAGCGCATCGGCGACTATCGTTCGCACAATGCCCGCATCACAGGCAACATCTCGGTAGAACCCATCAAGGGATGGGTCACCAACCTCATGCTCTCGATGGACGAAGGTCATGGCGAAGGCGAGGACTGGTACGACCACCAGTACTACACGTTGGCCACCGGCACCACCAATGGTTCGGCCGGCAAGTCGTCGGCCAACGACCGCTCGGACAACCTCGAAATCACCACCAAGTACGAGAACACCCTGGGCCGTCACCGCATCAACGCCCTGGCCGGTTACTCCTACCTCTACAACGTTTATGACGGCTTCAGCGCCGGCAACTCCAACTTCCCGACCTCCAGCTATCTCTATAACAGCCTCGGCCAAGGCACTTTCCTCACCGACGAGGATCATACTGCCTCGATGAGCTCCTACAAGAACGACAACACGCTGGTCGGCTTCTTCGGTCGCGTGAGCTACGGCTACGACAACCGCTACAACGTGATGCTCTCCATCCGTCGTGAAGGCAGCTCGAAGTTCGGTGCCAACAACAAGTGGGGTAACTTCCCATCGGCATCGTTCGGCTGGAACATCATCAACGAATCGTGGATGAAGGGCCTCACCTGGCTCGACAACCTCAAGCTCCGTGCCGGTTACGGCGTGACGGGCGTCATCCCATCGTCATCCTACCTTTCGCTCACCATGTACGACTACGACACCTACGGCTGGCATCGCAACACCGATGGCACGTGGGCACAGTCGCTCAAAGTAAGCCAGAACCCCAATCCAAACCTCAAATGGGAGAAGACCAAGGAGTTCAACGTAGGCCTTGATTGGGCCGTGCTGGGCAATCGCCTGAGCGGTTCGGTCGATGTCTATACCAAGAAGACCGTCGATCTGCTCTACGACTATGCAGTGCCCGTCCCGCCCAACATGTACAGCCAGACCACTGCCAATGTGGGTCAGATGCGCAACACGGGTGTCGAGGTACTCATCAATGCCACACCTGTCGAGACCAAGAACTTCAGCTGGCACACCACCCTCACCCTTTCGCACAACACCAACAAGCTGCTCAGCCTCAGCAACGACCTCTACGAGACCGACAACTTCCAGGAACTCTGGGGCGGTCTGTCAGACCCAATCTCCCTGCCTACCCACTGCATGGAGATCGGCCACACGCTGGGCGACTTCTGGGGCCTCAAGTCGGTAGGCGTTTCGAAGAACGGCGTAGTCCTTGTCGAAGTGAAGGATGCCGACGGCAACTGGGTAGCTAAGGAATGGGATTCAAGCTATAACCTCGAGTCCAACCGCCAGCGTCTGGGCAATGGTCTGCCTTCCATCTACATGGGCTGGAACAACACCTTCCGCTATCGCGACTTCGACCTCTCGCTGCAGTTCACGGGCCAGTTCGGCTACCAGATCCTCAACGAGCAGCGTGCATTCTATCAGAACAACTCCATCGCCTACAACCGCCTGAAGAGTGCAGCCGACCTGCACGCAGCCATCAACCCCGACGGCTCGCCTGCCCTTGACGAGGACGGCAAGCAGATTATGGTGGCTCTCTCGAACTCGATGGCACAGGGCTTCTGGAGCGATCATCTTGAGGATGGCGACTTCGTCAAGCTCCAGTCCGCTACCCTCGGCTATACTTATGCACCAAAGAACGACACGCTCAGGAAGTACATCAAGAGCGCCCGTATCTACGTCAGTGGCCAGAACCTCTTCTGCATCACCGGCTACTCAGGCCTCGACCCCGAGGTATCGAACTACTTCCTCACCCCAGGCGTCGATAGCCGCGACAAGTACCCGACAGTACGCAGCTGGACCATCGGTCTTAACATCAACTTCTAAAAACAGTCAAACTCACTATGAAACTCAAGAATATTTTCATTGGCCTCGCATGCTGTGCTGCCCTGTGTCTATCAACTGCGTGCACCGACCTTGACGAGACCGTATATGATGCCCTGACCGACGAGACCATCGACACAGAGGACGAGAATGTGGTCGGATTCATGATGGGCGAAGCTTTGGCCAACTTCCGCTATATCTACTGGACTTGGAACGGCTACTTCGATCTGCAGGAAGAGTGCGGCGACCTCTATTGCACCCCCAAGCGCATCGGCGTAGGCTGGGGCGACCTTTACATCAATATGCACAAGCACAACTGGACCTCGAGCCAGGAGCATCCCTACAACCTCTGGTACAACGGATACGTCTGCATCGGATATTGCAACAAGTGTCTCGATGTACTTCCTGAAGAGAAGGCCTACGAACGCGCTCAGATGCGTTTCCTCCGCGCACAGGTCTATTACATGCTCTTCGACGCCTTCCGCAACGTGCCCATCGAGACCACCCAGCAGGTCGAAGCCGGCTATCTGCCACAGCAGAACACTGCCGAGGAGGTGTTCAACTTCGTAGTTTCTGAGATGGAAGCCATCAAACAGGACCTTGGCACCGACCATGTCTTCGGCTATGCCAATCGCTTTGCTGCCGACATGACACTGGCCAAGCTCTACCTCAACTACAATGCCTACTTCAATGCTTCAGGCAACGAGTACTACCAGAAGGCACTCGCCGAAGTGAACGACGTGATCGACAATGGCGGCTACTCGCTGGCTCCGCGCTACGAGGACAACTTCAAGGCCGACATCTCGGGCTCGCCCGAGGTTATCTTCGCCATCCCCCTCGACTCGAAGCATGCCTCCCACAACTACAATGTCAACAAGTGCCTCGTCGGTGCCGGTGCTGCCGCCTACGGCTATTCAGGTTCGCCCTGGAACGGTTCGTGCGCCATCCCCCAGTTCATCGACACCTACGATCCTGACGACAAGCGTTTCGCCCTCACCTGGGCTCATGGCATACAGTATGCAGCCGTGAAGAATGCCGATGGCACCTATACCCCACAGGCTGGCGACCCCATCCCCTTTGCAAACGACGACTGGTCGGGCACCGGCTACCTCAACTATTCGAAGATGGTACACTCCATCGACAATCCCGGTGCATACATGCAGGAAGGCTATCGTTTCGTGAAGAACGAGATCGTTCCTGAAGACAAGGGCACCTATGGTGACGATGTCGCTTTCTATCGCCTCGCTGATGCCATGTTCATCAAGGCAGAGTGCCTGCTCCGCATCAGCACTGCCAACGACGAAGAGGCTGCTCGCCTCATCTCTGAGGTACGTGCCCGTGCCTTCGACTCTTCGAGCAAGGCAAAGCGCAACGCCGGTCAGCTCCGTGGTGGTTCAGTATATGCTTATGGTCATGACGAATACACGGGCGAAGGTGTCACCAACTGGGGCAACCACGTATTCACCAGCGAGGGCGGCGACGACATCGAACTCGGTGGCCTTCTGGATGACCTGGCTTGGGAGTTCGTCGGCGAACACCACCGCCGTCAGGACCTGATCCGCTTCAAGATGGCCGACGGCCGCAACGTCTTCAACGGCAAATCCTGGTTCTGCAAGGATGCCACCACCGAGACCCATTGGGACTACTTCCCCATCCCGAAGGATGCACGTGATGCCAACCAGAGCCTCGTACAGAACCAGGGCTACACCGACTAACGAGAAAGACACATTACATAATATATAAAGAAGACTGAATTATGAATATCAAACATATTTCAACCACTGCACTTCTGGCCGGCATCATGGCACTGCCGATAATGACCAGCTGCGGCGACAATGAGAACTTCTCAGTCGATCATGTGCTGACCCCGGACGAGCTGGCCGAGATGCGTCGTCAGGACTCTATCGCCGAAGTGCTGCGCAACACCATCAATGCCGACCTGGTACTCACCTACGACTGCGAATTCTACATCTCGGAGAGCAGTTATGATGGCACGACTGTCAATGTCGAGATTGCCAAGATTGCCGAACTCTTCGGCCTCACCCACGAGCAAGTAATTGCCGGTATTGCCGAAGAAGAAGGTGCACCCGAGATCCTTGGCCTTGCCATCGAGGGCACAACGCATGCCGACAACATGACCAAGACCAACACCAACTCCTCATGGGGACACTGGTGGAGCGCCGAGGGCAATGTCACCCAGTGGGGTGCCGATGCTTACGTCTTTGCAGAGTATGACCCCGAAGCCGAGGTCTTCAACGTCGGCCAGTATCCCGGTCACTGCGTAGCTGGCACCACCTATCAGTTCATCGAAGGCCTGCGCTACCAGGACTATCGTGTTGCCGTGGTGATTCGCGCCAAGGCCACCGAGCGTGGCGAAGTCGTGGCCAGCGTAGTGGGCACTCAGGAACTTACCCTCACGACCAAGACCACCTATGGCTACGAAGCCGAAGCCGTACCTGGCTTCGATGCTGACAAGCTCCTTTCCGACCTTGGCATCGCGTCGATTGACGAGGCTTCCTGGCTTGCCGTCAAGACTGATGGCTCGTATGCCCAGGAGTACAATGCCGACTTCGACGGCTTCTGGTACGATATGCAAGGCTTTGCAGGCCAGTGGGGTGACGATGCTTCAGTCTATTGCGGACATTCAAATGACACCATCGTCGTAGGCCAGTTCCCTGCTCGTCTCGAGGCAGGAACCAACCTCACCATCCAATATGGTGCAATTGCCAACGACAAGATCGAACTGCTCACCATCCACGTCATCATCGAGGCTGGCGACGACATCAATGCGGCTACGGTGGTCGATACACAGAATCTCTCCCTCGTCCAGAAGACGACCTACGGCTACGAGTCAGTAGAAGTGCCCGGTCAGGATCTGGCCAAGGCCATGACGGACCTGGGCGTCGCTTCGCTCGACGAGATCACCTGGATCGGCACCCTGCCCGACGGCACCTACACCCAGGCCTACACCGCCGACCCCAATGCCTTCTGGTACGACATGGAGGGCTATGTGGGTTCGTGGGGCGACAGCGCCTCGGTCTTCTGCGGCCTCTACGATGGCGTGATCAAATTGGGTCAATATCCCGACCATCTGCACGCCGGCGACCAGGTAACTGTCCACTATGGTGCCTACGCTAATAGCAAGATTGTCCTCTTCAACATCACGCTTACCATTGCAGCCAGCGACGACATCAACGCTGCTACGCTGGTCGGCACTCAGGAACTCACCCTCGAAACCGAGACCACCTTTGGTTACGAAGCCGAAGAAGTGCCCGGTCAGGATTTCGACAAGCTCTTTGCCGACCTCGGAGTCACGTCCATCGACGAAATCACCTGGTTCGGCGTTCAGGCCGACGGCATTTACACCCAGGCCTACACGGCCGATCCCAATGCCTTCTGGTACGACCTGGATGGCTTCGTGGGCTCGCACGGCGACAATGCCTCGGTCTATTGCGGCCTCTACGATGGTGTGATCAAGGTAGGACAGTTCCCCGACCGCCTGCATGCTGGTGACAAGGTGACCGTACAATTCGGTGGTTATGCCAATGGTAAGGCCGAAATCTTCAAGGTTACCGTGGTCATCAACGAATATGTCGATCCTGAAACTGCTCCCGAAGGCCAGCCTGAAAACATGACCCAGGACATCACCCTGGCTTGGACTTGCAATGCCGATTGGGCCGGCTCGGAAGAGGTAGATGTGCGCGAGACACTCCGCAATGCCTTCAAGATGACCACCTACCAGATCTTCCAGGCTTTCCAGAACGGCGAACTCAAGATGTACAATGGCCAGATCACCGAGACCGATCCCGTCTATACGGGCGAGGCTCCAGGTTATTGGCTCAATGTCAATGGCGAGAGCGTGGAATGGGGCAGTGATGCCGCCTACTACTGCTTCCTCGAACTGCGAAAGGATGCCTGTGTGGTCTATGGTGCCAACCACCCCGAGAACCTCACCACAGCACTCGACTCGAAGCTGACCTACTATGTGGTATGCAATGGGGCAACGGTGACCTTCAACATCAACATCAATATCGCAGCCCCTGCCGACCCTGCCAGTGGTGCAAAGTCGCGTCGCGGCGTGCGCCGTCCTTTTACTCCCGTTAACTCCCACTAACACCTGTTAACTTCCATAAACTCCATAAACATGAAACTCTATAACATCGCTATGGCAGGCCTTCTTGGCCTTGCCGTAGCAGGTATGGCAAGTTGTGACGATGGTTTCGAAGACAAGCTCACCGGCCTTACCGGTGCCATCACCCCAACCAACGAGGACGGCAGCGACATCACCCTCGCCCCCGACGACACCTTCTATTCCTATTCATTCACCTCTCTCTCCAACTGGACAGCCACCGTCACCGAAGGCGCCGACTGGCTTTCGCTGCGAGAGAAGGAGGGCATCGGTGGCTTCAAGACCCTTGGCCTCGTGTGCGACAAGTTTGTCGTGACGGTCGATAAGGGCGAGACGGCCGACCCCGCCACGACGGTTCGCAATGCCGTCGTAGTGATCAAGTGCGGTGCCAGCGAACAGACCATCCACGTAACGCAGACTGCCACCATAGTCGAGAAGGTAGAAGAAATCGAGGACATCGAAAAGTACTACAAGCCTGCCGAATTCGGCTCGATGGACATGTACTCCAGCTCGGCCCGCTGGTCGTTCGCCCGTATGAAGCAGTCCGAACACTTCTTCGTGTTCTGGGAAGCTGGTTTTGGTGACGATCCCAATGCCGAATCGGTGCCTGCTGAGCTTCGCGTCGATATCGACGACCTGCTGCAGAAGGCCGAGAAGTTCTACAACACGAACATCACCCGTCTCGGCATGGCTACGGTGGGACAGGGCAAGTCGTACCTCGACCAGTATAAGATGGAGATCTACCTGCTCTATCAGACCGAGTGGCTCGCCACCGGTTCGGGCTACGACAACGTCATCGGTGCCCTTTGGGTCAATCCTTCCACCTGCCAGCCCGTCGGCTCCACCATCGGCCATGAGATCGGACACTCGTTCCAGTATCAGGTCTATTGCGACCAGGTGCTTAACGGTGCTCCCGACGACTTCTCGACAGGCTTCCGCTATGGCTACGATGGCTCGAACGGTGGCAATGGTTTCTGGGAACAGTGTGCCCAGTGGCAGTCTTATCAGGACTATCCCGAGCAGTACTTCGGCGACGGTTGGTACAACGTATGGCCCCTCAACTGCCATCGTCACTTCGAAAACGAATGGATGCGCTACGCCTCCTACTGGCTCCAGTGCTACTGGACCGAGAAGCATGGCGACAAGACCGTAGCTAGCATCTGGCAGAACAGCCGTTATCCCTACGATGCCATCCAGACTTATTCGCAGCTCTATAATGGCGACAGCTGGAATGCTACGGCTGCCGAACTCTACGACTATGCCGCCCACATGGCCACCTACGATGTGCTGGGTCCACGCCAGTACTCGGCTGCCCACCTCAACGACTACACCACCAAGTTCTACGACTCGGGTGACGGTTACTATCAGGTTGCCTATGCCCAGTGCCCTGGTTCCACCGGCTTCAATATCATCCCGCTCAATCCAGTTGCTGGTCAGCAGATCTCGGCAGACTTCGTAGGTCTTGAGATGGGTTCTGCCCTTGCTGCTGGCGATCCCGGCGAATATATGAAGAGCGAGAAGGTCGAAGGAGTCGTGACCACCTACAACAAGGCTGACAAGGCCGGCAACGAGGGTTGGCGCTATGGTTTCGCCGCTTATCTCAACGATGGCTCACGCAAGTATTCCGAGATGTTCAGCGATGCCAATGGTACTGCCACCTGGACTGTTCCTGCTGGCACGGAGCAACTCTATATGATTGTAATGGGCGCACCGAAGGAGTATGTCCAGTCGGCTTGGGATGAGAACGAACTCACCGACGCCCAGTATCCTTACAAGGTGAAATTCTCGGGCACCGACCTCAAGGGCAACTTCGACATTGACCCGACTGCCGATCCCAAGGACATTACCCTGCAGTTCACCGTCAACTGCGCTGCCAATTCGCCCGAATATCTGCAAGGCACCCTTGATCTGAGTGCAAACAGGGATCTCGCACAGGCCTTTGTGCTCAAACCTTCCGACATCGTCGGCAAGATTCAGTCAGTAGGCGCACAGCCTGCTGAGGGCAACATCGTCTGGGCTTGCTTGCAGAGCGATGGCTCCTACAGTTATAACAACACTGCCAACAACGGCTTCTGGTGCAACACTCAAGGAGACAACGCAGGCTGGAATGCCGGATATGGCTACGTCGAGTTCGCAGCCCTTACAATCTCCTACGGCCAATACCCGGGCAAGAACAATGCAGGCGACAGTTTCAAACTCACTCCTACACTGATCTACACCCGTGACGGCGTGCAGTACAAGGCTGCCATCGAAATAACTTTTGTTTTCGAGTAATCTCTGTTGTTTGGCAAAATGCTTAAACGCTATCATCTGATATGGCTCTTCGTCTCACTACTGGCCCTCTCGGCCTGTAGTGAGGGCGAAGATCCTATCATTGAGCCAACACCTTCGACTCCATCCGAACCTTCAGAACCTTCCGAGCCATCAGAACCCTCGGACCCATCCGATACCTCTGACCCCGAGACACCTTCGGGCGCGCTCTGCGCAGTAATGCACATCACGACCCGGGATGGTGTGCCCATCGACAGTCGCGACTATTACATCCCCTGCCAGATCAAGATCGAAGGACAAGGCATCTACGAGGATTATGCAACTCCTGAGCCGACACCCAACGATAAGGGCAAGGTGAAGACCGACTCCATCCGCGGGCGAGGCAATTCCACCTGGCTTTGGTACGACAAGAAACCCTACAAGATCAAGTTGGGCAAGAATGCCAGTCTGCTGGGCATACCGAAGGGCGAGAAATACGTGCTGTTGGCCAACTATCGCGACCCGACGCGACAGATGAACGCGGTTGCCTTCGACATGGCTCGCTACGCAGGGCTTCCATTTACGAATACCAATCGTTTTGTCGAAGTCTATCTCAACGACAAGTACATCGGCCTCTATCAGTTGACCGAACAGATAGAGCGCGGCAAAGGACGCGTCGAAATCGACAAGGAACGTGGTTTGCTCCTCTCACTGGACTTCGACGACGGACCGACCGAAGCACCCGAAGCCACCGACAACTTCCTTTCCAAGATTTTCCATTCCAGTTATTCGCCTGGAGGATTACCTGTCTGCGTGAAGTATCCCAAGGACCCATCGCCCGAACAACTTGCAGACATCCGTGAAGAGTTCGCTCAACTCGAACAGGTCATCAAGGACAAGGATTATGAGCGTCTCAAGCAAATCTGCGACGTTCGTTCGATGATGGATTTCCTGATCATCCAGGAACTGACACGCAACGTCGAACTGGTAACACCCCGCTCGATGTACCTGCATCGCGATGCTGATGGACTATGGACCTTCGGACCCGTTTGGGACTTCGATGGTGGCTTTGCCTACGATTGGGCCGAGCATCACGGGTACTTTGGCTCCCAATCGTGGCTGATGGGACCACGAGGCGCCTACGACATCCCCGACTTCTTCGACCGGATGTTCGACTGTGAGCCCTTCCTCTCCGATTACAAGGCACGTTTCCGCGAGGTTGGCAAACCTATGGTGGCCTATGCCCTCCAAGAGATGACACTTCGACTCGATAGCCTCAGCGACGCAATCACCCGCGACGAGGAACATTGGCCCATGTCGCTGCACTGCACCACCGAATGCTCCCGTCTCTCTTCCTGGCTCAACCTCCGCACCGAACGATACAGCGACCTGCTCAAGTCGTGGTAACCCATCAACCTCCTCTTATTCCTGAGTTCCCACGGCAGCCGTCCTTGGCTGCCCTCAACCCTTTTACCCCTCAAACCCTTGAAACCTCTCTTAACCCTTCTTAACCTCCTTCTTCTCCTTTGTGCCTGCTCGCGTACCGCTGATGTGCCGATGCCCGAAGGAAAGGCCATCTATATTCCCGAGGACCTGCAAGGCATGGACCTGCAGGACCCCGATTCGGAATGGAGTTTCCACCGCATGCACTGCACCGACAACATGGCCATCTTCTGGCAGAAAGGCTTCGGCCCGTTGCTTGCTACAGCTCCCGACCTCGAAGGGAACAACATGAAGGTGGATCTTGACAATCTGGCGCAGAAACTTGAGGCGTTCTACAGTTTCTTCCGCGACACGCTCCATTTCACCTACCCCAATTCGGCAGCCGAGCATACACGTATGATGGTGATGCTCAACTATTCGCTCGAAGGCACCGCCTACGGTGGCACCTGCGACGAATCGATCGGTGCCCTGTGGATTGCCCCCAACCGCGTGCAGGACGAGCGGCTCAACTGCATCGCCCACGAACTGGGGCACTCGTTCCAATGCCAGATCGGGGCCGACCGTCCCGAGGGGGAATGGCAGGCCTACGGTTTCTACGAGATGGCTTCGCAATGGATGCTTTGGCAGGTCAATCCCGACTGGCTCACTGACGAGAACTATCATTACGAGGCTTTCAAGAAACTTACCCATCGCGCGTTCCTGCATCCCGACAACATCTATCATTCGCCCTACGTGCTGCAATACTGGAGTGACCTGCGCGGTCGCGACATCATCGGCCAGCTCTTCCGCGAAGGCCGCAACGGCGAGGATGCCCTGATGACCTACAAGCGTCTCTTTGGCCTCAACCAGCTGCAGATGTGCGATGAGATGTTCGAAGCCTGCCGACACATCGTGGGCCTCGACTACCGCCACGCTTGGAACGAGACGCGCCAATATGCCGGACAGATCGACACCCCCACCGACATCGACCCACAAGGTTGGACACGCCCCAAACAGGAATTTACGCCCGAAGACTATGGCTTCAACGTCTTCCCCATCTCCCCCAATACTTACCGCGGCACAATCACACTCTCCTTCGAGGGACTTGCCAACCGTGCCGGCTGGCGCTATGGTATAGTAGCCGAGAAAGCCGATGGTCATTACGATTACAGCACGATAGGCTACAAGGCACGAGGAACGCTTCGCTACACCCTTCCTGTCGGCACACGTCGCGCATGGGTGGTTGTGATGGGTGCTCCCTCCGTACACACCCCTCTCAACCCTTCAGAACCTTCGAATCTCTCAAACCCCTCGAACCACCTCACTTCCCCCATGGTGTGGCCCTATCGCTTCAAACTGCGTTAGCCTTTTCTTTCGTTTTTTATCCCAAAAACGGTCAGCCTTCGCAATATAGCAGCCTAAAATCTGCCTCGAACTGCGAAAACTGTCCGTTTTTTTTGTTCATCCCGCAATTATTCCCTATATTTGCACCATCGGTTTCGATGTTATCCTATTATGAAAAACAAGTTTCTGACGTTTTCGTATGTTCTGCTGTTCCTGTCCGCTGCATGCCTCGCCACCTCGTTGCAAGCAGCCGAGGTGACGCTGAGCTTCCGACAGCTGACAGCGAGCGAAGGCCTCCCCTCCAACTGGGTGGGAGCCCTGCTGCAGGACCGGCAAGGCATGATCTGGATTGGCACCGACCGAGGGCTATGCCGCTACGATGGTTTTGAGTTCACACGTCCTGCGGGCTCACTCCCCACCTCCAGCGTCCATGCCCTCCACGAGGCCGAAAGCACGATTTGGGTGGGTATGGACAATGGTCTTTTTCGCTACGACAGCCACACTGACAGCCTGATGCCTGCCCCGACGAGAGAGGCAGATGGACGAAGCATCACATCGCAGGTGGTCAGCATAGCGAGCGACAACCATGCCGATCTTTGGATTTCGACCATGGGGCAGGGCATCTTCCGCTATAATCCCGACAGCGGTCAGCTTGCGCGGTTCGCCCTTCCCGAGGGAGAACAGATGGCAGGCGACCTGATCGTCGATACCGATGGCGGCATCTGGGCCGTCAGCAAATATCTGAAGGAGGGCGGACTGGTGCGCTTCAATCAGAACACCGGCAACTTCGAACACATTCACCTGCAGGCTGATGCACCGGTCGATACGCGCGGACTATCGATGATGCAGGATTCGGGCGGACTGATCTGGATTGGCACCTGGGAAAACGGCCTCATCGCTTTCGATCCGCATACTTTTCGAGTGGTGCGGAGGATTGAGGAGGTCTCCCTCAGCCACATCCATTCCCTGATGGAATATGCCCCAGGCATCCTCTACATTGGCTCGGACGACGGTATGACGCGCTACGAGATGGCTACGGGTCGCACACAGCACTTCCTGCCCGTCGAACTCGACGAACGTTCGATCAACAACCAGTTCGTCTATCCCATCCTGCGCGACAACGAGGGCGGCCTGTGGGTAGGCACTTATTATGGTGGCATCAACTATGCCAGCCCCCGTTCGGGCGTCTTCACGTCCTATTCCCCTTCGGCCTACCGCAACTCCTTGCGCGGCCAGGTCATCAGCCGTTTCTGCGAAGATCGCGAGGGACGCATCTGGATAGGCAGCGACGATGGTGGACTCTCATGTTTCGACCCAAGACGCGACCAGTCGTTCACCCACTTCGAAAAGGAGGGCACTTCGCCACGCAACATCCATGCACTATGCACACTTGGTGACGAACTCTGGATTGGCACCTACACCCAGGGCATCGACGTGATGAACCTACGTACGGGAGCTGTGCGTCATTATCGCGAACTGCTCGACATCTACGACAATTCACTCGGCACAAGCAGTTATCTGCTTTTCGTCGATCGTCAAGACAACTTATGGGCAGGCTCTTTCACGGGAATCAGTCGCTACGACCCCAAGACGGACCGCTTCGTCAGCGTCAAGGACTTTGGCAGCACACCCATCGGCTGTTGCCAGGACCTCGAAGGCAACCTCTGGATCTGCACCGAAGGCAATGGCCTCTGGCGAATGAAGGCAGGTAGCGAAAGTGAATGGAAGCAGTATCGCGACACGACAGGCTATAACGTCAAGGATGTGGTTCATTCAATCTGCACCGACAGCGAGGGCAACCTTTGGGCAGGTTCGCTCAACGGTCTGCTTGCATTCGACCGAGAACGCAACGTTTTCGATAAAGTACGACTACCCGAAGGCTTCGAGGACATTCAGTCCATCGTTGCTGATGGGCCTACGCTGTGGATTGCCTCTTCGGGCGGACTACTCCACTACCGACCCAAGCTTGAAGACAAGATACAGACCTTCTCGCGCGGCGACGGTTTGAGCACCACGTCCTATCTGCCCGACGCCATTCTGCGTGCCTCTGACGGCCGCATCTATCTGGGCACGACACAAGGCATGCAGGCCTTCTATCCCTCTCAGGTCAAGCACAACAGCATCGCTCCGAAGGTCATCTTCACGGGTCTCGATCTGGGTCCGCAAGCCAAGGTAGCCGTGGGGTCAAAGCTTTTGCCCCAGAATCTCAATACCATCCCGCAACTCGACCTGTCGTATCGCAACAACATCATCGGCATCAGTTTTGCTGCGCTCAGTTACGCCATGCCCGAGAAAAACCAATTCGCGATATGGCTCGAAGGCTTCGACAAGGAGGGACAATGGGTGAACCTTGGCAATCAGCACCGCGTCACCTACACCAACCTGCCTGCGGGAAAATACACACTTCACGTCAAGGCTTCGAACAACGACAACGTCTGGAGCACCGACGAGGCACGCCTCGCCTTCGTCGTGCATCCGCCTTTCTATTGGAACCACTGGTCACGCACCCTCTATCTGCTTCTTTTCTTCGCACTCATCGGCCTGGGCGTGTGGTTCACCCTGCGTCGCAACAACTGGCAGCACCTTCAGGAGATACAGAAACTGCGTCACCAGAACGCTCAGAAGATCCACGAGGCGCGCATCCAGTTCTTTACCACCATTGCTCACGAGATACGCACTCCCGTGTCGCTCATCATCGCTCCGCTCGAAAAGATACGTAAACAGTCGGCTGTGATGCCCAGCAATGTGCGCAGCGACATCGCCGTCATCGACCGCAACAGCAAACGTCTGCTCGAACTGGTCAACCAACTGCTCGACTTCCGCAAGATGGAGAGCCGAACCACCGACTATACCATGCAGCCTTGTCGCGTCGCACCTGTCCTGCAAACCATCGTCGAACGTTTCCGCACCAGCATGGAGGAACGCGGCATTCATCTGGAGGCCCAATTGCCCGACAACGACTTTGCGCCCTGTCTCAACAGCGAAGCCATCACCAAGCTCGTCAGCAATCTGCTGAGCAATGCGCTCAAATACACAAAGGACGATGTCCGACTGATATGTAGTGTACAGCCCAGCGATGCGACGTGGACCATCGCTGTCAGCGATAACGGTCCTGGCATTTCGGAAGAAGACCAGAAGAAGATCTTCCGTCCCTTCTACCAGGCCAACGAAAACAAACCCGGCACAGGCATCGGCCTCACTATCGTCAAGCGCGTTGTAGAGGCCCACCAAGGCCGTGTGGAAGTGCAGTCGAAGGTAGGCGAAGGCACGACCTTCATCGTCACCTTACCCAGTGATTTGCAAGCCTCCGAAACAGCCTCTCTTAACCTCTCGCTTCCCTCGGACGCAACCAACGGGAGCAACCCTACAAACCTTTCGCTTCCCTCGGACGAGACCAACGGGAGCAACCCTTCCGCCCCTCTCTCCATGCTCCTCGTCGATGACAACGAAGAGATGCTGCACTTCCTCAGCGAAAGCCTCAAGTGCCAATACAAACTCATTACAGCCACCGATGGACGACAAGCCTTGAAGATACTGGAACACAACCCCGTCAGCCTCATCGTCAGCGACTGGATGATGCCTGTGATGGATGGCGAACAACTTTGCCGCGCCATACGTGCAAATCAACTCACCAGCCATATCCCCTTCATCATGCTCACGGCCAAGACCGATGATGCCTCGAAGGTCAAGGGTATGAACTGTGGCGCCGATGCCTACATCGAGAAGCCCTTCTCCCTCGATTACCTGCAGGCCTGCATCGACAACCTCCTCTCCCTGCGCACCATACTCATCCAGAAGTTCAGCCAACAGCCGCTCACTCCCATCACCGAGATAGCCAGCACCCCGCTCGACAGCGACTTCCTGAGCCGACTCGAAAAACTCATCGAGGACAACTTCTCAAACAGCGAACTCAGCATAGATTTCCTGGCGCAGCAACTTGGAATCAGTCGCTCGGGATTCTTTGCCAAAATAAAGACTTTGGCCAACGCATCGCCCAACGAGATGATACAGATGATTCGCCTGAAGCACGCTGCACGTCTGCTCAAACAAGGTCAATATCGCGTCAGCGAAGTCTGTTACATGGTCGGCTTCAATAGCCCCTCCTACTTCTCGAAATGTTTCCAGAAGCAGTTCGGCATCAAGCCCACCGACTTCGCCGAACAATCTCACGAATCGTAAATCAGTTATGACTCCCCTCTCCTCCCACGAGCAGACACTCCTCGACCTGGCGCATCAAGTACTTACCGAGAGCCGTCAGTTGATGCTGCCCCATCATCAAAATAACATCGGTGCGCGCCTCGAGCATTTCGACGAGATGCAAGTGCATACCGTCAATGCTACGGGAATCAACAAGGGACGCTACAAAACCAACATCATGTTGCTGACCCGCAAAGGTCAGCGACCCGTGCTTACGCGCCAACAGACCTACGAAGACACCATCGTCATCGACCTCTCGAACCAACCGGAGGATCTCACCGCGATGCGCCGCTTCCTGCTCACCACCGAACAGGACCGCACCTGGCATCACGCCCCCTGGATTGTCATCAATATGCTGAAGAAAAGGGGCCGCGGCCCCTATAATATATAATAATGTATATGAACGACGAAATAGCCCAACACCTGCAGAACCACGACGTGCGCCCCACAGCCGTGCGCATCATGATCTGGCGGACGCTGCGTGACTTCGACTACGCCTTCCCCATGGCCGACCTCGAAGGTCTGCTGCCCACTGTCGATCGCAGCACCATCTTCCGCGCCCTCACCCTTTTCGTCGAACACGACCTGCTGCATACGCTCGACGACGGATCGGGCGAAAAGAAATACTGCATCTGCCTCGAACACCAGCATTGCGATGACGAGGGCCGTGCCGTAGCGTGCCACCACGTCTGCCCCGATGGTTCATGCTCGCATCATCACCACGAACTATGCCAGCACGTCCACCTCACCTGCTCGGTGTGCGGCAAGACCTATTGCCTCAAAAATGAGCGAATCCCCGAGGTACATGTACCTGAGGGATTCGTCGTAGAGTCCATTCAATATATCATTCACGGGGTGTGCCCCAAATGCGCACATCATCATTCCGCAAATCATTGATTCTTCATCACGAATTTGCGAATTATAGATTTGGTTCGCAAGGTCGTTATCATATGTTTTAGGGAAATATCTCTCCAAGTTTCACTTTCAGCTCGTCAATGCTGTTGGGTACGGCGATGATGGTGCCGTCGCGGTCAACAAGGAACAGAGCGCTATTTTGAGTGCCATGTTTTTCGAACACGCCGAACTCGTCGTCAAGATCAACGAGACAGGGCCATGGGAAGGCATGACGCTCGACTGCTTTGCGCATAGCATCGAGAGACTTGAATTCGTGAGCAAGGCTGAACACGTTCAGACCACGATTGTGGTACTCGTTGTAGATAGGGATGATGTCGCATGCTTCACGGATGCAGGGAGAACACCATGATGCCCAACAAATGATGAGCGTGGGCTTGTCCTTGAAATATTCGCTGGCTCGAACTCGCTGCCCATCCATCGTGCGCACGTCGTAATTATTGTACTTTTGCCCGCAAATCTGATAGCCGACAGCCTCTTGCTCACCGATACGTTGATGCACGGGATGGTCAGGATAGAATGTGGTGTATTGGCGATGATAGATGTCGAGCATAGGAGCGAGGCCTGTATCATTAAAGTGGAAATCTTTGAGACGGCTTTCGAGTTCGAAAAGGAACCCGAGCATCGGGTGGGTTTTGTAATAGTCGAGCGTCCATCGGTAATATTCGTTTTCCAGTTCTGCCATCTTCAGCGAGTCGTTCTCGTCCAGTTTTTCATAAGCAGGCATAAACTCCTTTTCTGCGGCTTGTTCCAAAGCTTGCCAAGCTTGATTCTCCCTGCCAGTAGATTGAATGTAGAGGTTGTCATCGTCAATCTGAATAGTCACAGTCGCCCCGTCTTCCACAAAGAAATCTCCGGTTCGGAGAGTCTCGCCTTTCTTCATCACCTCGCCGAAATCCACAATATGCCAGCGTTCAATCTGCGCGTCCTCCACGTCGCATTCAAATCGCCCGTCCTTCAATGTCGGGCGCAGCGTACTGTTCTTTGGGTCTTCACCGACGCGGCATATCACCATTTCCACGGGCATTTCTCCTCCGGCCATCGTGCCAATGACATGGCATTTCACTTGTGCAACCCCCTCCATTGCAACGAGGAAGAGCGTCATGGCAAAGACTGATTTCTTGTTCATTGATTAATTCTTATTACTTTTATCATTTTACGCCGCAATGGTAGGAATAAGGACATCGTTCGTGATAAAAACTATATCGCGATAATTCGTGACTCTCTACCACATTTAATAATATATTGCCCCCGTGAAAGCGGGATGCGGTGCTCACCACTGTGCGAGGCTGCGACGGCGATGCGCTGGCCCTGAAGGTTATAAACCAGGACTGGAGCGTCGCCGATGACGTTGAGATAGAGCACCGTGCCCACAATCTTCATCTCGAACGACGGCAGCAACTCATCGTCGAATACCTCGTGCAGATCTTCATAGCCGCCATCCACAATGTTGAAGTTCCTCCAGACTTCGGCTTCCTTGTAAGCCTCCACCTGGTCGGTGGGGACAACAAGCGTGCAAGCCGACACATCGACGCCTTCGAAGACATCCTCGGTGATGGCAATCGGGACTCCTTCCATCTGGACCTTGGTCAAAGCTGTGCAATAGGCGAAAGTGTATTCGCCTATCTGATTGACCGAACCGGGAATCAGCACCTCGTTCAAAGCAGTGCAATAGTAGAAGGCATGCTGGGCGATGCTCTTCACCCCGCGCGGCATTTCGACCTTGGCAAGGCTTGTGCAGAAGGCAAACGCCGCAGCACCCACACGCCGTACGGCTTCGGGCACGCTGGCCTGCTGCAATGCGCCATCACGATAGAACGCCCAGTCGCCCAAGGTGGTCAATGAGGCAGGCAGGCTGACGGATTCGAGACCCGCACAATCGGAAAACGCTCCAAAGCCGATGTGCGTCACCCCTTCGGGCAAAGTCACTGATGAAAGCCCCTCGCAATAGACGCACGCAAACGGAGTGACGCCTGTCACACGATAGGTCGCACCATCGGCCTCCACCTCCGCAGGCACATCAAGCGCACCGCTGTAGGCTTCAGCGTTCAATGAGTCGTACGACAGGTAAGACAGTTCGGCGGTCTGTCGTTGTTCATCCAAGCGGTAATGCTTCCCACTCACATCGGTCGGCACTTCGGCAAAACACATCGCGGCAGGCATCAACGCGATACCTGCCACAATAATTGCTATTTTACCTTTTGCAGCCAACAATTAATTGTTAATTATCAACAGTTAATAAAATTGTTAATTATTAATTGTTAATTGTTAATTGATTATTTGGTCTTCTTCTCCACCCACTTGCGGGCATTGACGAAGATCTCGATCCAGGGAGTCACCTCATCCTGCTTGTGGTCCTGTGGATAGTAACCGCACTGCCAGGGGAACATAGCGCGCTCGGGATGTGGCATCATGGCCAGGTGGCGACCATCGGCCGAACAGATACCGGCAAGGCCTTCGGGTGAACCGTTGGGGTTGGCGGGATAGGCGTTGTAGCCAAACTTGGCCACTACGTTGTAGTCATCGACTGTCTTGCCTTCGGGCAGACCGAACTTGCCTTCGCCGTGGGCTGTCCAGATACCGATGCGTGCACCGCTCAGCGAACCCATCATCACGCTGTTGTTCCTTGGGATACGCACGTTGATGAAGTTCGACTCGAACTTGTGGCTGTCGTTGTGCAGCATGTGTACGCGATTGGGGTTCTGTGCTGCTGCCACGAGGTCGGGGTTCCTGGCATCGAGATTCGAGCCTACGAGACCCAGTTCGATCATCAGCTGGCAACCGTTGCAGATGCCGAGGCTCAAGGTGTCGGGACGTGCATAGAAGTCCTGCAGCGCCTTACGTGCCTTCTCGTTGTAGAGGAAGCCTGCAGCCCAGCCCTTGGCCGAACCCAGTACGTCGCTGTTGGAGAAGCCACCGCAGAAGACGATGAGGTTCACATCGGTCAAATCTTCGCGACCAGTGATGAGGTCGGTGAGGTGAACATCCTTCACGTCGAAGCCGGCAAGGTACATCGAGTAGGCCATCTCGCGCTCCGAGTTGACACCCTTCTCGCGCAGGATGGCAGCCTTGATACCGGTCTTCTGACGACGGTCGGCGCTGATGTTATACTGAGCCAGACGTCCTGTGAAGCCCTTGGGCCAAAGGTAATAGAGCGGCTGGTGCTTGTAGTTGGCAAAACGCTCGTCGGCCTTCTGCGTGCCGCTCTGCTTGCGGTCGAGGATGTGCGACGACTCGTACCAGACGTCACGCAGTGCGTCAATGTCGAAGGTCTCGACAAACTCACCCTTGCGCACGCTCACTGTGCGCTCGTCACAAGGATAACCGATCTTTGCGACAGCCACACCTGCCTTCTCCATCAGTTTCTCGAACGACTTTCCGTCCTTCACCTGAAGCACAACGCCAGGATTCTCGGCAAAGAGAATCTTCACCAGATCCTCCTCGGCCAGACCCGTGAGGTTGATGCGGAGACCGCCTTCGGTGTTGGCGAACGTCATTTCGAGCAGGGTGGTGATCAGACCACCTGCGCTGATGTCGTGACCTGCGAGGATAAGACCCTCGTTGATGGCCTTCTGCACGGCATCGAAAGCATCGGCGAAATATTCGGAGTTCTCGACGGTAGGCACGCTGTCGCCTACACGGTTGAGGGTCTGTGCCAAAGCCGAACCACCGAGGCGATGCTCGCAGAACGAGAAATCGACGTAATAGAGCGAGGTAGAACGATCGAGCTGCACAACGGGACTCACCACCTTGCGCACGTCGGTCACCTCACCTCCGCCGCTGATGATTACGCAGCCGGGGCTGATCACCTTCTGGCTGGTGCCGTCGGGCTTGTTGTACTGCTGTGTCATCGACAGCGAGTCCTTGCCCGTCGGGATATTCACTCCAAGCTCGATGGCGAAGTCGGAACATGCCTGTACGGCAGCGTAGAGACGTGCATCCTCACCGGCATTGCGGCAGGGCCACATCCAGTTGGCCGAAAGCGAAACGCCCGAGATACCGCCCTCGATAGGCGCAAACACGATGTTGGTGAGTGCCTCGGCAACTGCCATCACCGAGCCCGCAGGAGCATCGACGAGGGCTACGGCGGGGGCATGGCCGATGGAAGTGGCGATGCCTGCCTTGCCACGATAGTCGAGGGCTACGACGCCACAGTCGGAAAGCGGCAGCTGCAGCACACCCTGGCACTGCTGGCGAGCCACCTTGCCCGTCACCGAACGGTCCACCTTGTTGGTCAACCAGTCCTTGCAGGCAACTGACTCGAGGCGAAGCACGTCATTGATATACTTCTGGATATTCGCAAGCTCTGTCTCGACGGGAGCATAGTGATGCTCGACGGTCGTATCGCGCATGATGGTCTTCGGTGCGTGACCGAACATGTCGGCCAGAGCCAGGTCGATGGGCTTCACGCCGTCGGCCTGCACGAAGGTGAAGCGCATGTCGTTGGTAGCTTCACCGATGACGTAGAAAGGCGAACGTTCGCGCTCGGCAATCTTGCGGCAGAAGTCAATCGACTCGCTCTTCACGAGGAAGCCCATGCGCTCCTGCGACTCATTGCCGGCAATCTCCTTGGCGCTCAATGTGGGGTCGCCCACTGGCAGCTTGTCCATCCAGATCACACCACCCGTGGTATCAATGAGTTCCGACAGGCAGTTGATGTGTCCGCCTGCACCATGGTCGTGGATCGAGACGATGGGGTTGTAGTCGCTTTCGCCCAAGGCACGCACCACGTTGTAGGCACGTTTCTGCATCTCGGGGTTGGCACGCTGCACGGCATTGAGTTCGATGCCCGAAGCATACTTGCCCGTATTGACCGACGACACGGCGCCACCGCCCATACCGATGCGGTAGTTGTCGCCACCGATGAGGATGACCTTCTCGCCAGCCTCAGGCGTACCCTTCAGCGCATCACGCATCTTGCCATAGCCCACGCCACCTGCCAGCATAATGACCTTGTCGTAGCCATATTCCTGCTGCTCGCCCGGATTAACATCCTGGTGCTCGAAGGTGAGGAGTGAACCGCAGATGAGCGGCTGACCGAACTTGTTGCCGAAGTCAGAAGCACCGTTCGAAGCCTTGATGAGCACCTGCTCGGGTGTCTGATAGAGCCAGGGACGTGCCTCCAGGCCATTCTCCCACGTCTTCTTCTCGTCGTTGCGGGGATAGGAAGTGATATAGACTGCCGTGCCGGCAATAGGCATCGAAGCCTTGCCACCGCCCATACGGTCGCGGATCTCACCGCCTGTGCCTGTTGCAGCACCATTGAAAGGCTCCACGGTGGTCGGGAAGTTATGGGTCTCGGCCTTGAGCGAGATGACGCTCTCGAATTCCTTCACCTCATATTCCGAGGCCGTGGTGGGGTCGGCAGGTGCGAATTGCTCGATGACGGGGCCCTTGTTGAATGCCACATTATCCTTGTAGGCACTCACCAGCTTGCCGGGCTGTGCCTTCGAGGTCTTCTTGATCAGGTTAAAGAGGCTCGACTCCTTCTCCTCGCCATCGATGATGAAGGTGCCCCCGAAGATCTTATGACGGCAGTGCTCCGAGTTGACCTGGCTGAAACCGAACACCTCCGAGTCGGTCAGCGGTCGGCCCACGCGCTTGGCTACATCGTTGAGATACGCGATCTCCTCAGCGCTCAGCGCCAGTCCCTCCTGCTTGTTGTACTCCTCGAGGTTCTCGATATATACAATGGGATCGGGTTGCTTGTTGATGGTGAAAATGTTCTGGTCGAGGCCGTCATAAAGGCGGCGCAGCATCGGATCGTACTCCGAATCGGGACCCTTCACCGGGAAATACTCCTCAATACGGGCAATGCCCTTGAGGCCCATGTTCTGTGTAATCTCTACGGCATTGGTACTCCACGGAGTGATCATTTCACGACGTGGACCATTGAACCAGCCTGCAAGTTGCTGCTCGGGGAGCAGGACGGCATCGCTGAAAAGCCAGCACAAACGCTGCGATTCATCAGCACTCAACTGATGATCGACATCGACAGCCAGGATAGTGGCCGAGGGTTGCTTGAAAAAGAAAACCATATATCAATTAACAATTAATAATTAACAATTAACAATTACAAATAACAATTAGTATTGGCAAAACACGAATGACAAATATCCCTAAAAAAAGGGGCAAAAAAGGTAAAAAACGCCTTTTGCGGTGCAAAAATACAAAAAAAATTTGATATAAATGCGGAAGATTCGAAAAAAGTCTATATCTTTGCACAAAATTCAGCCTAAACACCCCTTTTTTGATGTTCGAGATAACCATATTCACCATCCTGTGGGGCGCCGTGATTGGTGTCCTGGTGTCGGCCCCTATGGGTCCGACAGGTATTCTCGTCATCCAGCGTACGCTCAACAAGGGCCGACTACCCGGACTCCTCACCGGACTGGGCGCCTCTCTTTCCGACTTCTTCTATGCCGTCGTCACAGTCTTCTTCCTGGGCCTGGTGGTCGATTGGCTCGACCAATATGAATCGACACTCCAGTTTGTGGGCTCGCTGGCCATCGCCGCCTATGCCGTTTATCTTTGGAAATCCAATCCCGCCTCGTCGCTGCAGAACAAGGACACTTCGGCCGATAGCTTGTCGCCCCGTCTGAAGACCTCTGGTATCCTGAAGAACTTCCTTTCGGGCTTCGGCATCACGGTGAGCAATCCGTTCATCATCTTTTTCTTCATCGCGCTTTTCGCACGCACCAACTTCCTCTTTGCCGCTTCTACCAAGAACTGGTGGCTCTATATCGTCGGCTTCGCCAGCCTCATCTCTGGGGCTGTGGGCTGGTGGTTCCTCATCACCTGGGTGGTCAACAAGGTGCGCAACAACTTCGGCGTGCGCACACTTCGCAACATCAACCACGGCATTGCCCTCATCATGTTCGGCATCGCCCTCTTCGGCTTCGGCAACGGCTTTTATTATCTTTTCATCAATAAATAACCAGACCCCCTCTAATCCGAGGGGGTCCATTCTTGTACCCCATGAAACCCTTCCTCACCTTCCTGACCCTCTCACTCATGATTCTCACCTGTGAGGCACAGACACGTTTTCAAATGGATGGCCAGCAGGTCACCTCGTCGGCTCATCGCCTCTACGTCAACGACCAGATGAAGACGCGCCCCTCGCGCTACACCTTCCGAACGGTCAACGAGGCACTTCTCTTTGCGCAAGCCAATAATGACAAGGACACCCTGTGGACCGACATCTGCATCGAACCTTCGGTCTATTGGATCGACGATCCCGACGACCCTGCCATCCGTGTGTCCGACGTGCCGCGCGAATCGCCTTTCGGCCTCAAGGTCAAGGTGGACCGCCTGCGCCTCATCGGCCTGAGCGACAATCCCGAAGATGTCGTCATTGCCTGCAACCGTGGTCAGACACAGGGTTCGGACGGCAACTTCACCATGCTCCACTTCACGGGCAGTGACATCCATACCGAAAACATCACTTTCGGCAACTACTGCAACGTCGATCTCGTCTATCCGCGCAATCCGCGTCTCAATCGTCCGAAGCGCAATCCTGCCATTGTGCAGGCCCAGCTCGTTATCTGCCGTGGCGACCGCTACACCATCCGCAACTGCCGCTTCATCTCGCGTCTCAACCTCTGTCCCTTCGTGGGTGCCGACCATGTGGATTTCGACCACTGCTATTTCGAATGTACTGATGATGCACTTTGCGGCACCGGCACCTACCGCCAGTGCGGCTTCACGTTCTACGGCAGCAAGCCCTTCTATGCCACGTCGCGCGAAGGTGCTACCTTCATCGACTGTGACATCCATTCGAAGGTACGCGGCACGCAGTACCTCACCAAGGCTTCTTCGCCCGTCACGATGCGCGACTGCCGCTGGACCAGCGATGATCCCGACCTCCAACTAGCCTGGACGCCCAAGCCCAATCCGAAGCACGTCTGCGTGATGACAGGCTGCACACTCAACGGCCGACCCTACAATGTGCCCACCACGCCCGATGTGCCCATGCCGATGGCGCCCCTCGGCCTGCCCCTCCAGAACCAGCCCGACATCATCCCGGGCCAGTGGACGCTCGATGCCTACAAGCCCTCCGACCTCGGGGAGTACAACTGGAGTGTTCGCCCTGCTCCTGCTCATCCACGTATGGGCGGAACCGGACAGATCAATGCGCCTGAACCCGAACCCTCCGTCTGGGCCTTCGGTGAAGGCGAAGATGGTGCCGACGGCTGCTTCGGCCTCGTGCCGATGGTGCGCGGAGCTCGCATGATGTACACAGGTCGTGATGGCGAAGCATATCAGGGACAAACCCTCACCCTCAGCCTCAATCCCTGCAAGGAGATGGGTCAGGGCTTCGGCAGCGCTACGGGCCAGTATCTCGACATCTGCATCAAGTTCGATACCCGCACGCTCACCGGTTACGGTCTGCGCTTTATCCGCACGCCCAACCACCACAATGCCGTCGAAGTGTGGCTCGTCGAATACCGATGCGGACAGATAACTCCCATCACCGAACCGCAGACCTGCTACCTCTTCCGTCGCGGCTGCAAACTCACGCTCACCGCCTCGGAAGGCACATTGACCGCCCGCATCTCCAACGACCAGTATCAGCCCGACGACCCCGCCCTGGCGCAGCCCATGACGCTCTCCGCGCCCATCACGCATCCCAATCCCTTCGGTGGCATCCACATCCAGCACACCGGCTCCCTCGGCGCCTCTGCCACCCTTTTCAGCGATATCCATTCCAGTTATCTGGAGAAATAAAAAATCAGTTTTCGCATAGGAAGAATGCGAAAACTGATATTGTGATCAAGCCAACAATTATTAATTGTTAATTATTAATTGTTAATTGATTAGAGTATCGGCAGCAGATACTCCCAGATGATATCGATATAGGGCTGATAGAGCGACGAAGAGGTGGTGAGCACCAGCACGGCATCACGATCGGGGAACACCATGATATATTGTCCAGCGAAACCATCGGCACGATAGGCGTTGTGTCGGCAAATCCACATCTGATAGCCGTAACCCTGCACCCATTCGTTGTTATCCTTGTTCAGACCCACCTTCTCCAGGTCCTCGAAACGTGTTCCCGAAGGGGCCGAAGGCACCTGGTAACTCGACATCTCCTTCAGCCACTTTGCCGGAACAATCTGCTTGCCGTTCCATTTGCCCTTCTGCAGGAACAACTGTCCCATCTTGGCCATATCCTCGGTCTTCAGATACAATCCCCAACCGCCGCAACTGATACCTTGGGGCGACTCGTCCCATTGTGGACGCTCGATGTGCAAAGGCTGGAACAGGCGTGTGTCGAGGTAGTCGAGCACCTTCTCGCCCGTCACCTGCTGCACGATGGCCGAAAGCATATACGTGCCAACAGAGTTATACAGATAATATTCGCCGGGCTTGTGCACCACGGGCCATGCCAGGAAGGCCGACACCCAGTCAAGGGAATCCTTACGCAATTCCTTGGGCTCCTCATCATGTCCGCAAGTCATCGTAAGCAGGTCGCGCACGGTCATAGCCTTCAGGTTGTCGCTGGGCTCGGCAGGCAGTTTGTCGGGGAAGAACTTGATCACAGGGTCGTTGAGCTTCAGTTTCCCTTCGTCGATGGCAAGTCCTACTGCCGTAGCCGTGAACGTCTTGCTCACCGAATGCATGGCGTGAGGCATCTCAGCGGTCTGTCCGTTGAACCATTTCTCCAGCACCACCTCACCATGCTTCAAGATCATGATGCTGTGCAACGTAATCGAATCGGGACGAACGGGACGTGTCACCGTTGCATTTACAAACGAATCGACAGCCGCCACAATCTCAGGAGAAGCCTCGGTCCTCGGCAGGTCGATGATCACTTTTTCTGGTTTGCAACCCGACAGCATCAGAGCCGTCATGGCGAATAATAAAAACAACTTTTTCATAATTGGATTGATTAATGGGTAATGGATGAAAATTCTTGTGCAAAGATAAGGACTTTTTCTTAAAATGGAAACCGATTCTTCGGAAAAATTCTCTGATTATACCATTTCCACAATTTTCCAGCCATTTTTGTTACAAATACACATTCATTATACTCTCAGAAAAATTTTTTTACGTTATTTTTTGGTGTTTTCGTCAAAATATTATACCTTTGCCGCAACTATAAACATATTTTTATTAATATCGTAACTTTAACTAAAAATGCGTATGAAAAAAATTACCTTACTTACCATGCTGGTTGCACTGTTCAGTGGATCCGCATTTGCACAGCCGTCTACCGCATTCAAGTGCATCGACCGCACAGCTCAGACTGCCATCCGCAAGGCACCCAAGGCCGTAGCTGAAAACGAGCTGGTGACACCACCAGCCTCTGCCACCGTAGAGACCTGGCACACCACCGATGGTGTCCTCTATGTCAACACCGCTTCCGGTCCTGTGGAATTCAGGCCCGACATCAAGGTGGCCATCGACGGCTCCGACATCTACCTGCAGGGCCTGGCCTATTGGTTCCCCGAAGGTTGGGTAAAGGGCACCATCAGCGAAACGACCGCCACCTTTGCCAGCGGACAATTCGTGGGAGAGGACGAGTACGGCCCCGAATGGATTTGTGGCACCAATGACACTGAGACATTTGCCGACATCGTCTTTGACTACAACGCCACCGAAGGTGTCCTGAAGGCTGTCACCCAATTCATCCTCGAGAACAGTAAGGAAAACGAAATCTCTCCCTATTGCTACTGGGTACTGCCAGTATTCGGCAAAGAAGGATCCTCCGGCCCACAACCCGTGGTTGCTCCCGAAGACCTCGTGACCGACGAATGGGCCATCAACGCCAAGAACAACGCAGGCAATCCCGTTTCAGGATACGTCAACATCGGCTTCGATGGCAACGACTGCTACATTCAGGGCTTCTGCCACTACCTGCCCGAGACCTGGCTCAAGGGTACGCTCGAAGGCGACAAGATCACCTTCCCCGGTGGCCAGTACTTCGGTCCCTACGACGCCGATTCCTATACCCACTACGAGTTCTACCTCCGTCCCGAGGATGTGGTCTTCACCTACGATGCTGAAGCCGGCAAGATGACTGCCGAGGGCGAAATCTACGTTCGTGAGGCTGTTCGCGAGTACAAGGGTGACGTCTATAACGATCCCGTCATTACCAAGGTCAGCGAGAAGGCTGCTACACCCGCTACGCCCAACATCAGCCAGATCTACGACGCCACCACCGGTCCCATAGTCATGTTCACCGTGCCAACCGTCGATACCGAGGGCAACGCAATGGCTTCGTCCAAGCTTTTCTTCCAGTTCTTCAAGGACGTCGAGCAGGAGATCTCCGATGTCACCTTCGATCCTGCCGACTACTCTGGCCTCACCGAAGCCATGACCGTCTTCCCCTACGGCTTCTCCTGCGGCGAAAATATCGCCTACAACTATATGTACCTCAAGCAGGCCGACTACAGCTCCTGGAACAAGATTGGTATCCAGTCCATCTACAACGATGGTGGCGAGGAGAACAAGTCCGAAATCTTCTGGTTAACCATCAAGCCCTACGAGAAGGCCACCTTCGACTTCAACGCCATGACCGACGAGCCCTGCTCTTCGAACGACGACAACTCGGGCGACATCAACGAGGACCGTGTGATCACCGAAAACGGCATCACCCTCACCATTTCGCCAAAGGCCGAGGAGGCCACCACGCCCAACCGCTTCTGGAGCACCAAGAACGGCCCGCAGCTGCGCGTCTATAGCGGCACGCTTACCTTCGAGGCTCCCGTCGGCAAGGTCATCAAGAAGATTTTGTTCAACAATGGCAAGTGGAACGCTGGCAACAGCGCCGATTCAGGAACCTTCGAAGGTGAGGTTTGGACTGGTGAGGCAAAGAAGGTGGTTGTCACCATCGCCGGCAACACCCAGATCAACAGCATCGAGGTTTATCCCGGTGACTATGTACCCACAGCTGTCGAGGCTCCCGAGGGTCTTGTCACCGACACCTACATCTTCCAGGCCCGCTCCGAGAAGCCCTATTACGATCCCGCCGACCTCACCCTTTGGGTAAAGGCAGGCTTCGATGGAGATGATGTCTATATCCAGGGCTTGGCAGCCGACTACAACTCCAGCACCAGTGAACTGTGGGTAAAGGCCACCAGGAACGAGGCAGGACAGTATGTCATCCCCGCCAACCAGTTCATGGGCTCCGTCGCCTTCTGGATGTCCACCATCGATTGCTACTTCACTGCTGTCGATGCCCAGGGCAACATGGTTGACGCCGTGCTCGACTACGATGCCGAGAAGTGCCAGTTCACCACCGACCAACCTCTCGTCATCAATGCCTCGCTCACCGAACTCAATGCTCAGCAAACCTTCACCGGCGTGACCATCACCAAGTTCAACGAGGTAGCCGCTACACCTGCCGACCCGACGATGAACTCACTCACCTTCGACGAATGGTCGCACTACATCACGTTCTACATCCCACAGGCAGGCACCGAGGGCGAGACGCTCAATCCGCAGAAACTCTTCTACACCATCTGGATCCAAGGTGTCGACGGTGTTAATCCTTACGTCTTCTCACCCGACTTGTACTGGGGCTTCGACGGTGACACCACCGAACTGCCATGGAGCCAGTACTACAGCTCATGGGACAACGCCCACAGCGTCTACTTCTACGACGACGCTGCCGTCTTCGAAGGTTGGGCAAAGGTAGGTGTTCAGAGCATCTACTACGGTGGCGACGAGGTTCGTAAGTCGGCCATCAGCTGGATTGAGACTCCATTCTACACCGGCATTGACAACATCACCACTGGTCAGACCACTGGCAAGGCCATCTACAACATCTCCGGCCAGCGCATCGTCGCTCCCGCCAAGGGTCTGAACATCATCAATGGTCAGAAGGTGATGATCAAATAATCCCCGATTCCCCGCTCCTTCCCGAGCACGAATCCCATAAGCAACCCCAGGTCCCTCCCAGAACCTGGGGTTTTTCTTATGCCCATTCCTATCCATGAGTTTTTTTCTTTATCACGAATTATCGGATTTGAGAATTTTGCATCCAAATCAGCATGTCTATTGAGCAAAACATCCATAAAACGTGAATAGGTTTGCACTGAGGGGGAAAAAAGGCCTTAAAATTTGAATATTCGGAGATTTTTTACTTTATTTGCATGCCTTATGGGTTTTGGATATTAATTTGCAAAACTCATTACTTGTTTATTAATCATATATTTGCTAACCCCATTATTTAATCTTATTATAAAACCGTATGAAAAGATTTTTACTCCTCCTTTCAGGAGCTGCTTTTCTTTCTTATGCCAGTGCACAAGAAAAGAATGTAACATGGCCTGATGCATCAACCCACACTGTCAAGCCAGCTTTCACCCTTACCGTTCAGGTCGCTGAGTCTGTAGAGCGCACCTTCAGTTTCGGCACCTACAACGAGTTCGACTTCTATGCCGTGGACTTCGGCGATGGCAACCTCGTGCTTACCGACACCGTCGGCTACACCACCTCGACAGTTACCAAGACAGCTGTGACAGGCGTCGCTACCGGTGATGGCGTGATCACCGTTTATGCCGAGGATCCTTCGACCGTCTATTATGTAACCACAAGTACCGGCGCTTCGACCGATTCGCCTGTCCTCGGTGCTGACTTCAGCAAGCTCACCAAGGTCAACACCCTCAGCGTGGGCGACGTCAATGCTGCTACCCTTGACCTCTCGGCCCTTGAAAGCCTCGAAGGCTTCACTTCGTTCAATGGCCAGCTTGAGACCCTCGACTTCAGCAACAATCCCCTGCTGAAGAACGTCTCTGTTGCCCAGAACAAGCTCAAGAGCGTCAACATCAGCAAGAATGCCAACCTGACGAGCTTCACTGCCTATACCAACGAGCTCGAGACCCTCGACTTCAGTGCCTGCAATGCACTGGAGGGCATCTATGCCTATGGCAACAAGCTCACCAGTGTCACGCTGCCCGAAAACCCCGAGAACCTTGGTAACATCAACCTGCAGCAGAACGAGCTCACCGCTATCGACCTCAGCAAGCTCACCAAGAAACTTGCGCTCTGCTACTTCAACGACAACAAGCTCGCCTCGCTGATCATCCCTGTCGAAGTGGGCACCTTCGAGTCAGAGAACAACCAGATTGCTGAATTCAGCGTATTGGATGCCACCAAGTCGTGCAAGCTGGCCAACAACTGCATGACCATCGCCACCCTGCCCACCAAGCCCGCAGGTCTCAACACCGCAAGCAAGATCAAGAAGTTCACCTACGCTCCTCAGGCCGACCTCGCCGTAGCGGCTGAATACAACGTGGGCGACGTGCTCGACCTCAGCAACCAGCTCACGGCTACCGGCGTGCTCGAGGCTCCCGCCACCACCGTTTACACCCTAGTGGGCGAAACGGGCGAAGCCGTTGCTGAAGATACCTATACCATCGACGAGGGCAAGATCACCTTCACCAAGGCTCAGGAAGGCCAGGTATGCGTGACCATGACCAACGAGGCATTCCCGCTCTTCACCGGCGACGTGGTGTTCAAGACCACCGCATTCAACGTCTTTACACCCGTAGGCATCGAGACCCTTGAGAACGCTGCTGCCACCTCGCGCCGCTACAACCTGATGGGCGCAGCTGCAGGCAAGGGTGAGAAGGGCTTCGTAATCGAAGGCGGCCGCAAGATGCTGCTTAAGTAAAATCATTAAACAATGTCAAAAACCTTACAACTGGTTGTCGGCTTCATGCTGGCAATCTCAGCTGTACAGGCCCAGCAACGACTCGTCTACGGCACTGTCACCGACATCCACAAGGAACCCCTGGCAGGCGTGACGGTCGTTGTTTCGGGCACCAACAATGGAGTTATCACCGATCAGAATGGCAAGTACGCCATTCGCGTCGGTGATAATGCCAGTACACTCAACTTCTCGATGGTTGGCATGGAGCCCTACAAGGTTTCGGCCAGCGTCGGTAATGTCATCAACGTCATGCTGCGTAGCCAGATCACCGAGCTCGACGAGGCCGTCGTCGTCTCGACCGGTTACCAGCGCATCAGCAAGGAACGCTCCACGGCTTCGTATGCCATGGTCGATTCGGCCAAGCTCACCACGATGATGCACCAGGACCTCACCTCCTCGCTCGAAGGCCAGGTGGCTGGTCTGCGCATCAACGTCAATCCCAACACCGGCGATGGTTCGCCCATCCTGCGTGGTGTGGGCACCTTTGCGAGCAGCATCGGCACCGAGCCCCTTATTGTCATTGATGATATGGTGACCTCGATGTCGCTGTCCGACATCAATCCCAACAACGTCGAGTCAATCACCGTGCTCAAGGATGCCGCTGCTTCGTCGATCTATGGTGCTCTGGCGGCCAATGGCGTCATCGTCATCACCACCAAGCAGGCCAAGAGCAACAAGGTGAAGATCTCGCTGAGCGCCGACCTCTACATCTCAACCAAGCCGACCTTCGATGCCATGCATTACGCCTCGACGAGCGACATCATCGACTACGAGACCGAGGTCTACAACAATCGCGTGGCCACCAGCGGAGGTTATGCTTCGCTCTTCAGCACGTTGGGCAACAACTACTACAGCCCGCTCTACCAGCTCTATCGCGACCAGGCCGAAGGCCGTATCTCGCAGGGCGAAGTCGATGCTACCCTTGCACAATGGCGTGGCAACGACTACTATGAGCAGTATCGCAAATATGCCTGGCAGAGCACCATCAACCAGCGCTACACCCTGAGCCTCGCACAGAAGTCGGGCGAGAACAACCACTTCGCCACCTTCACCTACCAGAAAAGCCGGGGTCGCAGCCTCAATGATGCCAGCAACAGCTTCAACCTTTACGCCAAGAGCAACTACAAGGTGCGTCCCTGGCTCAGCGCAAGGGTTGGTATTGAGGCGCGTCTCAACCGCGGCACCTCGCCCAACGGCAGCTATACCAACTATGCCTTGCAGGAACGCTACGCCCGGATCGTAGATGATCAGGGCAATTGGGTCCTCACGCCTTATGTCAATGTGGGAGGCTATGCCGGCAGTGCTCCCAATGGCGACGTCGTGCACCGTGCCTCCGAAGTTGAAGGAGCCAAGAGCATGGGCTTCAATGTGCTGCAGTCCCTCGACGAGAGCCTCACCAGGTCCCGTCGAACCAGTCTACGTCCCTTTGCCAGCCTTGAGGCCTCGTTCCTCAAGATGTTCCGCTATCAGGTCATGTACCAGTACGAATGGTCACAAAGCCGCAGCGAGCTCTACGACGAGGCCGACACCTACCTGATGCGCCTCACCCACAACGCGATGATCCGCACCGATGGCGAATGCCTCCTCCCCAACGGAGGACGATGGTTCCAGCAGACCAACAACGCCTATCATCAGACCTTGCGCAACCAGCTCAACTTCGACCATAGCTTTGGAGTCGAGAGGGAACATCTCGTCAATGCCATCGTCGGTTTCGAATTGCGCGATGTGCGCACACCTCGTCTCATCCAGCAGCTGATGTACGGTTACAATGCCACTGCCCTGAGTTCTGTACGAATGGACTGGAACAGCCTCTACAGCGACGGATGGGAAAGTGCCATCTACGACCAGACCTTGCGTATGGCAGGCCTTGCCACCAGTCAGACCGAGACGCACCATCGCTACGCCTCTCTCTACGCCAATGCCGGATATAATCTCAAGAACCGCTACAACGTCACCGGCAGCATCCGTTGGGACGAGGCTGACCTCTTTGGCCTCGATGCCAAGGAGCAGCACCATCCTCTCTGGTCGGTGGGTGCAGGCTGGAACATGACCGAAGAGGCTTGGCTCCGTGACCTCACCTGGCTCGACTACCTCAAGCTGCGTGCCACCTACGGCATCAACGGCAACGTGGACCAGAGTTCGAGCACTTACTTCGTGGCCCGTTACCGCACCCTCAACCAGGATCCTACCGGCACCACCTACCTCTCTTTCTCCGACGACGACCTGCCCAATCCCGAGCTGCGTTGGGAGCGCACCACGACCACCAATCTTGGCGTGGACTTCCGTGTGTTCCACAGTCACCTGAGCGGTAGCCTGGAGTTCTACAACCGTGTGGGCGAGGACCTGCTGGTCACCAAGTACCTCGATTCGACCCTCGGTGCCACCTCGCGTGTCATCAACAATGGCCGTATGCGCAACCGTGGCGTGGAACTCTCGCTCACTGCACAGATTATCCGCACCAGCGACTGGACCTTCTCGGCCTCGATCAATGCAGCCTACAACCGCAACACGATGCTCCATGTCGAGCACAAGTCTTCGGATGTCGCTTCCAACTTCATCACCGCACCGATGAACTACTTCATCCAGGGCACAAGCTACAACACCCTCTGGGCCTATCGCCTGAGCCGCGTGTCGCATGGCTACCCCATAATCCTCGATGCAGAAGGCAACGAGATGGCTGTAGTCGATGCCGATGGCAATGTCACCTCGGTGACCAACAGCTACACCTTGCGCGAGACCGATGCCCTGGTCAACATGGGTACGCTGACGCCCGTCTACAACGGTTCGCTCTCGCTCAACCTCAAGTGGAAGGGACTCGAGGCCAATGCCCTCTTCATCTTCTCGGGTGGCAACAAGCTGCGTCTTGACGCCACTCCGATGGATTCCTACAGCATCAACACAACGCATATCCTCGATCGCTGGACCCCGTCCGATGCTGCCGATGCCCGCAAGGTGCGACTCTACTCCGACATCCCCACCTCCACACAGGAGTATGCTTCGACGTTCTCGCAGTGGTGGAGCTTGAGCGACGAGCAGGTGCGCCGTGCCGACTACATCAAGCTGCGCAGCATCAACCTGGCCTACAACCTGCCCGACAAGTTGTGCCAGCGCCTCTCCATCGGTGCCACGCGTTTCACATTCCAGGTCAACAACCTGTTCTACTGGAGTGCCGCAGGCCGCGATATCGACCCCGAGGCATATAGCCTTAATTCGGGCACACGTACGCTGCAGCAGCCCCGCACCTATTCGTTCTCAATATCAACTAGCTTTTAGTTCGCACCCATCATGAAACGTAAACTATCCATCTTGCCGGCTCTGCTGGCGTTCGGTTCTGCGTGGTTGGCTTCTTCCTGCGACAGCTACGTTGACATTACACCATTGGGCTCTCTGACCGTCGATGACGCAAATACCTATTACGAGCTCATCGCCAATCCCCAACGCTGCTATTATCCTTCGTCGTTCGCCTATCTGAGCGACGACCTCTGGCCCAAGGAGTCGAAGATCATCGGCTTCGAGTCCACCACCATCGATGCCATACTCTTCACCGCCAACGAGAATGCGGAGCGCAGCCTCATCGCCGACAACAATCTCTACGAGAACATGTACAGCGACATCCTGCGCTGCAACCTCGTCATCGACAACATCGACGCTGCTCCTGGCACTGACGAGATACGCACCTTGGCGAAGGCCGAGGCCCGCACCTATCGTGCATGGAACCACTTCATCGCTGTCAACACCTTTGCCAAGGCCTATACCCCTGCCACGGCAGCTTCCGATGGCGGTGTGTGCATCATGGACCACTATGGTCTCGAGCTCACTCCTGTCAAGAGTACGGTGGCCGAAGTCTATGACTTCGTGATCAGCGAACTCGAGGCATCCGTACCTCTCCTTCAGGAGACCCCGCTCAATATCTATCATCCCAACCGAGCCTACGGATATGGCCTGCTTGCCCAGGTATATCTCTTCCATCGCGATTGGGAGAAGGCACGCGATGCGGCGCTCAAGTCGCTCGAACTCAACAACTCGCTCATCGACTACAACGAGATCAATGACAACGGTGGCATTGCTCGCTATCGTGTCTATGCCGACGACAACAATCCCGAGGTCCTGAGCTACATGTGGCTCGCCAGCGGATGGACGGCCGAAGCTGCCACCTATTATAATTATGGTGTCATCAGCCCCGAGCTCGTCAACCTCTTCGAACCGAACGACCTGCGCTACAGCCTCTTCTTCCGACAGAGCGGAACCACCATCAGCCTCTATTACGATATGGGATCGGGGGCAGCCATCTGGACGCCCGCCACTACGACGGCACGCTTCACCTACATGGCTGTCGGTATGCGCACTGCCGAGGTCTATCTGACCCTTGCCGAGGCTTACGCCCGCCTGGGTGACAATGCCAAGGCTACCGAGTACGTCAACGCCCTGCGCCAGCATCGTCTCTCCGGAACCTACGCGATAGCTCAGCCTTCCACCCAGGTCGAGATGATGCAGCAAATCATCCTCGAACGTCGCAAGGAGCTGCTCTTCGGTTTCCATCGCTTCTTCGACCTGAAGCGCTTCAACACCGAAGCCGAATACGCCAAGACCATCGTCCGCGTCTTCCCCATTGTCAACACTTCGGTGCCCCAGCAGACCTATACGCTGCGTCCCGATTCGCGTCTCTACATCATTCCCTTCCCGCATTCGGCCCGTGACAGGAACCCCAACCTGACGCTCAATACCGACGAGAAATGATTCACACGACATCACATTTAAAGTAATAACTATATGAAAATTCGTCTTTCATTGCTGGCCTTGGGTGCAATACTCTGTGCCAGCGCCTTCGCCCAGCAGGACACCGTCTATGTACGCATGGACTTCAATGCCAATCCCTGGAACCATCCCACAGCCAGCATCATCAAGGGCTGGAGCACCGTCGATTGGGACAATGCCCCCGCAGGTTCCATCTTCAGCAAGACCACCGAGTTCCCCATTGCAGTTGGCGAGTCCACCCTCAAGATGACACTCACCCCCAGCGATCTCGACGAGACTGATTATGAGAATGCCTATGTCAATGGTCCCAACTACGACATCGATATGAATGGAAGCGTGGTGGAGAACTATCTCTTCACCTACACCGGTTCCAGGATGACCTTCACCGCTCCCGAAGGCTACTCTATGACGCGTGTTTCCTTCGAAGTCTATCGCACCTGGGCCAGTGGTAGTCTATCAATGAATCCCGTCACTAACTGTCACACCTGGGGCCCCGATAGCGCCAAGGTGGTGACACAGGAATATATGGGTCAGACCTACCAATATGATGCCTGGAGCGGCGATTCCATCGAGTGGAGTCTGCCTGTCTGCACGGGTTCCACACGTCTGCGCTACATCGACTTCTGGCTCCTTCCCACCGCCGATGCCGCCATTACGACTATCCAGAGCGACGGCAACCGCGAGGAACGCCTCTACTCTATCGACGGCAGGCTTATGCCCGCCGATGTGGCACCTCAGAAGGGTCTCTTCATCATCAATGGTCGAAAGAAGTGGGCCCACTGACCAATCTGATCTTTACAATTCTAAATACACGTAATGAATCCTAGAAGCTTCATTCTATCCATTATGGGAGCGATGGCAATCCAGTTCGGTGCCATCGCTACCCATTTATCGTTCACATCGACCGATTACCATTTTGCCGACAGCCTGAAGCAGGTCGCCGATACCCTATCGACCGACTCCGTGAAGGCCGACACCACCCAAGTCAATCCTGAAGAAAAGGATTATGCCAAGCTTCTCAAGAAGCAGGTCTCAAGCCATGAGGGCCTCTTCACCGTGCGTCACATCGAAAAGGACTGGTACTTCGAGGTACCCGAGTCGCTCCTCGGACGACTGCTCCTCTCGGTGACGCGTTTCGATGCCGTCCCCAAGGGCTTCAAGATGCAGACGGGCGAAGAGGTGCAGCGCAACGTCATCTATTTCGAAAAGTACACCGACAAGGTGCTCTTCCTGCGTGCCTATCATCAGGAGTTCCTGCTCGACAAGGAGGCCGACATCACATCGCTGCTCGACAAGGCCTCAGTCGATCCCATCGTGAGCCGGCTCGACGTAGTGGGACGCAATCCCGAGACCCACGATATGCTCGTCAAGGTGACCCCGCTCTTTGCCAAGGACACCAAGCTCGGCGGACTGATCCAGACCGACCGTACGCAGGTCAATCTGGGGTCGCCAGTGGCCGATCTGACCTTTGTCGACACCATCCGCACCTATCCCATCAATGCCGAGATAACCACTTTGCGCACTTATGAGAGCAAGGATGCCAGTGTGCCCGCAGCACGCAGTGGCTATGTTACCCTCTCGCTCCACACCAGTATCGTGCTCCTGCCCGAAACGCCTATGCAGCCCCGCATCAACGACGAGCGTGTGGGATACTTCCAGAACCGTGTGACGCGTTTCGTCGACGACGAGGTGTCGAAGGACTTCGGCTACATCTCGCGCTATCGTCTCGTGCCTCGCGATATGAAGGCCTATGCTGCAGGTCGCCTCACCGAGCCTGTCAATCCCATCATCTACTACATCGACCCCGCCACGCCCCGCAAGTGGGTCAAGTACCTCAAGCAAGGTGTCGAGGACTGGAACGTCGCCTTCGAGGCAGCAGGCTTCCGCAATGCCATCCAGGCGCGTGAGTGGCCCAACGACTCGACGATGAGTGTCGACGATGCACGCTTCTCGATGATACGCTACCTGCCCTCCTCGACCGAGAATGCCTACGGTCCGCGCATCGTCGATCCACGCAGCGGTGAGATCATCGAGAGCCACATCTGCTGGTACCACAACGTACTCAACCTGGTGCGCAAGTGGTATGTCACCCAATGCGGTCCCCTCGACAAGCGGGCGCAACGTGCCGACCTCGACGACGAACTGATGGGCCAGCTCATACGCTTCGTCAGCAGTCACGAGGTAGGTCATTCACTGGGCCTGCGCCACAATATGATAGCCTCATCAGCTACACCTGTCGAGAAACTTCGCGACAAGGCGTGGGTCGAGAAGCATGGTCATACGGCCAGCATCATGGACTATGCACGTTTCAACTATGTGGCCCAGCCCGAAGACAATGTCGGTCCAAAGGGTCTCTTCCCTCGCATCAACGACTACGACATCTGGGCCGTCAAGTGGGGCTACCAGTACCGTCCCGAATTCGATGACCCCATCGCCGAAAGCAAGGTACTGCGTGCCGAAGTCACGCAGAAGCTGCGCGGCAACATCCGCCTGCGTTATTGCAGTGACGAGGGCAAGGGCAGTGATCCGCGTTCACAGGTCGAGGACCTCGGCGACGATGGTGTCAAGGCCACCGACTATGCCATCCTCAACCTCAAGCGTGTGGTGAGCCACCTCGAGGAATGGACGGCACAGCCCGATGGGCAGTACGACGAGCTCGAAGCCTTCCATCGCCGCTGTCGCGCTCAGTTCCAGCTCTATGCCAACCACGTGCAACGTATCATTGGTGGACGTTATACCAACAATGTTCCCGACGCTCCGCGTTACCAGCCCGTGCCGCGTCTCAAGCAGAAGGAGGCCATCGACTGGATGGGACGCCATGTCTTCCAGGCCAACACGTGGATGTACCCGACGAGCATCATCGAAAAGCTCGGCGTCAATGCCGAAGACGAGATGGCCAATCGTCGCAACACGATGATCTCCTTCCTGCTCTCAGGGGGTATGCTTCTCAATCAGCAGCGCAACAACCTGCAGAATCCCGATCCCTATCCCATCGACGAGTATCTCGGTGATGTCTTCCGAGCCGTCTGGCAGCCCTTCACCGACGATGAGCGTCAGAACGCCTACACACGTGAGTCTGAGAACACGTACATCGATTTCTTAGGCCGTCTGCTCAACGTGGATGGCGCCACCAAGGATGCGATGACCCTAAATGCCTCGCATACCGACGTGCGCATCTATGCCCTCCAGCACCTCGGCTTTATCGAGCAGTACTGCCGTGAGCAGCGTGCCGCCCTGACCGACGGAAGCTTCAATGCCCTGCATTTCGACAACCTCCTGCTCCTCATCACGAGGATCCGCGACAAATATAACGGAAAATGACGAAACAACGGAAAGTGACAAGTTGAGCATTAGTTCAACTTGTCACTTTCACCTATCGAGAATGAATTCCAAGAAACACTCGTCCCTTAGAATCCCTTAATATCCCTTAGAATCTCTTAGAATCCCTTAGCCTTATTGACGATACTTGCAGCAGGCGTGCAGCTTGTTGTAAGCCTCGTCGCTGGCCTTGATGTCCTGGGTGTCGTGTCCCACGGCAGCGAGGGCCTCCTCCACCTTCTTGATGTCGGTCTTCGTGTCGTCATAGATGAGGATGAGCTTCTTGGTCTTCAGGTTCCACTTGGCCGAGGTGACACCAGGCACGGCGCTGGCAGTCTTCTCGATGCGTGTCTTGCACATTTCACACTTGCCATTGACATCGATGGTCACCTTCTGGGTCTTGGCCTCTACGCTGAACATTGCCACTGCGAGCAGGGCGGTAAAAATAACTTTTTTCATACTGTTTTTAATTAATTGGTTAATAATATTTGTTTATAATAAGTTGAAATTTTTCTATTTCGGAGTTAACAGGAGTTAGCGGGAGTTAGCGCTAAAGCGCGGAGTTAACGGACATATGTCTCTTGGGTCCCGATTTCATCAAGGCGAAGCTATCGTCCGTTAACTCCCGTTAACTCCCGCTAACTCCTATTCCCCCTGCGTCATCATCGACTTGCGTCCCTGCAGTTGTGCAGCACTGTCGATGACGAATGTGCCATTGACCGCGATGATTTCTCCCTCTGCCAGGCCGTCGGTGATGACGTAGCTGTCGCCTATCGCTGGGCCGAGCGTCACCTGACGGATCACGAACGTGGGCAGTTCCTCGGTCTCGTCGAGCACATAGACCACGCTTCTCGGGCCCGTCCACATCACCGCACTCTTGGGGATGATGACCTCGTCATTGTACTGCTGCAGGTTGGCTTCGATGATGCCTGTGAGGAGCATCTCTGGCTTGAAGCGACCGCTTCCGTTTGCCAGGTCAATGCGTACGTCGGCCGTACGGCTTCTGCCGTCGAGCAGCGGGTCGATATAGCTGATGCGGGCCTTGAAGATCTCTCCGGGCATTGCATCGGCCTTGAACTGTATCTCCTGCCCTACACGAATGAAGGGAAGGTCGCGCTCATAGGCTTCGAACACGCCCCACACCTTGCTGAGGTCCGAGATCACCAGCATCGGTTGTCCCTGGTTGACATAGGCACCCGGAGCCACATTGAGGCTCGTAACGGTGCCCGAGGTGTTGGCCTTCAGCTGGACATAAGGCGAAGGCTTGCCGCTCTCCTCAATCTCGCGAATCTGCTCTTCGGTGACATTGAGCAGACGAAGTTTCTCTTCGGCAGCGGCCACAAGCACCTTGCGTTGTGCACCTTCGTACGAGAGGGCCGCACAGAGTTCCTGCGAGATGGCATAGAGCTCGGGCGAATAGATGGTGGCGAGTGTCTGTCCCTTGCGCACCTTGTCGCCTACAGCGGCAACCATCAGTTGCTCGATGCGTCCTGCCACGTAGGCGCTCTGCGTCTGCTGCATGCGTGTGCTGGGCTGCACCTTGCCGAAGATGCGTATCTCGCTGTTGGCCATTCCGCTGCTGACCTCCATGGTCTCGATGCCGGCAAGGGCAGCTGCCTCCTGGCTGAACATCACGGCATTTTCGTCGATGGCACTGCCTCCGGTATCCCCCATCGGCGTGAGGTCCATGCCGCAGAGCGGACAGGTTGCCTTCGGGTCAGTCGACTTGATGTTGGGGTGCATCGAGCAGACATAGACGGTTCCTCCCTCCTCGCCTTCGTTCCCGTTTTGCTTGTCGCTACTGTTTCCAAAGAAAAGCCAACCAAGCAGGAAGCCTGCTAACAGGACACCGATATATTTCAGAATGTTATTATTCATATTTGTTCTTGTTTGAATTCCTATTTATTTGTTTCTACACTCCTCTTCCGTCTGCAGGCTGCTGCCGTTGAGGGCGGCTATCTTTTCCATCTGGGCCACTGTCGTGTTGTACCTGGCCTTGGCTTCTGCAAGTTTCAGGGCAAGGGCGACGCGTTGGCGATCGGTTTCGAGCAGGTCCGAGAGGAGGGTTGTTTCAGCCACATATTCGGCGCGCATCAGTTCGAGGGTACGGTCCACGAGGTCGAGTTGCTGGCTGAGCAGTCTGATCTTGCGTTTGCTCTCTTCGGCTCTCTGCACGATGCCGAGCCATTGGCTTTCGAGGGCATCCCGCTGGCTGGCATACTTTTCGGCGGCTGCATTTTGCATCAGTTGGGCCTCCCGTATCGAGGCATTGGTCTTGCGACGATAGATGGGAAGGCTGACCTTGAACATCGCCATCCACATGTCCTTGCCGTTCATATCTGCCATCCGTGGCATCTTGGTTTCCTCGTTGAGCATATATTGTGCCCCAACGCCCAGCATGGGGCGCCCCATATTGCGCATCTTCTTTTCGGTCTGCTCGAGGGCATTCTGCTCGTTGCGGATGGCTGCCAGTTCCGGACTTGCGTTCTCGATGTCGTCCATCGAAACGATGGGCATCTCACGCAGCACGATGCTGTCGGGAGTGACGATGTCACTGCCCGCCTCACGATGCATCAGCAGGTTGAGTTGCTGCTTCTGGAGCGCAAGCTCGGTCTGGGCCGTCTCAAGTTGCTCCTCGAGGCTCAGTTCCTCGGTCTGGAGGCGCAGCTGGTCGCTCATGTTGGCCTTCATCCTGCCGCTCGAAGGCGACTTGTACTGATAGAGCGCGGTTTCCTGGATTTGCTTCAGAAACGCGATATTCTGCCCGAGGGCGGTTATCTTCTCCTGTGTCGCAAGGATCTGATACCATTTTTCCTCCACCTGATAGGCAAGGTCGATGCCTTCCATGCGGTACATCTCGTACGCCTTTTCCACCTGCCACTCCTTCTCTCGGCGGGCTGCCTTCATCGAACCGGGCCAGGGGAACATCTGCATCAGTCCGAAGGTGGCTACCTGTCGGCTGTTCACTAGTTCCATGGGGCTGGGATACCAGTTGACCGACAGTTCCGGATCACCGATGGTGCTGGCCGGACAGACGGCTTCGAGCGCAGCCTTGTAGCTCTGCAATGCCGCCTTGGTTCTCGGACTGTTCTCTACCGCCGTCATCATGTACGCGTACAGACTATCCGCCTGTTGTTCCGCCGCAACCCTGCATTGCAATACCGCAATTATAACAACTAATAATGTATATCGTCTCATATTTTTATTTTGAACATGAATTATCGCGAATTAACGCAAATATATCTTTTAGTTTTGTAGATTCGTGTGATTCGTGTGATTCGTGTTCTTTTAAATAAATTCATGACAAATTCGTGATTAATTCATGACAATTCGTGTTAAAAACCACATATAATTATCGCTAATTCTCGTTAATGATGCCGCAGCGCACTCTCTCGCCACCAGCATTGCAGCACCGGCACTATGAACATCGTCAGCTCCTGGATGATCATACCACCGAAGGTCGGTATCGACATCGGGATCATGATGTCGGCACCCTTACCCGTCGACGAAAGCACAGGCAGCAGCGCAATGAGGGTGGTGGCAGTGGTCATGCAGGCCGGACGCACACGTTTGCGCCCTGCTTCGACCACAGCTTCGATGATTTCCTCCTTCGACTTGGGTTGGCGATGCAGGAAGGTGTGATGGATATAGGTGCCCATCAGTACGCCGTCGTCGGTGGCAACGCCAAACAGGGCGATGAAGCCCACCCAGACGGCCACGCTCAGATTGATTTGATGCATCCCGAACAGGTCGCGCATATTGACACCTGCTATCGTGATGTCGAGGAACCAGTCCTGCCCATAGAGCCACAGCATGATGAAGCCTCCCGCAAACGCCATGAAGACACCCGAGAAGTGTATCAGCGAGGCAGGGATGGTGCCGAACTGGAAGTAGAGGATCAGCAGAATCAGGAGCAGGGCCACAGGAATCACCACCTTAAGGCGTTGCATCGCGTGATGCTGCTGCTCGTAGCTTCCCGTAAACTGGAAGGTGACGCCCTTCGGCAAAACGATCTCGCCGCTTGCGACCTTCTGCTTAAGCACCTTGTCGGCCTTTTCCACCACGTTGACCTCTGCCTCTTTGCCCGCCTTGTCGAAGGTGACATAGCCCAGCAGGTAGGTGTTCTCGCTGTTGATCATCGTCGCACCTTTCGTAAAGCGGATGTCGGCCACCTGGCCCAAGGGAATCTGTGTGCCATCGGGAGCCGTCACCAGTATGCTGGCCAACGACTCGGGATCATTGCGGTATTCGCGTGCATAGCGCACACGTATCTTGAAGCGCTCGCGTCCTTCCACGGTGTTGCCCTCCGCCATACCTCCGATGGCTGTTTCGATCACGTTCTGTACCGATTGTATCGAGATGCCGTAGCGACCGAGCTTCTCGCGGTCGGGAGCTATCTCGATGTAGGGAGCACCTGTCGAACGATCGTAGAACACCGAATTCGTGTTGATGAAGTCCATTTCGCGCAGGGCCTGTTCAAACTGCAGTCCTGCCTGCTCGATGCTCTCGAGGTCGGGACCATAGACTTTGAGGCCCATGGGCGACTTGAGGCCTGTCGAAAGCATGACGAGGCGTGTTGCAATGGGCTGGAGCTTGGGCGAACCCGTCAGTCCTGGCAGGTTGGCAGCCTCGGTGATGGCGTCCCAGATGTCATCCTTCGAGCGAATGCTGCGGCGCCATTGGCGGAAGTAGCGTCCGCTGCCATCCGGAATCAGGCTGTCCTTCGGCACCTTGCGCCATTGCGTTTCGGGGTCGTAGGTACTGCCGTCCTTGAGCACAAAGGCACCCGAAGCATTCGTACGGAAACGCTGTCGATGTCCGTTGGCATCGAGCATGTATTCGGGCACGTAGTTGATTGTGGTCTCGTACATCTGGATTGGTGCGGGGTCGAGGGCGCTTTCCACACGTCCCCATTTGCCCACGGCACTCTCCACTTCGGGGATGGCCGAAAGCCTGCGGTCCAGGATGCGGCAGTATTCGAGGTTCTGCTCCACACCTGCATGCGGCATCGAGGTGGGCATCAGCATGAACGAACCCTCGTCGAGCGAAGGCATAAACTCCTTGCCCAGTCCGCTCCAGATCCACAGGCCGAAGGCAATGATGAGTGTGGGAATCATCATGAAGATCCAACGATGGACGAGCACCCATCGCAGCATCCTTTCGTAGTAGTACTGGAACACCCACAGCATACCCAGCACGGCACCGATGATGAAGACGACAAGCAGATAGTTGGCAACGATGCCATTGTCGGGCCCAAGGGGCAGCCAGTGCGAGGTGAGCACATAGGTGGCAAGGAGTACGATCACACCTATCAGCAGATGATTGGCGGTGAACTTCAGCTTGCCGATGTGGTACTTCTTCTCATTGTATTTCTCCGTTCCGTCCTTGCGTCCCAGAATCCTTTTGGCCCAACGCTGCGGCCTCGGTATCGAGAACACCCAATACGCCAGGGCAGGCAGCACCACATAGCCCAGCACGAGGGCACTCAGCAGTGCAAAGGTCTTCGTGAAGGCCAGGGGCTGGAACATCTTTCCTTCCTGCGCCTCCATGGCAAAGATGGGCAGGAAGCTGACGATGGTGGTAGCCATAGCGGTCAGCACAGCACCCGACACTTCCGACGCCGACTCGCTGATCAGGTCTTCGAGCTCCTTACCCCGAAGGTGTATGGTGCGGTAGCGGCCTCCCGCCTTCTCCTCCATGCGTCTGACGATATTCTCCATGAAGACCACCCCCACATCGACCATCACACCGATGGCGATGGCGATGCCCGACAAGGCTACGATGTTGGCCTCGATGCCAACCAGCTTCATCACAATGAAGGTCGAAAGTACGGCCAAGGGGAGCATGGCACTGATGACAATCGAAGCGCGCAGGTTGATGACGAGTATCAGCACCACGATGATGCAGATCATGATTTCGTGCAGCAAAGCATCCTCGAGGGTGCCGATGGTCTCCTTGATGAGCTGTGTGCGGTCGTAGAAGGGCACCACCGTCACCTTCGAAGTGCGGCCGTCGGCAAGCTTCTTTTCAGGCAGACCTGCCGAAAGGATGTCGATCTGCTTCTTCACGTTGGTGATCACCTCCATCGGGTTGCTGCCGTAACGAGCCACGACAACGCCTCCCACGGCTTCCTGTCCCATCTTGTCAAGGCCTCCGCGGCGGTCACCCGGTCCAAACGACACGTGCGCCACGTCCTTGACCTGGACAGGCACGCCACCCACCGATGTGATGGCAGCCTCCTCGATGTCCTTCAGCGTCTTCACATAGCCCAGTCCGCGGATGATGTATTCGGCCTTGTTGACCTCCATGGTGCCCGCTCCCACGTCGATGTTCGAGTTGAGCACCGCCAGCATCGCCTGATTTAGGCTGATGCCGTAGCTGCGCAGGGCATCGGGGTCAAGATCGACCTGATACTCCTTCACATATCCGCCCACGCTGGCAACCTCGCTCACACCCGCAGCGGCGCTGAGCTGATAGCGCACGTCAAAGTCCTGGATGGTGCGCAGCTCGTGCGGATCCCATCCGGGTGTAGGTTCACCTGTCTCGGGGTCACGTCCCTCGAGGGTGTACCAGAAGATCTGTCCCAAGGCCGTCGCATCGGGTCCAAGGGTAGGCTGTACGCCGGCAGGAAGCAGTCCCGTCGGCAGGGAATTGAGTTTCTCAAGGATGCGCGAACGACTCCAGTAGAACTCCACATCCTCCTCGAAGATGATATAGATGAAAGACATGCCCATCATCGAGGTGCTGCGGATGGTCCTCACCCCGGGAATGCCCAGCAGGGCGGTGGTCAGCGGATAGGTCACCTGGTCCTGTATGTCCTTGGGCGAACGGCCCATCCATTCGGTGGCAATGATCTGCTGGTTATCGCCTACATCGGGGATGGCATCTACCGCCACCGGATCGCGTGGCACCAGGTCATTGTCCCAGTTGAATGGGGCAGTCACGATGCCACCGAGCACAACGGCCAACAACAGGAATAGCGTGACGATCCTGTTCCTCAGAAAATAATTTATGATTTTATCAAGCATGACACATATTATTTCAACACCAATTATCGCGAATTACCGTTAATAACTCTTTCTTTAGCAGATTCGTTATGATAAGGGATAGCCAATATTTTTTTATATTTTTCAAGATATTTTCGATTCATGAAGATGTAGCCCCTTTAGGGGAAGACCCCCTCTAATCCCCCTGCTTAGGGGGAGGCAATAGTTCGGACGATCAAGTCATCCCCCTAAGCAGGGGGATTGAGGAGGTCTATTGT
>JAFWRO010000003.1:0-72553 GCA_017519885.1 Bacteroidales bacterium | reverse complement strand
GGGTTCGAAAGGTTCGAGGGGTTAAGAAGGGTTAAGAGGTTCTTGGTGAAGACGGGCCAACTGTACTTCTCACGTTCGGCAGCGATGCCCGCAGAGAAATCGGGATGCTCGGTGGCGAAATGAATGAGGGCGGCGGCGATGGCCTTGGGATCGGGATCGACCACATAGCCGACCTTGCCATCGGGAACGATTTCGGCGAGGCCACCCACGCGGGTCACGAGCATCGGCTTCTGGAAATGATAGGCAATCTGCGTCACGCCACTCTGAGTAGCCGACTTGTAGGGCTGGGCAATGAGGTCGGCAGCTGCGAAATAGTAGCGCACCTCGTGATCGGGCACAAACTCTGTCTTCCATTCAATGCGGTCATAGACATTCAAGCGCCTGGCCAGCTCGATGTATTTCTCGCTATTGCTATAGAACTCGCCAGCCACGATAAGCCGCACGTCGGAAGGACCCTGCTGGAGGAACGCGGCAAAGGCTTCGATGAGCCAATCCAATCCCTTATAGTCGCGGATGAGACCAAAGAAGAGGAAGTACCGACAAGCGGGATCGAGTCCAAGATATCGACAGCCCTCTTCACGCGAAACGGGCTGGCCGAAGTTATCGTAGAGCGGATGGGGCGAAAATACACGCGGCTTGCCGACATTGACCTTGAACTTGTCGACATCGTCGAGCACACTCTTCGACATGGCCACATAACCATCGACCGAACGGCAGAACCACCAGGTGAACGGACGATCGCCGGGACGCGACTCGTGAGGAATGAGGTTGTCAAGGATACTGACAACACGGGTTCGACCATTGCGACGAGCCAATGCGGCTATCGTGCCAAAACAAGGGCCCATAAAAGGCAACCAGAACTTGATGATCAGCAGGTCGGGCGCCATACGGCAGATCCTGCGACCCACGCTGATCCAGTTGAAAGGATTGCACGAATTCACGCAACGTGTAATCCTGAGATCGGACGGCGCTGGCTCTTCACTATACTGGGTCTTGCCGGGGAACAGGAAGCCCGGATACTGCAAGGTAAAGGTAAAGATCTCCACCTCGTGACCTTCGGCCTGAAACTGATGGGCCAGACGTTCGTTATAGACAGCCAGGCCACCGCGATAGGGCCATGCCGTGCCTAAAATGATTATTTTCATACTCTTACAAATGCTAAATGACAATTGCGGGCGAAGGCTTCGTCGACATCACCATCGCCGATCATCACAGTCCGTTCGGCCTGCACATCGGGATATGCTTCGAGCAAGGCCTGCCACATGCCCGTCTGTGGTTTGCGCCGAGGGTCGGTATCATCGACACCCGTAGCATAGAAGATGTCATCGACATGGAGTCCATAATCGGTGGACAAGATCTTGCACATACGACCGTGAATGTCGTGAAGCGCCTCTTCGGTCATAACTCCACGTCCGATGCCGCGCTGATTGGTAACTATGAAGACACGACGGAACGTATGTCCCAGAAGGGATGCCCACCGGAGGAACTCCGGACGGAACTGAAACTCCTGCCACGTCTTGACATAGTCGTTGGGTCGGCGCACGTTGATGGTGCCATCGCGATCGAGGAGCAGCGTGTCGTAGCTGCAATACCGCGCGAGAAATTCGAATTGTGCCCGCTGATAATCTTCGGGTATGCCAATGTCGATGAAGAAACCATCGGAGACATAGCCATAGAGGTCCCTCAGCTGGACGTGTGGCTCAAAGACCTCCTTCTCGAACGAAAAACGCTCGGGCAAGGCGGACAAGTCGAGCCGACTGCGGCGAATGAGATAAACCCCGCCATTGATCAGTCCGTCCTCGCAATACTGCTTCTCGTGGAAACACGTAATGACCTGAGAGGCGTCCATAGATACACGTCCGTAGCGGTCGAACTGCTGCATCTGACGCAATGACAAGGTGACGACAGCATCGGGATGCTGAACGTGAGACTCAAACAAGCGGCGAAGGTCAACATCGAACATCGTATCGCCATTGAGGACCAGCACGTCGTCGCTCTGGCACTTCGACAAAGCCAGACGAATGCCGCCACCCGTACCCAACGGAACTTCCTCGACCGCATAGTCGATCGCGAAAGGGAACTGATGGGCCACCGAACGGACCCAGTCGAAAATGACTTCGCGCAAATATCCTACTGAAAGCACCACGCGGCCAACTTCGGGATAGCGTGCAAGATAAGTCAGAAGGTACCAAAGGAAAGGCTTGCCTGCCACAGGCGCCATGCACTTCGGCACTTCGCTGACCACACTGCGCAGACGGGTACCAAGGCCGCCCGCCAAAATGATTGCTTCCATCAACGTCCAAAGAAATGTTCCTCAAGCATCAGGCAGAGGATATGATAGATAGGAAGATGAAGCTCCTGAATGCGATAGGTCTCGGTCTCGGGCGCATGAATGCAGATATCGCAATAGGGCTGCAACCTGTTTTCGCGCTGACCCGTCAGCCCAATCACCTTCAATCCCTTGGCCTTGGCAGCCACAGCAGCATAGACGACATTGGCACTGTTGCCCGACGTGGAGATGCCCAGGAACACATCGCCGGGACGACCGTAGCCCCAGACCTGCTGAGCAAAAACGAGGTCGGAATCGGCGTCGTTCATATAGGCTGTAGTGAGTGACGGATGGCCAGCCAACGAGATGGCAGGAAGTGCGCCCTGCAGGTTCTGGGCCAGCCTCTCCCCCATCTCAGGATTGACGGCGCGCAGCGACCAAGCCTGATCGCTAAAGACCTTGCGCTTCATCTTGAACTCCTTCATCAGCTCTCCGACGATATGCTCAGCATCGGCAGCCGAACCGCCATTGCCAGCGACAAGGAGTGTGCCGTGGTTTTCGTAACTCTCGCGAAGTATTTCATACGCACCAACGATATCCCAACGACAGGACTGAAGCTTGGGATAACGAACGATGAGTTCATCGACAAATCTATGAAGTTTCTCTTCCATTGATCTATACGTTTTTTTCGTGTTTAAAAAAACACTCGTACCGAATCGGTCTCATAAATCTTCCAGCTGTGCGCGCCACCTTCGGTGAAGTTGAACGGCATTGTGAAACCATCCAAGGATTTCAGCGCCTCGATGACAGCCACCTTTCGCGTAGGCTCGACGAAGAACATGATGAAGCCGCCTCCACCTGCACCCGAAACCTTGCCGCACAATGCACCAGCTTCCCTGGCCACACGGAAGGCTTCCTCGATGACAGGATTGGTGATGGCATCGGCCATCTTCTTCTTGTCCTCCCAGGCCTGACCGAGAACGCGGGCGAACTCATTCATATCGCCCTTCAGGACCGCCAGCTTCATATCGATGGCACTCTGCTTGATGCGATGCATCGCCTCGATGCTGCGCTGATTGCCTGCCGAGGTGCGCTCCCGCTGCTGGTCGATGATGGCTGCCGACGAACGGCTGCGCCCCGTGAAATAGAGCACGAGCGAAGCCTCGAGCTCGTCGATGATCCAACGCTTCACCTTGAGTGGGTTGACAATCACGATATCGTTCTTCAGGAACTCCATGAAATTGAAGCCACCGAAAGCAGCCGCATACTGGTCCTGCTTGCCACCACTCAGGCCGAGGTCGATGCGCTCGATCTCATAGGCCAGACGAGCAATCTCATAATCGCCCAAAGGAAGACCACGCCATTCGACAAACGCCTTGATGATAGCCACAACCATGGTCGAAGACGTCCCAAGTCCGGAACCTGCAGGAGCATCATTATAGGTCGTGATGCGAATGCCAGATAGCGGCAAGGAATAATCGTGCATCAGACGGTTGTACGTACCCTTGAGCAACGAAGCCCTGCCATCAATCACGAGGCTTTCGCTCAACGGATAGCTTTCGTGCACATCGGCATCGTAGGCCTCTACAACGATTTCAGGTGTATCGATTTCCTCTATTGTACAATACGCATAGAGGTTGATGGTGGCATTGAGGATTAGTCCCCCATAGAGATCGCTATAGGGAGACACATCGCTACCGCCACCTGCCAAACCCAGGCGCAAAGGTGCTTTGCTACGAACTATCATAGATGATTATTCCTTTTTACCTCTATTATCAGCAATTTCCTTGACTCCAAGAGCCACACACCCGAGGATGATGAGATACATCAGGACCACAAAGATCATCGACAGCGTGTTGCCCTTATCGACCGATTCGGGACGGAACTCGAAACGAATGTGATGCTGACCGGCATCGAGATTGAGTGCTCGGAGCAGGTAGTTCACACGATAGTGATCGACCTCCTTGCCATCGACAATCGCTTTCCAACCGTGCGGATAATAGACTTCCGAGAAGACCACGGTGCCCGGCTTGCTGCACGAGGCGTCATATTCGATGTATTCGGGTGTATATTCGGTGAGCTGGACAGTGGCCGTACTGTCGGATGCATTCACTACGATGCCATCGGCAACCTGAGCGGGGAGCTTGCCTTCGAATGCCTTATCGACGACAGCCGTATGGTGCAGGTCGTACTGCATCAGGCCATCGCATTCCTCATTGGCAGTCTGCACCACACGAAGCGTATCGACAAACCAGGCATTGCCCATCGCATCAGGATTGCGCTGTGCCAAAGTCTGTCCGCTCTGCTGATCCTGGAAGATGACATACTTTGCATTGAGCATATTGAGCACAGGCCAGTGCATCTTGGAGAGATGCTGGTCGATGAGGTCCTGATAGCGACGCAGCTTGGCAGCCGAATAGCCGCCGATGGACTTCAGGCGATAGGACGTGCGGGCATCGTTGAAGGTGTTGGCAGCAAGATTGAAGACGCGGAAGTTGGGATCCTTGTCGCTGTCGAGGATCTGCTTCTCCCAAGGCTGCATCTTGAAAGCCTGCTCGAACGTATTGTTCTTCGAGAACATGCTATCGTTCATGTAGCGCTTATCTACAGGCCACATATCTATCAGGATGAGGGCACCGAGAATGGCAGCAAAGACAGCTGTGCCACGGAACTTGCGGCTCTTGACATAAAGATAAACCACAGCAGCAGCCACCAGCACAAGACCCAACGAACGGAAGACATCGGCCTTGAACATCGCTGCACGCTCGGCCACGATGCCATCGACCAACCAGTCGGGAAGCTGCGAGAACATTCCCTCGTCGTTCGGACCCACGAAACCGGAAGTGGTGACGAAAGCGATGAGAATCAGCGCAACGACCACGCCAGCTGCAATGAGCACATTGCGTGACAGGTCCTTGATCACGGCTGAGCCATCATACTGTTCGGCAGAATCGTCAGCTGCCTCAAGGACAGCCTGCTTTGCCTCGGTGATTCGTTTGAGGGCAAGGAAACCAAGCAACGGAATAGTTACTTCGGCGATGACCAGGATGGACGAAACGGCGCGGAACTTGTTGTACATCGGCACGGTTTCGAAGAAGAAGCGCGTCAGACCCATCCAGTGGTTGCCCCAAGATAGCGCGATGCTGAGCAACGTGACTGCCAACAGACACCACTTGTAGGGACCTTTGACAACGAGCAGACCAAGGACGAAGAGCAGGCAGATGATGGCACCCATATAGACCGGGCCTGCGGTGAAAGGCTGATCGCCCCAATAGAGGGGCACACTCTGGCAGAACTGCTCGGCAGCCTTGCGCTGTACACCTTTCGAGACCATATCCTTGTAGAGGTCGGACTCCTTGCCCAACGTATAGTTGGACGAACCGCCCATATAATCGGGAATCAGGAACGTCCACGACTCACGGATGCCATAGCTCCAGGCCGTGGCATAGTCGAGGTCGAGACCCTTGGTCTTGTTCTCGGTGTCGGCAGACTTCTCGAGGTCGGAGTGTCCGCCGCGCATGGTCTCTTCGGCATATTCGAGGTTGGTGAAGATAGTTGCCGTACCCGTTCCCAAGCCGATGCCAAAGGCTGCCGCAAAAAGCAACGTCGAGAGTCCGAATGCCTTCCAAGCCTTAGACGTGATGGCCAGACAGAGTTCGGCAATCCAGAAGGCACCGATGATGAAGCACATATAGTACGACATCTGGGGATGCGGGAAGAAACCGATGGCAGAACACAAGAGGGTGAGGACGATGCCCGTCTTCCGATGCCCGTGGAAGATGAGATAGAAGCCCGCCACGACAGCCGACATAAGTGCCAGCGTAGAGGTCTTGGAATGGTGATTGGCCCCAATGATGATGAAGAAATAACTGGAGAAGGCTATCGCCAGAGCTCCCACGATGGAGAGCCACTTGTCGACCTTCATCGAACGCAGCAAGGCAAAGAATCCAAGACAATAGAGCAACACGATGGCTATCACGTTGCGATGTCCCCAAAGCAGGACATCCTTGACCGGCTTCAACCAAAGGTCCTTCAAGTATTTTCCACCACCAATCTGATAGTTTGGCATGCCCGAGAACATAGAGCCTGTCCACCAGGTGCGGTTTCCGGTCTGCTCGTAATACTCGACTGCCTCGTGCACAGCGGCACGTCCCTGCACGCCATCGCTGGTGGCAATAACCTTGCCATCGAGCACAGGCGACATATAGACGCAAGCCACCACTGCAAAGATGATTATGGCCAGTAGAGAGGGCCACAGTTTCTTGATTGTATCCATTTTATAGATTGTTTTTTATATAGTCCTTTATGCTTTGCGCCAACCCCTTCTTGAGCCAGATGATGCGCATCACGCCATCGTACCGATTGAGATGAAGGTCGGCATATCGGGGATCGTGCTTCATTTCGCCGAACGTCTGCATCAACTTGTTGAGTGCCGACAGGCGGGACTTGTAGCGTTGCTTGTCGTGACCTGTACTGAGCGATGCCTCGCGGATGCAATAGACGTAGAGCGGCTCATCGACGCAGGCGATGCGTCGTGACACGAGCAGACAGCGTGTCAGGAAGTTCGTATCCTCGCTGTTCCTCTCGCTGGGGAAACGAAGCCCATTGTCAATCAGGAACTCGCGACGGAAGAGGAAGCAGACCGAGAACGTGACGAAATGGAGCAGGAAGTGACGCTTCGCGGAGGTCGTGAATTCGCCTGCCTTGACCACGGGATTGCGAAAGACCTCTCCATCCCTTGCCCCACCGCGATACCTGAGCTGGCAAAAGGCAAGATCGGCTTTTGACGATTCGGCAGCACGAAGCAGCTTTTCGATGAAGGTTGGTTCCCAGACATCGTCGGCGTCGATGAACGCCACGTATTCCCCCTTTGCGGCCTCGATGCCGATGTTACGAGCGATGCCGGGGCCACTGTTGCAAGGAGTCTGAAGGAAGCGGAACTTCTCTCCCATCCCCTGCTGCTCGACGAAGGCACGAGCCACAGAGATACCGTCGTCCGTCCCGTGGTCATCGACCAACAGAACCTCGAAGTCCTGGCAGGTCTGCGCCAGGAGACTCTGTATGCACTCGACAATATAGGGAGCACAATTATAGACAGGAGAAATGATGCTAACCTTCATAGGTCACTTGCCAAATTTACGACGGATCTTATTGGGCCATCCTGCTACACGTTGGGGCACCTTGATGGACCAACGACACATCTCGTCGACCTTGAATCCAAGGCGGTGCACGATGGAAAATGACGGACGACGAAGGCCCCTGCAGGCATATGCCTCGTCGATGATGGCGTCGATGCGCTGCCGATGATTGACTTCCTTCGCATCATTACCTTCAAAAAGATGTGTCAGCAGCCCAGGGTTATACTGACGAGCGAACCAAGTATGGAGACAGAAATCGAGATGAGTAGTTATACCATCATGATGACGCTTATTGTCGAGATACAAGGTCTTTCCGGGGAAAGTACGTACCAGCCAATGGAAGAAGTTGTAATATGGCTCGATGCCCTTATAGCTGTCACGCTTAAGTTCGGGGACGAGACGATAAGCATTCCAAGCCTTTCGAATCTCATGCAGGTTGAAGATGTTGAAGAACGGATTGGTCACCACGGGGTCTCCCCTGCGCGGCACTCCTTGTCCTGCATCCGAACAACCGATGTTGATCCATCCCTCTTCCTTTGCCTTCCTGGCCAATGCCAGCACTGCATCAAGGTCGGTAATGAAGCAATCTTCATCCACATTTATGGCGATGTCGCATGTCTCGTCCTCCAGCATCTTAAAAAAGTAACCATCGGCAGTCTGATCAACGAGACGAATGCATGGATATCCTGCCTGCTCATACAGTCCGCGACTGAGCAGGTAAAGCTCCTTGTTGAAGCTACGACTATAAAATTTAATGCGAAGCTTGGGATTCATCTCTGATAATCTGGCAATTACTTGCGGAACACACGCACATAAATAAATTTGGCCAATCTATCTACCTGATGGTTGACAAATTCGAACCAAGCGGGCCAACGCTTGTGATGTTTGTGCCAATACTTGATATAGTCAATGCGAAGAACCTTGTTCTCGGGCCAAAGGACGAAATGGAACTGCTCAGCTTGACAAATAGGCCAATATTTCTGGTCAAAAGCCTGCATTTCCTCTACCTTGAAATCCTTGCGAGGCATATCAAGCAAGTAGAGCTTATAGAGGATACGCATACGATTCTCGAAATACTGTTTCAACCATGCCCGTCGGGTCTCACTCAAGGCTTCATTCCGGATATTCTGCTGATAATAGGCCAACATTTTGTCGGTCAATGTGGTCAACTGGTTGATGCTACGCATGACCACTTTGGGATTCATAGTCTGCCCTTCACGATCAGCATTATACTGATAGAGCTTCATGTTGAGAAATAGAATGCTCTTTGCCCAGAATGTGGGATAACACGACCACTCCGTGTCGGTATATGATATGCCCTCAGTCTGCCGATAACCGGTGGAGCGAAGCAAGTCAGTACGATAGGTAAGGGAATGAATCAGGAAGAAACGAATAAACCCGTCTTTGAGCACCTCATCCAAAGAATATATCTGCCCATACGTATAAGGCTCCTTTCCCATCGTGTTGTAACGAATTACCTCTCGTACATCATTTGGACCAATGCTGACAAATGGAGTATGGACAATATCAGGGCAATCACCTTGAGCTACATAGTGCAGCAACTCCTGCAGAAAAGATTCCAACACCTTGGTATCCATCCAGTCATCACTATCGACAATCTTGACAAAGATGCCCTGAACCTTAGGAAGAGCCGCATTGATGGTAGAACCATAATTGCCGTTCTTTTTGTCGATAACCCGGATAACGTCGGGAAACCTGCTCTGCCATGCCTGTGCAATGCCCAAAGACTCATCTGTCGAACCGTCGTTGACGACAATGACTTCCAGATGGTCAGTCGCCGAAGGAGCGCTCACCAACGACTCCAAACACCGCGGCAATAATGCAGCCATGTTGTAAGTGGGGATGATGAGGGAAAGAAGTTTCATTTTGTCAATAGTTTACTTTACCTACTTCTTTATCAATTAAAACATATACTGCGTGAGTACGTCGATGCTTCTCATCTGGAATTTTCATATAATCACCGAAACTATCGCGTAATCTCCTATCAGGATTAGCGGGGCACATAACCTTATGACCTTCAAAATCGATTTCCTTCAAAGGAAAGATTGCATCCTTAGGGGTATAGAAGCCATAGGCATATCTTTCCGGCGTTGAAAAATAATTATCACTCTTTCCGAATAGATAGAAGAAATTGAAGATACACTTATGAAACAAATAGGAGATTGGATAAAGGAAATAACAAACTATGCTACGAAACTTTACCAAACGAGGTATATGAAAGAATCCAAATGAGAAAGAAATTCGTCTTGACAAATAATGAAAAGCGAACTTCGGCATTCTAGGATAATTTATGCTCTTGAAAACATCTAAAAATATGCCTTTATTATAATCTAATTTGAAGCTATCAAAATCGTTAACATAGAGCGAGCGTCTATCGCGTACTTTTACAAATCCACCACCCATGCCAGCAGATGGCTCATTTTCCTCGGTCTGAACATACAACCAATCTGGAAGTGATTTGTTGCAAGCCTCTATGAACTTATCGAAGTCATCTTCAATAACACAAATATCGATATCGTCATCCCATGGAATAAATCCTCCATGACGCACTGCGCCTAACAAAGTTCCAAAATCTATCCAATAACGAATATCGTTAAGGCGACACACCTTATCCACTTCAAGCAGAATCTCTGTCATTCTCAATTGAAGTGCTCTTAGGTTTCCTGTGGCCCGTGGAAAATATTCTTGCATACCTTTAATGCCTTCGTCCATTCTTCTTGTACCAATAGGAATCGATGCCGTACTTGTGAGGATTGTCCTGATAGCGTTGCAAAACACCCTTAAACACTTCATCATACTGTGGGATGAAAAGTTGCTGACGCTGGACCGAACGATTGACAATCTCACCGGCCAGGGCTGTGTTCTGAGCAGGATCGGACTGTCCTCCATTGAACGATGTCCCCTTGAGCGAACCGGGAGAAACCTCCATGATGCGATTCTCGGAACCCTGCACTTCGAGCTCCACGTTGGCAGCCTCGATGAACATACGCACGGCAGCCTTCGTAGCACTGTAATAGGCGAAGAGCGGCGACGAGAGATGAGCAGCAATGCTCACCATCACCGCACAATAGAACGGCTTCTGCTCCAACATCCTGGGATAGAAATGACGCAGGATGCGGATCGGTCCTTCGGCATTGACGGCGAAGATGGAACGGATATACTTGTCGTCGAAGTCCTCAACCATGCCCAGATGTCCGTAGCCGGCAGTGATGTAGAGTGCATCCACATCGGCATAGTTGCCGAGCAAGGAATAATCCTCACTGGTCACATCGAAGACTTCTGCCGAAATCTTATCCTGCTTGTATCGCTCATCAAAAGGTTTCTTGTCGAGCACATAGACGTGCTCAACCTCGTCCTGATTTGCCAAATAAAGGGACAAGGACAGGCCAATGCCTGATGCCCCACCTATAATAAGTACACGTTTCATATTATTGCAATATACTTAGATTTCTATTTTGTGACAAAGTTTCTACCATTCGTAATGATGAAACATTCGCTCGGTCATCTGCCACTTTTCGTCGCTCTTCGCATTGGGGTCACAACCCTGATAGGCAGCGACGAAGGCCTCCCATTCGGCCTGGCGCGGCAACGTGGCAAGTTTGGCCATTGCCACGTCCCAATCGAAATCGGCTACCGTCTCGACAATCATAACCAGGTGATTATCCTTGCGATAGATCTCCATCTCGAGGATGCCTACCTGCTTCTGTCCTTCCTGAATCTCGGGCCAGAACACCTCCTGAGAATGGCAGTGGCAATACTTGCGGATGAGTTCGGCATCGTTGGTGATGTCGAGGATCTGAACGTAACGCTTGGTCGGTTGATCGAATTTCCTGACGGGTGTTCCTTGATTCATATCAGTTTACATTATTATAGAATCACACACAAGCGAAATAGTCGATGATGCCGCAGAAACGATCGTTCTTATCCAGCACAATCAAGGCATGGATCGAATTGCTGAGCATCAGGTCGGCAGCCTGCGACAACTTGGCATCCAGATGAATCCGCTTGGGATTTCGTGTCATTACATCCCCCACCTTGAGACTGAAGAATGCCTCGCGATGACGCTGCATGGCGCGACGCACATCGCCATCGGTGATGATGCCCACAACATCCTGATTCGCATTCAAGGCGACAACGAGCCCCTTGCGTCCCTGGCTGATCTTGGTAATGACATCCGAAAGCATATCGTCAGGGCTAACCGTCCAGATATCAAGCGCATCGGTGGCCATGAAGTCACGCACTTTCGACAGCAGACGTTTGCCAAGACTGCCTCCTGGATGGAAACGTGCGAAGTCGGCATCCTTGAAATGACGCACCTTGACCAAAGCGCAGGCCAAGGCATCGCCCATAGCCAAAGTTGCCGTGGTAGAAGACGTCGGCGCCAGATTAAGCGGGTCGGCTTCATGGCGCACGGCGATGTTCAGATGCACCGTACTGTATCGTGCCAACAGGGAATCGGGATTGCCCGTTATGCCGATGATGGGGATCTCGCGCTCAAGAATCAGAGGGATGAAACGAAGCAGTTCGTCGGTATTGCCCGAATAAGAGATGGCCATCACCACGTCCCCTGGTGCTATCATTCCCAAGTCGCCATGATAGGCGTCGAGGGGGTTCAGATAGAACGAGGGCGTACCTGTAGAGGCAAGCGTGGCAGCAATCTTCGAGCCGACATGACCCGACTTGCCCACACCGGTCACAATGACCTTGCCTCGGCAGTTCAATATCAAGTCAACCGACTGCTCAAACTCGGTTCCCATCCGCGGAATCAGATCGAGAATCGCCTGTGCCTCATCGGACAAACATTGTATGCCTGTATCTATTATCTCACTCATTCGTCAAAGGGGAGTAAAAAGGAAGTAAAAGAGTAGTAAAAGGGGAGTAAAAGGGACGATACTAACTCTTGTAGGAACTAACCGAGCTTAGAGCAATGAAGCCACTACCTGCTCAAGGTCCTTCAGATAGAGCATGTTCGGTCCATCGCTCAAAGCACGTTCCGGGTCGGGATGCGTCTCAAAGAAATATCCTGTGGCACCAAAAGCCTTTGCTGCCAATGCCATAGCAGGAACGAACTCGCGATTGCCTCCCGTCTTCCCTCCTGCTGCACCTGGGCGTTGCACCGAATGTGTACAATCCATGATGACACGGGGAACAATCTTAAGCATATCGGGAATATTGCGGAAGTCAACCACCAGGTTATTATACCCGAAACTATTGCCACGTTCCGTCAGCCACACTTCCTTGCCGCCCGATTCGAGGACCTTCTGCACAGGATACTGCATATCAGCACCCGACAGGAACTGTGCCTTCTTGATGTTGACACGCTTGCCGGTCTTGGCGGCAGCAACGAGCAGATCGGTCTGACGACACAAGAATGCAGGAATCTGCAGCACATCAACGACCTCGGCAACCGGAGCTGCCTGATAGACCTCGTGGATATCGGTCAGCAACTGCAAGCCGTACTTTGCCTTGATGTCGGCAAGCATCTGCAAGCCTTTTTCCATCCCCGGCCCGCGATAGGAAGAAATGGAAGTACGATTAGCCTTGTCGAACGATGCCTTGAAGATAATCTCAAGACCATATCTGGCATTGAGGCGCACTAATTCCTGAGCAACGGTGTCAAGGCATTCCTGTGACTCAATCACACAGGGACCTGCTATGAATATCGGTTTCATTTGTTCAATGATTTAGGATCTTTACGCAAGATCTTGGTGTGGACGAACCAACTGATTTGGGGAGAAATCCTCAGCACATAAACCAGCACTACTGCAATAACTCCAATGATCGAAGTGCGGACAGCGATATCAAGTATAGGAGAAACCCCAGACAATGTCGGGATGAATATGTTGGCCATAAAAAGGAGAACCAGGAAAAGAAGAATCCTCGCATGTGCCCAGCAGAAAGGATTCGTCCTGATCTTAACCTGCACGATGTACTGCTGATAGGCATAACTTACCAGCACCGTGATCAACGAGGCAATTGCCGCACCACTCAATCCCCAGATGGGAATGAAATGAAGGTTGGTGATGATAGAAATGGCTGCAAGAATGAGGGCGATAAAGAGCGTCCAGTAATAGTACTTGGAGAAGGATATCAGCGTATTGCCGAAATTGAGCGTGCCGTAGACGACCTTCGAAAGACCGAGGAAAAGCACAGCCCAACGACCTTCTGCAAACTTATCACCATTGGGAATGATGGCATAGATATTATCCAAGTTGATCCATACGATCAGAAGCAGCAACGATGAAGCGAGCATCTGGTGAACGCTGACCTGACGATAGAGCTGCTGGGCACGAGCAATGTTTCCATCCTTCATGGCCTGCGATGCCAAAGGCGTACTGATGGGTGTGATGTTGCGCGATGGCATATTCACAATCTCCGCCATATAGATCACGATGGTATAGATACCTGCGCTATAAAGACCCTTCACTCCTGCCAGCATGAATGTATCCATCTGCTGGATGATATTTCCGCTGATGGTAGCCAACATCAGGAAACCTGCATACTTGAGCACCTTGCTGCGTAAATCGGGCGTAATGAAACTCCAGTCGTGCTTGAGCGTTCGGCTTCCGATGCTCAACGAATAAATGCAGGCAAAAACCATGCAGATGCCGTAGCAAACGATGAATCCGACGATCAGCCCCGTCACTCCGATGTATCCGAATCCGTAGGCAAGATAAATGCACAGCATCATCAGTCGCATGCCAATCTCACGAACAGCCTTGGGTACGGCGATGCGCATATTGATGTTGGCATAGTTTTCGGCCCAAACCCAAAACGCCAGCACAATCAGCATCGGGATAACATAATAGAAATGCTGATTGAATAGCGGGCTCTTGGCACCGAAATACGATTCAATCGGGACACGCAGGGCAAGATAAAGCAGGGTGAAGGTTATCACACCCGTTATCGGAAAGAGCAAATAGTAATAGAGGAAGCCATGGTTGCCGGTCTTCTCGTCCTTGAAGTAAGGAAAGAATCGCATACCCGTGCTTCCTGAGCCGAAAAGGGCCAACGTACTAAGTAGAAATGCAACTTCATAAACCACCTTGCTAAGACCGATGACCTCCGGGTCGAGATACTTGGCAACAATGTAGAACTGGACAAAGATGCCCAGCACCACACCGATGTAGTTTACAAAGGTTCCTTTCAGAGACTGTCGAACGACTACACCCATTTACGACTTTCCTTTAATTTGTTTCATGCATTTTTCGAGCGAATGGGTCCAATAGGGGATCCTGATGCCGAAAGTCTCCTTGATCTTGGTCTTGTCGAGCACAGAATAAGCAGGACGCTTGACGGGTGAAGGGAACTCATCGGAATGACAAGGCTGGATATCGCAAGCCTTATTGCCTGCCAGCTCTGCAATCTTCATCGTGAAATCATACCACGAGCAGACGCCTTCGTTCGAATAATGATAGATGCCCGTACGTCCCTCCCACTTGCGGTTCTCAACAATGTCGAAGATGACGTCAGCGAGATCGCCGGCAAAGGTTGGGGTACCGACCTGGTCGAAGACGACCTTCAAGGCAGGTTTGGTCGACGTAAGATTCAGCATGGTCTTGACAAAATTCCTGCCAAAGGCGGAATAAAGCCAAGCCGTTCGGATAATGATGTATTGGCAACCCGAGGCAATGATGTTCTGCTCACCATGCAACTTGGTCAATCCATAGACGCCCGAAGGAGTTCCTTTCTGGTCTTCCTTGCAGGGCACATTGTAGGGATCGGCACCAAAGACATAATCGGTGGAAATGTGTACAAGCAGGCCTCCACGCTCCTTCATCACTTCAGCAAGATTCTGTGGAGCCTTTGCATTCAACGTCTCGCAAAACTCTGCATCCGACTCTGCCTTGTCGACATTCGTATAAGCAGCACAGTTGACGATGACGTCCACCTGTTCAGCCTCGCATAGCGCGCGTACATTATTAATATTTGTAATGTCGAGAATCGTAGTCGCAACGCCTTCGGGCGCTACTACGTCGGTGTAGATATAATGGTCACGCGACTTGGCGCCCAAAAGCCTCATCTGGTTGCCCAACTGGCCATTAGCACCTGTTACAAGAATATTCATCTTCGATTGTTGTTTTACTTCGAAAACTCAGGATAAAGATTATCGTTAAAGTCAAAATCCAATGGGCCATCCAACAGATTGGCATGACGCAAGTCCTTCTCCGAAAGGATGGCTTTCTCGGCAGGAATACGCCAATCTATACCGAATGACTCGTCCTTGATATTGATTCCGGCATCCGATGCAGGATGATAGAATGCATCGCACTTGTACTGGAAAACTGCCGTCTCGGAAAGCACGGAAAAACCGTGAGCAAAGCCACGAGGAACGAAGAACTGCAGATGATTGTCCTCGTTGAGTTCCACGGCAACATGCTGGCCGAAGGTAGGAGAACCTTTGCGGATATCGACAGCGACATCGAGGACTGCACCTTTCACGCAACGCACCAGTTTGGACTGGGTGTAAGGCATTCGCTGGTAATGCAGGCCACGCATCACGCCATAGCTCGACATCGACTCGTTGTCCTGCACAAAGTGAATGGGATGACCAAGGACGGCACAAATCATTTCGTCGAACTCCCGTTGGGAATAACTTTCGAAAAAGTAACCTCTCGCATCCTTGAAGACACGAGGCTCAAGAATCAATACACCTGGTATTTTTGTTTCAATTACGTTCATTTGCTAAGATTTATGGAGACTAGAGAATCGGCTCTCGCCTGACCTTTTTACCTCGAATAGTATGATGCCACCAAAGGGCTGCCACAATTTGTATAGACTGATTGGACGACTGCTCGAATTCGTCGGCTTTCGTGTCGGGCCAGATATTGGCAAGGCCATAATAATAGCGTCCCTGCAACTGAAGGCTTACCTTCGGACCGAACTTGAATTCATAGCCGAGCCCTGCCTGGATACCGTAATCGAATTTTCGACTTACTGGCATCGAATGATGGGCTGTCACCTTGACATTATATTGCGAACCTTCTTCGCCAAAGTCGGCAGGCAGATTGCTGTCAATCTTGTCGCTCAGATACCATCCAATCTTGGGACCGGCATCAAAGGCAATCTCGTTATGCTTGCCTATCTTGAAATAGACATGCGCCATGACAGGCACCTCGACGTATAGCAACGAGCGTGAGAAGTTGAGTTCAGGATATTCCTCGTAGTAGTCCTTATAGCCACGTTGAGTCAACAAGAATTCAGCCTGTAGTCCGAACAATGTCTCTTCGATGTAGCGAATTGCCAAGCCGCTCGTTACTCCCTGCATCATCTTCTGTGTAACGGTCGGGAGAAACGAGTATTGACTCAAGTTGGCTCCTCCGATCACACCGAAATGAACCTCTCGGGGGATACGAGTCTGTGCAGTAATCTGCTGCTGAAGACTCAACGACATCATCAGGCAGCAGATTATCAGCAATCGACGGAATATATGTAATCCAGATATCTTCATCCGTGACGCAAGTTCACATTCAAGTGCAAAAAATGATAATCATTCAACGACAATCTTCTCTACAGTTGACTCAGGTGTGAAATGCACAAGATAGAAGCCTCGGTTGAAGAATCCTCGTCCCATGCTTCGATCAAAGCAGAATACATTCTGGAGTCCATCGGACAACTGTCCGTCCAATCGCTCTTCCATATGCTCTCCATAACGGGACAAAGCCTCGAAAAAGAACTTGGCGACATCATATCCCAGAATTCCATATTTGGGGACGAGCGCCATAGGTTCCTTGCCATACCATTTCTTGAAGTTCGAATAGAAGGTATTCAGTTCCGGATCGAAAGGATTGGCATAAACCTTCGAGAACATATAGACGTTGAGATCATAGTAGTAGTTGATGAAATCACTTGTGTTGAGTATCCACTCAGGATAGCCTAACATTGCCAGTTTCGGAGGACCAGCAGGACTGGCATTTCCTTTTGTCAAGGCCTCCTGATAACGGGCATCACGAAGAATCTTAACATGCTGGAGCCCACTGAACATACGGCGCATGGCTTCAGCCTGAGGAGTTACCGGGACGAAAACAAGCGGTTCCTCCTTGAGACCAAGAATCGAGTCACATGCCATCAGCCTTGATGGATGGAGATACGAAAGCTCGCGGAAAGGAACATTATGCTCCGTCAGCGCTTCCTTCAGCAAAGCAGGATACGGATCAATCTTCCGATTGCCCACACTATCGGCGATGAAGACGAAAGTGTAGCCCTCGAAACGCTTCAAAAGATCTTCCGTCAACTGAGGATAAAGCACAGCTTTCGACACATTCACCTGGAAGACGTGTTCATAACTTTCGATAAGGCCCGTCGAGACATTGAACGGACTGATGACTGGCGTGCCCATACGTTCGCCCCAATCGGCGACCTGACGCAGTTCATTCTCCTCCATAGGCGCAATGACAACATCCGCCATCATCAACTGGGGATTGGCAAGAATACTATAGAGCGACTCCGAACCTGTGTCATAGGCCTGAATCGTCACCCTTCGTCCTCTTGACTGAATCTCTTCCACAGCCATCAGTACGCCTTCGTAGAACTCCACGCTGCGCATCTGTGTCTTATTCTCAGCCGCTGTGCCTGCACCAAGATTGAAAGGCATGATGACTGCCATATTCAACGTGCCATCTGTCCAATGGTCAACGTCAGAAAGATCCCACAATGTACGGACACTTCCATTGTCCTGTGTCGGACGGAATGAAGTGGTTGCAGTATCCTTCCTTGGCTCATCACTGATCTGTCCATGGACGACCTCAGGTACCAATGGCATATCGATGGGTTCCGTAGTCGAGTCCGGAATGATGAGTTTCACACCGGTTGGAATACTAGTGCCTTCGATCTGAGGATTGGCAGCCTTGATGGCCTCAACCGTTACCCCATAGGCACGGGAAATGCTGTAGAGTGTCTGACCAGGCTGAACTGTATGATATCGAACTTCTGCAGTGAGGTTCTGGAGGCTACAGAGCCCCAGAAACATCACCACAGCTAAGCAGAACTTGCGTAAAATCTCCATGTTTATTTTTGACTAATTATCTTCGATTATCTCTATCGCATATACGTATGCGGGTGTATATGCACAAAAAATGCGACGCAAAGGTACGACTTCTTCGCGATATTTCCAAACAATTCGGACAAAAGTTGCTCCGCGCCATGATTTTTTCACTTTTTACTTGGCCATTTGCTAAAAAAAGTGTATCTTTGCGCCGCTATTTTTTGAGTCTTTAAATTATGTCCACAATAATATTAGGTATCGAATCATCGTGTGATGACACTTCGGCTGCCGTGCTTCGCGACGGCGTAATGCTCAGCAATGTCATCGCAAGCCAAGCTGTTCACGAAGCATTTGGCGGCGTAGTTCCCGAACTTGCCAGTCGTGCACATCAGCAGAATATCGTTCCTGTAGTGAGCGAAGCCATTCGGCGAGCAGGAATCAAAATGGAGGATCTCAACGCCATTGCCTTTACCCGCGGTCCTGGACTTATGGGCTCTCTGCTCGTGGGTCTTTCCTTTGCCAAAGGATTGGCCTCTGCGCTCAACATTCCAATGATTGATGTCAATCACTTGCAGGGGCATGTCATGGCACATTTTGTCACCGAACCCGACGTGCCGAAAGAAGTCCCCACTTTCCCATTCCTCTGTCTGCTTGTCAGTGGTGGAAACAGCCAGATCATCAAGGTCAACAGTTACAAGGATATGGAAGTCATCGGGCAAACCATCGATGACGCCGCTGGCGAAGCATTTGACAAATGCGCCAAGGTCATGGGCTTAGGCTATCCCGGTGGTCCTATCGTAAATCGTTTGGCCAACGAAGGTAATCCCGACCGATTCAAGTTTGCGAAACCTCATATCGACGGCCTCAACTACTCCTTCTCGGGCCTCAAGACCTCGTTTCTTTATACCTTGCGCGATGCCATTAAGGAGAACCCTGATTTCATCGAAGAAAACCAGGAAGATCTTTGCGCTTCACTCCAGAAGACCATCGTTGATATCCTGATGGACAAACTAAAGAAGGCCGTCAAGGAGACCGGCATCCGTCAGGTTGCCTTGAGTGGCGGTGTTTCAGCCAACAGCGGTGTGCGTGATGGTCTTTCGGCTTTGGGCGAGAAGTACCATTGGAAGGTTTTCCTCCCTCCTTTCAAATTCACCACCGACAATGCTGCAATGATAGCCATTGTGGGGCACTACAAATATCAGGACAAGGTATTCTGCCCCTTCGATGCCCCTGCATTTGCTCGCGTCACCGACCATTTCTAAATCGAACTCTTCATGAAAGAATTCATCCTCTCCCTGCTCTTCGCAGTCATTCTGAACCTCGTCCCGGCATCAGCCCGCACCCATCATCTCACCCGATACCAGGCGGCTCAGGACTATATCCTCTCCGACACCGCCTACGTCGATGAGATGCAGCATATCGACAACCAGGCCGATTCGGTGGTTGTCAGCGGCCACACGTTCAAGGGACCCGGTCCGTTTACGGTGCATTTCGAGGTCGAGATGTCTCGCAAGCCTGACTATTTCGCATGGGAGATTGCCGAGGACAGCAAATTCCAAATGTTGATCGACCAATTCCGCACACTCGAATACGACAGTCTCACATCCCGTCTAGATTACGAATTCGCTGATCAGGGATCGTTCTATGTCAGGTTTACTGCCGACTTCTACGAATCAGCCTTCGACACGTTGACCTACGACACCGAAGAGCCCTACGAGATTACCATCTCCACCTCCTTGCTCGAAGTGCCAAACCTCATCACCCCCGATTCTCCATCGGGCAGCAACCAGGTCTTCAAGGTGAAGTACCAGTCGCTTCGTACCTTCGAGATGTGGGTCTATAACCGCTGGGGCCAGGAACTCTTCCACACAACCGATCCGTCGGAAGGATGGGATGGCAAACACAATGGCTCCACAGTACCCACAGGTGCATACTATTATGTCATCAAGGCCGTGGGCACCGATGACCAGAAATATTCGAAGAAAGGTGCCATCAACGTGCTCAAGACAAAGAACTCAGGCCACAATTAACTAATAAGCATTATTTTCTCAGCCAGAAATCTTCAAGGTTAAGGCATAGTCCCTTTTACTACCCTTTTACTACCCTTTTACTACCCTTTTACTACCCTTTTACTACCCTTTTACTACCCTTCTAACCTCTCTATAATGACCAAATCCCACATTATCTACGCTTTCTCGTCAGTTGTCTTGCTCGCTGCCGCCCTTGTTTTCCTCGCTGCATCACGCAGCCGCAAGGAAAAGCCCGAGCTACCCATCATGCAGCAGTTCTCAGCGACGCCTCGTTTCGAAAACCAGCAGACAATTTTCGGGAAGACCTACGACCTGAGTCGTTATGACCTCCATGAGCGTTATGAACGCGAATTGACCAATGTCTGCTATACACACAACTCCTCCATCCTCTCCCTGAAACGTGCCAACCGTTTCTTCCCCATCCTCGTCCCTATTCTTGAGGAGGAAGGCGTTCCTGCTGACTTCATCTATCTCTGCTGCATCGAGTCGAACCTCCAGACTCGAGCCAAGAGTCCTGCTGGAGCCTGCGGCCTTTGGCAATTCATGCCTGAAACTGCCCGCCAGTACGGCCTCATCGTCAACGACGAAGTCGATGAGCGCTACAACACCGAAAAAGCCACACGCGCTGCCTGTCGCTACCTCAAGGATGCCTATGCCAAGTTCGGTGACTGGATGACTGTTGCAGCCTCTTATAATGGTGGCATGGCCGGAATCAAGAACAAGCTCACTTCACAGAAAGTCAGCGATCCGATGGACCTGCTTCTTGTAGAAGAGACCTCGCGCTATATGTTCCGAATCATGGCGTACAAGGAACTGTTCCGCGACCCCTATCGCTATGGTTTTGTGCTTTATAGCGATCAACTTTATCGTCCTATACGCACCACCACCGTCACAGTCAAATCCTCCATCGCCGATCTGGCAGCCTTTGCCCAGAAACAGGGCATCAACTTTTTCCAGCTCAAGGAGTTCAACCCTTGGTTGCGCAGCGACAAGCTCACATTCCGCAAAGGAAGTCCCGCTTCCTACAAGATTGCCATCCCCTTGGCCGAGGACATGTATTACGATGCTGATAAACCATTCGACATCTACGACACCGCCTGGGTAGTTGACAAATGATAATTATTATCTGTTAAGAATGTGTAGCCAGAATTAACGACAATTATATGTGTTTTTTTCTTAACATGAATTATCATGAATTGACATGAATTCTTATTATGTAAGGTGGATCTTATATAGACACATACTGAGAAATTAATGATAATTCGCGATAATTCGTGTTGAAAAAAATATGTATAGTTAATTCTGAATAATTACTTATTATTGTTGATTTAACAGTGATCGAAACCCTCAATACCTTTGACCATGAGCTGATGCTTTGGCTCAACTACGACGGAGGCGCCTTTCTCGACGCCTTCTGGTACACCTTAAGCAAGATTCCCACCTGGATCCCCCTCTACGTCGTCATCCTCTTCGTGATGTGGCGCGATGTGCAAAGCACCGTCTGGCCTGAGAAAGGAGCTGATGGGGCAGTGCATCAACCCGCTGAGCTGAAACGCCTGCGCCTGATGAAGTATCTGGCGCTGCTCGTCTTCACCGCCCTTGTCTTCGCCTTCACCGATCGTATCAGCGCAGGCATCATCAAGCCGCTCGTGGCGCGGCCCCGTCCCTCGCACGAGGTCACCATCATGGACCTGCTTCACTTCGTCAACGACTACCGCGGCGGAGCCTTCGGCTTCGTGTCGTCGCACGCTGCCAACTGCTTCGGCCTGGCCGTGTGGGTCAGCTGCCTTTTCCGCAGGCGTGCTGTCGTCATTGCCATGATGCTCTATGCCGTGCTCAACTGCTATTCGCGCATCTATCTCGGTGTGCATTACCCGGGCGACATCGTCTGCGGCACGCTGCTCGGCATCCTCTGCGGCTGGCTCGGCTACTTCTGCTTCACCCGTTATTGCCGCCGTTTCCGCATTCCGCTCTCCGGTTCGGCCAGCCCCCTTCCCATCGCCTTCGCTGTCTGGGCCTCCCTCCTCGCCTTCGCCCTCTATGCCCTCATTGTTAATTGTAAATTATTAATTGTTAATTGTTAATTGTTAATTGACCATGACAGCCATCATAGCAGGTGCCGGCCCTGCCGGTCTCACCGCTGCCTACGAGCTGCTTCAAGACACCGGCGTGCGCCCTGAAGTGCATGAGGCATCGGCCGACATAGGCGGCATCTCGCGCACCGTAGGCCATCATGGCAACCGCATGGACATCGGAGGGCATCGTTTCTTCTCTCACGACCAGCGCATCATCGACTGGTGGTGCCGCATGCTGCCCGTGCAGGGCGCTCCGTCGAAGGACGACCTCCTGCTCGGCCTTGACGGCAAGCAGCTCAGCCTCACTGGCCCCGATCCCGAGCGAGAGGACGGTGTGATGCTGGTGCGCCGACGCGTCAGCCGCATCCTCTTCGACCATCGCTTCTTCGACTACCCCATCACCATCAGCGGCCCCTTGCTTCGCAATCTGGGTGCAGGGCGTCTTTGCCGCGCAGCCTGGGGTTATCTGTGGGCCAAGCTACGCCCCTTGCCGCCCACCTCTCTCGAAAACTTCTACGTCAACCGTTTCGGACGACCTCTCTACGAGATGTTCTTCAAAACCTACACCAGCAAGGTGTGGGGCATTCATCCCTCCCATCTGAGCGCCGACTGGGGGAGCCAGCGCGTACGCGGCCTGTCGGTGACTGCCGTGCTCCGCGACATGCTGCGCAAGGCGTTCGGCGCCAAGCGAAACGATGACGAGGTGGAGACCTCGCTCATCGAGCAATTCTTTTATCCCAAATACGGACCGGGGCAGCTGTGGGAGACGGTGGCCGAAAAGGTTCGCCTGGGCGGCGGCGTGCTCAGCACAGGCTCCAGCGTCACGCGCATCCACGTCGAAGGTCGTCGCGTGCGTTCGGTCACCGTCACCCAAGCCGACGGCACGGCAGAACGCCGCCCCTGCGACTACTTCCTCTCCTCCATGCCCATCCCCGAGCTCATCGCCGCCCTCGATGGCATCGAAGTGCCCGACGAAGTGCGACGCATTGCAGCCGGACTCCCCTTCCGCGACTTCATCACCGTGGGGCTGTGTGTCAACCGGCTCAAGATCAGTAACCAGACCCGGCTCAAGACCTTCCGGCAGCGCGTGCCCGACACGTGGATCTACATCCAGGAGCCGGGAGTCAGGCTCGGACGGCTGCAGATTTTCAACAACTGGTCGCCCTACCTTGTCAGCGACTACGAGCACACCGTCTGGCTCGGCCTGGAGTACTTCTGCTCCGAGGGGGACGAACTCTGGCAGATGAGCCGTGAGGACTTCATCGCCATGGCGACCGACGAGCTTGTGCAGATCGGTCTGCTCGAGCCCGGTGCCGTGCTCGATGCCTGCATGCAGAAGGTTCGCAAAGCCTATCCTGCCTATTATGGCACGTACCAGCAGCTCGGCGTGGTGCGCGCCTTCCTCGACCAGATCGAGAACCTCTTCTGCATCGGCCGAAACGGGCAGCATCGCTACAACAACATGGACCACTCCATGCTCACAGCCATGGAGGCGGTCGGCTGCATCCGCAGCGGCAACCTCTCCGACAAGCGAGCTGTCTGGAACGTCAACGCCTAAACCCCGACCACCGCATGCGCCTCCGTCTCAACGATACGATCCTCTATCTGCTGGCTTTGGCCAATGCCCTGCGGCTCATCGTCACGCAGGGGCTGGTCTTTGCCGAGGACTCGCAGTCATACCTCAACGCCTGGCACGATTCCCTGGCGCTGGGACTCGTTGACTTCACGCGCACACCCACCTACCCCATCATCCTGGCCATCCTGGAGGCCGTCGGGGGCAGCCGTTTCGAGCTGCTGCTCATCGTCGTGCAGCATTTCGTCTTCCTGCTGTCGGTCTGGGTCTTTCGCAAGCTGACGCGGCTGCTCCTTTCATCTTCCGCCGCAGGCTGGTGGCTGACGCTCATCTACGCCTTGCTGCCCTACACCACAATGTGGGCCAACCGCATGCTCACCGAGACGTTTGCCATTGCAGGCACCGTCTTCCTGTTTCATCAGCTGGTGCTGTTTCATCAGCGTCCCACGTTGAAGCGTGTCTTCGCCTCCACCCTCTGGCTTCTTTTTCTCGTGTTCCTGCGGCCCGCCTTCCTCTATCTTCTCCCCGTGTGTCTGCTAGGCTGGCTGATGTTCTGGAGGCGCAGCGCAAGGCTGGCACGCTTCGGGCTGCTGGGTGTCGCCCTCGTCACGCTGCTCGAGGTCGGCTATTGTGCCAGATACGAAGCACGCTTCGGGCTCTTTGCCCCCACCAACGTCAGCACCGTCAACTTCACCTATCTGGCCTTCCACGATGGTCTGATGCGTCCCGAATACAGCGATGACCCGGCCTTCCGCTCGTTCATCGAGCATTACGACGGTTCCGAACCCATCTCCTACTGTCCCTTCCCCACCATCGAGCAATATGGACTCACCGTGGTGGCCGATGCCATCCGCGCCTCGCAGCACGACCAGCCCCTCCAATGGGCCATGAAAGCCCTACACCGTTTTGTCGAAGCCGCCGACCCGCATTTCGCACCTCTGACATCGCCCCGCAACCTCTTGGTCAATGCGGCAAAGCTGGTGTTCAACTTCGCCACCCTCTACCTCTTCCTTCTCCTCTTCTCCATCCTCCTTATTCGACGCTTCTTCGTCCGTACAAGCTCCCTCCCTAAAGGGGAGGGCCGGGGAGAGGCCCCTTCCCTACTTCTGCTCGCCGTCGTCGGCAATCTCTTCACAGCCATCGTCGGCGCACAAGGCGAATGGCTCCGTCTCATCACCCCCTCTCTTCCCCTGCTTTTGCTGATGGCAGGCCTGTGTTTCTGCGCCATTTTCAAGCCAAAACACAGTATTTGAAGAAAAGATTTGCATTTTTTTGCTCCAAAATTTGGAGTTTCCATCAAAACATCTTATATTTGCCCCATCATTCGGTGTCATCTCCGTATGGCTCCGAACGATTTTATGGTTAACAAAATGCAGGATTATTCAATTTGCCAATTTGTGTTGGTCATTATTGCAATGAAAACTAATTGCTGTTATACTTTGAAATTCCAAGGCCTTTCAAGTATTTTTTTGGGATTTTTTATGCTTTGTTCATGTTATGAATACTATCCTAGTGGTGAAGAAGTTACCAAGAGGACCGCGTTCTCAAGGAATTTTGAGAAGACTTTTGGTGAGATTCCCGCTGATCAAACTTGGGATCTTACCAAAACCATGCCACGTACCAAAAAGTACGATCTCGCGTCATTGCCTTGTGCCACACGAGCGACACATGCTGGCGAGGAATTTACTTATGCAACAGAGCAGGAGACCAAAGAGCTATTTACCCAGCCAAAAGATATCACTTCTGGCGTAAGCAATAGTACTAATTGGAATAATACAGGTTGGTATGTAGTAGAAGACGGGACATTGAATTGGATGAAAAGCCACTTGGTAGAGAGACAAAACAATACTGATCAGGGCTCTCCTTTCACATTAGTAGTACCTGGTAATCAGTTTGCTATTATCCCGATATATCAAGGTCATGCAAATACTATATGGGACTTACATCTTGTTGATGTCAATACAAAGAAAGACTATAAGCTTTGGTCTAAAGGGAGTGGTTTTTGGATTCGTGATAATAACAATACTTGGACACATTCTATTTCCAATACCATGAGTGCAACCAAAGTGGTTTCTCGCCCTTTGATTGTCGATAATTCGAAAATCAGTGGTGAGTTCTTCCTGTACCTTGATATCACCCAGGGGGCAAATGCCGTCACTACAGGAACAGCTCAGCGCTCAGATGAAGGCATGATGCTTTCGCTCAAATGTCCTATACCAAGCAATCTGAAAAACTTCACTAAAATAGAAGGCAGCCTTGTAATGATTATTGGTTGTGAATCTGCAAACCGTGAAACCGATTGGGATTATAATGATTTAGTTCTTCTTATTGTCGGCTATCCTGAGATTCCTGACCTTATTGAACATCATTACAAGAGGTATATGTGTGAAGATTTGGGCAATACTTACGATTTTGACTTCAATGACATCGTGGTGGATGTCGAACAGACGAATTATCTTTCAGCCCATCTTTCAGAGGACGGGACTATCGTACGAGTAGAGGACGTTGATAAGCGTGAGCAGGTAGCTCGTATTTCCCATGTGTGTGGTACTCTGCCATTTCAAGTGACGATTGGCGACTATACCTTCCCTTGGATCTCAGACCCTACTAATCACGATACTACACTTGATGAGCTGACTCGTGCAGATATGGGGTGGGAACCTAATGTAGCACCGAAGACAATTACCGGATGGAATGAGGATGAAAACAACATAAGCATCAACGTGGCCGATAAATCCAGTGCTGCCGTACTAACAGATGCTTTCGGCACAAAAGTCATAGAGGAAAATCAAAATGAGCACATCTATCGTATTGATTTCCCGGAACCCGGCAATGCACCACTCATAATAGCTGTGGATCCTACTCTCGACTGGATGCCAGAGCATCAGCATATCCCTGAATCTTGGTGGAAAGATGGAGAATTCCATCATTAAACTAGTGACTTTCAGGTCAACCTAATTATTTGCGTGGTCATATTTTAAATTTCATTTGAAAAAGGGACCTACTTAAATTGATTACGATTGAAAAATCACAACTAATTTCTGAATCTATATCTCTAGCGATTGATCCTCCGAAAGCGGAAATATTTCAAGGGAGTAAGCGATAGCATCTCCTTAACTTCCATATTTGACATAGTTAAGGAGATGCTATCCACTTTTTAAGCTCTTTCAAGAGGCGATTTGTATGTTGACAAATTTCTAATGCAATACGAAAAAATGCTGAAATGGATTCATTTTGACGTCTAAAATAAGCAACATTTTGCGAAAAGTGCAGTTTTGAGCAAAAAAAATTTTGCGATATCAAATTATAGCAGTTAGCGAACCCGAAAAATCAGCCGTTTTCAAGATTTTTTTTGAAAACGGCTGATTTTTCTTGGCCATTTGAAAGGAAATTCGTGCCTCCGAAATGAAGTGTCAGGTTTTTCTTTGTCTGTAGCATTCGTAAAGTGGTAGCTGCAAATTATGCGGCTACCACTTCGGCTGATTATAGCTCTAATCTCATCATTATCGAAACAAATCGTCCATCGTCACTTCCGATTCCACGATTCCACTATGCAGATTGTGTGCCACTCCATAGGTGGTGATGAAAGTATGACAGACGGACTTTCGAGTGCGGGTCACGTTGCGGAATAGGGTCGCGCGGCTACGCAGATGCTCTTCGTAGTCGGCGGTTATCACGTATTTGTCAGCCGCATACTTCACTTCGCAGAGGTTGATGACATCGTCGGCGCGGTCGATAAGCAAGTCTATCTGCCCGCCTTTCCATGATGTGCCGTTTTTGTCGATAAATGGACGGCAAGACCAGGAATGAACATTAGCGATGATGCCTGCAATACCGAGAGCCTGCTTGATTTGTGGAAGATGATGCAGGCAAACCTGCTCGAAGGCATAGCCGCTCCATGCCGTCATCTGCCCACGGCCCACGAGTTTGCTCCAAAGGTGTTCGTCCTGGCCGCTGTGGTCCTCCACGTATTTGATATGGAACAGTGAGAAAAGGTCGGTGAGCTGATACATTGCTTCACGATCTGTTTTCCCAATGGCCGAATATTTGCGTACGAAATCACATTTCATCAGATTGTCGAGCACCTCCGACAGCAATCCGCCCTCCTTGAACCTGAGTCCTTCAAGTATCTCCTGCCGCGTCAGTCCCTTCAATTTTGAAGCCAGCAAGCCCACTACTCCCTTATAAACCTTCGATTCGTTGAAAAGCGATCGGAAAAGGAAATCGAACTCCTGTCGAAGCGGAGCGCCTTGCTTGAAAAACAGTTCGTCGATGCAGATATCGAGAGGCACGTCGCGTATCAGCATGTCAAGATAATAGGGGACTCCACCCAACACCATATAAGCCTTGATCAGCTGATGGCGGGTCATTTCGATGCCTTTCACCTCACGCAGGAACAATTCGGTCTCCTTCAGAGAAAATGGCGCAAGCCATATCGAGCGACATACCCTACCATAGATGCCTCCCTTATCGCCTATGAATTTCGACAGCATCCAGGTGGTGGCCGAACCGCAGACAAAGAGTTTCAGATTGCTCTTCATCGAGGCCCAGTCGTTCCAGAACTGGCTGAAGGCCGGAAGGAAATTGCTTTTAGGCGTATCCATCCAAGGTATCTCGTCGAGAAACACCACTATCCTATCCTTCTGAAGAGTGTCGAGGTACTTGCGCAAGGCATCAAAGGCTTCGAACCAATCCTTAAGACGCTTCACTTCCTGCCCTGAATATTCTTCGAGACGCTTCTGGAATTGCGACAGAGCAACAGCGCGCGACACGTTGTAAAGTCCGGTAAAGGCGAAGTCGAACTGATTGTCGAAGATGCTCTTCACCAGAAATGTCTTACCTATTCGACGACGCCCATAGACGGCTACAAGTTCGGCCTTGCCGCTATCGAGATAACTCTGAATGACCTTCTGCTCATATTCGCGCCCAATGATCCTATTGTTTTCCATATTTGCAAGATGATTTGTTGGCGCAAATATACAATTTATTATTTAAACAAACAAGCGATACTACTTCCTTAACTCATTATTTAACATATTTAAGGAAGTAATATCGCCGATAGTGGTTCCTTAACTATCATTTTGACCCACTTAAGGAAGTAGTATCACCGATTGTGATTCCTTAACTTGTGCGTCCATCCAAATTAAAGACAGCGTCCCGGCATTCATGCTGACACCGGCTTTCACCACAAGGCGTCCGTCGGTCTAATTGCAAAACATCGGAAAAAAACATGCCAAACCGGCTTTTTTCGAGCATAAAAAAGAGACCAAAGAAAGCAAAAAAAGGCAGAGAACAAGGAATAATCCATCGGAAATATATAAAAATTTGTAATTCAAACGTTTTAATTTTGTTGTTTCGAAAATTAATTGTACCTTTGCGCTTTGAAACGACCAGAAACGGCGCTCACGAATCATAAGAGTTTCGAACTCGATGAGAAAAGGATTCAAATGGAACGGCAAGCGCATCTTTGAAGTGATTGTATAAAAAAGTGATTATATAAAAACCGGAATCAAGAAAACGGAACGAAATGAGAAGAATACTCCTCGTCGCACTCTTAGCGACAACAGCACTGCTGCTCGACGCACAGACAGCACTGAAAAAAGTCTATAACGAAGACCTCAATCCCATCGAACAGATCGACGAGGCATTGGCCAAGGCCCGAAAGGAAGGGAAAAACGTGGTGTGCCAGGTGGGCGGCAATTGGTGTCCGTGGTGCCTGCGCTTTGCCGACTTTATCAGCCGAGACAGCACGATTAGTCAAGTCATCGACCAAAACTATGTCTATATCCATGTGAACTACAATCCACGCAAGACCGAGAATGACAAGGAAAAAGCACAGCAGACAGAGTCCATGCTCCGCCGGCTCAACAACCCCGTTCGTTTCGGATTCCCCGTCTTCGTCGTGCTGGACGAGAACGGCAAGGTAATCCATACCCAAGACTCCAGTTTCCTCGAAGAGGGTAATGGCTACGACAAAGAGAAAGTACTCCGATTCTTCAATTGCTGGACTCCCCAAGCAACATTATAAGATACTCGACTTTCGCAAGTGCGAAAGTCAATGATATTAAAGGATTTTAAAGGATATGAAGGGATTTTAAAGGACGATAGTTCCCCGTGTCCCAATTTCGTCAAGGCGAAGGTATCGTCCTTTAATATCCTTTAAAATCCCCAATATCTTTTAAAATCCAGAAAGTTGAGCACATGCGAAACTTGAGTAAGATATTTTTTACAAATTAAGCAATGAGAATCATAACAACGATGGCTCTGTTGATGGCCTCTCTTACCATCATGAGCGGGTGTAGTAATCGACAGAATGAAAAAACAAAGTTTCCGACACGCGTAAAGACCGAGGTGGTAAACGTAGGTATGGGCGAAAACGGACAAAACTATGTGGGTATAGTGGAAGAACGAGAAGCCACAGCTGTTAGTTTTACGGGAATGGGCGTAGTGCGCCGCGTTTTGGTCAGTGAAGGTCAGGCCGTAGGTCGAGGTCAACTCCTGGCTGAGATGGACGACACCCAGGCTCGCAACACGTTGGCAGCTTCCGAGGCCGCAGTGATGCAGGCCGAAGATGCACTGCACCGTATGACAATTCTGCACGATGCCGGTTCCTTGCCCGAACAACAATGGGTCGAAGTGCAGAGCAAAGTGGCACAGGCACGCGCCCAGCAGGAAGCAGCCAGGAAGAACCTTGCCGATTGTCGGCTGCTGGCTCCTGTAAGCGGTGTTGTAGGAACGCGTCACGTCAAAGCTGGTGAGACTGCACTGCCCTCGCAGGCTGTCGTTACCTTGCTCGACGTAAGCAGCGTAAAGGTGAAGGTCTCGATACCCGAAGCCGAGATAAACAATATCGAACCGACTACTGCCACGACAGTTGTAGTAGCTGCTGCAGACAAGGAAGTTGCAGGCGGTCGTATTGAAAAGGGTGTTCAGGCCGACCCATTGACCCACACCTACGACATCCGCATCAACGTGCCGAATCCCGACCGAAGACTCCTTCCTGGCATGGTGGCCAATGTCGCATTTTCGCCGAAGGAGGAAATCGTAACCCTACCGACACTGCCCGTGACTTGCATACAGAAGCCAGCCGACGGGACCTTGTTCGTATGGACCATTGCCAACGACAGCACAGCCCATCGCCAAACCGTTGGCATTGGACAGATGAGCGGCAATCGCATTGCCATCACTTCCGGCATCAGTGCTGGACAGCGAGTTGTCACAGAGGGATATCAGAAACTGAGCGAAGGTAATAAAGTCATCTACTGAAATGAGAGATAAAATGGCATGGATGAGTTGGCCATTGCGCCACTACTCCATCTCTCTGCTTATCGTGTCGCTGCTGTTCATCCTAGGCATCTACGGCATGAAGCAGATGCCTAAGGACGAGTTCCCGCACGCTACCATCCGCCAAGGTGTGGTGATAGCCGTCTATCCGGGAGCGACGAGCGAGGAAGTCGAATAGCAGGTGGCTCGCCCCCTTGAACGTTACCTCTTCACTTATGGCGAAGTGTATCGCGAAAAGACAACCACAACTTCACAGAACGGGATGTGCATCGTCATGGTACGTCTTAACGACGATGTAAACAACAAGGACGAAGTTTGGTCGAAAATCAAGCATGGACTTAATGCCTTCAAGTCACAGTCGCCACAAGGCGTGCTGGCTGTCATCACCAACGATGAGTTTGGCAACACATCGGCCCTGCTTATCGCCATCGAGAGCCCTCAACGCAGTTACCGAGAACTGAAACAGTACAGCGATGACCTCGGCGACCGTCTGCGCCGTATCCCATCGGTTGCCAACGTAAAACTCTTTGGCGAACAGAAGGAGCAGATCAGTCTCTACATCGACCGACAGCGGCTGCAAGCCTACGGCATCGGTCAGCAGATGCTCTTCTCACGTCTCCAAGCCCAGGGCATCACCACCATGAGCGGTAGCATCAGCGACAAAGACCAGCAGATCCCCATCCACATCGAGGCGATGGAGAATAGTGAGAACGCATTAGCCAACCAGATTATCTACAGCGATGCAGCCAGTGGAAAGGTTGTCAGGGTGCGCGACATAGCCCGCGTTGTCAGGGAGTATGACCCTTTGGCAAGCCGCATCGAACAGGATGGACATCCGTGCGTTCTGCTGTCGATGGAGATGTCGCCAGGCTTCAATGTGGTGCAGTATGGCGAAGACGTCGATCGTGTACTCGATACTTTCCGTCAAGAAGTACTACCTGACGACGTAACCGTTACTCGCATAGCTGACAAGCCGAAAGTTGTACGCGAGAGCGTTACGTCGTTCCTTCGCGACCTGCTCATCTCGATGCTCGTCATCATTCTGGTCATGATGGTGCTCTTCCCACTCAGGTCAGCAATCGTTGCAGCTGTCACTATCCCTCTCAGTACTTTCGTATCGGTGGCAATCATGTATATGATGGGTATTGAACTCAACATCGTAACACTGGCCGCGCTGATTGTAGTGCTGGGAATGATTGTCGACAACAGCATCGTTGTCATCGATGGCTACTTGGAGTATCTCGGCAAAGGATTGAACCCCTACGAAGCAGCACTTCGGTCTGCCCAACAATACTTTATGCCGATGATGCTGGCCACCATCTGCATCTGCGCCATCTTCTACCCCTTCCTCTTTACGATGAAGGGCATTTTCCATGATTGTCTGGTGGACTTCCCCATCACCATTACCATCAACCTGATGGTGTCGCTCATCCTTGCCATCTCGGTTATCCCGTTCCTCGAGATGAAGATTATCCGCCCCGACAAGGTAAAAACCGATGGAAATGCCATCACACAATGGGTGCAACAGACCTACAACCACGTGCTCGAGTTCACCTTCAACAATCCATGGATCACCATCTGCGGAGGTTTGGCCATCATTGCCCTTTCGACAGCTATCATTCCATCACTCAAAGTGCGTCTTTTCCCTTATGCCGATCGTGATCAATTTGCCGTCGAAATCTTCCTGCCCGAAGGCAAAGGCATAGCCGAGACCGACTCGATTGCTAGTATCGTACGACATGAGTTGGAACAAGATCCACGCATCACAAGCATTACGGGCTTCATTGGTTGCGCTTCACCCCGTTTCATGGATGCCTACGCTCCGCAAATGGCAGGTCCCAACTATGCCCAGTTCATCGTCAATACCAAGAGTCAGAAGGCCACCCTCGATTTGCTGGCAAATTACCAGCCTCAACTCAGCGAAGCCTTCCCTGGTGCCTATGTGAAATTCAAGCGGCTGGATTACCTTGAGGTCAACGAATTGGAATACCGCTTCTATGGCAGCAATCTTGACTCGCTCCATGCTGCAGCCGACCGGATGATGGACCGTATGCGTCAGATGCCAGAACTGGAATGGGTTCACACCGATTATCTGCTTGCCCATCCCATCGTCAACGTTGAACTCGACCCTGTCGCTTCGGCGCAGTTGGGTATCACGCGTAGTTCTGCACAACTTGCACTCAGCGCCATGTCGAGCGACTTGCGTGTCGGACAGATGTGGGAAGGCGACTACGAGTTACCTATCGTCGTCAAGGACAATGCCGACATGACCTACTCCGACATCGAAAACCTCGGTATATCGTCACCTACCACAATGCTCTCGGCGGGCATTGGTAGCCGCAACACCACCGTTCCTCTTCGCCAGATAGCAAAAGTTGGGCCAGTGTGGAGCGAAAGCCGCATCGTACATCGTGGAGGAGAACGTTGCATCACCGTCATGGCTCAATTTGCCAACGGTGTCTATACTTCTCCCGTCGAGAAGAAGCTGGTCAAGGTAATGCAAGAAGAGATTGCACTACCACAAGGCGTACGTTCGGAAGTTGGCGGTGAGATCGAATATGGAGATGAAGCCCTGCCACAGATCTTCGGTGGCATCGTCATTGCCTTGATCATCGTATTCTTCTTCCTGCTTTTCAATTTCAAGAAATATGGTATTACTACAGTCTGCATGGCAGCTTTGGGACTGATGATACCAGGTGCGCTAATTGGCTTGGGTCTGATGAACCGCGACCTGGGGCTCACCTCCATCTTCGGCCTCATCACGCTGATGGGAATAATCATGCGCAACGAGATACTCATCTTCGAACATGCCATCGACCTGCTCAAGTCTTATTCGCTTGGTCATCCGGAACCTGCTCGAGAGGATCCCGAACATGATAAATGGCGCCGTGATTACAACAAAGCCGTACGCAATGCTGCCTACGAAGCGGGCCGTCGCCGTATGGTGCCCATCTTCCTCACAACAGCTACTACTGCCGTTGGCGTAGTGCCGATGATCATCGCCCAGTCATCCTTCTGGATGCCTGTTGGAGTCACCATCTTTGCTGGTGGTATAGGCTCGCTCATCATGGTAGTCACCATGCTCCCTGTTGTTTATTGGAAAGTTTCGACGAAATAATATCTGTCATGAAGAAGTTTTTAGCACTTTTTGCCGGGCTCACTGCCATTACCTTTTGCGAAGCCCAATCCACCTATACTTTGGAGCAAATGCTCGACTCTGCCCGTCAGAACAACATCGCTCTGCGCGATGCACAATATGACCTCGAAGCCGCACGACAGCAACGCAAGGAGGCATTCACGAAGTTCTTTCCCTCCATCAGCGGGATAGGTGCATGGTTCAACGCCGACAAGGGGATGGCCAAGATGGACGTTAACCCGGGCGAAATGATTACACCGGAATTGGGAGCCACTCTGGCCACTGTATTCCCCGTTGAAGCCTTGGCAGCTCTGAGCAATCCAATCAGTATGTCGATGATGAAGAACGGCACCATCGCCGGCGTCAATGCCACGCAGCCCGTATTCGCCGGTGGGCAGATCGTCAATGGCAACCGCCTCGCAAAAGTCGGCGAGGAAGTGGCCAACCTTCAGATGCAACTCACCGAGAACGAAATGGAACTGACCACACAACAATATTTCTGGCAGATAATATCTCTTCAGGAGAAACTGAAAACCATTGGTGCCGTCGAGGCTATGCTCAATGATATTCACAAGGATGTCGATGTGGCCGTACGCGCCGGTCTTGCCATGCGCAACGACCTGCTGCAGGTGGAACTGCGGCAGAACGAGGTGGAGAGCCAAAGGTTGAAACTGAACAACGGACTTTCGCTCGTCAGACTATTGCTGGCACAGTATTGCGGCCTCCATGACACTGCCTTCTCCCTGATACCCGACACCGATGACGTGGCCATGCTGCCCATGAAAGAAGATCATGAACAGGCATTGTTGGGGACTGCTGAATACCAGTTGCTCGACAAGCAGGTCGAAGCAGCCAAGCTACAACGAAATATCGCCGTCGGTCAGAATCTGCCCTCCGTTGCCGTTGGAGCAGGCTACAACTACCACAATCTGATGGAAAACGACCGTACCTTCGCAATGGTTTATGCGACGGTTAGCGTCCCCATCTCCGATTGGTGGGGAGGCTCGCACGCCATCAAGCGCAAGCGGATAGAATATCAGAAAGCTCTCGACCAACAACAGGACAAGTCCGAGCTGCTGCAAATCAGGATGCAGCATGCATGGAATAACGTCATCGAGGCTCGACAGCAGCTCGACATCACACAACGCAGCATAGAGCAAGCCGAAGAGAACCTCCGACTGAATCGCGACTATTACCGTGCTGGTACAATCAAGATGTCCGACCTGCTCGAAGCCCAGTTGCTCTGCCAGCAGGCTCACGACAGTTATACCGATGCCTTCGCCGATTATCAGAATAAGGTCCTCGAATACAGACAGGCCGTGGGCGCCAGTGAATAAATCAGTTTTGCAGAAGGAAACCTTTCCTTATATCGCAGCATACAGATTTGGTGTACGAATTCTGTATGCTTCGATCGGAGCATACAGTTTTGGCAGATGAAATCTGTATGCTCCGACCGCAGCATACAGTTTTGATAGATGAAATCGATATACTACAGGTAATCGTGGTTCGAAATCAAATCACTTCCAGTCCTTCGCTGGGCATCCACCCGACCTGACCGTCGGTAAGTTCGATCTCCGACCATCCTGAAAGTGTGCTGCGCACTCGCACCTTCAGGCCTTCGTGAATGGTGAACAACTGCGTGCCACTGTCGGCAGGCGAAGCACGTACGATTACCGAAGGGGTCATCACGATGGCATAGTCGCGCTGTTGGATATGGTCACGCTGTGCAACTGCATAGTGAATACTGACGAGACAAAGAATGATGGACAGCAAGGCGCCGTAGAATCCAAGTTTGCGACGGCTGGTACGATGGGTGAAGAAGTAAATGCCACAGCCTGCAATAAATAGCAGGAAGAAGATGATGGCAAGTGTACCCCAAGTATCGCACGAGAAACTGTCACGAACGTTATTGCCCCACGTAACGAAGAACATAGGCTCGATGGCCTCAATCTTATCGACGCACTGCAGACGTGCCAGTTCGACATTCTCCCTGGCATCTACATTCGAAGGATCGTAAAGCAGACAGCGCTCGTAGTTGAGAATGGCCTTGGGATAGTTCTTCTGCTTGTAGTAGGCGCCCGCGAGATTGTAGAAAAGTTCAGGATTGACACCGTACTGTACGGCTATCTGCTCGTATGCATCAATGGCATGCTGATACTGTGCCGAGTCGTAGGCAGCAGCAGCTGTGTTCAGCAGGTCCTGTTGGGCATAGGTCTTTCCGTAGCCGAAAGAAACGAGCACAAGGCTTATCAGGGCTAAAATATATCTTTTCACAATTAACAATTAATAATTAACAATTAACAATTAATAATTAACAATTAACAATTATCTTTCGTTGAATCGCTTTATTTCTTGATCTCGGACTCGAGACGATCGATCACCTTGGAGGTCTTCCTATAAAGCACATCCATAGCCTGCGAGTCGGTGGAAGGCGCATAGCGTGCAAACTGGCAGGTATCGAGCACTTCCTTCACCTCATGGATGGTCGTCTCGGGGACACTGTGCTTCTCGAGCATTTCGAAAACAGTATCCTGCGTCAGGTCGCTCAATGGAATGCGCAATTTGTCGCAAACATATCCAAGAATAGCCTTGTGAATAGCTTCGTAGAACGCATTCTCATCTTTCGCATTGAGAGCCTTCCTGGCGGTCTTAAGGCGACGCTCGGCCACCTTTCCTGCGCGACGGGTACGCATACCTGCAATGTCGGCCATACGACGGATGCGACGACGATAGATGAAGGCCAGGATAACGAAGGCGATGAAGGGCACAAGGAAGAACATCCAATAGGCGAGAGTACCGAAGAACGGCTTGAGAGGTTCCGGCTTGCCCGTCTCTGGATTGATCTTGCCCAAATCGAGACGATCTGCATCGACACTATGGAGATAACGGATGTCGTTGCCAAGCACACGAATACGCTCCTGGTTGGTGCCTGTAAAGTCAACGGCACCACCTCCCGTACTACCTTCATTTGGGCCTTTTTCCACCTCAAGGGTGTAGGCATCGGTGCGAATGGTCTTGTACTGTCCACTCCTGACGTCGAAATAGCTGAACTCCAAGGCAGGAATCTCGTACTTGCCGGCATGACGAGGAATGACGGTGTATTCGATGGTCTTCTTGCCCTGCACACCCGACGATGTGGCACGTGTACTGAGATCGACCTTTGGATCAAATACTTCGAAATCAGTTGGGAACTCTGGTTCGGGTTCCTTGACGTATTTGAGGTTGCCTATACCGTCGATGGTAATACGATAGATGACAGCATCGTTGGCTCGCACCTTATCGGCGGTGAGAACACTCTTCACATTGAAGTTGCCTACTGCATTCATGTAGGAACCCGGTTTGCCAGACGGAAGAGACTTGACATTGACCTTGCGTGCAGCCGAACGAAGCGGCACAGCCACATTCTCGGTATATTCCATCGGCCAATCGAAGAATCCTCCGGTACGACGTGTCGAAACAATGGCGACATTGGCCGTCAGTGTAGCAGCAGGTATGGTCAACTCTCCTGAACGCGAAGGGAAGAGCAACCACTTGACAAGCGGATACATCTGGTAGTTTGCGCCATTGAAATGCTCGAGCGAAGCCTGTGCATTGTCGTTGTCCATATCCTGCACAGTGAACCCTTCGAAATCGGGCAATTTGACATCCGAAGGATTACCCATCTGGGTATTGCGCCAATAGAGTTTCAGCGTGGCTACAATTGCCTCACCTTCGTAGGCAGATGTCTTTGAAAGGTCGAGGACAAGGTGCACATCGTCCTTATTGAACTTGGCCTGCGCCCCACCCTGCTGACTACGTGCTCCCGATGCCTGGCCAGCAGGCTGCTGGTCGGCAGGAAGAACCTTGACCGAAACACTATTGGACGTGAGCGTTTCGCCATCGACCTTGATTGTGGCAGCCGGCAAGGTAAATGTTCCCTCCTTGGTTGCCGAAAGGACATACGAGAAGGTAGTACGCACCTCGGAACTCATCTGTCCATTGACGATGCTTGTACTCGATGACGAACTTGTAGTTGGGCCATATAGCACATCGAAACCCGTATCCTTAAGATCTACCGTGATGCCGGATGCTCGTGCGGTGACGACATATTCCAAACGGAATTGCTGACCGACAGCGACGCTACTGGGCGCTTTGGCACGGAATGTCGTGTCGGCCCAGACCATCGCTGTGGTCAGAAACGAAAGAATGAGAGTGAATAGGAATTTGCGTCTCATTATTTTATTGTTTAATTTTTATTACCAGTCCTTGTTGGTCTTGCGACGTTTCATCTGCTGCATCTGATGCTGCTTGACCTTCTCCTGGGTCTCCTGCTCGTCACGATTATTGGCGTTGAGGATGGCCTCAGCCTGGTCCTGGCTCATCTGATTCTGCGGCGGTTGCTGTTGTTCCTGCTGCTCCTGCTGTTGTTGCTGATCCTGTTGAGGTTGATCTTGTTTCGGCGGTTGCTGCTGTTGCTGCTCCTGCTGTTGCTCTTGTTGCTGCTCCTGCTGTTGCTCTTGTTGCTGCTTATCCTGATTCTGGTCTTCGTTTTGCTGCTGCTGAAGGAGTTTCTTGGCAAGGAGCAGGTTATAGCGAGCCTCGTCATCGAGAGGATTATTGCGAAGCGCGCGCTTGAAGAAGTTTATGGCCTGGTCGTATTGCTGACTAGCCATACAGATGTCGCCGGCATTGAACGAAGCGAGTGAAGCCAAGCGGTGATTGCCACCTCGCTCGGAACTTTCGATTACCTTACCATAGAACGACATGGCATCCTGTGCCTTTTCCTGCTCCTGTTGCTGGAGGAGGGCATTGGCAAGGTTGTACTGCGAAATGGAATCGGTAGGCATCTGCTCCTGCGCACGTCGATACTTCATCTCGGCATCGTGCCAAAGACTGTCGTGATAGAAAGCATTGCCTTCGCGAGTGGCCGAACGTGCCTTTCGTGCCGACTGTGCCGAAGCAGGGTCGAACATCGTCATGCAAAAGCCGATGAGGACGAAAATACGAATCTTCCGAAGCAGAGCATTCGCCTTATCAAGAAGGAACATATCAATCAAGAGGAGAATAAGTGCAATGGCAAGAAATGGCATGAACTTGTCGTCATAATCGGCAAAGACATGACTCTCGAGTTCAGTGGTCTTTAGTTGGCCGAGGCTTTCGGTGAGAGTCTGCACAGCGGAATTAGTGTTGTCGGCATGAGCATAGATGCCCTGACCGGCTGCCGCAATGGCCTGAGCCATCTGCTCGTCGAGACGTGTAGTGACAGGATTTCCCGAAGCATCCTTGCGATAGGAACCCGGACGACCCGAATCGTCGGGGACAAGGGCGCCCTGTGTCGAACCGATTCCGATGACGTGGGTGTGTATGCCTTTGGCAAGAGCGTTGGCTGCAGCACCCTTCGCATCATCCTCATGATTTTCTCCATCGGTGATGAGAACAATAGCCTTTTCGGAAGCCTCGTTAGGTGTAAAACTGCGTACTGCCAGATTGATGGCAGCACCGATAGCTGTACCTTGCAACGACACCATACGAGGGTCGATGCTTTGGAGGAACATCTTGGCCGACACAAAGTCATTGGTGATGGGGAGCTGGGTATAGGCTTCGCCGGCGAATACAATGAGACCCACCTGGTCGTTGTCGAGATTATCGACAAGACGCGACAACATACGCTTGGCCCTTTCAAGACGATTGGGCTGTATATCCTCAGCCAACATCGAGTTGGAGATATCGAGGCAAACCATCACCTCAATACCTTCCTTCTTGACAGTCTCTAGTTTTGAGCCGAACTGGGGACGGGCTGCAGCGATAATGAGGCAGACAAGGGCAAGCATCTCGATAGCAAACTTGACGCGAAGCTTCCCTTCGCTGACACCCTGCATCAACGGACGCAGCAGGCGTAGGTCGCCAAAACGACGCAAGGCCTTGTGACTGCTCATTCGGCTCACGAGGAACAAGACCACGAGAGCAAAAACTACAATCAGCAGCCAAAGTATATTAGGATTGGCAAAACGAAAGTTATCCATTGCTTAGGGTATATTGCGAAGAACGGTATTACGAAGAATGACATGGAGGAGCAACAAGGCGATGGCAGCTAATGCGAAAGGCAGGAACTCTTCGTCCTTGCGTGAAAACTCACGAACCGACATCTTGGTCTTTTCCATCTTGTCAATCTCATCGAAGATTTCTGACAACGAATTCTTGTTGGTGGCACGGAAATAACGGCCACCTGTGAACTGAGCCATTGCCTTGAGAGTCTCCTCATCGATGTCGGCCTTGACCTTTTGACGAACAGGGCGACCAAACGGATCGTAACCTACGGTAGTCTCGAACTCGCCCTTTGAGCCAACACCAATGGTATAGAGGCGCACACCCATGGCATGAGCAACCTGGGCTGCATCCTTGGGCGACACATCACCCGAATTGTTGGAACCATCGGTCAAAAGGATAATCACTTTCGACTTGGCTTGTCCTGAACGAATACGATTGACTGCGGTAACAAGACCATCGCCGATGGCCGTTGAACCGCCGTCGATGAGGTCAAAGGTCACGGAATTAATCATATTCGACACTACAGCATGGTCACTGGTCATTGGGCACATGGTGTAGGATTCGCTGCCGAAGAGCACAAGGCCGATGTTATCGTTGGGACGACCTGCCACAAAGCGCGAAGCCACCTCCTTGGAAGCCTCCAGTCGGTCGGGACGGAAATCCTCGAAATGCATTGAGTTGGACACGTCGAGCGAAAGGACGATATCGATACCCTCCGTATTGGACTGGCTCCAACTATCAGAACTCTGTGGACGTGCCAGAGCGACAATGGTCATGGCTGCTGCACCACAGAGCAGCGCGAAATTGACATGACGAAGATACTCCTTCCACGAACGGGGCAACTTCTGGAAAGCGCTGGTCGAAGAGACCTGGAGAGAAGCCTGAGCCTCAGACTGCTTCCAAATGTACCACGCAATGGCGGGTATCAGCAATATCAATAGGAATAAATAACCAGGATTGGCGAACTGCATTTTATTATGGATTATTTTTCAGCCATTGTAGATTGATTCTGCTCCTCCCCTGTCGATTCAGCTTCGGAAACCTCTTTCTCAGTTTCTTCGACCTCGACCTTCTTTGTCTGCTCGACAAACATTCTTGAATTGACGAACGAGAGTTGGTTCTCGTCGGCATATGGGTGATATTTGGCGAATTTTACCAGGTCGGCTATCGAAAGAATCTGCTTAAGATTGGCCAGCGAAGCCTTCTGGCTCTCGGCCAACTCATAGAGTTCATCAAGAATCTCATCGGAGGTCTTCTCCATTGCAGGCACAGCGAAACGTGCCTCGATGTACTGGCGAAGGATTTCAGTAAGTTCGGTATGGAACTCCTTGTCACGACCATTCTGCCATAGTTTCTTCTCTGCCAGGTTGTCGAGAGCATTCATAGCGATGACATGCGGAGGCAATGGTTTGGTCTTGGGAACAACGACAGGAGCATTCTTCTTGTGCTTTTTGTAATACTGCCATCCGAACCACCCTGCAGCGAGTGCTGCCAGAATGAAGAACGGAATAAGGAAGTACCAGATGTAGTCCATAAAGACAAACTCCGGATCTTCGACATCCTTGAGGCCCACGAACTTTTGCGGATCAACTTCAATGCTCTCGAAAGGTACAAACACCTTCAAGGCAAGGGAGTTGGTGCGAAGTGTATCGCCCGTCTGACTGAGGAATTCGAAAGGAGGGATATAGAATGTGGCGGAATCAAAAGCGAAGACAGTGACATCCTCACGAAGGGTCACAAAACCGCTTTCCTGCTGCACAGTATCGATCGAAAGGGGCTTGAATGTGTCGAGCTCCAGCAGATATTGCGCAGAATCATCGTAGGCCACAATGCCGCCGTGCTTGAGCACATCCTGAGGGAAGATGATCTGCTGCCCCTCAGGCACGATGGCTTGCAAGTGAAACGTCATCGGACATCCAAAGGTGACGTAGGTCGAATCCATCTCGACACTCACCTTGGGCTGCTGGGCGTCACTGGCAACGGCACTGCCCCATAGGCATAGAACAACGGCGGCTGTTTTGAATATTCTAATCATTATACTTAAAGAATTAGCTGCGACGCTTGAAGAGGGAAAGCAGGGCGGGTACGAAATCCTCGTCGGTGCGGATTGATACACTATCGACACGGGAATGAAGGAATGCATCCTGCATCTGTGCCTGAGTCTTGGCCCACCAGTCGGAATAAGCCTGACGGACACGACGCGAACTGGTATCAACCCATCGCTCGGCTCCCGTTTCGGCGTCGCGCACCTTCATAAATCCCACATCGGGAAGCTCAGTCTCGCGCGGATCATAGACCTGGATGGCAATGACATCGTGCTTCGAACTAGCAATCTGAAGCGACTGCTTGAAGGAATTGGCATCGAAGAAGTCACTGATGATGATAGTGGTGCAGCGCTTCTTCTGTGCATTCGAGACATACTGGATGGCACGATTGATGTCGGTGCCACGTTGTACAGGTTCGAACTTCAGCATCTCGGAGATGATGGCGAGCACGTGCTTCTTTCCCTTCTGCGGAGGAATATACTTCTCGATGCGGTCGGAAAAGAAAATCACACCGATCTTATCGTTGTTCTGGATGCCCGACATGGCCAATGTGGCAGCTATCTGTGTGATCTGCTCCTGCTTGGTCTGCGTGGCGGTACCGAACTCTCGGCTTCCGCTCACGTCGATCATCAGCATAATGGTCAGTTCGCGCTCCTCCTCGAAGATCTTGATGTGCGGCTTGTTCTGGCGTGCTGTCACGTTCCAGTCAATGTCACGCACGTCATCGCCATACTGGTACTCACGCACCTCAGCAAACGACATGCCATGGCCCTTGAACGCCGTCTTGTAGGAACCTGCAAAGATATTGGCGCTCAAGCCACGCGACTTGATCTCGATTTGTCGAACCTTCTTGATTAATTCGGTGGTTTCCATAATTACGGCACTTCGACCTTATTGAGGATCTCAGCGATAACTTCTTCGGTGGTAAGATTGTTAGCTTCAGCTTCGTACGACAAGCCGATGCGATGACGCATAACGTCGGGACAGATGGCGCGCACATCTTCGGGGATGACGTAACCACGATGCTTGAGGAAAGCGAAGGCGCGGGCTGCAAGAGCAAGGTTGATGGAGGCACGTGGTGAAGCGCCATAAGCAATCATATCCTTGAGCGACTCCATGCCATAGGTCTCGGGATATCGGGTTGCAAAGACGATGTCGATGATGTACTTCTGGATCTTCTCGTCGATATACACCTGCTTGACAATCTTGCGGGCCTCGAGGATCTCGGCACTGCTCATCACCGGGTCAAGGTCGGTCTTCATTCCGATAAGGTGGTTGGCAACAATCTTCATCTCCTCCTCCTTCTTCGGATAATCGATCTTCACCTTGAGCATGAAACGGTCACATTGTGCCTCTGGGAGCGGATACGTTCCCTCCTGCTCAATGGGGTTCTGGGTGGCCATCACGAGGAATGGACGGTCGAGTTTGAAGGTCTCTGAGCCAATGGTGACCTGATGCTCCTGCATTGCTTCGAGAAGTGCTGACTGAACCTTGGCAGGAGCGCGGTTGATTTCGTCAGCGAGTACGAAGTTGGCGAAAATCGGGCCTTTCTTGACGGTGAACTGCTCATTCTTCTGCGAATAAACCATCGTACCGATAACGTCGGCGGGCAGCAGATCAGGAGTGAACTGGATGCGACTATATTTGGCTTCAATCAACTGTGCAAGCGTCTTGATGGCAAGGGTCTTTGCCAAACCCGGCACACCCTCGAGGAGGATATGACCATCGGCCAACAGTCCGATCAGCAATGACTCGACAAGATGCTTCTGTCCAACAATCACCTGATCCATTCCCTGGGTCAGGACGCCCACGAAGGCGCTTTTGCTCTCAATGAGCTCATTGAGCTCACGAATGTCAACTCTTTCCATTTTTTATGTCGTTTTATATTAGAATTCTACAAAATCGGGTGCAAAGATAGTTTTTTTTAACGATATATGCAAGAGGTATAATTTTAAAAATGTTAAACGCCGATTTAATTTCAGTTAAATCGGCGTATTTTTGTTAATTTTTAACTACTGAATCTCATTGATATCGAACGGAGTTGCCTGATATACGTAGTAATTCAGCCAATTGGTAAACAGAAGATTGGCTACCGAACGCCAACGAACCAAGGGTCCGTTGTTGGGATTTCCATCGCGATAGTAGTTAACCGGCATGTCGATAGGAAGGCCCTTGGCAAGGTCTCGCTTGTACTCCTTATCAAGCGTATCGGGAGCATATTCGGAATGCCCTGTGACGTATATCTCGCGACCATCACGTTCCATAACCATATAGACACCGCTCTCACGACTCTCGGCCATAATCTCAAGTTCGGGATGCTTAAGAATATCTTCACGACGCACTTCCGAATGACGGCTATGGGGCACATAGAATTCGTCATCGAAGCCACGGAAAATAGGGCACTTGGGATCGGCCTTCCCATGCTTGAAGATGCCGAACATCTTATGGTCGAGTGGATACTTGGGAACCTTGTGGAAATGATATAGTCCAGCCTGAGCTGCCCAGCAAATGAACATGGTTGATTGAACGTTGGTGCGTGTCCAATCAAAGATATCGGTAAGTTCCTGCCAATAGGTGACCTGCTCAAAGTCAAGTTGCTCAACTGGAGCGCCCGTGATAATCATTCCATCAAACTTCTTGTTCCGAAGCTCACTGAAAGGCGTATAGAAACGCTCCATATGCTCGGTCGATGTGTTCTTCGACACGTGGGTTGAAAGCATCATGAAGAAAATCTCGATCTGCAGTGGAGTGTTTGACAAGAGACGAATGAGGTCGTTTTCGGTCTGCTCCTTGATGGGCATAAGATTGAGCACACAGATACGCAACGGACGTATCCGCTGCATATCTGCCCTATCATAGTCCATCACGAAGATATTCTCTTGCTTGAGAGCTTCTATTGCTGGAAGGTTCTTGGGAAGTATTAAAGGCATTCTTACTTGGTCTTTACTACGAGGAAACGGGTATTGCTCCAGAACTCGGTCGGGTCGTTGATAACAAGTTTGCGAGTTCCATCAGCCTGCTCACGGAGTTCGTAGGAATTTGTTGGATGGGAAGAGAGGATTTCCACCTTCTTGGCACCAAGGGGAAGTTCATTGAGTTCGCGAATGTCTACCTTGTTGAAGCCTTCGGAAGAGAAGCCCTGACGAGTAAGGCGCTTCTTGGCAAGAAGGGCACCTTCGAGCAGACCAAGGTCCTTTAGACGCTTCTTGTCGGCTACGATATAATAGCCCGTATTGAGCATCTCGTCCTGTGTATTGATTACCTCCTGCTGCTGCTCGTTCTGGGCAACAGTCGTCTCGAGTGTCTGCTGAGTCTCGGTCAATGTGGTGGTGAGACCCTCGATCTTCTGCTCCCTGGTTGCCACGGCCTCATTGAGTTCGGCAACCTTGGTTTCGTAGCCGGCCACTTCACTCTGAAGGCGTTCGATGGTCTGCTTGAGCACCTTGTTCTGACCGAGCTGGGCACTATATTTCTTCTGGAGTTCATCAAGAGCCTTCTGCTTCTCTTCAATGGTCTGCTTAACCAAGGCTATCTGTTCCAACAAACGCTCACGTTTGGCCACAAGGCTCTGATCCTCTCCATTGGAAATGGCTATCTGTCCGTTAATCTGATTGAGTTCCTCGCTGACTGCATTGAGAGTGGTCGAAAGTTCATAAATCTCATTGCCCTGCTGGAGGGCTACATACATAAGGCTGTCATTAGTACTGGTAGCCTGCTGATACTGTTCCTTGCTCACCTGATTGCAACTGGTGAGTGCCACAGCCATTACAACTGCGAACAATGCACTAATTTTCTTCATCTTGATCATCGTTTTGATTGATATTCTTGTATTTGTTTTTATGTATCTTCTTTTCCTTTGGTCCCTCCGAGGCACCGCCGACTACGAGGACGATCTCGCCCTTTGGTTCCACCTCAGTAAAATGGGCAATCAACTCTCCAAGGGTACCTCGTTGAGTCTCTGCGAACTTCTTGCTTATCTCACGGCAAACCGCAGCCGGACGATCCTCGCCCATCACCTGTGCCAACTGAATCAGCGTCTTCAGAAGGCGATAGGGACTCTCGTAGATAATCTGCGTGCGTGTCTCAGCAGCAATTTCGCGAAGCCTCGTCTCACGTCCCTTCTTCTGTGGCAGAAAACCTTCGAAGCAGAACTTCTCGTTAGGTAGGCCACTCTGGACAAGAGCTGGAACAAAGGCAGTGGCACCAGGCAGACATTCCACCTCGACTCCGAGTCTGATACATTCGCGCACCAGCATAAAGCCGGGATCGCTGATGCCCGGGGTGCCAGCGTCACTTACCAAAGCGACATTCAGACCAGAGGCTATCTTTTCGGCCATTTGTGCCGACGTCTCGTGCTCGTTGAACTTGTGGTGGCTCTGCATCGGGACATGAATGTCGTAATGTTGCATCAGTACACTCGATGTACGCGTGTCCTCAGCCAGAATAAGGTCGGCTTGCTTAAGCACATTCACAGCCCTGAAGGTCATATCCTCCAGATTGCCGACAGGCGTTGGAACAACATAGAGCTTTGCCATAGTTCAATCTTTATTACAGGTGCACGAGTCGGCAGCAAAGTTAACTCTTTTTCCTGAAAAAACGATTACATTGACGCGAAAAAAGAAGAAAAAGGCTACGAAAACCGAAAAATTGCATTATGGAATAAGCGAAAGGAGCAACTTTTCAATCTCCTTGCGCACCTCAGCATGCTTGCAGGTGTTGTTTGCCACAAAGATGGTGACAGCGTAGGTTCGTCCATCCGATCCCCTGATATATCCGGCGTAGGCTACCACATTCTTGAGTGTGCCTGTCTTCAACTGGCCCTGCCCCGACAGACGTGTTTTCTTCAGGAATTCCCTTACCGTACCCTCCATCGCAATGTCAGCCATCGCCTTTCGGAAAGGTGCGTCAAACTGCATATCGGCAAGGAGGGAGTTGATGAAATGAGCTGTGACACGATCGCTGGGCGAAATTCCACAGCCATCGTACATCACCAGCGACTCCATATCGAGGCCCCTCTTCCGCCAATAGTCCTGCACCTTGAGCAATCCGCTATCGAGCCGACAAGATGGTGTGAGCAGGCGGAGCAATGTCTCGGCCTGCAAATTGAGGCTCTCAGCCAGCGTGCGGTCCATCACATCCATCAGCATCTGTCCACTATCGGGCAAGAGATTGTCAAGACCCGGCATATATTCCTCGATGTCCTCGACAAGCAGGTCGGGATTGAACCGTTCGAGTCCAGGCAGACGCACATCGGCCGAATCAATCATCGGCACACTGTCGGGCCAGACATAATTGGGGCCAAGCACACGGAAACCCGTTGCTGCTGTAACCAATTTAAGGACCGAAGCCGGGGTCATCAGACGCTCAGGGTCATAACTATAGAGCACGCGCCCACGATTGATGGCAGGATTAAGCGAGTCGGGCATCTGTTGGGGAGCTGTACGGGGTAAGCGCACAATTTCCATGCTCACAGTAGCATGCCTCATACCATCCGACTTGATCCAATCCTTGAAGATGGGTGGAAGTGAACGCATTTGTGCATCACTCACAACGCAAAGAGCGAATTGGAGCAATGCACAAAGGAAAAACTTGGATATCCTATTCATTTTTCAGATGAGTTCGCAACAAAGATATACTATCGACAAAGACGGGCGCGGCCTTATTGGAGTCATTCATAAGGACGAGACCGAGTATTACAGAACGGAATGGCTGCAGTGAGTCAGCACGGGCTATCAACTGGCATTCCCCATTTTGCGTAATTGTCTTGGCATCAAAGCCGATGGGTGCGCCCAATGGCTCATTCTGCTTCTTCTTGCCCTGACGGCGCAGCTCCTCCTCGGTGGGTTCATACTTGGCAAGCGAGATGGAGGCAAGGACCTTCTGACCAGGTAAGAGCTGGCGGATAATAAATTGCCAACGAAGTGTGTCGCCATCTACGAAATTGCTGTCGGAAGGTATTTCCCAAAAAAGAATATCAGAGTAGCGGCGACTATCGAGTATCAAGTGATCGCGCAACGTCCACAAATCAACGGAATCTCCAGCTATACTATTGACAAAATCGCGTGTCTCGGTTACTTGCAGGCTCCACATTTCATGCTCCTCTTTAAGTCGCTCATCGACGTGTCCATAGACACGGGTCAGCAACTTCAAATGCTGGGCATACCACATCAATGACGAGTCATAACGCGAACGCGACACACCATGTTTCTGCAGAACAGCAGCGATAACCTCCTTCTGATATGTGTCGAGGTCGGAGCCGAAACCAGCACCTTGCTGCTGTTGCATCTCAAGCAAGCCCTCGGCACGATGTACATCGACCAACAGGTCGATCATCTGTTCCTCATCGAGCACGATATCCGGACGGTCGATACACGACGCAACGACCGAAAGCGAGACCAATGCAAGAACGAGATACAGGAGTTTACGCATGCCGGGTTATTTCTTGTTTCCCTCTTTTTTATATTTGTTATACGCTTCCTCCAGTCGTACAAAATCCTGACGGAAGAAGAGAATGAGCAGAACTACACCCACAGAGATGCAGGAGTCTGCGAAATTGAATACAGGCTTGAAGAACATGAACGGTTCGTCGCTGGTAGGCAACCAAGAGGGATAATGGAACGAAAGCCCCAGGAAATTGACTACCTGCCCTCCAACGGGAAATGAATCCGGCCAGTCGAAGTTTATCAACGGGAAATAGAACATGTCGACCACACGTCCCTTGAACCATTCCCCCTGTGGCATCAGCCCGGCACTCGCATCGGCCCATTGAGCCACGTGTCCATAACTGTCAGTAAACCAGCGGCCATAGAATACGCAGTCAATGATATTGCCCATAGCTCCTGCCAGGATCATTGTGACGACGATTACAAAGGCCGTGGAGACGAGACGTTTGCTGATGGCCTTGAAGAGCACCCAGCCGAAAAGCAGCGTCATCAGGATGCGGAAACCCGTAAGCACATACTTATCGACGAAGTCCATTCCATAGGCCATGCCATTGTTCTCGATGAACGACAGATAGAACCACGACGTCACTTCTACCGACTCTCGAAGGTAGAAGTGCGTCTTGACATAAATCTTGATAACCTGATCAATAAGGATAAGGGCCAGAAAGAGCCCGATGGCCAGCAGGCTTTGCTTCTTGCGAGTACTCACTATACAAAGACTTATTTACCAGTGCGCTTCTCTTTGGCCTCTACGCTGAGCGTAGCATGAGGCACTGCACGCAGACGCTCCTTCGGAATAAGCTTATGAGTGACGCGGCAGATGCCATAGGTCTTGTTCTCAATACGAACCAATGCACCCTGCAGACCCTTGATGAACTTCTCGAGGCGCGAGGCCTTGAGACCGAGTTCTTCACGGGAAAGGGTTTCGGCGCCATCTTCCATGTTCTTGAACATAGGAGCGGTGTCGCGGTCGTCGTTGTCGCCATGACGCATGCGCTCACGGATCTCATTGTACTCGGCCAAAGCCTCCTTGAGTTTTTCCTCAACGATAACCTTGAACTCAGCAAGCTCCTCATCGGAGTAACGAACTTTGATGTTGTCTTCGTTTGCCATAACTTATAAATTGTGTTTTTTATTTGGTGATAGACGCTTTGATAATGTAGTCGTCCATATCGAGGTCGACAGCCTCCTCGCCTACTGCACCGATGGTGATGCTGGTGGCGAGAACCTGACCTGCGATATAGTCCTTGTACTGTTCGACTACGGTATTGGTATTCTCATTAGGCTCAAATACGATCTGGATACGATCGGTAACTTCAAAGCCTGCTGTCTTACGATAGTTCTGGATACGCTTGATGAGCTCACGAGCCACACCCTCCTTGCGGAGTTCTTCGGTGACTGTGATGTCGAGCGCTACGGTTACGCGGCCTTCGCTGGCAACATTCCAGCCCGGCATATCTTCGCTGATGATCTCTACATCGGCCGTAGTGATCTCGACTGGTGTACCATCAATGACAAGGGCCAGACGACCTTCGTTCTCGAGATCGGCGATCTTTTCCTGCTCAAGGCTTCCGAGAGCAGCAGCCAGCGACTTCATGAGTTTGCCGTAGCGCTTGCCCAGTTCGCGGAAATTCGGCTTCACCTTCTTGACCAGCACATGGCTGTCGCCACCGGCAATCACGAGTTCCTTGATGTTGGTCTCACTGAGGATGAGGTCCTTCACTGCCTCGATATCGGCAGCCTGCTCGGCATCGATAGCAGGGAACAGGATTGTCTGAAGAGGTTGACGCACATTGATCTTCGAGGTCTTGCGGATGCTGAGCACGAGTGACGTAACAGTCTGTGCCAACTGCATCTTGCGCTCAAGGGCAGCATCATTGTCTCCTACCTTCGGGAAGGTGGAGAGGTGAACTGATTCGCACTTGTCACGACCTGAAACAGCATTGAGGTCGAGGAACAACTTGTCGCTATAGAACGGAGCAATAGGCGCCATGAGTTTGGCAACGGTCTCCAGACAAGTATAGAGCGTCTGATAGGCTGCCAGCTTGTCGTCGTTCATCTCACCGCCCCAGAAACGCTTGCGGTTCAGACGAACGTACCAATTCGACAGGTTGTCGCAGACGAAAGTCTCGATGAGACGTCCGGCAATCGTTGGCTCATAGTTCTCGAAATTGGTCTCGACAGCCTTGACGAGGGTGTTGAGCGAAGAAAGGATCCAACGATCGATCTCGGGACGCTGCTCCATAGCTACCTCAGGCTCCTGACCTGTAAAGCCATCGATGTTGGCGTAGAGGGCAAAGAGTTTGTAGGTGTTGAAGAGCGTGCCGAAGAACTTGCGGCTAACCTCTACCACACCTTCGGGGTCGAACTTGAGGTTGTCCCAAGGCGAAGCGTTGGTAATCATATACCAGCGGAGCGGATCGGAACCATAGGTCTCGATGGCGCCGAATGGATCGATGGCATTGCCCAAACGTTTCGACATCTTCTGGCCATCCTTGGCAAGGACAAGACCATTCGATACGACAGCCTTGTAGGATACCGAATCGAATACCATCGTGGCAATGGCGTGGAGGGTGAAGAACCAACCACGAGTCTGGTCAACGCCTTCGGCGATGAAGTCGGCAGGATAGACACTGCCATTGTCGAAAGCTTCCTTGTTTTCGAACGGATAGTGAATCTGTGCGTATGGCATCGCACCAGAATCAAACCACACGTCGATAAGGTCAAGTTCGCGGGTGAGTACGTGACCAGTCTTGCTGACAAGCTTGATATCATCCACATAGGGACGATGGAGGTCGATCTTCTCGTAATTCTCCTTCTCCATCAGTCCAGGCACGAAACCCTTTTCCTTGAGCGGGTTCTTTGCCATCACACCGGCAGCAACTGCCTTCTCAATCTCGTTATAGAGTTCCTCGACCGAACCGATGCACAATTCCTCGCGGGTGTCACGGTTGCGCCAGATAGGCAGTGGCGTACCCCAGTAGCGCGAACGGCTGAGGTTCCAGTCATTGAGGTTCTCGAGCCAAGCGCCAAAGCGTCCGGTACCCGTCGATTTCGGCTTCCAGTTGATGGTCTTGTTGAGTTCGATCATCCTGTCACGGCAAGCGGTAGAACGGATGAACCAAGAATCGAGAGGATAATAGAGCACTGGCTTGTCGGTACGCCAGCAATGTGGATAGTTGTGCACATGCTTCTCGATCTTGAAGGCCTTGTGTTCCTTTTTGAGACCGAGGCTCATGATGACGTTGAGGTCATCGGCCTTCTCGGCAGCGACAGCATCATACTTGCCGTCCTTGTTGAACTCGGGAGCATAGGCATTCTTCACGAAGCAGCCTTCATAAACGCTATATGCATCGAGATCGACACACTTCTCGACAAAGGCGGGAGCAAGCTCCTCGCGCTTGTAGTACTTGCCGGTCAGGTCAACCATTGGACGTGTCTCGCCCAAAGTATTGACCATATAGAGTGCAGGAACCTCGGCAGCCTTGGCAACCTTGGCATCATCAGCACCGAAGGTAGGAGCAATATGCACGATGCCCGTACCGTCCTCAGTGGTCACATAGTCACCGGGGATGACGCGGAAAGCCTTTTCGGCGATTTCGACAAACTGGTCCTGGCCATAGGCGAAGACCTTCTCGGGATGCTTCTCGGCATACTCCTTGATATATGGAGCAGCAAGTTCTTTCAACTGCTCGCATGGCTTCACCCACTGGTAAAGTTGTTCGTACTTCATGCCTACAAGGTCACTGCCCTTGTAACGTCCTACAATGCGATAAGGAAGTTTGCGGCCATCGACCTTGTTGAGGTCAAGAGCCTCCATCTCGGCAAGAGTATGAAGTTCCTCGCCTGCAAGATAAGCCTTGAGACGTGCTTCGGCCATAACGACGGTCAGCTTGTCACCATTGTAGGGATTGAAGGTCTGAACGGCTACGTAGTCGATATTCGGACCAACGCAGAGGGCGGTATTCGAAGGCAGGGTCCAAGGGGTAGTGGTCCATGCTACAAATACAGGCTGTCCCCACTCGGTCATCTCCGGCCTTGGATCAAGAGCCTTGAAGATAGCGGTCACCGTGGTATCCTTCACATCACGATAGCAGCCGGGCTGGTTGAGCTCGTGGCTCGAAAGACCAGTTCCTGCGGCAGGCGAATAAGGTTGGATGGTATATCCCTTGTAGAGAAGGCCCTTGTTATAGAGTTGCTGGAGGAGCCACCAGAGGGTTTCGATATAACGGTTGTCATAAGTGATATACGGATCATCGAGATCGACCCAGTAACCCATCTTGCGAGTCAGGTCGGTCCACTCCTTCGTATATTTCATAACCTCCTTGCGGCAAGCTGCATTGTAGTCGTCCACCGAAATCTTCTTGCCAATGTCCTCCTTGGTGATGCCAAGCATCTTCTCGACGCCCAACTCAACAGGAAGTCCGTGAGTATCCCATCCGGCCTTGCGCTTCACCTGGAAGCCCTGCATCGTCTTGAAACGGCAGAATATATCCTTAATCGAACGAGCCATTACGTGATGAATACCGGGCATGCCATTGGCCGACGGGGGACCCTCGTAGAAGACAAACGAAGGATGACCTTCACGTGTGGTCATCGATTTAACAAAGACGTCTTTGGCGTCCCAATTCTTCAGAACCTCTTTATTGATTTCTGACAGATTAAATTGATTATATTCTGCAAATTTCATATTATAGTACTATTTTTAGGGCGCAAAAATAATACTTTTTTCTATAAATTCCAAATATTTGGTCCAAAAACTGCATTTTAGCATATCCAAAATAGTATATTTGTCAACTTTTATGACTAAAATGGGGTGATAGTTTTCTTTTTATGCGACCTTTTCTTGGAAACGTTGAAGTTTTTATTTATCTTTGCCACCACAAAAGCTACACGTGGTTATTTTACGGCTAAACCACGTGAATCGGCATAGTCAACATTACACCAAATTGACACCTTTTAAAATAAAATATATGGGACGATTCTCTTCTCTTCCAATTGTATTTGGCCTCATGGTATTGGCCACATCATGCGAAGTTCCGACGCAGACTGCATCCGTCATCAACGGACTCGAAATCTATCATGGTGATCTGCTTTTCAGCATCGAGGAACCCACGGGCGATGGATTGAGTGATGCCATAGCCAACGTTACCGAGGGCGTCGGTGGTTCCCAAGTGGTGCATGTAGGAATAGCCTGCGAAGAGCAAGGCAGGATGATGGTGCTCGAAGCCACACCGAGTCATGGCGTATGGCTCACACCCATCGACAAGTTCTTCGAAGAGGCAGAATACGACGAGGAAGGCAATCCCTGCATCCTCGTGGGCCGACTGCGTGACACGCTGGGCTTGGGTGCTTCGGTCGAACGGGCAAAGCAATATCTCGGCTTGCCATACGACACACTCTACATTCCCGATGCCAGGCAGATCTATTGCAGCGAACTCGTCCAACTCAGTTATCTGCGTCCCGATGGCACGCCCATCTTCAAGACGCGTCCGATGTCCTTCACCGACAGTTCGGGAGACATTGCTCCCTACTGGAAGAAACTCTATGCTGAACGCGGCATTCGCGTGCCAGAAGGAGCACCAGGCACTAATCCCGGCGATCTGTCACGCGACAGCATTACCCTGCAGATAATGCAGCCTTAACAAAAAACCTGACGTTAGATATCAATCACCATCTGTTCCCGGGTCAATTCTGAATTCGGGAAAATCTGTTGTGCCTCGTCGAGCAGGATTTTCTCATCCTCGTAGGATTGGAATTGCGAAGAATAATGTCCAAGAAGAAGCCTGCCCACCTCTGCCTTCATGGCTATTGTTGCTGCTTCCACCGAAGTACTGTGCCCGCGCTGATGTGCCTTGAGCGTATCGATGTTGCTGTAGGTCGATTCGTGATAGAGCACATCACAACCCCTGATGATGGGAATAATGCTCTCGGAATACATCGTATCCGAACAGAATGCATACGACTTGCTAGGTGTCGGATCGGCAGTAAGCATCTCACACGGAATGACCTCTCCTGTCTCAGGGTTTGTCCAGTCCATCCCCTTCTTGATGCCACGGAAATAGGCGAAAGGAATACCGAGAGCCTCGCACTTCTCGACGAGCAGATGCCTGTCGCGAGTTTTTTCCTGGAAAAGGAATCCAGCCGTAGGGACACGATGACTCAACGGGATGGTCTTGATGAGGAGTGAATCGTCCTCATAGATTACCTCCGATTTCCGGGTGTCGAACGATTGGAAAGTGACCTTCATCGAGAGATTCGGGCAAAAGAAATCGAACAACGGCTGGAATATCCGCTCGGCATCCTTATGTGCATGGATGACAATCTCACCCGTTCGCTGCCCCAGGCCGAGAGTTGCTATAAAGCCGACGAGACCCAGACAATGGTCTCCATGCAGATGACTCAGCAGAATGTGTCCGATTTTTCCTACGGGGATGTGATTACGGGCGAGGCCGATTTGCACACCCTCGCCGCAATCCACCATAAATAGATTGCCCCTGAAATTGACAATCTGGGCCGTCGGAGAGTGACGAAGCGTTGGCTTCGCGCTTCCGCAGCCCAGAATATTTACCTTGAAACAGTCCAAATTGTTTATTTAGAATTTTGCATTACGCATATCGCCCGTCTCCTCGTATGCAATGTGCATAGCGAATGCATGGCGAAGCGAATGCGGTGTGTGAACACTCTTGCCCTCCGAGAGCTTGAGGTAATCCCAAAGCAACTGCTTGTAGTCGGGATGTACGCAGTTCTCGATGATGAGACGTGCGCGCTGCGAAGGCGACTTGCCGCGAAGGTCGGCAACACCCTGCTCGGTGACAAGCACACGCACGCTGTGTTCGTTCGAATCGACGTGTGTAACCATCGGCACGATTGACGAGATGGCTCCTCCCTTGGCCAACGATTGTGTCGAGAAGATCGACAGGAAGGCATTGCGGGTAAAGTCGCCCGAACCGCCGATGCCATTCATCATCTTCGTTCCCAGTACGTGGGTCGAATTGATGTTTCCGAAGATGTCGGCCTCGAGGGCTGTGTTGAGGGCAATGACGCCCAATCGACGGATACACTCGGGATGGTTGGTGATTTCTTGAGGACGCAGGATGATACTTTTGCCGAAAATGTCCATATTGGCGTACATCTTGTCCACGTAGTCATCGGTCAGACTCAACGACGAACCCGTAGCACCTAGGCAACGACCCTTCATGATGAGGTCGATGGCTGAGTTCTGGATCACCTCGGTAAACATCGAGAACGGAGGAACTTCGGGGTTATCTCCCAGCGCACCAAGAACCGCATTGGCGACATTGCCTACGCCCGACTGCAGGGGCAGGAACTCCTTGGGGATGCCACCATTCTTCAATTCATTGACAAGGAAGTTGGAGATATGTGCACCGATAGCCTCGGTATCCTTATCCAAAGGCTTGAAGCCAGGCTGATTGTCGTACGCATTGGTATGCACCACGGCAATGACCTTCTTGGGATCAATCTTGAGGTCAATGGTACCGATGCGATCGTTCACCTTCATGATCTCGAAAGGCTTGCGATAGGGTGGCATCTCGGGCAGATAGATGTCGTGCATACCGGTGAGTTTGCCGGCATGGACCTCATTGAGCTCGACGATGATATGCTCGGCATGCGCTGCAATGGATGGTGCAATGCCCACCGACGTCGTAAGGATGAGATGACCTTCTGGCGTAATCTCCGAAGCCTCGATGATGGCAACATCCATCTTGCCGAGGAATCCGTAATAGACGTCCTGGCCAATCATCGAAAGATGACAATCGAAATACTCGACCTCGCCAGCGTTGATCGCTTTGCGCATGTTCGGGTTCGACTGGAATGGGGTACGGAACTTGACGGCTTTGGCCAAGGGCAGATCGGTATCCACCGCAGGACCTGTGGCACCACCTGTAATGAGACCAACCTGGAACGGACGACCTGCCTCGTGCTCCTCAATCGCATACTTGGCAAGGGCCGCAGGAACAGCCTTCGGCACTCCCACCGAAGAGAAGCCGCCAATACCCAGGACGTAGTCGTTTTTAATAAGTCTCGCTGCCTCTTCGGCAGTCATAACAGGATAATTAATCATAACAGAATACCTTAATAATGATATAATAAAAAGAAGAGAGGATCGAAATATAAAAATTTGTCATAGCATCAACTGCCCTGAAATCACAGATGATCGTATCTCGTCTGCCAGCCCTCTCCTGCTGGCTTCAAATCTCCCCTCCCCCTCATTCGGGGGAAGGGACAATCGGTTGTTTTGCTTAGTCGTTGATGGCTCGCATCGCGCTTACCTCAGGCACCTTCTGCACCTGTCCGCCGATGGCATAACCTGGACGAATCATATCGTAGATCACGCCACGCTTAGCCTCTTCCTGCTCCTTGAAGTCCTTCGGATAGAAGGAGTTGATGAGTGGAGCATTGTTGAGCTTGAAGTTGTCACGCTCAAAGTCATCGACGAAGAGGTGTGGCATAATGAGCGAAATGCCATAGCGTCCCATCAGGGCAACAGTCTCCGAAGCAGCAATCTTCAGGCTGTCCACAGGAATGCCCGAACGCTTGAACTCGTTGAGGAACAAGGGTGAGATGGCGCTGTAGGACGAGATGCGAAGCAACTCCGAGATCCACGAATAGGTGTTCTCAAGATCGCGGCGGAACGTGGTCTGCATCAGGTTGTAGAGGCCATCCACATTACGCGACTCTTCTGCCTCGTTGTTCACAATGTTGCGGTTGAACCAGTTCATGAAGCTGTCGAACTTCTGCGCAATATGCATGGTGGTGTTGTGGTAGTTGTTGTCGGCATTGAAGGCCTCCACACCTTCCTTCATCAGCTGGATGTGCTCCTCGATGAGTCCCAGCGACGACTGCAGGCCATCGCGCTGAATCTGCAATGGCAGTTGCAGCTGGCTTTCGAGATGCTCCATCTTCTCATTGGCAGCAGCTACCTTGGCAGCGGCTTCATCCATGCTCTCCTGTGCCTTCGATTCGGCTGCGGCAACTGCGGTTGCAATCTTCTGCTCTGCCTCGATCTCAAGTTCTGCAGTCTTGAGGGCGACAGTGTTCTCCACTTCCACCGACTTCTGTGCAAGCTCGTTCTGCACATCAGCCAGCTTCTGGCGCAACGTAGCCACTTCGACATCGGCCTTATGACGAATAGCTGCAATCTCCTGGTCGGCATTGCGCTGTACCTCAGCCACCTCGTCGCTGTACTTCTGCTGGGCGGCGGCAATGGCAGCATCCGACTTGCGCTGAGCGGCAGCTACAGCCTGCTGGGCGTTCTGCTGAGCAGCAGCAACAGCCTGCTGGGCACTCTGCTGGGCGGCGGCAATGGCCTGTTGGGCATCCTGCTTGGCGGCATTCAGATCCGTATTTGACTTCAGTCGCACGGCATTGAGTTCATCGCTGTGCTGCTGCTTGGCATTGGCCAAGTCGTTGGCAGCCTTCTGTACGGCAGCAGCAAGTTCGGCAGCAGCCTTCTGGAGCAGCGACTCCTTCTCCGAGTTGAAGGCAGCAAGGTCGTCGGCAATCTTCTTGCGAAGTGAATCGTTCTCAGTCTTGGCGACTGCAAGGCCTTCGGAAGCGCTCTTCTTGAGCTTATCCATTTCAACATTCGACTTCAGGCGCAGAGCCTCGGTCTCCTGCTTGGCAGCAACGATTTCGGCGGCAGCCTTCTTCTGCAACTCTGCCGTAGCAGCCTCAAGTTGCTTGGCAGCATTCTTCTGTGCCTCGACGATGGCTGCATTGGCTATCTGCTTGGCATTGTTCACCTCCTGCTGCTTGGCAGCAAGCTCCTGCTGCTTCTGCTGAAGAATGGTACGAAGCGAATCAACCTGACGCTGAATCTCAGCATTTGCTTCCTTATCCGACAGATTGACCACTGGAACAGGCTTCTCGACAATCTTCTCGACAGGCACCTCAACCTTGACAATCTTCTCGACAATCTTCTCTACGGGAACCTCGACGCGCTTCTCCACAATCTTCTCGACGATCTTCTCCACGGGAACCTCGACGCGCTTCTCGACAATCTTCTCCACAGGAACCTCGACACGCTTCTCGACAATCTTCTCCACGGGAACCTCGACACGCTTCTCCACGATCTTCTCCACGGGAACCTTGACGATCTTCTCGACAATCTTGATTTGTGGAGCCACAGCGGCCACATTCGTCTCTTGCTTGGCGGCAGGTTTCTCGGCCTCCTGCTTCTTGGCAGGCTCGGCCTTCACGAAGTTGTCCTTTCGGGGCTGATCGACCTTCTTTTCTACGGTCTTCTCACCCTTCTTCGGCTGGGGAGTGACGACAGGCTTCGTCGCTTCCTGTGGCCCCTTACCCTTCGGCTTCTTCTTGAATTGGTTGTACAGGTAATAGCAGATGATGGCTGCAATTGCAAGGGCGATCAGCGCGGTCAAAATCGACTGCAAGGTATCGATCCACGAACTACGCTCGTCCAAGGCATTCTTCTTGGGCTTCTCTGCGGGAGCCACTTCGCTGCCTTGATTCTCCGAACCTTCACCTTCTACCTCTTCTTCCGATGTACCGGAAGCTTCAGCAATGCCGAACTTGGCACGCACATCGGCAGGAGCAGTTCCATCGGCTATGCGTACCTGCAGGGGACCTGCTTTGCTGTAGTCTTTGTTGCTGGGTAAGCGGAAGGTGAGTGTTGTATGCTTGACACCGTCCAGGCGGAAATAGATGAAATTCGTGAAGTTATTTGCCGAGACAGGTTGGAATGTCTTTTTCTTCCCATCTCCTCCCTTAGTCGAATAGTCGTAAACTGTAGCTTTGCCCTTATCGAACTTGATCATGGCATAATTACCTTCGGGGGACTTGGCATTGTTTGTCGACTTGTTGACAATCTTGATGATAGGACTTGTCGTATATAGCACGTTGCTTGTGCCCTCGGTCTTCAAGAGTCCGTTGGCAGATTCAACAGTGTACGGTTTATCAGCACTATCGATGCAGATAGCGACAAAACAAGTGTCAGAAGTGGCGCTAGTTGCCTGCGCATGCAGCATTACTTGAGAACCAAGGCCCAACGAAAGGGCTAAAAGACAGCTTAATTTTCTCATAATTGAGGAATATCGTATAAAAATCAATAATCAAAGGGTATAAATCGCGCGCAAAGATACGCATTTTTTGAATACAATCGACAAAAAAAGCCCGAAAAAATCGATTTTTCGGACTTTTTTTTCAAATATTAAGGATTATGATGCCAAATTGAATGCTTTTGCATTACTTTTCGGCAGCCTCTTCAGCCTCGTGGGCAGCGATGAGCTTGCTCTGGATGTCGGCAGGAACGAGCTCGTAGCTTGCGAACTTCATGATGAAGCTGGCTGCGCCCTGGGTAAGGCTCGAAAGAGTGGTTGCATAGTCGGCCATCTCTGCCAACGGCACCTTGGCCTGCAGCTTCTGATAGCCGGCCTCGGCATGCATACCTACTACCATACCGCGATGGTTCTGGAGGTCGCTCATTACATCACCCATACGATCACCGGGAACGAAGACCTCAACGTCATAGATAGGCTCAAGGACCTTAGGACCAGCCTGACGGAATGCCATGCTGAAGGCGTTGCGTGCAGCAAGCATGAACGAAAGTTCGTTCGAATCAACCGGGTGCATCTTACCATCATAAACTACAACGCGTACGTCACGTGCATAAGAACCTGTCAATGGGCCCTGCTCCAGACACTGCTGGATACCCTTGAGAATAGCAGGCATGAAGCGGGTATCGATGGCACCACCAACTACCGAGTTGATGAAGACGAGCTTGCCACCCCAGGCGAGATCGATCTCTTCCTTGCCCTTCATGGTTACGCGATACTCCTTGCCGGCGATGTTGTAAACCTCGGGATCAGGCTGTCCGTCAACGTATGGTTCAACGATCAGGTGAACCTCACCGAACTGACCGGCACCACCCGACTGCTTCTTGTGACGATAGTCGGCACGTGCAATCTTGGTGATAGTCTCACGATAAGGAATGCGCTGTGGAGCGTACTCTACATGCACCTTGTCGAGGTTCTCAAGACGCCACTTCAACGTACGGAGGTGGAACTCACCCTGGCCATGAACGAGGATCTGACGAAGCTCCTTCGACTGCTCGACAACCCAGGTGGGATCCTCAAGACGCATACGGGTCAAAGCCGACATCATCTTCTCGGTCTCCTGCTTGTTGACTGCGCTGATGGCACGGGTATATTTCGACTGTGGGAACTTCACGAAGTTGTATTTCCAGTCGATACCGATCTGGTTCAGGGCATTGCCGGTGCGGCAATCCTTCAGCTTGGTAGTGCAGCCGATGTCACCAGCCTGGAGCTCGGAGACTTTCTCACGGTTGGCACCCGAACATACGAAGAGTGTGGAGATATGCTCGCTTGAGCCACGATCGGCATTCTGCAGGTCGTCACCCTCGTGAACGGTACCGCTCATCACCTTGAAGTACTGTACTTCGCCAATATGTGGTTCGACACCCGTCTTGAAGAAGAAGAGGCTGGTCGGACCAGCTGGATCGGGCTTCACTTCCTCACCACGGCTGTTGTGCTCGGCTGGCATCTCGTCTACGAAAGGAACAACATTGCCAAGGAACTCCATCAAGCGGCCCACGCCATAGTTGCGGGTGGCGCAAACGCAGAACACTGGGAAGATCGAGCGGGTAACCATACCCTTGCGGATGCCTTCGCGCATCTCGTCCTCGGTGAGCTCCTCGGTCTCGAAGAACTTCTCCATCAGGGCGTCGTCGTTCTCAGCAGCAGCCTCGATGAGGGCCTTGTTCATCTCGGTGGCCTTGTCAATCTCGCTGGCTGGGATATCCTCAATGACGGGAGTAGGATTGTTGTCCTTGTAGGTGAGCTGCTTCATCAGGATCACGTCGATGATCTGATGGAAATTCTCGCCGGTCTGTACAGGATACTGCACGGGGACGCACTTGTTGCCATATGTCAACTTGAGATCCTCAACAAGCGTCTCAAAGTCACACTCGGTGTCATCAAGACGGTTTACGAGGAAGATCACAGGCTTATGCATCTTCTCGGTATGACGGAAGTGGTTCTGGGTGCCTACCTCAAGGCCGTTGCCGCCGTTGATCAGAAGAATGGTGGTGTCGGTTACCGACATGGCAGTGATGGCCTGACCTACGAAGTCGTCCATACCTGGGCAGTCGATCATGTTCAGCTTCTTGCCATTCCACTCTACATGGAATACGGTGCTGAATACCGAATAACCATAATTCTTTTCTACTGGGAAGTAGTCGCTCACTGTGCTCTGCTGCGAAACGCGACCCTTGCGGTTAATCTGTCCGCTCACGTAAAGTAAAGACTCGGTAAGGGAAGTCTTACCAGCTCCATCATTGCCAAGCAAGGCAATGTTCTTAATCTCTTTTGAAGAGTAAACTTTCATAGACTCTAAAAATATTTAAGGTATATATTTAATGTTTGTTTTTCGCATTATTTGACGAAGATTTGGTCTCGTTTGGGTCCGAATTCGAGAAAATCGCGTGCAAATATAAGTGAAATTTCGATATGTTGCACATTATTGTAGCCCTTTTTTTCAAATTTTATGTTGTAAAACATGTTTTTCGGCAGTTTTTTAGGTTTTTTAGACATTTTTTTTGGCGCATTCTGCAACAATTGCTATCTTTGCACCAACAATCAAAATCCGCAACACATGAATAATTTCACTTTCTACTCCCCTACTGAGTTTTGTTTCGGACGCGGACGCGAACAGGAAGTTGGCCAGCTCTGCGTCAAGTACGGTGCCCATCGTGTGATGATCGTCTATGGAGGCGGCTCTGTGGTTCGCAGCGGCCTGCTCGATCGTGTCAAGACTTCACTCGATGCCGTTGCCATCCCCTATATCGAAATGGGTGGCGTCCGCCCCAATCCCACCGACCCCAAGGTTTACGAAGGACTGGCTCTTGCCCGCAGTTTCAAGCCCGACTTTATGCTCGCTGTGGGTGGCGGTTCGGTCATCGATACAGCCAAGACCATTGCTGCAGGATACTATTACGAAGGCGACTTCTGGGACTTCTTCATCGGCAAGGCCAAGGTCGGCAACTGCCTGCCCGTCGGTGTCGTGCTCACCATCCCTGCTGCCGGTAGCGAGGGTTCGGGCAATGCGGTCATTACCAACGAAAAGACGCTCCAGAAGCTGGGCATTCGTCAGCCCATGCTGCTGCGTCCGAAATTCTCCATCATGAATCCCGAACTGACCATGACGCTGCCCGAATGGCAGACTGCCAGCGGCATCTCCGATATGATGGCACATATCCTCGAACGTTATCTCAGCAACACCCCCGATGTGCAGATCGGCGACCGTATGGCCGAAGGTATCCTGCTGGCTATCATGGAAGAGGCTCCCAAGGTCATCGCCAATCCGAACGACTACGAAGCGCGTGCCAACATCATGTGGTGCGGCACTATCGCCCACAACGACACCTGCTCCCTGGGGCGTCAGGAGGATTGGAACAGCCATGCCATGGAGCACGAGATTTCGGCCGAATACGATGTGACGCATGGCGCTGGTCTTGCCGTCATCTTCCCAGCCTTCCTGCAGTATATGGCCAATGTGCATCCCCACAAGGTGGCACAACTCGCCATGCGTGTGCTTGGCATTCAGCCCAATCTCCCCGCCGATGCCGACATCAACAATACGAATACCTGGCCACTCGACGAACAGAAGCGCGTAGCTATGGCAGGCGCCTTGAAGCTCAAGACGTGGTTCCACGATGTGTTGCATATGCCGGTTTCCTTCGCGCAGTTGGGCATTCCCGAGCCGAACCTTGAACTGCTCAACCAGCGTCTCCATCAGAACAAGGGTGCCGTGATGCCCGGCTACTTCCCCCTCGATGCCGAAACAACAATGCAGATCTACAAGCTCGCGCTATAATTTGCTCAACTGAATGGATATTAAGGGATATTTAGGGATATTAAGGGATGTGAAGGGACGTCACTTCACCAATCGAGAATGAGTCCCAGGAAACATCCGTCCCTTTTTCTCCCTTTTTACTCCTCTTTTACTACCCTTTTACTCCCCTTCCCCATGACCCCTCGCGAATATCTCTCCATCCTGCACGTTGCTGAACGTCTCAAGGACACCCCACGCCATTGCACCACGTCAAAGCGTCGTGTCGAAAGTGTGGCCGAACACAGCTGGCGCATCTCGCTGATGGCCTTTCTGTTGAAGGACGAGTTCCCCGAAGCCGACATCAACAAGGTCGTCTCGATGTGTCTCATCCACGACCTGGGCGAATGCTTCACAGGCGACATCCCCACCTTCCTGAAAACCAACAGCGACCGCGAGACCGAGGATTCCCTGCTCACCCAATGGGTGAAATCCCTGCCCACGAATATCGCCGAAACGATGCTTGCGCTCTATGCCGAGATGGACGAGCAAAAGACGCTCGAAGCCAGGCTCTACAAGTCGCTCGACAAACTCGAGGCCCTCATCCAGCACAACGAATCCCCCATCGACACCTGGTCAGCCAACGAGTACGACCTCAACAAAACCTACGCCTTCGACACCGTCGCCTTCTCCCCCTGGCTCACCTCCCTGCGCCAAGCGATCCTCCAAGACACGCTCACCAAGATCGACCAGGAAAAATAAAAAAAGAGGGCCCCGCCCTCTTTTTTTTGATGCTCTGGTCCCATTTTGGTCCCTCGTGTTTCGTGGCGGCCAAGCTTGGCCGCCCCTTTATCGAATCCTCGCCAGCAGTCCCCGGCACCCTTCCAGCACATCGCGCCACGTGGCCTCGAAATCCCCCGTGTACCACGGGTCAGCCACCTCCCCGGGCCTTTCGGTGAAATCCATCAGCAGACAGATCTTGCCCTCAGGATCGCCTCCCGGCATACGACGCATGTTGCGGAGGTTCCACTCGTCCATGCCCACAATCAGGTCATAGTATTGATAGTCGCGACGCGTGATCTGCCGCGCATACTTGCCATCCGACGCGATGCCATGTTCCGCCAGTTTTCGCCGCGCAGGCGGATAGACGGGATTGCCGATCTCCTCGGTGCTCGTGGCAGCCGAAGCGATTTCGAACTCCCCTTCCCTGCCCGCTTCCTTCACCAGCCATTTCATCACAAACTCGGCCATCGGGCTCCGGCAGATGTTGCCGTGGCAAACGAAAAGTATCTTCTTTGTCTCCATCAAACCTTAGAGCTTTACTATTTCACCTATCTGACAGACCACCAGTTCCTTGCCCGATTCCTGGGCAGCCTGTCTCTCATTCTCGAGCGGCTCTTTCCACGGATGGTTGGCGAGGCAGAACTTCGAATGATGCACAGTAATGTATCGGCGTGCCCCCATCTCGGTCATCTCCTTGCCAAGTTGTTCGGGCAGCGTGTGTATCTGTGCCCATCGCTTGTCGTACTGTCCATTTTCGAGGATAGCCAGGTCGATGACCGGGAACCGCTCTCCGATTCGCTTGAAACGTCCGTCATATCCTCCATCTCCTCCGACAAACACGCGGAGCGAAGGTGTCTCGAGCATGAACGATGCCCAAAGCGACTGATTCGATTTGAGTCCTCGGCCCGAAAAATGCCGTGAAGGCAGACAGACGACGCGTGCCTCCGTGCTGTCGGGTGTCAATGCCTGATACTCGCCGAGTGGAGCCTCCTCGTTCCAATCCAGTTCGATGAGCTGTTCGGAAGCATACCCCCAACGCTCGAAGTGCGCACCTACACCCAGTCCGCACACCACATGCCGAACGCGCGTCCTCAGTTCCTTCACTACCCGATAGTCGAGATGGTCCCAATGGTCGTGCGTGATGACAAGGTAGTCGATGACTTCGGGCATATGTTCGGGCTTGTAGTAGTCCGTACCCGGAAACATCCTGTTGACAAACGACACGGGTGAACCCTGATAGAACACGGGATCCACCAGGAACGTCTTGCCCGACAGTTGCAGCAGATAACTGCTATGTCCCAGCCACACATACACATCTTCCTGCGGATCAAGTCCTCGCAGGTCGCTCTTCACTACCGTCACTTCGCCCTCTTCGGGTACTCGTCCCTCGGGTTTCTTGCCAAAGACGAAGTTCCACATCGCCTTGAATCGGCCCTGGCCTGCGCCTTCTTCGTTCTGTACCATGAGTGTCGTGGGCTCTTCGTTCTGGAACGATCCATCACGATAGTTGGGTGAATTGAGCACACGCTCCAGTCTTTCTCCTTTTGGCAAAGATCCGAAAGGCTTGCTGTGCACAAAGGCATATACCCCAATGGGTATTGCCACAATGATGCAAACAATTGCTATCAGCATCTTCTTCATTATTTCTGTTGTATTTTGCGCCGCAAAGATACGAACTTTTCGCGAAAAAACAAAATAAGAGCCTCTCAATCGATTGGGAGGCTCAATATTTTAGGGATAAAGGTACAGAAATGTAACGATTGACTTTACTTCACGATCACCTTCTTGGCCTGACCGCCCTCGCGGATGATGTAGAGACCAGGTGTCAGCTGGCTGGCGTTCTCGCCCACCTTCTGGCCCTTGATATTGAATACCTCAACACCGGCATTCTGGTTCTCCTCGATGCCCTTCACGCCAGTCGTGGTGCCATAGTCGGGGATGGCAACGATGTTGGCGTTGACAACCTCGCGTGTATTGGTGTTCACCAGGAAGACAACGAGACGTGGGTTGACACCCACCTTATCCTCGACAACAGGCACGTTGAGACCGTATTCGTAGGTCAAAGCCTCGTTGGCAGTCACCTTGCGTGGTACGCTGTTGGCTACGCCATTGCAGTCGCTGGCAGCCACTACAAGGTTCATATTGATCGAAGTGCCCGTCCAAGGTTGGTCACGCCAGTAGGCCATGTCGTCTTCGGGATAGCTGCTCTTGTAGTAGGTGATGTAGTTGTTCTGCATCAAGGTGATGGAGTCCTTGATGACGGCAAATACCAGACGATAGTAGGCCTCGTTGCTCGTCATCTTGAACGTCGTGGTGGCAGTGATGCTGACGCTGTCCTGTGCCTCGGTGGTCCACTCGGCAACAGCCTCCACATCGGCCTCCGAAACCTTGGTGAGGTTCCTGGTTACCACCTGGTCGGCCTGGAACGAATAGGGAGCCGTATTGTTGTCGCCGTAGTAGGGATCGGTGAGGAAGCAGCGGTCGACGTCGGCCAAAGGAGCGTTGTAGTACTTGCTGTCCTCGGTGCGCGACTTGTAGGCATCGAGGGTCAGAGAGTCGCCCATATGGATGGTGATCGGGATAACCTGTTCGCCCAAGGTCTCGATCATACGCTCCACACCCACATAGCCGCGGCCCGAATAGTACTTGCCCGAACCTACATAAACCTCCACGAGGCTCTTGCGGGTAGCGCTTTCTTCAAGACCTACCACGAAGACGGTGGCCTTCACCTTGCTGGTGTTCTCGTTCTCCTGTCCGTTCACCTTGGTCACCTTGATGGTCACCTCCTGCTCACCGGCCTTGGCGAGGGTGCCGAGGTTGAGGGTCACGGTGCCTTGGGTCTGATACATGTTCTCGATGGGAGTCTCCAGGTCAGCGTGTCCTTCCTTGGTCTCGCCGTTCAGGTCGCAGGTGAAGTCGATGCTGCTGATGCCGGCAGTACCGAGGTTCTTGAGGGTTGGGGTGACAATCACCTCGTTGCCTACCAGGGCAACCACGTCGTCGAGGTCATCGTTGATGCTGGCAGCGTTGGTCTTGATGTTGTCGCCGCTAATCTTTACCTGCAGGGCCAGACAGCCCGTGCCGCTCTTGTCGGCAAATTCGGTCTCCTCGGGCTGCTTCAGGAAGAAGCTCTTGGCCACATCCTTCTTTGCATAGACCACGGGAGTATAGTCATAGTCGCTGTACCAGTTGTTCAAAGTGAAGCTGTAGCCCACATAGCAGCCTTCCTCGGGAAGAGCCACGGCGTCGAATGCGCCCTCCGACCAGGTGGTGGCCGAACTGCCCAGCGTCGTCAAAGCGGCCTCTGCCAGGTTCTCGCCGTCGAGGGTGGCACGTACCCACACCTTGGCATCGACAACATTGGCCGAATAGATGCGCGAACGGAAACGCACACCCGTCAGATTCACACCCTTCAGGTCGCCTGCGCCATCCACGAAGGTAGCTGCCTCGTAGGTGCCGAGCTTGTAGTTGCCCGTGATGCTCTGTGCCTGATCCGAATAATAACCCCACCACATCTCGTTGGTGGCATCTTGTGCGCTGGCCGAAAGTGCCATGGCGCCAAGGATTGCTGAGAAGAAAAGTTTTTTCATGTTGTTAGTGTATGATTGATTAGAAACGTTATCATCTGACGATGGTCTCATGCTGCACCGTGCCGTCCTTGAACGAAGTCTGCTTGATGCAGATGCCCTTGCCGGGTTCGGCGAGATGTCGGCCGCTGAGGTCGAAGTACTTCACCGCGGTAGCCTGTCGGTTGTCGCTGCTGATGGCGGCGATGCCCGTCTGGCCCGAAGGCGTGGTGTGCTTGCTGCCGTCGGCGGTCACATAGACGCAGTAGTCCGAGTAGCGGACCTCTCCGCCCATGAAATAGACGCTCTGCAGCGCGATGCTGTCGACAGTGAGCGAGAAGTCGTGGTCGAAGGCAATCACGTGGTAGCTGCCGTTGCAGTCGGTGCGCTGGCGCGAAGTGATGCCACGGTCCGAGAACTTCGAATTCACGAGCACCGAATCGACGAAGGCAGGATACCAGTCTGCATCGAACTCGAACAGCTCGCCATTGACGTAGAAGCGATAGAACAGCGAGTCGGGGTTGATGTAGTTGCCCTCCACGTCCTCGACAGGTACCACGTAGGTCATTGAGGTCTGGATGCCATAGGTCATATCAACGTCCCAGGTGCGAATATCTGGGGCGGCAGGTGTGGCAGCCACCTCGTAGAAGCGCTTGATGGTCTGGGTGGGGAAGCTCTGGCTGTAGCTGGCATTGCGTGCCTTGCCCAGGGTGATGAGGAAGCCGTCGGGACCATAGAACGAGTCTTCGGCTTCGTTGTACGCCATCACGCAGTAGTCCTTGCTCTTGTAGATCGGGTAGCCGTTGTCATCGAGTCCCTTGTAGGCAGCGCCCTTGGTGTAGAGGTAGTACTTTCCGTCGTACAGGCCCACATACTGACCCGAAGCGATGTAGATCGAGTCGCCTACCAATTCGCCCTTCACCAGTGCATCGGGAGTCTTCGTTGACATGCCCTTGAAGTAGAAGTCGTTGCCGTCGCGGGCGATATACACCATTTCAGGCACGTAGTACTTGTAGGCATTGTCGTAACGCAGCGAATAGGGTTTGAACTCGAGTCCCTCGGGAGCCACTACCAGCGTGTCGGTGAAGCGCTCGTAGGCATAGCCCCAGTTGTACGAGAACACGCCGCCATCCTCGTTGACGACGCAGATCTCAAGGTCATCGCTCCGGAACGAACCCGTGGCATCGTCCCAGTCCATCTCGAACTCTTCCGACTCGGTGTCGGCATGGATGTCGTTGTTGCCATCGACATAGGCCAGCGAGGCGTAGAACAGGTTGCCGTTCAGGTCCTCGTAATAGACCTGGGGATTCTCGAACACCACAGCGTTGCGGTATTCGTTGATCGTGCCCTTGATCCACGTGTCGTAGGGATAGGACGTGATGATGTTCTGCAGATAGACGTCGTCGCCGTCAATCACCACGGTGGTCTTGATGGCGCTGCGTGTGACAAACTCATCCATCTGCGGATCGTAGTACGTCGTGGTCAGCGAATAGTCGTAGGCCGTGCCGTCCGGAGTGTCCCAGATGGGATGCTTGCGGGCCTTGCGCTGGCTCGAACCCATGAGGTCGATGGCAGGAGCCTCGTCCAGCTGGGCACGTCTGATCTCGGTCTCTGACTGAACAGACACCTTCGGCGAAACCTGAAAACTTTGAGCACTTGCCGAGGCCGTGAACAAGCCGAGACAAGCAACAATAAGGGTAGATTTAATCATGCGCTTATTAATTATTAAATAATGTATTGGAAGATTCAAAACACGTGGCAAAGATAAGGATAAATTACAAAACATCCAAAAAAAGCCCCGTCTATTTGCGCATTTTCTCCATTTATATCTTTTTTTCCATCGCTTTTGCCCTTTTTTTATTCCATTTCTTGGCATAATCTCCCAAAAATTGTATCTTTGCACCGCACATTTCGATTAACCCTCGACTCCACAATTTCCTTCACGTACTATGAAAAGACTGATTCTGGCAATATTGCTTTCGCTATTCATCATTCCTGTGGCCCTGTCCATGCCCGCCAAGCCCGGCACGTGGCGCACCATCACCCTCACCGACGGACGGCAGGTCACCGCCCGGCTCTGTGGCGACGAACGCTTCAACTTCCTCCTTTCGGCCGATGGCACCTGCTATGCCTTCGACCCCGCCACGCTTTGCTACGCCCCCACTTCCATCCAGGCACTCCAGGCACAGGCTGCCGCCCCGCAGTCCGAAGGAATGAGGCGCGCTCGTCCTCGTCGCAGTTCCGACCGCGAGCAGTATGCCACCGACGAGTTCATAGGTCGCAAGAAAGGTCTCGTCATCCTTGCCGACTTCCCCGACCAGGAGTTCCAGGAGGGCAACGACAAGGCGCTCTACCTGCGCATCCTCAACGAGATAGGGTTCAGCGAGGGACGCTTCAAGGGCTCGGTCAAGGACTACTTCCTGGCACAGAGCGGAGGGCGTTTCGAACTCGACTTCGACGTGGTGGGTCCCGTACGTATGGACAGTTCCTACACCTACTACGGCCAGCGCGGCAACGAGGTTGACATGTATGCCGACCTGATGGTCATCGAAGCCTGCCGGAAGGCCGACGCCGACATCAACTTTGCCGACTACGACTGGGACGGCGATGGCGAGGTCGATCAGGTGTTCATCCTCTATGCCGGCTTGGGCGAAAGCAATGGCGGCGCCCCCAACACCATCTGGCCCCACGAATACACGCTCACCGGTTGGGGCCGTACCCCGCTCCATCTCGACGGCGTGACCATCGACACCTACGCCTGCTCCAACGAAGTCGATCCCGGTAGGAACATCGAGGGCATCGGCACCATCTGCCACGAGTTCTCCCACTGCATGGGTCTGCCCGACCTCTACGACACCTTCTATGCCGGCAACTACGGCGTCGGACATTGGGACCTCCTCTCGCACGGCGGCTGGAACGATGGCGGCTTCACGCCCGCAGGCTACACCAGCTACGAGAAGATGGTCTGCGGCTGGCTCACGCCCGTCGAACTCAGCGACGAAGACACACAGATCGATGGCCTCCGTCCGCTCAGCCAGGGCGGTGATGCCTACATCATCTACAACCAGGCCGAGCCCAACGAATACTACCTGCTCGAGAACCGCCAGCGCTCGGGTTGGGATGCCTCCGTGCCCGGCAGCGGCCTGCTCGTGCTCCACGTCGATTACGACAAGGCCATCTGGCAGTGGAACTACGTCAACACCATCGTCGACAACCGCAACGTCCCCGGCTCCGACCGCATCTTCAACGACCACCAGCGCCTCACCATCATCCATGCCGACAACGACGACGACAAGAGCTACTGGAGCGTGGCAGGCGGCTACTACTCCCGTCAGACCGAATCGACCGACGCCTATCCCTATCTCCAGAACGACAGCCTCACCGACAACTCCTCCCCTGCCGCCGTGCTCCACAACGGCAACGTCGATCGCCATCGCTTCATGAACCGTGGCATCCACGACATCACCGTGCAGCCCGACAGTTCGGTCTCCTTCCGCTACGCTGCCCTCAGCGAGCGCATCATCTACATGGACAGCCTCTCGGCCAATCGTCCCGACACCACGGGTGCCATCTTCTACGAGTCGTTCAACGAATGTCTCGGCACGGGCGGTAACGACGGCATCTTCAAGGGCAATGCCACGGTGGCTTCGGCCGACTTCCTGCCCGATCTGGGCGGCTGGCAGTCGCTCATCGCCGGTGGTGGCGCACGCTGTGCCAAGTTCGGCAACGCCATGCACCAGGGCATCACCATCACCCCTTCGTTCGAACTCACGGGCGACACCCTCGAACTGAGTTTCTATGCCGCACCCTGGAACAAGGACGAGCCTGAACTCCTCGTCACGCCCTCTAATCCCAACATCCTCCTTGCCGACACCCTATTCACGATGCAGCAGGGACAGTGGACCCACTTCGTCACGCAGATCTGGGGCACAGGAGCCTCCACCCTCACCTTCACCCCCGGCCTCCGCTTCTTCCTCGACGAGGTCCTCATCCGTCGTGTCCCCTCCCCCAACTCCATCGAGCTCATCCATTACCCCTCTAACTCCTCAAACCTCTCAAACCCCTCAAACTCCTCCTTCCTCCTCGACGGCCGCCCCGTCCGCACCATCCCTTCCGGCATCATCCTCCGCAGGCAAAGTGATGGCTCCATCCGAAAGGAATTCATCCCATAAAAGACTGGTATATACGATTTTTAATATTTTTCTGCGAAGTGCCCATTTCGAGAAATCGAAAACAAAAGCGGATAATAACATAAGCGGTCGCATAGCTCAAAATTATAGAAAAATTAAATCAAAAAATTATAAGAAAAACGGGACAGAATGTTTTGATTTCGGACGTACATCTTTT
>JAFWRO010000029.1:0-50322 GCA_017519885.1 Bacteroidales bacterium | reverse complement strand
GCTCTACGTGGCAGCCGACATCCTCGAGATGTACGGACACGACGGCACATCGAGCTTCGGTTCGGAGGGCAACCACAACAAGGACAAGCGCGCCGACTGGACCGTCTGCTACCTCAACGGCAACGACCTCGTGAACGCCACTTCGGGCACGGGTTATTCAGGCGAACCCTTCTACACCAAGTTCCTCGAGACCACACCCAAGCGCGAGGCCTACGGCTACGAGGCCCTCACCCTGGGTTACAACGACTACTACAAGGACGAGATCAACTTCCCCATCATCCGACTGGAGGATGTGATGCTGATGTACTGCGAGGTGGCAGGCTACAGCGCCTACACGCTCCATCTGCTCAACCTCATCCGTGAGCGTGCCACCGATGCGGTTACGGCTGCCGAGGCACAGGCCGACTGGGCTGGCGTAGTGAAGCGCGAGCGTCGCCTTGAGTTCACCCAGGAGGGCATCCGCTGGCACGATATGGTTCGCAATGGTCAGATCGAGGAGTACAAGGCTATGCTCCAGAAGTACTACACCACCGACTATGCGCAGACCGCCATTGCCAACATCAGCAGCAAGTACTACCGTTATGCCATCCCACAGGACCAGATCAACATCAAGGATGGTCTGTATGTGCAGAATCCTGAGTACAAGTAAGGCTTGAAGAAGGGTCTTGATACCGGAATATCTATAATCTCTATGACTGCCGACCAGGGGTTCCTTGCCCTGGTCGGCAGTCTTTTCTCCCATTGTTAATTGTTAATTATTAATTGTTAATTTAAATAATTGCCCCAAAATTTGCCTATTTCCCAAAAACTTCCTATCTTTGCCGCGCAAACCCCATTGTTGATAGTAAATTATTAATTGTTAATTGTTAATTATATATGATTCATCTTGTTATTATGGCTGGTGGCATCGGCAGCCGCTTCTGGCCTATGTCGACGCCTCAGTGTCCAAAACAGTTCCTTGACATCATGGGGACAGGCCGCACGATGATACAGCAGACCTACGATCGTTTCAAGGGCCTGATTGATATGCAGCATGTATGGGTTGTCACTTCGAAGAACTTCTCCCAGCTCGTGGCCGACCAGTTGAAGGGCATCAATCCGCAGCATATACTTCTGGAACCTTGCATGCGCAACACGGCTCCCTGTGTGGCCTACGTGAGCTGGAAGATTCTTGCCGAAGATGCCGAGGCTACAATCGTCGTGGCCGCTTCGGACCATATTGTTACCAATGTAGGAGAGTTCCGTCGCGTCATTGCCCAGGGCATCGACTTTGTGGAGGGAGGAGAGCGCATCCTCACGTTGGGTATGCAGCCAACTCGTCCTGAGACGGGCTACGGCTACATCGAGCAGGGCGAGCGTCAAGCCGATCCTACGCTCGAGGTGCAAAGCACGGGCGGTGGCCGTAAGGGACGTCGCGCTTCGGCAATGGCAGCGTTGATGAGTCCTATCTACAAAGTGGCCAGTTTCCGCGAGAAACCTGATCTCAAGACCGCTGAGCAGTATCTCGAATCGGGCAATTTCACTTGGAACTCGGGAATGTTCCTCTGGCAGGCCAGCACCATCGTGTCCGAACTTCGAAAGTATCAGCCTGAAATCAGTGCCATTATGGACCGTCTGGCTCCCACGTTTTTCTCTGTACGCGAACAAGCGATGGTGGATCAACTGTATGCATCTTGTCCGAAGATATCGATTGACTATGCCGTGATGGAAAAGACCCAGATAGCCTATGTGATGCCTGCTGAATTCGGATGGAGCGACCTGGGCACATGGGGAAGCCTCCACACGTTGACGCCTCAGGATGACGACCGCAACGCCGTGATTGGAGATGGTGTCAAATTGCTCGATAGCGAGGGTTGCATGGTGCGTATGCCTCAGGGCAAGCAGGTAGTGATCCAGGGCCTGAAGGATTTTATCGTGGCTGAACACAATGGCACCCTGCTCGTCTGCCGTCTCGACCAAGAACAGCACATCAAGGATTGGCACTAGAGGGAAGGTTCTGAAGGGTTAAGAAAGGTTCTGAAAGGTTAAGAAGGGTTCGAAAGGTTATGAAGCTAACTCTTGTTAAAGTGGGCGGCGCTATTGTCGAAAACGCCGATTCCCTCAGCTCTCTTCTCGACAAATTTGCAAGCATCGAGGGTCATAAGGTGCTCGTGCATGGCGGTGGTCGAAGTGCTACCCGCATCGCTGAACGTCTGGGCCTGCCGCAGCAGATGGTGGCAGGACGCCGTGTCACCGATGCCGATACACTTCGCGTTGTCACCATGGTCTATGCAGGTCTGGTCAACAAGAACATCGTGGCACAGTTGCAGGCTCGCGGCATCAATGCGCTTGGTTTGACGGGCGCCGATATGAACGTCATAAGCAGTCATCGACGTCCTCCCAAACAGGTGCGCATGGATGATGGCAGCACTCAGACGGTCGATTACGGCTTCGTAGGCGATATCGACCAGGTGAATGCCGATTTGCTGGCCGACCTGATTGCCAAGGGCGTGGTGCCTGTGATGTGTCCTATCGGACATGACACACAAGGCTCCTTACTCAACACCAATGCCGATACTATCGCTGCCGAGGTCGCAAAGGCTTTGGCTCGCAATTTCGAGGTCACGCTCGTCTATTGCTTCGAGAAACGAGGAGTGCTGCGTGATGCCGACGATGATGATTCGGTGATTCCCTGTATCACCCAGGCAGATTTCCCTGCGCTCGTCGAGCAGGGTATCGTGTCGGGCGGTATGTTGCCGAAGCTTGAAAATGCTTTCGACGCTATCCGGGCAGGGGTACAAGAAGTTGTCATCACCCGTGCCGATGCGCTCGACCATCCTTCCGAAGGCACCCGTCTGCACTGATCCAACCATTTCCCTTTTGTCAATACTTTCGATATGTCAACCGAAACATCAAGCAAACTGCTGCACAGAGTCTCGTCGGAGGCGTTGTTCTGCCTTGCCATATGGTTTGCCATCATGCTGGTGCCTCTTTTCTCGGAAGTGTATGACTATCTGACGGGTTTTACAGATCATTTCGAATGGCGCGAATTGTTGTTCGGTTACATCAGGTATGTGCCGTTCCTGCTGATTTTTCTGCTTGGCAAGTTGATCTATGAGCCGAAACTATTCTTTAAGGGACGACTTGCTGCGTTTTTCCTTATCTCGTTTGTCACAGCCTTTGTCATTACCTTGGCATCAGAATATTTGCTGCCCAGAAGGATTCCCAGGCACAGGCAACGCGTGGAGCAACGTATGAGCCAACGTGAGGCTATGGGCGCCGCTGATAGTCTTCGTTATGATGGGATACCGACGCCTTCGACTGACATTCGTCCTCTTGATGACCAGCGCGTGGGTCAACGACTTGGCCCCAAGCCCTATCTGCAAGGCCCCTTTTTCCCCAGGCTGCTGATGGCTTTGCTTATGATGGGTTCAAGTCTGTCTATTGCTGTCTTCTTCCGAACACAGCAGGAAAGACTTATGTATAAGGAACAGCAGGCACTGCATCTCCAATCGGAATTGGATTATTTGAAATTTCAGATCAATCCTCATTTCTTTATGAACACGCTCAACAATATCCACGCCCTCGTCGATATTGATAGCGAACGAGCTAAGCAGACCATCATCGAGTTGTCGCATCTGATGCGATATATTCTTTACGAAACCAATCAGCCCACAGTTTCTCTGCGTCGCGAACTCACCTTTGTCCGTCATTTCCTGAAGTTGATGAAGTTGCGATTCGACGAATCGGTAACCCTCACTTACGAGGAGCCAGATTCGGCTGCCTCAGGGCTTGAGGTAGGCATTCCGCCTCTTCTATTGCTTACATTCATCGAAAATGCCTTCAAACACGGCATCTCACACCGTGAACCGTCATTCATCGACATTAAGATGACCTTTGAGGATAAGCAGCTCCACTTCCACTGTGCCAACAGCAACTTCAGTTCGGCGAGCATGCGTGCCCAACAGGGCGGAGTAGGGCTTGAGAACGTCAAGAAACGTCTTCAGCTCATCTATCCAAACAACCATACCCTCAATATCGTTCCTACGGACCAGGTTTTCACCGTTGACCTCTGGATACCTTGTCTCCAATATACTCCCTTGGCAGAGGGACTTCATAATCCTTCTTAACCCCTCGAACCCCTCTTAACCCCTCGCTTCGCTCGGATGCGACCAAAGGGAGCAACCCCTCTTAACTCTTCTAAATTCTCTTACCTTATGATCCGCTGTATAGCCATAGACGACGAGCCATTGGCGCTCGCCCAGATTTCGTCTTACATCAACAAAGTGCCTTACCTTGAACTCGTAGGTCGATGCCGAGACGCTGCCGAGGCACTCAAAGTGCTCCGGCAGACACAGGTTGACCTGATGTTTGTGGATATCAATATGCCCGACCTCAATGGTCTCGACTTTGTGCGCAGCCTCGAAGAGCCGCCGAAAGTCATTTTCACCACCGCCTACAGTCACTATGCTGTTGATGGCTATAAGGTGCAGGCAGTCGATTATTTGCTCAAACCCTTTGGGCTTTCAGACCTCGAAGCAGCAGCAGAAAGGGCGCGCCAACGCATCGAGAGCGAGACGTCGGCCTATGGCTTCGTGCCCCAACCCACTTCTGCCATTGAACAAGACGGCTACTTCTACGTCAAAAACGACTATCGCATCGTCCGCATCGTCATCGATGACATTCGCTATGTCGAAAGCATGGGCGAATATGTGCGTATTTTCGTTGAAGGCCAGGACCGGCCTTTCATGCCTTTGCTCTCGATGAAACGTGTTGAGGAAGTTCTTCCTTCCGACCGCTTTATGCGCGTCCATCGTTCCTACATTGTCAACATCCGTCGAGTCACTGACATTACCCGCCAGCGCATCATCTTTGGAGAAGTTCAGATTCCCATCGGCGACAGTTATAAGCAGGCACTCCTCGACCACATCAACGCACGTCTGTTGTAGTACTTGTTACAACAGCACCTTTCGGATAACCGGGGTGGTGTAGGAGTAGGGAATAAATGCGAGTGAAGAAATAGGATGGGTGAGGATAAGATGTGCCTTTTTGCCAATGGTGATACTGCCGTAATCATGGCTTAGCCCCATGGCATAGGCGGCATTGATGGTGACGGCGTTGAATGCTTCCTCGGGGAGAAGACGCAATTTGATGCAACCCAATGACATGACGAACTTCATATCGCCCGAAGGTGTGGAGCCGGGATTATAGTCGGAGGCGAGGGCAATGCCGAGGCCACGATTGATCATACGGCGTGCGGGAGCGTAAGGCATATTCAGGAAGAATGAGGTTCCTGGAAGACAGGTGGGCATCGTGGTCGAGCCAAGCAGGAGATCGATTTCTTCTTCTGGCATGCTTTCGAGATGATCGACCGAAAGGGCTTGATGGTCCACGGCGACACGCACGCCGCCCGATGCAGCAAGTTCGTCGGCATGAATCTTGGGACGCATACCATAGTGAGCACCAGCCTCCAGGATGCGGGCTGTCTCTTCGGGAGTGAAGAAGCCCTCGTCGCAGAAGACGTCGATGTAATCGGCTAAGCCTTCGTTTCCTACTGCGGGAATCATTTCATCGATGACAAGACGCACGTAATCGCTCTGCCGACCTTTATAGGCACGGCTTACGGCATGTGCTCCGAGGAAGGTGGAGACTACCTTGACACGCGACGCTTGACTGATGCGACGAATGACGCGTAGTATTTTGAGTTCGTCCTCGGTGGAGAGCCCATAACCGCTTTTGATTTCGACACAACCAGTTCCCTTTGTCTCAATCTCTTCCATTCGGTGCATAGCCTGCTCGTAGAGCTCCTGTTCGGTGAGCCGATGCAGGAGATCAACCGAATTGAGGATGCCTCCACCGCGTCGTGCTATTTCGGCATAACTCAAACCCTGTATCTTATCGACAAATTCCTGTTCACGGCTGCCTGCATAGACCAAATGGGTGTGCGGGTCGCAGAAGCATGGCATCACTGAGCCACCTTCGGCATCGATGACCTCGAAGTGCTCTGTTTCGGGCAGCGATGACATGGGGCCGAAGTCGATGATGCGGCCTCCTTCGATAGAGAGCCATGCATTATCGATTGTTTCGACGTGAGCCATTTCCTTGCCTTGGAGACGTTCGATACCAGCGGGGAGTATGCCGAAGAGGTGGGCGATGTTTTGGATGAGGATTGACATGCTTTATAAAGCCTTATACAGGTTCTCGATCTTCGAGTTGCGAAGGAATTCAACCGACTTGGCAATGTAGGGATACATCACGGTGTCGGTGTCGATGAACGGAACGACCTGACGATACTCGTTGTAGAGATTCTCGAGGATGGGCGAAGTCTTGAGCGGACGACGGAAGTCGAGTGCCTGGCAGGCATTAAAGAGCTCGATGGCGAGCACACGTTCGGTGTTGAGTACCACCTGGTAGAGTTTCGTGCCGGCATTGGCTCCCATGCTGACGTGGTCCTCTTGCCCTTGGCATGTGGGAATGCTATCGACCGAACAAGGCATGCAGAGCGACTTGCTTTGGCTGACGATGGAGGCGGCAGCGTACTGCGTGATCATAAAGCCGCTGTTGACACCAGGATAAGCAACGAGGAAACTAGGCAGGCCACGAGTGCCTGAAACGAGCTTGTCGATACGACGTTCGGAGATGTTCGAAAGTTCCGACATGGCGATGGCAAGGAAGTCCATAGGCAGGGCGATGGGCTCGCCGTGGAAGTTGCCGGCCGAGATGATGAGGTCCTCGTCAGGACAGACGGTGGGATTGTCGGTAGTGGCGTTGATTTCGATGTCGGTGACCGTCTGGACGTAGCGTACGGTGTCCTTCACGGCGCCATGTACCTGTGGAATGCAACGGAAGGAATAGGGGTCCTGCACATGCTTCTTGGGCTGCTTGATGAGTTCGCTTCCTTCGAGAATGTGGCTGATGTTTTCGGCGGTGTCCATCTGTCCCTTGTGAGGACGCACCGCATGGACGGCATGATGGAAGGGTTCGATACGTCCATCGTAGGCATCGAGCGAGAGGGCTCCGATGTAGTCGGCCCAGTTGCTGAGTTGTGTGGCGTGGATGATCGACCAGCAGCAGAAGGCTGCCATGTTCTGTGTGCCGTTAAGCAGAGCCAATCCTTCCTTCGAGTCCAGCTTGATGGGTTCCCAGTCCTTGAGTTTGAGCAGTTCTTTTCCGCTCATGCGACGGCCTTGATACTCCACTTCGCCGAGACCGACGAGGGGGAGGCAGAGGTGAGCGAGGGGAACAAGGTCACCCGACGAGCCGACAGAGCCTTGCATATAGACGATGGGGAAGATGTCGTCGTTGAAGAAGTCGATGAGGCGTTCGACAGTGTGAAGTTGCACGCCCGAATAGCCATAACTGAGCGATTGAATCTTGAGCAGGATCATCAGCTTCACGATGTCGTTGGGGACACGTTCGCCGCAACCGCAGGCGTGGCTCATCATGAGGTTGATCTGCAGTTGTGAGAGCTGATCCTTGTCGATGTTGATGTTGCAGAGCGAACCGAAGCCGGTAGTGACACCATAAATGGGGTCTTTTGTATCGGCAATCTTCTGGTCGAGGTATTCGCGGCAGCGCAAGATCTTCTGGCGGGAATCTTCGCCCAATTGGAGTTTGTAACCTAAACGAATGATTTCGGAGACTTTGTTCAGTGTCAGATGGCCTGCACTGATTTCATGTATTTTGAGTGCCATAGGTATTTTTGTTTTTTCTTTTTCCAGATTTTCTAGAAGGTCTAGATATTCTAGATGTTCTAGATATTCTAGAAGGAAACCGAATCGATGATATCGTCATCGACAAAGTTGGGGAGGGTAACTTGGAGGTCGGGGGTGCGATTCATCTCGCGACGGATAGCGTCGATGGAGCCTTGGTTGCGGGCCCATGCGCGCCGAGTGATGCCGTTGTTGACGTCCCAGAAGAGCATCTCGCGAATGTTGCGATCGGCTTGATCTGAGCCATCGACCACCATGCCGAAGCCGCCGTTGATGACTTCGCCCCAGCCTACTCCGCCGCCATTGTGGATGCTGACCCAGGTGGCTCCGCGGAAACTGTCACCGATGACGTTCTGTATGGCCATGTCGGCACAGAACTGCGAGCCGTCGTAGATGTTGGATGTCTCACGGAAAGGCGAGTCGGTGCCCGAGACGTCGTGATGGTCGCGGCCAAGGACGACGGGAGCATGCAGTTCGCCGCGACGTACGGCATCGTTGAAGGCCAGGGCAATGCGTGTGCGGCCTTCGCAGTCGGCATAAAGGATGCGTGCCTGTGAACCCACGACGAGGTGGTTGCGACCTGCTTCGCGTATCCAGTGGATGTTGTCGTCGAGCTGGTTTGCGATGTCGGCGGGGGCATGGCGACGCTCGTCTTCGAGCACTTCGGTCGCAAGTCGGTCGGTGACTTCAAGGTCATGCGGGTCACATGAGGTGCATACCCAGCGGAATGGCCCGAAGCCATAGTCGAAGAACATGGGGCCCATGATGTCCTGCACGTAGGAAGGATAGCGGAAACGGCCATCGGGCAGCATGATGTCGGCGCCTGCACGGCTGGACTGGAGGAGAAATGCGTTGCCGTAGTCAAAGAAGTACATGCCGCGGGCCGTAAGCCGATTGATGGCAGCCACCTGTCGACGCAACGAAGCCTCGACACACTGCTTGAAGCGGGCGGGATCGTCGGCCATCATGCGCTTGCTTTCTTCGAAAGTGAGTCCCACGGGATAGTAGCCACCTGCCCACGGGTTGTGGAGCGAAGTCTGGTCGGAACCGAGGTTCACCTCGATATCCTCGTCGGCAAGACGTTCCCAAAGGTCGACGACGTTGCCGACATAGGCCATTGAGACGGTGCGCCTTTCGGCTACGGCTTTGCGCACAGCGGGGATGAGTTCGTCGAGGTTGGTGTGCAGCTCATCGACCCATCCTTGTTCGTATCGTTTCTCTGCCGCCTTGGGATTGATTTCGGCGATGACGCTCACCACGCCTGCGATGTTGCCGGCCTTGGGCTGGGCACCACTCATGCCGCCAAGACCTGAACTGACGAAGAGCGGAATGCAGTCCTTGCGGCCCTGCATGACACGTCGGGCAGCGTTGAGCACGGTGATGGTGGTGCCATGTACGATGCCTTGTGGACCTATATACATATAGGAACCCGCGGTCATCTGTCCGTATTGGCTTACGCCGAGTGCGTTGTCGCGTTCCCAGTCATCGGGTTTCGAATAGTTGGGAATCACCATTCCGTTGGTGACAACGACACGTGGGGCACCAGGGTGTGAGGGGAAAAGTCCGAGGGGATGTCCCGAGTACATCACAAGGGTCTGATGGTCGGTCATCTCGCTGAGGTATTTCATCACGAGGCGATACTGTGCCCAGTTCATGAAGACCGAGCCATTGCCTCCGTAGGTGATGAGTTCATGAGGATGCTGGGCAACGCGTGGGTCGAGGTTGTTCTGGATCATCAGCATGATGGCAGCGGCCTGCTGGCTTCGATGCGGATAGTCGCCGATGGGGCGTGCCTTCATCTCGTAACGGGGACGGTAGCGGTACATGTAGATGCGACCATAGGTGCGGAGTTCTTCCGCAAACTCGGGTGCAAGCGTAGCGTGGAACTTCTTGGGGAAATATCGCAAGGCATTGCGCAAGGCAAGGCGCTTCTGTTCGGGAGTCAGAATGTCCTTGCGACGTGGTGCATGGTTGATGTCGGGATCGTATGCCTGCGGTTCGGGCAGGTAGTCGGGGATGCCGGCTCGGATGTCGGCTTGGAATTCTTGGAGGGTCATAAGGTTAAATCTTTTCTTCGACGATGCGGGTGATTTCTTTTTCTTCGAGGTCTGCCTTCAGGGCGATGTCGTTGGCTTCAAATACGAGACGCTCGGCGGTGGGCCGATCCTTGAGCGAAGCAGCATTGATCTTGACGTTGAGGCAGGCGCCACGCACAGCAGCACGGATGGCGAGAGCCCCCACGCCGGCATCCGAAGCGCTGGCAGGGTTGCCGGTCAAGGCCATTGCACGACAGATGCCGAAGCCACGGAAAGCCGTCTTCATGGTTTCGAGAGGTACTTGTGTGGCAAAGAGTGTGGCTCGCTGGATTGCCTCCGAGCGAAGACGTTTCTCTTCGTCATTGCCACGTGGCATGCCGAAGGCACTCATCAGGCCGTTGAAGGCATCGGTGTCCTTGTCGACCAGGACGAGCAGTTCTGCCATGATCTTTTGTCCCTGGTCGGCCCATTCGCTGAACTCGCGCCAATGTTCGTCCCAACCGCGCTTGTGGCTCGAAAGGTTGGCAACCATGGTGCCGAGCGCAGCGCCAAGAGCACCCATATAGGCCGAGATGGAACCGCCGCCTGGTGCGGGTGATTCGCGTGAAGTCTCTTCGGCAAAGCCCTTGATCGTCAGATCGACAAGACGTCTGGCCTTCTGGTCGTCTTCGAGCAGGAATTCAATGACCTTCTCGCGCGGGTTGATGGGCTTGAGGTCGTCGAGGCCCATCGAACGGATGGCGATGCGGATGATGTCGTCCTCGGGGATGCCTGTCGAACGTTGTTGTTTGGCAAGGAAGTAGCGGCCTGCCTCGATGAGCGTGCGTTTGGGGATAAGCCCGACGATTTCGGTGCCAGTGACGCGCAGACCGCGAAGGCCCGCGCAGCGACATACTTCGTCGAAGGCAACGTGGAGCGGGGTGACGTTGATGTCGGTGATGTTCATCGAAACCTGTGCGATGCCATATTCGTCGATGTACCAGCCGATGGCCTTGGTCCCCTTGAGCGTACCAGGCGTCATGAGCGGCTTGCCATCGGCATCCTTGAGCGGCTTGCCGGTAAGAGTCCCTCCCTCGCGCTGGGGACGGCCCTTCTCGCGCACGTCGAAGGCGATGGCATTGGCGCGGCGGGTGGAAGTGGTGTTGAGGTTGAAGTTGACGGCAATGAGGAAGTCGCGTGCCCCGACAACGGTGCAGCCCGTTCGGGCAACGTCGGCATCGAAAGGCCGTGCTCCGTAGTCGGGAGCAGTGTCGGGCGAAGCAAGTTTGTCGGCCAGTGCCTCGTATTCGCCTGCACGGCACACGGCGAGGTTCTTGCGTTCGGGACGCAGGGCAGCAGCTTCGTAGCAATAGGTAGGGATGCGCAGTTCGTCGGCGATGCGACGCGCCAGGGTGCGCGCCAGGGCAGCACATTCCTCAAGCGTGATGCCCGCTACGGGAATAAGGGGCAGCACGTCGGTGGCACCCATGCGTGGATGGGCACCATGATGATGTCGCATGTCGATGAGACGTCCGGCAAGGGCAACGGCGCGAAATGCCGCTTCGCAGACGGCTTCGGGCGAACCCACAAAGGTAACAACGGTGCGATTGGTGGCCTCGCCGGGATCTACGTCGAGCAGCTTGACGCCTTCGCAGCCCTCGATTTCGGCGCGAATGGCACGGATGATGTTCATGTCGCGTCCCTCACTGAAGTTGGGGACACATTCGATGATGCGGTTTTCCATCTTGGGAGAATAAACGGTTATGGGTGATGGGTTAACGGTTTTGTGATTCGAATAGCACGGCAAATTTAACCAATTCTGCAAGAATATGCAAGTATTTTGCAAAGATTCTTCAGCCTTCGGTCGAAAAAGGAACGTTTTGGCAGATTTTGACAGCCGAAGTTGGAGAAATTGGCATCTATGGATGTAAAAAAGGGCAGATAATCGGCTTTTTTGTCAAAATTCTTGGACGAAGTGGATTAAAATTTGGAAAAACGAAAAAGAACGCCTATATTTGCAGCAGTTGTTAGGCTATTATGGCCACAGAATCTCATTTTTACTACAAGGTATGGTTCCTAATAGATAAGCAAAATTAATGTTTACTACGAAGACAGGCGTGACCGTGAGGCCGCGCCTGTCTGCTTTTCCTTATCCCTTGTATTCGCTGGGCAGGACACCAAACTGCTTCTTGAAGCTGGCTGCGAAGTGCGACGAACTGCTGAAGCCCGTCAGTTGGCCGATGTAGGCAATCTTCTCCTTGCCCTCGCGTATCATTTCGGCAGCACGGTTGAGGCGATAGGTGCGGAAGAAGGCATTGGGCGACTGTCCCACCAGGCTCTGCATCTTGTAGTAGAGCTTCGAACGGCTCATCGCCACCACGTCGAGCAGCTGGGGCAGGTCGAGTTCGGCATCGGAGATGTGTTCCTCCATGAAGGCATAAAGTCTGGTCATGAATACGGAGTCCTGTTCGAGGATGGCAGTCTCCGCCACATCCTTGATTTCCGGATTGACCTCGACGCCCTCTTCCTGCAGGGGCTCGACCCGGACGTCGCGCACCGAAGTGGACGACGTGAGCAGATGGCGTAGACGGACGCGGTTGTCGAGCAGGCTTCCGATCAGTGCCTTCAGGTAGTCGGGGTCGAAAGGCTTGGTGACGTAGGCATCGGCTCCGACGTTGAGGCCATGGATGCGTTCCTCGATCGAAACCCTGGCGGTGAGCAGCACGATGGGCAGATGGCAATAGGTCACATCCTTCTTCAGCCGGCTGCACAGCTCGTAGCCGTCCATGCCCACCATCATCACGTCGCTCACAATGAGGTCGGGCGTGGCTTCCGAAAGCCAGGCAATGGCCTCGATGGCGCTGCTCTGGGTGACCACCTGGCAGGAAGGCTGGAGGATGAGGCGCAGGAAGCGCAGCACCTCCGCGTCGTCATCCACCACGAGGACGGTGGGTCGGTGGTCGTCGGTCGGCAGGGGTGAAGGTGTGTCGATGTTCACGACCGAAACGGATTCCTTAGGCTTGGGTGCCTGCTCGAAGGCGATGGCCTGGCTGAGTTCGTCGGGCTTGTATGCTGCCTTCTCGATGGGCAGCAGGAAGTGGAACGACGTTCCGCTGTCGGCATCGGGGTTGTGGATGGCTCGAATTGCACCATGATGCAGCTCCACCAGGCCACGGCAGAAGAAAAGACCGATGCCCGATCCGTTCTGATGGGTGGCTCCCTCGGGCGTCTGGTAATATCGCTCGAAGATGTAGGGCATCAGTTGGTCGGGAATGCCGATGCCTGTGTCGCTCACCTGCGTGAGCAGCCAGCGGCCGTCGGTCGGGATGTCGGGTAGAGGAGCCAGTCGGGCAGCGTCCTGGCTCTCGATAGGCTTCACCGTGAGCGTGACCTTGCCTTGGGTGGGTGTATATTTGAGCGCATTCGAAAGCAGGTTGAAGAGCACCTTCTCGTATTTGTCCGGATCGATCCAGACGAGGTCGTTCGTCGAACGGATGTCCACGGCCAGTTCGATCTGCTTTTCTTCGAATCCGTTCTGGAACATTTCGACAATCGATTCGATGAGGTTCGTCACCCGATAGGGTTGGACGTTGAGTTTCAGCATGTCGGCTTCGAGTTTCTTGAAGTCAAGCAGCTGGTTCACCAGGCGCAGCATGCGGCCCGTGTTGCTGCTGATGATGTGATGGGCATGCCGTTCGCCTTCGGGCAGACGATGGTCGTCGATGAGGCCAAGGGCGCCAGAGATGAGCGTCAAAGGGGTGCGGAACTCATGCGCCATGTTGGTGAAGAAGCGCATGTTGGCATCACTCATGCGCTGGATGACCGCCTTTTCGCGCAGCGACTGCTTGATGCGGCGTCGGTTGCGCAGGTAGTTGGTGGTCAGCAGCGAAGTGTAGGCAATGGCAAGCGCGGCGAATAGGGGATAGACCAGCCATCGCAACCACCATGCCATCCACCAGGGCTGACTGATGACTATGGGCATGGCGATGTGGCGGACGGTCTGCCCGTTCTGGTCGAGAGCCCATGCCTCGAAGGTATAGCAGCCCGGATCAAGCGAATGGTAGCTCACGACGGGCTTTGCCGTAAAGATGCGCTCCTCGTCCACGCCTTCCATCCGGTAGAAGATGGCGCTGCCTGTGCTGTTGTCGAAGTCAAGGGTGCTGAGGTGGATGTTGAGGTTGTGGAAGTCGTGGGGCAGGGTGAGGCTGACTGCACCATCGTTCCGGTCGAGGAGATAACCGCCCTGACGGATGTTGGGCGGAAGAAGGCTGCCGTTCACCTCGATGTTCGAAACGAGCAGGGTGCGGCTCACCTGCGGACGGATTTCCGACGGGTCGAAGATGGTGATGCCCTGTTTGCCTCCAAAGACGAGGGCGTGGTCGTCGCAGCGGGTGGCGCAACGCTCGTAGAACTCATTGCTCTGCACACCGTCGTTGGTGTGATAGGTCTGGAAACGTCCCGTCGTCGGGTCGAGGCACGAAAGGCCGTCGAGGGTGCCTATCCAGATGTTGCCTGTCGAACGATCGACCTCGATGCACGACACGTCGGTGCACATGTTCTGAGCGCGGAAGTTACGCACCTCGCCCGTATTCAGGTCCAGGCGGAACACGCCCATGCCGATGGTAGCTATCCAGATACCCCCCTCGTTGTCCTCGGCTACGTCGCGGCAGCTGATCATACCCTCCTTTTCGCAAGGTAGGTCGAAGTGGGTTTCGGCAAAGGTGTCGGGGTCGAAGATGGAGATGCCCGAATTGTACGATCCCGCCAGGATGCGTCCGTCGTGGAGTTCCTCGATGTTGTTGACCTGCCGCAGGTTGTTGTCGAGGATGGTCGAGGTATTGGCTTCAAGGTCGATGATGTGGCATCCCGACTGGGTCCCGATCCAGATTCGTCCTTGCGAGTCTTCGTCAATGGCATAGATGCTGTTGTCGGTCGAAAGGTCATGAAGCAGTTGCAGCCGCCCCGCGTCGGTGGCGCGGCATTCGTAGATGTGACCGATTCCCGAAAGCAGGAGGTTCCCGTTGGCACGGCTGGCGATGTGCATGATGTAGTTGGCTCCCACCTGGCTCATGTCCATTTCGGTCACTTTGCCGCCAAGGTCACAAAGGGCGATGTCCGAACGTCCGGTGCATACCCACAGGCGGCCGTCGGGGTGTCGGTCGATGGCGGTGATGTCCTTGCCGTCGAAGTGATGGCAGAGTTCTCCGTCATCGACGAAAGCTGTGCGGCCGGCGAAGTGTGTCTGGTAGCCGCTGCTTCGCGAACCGCACCAGAGGTTCCTGTGGCTGTCGCATAGGAAGGCTCCGATTTCGGTGGCTCCGATTGGGTCAAAAGTGGCGTGGCTGACGGTAAGTTCTTCAAGGTCGATGAGTCTCAATCCTGCTTCCTCGCGCAGCTTGACAGCCAGCACATTTCCCGACAGGAACACGCGGAGTGCTTCGCGTGGATTGGGAATCCGGGCATTGAGGAAGTCGCACGTCGGGTCGCAGCCAATGGTGCCGTCGGCGGTGTTCATGATGCTGAATCCGGCATCGGTGATCAGCAGGGTGCGGAGCGTGTCGAGTGTGAAGACATTCGACACATCGGCGTCCACCGAACATTTGCCCTTGTAGTTGAACTGAACGTCATACAGTTTGAAATCTCGGCCGCTGCTGACCCAGAAACTGGTATCCGACTGGCGTATCACCTGCCCGACGACGCCATCGAGGCTGATGCTGCGGATGGGGCGATACTGGCGCGAAGGCATCTGCAGGGCATAGAGGGAGAACTGGTTGTCGTAATAGCCCAGGATGAGGCTGTCCGAAAGTTCGACGGGCGGACGGTAGCCGCCGGGGCAAAGCATCGAGGCTGTGCCGTCGGGGAAGACGATGCACGATCCGACGAAGGTGGTGACCATGCACCAGTCGGGGTGATGCGTGAGGTAACGCACCTCCACGATGTTGTTGTTGGGCAGCGAGCAGCTGTCGGTGGTCGAAAAGTATTGTGTGTAGTTCTGTCCGTCGAAACGGTTCAGTCCGTATTCGGTGCCTATCATGATGTAGCCCTCGGGACTTTCGGCAAATGCCTTCACCTGCTGGCTCGACAGGCGGTCGCTGAGTCGCGTGTAGTCGTGTCGGGGCATACCTGGTTGGGGCGTGAACCGATGGATGGCGGCGGTGATCAGCAGCAGGGCCAGCAGGCAGCCCATGCCGATGAGCAGCCATCGTGGCGTGTTCGAAGAGATTCTTTTTCGGAAGATGTGCGTTTTCATGTCGCAAAGATAACGACTTTTTGCGAAATGTGCAAATAATAAGGCAAAAAAGCCCGCCGACACACGAAAATATGCCGACGGGACACACACATATAAAACTAAAAGGGGTTTTACTCGACAGTCCACTCGGCGCTGTCGTTACCTTGGGGGGTGCGTACCTCTATGCGGTTGACACCCTTTTGCAGTTTGACGTTCTTCCATTCGCAGGTAGCGTAGGCATCGGTCCTGCAGCTGCCTATCTGCTTGCCGTTGACGAAGAGCTTGGCCGAAGGAGCTGTGGTGAAGACGATGACGTCGGTGACGTCCTCCTTGCGCTGGGTGAAGTCCTTCGAACAGAGGTGAACCGTCGCCTCCTGCTTGTTCCAGTTGGCCTTGTAGCAATAGAATGCATCCTTGCGGCGCTGGCGGTCGTGGCTCACGAGGCCCTTGTCGTTGAGGTTGTTGGTGTCACCTTCGCGACGAAGGGCGGAACCGAAGTCGAACATGTTCCAGACGTAGGAGCCCCAGATGTAGTCGCGTTCGGCAATCATCTGCAGATGCTGGCGATGGCTGGCGGTCTGCTTCTCCATGGGGTGCCAGCGTCCACGGGCGGAAGCTCGCACATCGGTTTCCTCGACGAACTGGCTCACGTGCTGGCTGAAAGCTGCACCTGCACCGTATTCGCTGATGCAGATCTTCACATCGGGATACTTGGCGTGCCATTCGTCAAAGAAGGTGGCGAAGTCGGCAATGTGTCCTTCGTACCAGCCGAAGTACTTGTTCCATCCCATCAGGTCGGTGATGAAGTTGAAAGGTCCTTCGAAGCAGGTGGCTGCCGTGGTGTAGCGATGCGGATCCAGTTCGTGGGCTATGGCATTGAGCTCCGAGGTGATGGGCATATGATTGCCTGGTACTTCGTTGAAGATGCCCCAGCAGAAAATCGACGGGTGGTTGTAGTTCTGGATAATCATCTCGCGGAGCTGCAGGCGCAGGTTGTCGTCGAGCTGAGTGGGTACGTAGTTGCTGACAAATGGGATTTCTTCCCAAATGAGCAGACCGCGGCGGTCGGCTTCGTAGAACATATAGTGGGCCTGCGGGTAGTGGGCGAGACGAATCGAGTTGACACCCATCTCCTGGATGATGTCAAGGTCGGTGTCGTGCTGTTCCTTCTTGAGGGCGGAGGCATACTGCTCCCAGTCCTGATGGCGCGAAACGCCACGGAGTTTGAGCGGACGGCCATTGAGGAAGAAGCCCTTGTCCTTGTCAATCCAGAAGTAACGCAGACCGATGGTGTCCTCCACGCGGTCCACCTCCTTGCCATCGCGCTTCAGCACGGTGACGACTTTATAGAGGTAGGGATCGGCGGTGCCGTTCCAGAGGTGGGGACGGTCGATGGCTACGTTGATGAGCGCCTGGTCGCGATAGATACCAGTTGAACGGCTGCTGACTACGGTATTGCCCTCGGCATCGAGCACGGTGAACTCCACTTCGCAACCCTTGTAGTCGCTCTTGGTCGAAAGGTGTACCTCGGCCGAAAGTTCGGCACGCTGCTCATTGACGAAGTTCTGGTGAACGAGGAGTCCGTCAGAACCGTAATAGAGAGGTGAAATGCAGACATCGTCGGTCACTTCGAGCCAAACGTCGCGATAGAGACCACCCAGGATGTTGAAGTCGCCCGTCTGTGTGGCAACGTCGAAAGCATGTGCATTGTTGCAGGTTACAGAGAGGTAGTTCTTTTTTCCGTAGTCGAGATAGTCGGTGAGTTCGACGGCAAAGGCATTGTAGGCTCCCTTGTGCACTGCGATCTGCGAGAAGTTGACCAGGATATTGGCCACACTGGCTGCTCCTTCAAATTTGACGAAGACGCGCTTGCCTCGCCAAGTCTCAGGTACATCGAGTTCTTTGATGTAGGTGCCTTCTCCACGATAATAACCGGCATCCGACATAAAGTCGTGCTCGTTGAAGGTGTGAGGCAGGTTTACTACGGTGTCGGCTTTCGGGATGTAGATGTCAGGGTAAACGCCCCATGGTGTGACGGTGCCTTTGCGGTATTGCCACTCGGCGTTGAGGCTGGTGACCTCTCGTGCTTGTGTGAAGGTAGTTGCCCCAAAGAGGAGGGCAGCGGCGAGGAGGAATTGATTCGTGTAACGCATAGGTGGGGAGGGGTTGATTATTTTATTTCCAGAGTTCGGCTTGTTCAACGAATTCGTTCACATCAATCTCACCCTGTGGAAGAGGCAACTGCGCGAATTTGGGCTGGAAGCCCTGGCTGGCGGTCTCGGTGTAGGAGATGTTGTAGCCGTTGACGTTCTGCTCGAGGGTGTTGTTGTTGTCCGAATGGTCGTAAAGTCCGTGGAGCGATGGGATGCGCTTGCCCTTGTCCTTGTAGGCGTCGGCGATGATGCCCCAGCGTACGAGGTCTGGGAAACGGCTGCCTTCGAAGCAAAGCTCCAGACGGCGCTCCTTCTGGACGTCGGTCAGCGTGTAGTTGCCACGCATCTTGCTGGCATCTTCACGGGCGCGGCTCTTGATCTGGTTGAGGTATTCGTCGCACTTGGCCTGGTTGCCGCCATTGGCGGGAAGTTCAGCCTCGGCTGCAAGCAGAAGCACGTCAGCATAGCGGAAGAAGACGATGTTCTGGGCAATCTTGTGAACTACGACACGCTCCTCGGCACGCGAAGGAACCTTGGTGCAGAAGTATCCGGCGTTGCCATAGATGGTCTTGCCTTCCTGTATGCGCAGTGGAATCTGAACAAGCTGCTTGTAAGTCTTGAGAGTCTCGTTGAGGCGCCAGCCGTCTTCACCCTCCATTTCGACGAATGCCTCGTAGAGTTCCTGGCTGGGGTTGAAGAAACCGTATGACTCGTTCGAGCAGTTGATGGCACCGGAAGACTGTGCAGCATCGAGTTCGGCAATGTTGAACATCTCGGTACGCCAGCCCAGACGCTGTACGGAGTAGATGTAAGAGAGATTGTTGGCATCGAACACGCGATTGTTTTCGAACATGCTCTCGGTGCTGAATTCGCCAGCCTTGTGGAACTGGTCGTCGAAGTCATTGGTGACGAGGGCATACTTGCCCGAATTGATAACGGCCTCGAGGGCTGTGCGTGCATCGCTCCACTTGTTGGCACCGGTGAAGGTGCTTTCATAGACGTAGGCCTTGCCCAGCAGACCTTGTGCTGTCTGCTTGGTCACGTTGACCATCTTGTCGTTCACGCTGCTCTTTTCAAGCATGGCACCCGAATTGATGGCTTCGGTGAGGTCCTGCTCGATTTGAGCGTAGATCTCGGAAGGCGAGGCAACGGGCTTGGCGTATTTGCCGTCGGTGATCTCTTCCACGATGAGAGGCACACTGCCGAAGTGGCTGGTGAGCTTCAGGTAGCAGAAGGCACGGATGGTCTTGGCCTCGGCGATGATGCGCTGCTGGGTAGGAGTCGAACCCTGTACGTGGCTTACAAGCAGATTGGCACGATAGATGGTGGTGTAATAGATCTTGAAGAGGTTGGCGATCTTGGCATTGCTGGCCGTGTAGCGGAGTTCGTTGATTTCCTCCCAGCCGCTGTCATTGCCACGGGCACCACCGCCTGTATAGCAGTCATCGGAGATGGCGAAGCCGAAGTGCTGTTCGCCGGTGTACCAGTTGTTGTAGTCACTGGTCTGTGAATTGAAGGTGGTATAGAGGGCAGCGAGTCCTTCGAGGCACTCGGCATCGTTGCTGTAGAAGGAGTTGGCGCTCACGGCACCGTGCTGTTCCACGTCGAGTTCATCCTGGCAGGAAGAGAATGACATCACACCTGCAGCGAGTGCTGCTATGAATATATAACGTTTCATAATCAGAATTATTATATGTAGTTAGAAAGTAAAATTCAAACCGAACACAAGTTTCTTGGAGTTGGGGAAATTGCCGAGGTCAACGCCAAGTGAGGTGGTGGAGCCGCTCGAAGCTTCGGGGTCGAGACCAGGATAGCTGGTGAAGACGAAGAAGTCATCCAGCGAACCATATACGCGGAGGTTGTTGATGTGCATCTTCTTGCAGAGGTTCTTCGGGAGGGTATAGCCCAATTGGATCTGTTTGATCTTGAAGTAGGAACCGTCGAATACCACGGCCGAGCTGTTCCAATAGACGCTCTCTTGGTAGTCCATACGTGCATACTTCGCGTTCTGTCCGGGTGCAGTCCATGCATCCTCGTAATAGGTGGCCAGGCGGTTGGTGCTTGGACGGTCGGTCTTTACAAGGGCGCAGTAGATGTCGTTGCCAGAGGTTCCCTGACCGAAGACGGTGAGGTCAAGGTTCTTGTAACCGAGGTTGATGGTGAGACCATAGGTCAGATCGGGGATGGCCGAACCGATCATGGTGAGGTCGCTCGATGCTGCATTCTCCGAAAGGCTGCCGTCAGCTTTTACGAATACGGGGTTACCGTTCTCGGGGTTGATGTGGTCAACCTTGTAGCCGCGGAAGTACCATACGGGATAACCCTCCTCGAAAGCGGTGACAGTGGTTCCGTTGTAGGATGTGCCGTTGATGCGGTCGATGGAATGGTCGAGGTAGGTCACCTCGTTGCTCAGTGTAGCAAGGTTGGCAGTGATGCTGTACTTGAAGTCGCCCTTCTGGTCCTTCCAGCTCAGGTCGAATTCCCAGCCCTTGTTCTCGACGTCACCGGCGTTGACGGGCGAAACGGTGTTGCCGATGGTGAGTGTTGGCGAAGTGTTGCTCACGAGCAGGTCCTTGGTCTTCTTGACGTAGTAGTCCATGCCGAAGGTAAGGCGGCTGCGGAAGAAGCTGGCATCGAGGCCGAAGTCGGTCTGCTCGGAGGTCTCCCACTTCAGGTTCTTGTTGCCTGTCGAAGAGGGGAGCGAAGAGGTGGTGTAGTTGCCTTGGCCTGGCACGAACGAGAAGCCTGCAATCGAAGTGATGGCATTGGCATAGGCGAAGTTCGAAAGACCGGCGATCGAACCGTTCTGGCCCCTGCTGGCGCGAAGTTTCAGGTTGGTGAGGAACTGCTGATCCTGTGGGAACCACTTTTCCTGGCTGATGGTCCAACCGGCGCTGACAGCAGGGAAGTAGCCCCAACGCTGTGCCTCAGGAAGGATGGAGAGGTCGGCAGCATCGGCACGCATGGTGAACTGCAGCATATAGCGGTTGTCATAGCTATAGGAGAGACGACCGAAGTAAGAGAGCTTGTTCACGGTGAGGTCGTCACCGGCATGGAGCAGGCTTGTTGCGCTTGCCGAAAGGTAGGAAGGATAAGCATAGTTGGGCTTGTCGGCCTGCAGACCGGTACCGCCAGTCTGGGTGGTTCCGGTGCGGTCGGAAGAGAACGAGGTACCGAGCATCACGGTGATGTCGTTCTTGGCAATGCTCATGTTGTAGTTGGCGAAGTTCTCCCACTGGTAATACTTCTTCTGTGTGGCAGTCTGGTTGACGGTGGGATCCTGCACGTTGCGGGCAGCGGTGGCATAATAGGCAGCCTGGTAGATGTTGTTGAACATCGAGGCGAAACGATAACCGAGACGGCTGGTGAAGACCAGACCCTTGATGGGCTTGAAGTTGAGGGCGGTGTTGCCCTGTGTGAAGGTGCCCCATGTGCGCTGCGAGCGTGTGTTGATGAGGATGTAGGGGTTGATGTCGTCACCCAACTGGAACTTCGAGATGCCGTAGTAGTTGCCTTCGCCATCGCTGACGAGCTTGCGACCATTGTCGAGCAGCTCCTGCATGTTGGTTGGCAGGGCGGAGGCGGGATAGGTGTTCCTGGTCAAGGGATCGAGGGCGAGGGCTGCACGAAGCACGGATACGTAGGGGTCGTTCTCGGCAAGGGAGTTCTGGGCATGATAGGTCACGCTGTTCTGCGACGAGATCTGGAGCCAGGGCTTGATGTTGTATTCGGCATTGACGCTGCCTGCGAAACGCCTGTAGGTGTCCTTGTCGGTCTTGACGATACCGTCGTTGCCGGTGTAGTTGAACGAGATATAGACGTTGCCCTTGTCGTTGCCGTTCTGGAAGTTGACGCTGTGCTTCTGCATGAGGCTGGTCTCGAAGAGCTCGTCGCACCAGTTGATGTCGGTGCCGTCCCATTCCCTGGCAAGGCTTTCGCCGATACCGCCGCTCTTCAGGTTGTAGGCGAGGTACTGGTCGGCGTTCATCACCTCGGCCTTGCGACCCAGGCTCTGGATGGCGAACTGTGCATTGTAGCTGATCCTGCCGATGCCTTCGGCCTTGGCGCCACGCTTGGTGGTGATGAGGATCACACCGTTGCCTGCCTCAGCTCCGTAGATGGCAGCCGAAGCGGCATCCTTCAATACCTCCATCGACTCGATGTCGGAGGGGTCGATGTTGACAATCGAATTGACGCGCACGCCATCGACTACATAAAGAGGGTTGGAAGTTGAGTTGGACGAGAATCCACGCACGCGGATGCTCGACTCGGTGCCAGGAGCAGCCGACGAACTGATCATCTGCACGCCTGCGGTCTTGCCTTGCAGCGACTGGTTGACATCGACAACCGTACGGTTCTCGATATCGCCCGACTTGACGGACGAAATGGCACCCGTCAGGTTCGACTTGCGCTGTACGCCGTAACCTACCACCACTACGTCCTCAAGAAGCTCGGAGTCTTCGAGCAGGGTGATGTCGATGACGGTGCGGTTGCCCACGGGAATCTCCTGCGATGCATAGCCGATGAACGAGACGGCGAGCACCTGGTTGGGGCTTACATTGGGAATGGAATAACGACCATCGAGGTCGGTGGTCGATCCGTTGGTGGTGCCTTTCACCAGCACGGTTGCACCCATGACGGGTTCTCCTGTCTGGTCGACGATGGTACCAGTGATGGTCTGCTGGGCCCACACCTGGGCTGAGGTCACCAGCGAGACGACGGCTGCCAGGAATAGCATGCCGATTCGTTTGCAGAGATTTTTGCTTCTCATTTCAATTAGTTTTAAATGTGTAAATAATCAGATTCTTTTTCCAAAGAATGAATAAGTGATGAAAAATCTGCTGCAAAGATAGGGAGAAAGAGAAAGGGATGTGAGCACGGGAGTCCAATCGAAGGAAACAGGCGTCCGCTGTCGGGCAATCAGCGTCCAACGGGCCATCAGCGTCCAAATCAGGGGGTCGAAACGTACACAACGACGTGCTTCTGCTCGAAGCCGAACGAGCAGAGCAGGCGGGTGATGCATCCGCAACCGTTGGCGATGGCATCGGTCATCAGCCCGTCGCGCAGGGCATGGTGTTCCACTTGGTCGAGCGCCTGCTGGTGCATCTTGTCGAGATCTGCCTGGCTCCAACGGTTGCTGTCGTGGAAGACGGTCTTGTCGCTCGGATTGCATCGGCGCGTGAGGATGCCTGGGGCAGGCAGACGCACGCTGATGGCACTGTCGCCCTGGAGGGTGACGTCGGCATCGGTGAGGTGGCTGAGGTCGAAACCTGCTTCGATGGTGACATTATAGATGATGACAAGGTCGTCGTCGGGGATGGGCCACTGACGGTCCTTGGTGCTTACGATGGGCAGTTCCTCGTAGTAGGAGGCTGTGACGAACTGCTGCATCGAGCGGATGCTCTCGACGATGGGGGTGTCGGTCCAGATGGTCTGTTGGGGCACGAAGGCTTTCGAAACGCGTCGGCCCAGTCGGCTGAAAGGTGTCTCGACACCAGGGAGCAGGTGGATGCCCCAAAGGATGATGGCTGCAAGGAGGAGCCAGGCTATGGTTCGAAGGGTTCGAGAGGTTCGAAAGGTTCGAAAGGTTCGAGGGGGTTGGTTCATGGCTTATTCGAATACGATTTTACAACGGGCAGGATTGTAGCCCGCTTGTGACAACATGGAGCGGAAGAACACTTCGGCCTTGGCTTCGGCCTGCGGGATGATGCCGAGCTTTCGGATGGTGAGCTTCACCTGCTTCTCGCCTTCCGCCAGCACGGCATTGCGCTCGGCTGCGGTGAGGTCGCTCGAGATGCCGGTGATGCGTTCGTAGACGTGGCGCACCTCGCTGTTGGGGATGTTCACGTCGAACACCTCGCAGTGGGGTAGGGTGAGCACAACGGTGCTGTCGTGGGCAAAGGCAAGCGCATCGGGGCGGATCCTGCTCGTTTCGATGCCTGCCGTGACGTGGGCGGTGAGGCTGTAGAGCACTTCCTTGTCGCCGAGTATGCGCCAGACGGTCTGGTCCTTGCTGCCGCAGATCTCGCGGAGGGTGTATTCGACGAAGACCAGCCGGCTTTCTTCCTGCAGACGGGCAAGGCGCTGCTGTGCCATGGCTTGGCGTCGTTGCGCCCGTTGGTCGCCTTGCATACTGCTGCATGCGCAGAGAAGCGCCGTCATGACGAGCAATGTCAGGGAGGGGAGAAGGGTTCGAAAAGTTCGAAAAGTTCGAAAGGTTTGAGGGGTTCGAAGGGTCATGGTTTTGGGGGTTTGTATGGCGCAAAGATAAGGTCTTTTTCGGGAATCTCCAAATTTTTGTTCCAAAAAAACGTGCATAACCGAGGCTGGCACCATCCTCACGGACGATGCCAGCCTCGAATTACACATATACACACATATTTTTTACTAACACTTTAACTGCTGCAAAGATAGTGGAAACGGGTGAAACAGAATAGCATTTTTCGTTCAAAGTGGGGAGATTTCAACATTTGTTGCATTTTTTGAATCAAAATTTGCATAAATCTGATGAAAAATTTGGAGAAAAACGCATTTTTCGCTAATTTTGCCCACAAAAGATAGTAGAACAATACCGTCATGAAACGACATCTTTATCGCATTATCATACTTCTGCCCCTGCTCGCCGTCGCCTTGTGCTTCGTGTCGTGCGGGGAAGCAACGACTGTGGATTATCACATCGGCGTCTCGCAATGCAGCGACGATGCCTGGCGCACCAAACTCAACGAGGAGATGCGCCGCGAACTCCTTTTCTACCCGGGTGTCACCCTCGAAGTGCGTTCGGCCGACGACGACAACGAGCGCCAGGCGCGCGACATCGACTACTTCATCGGTCAGGGCGTCGATCTGCTCGTGGTTTCGCCCAACCGTGCCGACTCGCTCACGCCCGCCGTGTCGAAGGCATTCGATGCAGGCATTCCCGTGATTGTGGCCGACCGAAAGGTGACGGGCGACAAATATACGGCTTTCGTGGGCGGCGACAACCTTGAGGTGGGCAAGCTGCAGGGCGAGTACCTGCAAAGGGTGTTGCCCCGAGGCGGCAAGGTGCTCGAGGTGATGGGCCTGATAGGCTCGACGCCCCAGGAACTGCGTCATCAGGGCCTCGTCGAATCGCTCAGCGACACGGGCAACCGTTATCAGTTCGTGCAATGTATGGGTGCTTGGAAGCGCGACAAGGGCGAAGCCGAGGTGCAGAAGGTGCTCGTGCAGCATCCCGACATCAAGGTGATACTGGCACAGAACGACCAGATGGCCATCGGGGCAAGCCGTGCCCTGCAAAATGCCCGGCTCGACCATAAGGTCTTCATCATGGGCGTGGATGGCCTGACGGGCGCGGACAATGGCATCGAAGCCATCCGAAACGGTACGATTGACGTGTCGGCCACCTACATCACAGGCGGCGACCTGATAGTGCAGACGGCAATGAAGATCTTGCGCGGCGAACCGTTCGAGCGCGATGTGGTGCTGCCCACGTCACTCATCGACATAGGTTCGGCCAAGAGCATCGACAACGTCTATCGCGAAGTGGACCACCAGATCGAGACGGTGAAGATGCTGCAGGCGCGTGCCGATTCCTACTGGCAGCAGCTCGACCTCGAACGCACGCTGATGTACGCGCTGCTGGCACTGCTGGCGATGGCGCTCCTGTTCCTTATATTCTATTATAGCAACTACCGCCAGAAACGTCGTCTGGGTGAAAGCCTCAACCGACAGAAGGCGCTGCTCAAGGCGCAGCGTGACCAGCTGGCCGAGCAGAACATCCAGCTCAAGCGCCTGAGCCAGCAGGTCGAGGAGGCCACCAAGGCGAAGATTGCATTCTTCACCAGCGTGAGCCATGACTTCCGCACGCCGTTGACGCTCATTTCGGCACCCTTGGAACAGATTCAGCAGAAACTCGACAATGGTGACCTCGACGGTGCCGGTGGCAAGGACCCCGAGGCAACGCAACTCCTGAACCTGGCGTTGAAGAACGTCAAGGTCCTGCAGCGTCTGGTGGGCCAGTTGCTCGACTTCCGCAAACTGGAGAGCGGAAAGCTCGACCTCGACCTGAAGCCTGTCGATCTGCGTCAGGCTTGTCAGACCAGTTTCGGCTACTTCAAGGGCCTCGCCTACAAGAAGCACATCAAGCTGGACTTCTCGGCCGACGAAGGCGACTACCGCACCATGGCCGACCTCCCCAAGCTCGAACGCGTCTTCTTCAACCTCATGGGCAATGCCTTCAAGTTCACGCCCGAAAATGGAAAGATTGCAGTATCAATTAACAATGAACAATTAACAATTAACAATGAGGTTTGCCCGTGTATAGTGCTTCGGGTCGCTGACACGGGTCCTGGCATCAACGTGGAGCACATCCAACGCATCTTCGAAAACTTCTATCAGGTCGATTCGGCACGTCATGAAGGATCGGGCATCGGCCTGGCTGTGGCAAAGAGCTTCGTCGAACTGCATGGAGGCACCATCGAAGTGCAGAACCAGCAGGTGGGTACAGGTACCATCTTCACCGTCAGCATCCCTCGCGTAGCCGTGACCGAGAGCGAAAGTGTTGGCGCAGCCGACCTGCAGATCGACGCCGAGGCCATCGAGACCGAGTTGGGCGATTCGTTCGAAGGCGAGAACATCCTCGAGAGCGAACCCAAGCCCCTGGTGCTGGTCATCGACGACAATGCCGACCTGCGCCAGTATATGCAGATGCTGTTGGGTGAGCACTATCGTGTCATCACGGCAGGCGACGGACTGACGGGTGTGGGCAAGGCAATGCGAACCGTGCCCGACGTGATCGTCTGCGACATGATGATGCCCGTGATGGACGGCATCGAGTGTTGTCGCCGCCTCAAGCAGGAGGTCAACACCAGCCACATCCCCATCCTGATGCTCACCGCCAATGCCATGGACGAACATCGCATCGAAGGTCTGACCGAAGGTGGCGCCGATGCCTACATGTCGAAGCCTTTCAATGCCGACGTGCTTCGTGCCCAGCTCCGTTCGCTGGTCAACAATCATAACCGCGTGCGTGACTTCTTCGGTTCATCGGGCATCTCGCTTCGCCCGGCCGCGACCAACGGGAGCAACCTTTCGAACCCTTCGAACTCTTCGAACCCCTCAGAACCCCTCAGAACCCCCTCCTCTTCCCTCGACGACAAGTTCCTCGTCAAGATGAAGGAAATCATCGAACATCGTCTGAGCGATTCGGACTTCGGTGTGGAGCAGTTGGGTGACATGATGGGCATGAGCCGTGCACAACTCTATCGCAAGACCAAGGCGCTGACCAACTACTCGCCTGTCGAACTCATTCGCAACATGCGACTCAAGCGGGCACAGCAGATGTTGGCACAGGGCGACGACACCATTGCCCAGGTGGCCTATTCCGTAGGCTTCACCGCTCCAAGCTATTTCACCAAGTGCTATAAGGACTTTTTCGGCGAAATGCCCAACGAACTGGTGAAGAGAAAAACAGGAAATAACTAGAAAATAACTGAAGAATAACAAAAATCGTTCGTTTGATAGAATATTTGTTGTAGATTTCGCATCTGCAACAAATATTCTTTTTTGTGCATCATTCGTTTCATCTGCTTTTTTTGAAAGGTCGTATCTTTGCGCTGCAAAATCAACCTTTCGCTTCTCTCGGACGCGACCAACGGGAGCAACCCTTCGAACCTTTCGAACCCTTCGAACCTTTCGAACCTTCCAAAACCAACATACATCTTTAATTTTTAAAACCAAACGCAAATGAAACGATTCCTTTTGATTACAGTCATGGTGCTCTGCACCGCCGCGCTGGCCATCGGTCAGACAATGACTGTCCGTGGCAACGTCATTTCGAAGACCGACGGCGAACCCATCATCGGTGCCTCGGTCTATGTGACCGGTAACACCACTACTGGCACGATGACAGACTCCGACGGCAATTTCATGCTTGAAGTGCCGCAGAACACCGAGAGCATCACGATCTCGTACATCGGTTTCCAGAGCCAGCAGCTGAAGCCCGAAGCTCAGATGAACGTTGTGCTGAGCGAAGATGCCGAGATGCTCGAAGAGTTCGTGGTTGTCGGCTACACCGTGCAGCGCAAGGCCGACCTCACGGGCGCCATCTCGGTGATGGACATGAAGAAACCTACCTCCGAAGGTAGTCCCTCGATGGTCAACTCCATGCAGGGCCGACTCCCCGGCGTAAGCATCACCACCGATGCAGCTCCTGGTGGCGGCGGTTCCAACATCCGTGTACGTGGTATGGGTACCATCAACAACAGTTCCCCGCTCTACGTCATCGATGGTGTGGCTTCGACCGAAAACCTTAACTCCCTCAACCCTGCCGACATCGAGAGCATCCAGGTTCTCAAGGATGCAGCCTCGGCTTCTATCTACGGTTCACGTGCCGCCAACGGCGTAGTCATCATCACCACCAAGCGCGGCAAGGGCGACCGCCTGTCGGTCAATGTCGGCTACAGCGCTTCGATGCAGACCATCGCCAGCAAATATGACCTGCTCAATGCACAGCAGTGGGGTGGCGTCTACTACCAGGCCATGGCCAACGACAATGCACTTGGAGCCATCAACACCGACCTCTACAGCTTCGACGGCAGCGGCAATGGCACGCTTCGCAGCACGAGCGCCAGCGGTTACGAACTGGGCAACAACAACTGGCAGGACGTCATCTATCGCACCGCCTGGACCCACAACATGAATGCCAGCGTCAGCAACAGCGGCGAGAAGGGCACGATGATGTTCTCGGTCAACTACATCAACCAGGACGGTATCCAGAAGGAGACTTTCTATCAGCGCTTCAGCGGCCGACTGAACAGCACCTATAACGTTAGCAAGTGGTTCACCGTGGGCGAAAACCTCATGGTGGCCAAGTGGATGCAGAACTTCGACGCTTCGGCAGGCGACCGTGGCATCGCTTCGCTGGCCATGCTCCAGCACCCCGGCATTCCCACCTACCAGAGCAATGGCCTGTTCTCCGATCCGATGGTGATTGCAGGTTCCGACTATGCCAACCCCATGCAGAGCCTTTACAATGCCAAGGACAACCGCAGCGAGAGCTGGCGTATCTTCGGCAATGCCTTCGCCGAGTGGAAGCCCGTCAAGGGACTTACCCTCAAGTCGAACATCGGTATCGAGCACGTTCAGTACAATAATAATAATTATGGTCACAAGATCCACGCCACCGACGGCGATGCATCGGTTTCGGTAAGCCGTGCCTACGGACAGGGCGACACCTGGACCTGGACCAACACCGCCACCTATGTCGGCAACTGGGGCAAGCACAACCTCGTCGGGCTGGCAGGTATCGAGGCCATCGGTTACAAGAGCGATGGTATGTCGGCTTTCCGCGACGGCTATGCTTTCGAGGATAAGTATTTCATGGTGCTCGATGCAGGCACCGGTCATCAGACCAACGGCGGCTCGAAGGCCGAATGGGCACTCTTCAGCTACTTCTTCAAGGCTGACTACAACTTTGCCGACCGCTATCTTGCCAGCTTCACCGTTCGTCGTGACGCCACCTCGCGTCTCCACAAGGACAACAACTCGGGCATCTTCCCAGCCTTCACCCTCGCCTGGCGTCCCACCGCTGAGGCTTTCTGGAAGGAGAATGACTTCCTCACCGACCTGAAGATTCGTTTCGGTTGGGGCCAGAACGGTAACCAGAGCGCCATCGGCGACCCAACCGCCTACTATAGCCTCTATGCTTACGATCCAGGCAACTCGTCCTACGACCTCAACGGCACCAACACCAACGTCGTTTCGGGTATCAAGGTATCCTACACCGGCAACAAGGACCTCAAGTGGGAGACCACCACGCAGACCAACGTCGGCCTGGACATGCAGTTCTTCCACGGTGCCCTCGGCCTGAGCGCTGACTGGTACTACAAGAAGACTACCGACATGCTCTATCAGCCGCCCGTGCTTACCGTAGCCGGCGAAAATGCAGTCATCTACCTCAACCAGGGCGAGATGGAGAACACCGGTCTTGAGTTCCAGCTCGACTATCGTTCGCCCGAATATTCCAATGGTTTCAGCTGGAGCGCTTCTGCCAACTTCTCGGCCTACCGCAACAAGGTGGTGAAGATCTCCGACAGCAAGCATTCCGATGGCGAGGACATCCGCATCATCGAAGGTGAGCCTATGGGCGTTTACTACGGCTACATCGTCGATGGCATCTTCCAGAATGCCGAAGAGGTTTCCAACTCTGCTGTTCAGGGTGGCAAGGGCATTGGTCGCCTGAAGTACCGCGACATCAATGGCGACGGCGTCATCACCTCTGAGGACCGTTCCATCATCGGTGATCCGAATCCCGACTTCACCGCAGGTCTCAACCTCGACTTCTCGTGGAAGGGTCTTACCCTCAGCATGTTCTTCACAGGCGAGTTCGGCTTCGACATCTACAATTCGAACAAGCGCCAGCTCGAGTTCGTAAGCTCAGGCAACACCTATACCAACCGTGGCACTGCCATCCTCGATGCCTGGACACCCAACAACACCGGCGCTACCATCCCTGCTTTGACCTACAACGACAGCAACGACGAAAAGCGCATGTCAACCTACTTCGTGGAAGATGGTTCCTACCTCAAGATGAAGTACATCAAGCTCGGTTACGACATTCCTTCGAAGTTCTGCAACCGCATCAAGGTGGCCAACCTCAACCTCTTTGCCCAGCTTGAGAACATCTTCACCATCACCGATTACAGCGGTCTCGATCCCGAACTCAATCTCGGTGGCTGGGGCTGCCGCGAGGACAACGGTGCCTATCCACGTTCGCGTACTCTCTCCTTCGGTCTTAACGTAGCATTCTAACCAACAATTATTAATTATTACTTGATAATCATTAATTGTTAATTGTTAATTATTAATTGTTAATTGAAAATCATATGAAACTCTATAATATTTTTGCTACAAGTCTCCTCTGCGGTGCCGCCTTCTTCATGGCAAGCTGCAATGATATGCTCGAGACTTATCCCTACGGTCAGTTCACCGATGAGCAGATGGACGAGAATGCCGTCGATGGTCTGATGGCAGCAGCTTACGCAGGTCTGGAGGCTCACTTCATCGGCAACAACGAGGCTTTCTCGGGCCCATCCACCAACTGGGTCTTCGACGTACGCTCCGACGATGCCCTCAAGGGCGGTAGCGGCACTTCGATGGAGAACAACATCCACCTGCTCGAGATCTCCAGCATCTCGGCCACCAACCCCACCTGTCTCTTCAAGTGGGAGAACAACTACTACGCCATTTCGCGTGTCCACATCGCCATGCGTTCGGTGCAGAATGCCACTTCCCTCAGCGACCAGGTCAAGGCCCAGTACCTCGGCGAACTCAAGTTCCTCCGCGCTTACTACTACTTCGACCTCTATCGTATCTTCGAGCGCTTCCCCTATTTCACCGAGGACGAGAACGCCAGCGAAATCCGCTACGACCGCTATACCCGCGCCGAGATGATAGGCTTCATCCTCGACGACCTCAAGGAGGCTTATTCGGTGCTTCCCGATCGCCAGACTTCGGTAGGCCGTGTGAACAAATTTGGTGCTGCTGCCATGCTGGCACGTGTTAGCGCCTACGAGAGCAACTGGAACGACGTGGCCACCTATGCCAAGGCTGTGATCGACTGCGGACAGTACGCCCTCTACGACAACTACGGCGATATGTCGAAGATCGAGTTCAACAATACCCGCGAGTCCATCCTCGCCATGCAGTGCTCCAATGTGAACAACAATTCGCACATCAACTGGAGCAACCTGCTCAACATCACTTATAGCGAGGGCAACCTCTATGGCAGTGGCGACGACTTCTTCCACGCTTCGCAGAACCTCGTCGATGCCTTCCGCACCAATCCCGACACAGGTCTTCCTTACCTCAACGACGATGCTCCCGCCGAGAGCGTGACTTCCGACTACAGCGGTTCGCTCGACCCACGTCTCGACTACACCGTCGGCCGCATCGGCTTCCCCTGGCGCGACAATGGTACGGGTAAGTACATCTACGGTAGCGCATGGATCCGCGACGCCAACACCTATAGTGGTTACAGCGGCAAGAAGTGGTGCATCGACCCCGACGATCCGATGTGTCTCAAGCAGTATCCTTACTCTTCGCCTCTCAACTTCATCTTCATCCGTTACGCCGACATCGTTCTCCTTCGTGCCGAAGCGCTCATCGAGCTCGGTCAGGACCTCAACGAGGCTCGCGACCTCATCAACCAGGTACGTCGCAAGGCTATCCGCACCGTCGAGCAGGCTGGCACCTATCTGCCCGTCGATCTCGATATCAACAAAGCCGACTACTATGTTGAAGAGTACTCTTCAGCCGGTTGGAACCAGGATTATGCACGCCGTGCCGTCCGCATGGAGCGTCGTCTGGAACTCGCTATGGAAGGTCAGCGCTGGTTCGACCTCTGCCGCTGGGGCAATGTTTCGGCCACGATGAATGCCTATTTCAAGTATGAGGCCAACTTCGAAGGCTACTACAGCGATGCCTCGATGTCCGACGACGAGATCTTCCTCCCAATCTCCCAGACCGAGGTTGACCGCAGCAACGGTCTCTATCAATAAAAGGGAACCCTAAAATTAATTGTTAATTGGAACCCTAAAATTAATTGTTAATTGTTAATTGTTAATTATGAAAACGACTTATCAATATATTGTTGCTGCACTCATCTCTGGCGTCGCCTTCTTCTCTTCCTGTAGCGATGTCGAACTGCCAGGCGCAGCCAACGAGGGTCTGCCCACCGTCTCGGGCCTCACTTCCACCCTCGACCGTCGCGAGCTGACACTCACCTGGAATGCAGTGCCCGGTGCCACCTCTTACGTTATCTATCGCAACAACGAGGTGGAGGCCACCGTCGATGCCAGCCAGACCAGTTACGTCGTGCTCTGCCCCTATGGCCAGAACCTCACCTTCACGGTCAAGTACACCACCGCCGACGGACTCATGTCGCTTGGCCAGTCGGTCGATATCTATATTGAGGCTCCTGAGGTGCCTTCCACCGGCACGATGATGGTAGGCTATGTGCTTACTGCCAACAGTTACAGCCAGCTGCCCGATGACGATGAGGTTGCTGCCGCCGAATGGTTCGAGCAGAACTACGTCTTCCAGGGCACCGGTGCCTTCATCACTCCCGATCAGATTGCATCGCTCGACCCCAAGGTGTTCACCACCCTTTGGATTCACATCGACCGTATCGGCATCGGCAAGGGCTACGAGAACCTGCCTTTCGACAGCCAGATTCTTGGCGACATCCGCAACTATGCGGTCAATGGTGGTAACCTCTATCTCACCAAGCATGCCACCCAGCTCGTCAACGGCATTGCCCGCATCGACGACATGTACGCCCCCGGCATCTTCAGTGATGGCGAAGGCGGTGTAGGCGGCGACGTTTGGTGTGTCAACCCCGTCATCGGTTCTGGTCAGCCCGTTTCCTACAACCATCGCACCCACGCCCTCTTTGCAGGCATCGAGGGTGACGACCCCAACAACTACGGCTTCTACAACTTCCCGCTCGAAGGCCCCGGCCTGCGCGAAGACCACAACTGTATGTGGGACCTCAACGCCTACGGTTTCTCGGGTGACCCCAACGTGGTGGCCAACTGGGAGGCAGCTACCAACTCGACCGTCCTCGCTACTTGGGGACACGTCCAGGACTACTGCTGCGCCGGTATCGTAGAGTTCAAGAAGGGTAGTGGATTTGGTGGTAAGATCATCGCCAACGGCCTCTCGGCCTACGAGTTCAAGCAGAACATCGACGGTGGCAACATCTATCAGGGCAACACCGAGCGTCTCACCGCCAACGCCCTCGATTATCTGCGCGGCATCTCGAAGTTCAAGGCCGCTTATCTCCTCACAGCCGACAGCTACGAGAATCTGCCCGACGACGATGAGGTAGCTGCTGCACGCTGGTTCAAGGAGACCTATATCGACAACGACAAGGGTGCCTTCGTCACCACTGCCGACCTCGCCACCCTCGACGTCGCCATCTACAAGGCACTCTGGATCCACATCGACCGCATCGGTCTGGGCATCGGCTATGAGAACCTGCCTATCGATGCCGCAGGCTTGGCTGGCATCCGCCGTTATCTGGCCAATGGTGGCAACCTCTACCTCTCGAAGCACGCCACTCAGGTCATCAGCGGTATCGCCCGCATCGAGGATCGCCTCGCTCCTGGCATCTTCAGCAGTGGCGAAGGTGGTGAAGGCGGCGACGTATGGTGCGTCAACAATGTCATCGGCTCGGGCATGGAGGTCAAGTACGACCATCGTGACCACGAGATCTTCGCTGGTATCAAGCTCACCGACCCCAATGGTTACGGCTTCCCCAACTTCCCGCTCGAAGGCCCTGGCGTTCGCGAAGACCACAACTGTATGTGGGACCTCAACGCCTTCGGCTTCCCCGGCGCTCCTAATGTGGTTGTCAACTGGCAGGATGCCACCGCTTCCACCGTCCTCGCTACCTGGGGACACGTGCAGGACTACTGCTGCGCTGGTATCATCGAGTTCAATCCCACTGCCGAATTCCTGGGCAAGGCCATCTGCAACGGTCTCTCTGCCTACGAGTTCAACCAGGCTGGCGGCAATGTCTACCAGGACAATGTCGAACTCCTCACCAAGAACACCATCGACTACTTAATGGAGTGATTTTATAGATTAAACTGCGGGGAGTCGCGACCCCGCAGTCCTTTCCTCAAAAATCATAATTATGAAAAAGCTTGGAACAACCCTTTTCGTAGCTTCCCTGGGCCTGCTCACAGTGGGCCAGGCCCAGGTTCTTTCCATCAAGATGGATGATGCTACCAACGTTACCGGAGCCCGCACCCCACTCATCGTCGATGGCGTTGTGGGCAAAGCCGTTCGTTTCGACGGCTACAGTCAGTACTTCAGCCAGTCAGCCGACCTGTCGAGCTGCACGTCCGATGTGACCTTCAGTCTCTGGACAGCTCTCGAGACCTATCCCATGATGAATATCGACATCGACAGGGAGGAATACACCAGCCTGGCTGGCAACATCAACGAAGGTGCTAAGACGGGCATGTCCTTCGATGTCAGCAACCGTGGCAACTATCAGTTCAAGTGCTACGTCAACAACTCGGTCATCGTCGTCAATGGCACGGGTACACTGCCCAAATATCAGTGGAACAACCTCGTCGCCACCGTCACCATCCCTGCCAGCGGACGTGGCAGCGTGTCGCTTTACCTCAATGGTCAGAAGGTCGCTTCGGGCACCACGGCACGCAATGCATCCATCTCCTGCGGCACGGCAGCCTTCCTCGTGGGCAAGAACACCAACGACGTCCGTCAGGACAAGTTCCTGCTCAACACCATCAACGGAATCGTAGATGACATTAATATATATAATACTACGTGGAGCGCTGACGAAGTGGCTTCGAACTACAAATCCCAGTTGCCCGCCGAGGCTCCCCAGCTCTCTTATCCCGCCAAATATTGGGCCGACGAGATCCATCGTCCCAAGTTCCATGGCATGCCCAGCCACGCTTGGACCAACGAGAGCCATGGCATGACCTGGTCTGACGGCAAGTGGCACGTCTTCTTCCAGAAGAACGGCAATGGCCCCTACATGTGTCGTCTCCACTGGGGTCACATCGTGAGCGATAACCTCTACAACTGGACCGAAGTCAAGACTGCCATCGCCCCAGCCGAATACTACGACATCAAGGGCTGCTGGTCGGGCTGTGTGGCCGAGGATGAGAAGATCTTCGGGCAATATCCCGGCATCATCTATACGGGTGTCGATTACGGCAAGGCCATGATCAGTTTCGCTTCACCCACCGATGCCACCCTCATCGACTGGACCAAGGCTTCCAACAATCCCCGCATCAACGGTCGTCCCGCTGGTCTCAGCGACGACTTCCGCGATCCCTTCTTCTTCCGCACCGAGTATGGTGCCTACATCATCGTAGGTTCGAGCAAGGGAGGCGTAGGCTGCTGCACCCTGCACAAGTACAATGAGGGCACAGGCAACTGGAGCAACGACGGCACGCTCTTCTTCCAGGGCACCAATGTCTCGTCGCACGGCACATTCTGGGAGATGCCCAATGTCACCCCGATGGGCGATGGTCGCTATCTCTTCACCGTCACTCCGCAGAACACCGGCCTTGGCGTACGCACACTCTATTGGGTCGGCAAGATTGACGCCGACGGAAAGTTCCAGCCCATCGACGGCACCTGGCCCCGCACTGTCGAACTCAGCGGTATGACCAAGGACGGCTATGGCATGCTTTCGCCCACCATCTATCAGAGGGACGGCAAGACCATCGCCCTCGGCATCGTTCCCGACAAGGTAGCTTCGTCGGTCAACTATGACCTCGGTTGGGCACATTGCTACAGCCTGCCACGCGAATGGAGCCTCGATAACAATGGCCTGCTCCTGCAGAAACCCTATAGCGGACTCGCAGGTATGCGCAAGGAAGAAGGTGCCTACAGTAATAAAGGCTTCCAGATCAATGGTACCGAAGCCATCCCGACCGTCTCCGGTCGTCAGGTCGAAGTGTGTGCCACCTTCCAGGCTACGGGCTCAGCCTTCGGCATCGACGTGCTGAAGAGTGGCAACAGTCAGGCACGCATCTCGCTGAGCGGTTCCACGCTCACCGTCGATTTCACTTCGCTGGCTCGTATCAACAACGATGGCGGCAGCTTCGGCGGACGTTATGAGAGCACGCTGCCCACAACCATTGAGGTAGGGCAGGAGGTCAAGTTGCACGTATTCCTCGACGGTTCCATCCTCGACATCTTTGTCAACGACACCTACGCCGCTTCGATCCGCATCTATGCCAACGATGCCGATGCCACGGGTGTGGCACTCTTCGCCGAGCGCAACACGCAGGTCGTTTCTGCCTATGCCTGGAACCTCGACCCTTCGCAGGCTTCGAGCCAGGCAATCGAGGAAGTTCGCACCGACAGCAAGCCCTGTCCTTCGGGCGTCGTGTACCGTATTGAAGATGATCACTCGCTGCATCTTTATCGTGGAGAAGTTCGGATTTTTTAGGACAAATGATGCAACTTTGTCATAAAATAGTCAATGAAACGTTCGATGCAACATTTTTTTCGCATTTTGCAACATATTTTTTGTTTCTGCATATAAATATTCATTATCTTTGCACCGAAAAACTCCACGACCTCTAAATTTAATCATCTTTAATTAATACGTGAACATGAAAATTCAACATCTTCTGATCGCAGCAAGTGCAGGCCTGATGCTCGCAGCTTGCAACAACCAGCCCGCTGGTCCTTCGTTTACCGTTTCTCAGCAAGGCGACGTAACCGTTGTCGACGTAACCAATCCAACCCGCTACATACTCCTTCCTATCGAGGAGGATAAGGGCGAGGCCCTGGTGCGTGTCAGCACCGGTGATGAAGCCGACGTTTGGATGGACGTTCGTCTTGCCATCGATACCGTCGATTACTATGTCCCAATGGCTCTGCCCGCTGGCAAGAAGGCTTGCGTCGAGATCAAGAACCTCCCCGCTGGTGCCCTCGCACTTTCCCGTCTGGAGCTCAGCGACGAATTCGACACCACCAACCGCGAGTACTATCGTCCCGCCTACCACTTCAGCCCCGCCTATGGCTGGATGAACGACCCCAACGGTATGACCTACAAGGATGGTGAGTATCATCTCTTCTACCAGTACAACCCCTACGGCAGCAAGTGGGGCAACATGCACTGGGGTCACACTGTGAGCCCCGACATGGTGCACTGGACCGAACTTCCACCAGCTATCGTACGCGACACCCTCGGTCAGATCTTCTCTGGTTCGAGCATCGTGAAGGGTGACACCATCTACAGCTACTACACCTCTGCAGGCCGTGCTCAGGTACAGTCTGGCGCTTGGAGTGTCGACGGTGGCCGCACCTACACCAAGTTCGCCGACAACCCACGCATCGTGGCTGCCGATGGCCGCAACGACTTCCGCGACCCCAAGCTCTTCGAGTACAATGGCAAATACTATGTGATCATTTCTGCCGACAACGAGATGCAGTTCTTCTGCTCCGACAACCTCCACGACTGGACCTATGTCAGCGCTTTCGGCGACGGTTACGGTGCCAAGCCTCGTATGTTCGAGTGCCCCGACTTCTTCGAACTCCCTGTTGAGGGTACCAACCTGAAGAAGTATGTGATGATCGTCAACGTCAACCCAGGCTGCTGGTTCGGTGGCTCTGCCAGCGAATATTTCGTAGGCACCTTCGACGGCAAGGACTTCAAGTGCGACAACCCGAAGGAGACCGTCAAGTGGCTCGACTGGGGCAAGGACCACTATGCAGCTGTGACCCTCAGCAACGAGCCCAAGGGCCGCATCATCAGCATCCCGTGGATGAGCAACTGGCAGTATGCCAACGACCTCCCCACTCGTCAGTATCGTTCGCAGATGGGTATGCCTCGCCAGCTCTTCGCCTTCCAGCAGGGCAAGGAGGTTTACGTAGGCCAGAAGCCCGTCGATGAGATCCTCGCTCAGGTGAAGCCCGCCGAGTTCACCACCGAAGGCAACACCATCAAGCTTGGTGACAACAAGGCTCAGCTCGTCATCGATATGGATGTCAAGAACGGAAGCACCTTCTCGATCACCAACAACGAGGGTGAGGAAGTCTTCTTCGCTTGCAAGGCCGGCCGTCTCATCATGGACCGCTCGCGTTCGGGCATCATCCCCAACGACGCTTTCGCTCCCGAGACCTACGATCCCAAGCCAGCTATGGGCACCAACAGCGGCACATGGATTCCTGTAGAGCAGATCTGCGGCAAGAAGAACACCTATCACGTGCAGCTCTGGATGGACATCTGCTCCATCGAAATGTATGTCGATGGCGGTCGTGCCACGATGACCAACCTCGTCTTCCCAAAGACTCCTTACAACGCCCTCACCGGCAATGGTCTTTCCAACGTGAAGGTTTGCACTGTTGAACTCTAATCTGTCATTGGTAGTAAAAGGGTAGTAAAATAGTTATAAAAGGGTAGTAAAAGGGACGTTACTACCGCTTGGCCGAATAGGTTCCGTTCAAGAAATGCATATGTCCCTTTAACTCCCTTTTTACTCCCCTTTAACTCCCTTTTTACTCCCCTTTAATTCCTTTATAAAAAATGAAAAAGACCTCTGCTCTTGCCATCATCCCTGTGATGCTCGCCTTCTTCTGCATGGGCTTCGTCGATCTGGTCGGCATCGCATCCAACTACGTCAAGGAAGATCTCCAGCTCTCCGACTCGGTGGCCAACGTGTTCCCTTCGCTCGTGTTCTTCTGGTTCCTCATCTTCAGTGTTCCTACGGGCATGCTGATGAACAAGATCGGCCGCAAGAAGACCGTGCTCCTCTCGCTTGTTGTCACTGTCATTTCGCTGTTCATCCCCTTGTTTGGCAAGTCGTTCCCCGTGATGCTCGTGGCCTTCTCGCTCCTCGGCATCGGCAACGCCCTGATGCAGACCAGTATTAACCCCTTGGCTATGCTTGTGATTGGTGACAAGAACCTTGCATCCACACTTACCTTCGGACAGTTCGTCAAGGCCATCGCTTCGTTCATGGCTCCTTACCTCGCCATGTGGGGCGCTACCCAGGTCATCCCATCGTTCGGCTATGATTGGCGTGTGCTCTTCTTGATCTACTTCGTTGTCGGCATCATCTCCACCGCCCTGCTTTGGGCAACTCCTATCTACGAGGAGATCAGCGGCGGCAAGTCGTCGTCGTTCATGGACTGCCTGGCACTGCTCAAGAAGCCCATCGTGCTCCTGTCGTTCTTTGCCATCATGTGCCATGTCGGCATCGACGTGGGTACCAACACCACAGCTCCCAAGCTCCTTATGGAGCGTCTGGGTATGACCCTCAACGATGCAGCCTTCGCCACCTCGCTCTATTTCATCTTCCGTACTATCGGCGCCTTCACCGGTTCGTTCTTCCTTCGCATCATGAAGACCCGCTGGTTCTTCATCATCAGCGTCATCCTGATGGCACTCTCGATGTGCGGTATGTTCTTCGGTACTGAGAAGTGGATGCTCTATACCGCCATCGCCCTCGTAGGCTACGGCAACTCCAACGTCTTCTCGATGGCATTCTCCGAGGCTCTCCTCTCTGTTCCCGAGAAGCAGAACGAAGTCAGCGGTCTTATGATCATGGGCCTCTTCGGCGGTACCATCTTCCCACTCATTATGGGATTCATGAGCGATGCAATGGGTCAGGCCGGTGCAGTAGCAGTTATGGCCGTCGGCGTCATCTACCTCTTTACCTATATCAAGAATATCAAGAATTAAAATAACAGACCCCCTCAGTCCCCCTGCTTAGGGGGATGGCTCGGGTCGATTTCAATAAACATTACATTAAATTTTGGGCTCCGTTCTTCCCCCTAAGCAGGGGGATTAGAGGGGGTCTCCTAATAACCCGATATTATGAAAAAAGACTTAATCGTAGGCATTGGCGAAGCACTTTGGGATTGTTTCCCCGAAGGCCGCAAGTTTGGAGGCGCTCCAACCAATTTTGCATATCACTCTGGTCAGTTCGGCTGGCACAGCATCGTTATCTCTGCTGTAGGTCAGGACGCACTGGGTGACGAGATTCTCGAAATCATCAAGGGCATCAAGCTCGACAGTCGCATTGCACGCGTAGCTTATCCCACTGGCACCGTACAGGTAACCCTCAGTGGCGATGGCATTCCCGCATACGAGATCTGCGAGAACGTAGCATGGGACAACATCCCCTGGACCGACGAGCTCGAATCTATTGCCAAGCGCACACGTGCCGTATGCTTCGGTTCGCTTGCTCAGCGCAGCCCCGTGAGCCGTGCCACCATCCTTAAGTTCCTCGACACGATGGATCCCGACACCGAGCGCATCTACGACATCAACCTTCGTCAGCACTTCTATAGCCTCGAGGTTATCGAAGCCAGCTTGAAGCGTGCCACCATCCTCAAGCTCAACGAGGAGGAGATCGAAATTGTCAGCGCTCTCTTCCACCTCACAGGTTCAGCCGAGGAGCGTTGCCGCCAGCTCATCAGCAAGTTCGACACTCTCCAGACCGTCATCCTCACCTGTGGCGCTGTGGGTTCGAACGTCTTCACCGAGAACGAGACTTCCTACGTCGATACTCCAAAGGTAAAGGTAGCCGACACCGTAGGTGCAGGCGATTCGTTCACCGCAACCTTCGTGGCTCAGTACCTCAAGGGCAAGAGCATCCAGGATGCCCACCGCATCGCAGTCAAGGCTAGCGCCTTCGTCTGCACCCAGGAGGGCGCCACTCCAGTCTTCCCCAAGGAGATTCTGGAAGCCTAAGGACTCGCTCCCCTCACTCCCCTGACGTTTCATAACGTGTATTAATTATAAAGATGGTAGGGGTCGCAGATGTGATATCTGCGGCCCCTTTTTCATTTCTAAAGGATTCTAAGGGAATTTAAGGGATTCTTAGGGATTCTAAGGGACATCACTTTCGCCAGAACAATTCGGATCGAACCAATAATTGTTAATTATTAATTGTTAATTGTTAATTGAACATTCGTCCCCTAATATCCCTTAATATCCCCAAATATCCCTTAAAATCCCTAAGTATAATACACCAAATTCCCATAATTGAACCTCGTCAACGCCGACTTCGTATCGTCCAGTTCCAGCATTCGCTGGGGCACCTCATCCAGCGGATAGTTCTCGATGCAGTATTTCAGGCGGAGGGTGAATTTCTCCATCTCCGCATCAATCTCCTCCTTCGTAGCCGGGATGCTGTTGTCGATGGCCTCCTGCAGTTCCGAGATGATCATCCCCGAGAACAATCCATGCAAGCCATGTCGATATGCATACTCATCCGCATGGCACCAGATGCCGATGCAGGTCTTTCCGCGCAGGAACTGCGTATGACCATCGTCAATCAGAAGTCGTGTAAACACCCCTTTCCGATTTGGCTTCGAAAACAATCCATACCTGTTTCCATGTCCCAGCATCATGATGGTGTCATCCGCCTTCAGTGCACGTCGCACAGCCCCATTCGTACTCTTCTCCGTGATATGTACCGTGACATCCTTCCGCTGCTCATACAGCAACCTCAGCACCCTTGTCGTCGGGTCATTCGCATGAACTACAATCATATTATTCTCTCCTTTCTTTCTTTCATAAATTAATAATTCTCAAATTCTCTAATTCGTGATAAATTTTGGATCCGGATGGCATCCTCCCCCTAAGCAGGTATTCTGCCCCCGCTGTTCGGGGGATAGAGGGGGTGCGGAGGAATGAGGGGGTCTTCTTCACCTGACGACCTCCCCCTTCCCATTGACCACCACCTCAACGTCTCCACTCAACGTGCAGAGATATGTATCCGGTCCGATAGCCCGAATATCCTCGTAGATGGGCAAGGTCACAGCATGCCCCTCCGCCGTCATCAATCCTTCATACCCAGCCCCAGTCTGATAGGAACGCAGCCGAGCCGTCCCCTTCCGATGATAAGTCTCGAATATCGGTTCATAGCTGGGGTCGCTTTCCTCATCAGGCTTCGTGGTATGCGTCACCAGCTCCTCCGTCTCATATTCCAGCAGAGCGAATCCCCTGATGCAGAAATCATTCAGGAGCTTGCCCTTCCTGTCATAACTTCGCAGCGTATGGTCGTTCATCATCACGTAGATCATCCTGTCATCGAATTCTACATACTCACACTCCATGGGAGGGATGACGTAGTTCATCTCCTTGTCGAGCACAGCCGACTTGTCATCTTTGCGCACGCTCCACAACGTATGATCCTCCGAATTTTCGATGGAACTATATTCCTTCGGAAGCACCAGCTTGCCCGTTCGGTCCATCAGGCCATAGTATTCCCCGTCGTTCGTGATGACCTTGCAGTAGCCACCCAGGTACACAAACGAAAAATATCCGAGCCTGAAGGCCATATCCGTGTCGATCACAACCTTGCCCGTGCCATCGATGAACTTCACACGTCCATCCTCCGCCACGCAAGCCCGGCCATCCGAGAACATGTTGGCACATTCATACTTCGGTGCGACGATTATCTTACCCGTTATCTTGCTGAAAAAGCCATACTTCTCGCCATCGCTGAAGGCAACCAGCGAGTCATTGCCCAGAGGTTCTTCGAGCGAAGCCACATTTTTCACCAGCTTCTTATGTGTCTTCGCATTATAGACATACCCCTTAAAGTGGCCTTCTTGACGATGGAAGTAGATGTCGCCATAGATCAGATGATTCTCATAACACCATGTTTCCTCGCAGTTATGGAAATGGTCATCATACCAGTCCCACACCTCGCTGCCAACAGCACAAACAATGAATGCCGCGATAATCGCCATAATCACCGCCGCGCTCACCGAAAACACTCCCCACACGCTTTTCGCCATCTTGCCATCACGTTTGAACCCGAACAGTCCAAAGAACCATTCCAACGCTTGACATACTCCTCTCCACATCACCGTGAAGAACAATTTTGCACTCACTTTTTTCATCTCAGTAAAAATTTAATATGTTAAACCAAATCTCATCCTAATTTCTCTCTATCCCAATCCACCTAGGCGCTCACCCTGATCTGTGCAATCAGTGCCCTCTGTGTGCCCTTCTCCTAATCAATCCATCATAAAAAATTCTCAAATTCTTTGTTAATTCGTGATAAATTTTGGATCCGGATGGCATCCTCCCCCTAAGCAGGGGGAGTGAGGGGGTCTTCCTTCTCAACAACAATCCCTGTATAGTTATCCCCCGCCTTCTCCCGACAGATCTCCCTATACCTCTTCGCCACCGTCTCCACATCCTTGGCACACTGCAGCGTGTGCAGCAGCGTCTCATCATCGATGGCATTATACACCCCATCCGAGCATAGTAGGATGCGGTCAAGCGGTTGCAGTTCCACAATCTTCACCTCTGGCACCGCATTCTCCGAGCATCGTGTAAAGAACGCCCTGCTGATGGTCGGCAGACTGATCGAACTCGACGCAATATGGTCAATCGTGCGGTATTTGACATTTCCCTTGATGTCGATGACGTAGCATCGGCTGTCCCCGGTATGGGCAATAAGCGCTTTCTTTCCCTCCACGCTCATCATCACCATTGTTGTCCCCATCTCATAATGCCCCGACCTTTCATCAAGCATCCGGCTCGCCTCCTTTGCAGCATCCTGCACCTTCATCTCCGAATCCTCGCGTTCAGGATACTCTTCCCAATAGGACGAAAATGCCTCGCACACCGTCTGGCTGGCCGCCTCACCGCAAGAGTGTCCACCCATCCCGTCGCACACCACGAACAACGTCCGCTTGTCTGCCACCTCAACAATCTTGAGACTATCCTCGTTCTTCCTCCGAGGTCCTTTCTCCGTAAAACAGGTATATCTCATCTGCATTCAATATTAGTTTTGGACTAAAATGCCTTGCAAAAAAACTGTTCCATTAGTTTTCTTTTTTGAATGACTACTTTCTCCCAATAGGCGAGAGGCATCCCAATTGCTGCAAATCTACGCCTTTTTTCCGACATCTCCAAATTTTATTTATAATTTTTTATGTCAGAGTCCCTTTTCCCCTATCATCAATCAAACCAAGTCCGTGGGTCTTTTATCGGGACATGGCTCATATCCCTTTTTTCAATACCACACATTTATTTGGTAGGTTATCTCCTTGCTGTCACACCATTTCCTGATCTGCCAGTCAGCACTGCTCTCATATGTATGAAATCGGTCATACATTGCCTTAACCAATGCCTTCCCGTTCTTGGTGCCAGTCCTCAACATCAGTTTCTGGGTGTTCTCCTCATCCCAGGAATAGGTGTGTTCGACCTCCCCGTCTCGATTGCGTTCATAGTCGAGTTCACTGCCCCAGAAGCAGTGATCCATACGGCATTTGCCATCTTCATATACAAAGACGATTAATTCACCAACCTTTCCCTCCTTTTCATAAAGCGCCACCGAATAGCGCTCATACGTAGGCTTATAGCCATAGTACTTCTTGCGTCCCATAATTGTCTATTGTCAATTATCAAATAGTATCTTCCTGCTTTCTTCCTTATCTAATTGCGCGATAAGCATTTCTTCAATCTTGCTTGTATAGTCTTCATCAGCAAGAGACTCTGTGAATTCCTTGTAAGTGGGGAAAAACATATTGTATTCAATATAGGGCACTTCCCCATAGATTTCGTTACTCACAGCAACCAGACAGGAACCATTTCTGTAGATGATATAGAATACTACCCCAGTTATTGGAGCATTGCAATCTTCAAGATTCACACGCACGGGGTAAGCACCCTTCTCTTCGCCACTCGATCTCACGAGTTCATTCTCAAAAGTTTTGCTGCCGAATGTCTCTACTGAGGGTTCCAGTACGTATGGCAACACTTTCTTAAGGAATCTTTTACAGATTTCAATGAATTTTGCTTCATCTTCTTTTTTTACAATGATCTTTCCCATTTTCGTAACGTTTATAATACACTTTTGCCACCGTAAGCCAATGTTTCCATTGTTTTACGGTGGCAAAAGTACGTACTATTTGAATACTTAGAAAATCTCCTACCTAGGAGGTATAATTTTGCTGTATTTTTTATGTGATTTTACGGATATTCATTATGCTTTCAGGCATAGTAATCTTATTCGTAGGGATGTTAATGAACTTCTTGACGTTGCGCCCTGTGCCTTGAATCTCATAAGCTTTGTAGTCATCGGGAGGAAGAATGCATTTCCTTATCGAATCATTGGCTTTGTTGCGCATGTCGGAATAGTTGGTCCTGATTTTTTCCGCCTCAACTTCTGCTTCTTGCACACTATAGCCATATAACTCTTGCCAAATTTTGGAGATTTGCTTCTGGTAGGGATTGAGTTCAAAGATTACAGGTTTCCCATTGAAGACGAATCCGGTGTTTTTCTTTCTTGGCCAAAGATCCTTGGCGCAAAACTCTTCACCGATGTTTGGATGCAGCAGGTAGAATATGTATATGACTTTCCCTTGTTTGGAGTCAAATTTGATTTTTACCCTTTGCCCCTTCTGATTGACGAAATAGACCAAGTACCTGCCATCGTCCCTTAGTTCTTTGCCATCGGTGTTTAGTGCTATTTCTATCCGACCTTTGACTGGAGGAAGGTTCTTACGTATTTCATCTGTTCGAGTTTCTTGAGCTTCAACCATTTCTCTGACTATCTCATCAGAATCCTCCTTTGTCATGGTATTAATGTGCTTGGCGCATAGCAATAGGAGCTGAGCATATTTTTCCTTGGGAAGTTGAATTAATCGTCTTTTCAATTCTACAGAGGCCTCTTGATCACCAGTACTGACAGCCTTTATCAATTCAAATAAAGAAGCATAAATTTCTTCTTTAGTTTCACGTTTTATTCTTCCAGTGAAGGAAATAGCCCCAGCAAAAATAGACCATAACGAACTAACTGCTAGATCTACTACCGCATTGGACATAAATCCTTGGAAGAACCCCTTGACAAAATTGTTGCTACCTACGTCAGATTCCTTGATGTCTCCCTTAGCAATGTCCTCAGCTTTGAAGTTTCTGCATAGTATGATTCCTAAACGTCGGGTGTCTTCTAGATCTAATTTACTCAAATAATTCATTAACTCAATCGCTCGCATCATGCTGTTGCTGCCATCGGAGAAATCATGTACCATAAATGTGTCTCCGTCGCCGTCAATAGGGTATAGCCTAGCAAATATATCATGACAGGTTATGTCGCTATCACCACCATTGCCTGATGCACAACACTCCTTAGGACGCAAAAGGACAATATCGTAGGCATTCCTGAAGAGAAGCGAATGTTGTAATTCAGGAATAATCTTGCCTTTAATGACGCCTTCTAGATCCGGATTTTCTTGACAACGCACATAAACAGTCCCTGGATGAAAAGGGATGGCTTCATGCGACCTGTTTATAGTATTAATATCTTCCACTTGTTCCGCACTTAGATATTTGTTTCAAGGCCGATTCGCTGTTTCTACGACCTCCATTCATGTTTGTCCTTGCGATGTCCGCAGTTTTCACATAAATCAGAAGTGCCGCTACCTCCTTTGTATTGTTTACAACTACAAAGGTTACATTTCCAAGCACTTGTAAAAGAAACTAATCGGCTTTTCTTTTGCCCAGCTTTCTCGATAAACTCATCTATTGTTTCTTTCTGCCAAGGCATCTTTTTCTCTTGGTTATCCATAGTAGATATTATTTAGTAAACTGTTAATTCTGCTTTTCGTAGTTCATCCAAATGATTGAGGCGATATCTTAAAAAACATTGAAAATAGTCTTCTATGTCGAAAGGTTTTCCTTTTATTAGATGAAAATTTGCTTCCTGCATGCCATAAACAATATACTCTCGACGAAGGCTCCCGGTGGGGTGGGTACCAGAACCTCCACTACGAGCCAATCCATCGATGACTTTTGAGATATCCATGCGTTGCAAGGATGCACGAACTCCCATAAAGAAATCTGCAACGAGTTCACCTTCCCATTGACCGAAGTTTGGGCCTGGTAGTAAACGATTCTGGAAATAACGATGGGCACATTCGTGCGTAAAAACAGCTGTAAAGGCTGTATAATCGTCAATTCCTAGCGATTTCAGTTCTTTAAGGTTATAAAAAAGAATATCATCGTTGAAAGTATTCGGATCGTTACTTTGAGATGCCGTTTGCTGGGCCTTTTTGCCAGTTACGTCATGGACAAATTGAGGCATTGGCATGCCAAAAAAGTCGCATGCCTCCTTAATGCCAATGACACATTCTTCTTCTGTCAATCCATATTTGCACTTGTAAAGCAAGTCCCTTACGAATTGATAAACATCAGATTTATTTATCATAGGCTTAATCTTTTATCCAAAATTTGCTATTATCTTTCACTGTAAATTTCCGAACGATGTCCGACAAGGAGGGATTCTGAGGATGTAGGCCATACTCTTGCAGTAGTTCCTTGGCAAGAAAGCATCCATCTTGTGCCGCCCAATACAATAAATCTGCGGCATCTTTTCTATTTTGGGCAACTACATTTCCCCAATAGTATAGGCTTCCTAAGATAGTCATAGCCCACATATTTCCTTTACCGACATATATTTTCAATTGTTCGATAGCATCATTGTCAACTAGAGCATGGTGTTCTATGGGTAGTTCCCATTGCTTAAATCTTCTAAGATAAAATTGCAAGTTTTTGGCCCAAATAACATTGTTGTGGTCAGCTGCACCAAATATAAATTTTGCTCCGGTCTCAACATTTTTTTGGGTATTAATGCAATAGGTGCCAAGAATTGCTAAAGCGAAACCATCGTTTTTAGAAGCATCAATAATCTGGCTAATTGATGACTTGTTCATGTTGAAATAATATGAATATGTTTCTAAAATCAACAACCTACACTATCTATAAGGAATGTCACATGTCTGGCAAATGCCTGTTCCACCACATGCTGGACATTTTTTGAAATCCCAAAGATGTCCATTAGGATAAATGAAACCTTCCCCATGACATGTACGGCACTTTTTTGTACCATGGCATTCTGGGCATTCTCCAGGAGCGTACTCTTTAAGATTCAGTTGCCACTTTTCCACTATTTTGTCATTCTTGCCAAGGATAGCAAAGAAATCATGCTGATGCCATATCCAGTTCTCAGTATCGAGATCAAATCGATGGGATTCTCCAGCCTTCAATTTGAACCCTCTAAAATAGAAGGGCTGTCTGACAAATTCATCACTGATCATACAATCAAACGTGTCGCTGCCGAACCAACTCGTGTTCTTCAGAACGAATGAATACAAAAGCGTCCAAGATAAACACTTTTGTGGATAAAGCTCAAATGCGCCCTTGAAACTCATAATCGTAAACCATTGGTTATTAGAGAATGAACAACTTTAAACTTTATACCTGTTTGTTGCAAAACAAACTCACATGTTGTTGTCAAACATCATTTTAAAGATAAGATGTACTTTTTCCCTTTTTGAAACAGCTTCTTTTAAGTCTGCGGACATCGTGAATACATCCCCTAAAACATTTAAACTAAAGGCATAGTCGCCATAATCGTTTATGTCCCGAGATATTTCTAACTCAACTTCTTTTTTCGATGTTCTATATTGGTCTTCGGGGGATCTTGAGTTAATAAGAGTACGAAGCTGAATGTCATTTTCTAAGCCGTATTCCCGAACTCGCTTTTTTGCTTTTTCATAGTCTTTTATAATGCCCTTTTGTGACAATTTTTTTATTGGCGTATTTGAAATGCTATCCTTTAATTGGGTTTTAAGTTCATTTTCATATTTCGTTTTTTCGGAGGCATTCAGGCTACCATAAGCAGAAGCTCCCACGTTTAAATTCGCATCTAGTGTTCTATCTTGTCTATCTTTAAGCTCTACAGACCATTCAAACTTTACACACCCTAAAAGACGAGCTATGTCAGACATAAGCTCCATCCAATCTTGATAGTATGTTAATTCAATATCTTGTATCTTCACAAATTGATTGGGATGGAATGGGTGTTCTACTATAATGTCTCCAACTGCCACTCTAGAAGGAAGCATATACTTTTTACTTGCTTCAATATCCTTATACTCATCTATAGAGAGTATTTGAATATTTGGACTAATTTTATTTGCATTTGGCCTAATATCCCAGCCATATGCATTCTCAGGGGTGTCTATCCTCACCACTGGTTTGTTCAAATCACTTAGTTCCATATTATCCATGCGATAAATAACAATAATAAAACAATAACTAACGCTATAATTATTTTGGCTAAAGCATATGGCTTTCTGTTCATATACTTCCACGCCTTGATATAGTTATTTAAATCAGATTTGTCAACAGTTTTACCGGACATTGCCGCATATGAGGTTAGTTCTTTAACAATTTTATGTGGATTTACAGAATCAATCCATACCATAAATGGCATTGGTCTTCCATAATCGTCTTTCTCTACAAATGCGGCTTGAAGAAACGTGCCTCTCTTTAAATCAGCAAAAAACTTAAAATTTCTAGGGAGGTTATATTTCTTACAAACTTCCTGAAAATCTACGAAAGCAATAGCATCGTCCAATTGATATTTTGATATTAAACTAAATGCGGCATCAACTTCGGATGTTGTATAGTCTTTACTTGGTCTCCCATCAATATAAAGGGAATTGTTCTCATTTACACCTGCATTCTGTGTCCAAAATATACTTTTCATAATAATTTATTATTTGAATATCATTGTTTTAATTAATTCTATGTCTTCATTATTTGTTAAGTTATAAACACCAAAGGAATCATTTAGTAATTGTCTGTAGGTTTTATCTGCTAATTGTTTTTTAATTTCATTAGCGACAACATTTCTATTCCCTTGGCATTCGTCTAG
>JAFWRO010000028.1:0-4914 GCA_017519885.1 Bacteroidales bacterium | reverse complement strand
GCCAGATACAAGCCCGAGCGCAGACGGGTATGGACCGTAACTGCATTGTCGCCGGGACGGAGGAAATGGTCTCCCCTATCAACCAGCCGCCCTGTCATGTCGAAAATCTCCAACGGCACGATGGCACAATCCGTGGAGGTGACATGGATGGTAAAGACACCATCGCTGGGATTAGGGCTGACCGCAACATCTTCAATGAGGGATGTGTTGTAAGCAAACAACCTCTGCATCTCCCTATGGAAGGCACGCGCCCTCTTGGAGAAGAAGGCACTGACGCTATCCATGTCAGCTTGCCAACGCTTCTGGCTGTAAGGAAAGCCAAAACGCTCGAATTGTGAAGGCACCTCTTCTTCGACAAGGGCACGATAATCCTCCAAAACAGCATTCAGCGCTTGGACACTAAACACAGTAGAAGCCAATTCGGAATAACGTTCATAGAGCATCACCTTGAAAGCCTCGCTTTCCATAAATTTGTTGATAATCAGACTACTAGCATCTTGATGGGTAGCATTATCAAGGGCATGATAATACCACCACGAAAAGCATCCATCGCCGTCAAAGAAGATGAAGCGGAAAGGCTCGCCCGAACGGGCTTGCCATTGCAGCACATTGTTGCGTGGCCAGTCGAGATTGGCGCCGTAAAGTTCAAGGAGGCAATAGTCGATGAAGTTTGAGACGTCGATACGCGAGAAAGCATAGGCGGAATCGGACGGCTGGTTGAGGTCAGCGCTTTCGATCCAGCTCCTGAAACCCCACCAATCCGTGGCGTCGCCATAGTTCGTCACGCCCCAATACTTTATGATATTGAGGAAGTCAAGGTCCACGTCATAGTGGTCCTCCAAATAGCGCTCGTCGGGCGACTCTTCAAGGGTATAGATGCCCCAATACTCCCCATTGATAAACACCGCGACCTGCCTGATGCCTAAACAGTCGATGTCCATCTGGGCGGCCACACGTTGCGAGAGGTATTCCTGTCCACCTGTCTGCATCCAATTGCTGCAACGGAAAGGATGCAAATTGAGACGTTTGAAGTTGGCCAACTCCGTGGTCTCGAAGAAACGATGCTTGAAGCGCTTTTTTCCATATTCTTCGCGGGCATAGAGACGCATGCCCTTCTGCTGGAACCAGCGCGACGAGCCACCATGGGTACGCAAGCCGCACTGCTGGTTGAGGCCGCTGTTGTCGGATTCATAGAACTCCATATTGATGCAACGTTCCCATTCCCTACCCGTCATGCAATAATTTCCCGTACCCGTCGTATCCGACAGGTCGTAATGGACACCTGGGACAAAGATTCCCGTTTCATAGTCAAAAAGGTCCAATGAATCGGCATTGAGGGAGAGCACGGGCAGGCCATGCACATCACAGCCCAACGACTTGATGAGATAGGTTTGTGTCGCCACTGGACTCACACAGCTGCCCTCATCATCAAAGGCAGCTGCGCGAATCACTATGGCATGTTTCACATCCGAAACCGCATGGTAGGTCGAAGGGATGCAATCGACTATCTCGTAAATGCACGAAGGAGAGAACAGCGACGGGTCAAGCGTTAAAGGTCCTTCATACAGCGATGACTGCGCCGTAGGACGGTTGCCATTGACGGTGTAGCGGATATGATGACCCGAGCCGCAACCCAACGACAGAGCAAAACTATCCTCATAGAAACCCCCACTTCTTGAAAAAGTGACGAGGTCGGTTTGCGCCAACAAGGTATTGGACATCAAAGAAGCCAACACTATGAAGGCCAGTCTATTCATGCTTGTTCCGTTTGTCGAGCTCCTTGTTCTGCCAGTAACGTCCCAGCAGACACAGCAGGCAAACGCCACAGAGGATGCCACCGAGCATGAAGCCCGTCTGGCTCTCCCCTTTGGCGTAATACAGGTAGATGCCGTAGCCGAAGATGGCCAAATCGACGATGATGCTAAGGACATAGCCGATGGTGCGGCTGGTCTTGTCGGTCTTCTTCAGCAGCATGTTGTCGAGCAGGAAGGTGACGACCACCAACGCTGCATAAACGAGGTAATAAGTGGATTTCTCGGTAATCATTTCTCAATACGGATTCTGGCATCCACGGCGACCACGTTCTTCGGGTTGCCAAGGAGCGGGTTGAGGTCCATCTCGGCAATCTCGGGAGCGGCCATCACCAAAGCGGCCACCCTTGCTATCTGTTCGGCATAGACGTCCACGTTGACGGGCTGCTGGCCACGCACACCCTGCAGGATCTTGTAGCCACGGAGCTTGGTGAGCATGTCTTTCGCCTCGGGAGCGCTGATCGGCACGAGCGAACTCTGCACGTCTTTCAGCACCTCGATGAAGATGCCACCCAGACCGAAGAACACCTGATGGCCGAACTTGGCATCGCGGATGGCACCGATGTAGACCTCCGTGCCGTCGAGCATAGGATACATCTCCACTGCGTAGGTGTCTTTGATGGCCATCAAGCGGTCGAACTCCTTTCCGACAGTCTCGATGTCGCGCACGTTCAAGGTCACGCCACCGACGTCTGACTTATGCACAGGACCAACCACCTTCATCACGAGCGGATAGCCCACCTCGTTGGCGAAATCCAAGGCCTGTTGCTTCTTGTCAACGACGCGGATCTGCTTCTGGGCGATGCCTGCAGCGTCGAGCAGTTCGTATATCTTATCCGGGCCGATGTAGCCATTCTCGCAGCTGTCGATGCACTTGCGGATGCGGGCGGTGTCGATCTTCGGCATCTCCACGTTCTCGGGCTGCGGCTTCGGGGTGTTATACACCTTGCAGATGGCATTACCCAGCACGCACTCCTCCGGGAAGTTGATGCGGCCCTTGGCAATGAAGTCCTCAATCTCGTCCTTCACGTTGATGATGGAAGGCAGCACGGGGAAGATGGGCTTCTTGCAGGTCTTCATCTTCTGGTCGAGCAGGTCGTAGACTTCTTTGTTGCTGAACAAGCCAGGCGAGCCGAAGATGACCACCGAGAAGTCGATGTCGGTGTAGTCGTTCTCGACGGTGTCGATGATATAGCCAAGTTGTTCGGCCGTTCCTGTCGCCAAGAAATCGATGGGGTTGCCCACGCTTGAGCCAGCGAAGAGCTTCTCAAGCAATGCGGGGCTGGCCGGATGCTCCTTGAGCGAAGGCACTTCCATGCCACCGTTCGACAGCACGTCGGTGAGCATCACGGCAGGACCACCGGCATGGGTGATGACGGCGCAGCGTTTGCCTTTGATCTCGGGATGCATGAACACACCACACACGGTGGTCAGCTCCTGACGGTTCTGGCAACGCACGATGCCTGCCTTGCGGAACAAGGCGTCGACCACGGCGTCGTTGGTGGCCAATGCGCCCGTATGCGACGAGGCGGCGCGGCTACCTGCGGCCGAGCCTCCCGACTTGATGGCAGCGATATGGCATCCTTTGTTGATGAGGCTGCGGGAGTGCTTCAGCAGTCGTTGCGGGTCGCCAATCTTCTCCATGTAGAGCATGATGACGCGGCTCGACTTCACGGGATCGAAGGTCTCGTCCAAATGTTCGAGCACATCCTCGATACCGAGCTGTGCGCTGTTGCCCACGGCCCAAACGCTATTGAACTTCAGGCCATTGCTCATGCCATATTCCTTGATGAACACGGCGGTGGCACCTGAACCCGTAATGAAATCCACACCCTTCGGGTCGAGGGTCGGTATAGGCGTGTCGAAGCAACCGGCATAGTTCACGTTGAGGAATCCAGTGCAGTTGGGGCCAATCAAGCTACCGCCAACGCTGTTGATGGTGTCGACGATATGCTTCTCGATGGCGGCACCCTCGGCGTTCTCCTCCGAGAAGCCAGCGCTGATGATGATGAAGCCTTTGCAGCCTTTCTCTTTGGCCAGCACATCTACAGTCTGTGCGCAGAACTTAGCAGCGATGCAGATGATGGCGCAATCCACCTGAGGCAGGTCATCGACCTTGGCGTAGCATTTCACGCCTTGCACTTCGGTCTCTTTGGGGTTAACCGCGTAAACCGGACCTCTGAAAGGACTCTCTAACAGGTTCTTCAATGCTTTTCCACCAGGTTTGTGGATGTCTGACGATGCACCGCACACCACGATGCTTTTCGGGTTGAGTAATTCTCTTGCGATCATATTAATAAGGTATTTGTTGCAACAATAATTTGCTGCAAATATAACCAAAATAACGAAACGGAAAAATTTCAGTGTCGGTTTTGCAATCTTTCTTCGCAATCGAGGAGCAACTGGTAGTGGATTCTGTTGAAAAGTCCTTCCTTACAGAGCTTTTCTATGTCCTCGTGGCTCATCCACTTCACGGAGTCCACCTCTTCCTTTTGCAGGCGCAGCATGTCGGCCGGTACATTGCTTTTCAGCATATAAAGCAAGGTGAATTTGTAATCGTAGCGTCTGATCTTCACCAGTTTCAGCTCGCTCTTGGTGGCCGAGAGGCCGACTTCCTCTTTCATCTCGCGTAGCATAGCCAAGGCGAAGTCGCGTTCGCCGCTCTGCACGTGTCCTGCGGTGGTCGAATAGTAATTGCCTTTCTTCGGGGCCACTTTTTGAATCAGATACTGCCCTTGGTCGTTGTAGACAAACACCGCCACGATGGGGATCATCATGCCTGGAGGCACGCGTTTCCCCCGCTCTATGGTCTGGCCTGTGGGCTTCAGGTCTTTGTCGTACAAATCCAGGATTTCCATAACGCAGCATCGGTATTTGACCGCAAAGATAATAAAAAAGGGCGGCTCCCCGAAGGGAACCGCCCAATTTTTTGCGGGAGTCAATCCCGCGGTGTCAATTATTTCATGACAGTGACGCGCTTGACGGTCACACCGCTTTCAGTGTAGACGCGGACCATGTACATGCCGGCAGTGAACTGTGACATGTTCATGACATAGGTGTCTTCGCTGACTTCGGTGTCGTAGACCACCTGGCCGAGGACGCT
>JAFWRO010000027.1:0-6459 GCA_017519885.1 Bacteroidales bacterium | reverse complement strand
CTCAGAACCTATCGAACCTTTCGAACCTTTCGAACTTTTCGAACCCTTCGAACCTCTCATCCCCTCCAGCACCAGCACGGCTTCCGGTCCCATATTGAACAGCAGGTCCAGGATGCTCACGTCGGCCATGAAGGGTTGACGACCTTCGACGCCAGCCACCTGATAGTAGGGTGGCACCTCTATCTTGCCCAGCACGTGCGAAAAGGTCTCGGGCTTGAATGTGCCGTTGGGTGCAACGCAGTCCAGGGGTCCCATCCATTGTTCCGAATAGCGGACCTTCGGCTCGAAGCCGATTTCCCGGCAGATGTGACTGCGAAGGGCCTCGTTCATTCCGAAGAGTGTCCCGTCGTGTCCGTGGAGGAACGTCTCGCGCAGGTCGTCGATGTAGTATTCGTAGAAAGGCGAATTTCCGTAGTAGGTTGCCCACGAGTAGAGGTGTTGGCGCTGCCAGTCGCCGTGGCTGCTCAGGCGCACCTCACGGATGGGCATCTTCAGCTTGTTTCCCTTCTCCACGTTCACCGAAAGCGTCTGCGGCCCCTGGTCGGTGGCGATGGTGCATCGGGTGCGAAGCGTCTGTTTCGTATAGTGCTCCTGCGCTTCGATCACCACTTCGTCGGCCGCATAAAGCACGGCGTAGTACGTGATGGGAGCCAGATAGGCTGTGGGAAGTACGATCGGTGACATCAGAGGCCCTTCACTTTCTTCAGCCAGCGGTCCTTGCGCCATTCACCCGTCTCCTGGTTGATCGAGAACCACACGAAGAGCGGCGTGCCCACGATGTGGTCTTCGGGCACGAAGCCCCAGTAGCGCGAGTCGAGCGAGTTGTCGCGGTTGTCACCCATCATCCAGTAGTAGTCGTACCCGAAGGTGAACTCGCTTGCCTCCTTGCCGTTCAGCTGGTATTTGTCCTTGCCGAGGCGAACGAGCTCGTTGCCCTGTCCGTCGCCCGTAGCCTGGTTGGGCTCATACACGGTGATGCAGCGGCCATAGAGTTTCACGTTCTCGTCGGTCAGACGTATGCTCTTGCCCTTCTGGGGAATCCAGAGCGGGCCGAAGTCCGAACCCGTCCAGTCCGACAGTTCATCCTGCGGATACACGGTGCCTGGAGCCTCCTGGTAGGGGGTGTCCTTCACCCACTCCACTTTGCCCGACTTCTCGAGCCTTTCCACCATCTCACGGGTCAGGTTCGCCAGATAGAGAGGGGCATATCGGCCCGTGATGCTGTCGGGCTTGATGTCGTAATACTGGTAGAAGGCCACATCCTGGATCATCGTCACGTCGGCACCTACCGAACCGTTGCTGCTGCCCTTGGTATAGACGCCCATCTTCTTCCATTCACGTTCGGTGATGACGCCACCCTTGGTCAGCACGATGTACTTGTGCTGCAGGTACTGGGGGTCCTTCAGCTCCTTGCCGTCGATGAGCACCTTGCGGTCGATGATCTGCAGCGTCTCGCCCGGCATACCGACGAGTCGCTTCACGTAGTTCTCGCGGCGATCCACGGGGCGGGCAATCACTTCGCCGAAGGTCTTCTTGTCGCTCCACACCCTGTCGCGTCCATACATCTTGCAGAGGGTGTAGTAGTCGGGGTTCTCGCAGTTCACGCAAACGGTGTCGCCGTTCGGGTAGTTGAAGACCACGATGTCGTAGCGCTCCATCTTCGTCAGGCCCGGCATGCGCCTGTAGTTCACCTGCGGATGGTCAAAGTAGCTCTTGCCGAAGCGTGTCGACCCGATCGACACCGTGTGCTGGAACAAAGGCAGCGACAGGGGCGTCATCGGCACACGCGGGCCATAATGATATTTCGACACAAGCAGGTAGTCACCCGCCATCATCGTCTTTTCGAGCGAAGTGGTAGGAATCTGGAAGTTCTGGAAGAAGAAGTTCTGCAGCACCCAGACGGCAGCCAGGGCGAACACGATGGCATCCACCCACGACATCACGCCACGGAGGAAGCCGTTCTTGATGCTCTTCCACCAGTCCCACTTGATGAATCGGGTCCAGTACACATCGGCAACAAACGGTAGGACAAGGAATGGGACAAACGACCCCATCCAAAGGGCGAATAGGACGATTGCCACTATCCAGATGACCAGCCACACCTTGTCGCTCTTGGTCATCTTGCGGCCGAAGCCGCGTATTTCTTTTTCTGTATTTTCTGACATTATTTGTTATTTATTTTTTCCGATTACTCTGAGTACTCCGATTATTCCGAGTTTTCCGAAAATTCCGAATCCTCCGAAAATTCCGAGTCCTCTAGAACTTCATCAGATCCTCCATCGTATACACCCCCTTCTTTCCGTCGCTCATCCACTCGGCAGCGACCACAGCGCCGAGGGCGAAGCCGCGGCGCGACTTGGCGGAATGCGTCATTGTGATGGTATCCACATCGCTGTCGTAGGTCACCGTATGGATGCCCGGCACCTCACCGCGACGGAAGGCCACCACTTCCAGCTCGTCATCGTTGTGCGAACCGAATGCAGTACCCACCTCGGCATTGCGTGCCACATCGACGCTTCCGTCCTCGTGTTGCCAGATAGCAGCTGTCTCCTTCCACGTCTGTTTGCGGTCGAGGTTGCTGGTGATGGCACCTGCGATGGTGATGGCAGTGCCGCTTGGTGAATCCAGCTTGTGGATGTGGTGCGTCTCGCTGAGCGTCACGTCGTACTGCGGATAGTTGTTCATGATGCGGGCGACGTACTTCTGCATCGCCACGAAGACATTCACGCCGATCGAGAAGTTCGAAGCCCAGAAGAGGGCACCGTTGGCCTCTTTCACTTCCTGCTCGACCTTCGGCAGCTCGTTGTACCAGCCCGTCGAACCCACCACGACCGTCACGCCTCTTTCGAGACATTTGCGGACGTTGCCGAGGCAGGTCTTCGGTGTGGTGAACTCGATAGCCACGTCAGCTGTGCGGAAGGCCTCGCTGTCGAAGTCCTCCTGGTTCTGGATATCGATGGCGCAGACCACTTCGTGTCCGCGGCTCTTCGCTATTTCTTCAATGATATGGCCCATCTTGCCATATCCTATCAATGCAATCTTCATACTTTATCTTTTCTACAAACTAACAATTATTAATTGTTAATTCCCAATGGTTAGTACCCAATTCCCAATTGTTAATTATTAATTGTTAATTGTTAATTATATTATGGATATATCGGGGCAAATATACGCATTTTTTCTGACATAATTGTAATAATTGCCGAAAATTATTAATATTTTGAGGTTTTTTGCCTTTTTTGTGTGTCCATATCGCAGAAAATTATTATATTTGCGCCATAGAATTAACATTTTATGTACCCCATTTGCGCTTGATTACACGACAAAACAATTCGCAAAATCTCAAATTCTCGCAAAAATAAACCATGGAGGAACTCATGTATTTTGTCTGGCAGCAACGCCTCTTCCTCAATATTGAGACGCTTGATCACCAACCTCTCGATATACTTCATCCAGGACTGCGCAACTACGATGCAGGGCCCGACTTCTTCAATGCCAAGGTCAAGGAAGACGGCATAGTGTGGGCTGGCAACGTGGAGATGCACGTCAAGGCATCCGACTGGTATCGTCACCATCATCAGGACGATCCTGCCTACGACTCCGTCATTCTGCACGTTGTGATGGACCCCGATGTCGAGGTTAAACTGCGCAATGGCAAAACAATCAAGACCGTTGTGATGCACATCCCCGACGACCTGATGGAACGCTATCGGCAGTTATGCAGCGGGCAGGCAACCCCGCTCCTACCGGGACAAGTGCCGACCTATTCTTCTATCTCATGTTCCAGCAGATTGGAGCAGGTGCCACGCGTCGTACTGCACGATTGGATTACAGCCCTTTGCACCCAGCGAATGATTGAAAAACTGCAGCGTGTACGCGACCTTGTGGAAGGACAGCTCAAGGCATGGCCAGAGGCATTCTATGTGGTGCTCACACGAAGTTTCGGCACGGGTGTAAACAGCGACAATATGGAGCGACTGGCTCGCAGTCTTCCCTACAACTGCCTTCTGCATCACAAGGATAATCTACTGCAAATTCAAGCCCTACTATTGGGTCAAGCTGGACTTCTGCAAATGCAGGATGCAACATCTAAGGAGGCCAACGAGCAGCAGGAGTGGCGGTTGATGCAGCGGGAATATGCATTCTTACGGCAGAAATTCAATCTCACCCCTCTCAACGGAATCTACTGGAAAACAGGGCGTGTGCGACCACCTGCACAGCCAGAAGCACGTCTACGAATCTTGGCAAAACTAATCTATTCTCATCAAGACCTCTTCGACGAAATACTCGAAGCCCAGAACCTCGAGCAGATGGAGAAAATCCTTGGCATTAAAGGTCTTGGCCAGCAAACAGTACGCAGCCTCATCATCAATGCCGTCGTCCCTCTCCTACTCGCCTATGCCCAGTGGCAAGGTGATGACGAACGTTGCGAAAAAGCACTCAACCTGCTTGAAGAAATGCCTCCTGAGAACAATCGATACATCAACCAATGGAAAGAGGCAGGTATCGAAGTAAAATCCGCTATGGACACGCAGGCCCTACTCCATCTCTTCAAGAACTATTGCCAACCTCACAAATGCCTGCGTTGTCGCATCGGCTGCTGGCTGCTCAAAAAGGCCGACAACGCTTCTTCGGGAGGCGAACATACACTCCAGGTATCGGATGAGATTCCATTTTAAGCATAGAATGCTTATTAATATCTAAAATATTTGCTTCTGTGGTATGAGTCCAATTTACGATTGTGAATTGGACCCATCTTGTGGGAGCATACAGATTTGGTCTATCAAATATGTATGCCGCGATCGTAGCGGTCCAATTTACGATTGTGAATTGGACTCATCCGGTAGGAGCATACAGATTTGGCGTATCAAATATGTATGCCGCAATCGTGGCGGTCCAATTTACGATTGTGAATTGGACGTTTCCTATGGGAGCATACAGATTTGGTGTATCAAATATGTATGCTGCGGTCGTAGCGGTCCAATTTACGATCGTGAATTGGACTCATCCGGCAGGAGCATACAGATTTGGTCTATCAAATATGTATGCCGCGGTCGTAGCGGTCCAATTTACGATTGTGAATTGGACTCATCCGGTAGGAGCATACAGATTTGGTCTATCAAATATGTATGCCGCGATCGTAGCGGTCCAATTTACGATTGTGAATTGGACCCATCATGCAGGAGTATGCAAAATCCCCCATCAAAGCGATTGCAATGACGGGGGATTATTATGAATCCTCAATAAGGAGGATTACTTGAGTTCCTCAACAGCAGCCTATGCAGTGATAAATGTTCTTGATGACAGAATAATCTATTTCTTGCACCATCTTTCAATATACTCATAATCATAGCCTTTGGGTCCCGAATAGATTACTCCATTGGGGTTTGCCTTGAATGATTCAATCTTTTCAAGAGCCTGGTTAAGATTACCTGAGTGTATGTCCATCATTAGATCGTAAATGCGGCTGGTTCGCCCCGATGGACAGAAAACATCGGGATTGGGATTCTCGCTGAGGAATTGAGCAATGTCTGCTTCTATGGTATTGAACGTGTCCTCCCATCGGGCGATCACATCATCTTCTGTATAAACCGGAATTTTGTCTTTATCAAAGACAACGTACTCCTTTATGTCTATGCCTGAAACGGCATAAGTTCCATTACCCCTTAAACTTTTAGGTGCTTTTTTGTTTTCCGGCATCTCAAATATGTCCCACCATAAGTCATCAATAAAGTATGGCTTCACGGAAAGCTCAACCTGCTCCAAGACCAAATGACACAAGCTGAAATAGTAGCCGGAATCTATTTTCCAATTGAGGTAGTCGCATTGTTTCCAACCAAAGCTCTTCGCTACCTGCTTCCTACACTTATTGGAGACTTTCTCCAATGCGTTACGCGCTCTTGATTCTTCTCTGGTCATAATTTCAAATTCCGATTTATCTGTATATCTTATTAAAAAGAACCTGCCCAATAATGGACAGATTCCCAAACATTATGCAGGAGAAATGATTATTCCTCAACAGCAGCCTGTGCTGCGGCTAACAGATGCTGATTATCAACAACTTACATAGTAATTGCAAACTACTGGCGACACTTTTACGACACATTCTGCACGTTTTTACACGCTCATGGCAACGAAAACGTGTTTTTACGGCAGAAAAATCTCTTTCTATGTCATATTTTCAATTTTTGGTTTTACAATAAATTGCTCGACTCAGGTCTCACAATCGTTAACTGTAAATGCTTCATGTATTCTATAGAACCATAGCCCTCAGAAACACTCTGCAAACTTTGTTTGCCAAGTTAATGATTTCTTCTGAATTTACGTTCATTTAGCACGTTTTTCTTGCAGAACGTGTATGATATTAATATAAATTAAGGTAATAACCACATCCATTTACCAATTTCTTGTTTCGATTAAAAGAAAAATGGATGGAATTCAATGCCATAAGTTTAGGTT
>JAFWRO010000026.1:0-24592 GCA_017519885.1 Bacteroidales bacterium | reverse complement strand
CGATTCATGAAGATGTAGCCCCTTTAGGGGAAGACCCCCTCTAATCCCCCTGCTTAGGGGGAGGCAATAGTTCGGACGATCAAGTCATCCCCCTAAGCAGGGGGATTGAGGAGGTCTATTGTCATCAGGCTGGCTCATCTTTCATGAATCCATTTTTCATCTTTTTAGAGAAATTCGAAAATTCGTGTTAAAGAAAAACAAAAGTACGCAAACGGCAGCACGTGCCATCCCTCTCGAGGAACGGCAGACCGACTTTCAGGCAAGACGCCTTAACACAAAAGGACACAGTTATGGCATAGTACCTCCCTCGGAGGCACTATCAGATGGTCATCAATAAGATTTCGGTTCTGGGTCTGCTCAGTCTGCAGCAGCCAGTTATCGATGCAAACGCCCAACAGTGCCATCAGCGGCACCATTTCGGCAGGTGTAGGTATTTCGACATTATCGTCACAGGTAATAGTAGGCTGGATGGTCATCGGCACGATCTCCATGCAGCTCTCCATCTCATTTTCAGAAGTAGACTCGCAGCACATCTCCTCTTCCACAGCTTCTGCCATGCAGCAAGTCTCCTCCTCAACCGGAGCGGCCTCGCAGCACATCTTCGCAGGTTGCGAATCCAGCATCTTGAAGACACTCAGCTTCCACGTCCCCGCCATATTGCAATGTATCAACGCAGGACTACTCCCCATGATGACCAGCATCATCAGGAGCATAATCACAACCACGATTTGTCCAACACGTCGAATCATAGCAATTGCAATGGCCTATCTTTCAAATTATCCGCCGCAAAGATAGCAAAAATTTCCCACCCCACCAAATTTAAACTCCAAAAAATGCTTAATCCCCCCTTTTTTGTCGTCATCCCTCCCCCGCAAGCAGGAAAATAAACTCGAAAGGTGTCGACCAGCCCGAAACGTCCGTCGTCCGTTTTGTCACTCATCTACCCTATTTTTGACTACATACAAAGAAAATAAAACCAAAATTTGCTTTTTTTGCCTAAAAACGTTTGCATTTCTAAAAAAATATTTATATTTGCACCGTTGCTTCGCATCGTTATCCTGACTTCAGGGGACACGAAGTAAAGCAGTGAATATGTTGCTGGATTTCAGTGCATCTATAATCATCATTCGATGTTGTCCGAAAAAGTCGGAGACGTCAACCCCGCAGGTTACACGCCTGACGGTGTCCCCCCATTGTGTGCAATAGATAATATCCAGGAAAACACTCCATGCCCGACGCCTCTTCACATACTGCAAATCCACGACAAACGCACACTCATAATTCCATTCCTTCCTATGGCTCGTCAAGCAACGATGTCCATTGGTTTCCTATGCGTGTTGCGTACGATAAAGACGTGCTGACGATATGCTTGGCCTTGAATGAGCAGAAGATCGAATACTTCTTACCGACTGATGATGCGGTAGTGGTGAATGGCGAATCCACAACAGTAGTAAAAAAACCGAAATTAAAGGATCTCATCTTCGTCCATTCCTCCAAATCCCATCTCACCGAACTCAAGCACAAGAATACCAAGTGTCGCTATCTCCGATTTATCACCTATATCCCCCACAGCGAAATCCGAAACGGAATGACGCTCATGGAGCGAAGTGCTTCCAACAGGATTATCATCATTCCCGATGCTGAAATGGAGCAATTTATCAAGGTGGTATCGAATGACAAGATAAATATCACGCTTATTCCTTATAGCGAAACATTCAATCACATTGGTCGCAAAATCCGAATCCTACAAGGACCGTTGGAAGATTGTGTCGGGACACTACGACGCATCAAGAACAACAAGCATGTACACTTTGATTGTGGCGGTATAGTCACGGTTCAACTGGGATATATGCGAAAGGAAATGTACGAATTGTTAGATTAACGACAACATGTATATTCAAAAATGAAATAACATACAGTAATACTAAATCCACATGGAAACCCTTATCGCCAATTCAGGACTGCAATTCTATTCCCAGAAAGTGGAACTGAACATTTCTGAGCCATGTATGCTCAAAAGTGGCAAGACTCTGAAGTACTCTTTTGTCGAAAGCGAGGATATAATCACCGAGACAAGAGTATTCGACTTGTTGTGTACACATTCGTCAGGAGCCTTGATCCCCTACAAAGAGATTAAAGATGCAGAAGTGCAGACAATCAAACCTGACAACAATGATGAATTAGATGAAGCAGGCTGCATCAAAATGAAACCCGACGCCGAAATCCAACTCTTTTCGACCTATTCGCCGGGACAGCCCGAAGTAATCTCAATCAATTCGCTCGAAGCATTACGCGTCCGACAAGCCGACCATCAACAGGTATCAGCATTCAGCCTTCTCGTCAACCATTGGCTCCCTATGCCTTTCTTCGAGAAGCCTCAAGGTGATGTTTGCCTGTCTTACCCGACAGGTTGGGCAAGAATGAAGTTGATTCCACTCGGCAAGGGTGTGAACAAGAACTTCGAGGCATTTCGCATTGTTTGGGCATTCGATACGACAACGGGGGATTTCCTTTCCGATCTACGCCCGATGTTTGATGAGAACGAGACCGAGAAACAGTTCTGCCTCTGCAATCGAGCAGATTTGCTCCTCAACTTCATGTTCACCGAGGATGGCAGACTCAGTCCATTTGCGGTCTATATTTCATCGATACTTGGCCTCGATGTCGATAATATGCTTAAGAACCGCCAACCTCAAGTATTTAAGTTCGTAGCATATTACATCTACCTCGTAAACTACATACGCATTTCCGGTTTCGCTCCCGAAATAACACTTTACAACGATCCCGCCAAGTCTATCCCTGTCGATCTTGTGCTCGACATAGGCAACTCGCGCACATGCGGTGTATTGTTCGAAGAAGGGGATTCTTGCAGGGCCATCATGTTGGAACTTCGCGACTTGTCGCGTCCCTGGGTGACCTACCGCGATCCTTTCGACATGCGCATCTGCTTCCGCCAGGCAGACTTTGGCAACGGAATCATCCTTGATGAGGACATGTTCCAATGGCGAAGCCTTGTTCGTCTGGGCAATGAGGCCCGCTCGCTTATCTATCGCTCAATCGAGGATGTGGGCTTGAGTGAAGAGACAACCAACTATTCCAGCCCAAAACGTTATCTGTGGGATGAGAAACCTTTCGACGGTGTCTGGAAAAACATGACAACCGTCGACGATCCCTACAACGTCCGCAGCAACCAGAGCGTATTCCTGAAGGGTCTTTCCGAAAACTTTGATTCCGATGGCTCGTACAAGCCCGATGAGTTCAACAGCATGGAGACCAATTACAGCCGCTCTTCCTTGATGACGTTTGTAATGGTGGAGATTTTCAACCAGGCCTTCATGCAGATCAACTCAATCAGCTACCGCAGTCCCCTCCATGGATGGGGCCGAGTCGATTGCAGCCGCTACCTGCGCAACATTGTCATCACCTGTCCTACAGCTATGCCTCGTCGCGAGCAGATCCGTTTGCGTCAGGCTGCTGTCGATGCCTTCGACGTGCTGCAGCGCGCCAATCCAAGCCTCAAGCCTGTCACAATCAGTCCTTCGCCCGAATCCTTGAAGATCAATGACGACTTTGCCGAACCAGGCATGCGCCAGTGGGGCTACGATGAAGCTTCTTGCTCGCAATTGGTTTACCTCTACGCCGAATTGTCACAACGCTACGACGGCGAGGCTTCACGATTCTTCGAATCGAAAGGACACGTGCGTCCCGAGTTCGTAGAGGAAGGCTACACCCAGAAAGCGCTGACCATCGGTTCTGTGGATATCGGTGCTGGTACTACCGACCTCATGATATGCTCCTACCAGCAGTCGGGCAAGGGCAAGATCGTGCCTGTGCCTAAGTTCTGGGATTCCTTCTATCTGGCAGGCGACGACATCCTGAAGAACATTGTCCAGAACGTCATCCTCGATGGTCCTATGCGCGGCTCGAAGACCGAGGGCAGTATTGCCAGCGTTACGTTGGCACGCCTGCAGGAGATGACAAACGACGAGTTGCGACAGCTCAATGTCTATACCGATCCCGATCAGCCGATCTATCGTGCCAAGATCGATTCCATTGCTCGCATTATTATCCCTGCCCAGCGCGAAGCAGCTATTAAGGAACTGTCAATCAACCTCGTCCGTGGCATTTTCGGCCGAGATGCTTCTTACCTGAGTGCCAGGGAGCGCCGTTGCCGTGTAGATTTCAATACGCAGGTCAGTGTCCCAATCGCCCAGAAGTTTATGGGCCTGGTAGCAGCAGGCCAGTCTCCTCGTCGTTTTACCTTCGAGGAACTCTTCAAAGACATCAAGCCTGCCGACTACCTATTGGATTTCTTCGAGGAGCACTTCGGCTACCGGTTCGAGGAACTGATATGGGACTTCGATCCCGAGCAGATCAACAAGGAGGTACGTCACACGATGGAGGCGCTGATGAAGCAGCTCTCAATTGTCCTGTCGGCCTATCATTGTGATATTGTCGTATTGTCGGGCTGCCCCACTTCTCTGCCAGCTTTGCCAGAGTTGTTCATTAAGCATTATCCTGTCACTCCCGAACGTCTGGTGCGTCTCAACAAGTACCGCGTCGGCACATGGTATCCGTTCGCCGATCCCGACGGAGATTTCAACGACCACAAGTCCGTAGTCGCCGTCGGTGCGATGGTAGGCTTCCTGTCATCGACCCAGGGCTTCAATGGCATGGCTCTCGATTTCAGCCGAATGATCAAGATGATGAAGCCTACGTCCAACTACATTGGCATCTACAAGTCGTTGCGTCAGCGCGTTGATCCTACGTTGTTGACTCCAAACAAGACCAGCGCCTCTTTCGACTTGAACGTCTTCCCTGCTGCCCTCGGTTGTCGTCAACTCGACTCGGTAGGCTATCAGGCACGTCCGCTCTATGCCATCTACAATTATTCGAATTCACCATCACTCCGAATCACCATCTCACGTTTCTATCGTGATGACCGTGAACTCATCATGTTGGATGAAGTAACCGACGATCAAGGCAACGATATACCACGTCAGCAGATAGAACTTGTTCCACAGTCCTTGGTCGACGATGGCAAGTACTGGCTCGATAAGGGTGAGTTTGAACTTTCACTGAAATAATGTTGACTAGAATTACAAGCAGACATCACAATAATCTATTATTATGATACAAGATCAAATTAATGCCATTGGCGAGGCCCTGGAGTGGATTAAGACACATAAGCCCGAACAATATGACCAACGTTTTACCCAATTGGTCAAGGAAAGACTTGCCCTGCGCAAGCTGGACAATGCCAAGCGTGAGAACCCTGCTATTGCTGCCTATGGCGAGAGCCAAAAGGGTAAATCGCACGTCATGAACGAACTGTTGCTCAAAGATGGGCAACCTTTCTATGTGACTGCAGCCGACAAGAATGGCAATGAGAGAAACTATGATTTCCTCGACGAGATCAATCCTCCTACTATCGGAAATGAGGCTACCGGTATCGTCACTCGTTTCACGGCTTTCGAACAGCCCGACAAAACGATCAGTCCTCGCTATCGTAAGGACCATCCCGTATTATTGAAGCTATTGTCTCCATCCGACATGGCTATAATACTTTTCGACTCTTACTGTTTCGACACTGACAATCAACGGCCTCTCAACTCGGTCGATGAAATCAATGCATTTGCTCTTGCTCTGAAAGAAAAGTACGAAAGCTATCCTCTGCAGCCGGTAACCCCTATCATCGAGGATGACATCTACGAAATTGCAGAATATGCCGAGCACCACATCGGAACCTTGGCCGACCGTTTCTATACCAGCAACTATTTCCATATTCTTGCCCGTATTGTACGCCAGATTCCCTTAGAGGAGTTGCCTTATGCCCTCAAGATATTGTGGCATTCAACGCCCGAGATTACCAATCTTTATGACCGTCTGCTGAAGGCACACCAACGTCTCGGTTTTGCATCTGAAGTATATACCAACATCGATTCGGTGCTCAATCGTCAGAATACCATCATGGCAGTGGTTTGTCTCAAGGGGCTTAACAACAAGGATTGGCTCGAGCTGAAGACCGACGAGGAGCGCTATACCACCGTCTATATGATCGACGAACACAAGACCGAGCATGTCATCGAGCGCTTCCCGAAGTGCGAACTGGCTGCCATTGCTGCCGAGGTGGTCTTCAAGATTGATGCTTCAGCACTCGAATGTGCCATTAAGTATAACTGGGATACAATCCCTGCCGAGTCGCGCAAATTCATATCCGGTCAGCCCTTCTCGAAGGATATTCTCCACAGCAACGACCTGCTCGACTTCCCTGGTGCTCGTCCTCGCGAGGATTTCCCTGTGAATGCCCTGATGATTGACGTCATGGTGAAGCGTGGCAAGGTAGCTTATCTGTTCCACAAATACTCCGACAATCATGTCATCAACATGTTGCTCTTCTGCCATGATCAGGAAAATGTGCAATGTACCGACATGTATAAGCTCGTCGCCAATTGGGTTCAGAAGTTTGTAGGAAAAACGCCTGATGAACGTGCTCGCAATGTGGCACGCATGAATGGTGTGCCACCCATCTTCGTTATCTGTACGAAGTTCAATATGGATCTCAAGCATGAAGTCACCGAAAATCTGAACGATTCCGTGATGCTCACCCAACGATGGGACAATCGCTTCCAGAAGGTTCTTTACAAGGAGTCTCTGAAACCCGATATCCCCGACAACTCCAATGGTGGAGATCTCTGGTTCATGAACTTCACTGCCAAAGGCAAACGTTTCGACAATTGCTATCTTCTCCGTGACTTCAAGTATTCTTCTGCAGCGGCTGGTGGTAACCTGTATACCGGATATGATCCCAAAAATCCTATGAGCAGCGAGCAGACACGTCTGAACCCTGCCGAATTCTGGGACCGTCTGCGCGAAACCTTTATCAGCAACGACCACGCCAAATTCTTCTTCAGCAATCCTGAGCTCGCTTGGGACGTCGCTACGACGATGAACAATGACGGCGCGCAATATCTTATCGAGCGACTGATGGTGGTAGCACCTCGCCTCAGCGTGGCTCGTCATGAGCAACTGCAGGACAAGCAGCGTGAAATCTGCCATAAGGTGTCCGAGATCCTCAGCGCTTATTATGAGAGTGAGGATGCCGACGAGAAGCTTCGCAAGAATATCCGAAAGGCCAAGAAGGTGACACGCGAACTGGATTTCTGCATTCAGCACGACAACTATTACTTCGGTCACATGATCGAACGTTTCCAGGTCACCGAGCGCGACACCTACACCGTGCTCCATAAGCTCATCCAGGGCACCGAACTCAACCAGAAGACCACCGACTTCGGCACCACATCCATCATCATGAAGCGCTATGGCAAGCAGTTGGCCCTCTGCCAGAACGACAATGAGCGCTGGGAACTGCTTCAGGAGGAACTTGTCCTCGATTCTCGTCAGGAGGTCGAAGAGTTCCTGCAGCGCAAAGGCATCGACCCGGCCAGCATCTTCTCTCCCAACCAGAAGAAGCACCAGAACTCAGTCATCATCTCCGACAAGACATTCGATGCCTGGATTGCCAAGCTGCGCTCGCCACTGTTGCTCGAGGCACTCACCGAGGAAGAGGAGTTCGACAGCATCATCATGAGCCAGCTCATCGAGAACATTGCCGAGACTGCCGAGCAGATGAAACTAAGCGACAAGATCGCCTCTTCGATTGCCGAATTTGTCAATGTGCTCGTCACCTCCACAATCAACGAGACCCTCGTTGCCGACCTGATGGCCACCGAAATCAACAATTTCGTCAACGACCTGGGCTTCTCCTATCGTGATGCAGAAGAAATCAATGGTCTGCGTAAAATTGCAAAGGAATTCAACCTTTCGTGCTTCGAGCACATCGATGTGCCTCGTCAGGAGACCTATACCGACGAGGAGTTGACAAAGATGTTCGATGACTTCAACGAGAATGAGAGTACGCTGACTCCATCCTTTGCCCTCAACTATTGGCAGTGGGTCGAGTATATGACAATCTCATTCATCGGCAAGGGAGGAGCCTTCAACAATTATGACCGACAGGCCAATCACCTTATGGGCGAAATCATCAAGAAAATCGGATAAATAATCCTTCCATCAATCGATACACATATTTTATAATATTATGCAAAAGATCTTCATCAACCATCCTGGTGCCCGCGACGGAAGACCTCCGTTCTGGAAGCCTTGGGGCTGTGGCGGGTGCCTGTGGCGTACACTGGTATTTCTCTCCACCTTGTTTCTTTTGTTTTTCTTGATGAGCCGTTGTCATGGTAGCGGTAGTTCGAATGATCCCGACCGACCGTTCAGAATCGACACTACGGTCACCCGACCTGTTGGCCCTGACACAGTATTTCATCTCGATCCTACGATCGATCCGCTTCCTGCTGATACCAGCCAATCCGACGACACCTCTTGGCTTCCCGAGCATCCTGGTGGCACACCTCCCACCCCGGAGCTGCCGGCCGACTCGGCCAATCATATAGCTCCTATCGACAACCCTGTGCGCGACAGTCTGGGCATGGAGGTCAACGGCAATGCGCTGAATGTGTTGATTTCTCTGCAGCAGAAGCATGACATGGAGGAGGAGATGGTCGCCTGGGCACAAAAGTTCAAGCGTGTCTATCCCGACCCGAGTTACCAGGTGTGCTATTATAACCCGCTGACCAGCTTCATGCAGATCACCGTTCCTGCCGACAAGCGCGAGCAAGTGAAGGCCGAGATCAACGGCAAGATGTCCGAGTTCGACTTCATCGTCTTCGACGAACAGATCATGGGGGCAAATCTCAAACCCAACGACCCGGCGATATACAACAGCGAATGCAACTGGTGGCATCAGGGCGTACAGCTCTATGAGGCTTGGGGCATCACCGTAGGCGATCCGAATATCGTGATAGGCGTTGTCGATTCTTACTTCGACCTCCGTCATCCCGAGCTCAGGACCAAACGCATCATAGCGCCTTTCTGTATCGATCGCATGAATACCGACCCCACCAACGTCCTCCCGCCCGATGGTGTATCTGTTGGGACGGCTATCCACGGCACACACGTCCTGAGCTGTGCAGCAGCTACGGCCAATAATAAAGAGGGCCTCAGCGGCATTGCACCTCTCTGCTCTATCATACCTGTCAGCGTTGCCGATCCTTCGGTTCCAGGGGGCGGCTCCTCTTCACTTCGTATCGCCGAAGGCATCCTCTACTGCATCCTGCATGGTGCACATGTCATCAATTGCTCGATGGGCTCGGCTCTGACTGCGTTTGCTGACCAAGACGAAGAAGTGCAAGTAGCCATAGCGCAGACCGAGGCGCTGGAGGAACAGAAAGTCTGGGACTACGTCTTCCGTGTTGCCAACCGTCGCAACTGCATGATCGTTTTTGCAGCAGGCAACGATGGCGCTGTAGCCGGCATCGACCCTTCGAAGCGAAACTCATCCACGCTGCGAGTTTCTGCCTGCGGCCATAATCTCGACTCCGTAGGCTTCACCAACTATGGCCTTCTTCCCGAGCTGGATGTCAACTATTCCACCGTCTCGATGCCCGGTGTAGATATCATCGGTGCCGTGCCCAACAACAAGTATATGCTGCTTGAAGGCACCTCGATGGCTGCACCTCTTGTAGCTGGCGTCGTGGCACTGATGAAGAGCATCGACTCCACGCTGACCAACGATGAGGTCATCAACATCCTGGTTGAGACCGGCAAACCACAGCCGCAGGAACAGCACATCGGTCCATTGGTGCAGATCAAGGACGCTTTGGAGCGTGTCAAGACGCGTCATCCGCAGATGGCCGATATCCTGAACGACCCCAATCAACTCGTAGGTCTGTGGGAATGCCGCAGTAGTTTGCTCGTTGCTTCGACCGACGAACCTGTCACACTCTATCTCAAACTCGAGCCTCAGGGCCGTGGAACTGTATTCAGCATCCTTACCAACAACACTGTTCACGAAGCGCCTGTTACGTGGAATGTCGATGTCGCTGCGCAAAAGGTTGAAATCCGCTCTATCACCGAACTCCAATGCCCGAAAGACCCCAGTGGATTCAAGAAACTAATTCTTGTGGGCACTGCCGACAGCAATGGACGGATGCAGCTCGTTGGGCATCATGTAGAAAACGACCCGAATGATCCCGACAAGACATTCGACTGCGACATGGCTTTCCGCAACCGTTTGACCGTCACTTGCGGAGCTTGCGGGGTCGTTAAAACCTATTAATCACACAACTAATCAACAATAACATTATTCATATATGAAACAACAAAAGGAATCCAGCGGAGTCTCCATTGCCAACATCATCACTATCATCGGACTCATCGCTTTCGGCGTCGTGACCTATCTAGGTCAGCTCTATCTCAACGACGGTGACATCACCTCCAGCCTCTTGTGGGCCATAGGATTCGCAGTCATTGCAGGAGCACTATCCTTTGGGGCAGCAGCACTCAAGGGCAAGAAGATTGATGCCAAACTCATGATTATTATTCAGATTGTACTTTTGATTATCTACGTTGGCTTTGCCTTCTTGTCGTCACGAGCCACATTGAAGTTTTTCGACGTCCAGGGCGACAAGGCGACGCTGGCAGCCGTCGCTTCAGAAGATATAGCAAAGATCGATTCGCTGTTTGCATACTATGAACTTGCTGAAACGAAATTCCTGAACAACACACAGACAAGTTTCGACAATGCCTTGGCTCACCGTGAGGGTTGTGACGATAACGTCAACAATTTGCTCAACACATTGTTGGTCACCAATAAGGAGCAAGCCGATCAGTTCATGGCGACTACAAAGAGTCGCATTCTGGGCAACACTTACCTCAGCGCCAAAGACAGTGTCCAGACCAAGTATATCACTCCATGCAAGACTGCCATTCGCACGTGGGATGTTCTGAAGGTGCCCCTGATTCCTGGCGATTTGAATCGTGCCTGCCGAGGTGCAAAGGCCACAATCGACCTCTATACTACTCAAGCCCAATTACCAGTCTTCGAGACAGTGACACAAACCTTTGAGGACCCGAAAACCAAGGCACACTCCACCAAGGTTGTCACAACCCTGAAGGTGAACACCCAAACCTTCAACCAGGAGGCGCCCCAGTTAAGATTCGGCAGCATGGTGAAGCAGGCACCTAAAGTCACCGTGTTGGGTGTCATTGTGCTTGTAGTCCTTCATCTCATGATACTGTTCACCTATTTAACTGCCTCCTCCAACGGGATTTCTTATGGAGGTGGCTCCAAGAACGGGAACAACGACGGAGGTATTAGTCTCTAATTATCATTATTCAACATTTTCGAAATATGCCACTCACAGAATTACAAAGACAGCAGATAGTTACCCGCTGCAAGATAGCCTCGGCTCCCCAACTTTGGACCTATCTTTCAAAAGAAGATACTCCGGCCCAGAGGGAGGCTCTTCTGGAGAGAATGAAGGCCGGTGGTCTTCAACCCGAAAAAGTCACTTTCCTCGAAGAACGACTGCATCAGCCCAATCCTCAGGAACAGGAGGAATGGAAAGCAATCGAGGCCAACAGCAAGGCCATGGGAACAGCTCAGTTGGAGCAGAAGCTCAAAGAGTATCTGACCCGTTGGGAGCCACTCAACCCCTATCACAGTCATATCGACGACGCCCGTCACATGCTCAGTTCAATCGTCGAAATCACCGATTGGCAGAATCTTGACCGCACAAGCTACAAGGATATCCTGTCCTATCTCGCCAAGTATCCCCATAGTGCCCATTTCCAGGAACTTGACGACATCCTCTGGTCAATGGTTGATTTCCTCAATGAAGATTCGCTGTCCAAATTCATCCAGGATGTTCCCCAGTCTGTCCACCGTCAGGAAGCCCAAAATGCCATGGACGATGCCGAATGGAATGCCATCGACCACACTCGTATCGGCGACCTCGAGACCTTCAGGATTACCCATCCTCAGAGCCGTCATGCCAAGGAGGCTCAGGAAATCATCGCCTCCTATGCCAAGTGGGATGAAGTGAATAGCTCTAACGACATCTTTGTAGTCAATCAATACATCAACGATTACCCCAGCAGTCCATTCAAGCAGAATGCCGAGATTCTTCTCCTGTCACTCAGGCAACAGGAAATCAAAGAGATGCATCGACTAGTCAATCAATATGACACGTCTCGCTTTATGGACCTGATCAATAAGGGCATTTTCAACATTCAGTCAATTATCAACGAGGGCCTCATTACCGAAGAATCGTATGACAAGTTCTGCAATAATCAAGTATTGCCCGAAATTGTTATGGACGAGAAAAAGAGTATCAAGGACTGTCCGCCTGATCGAACCGACGTATTCTTTTTCGGAATTCCCTCTACAGGCAAGACCTGTATTCTGATGGGATTGCTCAACTCGAAACAGTTATCCTACGATCCCGTGGCCTTGGGCGGATCCTATGGAGCCGACCTCGTGGAATTTGTCGAGGCTGGTCGTGTACCGCCTTCCACCTACGGCACCTTTACGACAGCCATCAAGGCCGATGTCAAGGAACGCAATACGAAAGGCTCCCTTAGCGGCATTCACCACCTGAACCTTATCGAGATGTCGGGCGAAGAGTTCGCATTCCAGATTGTCAAGAATCCCGATGGCAAAACCTCTTTCGAACAGATGGGATCGGGTGCCACCAACATCTTGAGGAACAAGAATCGCAAAGCCATATTCATCATTCTTGATCCTACTGCAGATAAACGTAAGATCAAACGTCCTATCTTCGGCGTCGATCAGAATGGCAACAAGTTCCAAAGGGGTGAAGAAGTCATCTATGTGAGCCAGAAACAGATGCTCGAACGTCTCTTTGGTTTATTCAGGCAACCAGAGAACAAAGATATTGCCGAACTCATCGACTCCTTCCACTTCATCGTAACCAAGGCCGATCTCCTCGGCGATGAGATTGAACGAAGGGATAAGGCCAGAGACATTATTCTGGCGCGTCATGGCAACATAATCCCCGACATCAAGGACTGGTGCAGGGAGTATGGTATCAACAATCGTTCCAACAACGAACCGAAGCTGTTCCCCTTCAGCCTTGGACACTTCTATATAGGTGACGTTTATGATTATGATGATTCCGATGCCAATCGTCTTATTGATGCAATCATCAACTATACAATAAAAGTTGATGCCAATGATTCCATATGGTCCAAAGTGACAAGATTGTTCAACAAACCAATTATCTGAAACAATGAGCAAAGATAAAAATATAACACTATCAATCTGCGGTAATGCAGATTCCAATTCCGGATATCAGCAACTTGTAGCTATTGAGCCAGCCTTCTATCCAGAAGATAAGGTCTATTCTGCAGTCATGATGAACGAAAGCTACTATACGCTGCAGAATCGCACGGATGTCACCGTCCTTATCAAAACCATCAATAACGTTTGCAGCTACGGCCAGACGCGTGAAGGTCGTTTGCGCATCGGCATCTCCATCCCTGCAGGACTCTGCATCAGCAACCCCAAGGTGCTGATTGATGAGTTGGAGACGACTTTCAAGGCCAACTATATGACCCAGGGCGTAAAGTGGCAGTTCAAGCGTGCCGAATACGACTTGAATATCTTCAGCAGCATCCTGCAGAAATATCCGCTCTTCCCCGCTCCCACCGTGCATCGCCCCATGACTGCAGGTGGTGAAGTGGCCTACATATTCACTTCGAATATCCAGGAGTTACTTTACGACTACCAGTACCGAGAGTTCCAGCCCTATGGCGAAATCGTCATTGCTGAGAAGGGCACCACAACCGAAGGTGTCATCAATAGCCTGGCCATCCCACGCCAACCTGTTTACGATGTGCATATTTTGCGCAACGGCAAACCGCTTGAACCCGTTGACCCCATCATCGATACTGGTAAAATATTAGATTTCACTGTCTTGCCTGAAGACCAAAGCGTTTATCAACCGGTTTCTGTTAAATTCAGCATCGATGAGCTGAAGAGCCTGCTCTCTGGCGACAAGGATTGCGAATGGGGCCAGATCAGTTTGGACGAGAAACAGGAGGCTGTAGCGATTAAGGTGAAGTCGTTCCCCGAGAAAGTGTTCGATTGCCGTCTTGTCGTGACGGGCGAGAATATTGACATGTCGAAAATCGAGCTGAGCAATGGTCGCTTCATCAAGACTGTGTCAGCCACAGGCAATTTCCAGTTGAAGGGCCGTGAGATCTACGACACGTGGTCTGTCAAGTATCCTTCCGATTGGTCGTTGACATTCAATCCTACTGATTTGAATTTCCAGAGGCAGCAGGTTCAAAGCATCAGTGTGTCAAAACCCAAGCCAATTGCACCAAAGATTGTTGACACCTATACGTCCGATCTCAAGGGACCCAAGCAGGCTGACGACAACTATATCCTCATTCCTGTCAAGGCAACGATTGTCAATCCGCTTGGCATCGACAAAGGCATATTTGCCAATATCTTCATGACGCAAAATGAAGGTAATTGGGAGTATGCCCGTAAGATCATTTTGACAAAAGTTGGCGAAGAACGCTATGAAAAGAATACCTATTGTGAGTATAAGGGCGAGGTTCCTATACCTAAAGACATGTTAGGAAAAAGTCCATTTATATTCTCTGTTAGGGCTACAGTTCCATCTTCAAACATTCATTTCTGTAAAAAAGACATCGAACTAAGCAAGAACTCTCCCATCGACCTCGGCGAAGACAAACCCGGTAGCGGAATCAAGAAAAGCATGCCATTGCTCTATGCCATCCTTCTGGCGCTAGGCATGCTGCTGATTGGTGGTGCTGCAGGTTGGGGAATCACCTACTGGCTGAACTCTTCGAAAGAAACTCCTGTTCAACCAGCACCTCCCCAACCGACACCAGCTCAAACGACTCCTGCTCAATCTGTTCCTGTTCAGCCCGCTCCTGTTCAACTGGTTCCCAATCAACCGGCACCTGCTGAACCTGCGGCTACTTCAGAACCCGCGAATCAATCGATTGGATCGTCTCAAGCAAATACCATTGCAACAGCGGATAATCAGAACGACATAGCAGCCGAATACAATAAGAAGTTGGCACACATAAAGACGCTTGATTTTAAATTCAATGAGATAGCTGGGTTGAAGCAATTCTTGAACAATCAGGAAGCAAAGAATATTGAAAAAAATAAGCTTGTCAAGGACAGACTTTCCTATCATGTGGATGTAGCGGAAAAGGTATATAAGGCAATATCTTTTGCGAATTCTACTGCTGAATCTATAAAAAAAGCTGTGGGAAGTTATGCTGCTACTTCTAATACAAACTTAGATCAGAAAATTCGTGCCGCTATTTGTGCAAGTTATTCAGGAGATTATAGGGATGCGAATAAAAAAACACCATACTCTCGTAGCCAAAGCAATAGAGCGGTCGAATCAGCCAGAAACTGCAAATCATATCAAGACTTGTACTATATTCCTGATTTAGTTCTTTCTGACAAAGAAGATTAATTATGAAGATACTTAAACTACTAGGAATCTTTATCGCCGTACTGGGCATTGTCATCGGTGCTTTGTATATCAAATCGGCACTTACCGATGCTGATTCTGACGATATAAAGATCATCTTGCCCGACAATGTTACCGACCAGCGTGCCGAAATGGAGGACTTCTGGAACCGTTCAGAGGATTGGGATGCCAAGCATTTCGAAGCCGAATATTCCCATATCCAGCAATGTCTGCATGCAAACTATATCGACCATGCAGCTGCCAACCAGCTCACATCCCTGTTGTGCAACCTTGTCATCAATCGCATGCATGGTCTTCAAGTGGGCGAATACCACAAGAGCGACTGCAACATCGGCATCGTGAAGGGCTATATGAAGGGCATCGATGCAGTTTGCCAGAAGCTGTCGTCCTACAACAATGACGATCGTGTCCGGCAACTCCGCGACATCGAGAAGCTGTACGACGAAATAAGCACCTTCGGCAAGTCGTCGTTTATCCCAGGCAACAACCTGTCGGAAAATGCCGACGGTTCCCACCAATGGCTCGATTATGATTCCTATGCCAAAGGGCGTCGTCAGAAAGCCGCCGATTATCGCGAGAATTCCACCTATCTTGAATTCTTGAAAAATATCACTGTGCTCAAGAATGGCATCTCGGAAGAAAGCGTCAATTCGCGACTTACCAAAGGGAAGAAATCCTATGGCTCTGCATTGGCCAATGCCATTGCGGCAGCCTACGAAGCTATTCCTGCCGGCGAAGTGACGCAAACCACATTCAGCAACATCAGGAAAGACTATCAGAACTTCTACCGCCAATATGGCCGCAACAACGAGTCGGCAGATGACGTGATGAGCAACGAGCTGACAATAATCGAGCAGAAAATGAGACAGAATACCCTGTAATTCTACATTTTTAATCGAACAAGATGAAACGAACAATTGTATTCCTTTTTAGTTGCTTACTATTTCTGTCCTTGAATAGACCCGCTCTTGCACAGGATGTCTCTGCCGAAGCTTACGAAAAAGTTGTAGCTGACAATATCGAGCTCAAGAAGCAGATCACTGATCGTGAGCTTGAGATAAAAGCACTGCAGGATTCACTCAAAAAAGTCAATACTGATTTGGCAAAAAAGACGAAAGAGCACCAAAAGGCACAGGAAGCTCTCAATAAGGCAAGACAGGACAACGAGCAGTTGAAAAGCTCCCTTCGCAAGGACGACTACGACAAGGCCATGGCCAAGGTGCAGGTGTTGGAGGGGAATCTGCAGGACCTCAAGACCCAACTCGATTCGCTGGCTTCCGAAAACCAGAACCTGAACAACGTCAAGCTTGAGATCATCAAGCAGCGGGAGGAAGCTTATCAGATAATGGCCCAGTCGCCCTTCAGCCTGCTGTCGGCAGTAAGTTTGCGCACTGCACTATCCGAATGTCAGGTCTTCAAGGATGAGCTCAAGGGCACCATCGATATGCTGTCTCGTGCCCAGCTCGGCAAGGAGGTGTACGACAAGGCAACCAGAACCATGACCGAATTGTCTTCCCGTGCATTGATCGACCAGGTTCGTACCGAACTAAAGTCTCGCATCGACCAGAACGTGGACACCCCCGAGCAGATCAACGAATTGGCTGAGCTTCGCAAGCAATTGGCGATTTACAAGAATGGAATTGACGAATACAAGGCAATCATCGAAGTCTTCAACGGCGACGCTACCCTTGCCACATTCCGCGAAAGCGGCAACAGCAGGAAAGCGCTCGAGCAGATCGAGAAGGATTTGAAGGAAGATGGCATGCAACAATCGTTCGACATCATCAATCAGACTCCGTCCCTCAAGGACCACTTCGCCCGATTCCTGCAGCACATGAGAGAAAATCCCATCTCTGTCCCTGCCGAACAGATAGAAATTCAAAACCTATAACTTGCGTATGGAAACGCTAAAGAAAGTCAAAGCTACCGACGTCTATCAGATAGCCAAGGTGTCGTACGATGCATTGTTCTCTGCACTCAAACGACTCCTGCCTCCCGAAGAGATGATCTTCGCCGAATCCAAGAAAGGTTATGACCAGCTATTTTGGGTACATCCCGAAGGAGGTTGGATCAACTATGCCGAAGCTGATGAGTCACTACAGGCACAAATCGAAGAAGCGGTGGCACAGCATCGTGAGCGTGTTCGCGCTCTCCTGTCGTCACAACCCAATCTCCAGGTCTTGGTGGATACTATTTTCACCACCCCTGGTAACGACTTCTACTATTTCCGCCTCTCCGATTCAGGTGAATTGCAGTTGATGCTCTCCGGTTGGGGATTCAGGAGACCTGTGGCAAGGTCTATCGGGCATGGCACGGTGCACAATACGTTCGAGAAGAAGCAACGTGTCGTGATTTCCTTCTCCAGTCAGGGCAAACCCGTTCCTCACTATGAGTTCGTGCTGCATATCCCTGCGTTGTCACGCACTTTAAGCAAAATGACCGACGACGAAGGCCTCTTCGTCCTCACCGACCAGGCGCAGATAGGCAGCAAGTATCAGCTCGAGGATCATCTCACCGAACAAGTCTTCGACCTCGTAGTCGAAGAGGGTCGCGAGCGCTATGACTACGATGTCACCATCGAGACCAATGAGCCTCAGCCTGAAGTCAAAGAGCCTGAACCCGAGCCCTTGATCCCCGACCCTGAACCATTAACCCCGGAACCGGAGCCAGAGCCCATAACCCCTGAACCATTAATCCCCGAACCGGAACCCGAACCCGAGCCCATAATCCCGACTCCAGAGCCAGAGCCCGAACCCGAACCAACCCCTGAACCAGAGAACCCTGAACCCATAACCGAGTCTCCTATCCTGCCCATCCTCCATGTGGTTGGCACCGACGAAATATCGGCACCCGATTTCCCGATTGAGGTTCAGTACGAGGGTCAGGCATGGCACTTTGTCACCGACCAGGACGGTCGCATCCAATTGCCGGAAATGAAGACTGGGCATCAGATGCAGGTGACCGAAGCCATCGATCACGCCACCTCTTCCTCCTATCTCCTCCAGGCCGATACGCTCGAATACGTCTTCCGCATTCCTTTCTCGAGCTACACCGGCAGCCGCGATTTCCTGATTCTCACCGAGGATCATAACGGTCATCCGTTCAGTGGTCAGATAGCCTTCCACCAGGCCAACACGCCCACGCTTCTGGTCCGTCTCGACGAGAAAGGGCAGTGCTGGCTCGACCGCAATTCCTTCCGTCTCGACACCGACATCGTGGCCGATCTCTCATCTGCTCACGCCATCTCAAGTCCTTCCCTGCCGAAGGTCACCTTCCAGCTTCACGAAGGCGAAAAGGAATATTTGCTGTCGCTCCGCAAACCGGCATCATCCATGACCTTGCTCGAGATCTTCCTGGCACTTCTGGGTCTCGTGTTCCTCTTTTTCCTGTTTATCCTCTTCTTTGTATAGTATCACCTCTAATTCTTCATCTGTATGTACTATCCCCTACTGATATATTTCATCGTAGTCTTTTATTGGATGAACATCGTGACCTTTGGCCTCTATGGTTGGGACAAGCATCAGGCTGTCTATCAGCGTTGGCGTGTTCCCGAGGCAGTGCTGATCCTGTTCTCGCTGTTTTGCGGTGCATGGGGTGGAGTAATGGGAATGCTACTATTCAAGCACAAGACCCGTCACACGCTCTTCCTCATCTGCAATCCTTTGTTCCTGCTCTTGCAACTTGCTGCAGGCTTTTACCTCTTCTACAAGTGTGGAATTTCCACGCTTTCAATCTTCTGACCTTGTAACCCCCTTTACCGAATAACCGACATCACCAAAACTGAAGTAATATGGAAATCATAAGAACTGCGACATCCCAGGAGGTTTATTCCACGCTTAAGAATTCCAATCATCTACAGGTTTATGACCAGCTGACCAAAATTGCACCGGCCGAAAGCGCGTTTTTAGCCATATATCAGAAGTCTTACGATGGTTCTGTATGGAAACACGCCGAAGGCGGATGGGTTGGCTACAGCGAAGCCGACGACCTTTTGCGAGGTCTCGTGCTGAGCGAGATCGAGCGCCACAAGAGCGCCCTTCGCGCCAGCGTTTCCGCTCACCCCGAATTGAGCAAAATCATCGAAAGTGTCCTGACCAGCCCCGGCAACGAATACTACTATTATCGTATCGACGAACTGGGACAGCTGGAGGTTCTTATGACCGGATGGGGATTCAAGAAGCCTGTCCGTCGCGAGCCCAAAGGCGTTGTGGTCGACGATCCTCGTGAGAAGTTCCAGTCGGTAAGCATCTGCTTTGTCGACTTTGGCACCCGTGTCCCCAACCGCACTTTCAAGCTTGAGCTTCGAAAGATGAAACGCACCATCGAGCGAGTTACCGACGACAACGGCCTGTTCCTTGTCGGCGAGCAGATACTCGTCGGCTCTGTGCTCCCGGTCATCGACACCGTCACCGGCAAGACGTTCGAGCTCACCGTGCAGAAGGACCAGGACATCTACGAGTGCGACGTGACCTTGCCGAAGCCCACGTTTGTAGCATTCCTCGAGAACGGCCAGCGCACCCCTGGGCGCAGCTTCACGATCACCTTCGAAGGCCAGGACATCAGTTGCCAGACCGATTCCACGGGCATCTACCAAGTGGGCGATCACCTGCCTTCGGGAACCTATATCCGCCTCAAGGATCTCACGACGGAGCGCGAGTTCGGTCTTAACATCCTCGAAGGCATCGAGGTTTACGAGTTTGATGTGACCCCCACCCCCATACCCGATCAGTTCACCTATGTGGCATTGCTGGCCGAGGGCCGACGTGTAGCCGACCGCGACTTCATCATCACCTATGAAGGTCGGGAGATAGCCTGCCGCACCGACAATACAGGCATATACAAGCTGGGCAACCATCTGGTACCTGGCATCGGTTTTCACCTCAAGGACATCGAGACCGGCAAGGAGTTCGATTTCAACATCGTCGAGGGCAAGGATGTTTACGAGTTCGACGTGACTGCCGATCCCGAGCCCGACAAATTCTCCTATGTGGCATTCTATGCCGATGGACGATGTGTCGCCGATCGCGACTTCATCCTCACCCGCGATGGCCAGGAGATTGCCTGCCGCACCGACAATACAGGTCTGTACCAGCTGGGCAACCATTTGGCACCAGGTTCATGGTTCCACCTCAAGGATGTCAAGACCGGCAAGGAGTTCGATTTCAACATCGTCGACGACCAGGACATCTACAAATTCGACGTGACAGAGGCCGTTCCCGAACCGGAAAAGATGGTACGTCTGCGCATTCTCGATCCCGATGGAGCCATGGTACCTGATCTTCAGGTTCGCGTCACCATCAGCAAGGACATCGAATTTCTGGTCAAGACTGATGAGACGGGTTGCGTCCAGATTCCTGCTTCAAAATTCATTCCAGGCAAGAAGTTCAAGGTGTCGTTCGAATATGATAAGCCCAAGAAGACGGAGCAAAAATAATCTATATGAAATACAGCAACAAAACTACGTTCGATCCTGATGTGCTGGAGTACGACTTCCAGATGAAGCGGCGGAAGCCATGGTGGCTGCTGCTGTTGCTGCTTTTGCCGTTCTTGTTGCTCATCCGTTTTCAGCACGATCTGGAGGTCACATGCCTCGATAGCGAGAACAGCACCCCAATCATCGGAACCGACGTAATTCTTTCGTATCAGGACTACTACATCTACAAAGGCGGTCAGTTCTTCGGCAAGGACTCCATCCTCATGACCCAGCCCACCGACAGCACCGGCTCCACCACCTTCCGCAATCTTCCCGGCAGCGTATTCAGTCTTCTTTGCGGGTGGTTGTCGCGAGGGACAATCGACGTCCATCCCGAATGTTATGGTCTGGAAGAAGCCTATCAGTGTTATGTCCACTATCATCGCCACATCACCCTCCCGCTTCAGCCCATCACCGTATCTGTTTCCGTTCAGGTCATCGACCTTGAGACCGAAGAGCCGATTCCCGGCATCACCATCCGCTGGGCCGATGGCTATCATCAGGAAGCACAAGATTCCCTGGTGACCGATCCTGTGGGCCGTGCTGTCATAGGCCCGACGCGCTATTGCGGGCAGCTCCAGCAGCTGACGTGCTCAGGCTATGGTTATGCCGACACCCTGGTTCAGCAGGTCGATGTCCGTCCATGGGCCGATGCTGCCTCCCCGCTGGTGGTAAGGATGCGCCCCATCAAGGCAAGCTTTGCCTTCACCGTGCTCAATTCCATATCGCGCCAGCCCATCCCTCAAGCCACCGTCGAGGTGAAGCTCGTGTCGCGTGGCGGCAGCTCCGACACAGGCAGTGCCACCACCAATGTCGATGGCCTTGGCCGCGGCTTCTATGGCAACGGTGCTATCCTGTCATCGCTCGATCTGCTTGCCGGCAAGGCTCATTATAAGCCTGGACAGTTCGACTGGTCGCCCTACCGCGAACCTCACAACGTCGATCACTTCACCCAGCTGCCCGACTCGCAACGTGTCATCTACCTCGAGCCCGAGCCCTATGTCGCTGAGTTTGTTGTGCTCGACTCTTTGACCCATCGCCCAATCGCTGGCGTCACCAATGCCATCACCATCACGCATTTGGACGGAAGCCGTGACACGATTCCCGCCGAAGTCTCCAATCGCAATGGCGTCTTCCCCATCAAGGCGATGGAGGGCGAGACCATCGATATCCTGTCAACCCTCGATCCCGAATATGTGCGCAAGCACTCCCATGTTGTTCCATTCATGGGTCCCGACACCATCTATCTCAAGTCCAATTTCCAGACGCTCACGTTCCGCACCCTGCTGCAAGGCACCGAGCAACTTTTGCCCAACTGTCATCTGAACGTCAGGACGCAAAGCGGGACCCGCAGTGGTTTCCCGACGTCGAGCGGGAATGGTGTGTTCACCATCAGTCAGGTGCTGCCCAACGACAAGCTCTTCATCTCGGTATCGAAGAACCAGGCCGTCAACCAGAGCAAGATCAACGGTCAGAGCGTCCATCAGCTGTTGAGTGCTTCGCAGTCCGAGCGCGACATACCCCTGCCCATCGAGTATCGATTCAGCAGTGCCGATCAAGGTCAGAGCGAGCAGGATTACGATATGGGCAAAGGCCCCTATCGTTTCCGGTTCAACTGGGAACTTTGCGAAAACTGCACACTGCTCACCCTGCTCGATGGTGGCACAGTCATTGCAACCATTGGCTTCCATGGCGAAACCAGTGCGCTGAAGAGTGGCGAAATGATCTTCAACGCCAGCTCCTCCAATTTGCACATCAAGACCAATAATATCAACGGGCACAGCTGCATCTACCGTATCAAGCGTCTCTAACAACGATTCTTATAATTCTAAAAAACATAAAATATGAAATTAAACACCCTCCTCCTACCCCTTTTCGCCGGTCTGTTGTTATCAATCTCTGCATGCGGGCCCAGCAGGTCTGAATATGAAGCCGAGCGTGAACGCGCCGATTCATTGCAGCGCCTTTCTGAAATCCAGCGTCTGGACCTTATGGAGATCAACAGTTTTGTCGATGATGTCAACCAAAGCCTCGACTCCATTTCGCAGCAGGAGATGGAACTCGTCTTTGCCCGCACCAACTCCGACGGCGTAGCATTGACCCGACATGAGGTGATGAGCAATCTTTCCAAGTTCCAGATGATGCTCCAGCGTCAGCATGCGCGTATCCTCACCCTGCAGGATTCGCTTCACAACCTCTCTCTTTCCGAAAATGCCTCAAAGAGCCAGGTAGTGAAACTCACCAAGATGATTGCCTATTTGAATAAGCAGTTGGAGGAGAAGGAAGCCGAAGTCACCTCCCTCAAGGCTGAGATTGCCAGCAACAGGCGCAACATTGCCGATCTGCAACGCAACGTGGCCGACCTCAATCAGAACGTGTCCGATCTGGAGTCAGCCAATCTGGCGCTATCGGAAGCCACAGCCGAAAAAGACAAAATGATCTACAGGGGATACTATATCATCGATACCCACAAGAATCTTGTCGACATGGGCATCGCCTCTAAACGCAACTTCCTGAAGGGCTCAAAGATGAAGCTGGACAATATCAACAAGGAGTTGTTGAAGAGCGTCGACACGCGCACCCAGACCACATTTCAGATCAATGGGCGAAAGCCTAAGGTCCTGACCACGCACCCCGATGGCAGCTATCAGATTATCTCCAATGCCGACGGCAGCTCCACCCTCAAGGTCTTGAATACCGCCTCATTCTGGGGAACAATGCCTTACTTGATCATCGAAACCGACTAAAACATCTCGAATATGAAATACAACGAGAAAATAGAGTTCAAGCCCGACCAGCTTGAATACGATCTCAGGATGAAGAAGCGTCACAATTGGTGGTGGCTGCTGCTCTTGTTGCTCATTCCGCTGATATTATGGCTCCTCTCCCGATGCGACGGCATCGTCGTCACTCCTCCCGAAGATTTTAACGACACAATCGATATACCCGTCGACCCTGCTGTATTCCATCACCCGGTACAGGTAATGCTCACATGGCACAATTATGACGACTTGGATCTGCACGTCAAGGAGCCTAACGGTTTTGAAATCTATCACAGGAAAAAGACCGATGCAGAGACTCTTGGTCATCTCAATTTTGACCGGAATGTAAGCGTCATTACCGATCATCCCAAAGAACACATCAGTTGGCCGCAAACCGACAAGATGCTTCCTGGAGAGTATTTGGTCTTCGTTCGGAACTATAAGGAAAGATCTGATTCCATCAACGACTATCAGGTAGATGTCATTTACGACGATACCGTCTATCGCTTCGATTTACACGAGGAGATAACAGAGATGAACACTGTTGGTATCGTGAAGTTCTCTTGGGATCCCAATGCCGGCCTTACCATCCTTCAAACGAGAGTCACCCCACAAACCCTGACCCGCAGCGAAGCAGGATTATAAGACCCGTTGCTCTTTCCCCGAGCATACAACTAAAAAAGACAGCCCCACATTCCGGGCTGTCTTTTTTTTTGCTTGATTCGTATCACTCGTATTAACGAGTAATCATCGGTCGAACAGAATTTTCCCCATAAGAGGGGGATAGCCAATATTTTTTAATATTTTTCAAGATATTTTCGATTCATGAAGATGTAGCCCCTTTAGGGGAAGACCCCCTCTAATCCCCCTGCTTAGGGGGAGGCAATAGTTCGGACGATCAAGTCATCCCCCTAAGCAGGGGGATTGAGGAGGTCTATTGT
>JAFWRO010000002.1:0-8046 GCA_017519885.1 Bacteroidales bacterium | reverse complement strand
TTCGACCTGCTCAAGGCGCTCGAAGAATATATCCCCGTCATCCAGGTCGATGCGCAGCTGATGGCGCGACTGGATTGCCTGTTGTCGTTCAGCCGCGTGGCAGCAAAGTATCACTATGTGCGCCCCGACGTGGACGACTCGCTGGTCATCGACATCCGTCAGGGCCGCCATCCCGTTATCGAGCGTCAGATGCCCGTAGGCGAAAGTTATGTGCCCAACGATGTCTGCCTCTCGTCTGATGACGAGAGTGGTTCGAAGGGTTCGAGCAGTTTGAGTGGTTCGAAAGCTCCCCAGATCATGATGATCACGGGCCCGAATATGGCCGGTAAATCGGCTCTGCTGCGTCAGACGGCCCTCATCGTGCTGATGGCCCATATCGGCAGCTTTGTGCCCGCAGAGGCCGCTCATATCGGCATTGTGGACAAGATTTTCACACGCGTCGGTGCTTCAGACAACATCTCCTTGGGCGAATCGACATTTATGGTCGAGATGACCGAAGCTTCGAACATCCTGAACAACATCTCTCCGCGTTCGCTGGTGCTCTTCGACGAGCTGGGGCGTGGCACCTCGACCTATGACGGCATCTCCATCGCCTGGGCCATCGTCGAGCATATCCACGAGCGCGCAGAAGGTCATCCGAAGATGCTCTTCGCCACGCACTATCACGAACTGAACGAGATGGAGAAGAGTTTCCCGCGCATCAAGAACTTCAACGTCTCGGTGCACGAGGACAAGGGCAAGGTGCTCTTCCTGCGCAAACTGAAACCAGGCGGTTCGGAACACTCTTTCGGCATCCACGTAGCGCGTCTGGCTGGTATGCTTCCCGAAGTGGTAAACCGTGCCGACGAGGTGCTCAAGTCGCTCGAACAGGCCTCAAAAGGCGTGGCCACTCCCGCTGCGCCTGTCGAAAACATCACCGCTGAGGGCATGCACGGCAAGGCCGGCTACCAGCTCTCGTTCTTCCAGCTCGACGACCCCGTTCTCAGCCAGATTCGCGACGAAATCAAGGGCCTCGACGTCAACAATATGACACCAATGGAGGCCCTCAACAAGTTGGCAGAAATCAAGAAGATCTGCGGACTCTGATTCTTTCTCAAATACGAGAAACAAACAAAATAGCCAGCACGGGAATTCCGTGTTGGCTATATTGTTTTTTTTCAAGATAACGCTTACAGCGTCCAGGTAGCTCCATCCTTCGTATCCTTGACGACGAAACCGAGCTCGGCCATCTTGTTGCGGATGAGGTCGGAGGTTGCCCAGTCCTTGCTGGCCTTGGCCTTGGCGCGAACGTCGAGCAAGAGATCGACGGCACCCTTGTAGGCTTCGGTCTTGGCTGAGTCGGCACCGGCTGCGTTCTCGTCCTTCATGCCAAGGATGTCGATAAGGAAGGTCTTGAACACCTGCTGGGTCTTCTGGATGCCTGCCTCGTCAATCTTGGCGTGGCCGTCGATGACCTTGTTGATGAGGCTGACGAGCTCGTAGAGGTTCGAGATGACGATAGGCGTTGTGAGGTCGTCGTTCATGGCCTCGTACATCTTCTCCTCCAGTTCCTCTACGGTCTTCAGCGTGGCGGCTGTCTCGGCGCTGGTGGGCGATGACTTCATGCGACTGATGCTGGCATAGCCCTCCATCATACGCTTCATGCCCTTCTCGGCGCTCTGCAGGGCCTCGTTGCTGAAATCGACGGTCGAACGGTAGTGGGCCATCAAGATGAAGAAACGGATGGTCATGGGCGAATAGGGCTGCGTGAGCTTGGGATGCGTGCCGTTGAAGAACTCATCGAGGGTGATGAAGTTGCCGTACGACTTGCCCATCTTCTTGCCGTCGATGGTGATCATGTTGTTGTGCATCCAATAGTGTACGGTAGGGTGGCCCTTGGCGGCGCAGGTCTGCGCAATCTCGCACTCGTGGTGCGGGAAGAGCAGGTCGAGACCTCCACCGTGGATGTCGAACTCCTCACCCAGGTACTTCTCGCTCATGGTCGAGCACTCAAGGTGCCAGCCAGGGAAGCCTTCGCTCCATGGCGATGGCCAATGCATGATGTGTTCGGGGGCTGCCTTCTTCCAAAGGGCGAAGTCGCAAGCCTCGCGCTTCTCGCTCTGTCCGTCGAGTTCGCGCGTGGTGTCAATCAACTCGTTGACGTTGCGGCCCGAAAGGATGCCGTAGTGGAACTTCTCGGCATACTTCTTCACGTCGAAATAGACGCTGCCGTTCGAGACGTAGGCAAAGCCTGCATCAAGAATCTTCTGCACATAGGCAATCTGCTCGATGATGTGGCCCGAAGCGTGTGGCTCGATGCTGGGTGGCAGCACGTTCAGCGCCTCCATGGCCTTGTGGTAGCGGTTCATGTAGTACTGCACCACTTCCATAGGCTCCTTCTGCTCGAGGCGTGCCTTCTTGGCAATCTTGTCCTCACCCTCGTCAGCATCGTGCTCGAGGTGGCCGACGTCGGTGATGTTGCGCACGTAGCGTACCTTGTAGCCGATGTGCTGGAGATAGCGGAAAAGTATGTCGAAAGTAATGGCGGGACGTGCATGACCCAGGTGGCCGTCGCCATAGACGGTGGGACCGCACACGTACATACCTACATGATCGGGGACGATAGACTTGAACGGCTGCTTGATGCGAGCCAAAGTGTTGTAAACGTAAAGTTGTTGTGTTGCCATAATTAACTTTATTCGAAATGAGCGGTGCAAAGATAGGCAAAAAAAATAAAGTTAGCAAATTTGAATGCTCAAAAATGCTAACTTTGTCCTAATTTAGTTTTTGAAGACGCACAACAAAGGGTGCAGCCGTCAAAATAAGATGATTAGCGCACGATGAACTTGCGGCCCTCGCGGATGTAGAGCTGGCCCTTGGCAGTAGGCTCAACCACGCGTCCCATCAGGTCGAAGGCGGCACCCGAAGGCTGCACGTTTTCGATGGCCGAAACGCCCGTAGTCTGCTCGGAATAGGCAGGCATAAAGATAGCAAGGCCCAGGGTGGCATCGTCCTTCTGGTGGTCGATGACAGCCTCAATCAGCTCTTCGGTCTGCTCCTCGACGTTCCAGGTGTTGTTCTGCGCATAGACGGTCAGGTAGTCGGTGCCCGAAGCAAAGGCCAGATCCACAAGGATGTCGTCGTGACCATTGTCCTTGAAGACGTTCTTGCCCTCGTTGTATTCAGGATCGTCCTCAGCGAGAGCCACGCCATCGACTTCAATCTTGCCGAGGTTGATGTTGCTGCCACCCATGACGGTGATGCCCCACAGGTTGTTCTCGAAGTAGTTGTTGCTCACCTTGAGGTTGAGGCTCTTGCTGGCGTCGTAGATGGCGATGCCGCTGCCGCCGTTGTTTGCATCATTGTTGCGCACGTAGCGGTTGTTGGTAACCTTGTTGCCGCGGATGATGGCTTCGCTGATAGCGCCCTGGATGTTGATGCCGTAGCGGCAGCTGTCAATTTCGTTGTTTTCGATGAGCACGTACATATCGCCCGAGAGGCCCATCAGATTGGCCACCGAAATGCCGCCCACCATATCCATGGCCGGGTCACCGTGCAGCACATTGCCACGCACGATGATGGTGTCGCCGGGGGTGAGGTTGAGCATCGGCATGTTGCGGTTCACCTGCTGGCTGTGGTCGAAGGTGCAGTTCTCGACGCGTACCAGGGCGCACTTGATGTTGGCAGCACCCGAAATGGATGAATATTCGTTGTGGTCGAAGAGACAGTTGGTGGCTACGACCTTCGAACCCGTCATACCTACGGCAATAGGGCCACTCACGCGGTTCTGATAGACGTATTTCGTGAACGTGCAGTTATCGAAATAGAGGCTGTTTGTTTCGTAGGACTTCACGCCCACATATTCGAAGGTGACATTTTGGAAATTGACCACGGCATCGGCCTTGCGGAACTCAAACTGATTGGGCTTGGCATCGTCGTCAGTACGGGTAATGGAGGCTTCCGAAACCTCGAAGCTGGCGTCGCCATAGATGATGCAGGCCACCTTGTCGGCCAGTTTCAGGACGGCATTGTCGTCGAGCTGGAACTTGTCGCCATCGGCAATGACGAGGCTGTCCGAAAGGGTATAGACGTTACCTTCGGCCGTGACGCCTGAGTTCTCGATTTTTGCCAAGGTGGCAAGTGAGTAGGTAGTGCCATCGCCAGGGGTGGTGAACACGTTAGCCTGGATGGCGGTTGCTGTCGCAAGAGACAACGACAAAACAGTAAAGAATTTCTTCATGAATAGCGAAATGATTATTTTGGAATTGTTTTTAGGAAATTAGACAATCTTACCATCCTTCATGTGGATGATGCGGTCGGACATCTGTGCCAGGCTCTCGTCGTGGGTAACGATGACGAAGGTCTGTCCGAGTTGTTTTCGCAAGTCGAAGAAGAGCTGGTGCAGCTCCTGCTTGTTCTGCGTGTCGAGCGAACCAGAAGGCTCGTCGGCGAAGATGACGTCGGGCTTGTTCATCAGGGCACGGGCAACGGCCACGCGCTGCTTCTCACCGCCTGAGAGCTCGTTGGGGCGATGGGTGGCACGTTCCTTCAATCCGAGGAAATCCAACAGTTCCTGGGCGCGCATCTTGGCCTGAGAATGCGACGTGCCGGCTATCAGCGCGGGCATCATGATGTTTTCGAGTGCCGAGAATTCGGGCAGCAGCTGGTGGAACTGAAAGACGAATCCGATGTGGCGATTGCGGAACGTCGAGAGTGCCTTGTCCTTAAGCCGCAACACGTCCGTCCCGTTGATGATGATTTCGGGGGTATAGACGATCTTCTCGCCATCCTTTGGCTTGAAGACCAAGTCGGGCTTGTCGAGTGTGCCCAGAATCTGCAGCAGCGTGGTCTTGCCTGCTCCGCTGCGTCCCACGATGCTCACCACTTCGCCCTGCTCGATGTCGAGGTCGATGCCTTTCAGCACCTGCAGTTGGTCGAAGCTCTTATAGATGTTTCTTGCCTGAATCATGCCGCAAAGATACACCCTTTTGTCGAATTATCCAAATATTTTCCCAAACTATTGCATTTTTGGACATATTTCAGCATCGAAGCATCGCAGGCAGGAATAGCAAAGATAGCTTGGATACTTGCTCCGCTTGGTACGAAGTGGTGCAATCTTGCGGTGAGATTGTTCTGCTTGGTACGAAGTGGTACAATCATGTGATGATGATGCTCTGCTTGGTAGGGAGCTGTGTTTTGAGCACAATGGGGGTACATCTTCCTTATTTCTGCGTTTTTCACGGCTGAGATTTGGAGAAAACAGAAAAAATGCGTACCTTTGCGGCGCATATAATGCAAAAAAAATCGGGGAGAAGCCGAATCCCTTCGTCTTATCCCCTCAAACGGAAAATTTTCAAACCAGTATCTAATGAGTGGTCCCAGTAGGGCTTGAACCTACGACCCACGGATTATGAGTCCGCTGCTCTGACCAACTGAGCTATGGGACCGGCTGCGAAGAGCCTCGTTCAGATACGGGTTTTGCATTTTCGCGGCGCGAAGATAGCGCTTTTTTTTCATATAAGCAAATATTTCGGACAAAAAAATGACAATTTATAGAAAATTTGATAATATTGAGGGCGAATATACAGCCTGCATTGGCTTTTTCGATGGTGTACACAAGGGACATCAGTTCCTTTTGGAGCATCTGAAGGCAGAAGCCAAGGCACACGGGATGATGTCGGCTGTAGTGACGTTCACCAACCATCCTCGAAAGGTCGTGCAGCCCGACTACGACCTCCAGCTCATCGACACATTGGAGGAACGACTCGAGAAATTCGACAAGATGGGCGTTGATGTCTGTTTTCTGTTGGATTTCACCGAAGACGTCCGCAACCTCACCGCCGAGGAGTTCATCCGCGACATTCTGCGCGAGAAGATGCACATCCGTCGCCTGCTGATTGGCTACGACCACCGTTTCGGCCGAAATCGTGCCGAGGGTTTCGACGACTATGTGCGCTATGGCAAGGCCTGCGGCATGGATGTGGTACGTGAACCTGTGTTCGACGATGGTTCAGGCCTGCACTATTCCTCGTCGGAGGTGCGTCGCGCCTTGAGTGAAGGGGATGTAGAGAAGGCTCAGCGAATCCTTGGATGGGATGAAACTAAGGGATTCTAAGGGATTCTTGGGGATATTTAGGGATTTTAAGGGACGTATGTTTTTGGATACAAAAAAAAGAGTGAAAGGAAATATCTTTCACTCTTTTTATTTTTTAATCCCAATCGTCGTCGGTGGCTGTAAAGGTGGACATGTCGGGAGGTGTGTCACCACAGATAGAGATCTCGCGCTTGATGCTTTCTTCGAGCGAGATGAGTGTCTCGGTGCTGACCACACCAGGAATGCCCTGGATCTTGTTGTTCAGGAGGTCCATCAGATGCTCGTTGTCGCGTGCATAGAGCTTGCAGAGCATGGTGTAAGGACCGGTCGTGAAGTGGCACTCCACGATTTCAGGAATAGCTTCAAGGCATTTGACTACTTCGCGATACATCGAGCCGCGTTCGAGCCGGATGCCGATGTAGGTACAGGTTTGAAGACCAAGCACCTTCGGATCGACGTTATAACCGCTGCCGGTGATGACTTTCAATTCGATAAGGCGTTGGATGCGCTGATGGATAGCAGCACGAGACACGCCACATTCGATGGCAACGTTCTTGCTAGGTATGCGTGCGTTCCGAGTGACAATATCCAAGATCTTCTTGTCGAGCGCATCAATTTTTTCAGTGGCCATAAGTTGGAATGAATTAAGAAGTGTTATTGTATTTTTAAATTTGTGGCGCAAAGATAAGAAGTTTTTTGGAATAATAATCAAAAAGAGGCAAAAATTTTAGCAAAATGACGAAAAAATTTCGATTTTAACGAAAAATAGGACGCATTTCGATAAAAAATGCGTCCTATTTTATGAATTTTGGTTGAAATTTACTTCTTTGCGGCAGGAATGACCTTGAGGAGCTCAACGTCGAACACGAGAGTTGAACCGCCAGGGATGTTCTGACCGGCACCACGGTCGCCATAAGCGAGATCAGAAGGCATGGTGAGCTTAGCCTTGCCACCCTCCTTCATGCTGAGGATACCTTCCTTGAAGCCCTTCACTACACCGTTCACGCTGAACTCGGTAGAGTCGTTGGCATCGAACTGGGTGCCATCGATGAGCGTACCCTTATAGTTGACGAGCACCTTGTCGCCGTCCTTGGCCTGCTTGCCGGTGCCTTCCTTGATGGTCTCGATCTGAAGACCGCTCTCGGTAACTACAATACCTTCCTTCTTGGCGTTCTCAGCCATGAAGTCAGCACCCTTGGTCTTGTTCTCCTTGATTTCGGCCTGACGCTTCTCTTCCATCTCCTGACGGAGCTTTACCTGGAAAGCCTGGAGGAACTGCTGAGCCTCATCGGGAGTCATATCAAGTTTGGTAGAATCGCGACGAATAGCATTGATGAAACCAGAAAGGAAGTTGTCGAGATTCATCACCTTCTCAGGAACAACAACACCTGAATCTTGGAAGTTAGAATACTGGGTTCCGAACATAACGCCATAAGCGTAAGCGAGGGTGTCGAGGTCACCATTGGCATAAGTAGCCTTGGGAGCACCACTGTTACAAGAGCTAAGACCGCATGCAAGAGCAGCTACAGCCATTACACTAAGAATGAACTTTTTCATAATTTTTTTGAATATAATTGTTGATTTTTTGATAATTCGCGGCGCAAAGATAGTGTTTTTCAGCATATATTGGTAATTTTTTTACTTCTTTTTTACCATTTTTCATAAAAGTTATGTATTTTTGCAACATCAAACCAATAAAATACATATTTAAATAACAATTAATAAATAACAATTAACAATTTGAGTTAAGGATTAACTAACAAAATATTATCATGAAAAGAATTGTTTTTTTGACTGGTGCCGGTATGAGTGCCGAGAGCGGAATTTCTACTTTCCGCGACAGCGATGGACTTTGGGAAAACTACAGTGTGGAGGAAGTGTGCACCCATGAAGCATGGCTGCGTCAACCCGAGGTGTGCCTCAACTTCTACAATATGCTGCGTCGCAAGTTCAAGGACTGCAAGCCCAACGAG
>JAFWRO010000025.1:0-57889 GCA_017519885.1 Bacteroidales bacterium | reverse complement strand
AGATTTCAAAGATCGTGCCTAGGTTTACACTTTTTAAGCAGAAAAAGCATAAATGCCTATGGACTTCGGGTTAACACAATAAATTTCGAAGTTGAAACCCCGCCTCAGCTGCTTCTGGGGGTGTGGGAAACTTCAGTATTTTACTATTGTCTCATCGAGTATCCGATTTCGTGACTTAAATAATCGATATAAGTAGGTAAGCAATAAGACAACTAACAATATGCACAATAAAGCAACAAGGATAGTCCAACGCTTGTATTGTGTATATCGGAATTCCACATAATCTTTCTGTTGTTGCTCGAAGTTGCGCTGATAGTCTGAAACTGATTTAGAGAAAATAGTAGTAATAACCTCATTCTCTGCTTTAATTCTTGCTCGATTAAACTCGATAGCCGAAGAGAGCTCACCTTTCATCTCAGCTATCCAACTAAGCTTCTCATAGTAATAAACCCATAGTTCTGGCGTTATTATGGCTTCTTTAGCATGTCGAATATAAACATCTGCACTATCTGATATTCCCTTCATCTGAAAAAGACACGCCTTATTCAGCAGGTCAACAGGTTGTTCAATTGGAGATAATAAATTCAGTAAACTGTCAGCTAATTGGTATTTACCATTTGTTATGCATTGTTCTATATAGGATGTAAGGCAACTTTGTACAATGGGATCGGTATTCGGAAGAGAATCAAGTACATTACGAAACCAATATTCTGCCGTGTCATAAACAAGCCGAGTCGAGTAGATTTGAGCCATTTTCGACATAATATGAAAGGCTTGTCTAGAATTGTTTGACATCCTTGCATACTTAAGACTATTTTGGCAATTCACAATCGCATCCTTACTATATGTTTCATAACTGAGAGATGACAGATTACCATAGATAAGACTAAGATAATGAGAATCTTCCAATTCCAAGGCAAGGCTTTCGGCTTGACGATAGGCGACGAACGCGGCACCATAATCCTTGGCATTGCGGAAGATGGCGCCATGATAGAAATGCGCCAGCATCTGCTCCTGCTTACTGCCATGCTCATCATAGTAGCGGACGGCGCGGAGGATGAGGCTGTCGCTGGTGTCGTCAATCCAGTTTTTATCATGCGTCTGCGTCTTGAGCAGGGCATAGCGCGCCATCTGACGGTCGCCCTCGATGCGCACAGCACCAGCATCAAGGAGACTGTCGAGACGGACGAGTTCGGAGAGTGCGGAGTCGGGATGCTGCTCAACGACCTGCTCGATGCGGTCGAGCGAGGCTGCGGCCTCACGATTGCCACTTCGACAGGCGGAGAGAAGCAGGCACAGGACAAGCGCCGGCAGCCAGACAAGAGAATGCCAACGATGCAAGATAGGTTTCATAACTGAAGATCACTTTCCGAAGGATGGAAGTCTCTATTGAAATTGCCCGATTAGATCCTTGAGGGCTCTCAGGGGCAACGCGCCGCTCTGTCGCCACAACATCTCTCCTTTGCGGAAGAGCATGAGCGTGGGGACCGATTGGACACGATAGTTGGCTGCAAGACTGTTGTTCTTGTCCACGTCAATCTTGATGATGCGAATGCTGTCGCCCAACTCCGCCTTGAGTTGCTCGAGCACGGGGTGCATCGTCTTGCAAGGGCCGCACCAGGTGGCGAAGAAATCGACCAGCGTGAGGCCCTCACTGTTGATGATATCGTTGAAATTGGCCATAATATATAAAGTATGTATATTTGTTAGGGGTCGCTTCGCTCAAAATTATAAGAAAATTGATTTTTAAAATTATCAAAAAAAGATGGTCCAAAGACACTGCGACCATTCTCGTCCCGTTCTTCTTATAATTTCTTGATTTAATTTTTCTATAATTTTGAGCTATGCGACCACTCATGTCATTTATTATCTGTTTTAGTTTTCGATTATTCGGAATGGCTGCTGCAATAGAAGCCGTTGACATCCACATAACCGCCCTTGCGACGGGTGGAATAGCAGAAGATGGCGTAGCGTGTACCCATGAAGAAACGCTGATAGTCGAAGCGCATCTGGTAGTCGGGGCCAATGCGCTTCCATTGCTGTCCGTCGAGGCTGTAATAGAAGGTGGCCACATCGCGCCCCAAGGAAAAATCTCCATCGATGCGCAGCCAAACAGTGCCCTGCTTGAACTCCACACGCTCTCGTTCGGTCACCTCCACGTTGGTCACCTGCTTCTCCTGCCCGTCCATATTGATGACCTCTTCGGTCATGGTGAGCACGTATTTCCTTTTTTGCTTAGTGACAGTTAAAACGCCACTATGCCCATTGAAGGCGCAGAAGCCGGCACGATCGCCATCCTTAAGATGTGACAAGTCCAATTCGATTTCAGCACTGCAAGCTGGACCTATCATGCGCTGTGAGAGCGTATTGGGTGCCAAATAAAGATTTTCGACCATACGGCTCGTCTTGAGACGCAGGTATCCCGGACGTTCGGTGAGCGACCAGGCTTCGTTGTTCGGATTGTGATTCCACTGCCACTGCAGTCCCAATGTCGGACTTTCGAAATCGTCGCTTATCATCAACGGTGTCACAGGTTGACCCTTGACCACAGGACGCATATTTTCTGGAACCTTTCCATATTCGTCGCCCAGCATGGGCCAACCATCCAGCCAGCGACAAGGCATCAGCGTAATTACGCGACCTACGGCTCCATGATCCTGGAAGATAATACCATACCAGTCACCATCCTTCGAATCAACGATGGTGCCCTGTCCGACGTATGGGAAACCGCCGAGGTCGGACTGCAGAATCACATTTTTCTCGTAAGGTCCGTGAATGTCGTCGGCACGATAGCACACCTCGCGACGATAGCGTCCGGGAGCCCAAACCTGCGAAATCATCAACAAATAGTACTTGCCATTGTGCTTCACCAGACGCGAACCTTCGAGCAAGCCTTTTTCATCGGCCTCTCGCTCAAAGATCTTCATGTGACTTCCTTCGATGACACCCGAAAGATCGGGCTTCAACTCACATAGCTCTCCCGTACCATAGACCACATAGACGCGACCATCGTCGTCAAACAGCAGCGAGCAGTCGTGAAAATGCGGCAGACGCGACACGAGTTCCCACGGACCTGCTGGATCCACGGCAGAATAGATGTAGGAACGACCCATATCGCCCATCTCATTGGGCGCAAAAAGGACGTAAAACTTCCCGTTGTGATATTTGAGCGATGTGGCCCACTGGCCGCGACCATAGACAGTGCCTCCCTGCAAATCGTAGCGCGGGGAATCGGTCAATCGGTCCACCACATAGCCAATGGTCTCCCAGTTCACAAGGTCCTTCGACCGCATAATGGGCACACCCGGAAACTGGTGCATCGTGGTGGTGACCATATAGAAGTTATCATCGACACGAATCACATCGGGATCGGGCACATCAGCCCAAAGAATTGGGTTTGGATAAGTAGGATAAGGATCCATCTGTGCCATGCCCGTCAGCGTCATGCAGCAGGCGAACACCAGTAACAAAAGTATTTTTCTCATATTATTGAATGGGTGTAATGGGGTATAATGGGAATGAATAGGGTAATGGGAATGATGGGAATGATGGCGACTCAACTGTAAATTGTTAATTATTAATTATTAATTGTTAATTGTTAATTGTTAATTGAAAAAATTTACCCCTGTCCCCACGAACTGCGGTCAAGGTTGCGATAACTGATGGCCTCTGCGATGTGGGTGGACGAGATATTGGATTCGCCGTCGTAGTCGGCTATGGTACGGGCAACCTTTAAGATGCGGTCATAGGCACGAGCCGACAGGTCGAGCCTTGTCATGGCGCGCTGAATCATGTTGAGCGCCTTTTCATCGAGTTGACAGTACCGTCGCAGCAAGGCAGGAGTCATCTGCGCGTTGCAGTGAACATTCGGCTCTTCTCGGAAACGTTCCTCCTGAATCTGGCGTGCCTTGATGACACGTTCGCGGATGGAAGCGCTGCTTTCGGCCACACCCGTGCGGCTCACCTCTTCAAAGCTCAGGGGCAAAATTTCGATCTGCAGGTCAATTCTATCGAGCAAAGGTCCTGACACGCGTCCCAAATACTTGCGCACCTGTGTCTCACTGCAGATACAAGGATGCGTGGGATGATTATAGTAGCCGCAGGGACACGGGTTCATGCTGGCAACGAGCATAAGCGAAGCCGGATAGGTCACCGTATTCTTGGCTCGGGCAATGGTAATCTGACGATCTTCGAGCGGTTGGCGAAGCACCTCGAGCACCGATTTCGAGAATTCCGGAAGCTCATCAAGATAAAGAACCCCATTATGCGCAAGACTGACCTCACCGGGCATCGGGTTCGTGCCTCCGCCGATAAGGGCAACGCTCGATATGGTATGGTGAGGGGAACGGAAAGGTCGCTGAGTGACCAGACCTGTCTCGGCTCGCAACCCCGCCACGGAATGAATCTTGGTGGTTTCGAGAGCCTCGCTAAGCGAAAGTGGAGGAAGGATGGAAGGAAGACATTTCGCCATCATCGACTTTCCAGCGCCTGGAGGACCCACCATAATCATATTGTGTCCGCCAGCTGCAGCGATGGCAAATGCGCGCTTCACCATCTCTTGTCCCTTGACGTCCTTGAAGTCGTGAGGATATGTACGTTCGGCCTTCTCGAACATCTCTCGCGTGTTCATCTCCTTGCGTTCCATCTCGGATTCTCCAGCCATGAAGTCCATAACGTCCTTGAGCGTGTCGGCACAAAGCACTTCGAGATTGTTGACCACGGCAGCCTCGCAGGCGTTTTCACGTGGAACGATGATGCCCTTGAGATGCATCTGACGTGCCAGGATGGCGAAAGGCAGACACCCCTTGACGGGCTTGACGGCTCCGTCGAGCGACAATTCGCCCACCATCATATATTGTTCAAGCTTGTCGGTAGGTATCTTACCATCGGCAGCCATCACAGCCACGGCGATGGGCACATCGTAAAGCGAACCCTCCTTACGCACATCGGCAGGGGCGAGATTGATGGTAACAGCACGACGCGGGAAACGCATTCCCGCTTCGCGCAGAGCGCTCTCGATGCGGTCACGGCTTTCCTTGACAGCCGCATCAGGCAAGCCGATCATAATGGTTCGAATGCCTTGCGTCGTCACCGTCTCACAATAGACGGGAGTGGCATCGATGCCCTGCAAGGCGGCAGAAATAGTTCTAACGACCACGGTTTGGTATATTTTTTGGTGTATGTGTAAAGGTACTTCGATTGGGGATACGATCCAAAGAAACACGCAGGCGCTGTCCCCATTCATTACGCTGCTGCTGGTTGTTGTACATGTCGCAAACAATGACCGTGGGCACATTTTTGATGTCCCATTTGCGCATACGCTCATCACCGAGCCCCGCAGGAAGCCATGCGTGCAGTCCGTCGATGTCCTTGATTTGCTGACGCCACCAAGTACTATCTGGGGCAGAGAGGCAAATGGTCACAAGTTTGAGGCGCTTCATGGAGTAATCATCTTTGGCAAGACGGGCGACAACTTTCAAGCTATCGATTGACGCCTGGGAATAGTCGCTCCAAATGTGAACAATCAAGTAATCGCTGCGTGAAGCGCTAAAATCGAAGGTTGAACTGTCGGTCTGCATAACAAAAGGAGCAAGACGGCGACTGGGCCGCGGCTTGCGGGAAGTCTCTTCGAGCGTTCGGTCGATGCTCTTCATCAGCCAGTCGGGCTTGGCTTCGTCTGCTAGACCGCCCAAACATCGACGCACAAAGATTGAGTCCTTCAGCATCTCAATCTGATCGCGGAGCAACAATCCGCAACGTATGTCGTGCGGGTACTGATGACAAAGCGAATCGATGGCATCCTTCTTGGCCGGACCAAGTAGTGTGCGGAAGTGCGCCATCTGCTGCTGAAGCCAAGGATTGATGCTGTCGCCTGACGAAGTGTCGAAAGTCGCCTTCAAACTATCGCCCACCATTTCCATCTTCATGGAAACTTTGGCATTACCCGTCGCAAAGAATCGACACAACTCTCCGCCATCGGAACACAGATATAGTTCGTCGAGGCCTAGAGTGGATCCTGTATGCACAAACGCATGTTGCGGATTGAGGTCAAGACTATCGAACCCGAGCGACGTATGCCGGTCGGTATAAAGCACAAGATGGTCGAGCACTACGGTACTATCCACATTGAACGTGCCCTCGACGGTATAGGCACGTTCGGCATGGCTACCTTCCCGGCCCTTGCAACAGGCAAGGATCGAGAGGGCGAGAAGGAGGAGAGGAAGTGTTTTTTTCAATTAACAATTAACAATTAATAATTAACAATTATATTCCCTTGACATAATGAATGAGCTGTGTCATCAGCTGGATAAAGTCGCGTGTGCTATATCCGATGGCGGGCTGTTCGGGCGTGAAGGGCGAGGTGTCGTACTCGTCACCCACAAACGTGGTGGCATATTCGGTGCTATTCGAAGGAGCCAGCCCTTCGGGCAAGGGCTTATAGACGTTGGAGATCTGGCTCAATGGAGTCAGCCAACCACCACCGGGCTGTTGGGCTTTCAATATATCCTGCACTGAACCGAAGCCACGACGTGCACCACCGCCCTGCATGGGCGAAGGCTTGAAGTAATAGACGGGCACGGCAACGTTCTGCTTGGGATAGAGCAAGGGAGACGTGGCAGTGACCTCCTTCGGATCTGCCTGGCTCAACGCCTGATATTCGCGCTCCAATCCATCAGGGTTGACAAAGGCGCACGAGCCATAATGTGCAATGGTGCGGCTGATCTCCTGGTCAGTGTAATATTCGCCATTGCCCACATTACTGCCACGACGATGCACATACATAGGCGTACCGTCTTCCGGAAGGAGGAACCGCGCCACGAGGAATCCCTCGCCGCCTCGACGACCTGCCCTGCCACCAGTGCCGCCGCCACCGCCGTAGTGTGCGGCCTCCTCATCGGGCAGACGCTGTTCGCGCAAGAACTGCAGCGCTGCGGGGATACCCTTGAGGAACTTCTTTTCACCTGTGAGGCGATAGTAGTCCATCATTGCGCGAACCATACGCACCGTGGTGCCCGTGTTGACCGAACGTGGCTCGTAGCTGCGGGCGTGGGCAGGCTTGAGGGTCTTGACGAAGTACTGGTCACCCCAACCGGCAAGGGGAGCAGGTTGTTGCAACTTAAGCGAGAGATCGAGTGCCTTGCGGATGGGCTTCAAAAGGTCCTTGCGGCCCAGCTCCTGATAACATTGGATAAGGAACTCGATATTGGCAGGCATCACATCGTCGTTGAGGGTGATGAACGACGAATAGTCTTCCTTGCCACGGAAAGGATGGCTGTACATGAGCGGAAAACGCTGGGGCCAGCCGCCGTTGGGGTACTGACTGACAAGCATGAAGTTGATGACCTTGTCGAGCGCCTTGCGAACCTCAGGATCTTTCTTTTCGAGATAGACACGCAGCAGGAACGTTGCACACTCGGAAGTGGCTTCATCGTCAAACGTGCAGTTGCCATAATAGTGCTGGAATTCCTCCAGACGCCAAGCCTGTCGGCCAATAGTGGCATAGAACTGCTTGAGTTCGTCTTCGCCTGCCAGGTCTTCGACGTAGTTCCAGCCTCCTTCGGGATGCTGCACCTTCATAATGACCTCGGCAATCTTGCGGGCCTGCTCATAATAATATTCGTCACCCGTGGCATGAAGGGCATCGATCATCAGATGACCCATTGATGGCGTGCTGGGCGACTGCAACCATACCATCGTGCGGTAGGGCGCCTCCAGCTCACCCCACTGACGGCTGCGGTCGGGCAGATAGCTCCAAACGAATGCTCCCTCATAGCTGATCGAGTCCATCATGAAGGCTGCGGCGCGGCGCATAGCCACCTTGGCATCCTCGATGTCGAGGTTACGATAGACGAAATGGGTAAACGTAGCCGAACCCTTACCAGTGCAGAAGATGCCGGGCAGAACCGACTGGAACTGATAGAGCGTATTGTGGTTATAGCCAGAGCAGTCCATGCCCCATGTCTCACGTTGCCAATTCCGGCCATCGTAACTGTAAGCACCCGTGACGACATGGTTGTCATTGCGAAGTCGGAGCCAGATATGTCGCGTACCGGCCTCGGGGTGCATGCCGTCTCCGCTCTGCCCACCCTTGCGGTAACGATAGCGGCGATTGGCATCAAAGCCCGTACCCATATAGAACACGCTGTCGTAGTAGAGCACCAGGCCGGCTCGCGTCTCGTCATCGCTCAGCTCGATTTCGGCTTCAATCTCGTAGCGATGGTCACCGGCAACAAACATCAAAGGCGACGAGTTGCCGGGCAAAGAGCCCTTGGCCGTGAGACGGATGCCGTCAGCAACATGTTCGATGCGCTCAGGCTCGTAGGTGCGATAGGATTTCCATTCGAGGCCGACGCGGAAAAGCGGCAAACTACCCTTCGAACCCCTCGAACCCCTCAAACCCTCTCCCATTGGAGCTGGAATAGCTCCAATGGGGTCTGCGCTGAGTCCCTGCTTGTCACGGATGACGGGACGGAACCATCCATCCTTGGTCAGCTCGACGGGCTCCAGCAAAGTCTGACGGCCCAGGTCGGTGAAACCGTTCTCGTAGGCGTGATATACGCAGTACCAACGTCCGTCAGGCGTATCGATGAGCGAACCATGTCCGCGACTCCACCAGTGGTTCGAATTGGCGTAGTTGTGGATGAGCGGATTGTAGGGACTGTCTTCCCATGGTCCGTCGATGCTCTTCGAGCGAGCCACCACCACCATATGGCTGGTGGGAGGTCCTGCCGTACCCCCTTCGGCATTCAGATAATAATAATATTCGTCTATCTTACGAAGTTTCGGTCCTTCGAGGCAAAGACCTTCGGTGGCCCAATCCTCGGGATACATCCATCCGGGATAGACCTTTTCAAGCGTACCTGGAACGACATGCAAGCCGTCATCGGTAAGCCTGGCACGCTGACCACCGCTCAGGAAGAGCCACCGCTGCCCATCGTCGCCCACCACATGACAAGGGTCAATGTTGGCGACACCCAAATCAACAGGCTCGCTCCATGGACCATAGGGCGAATCGGCCGAAACGACAAAGTTCATGCGGCTGCCGGGCTTCAGGTCGCGCCCTGCCTTGGCACGAACGGCCTCCGAAGGGAAGGCTACGGTGAAGTATATGTAGTACTTGCCATTATATTTGCAAATATCTGGCGCCCAAACCGAGCCCAGGAATGTGTTGAGTGCAGCACTAATCGGCTCCCAATGCACAAGGTCGCGGCTGTGGAAGACGACAAGACCCGGCACGTAGTCGAACGCACTGTGCGTCATATAGTAATCCTCGCCATCGCGCATGATGGTGGGGTCGGGGTAGTCACCTCCGAGAATCGGATTGGTGAACGTACCGTTTTGCGCCTGTGCGGTAAAAAGACATCCACACAGAAACGCCAGGCTAAGAAATGTCGAAATCAGACGTGTTTTCATAAAGATAGGATTAAAAAACAGGGCAAATATACATTTTTTTTTTGAATGTTGGAACATTTTCCCAAAAAATTGCTATCTTTGCAGCAAAATTTATAAATAACTATGAATATTTAACAACAAACAATTGCTTTTTATGAAAAAGATTCTTTTCGCAGCCGCCCTTGCTACCCTGCTTGCAGGATGCAAGTGCAACCAGCCCGAACCAGTGGCTTGTGACAAACCCTGCTGCACTGACAGCACCCTCACCGCAGCACCTCACGGCGTCATCACCGTCACCGACGACGGCCAGACCGTCTACACCCGTGATATCACCACGAAGAGCGATCCTTTCGTGTTCGATGCCGACAAGGAATGGGAGCGCACTGGCGACCCAGGTGAAGTCTATCGCAAGGTAATGGGTTACAACGACAACCTCATGATGGTGAAGGTGAAGTTCAAGAAAGGTTCTGAAGGCAAACTCCACAGCCACCCGCATGTTCAGATCACCTACGTCGAGAGCGGTGAATTTGAATTCACCATTGGCGACGAGACCAAGATTGTGAAGGCTGGCGACGTGCTGATGAAGGTTCCGAACGTTGTGCACGGCTGCAAGTGCCTCAAGGACGGCGTTCTCATCGACACCTTCACTCCCATGCGCTCCACGTTCTTGAAATAAAGCCATCCCGTTATCACGTTATACCGGAATAACGTGATCCCGAAATACCGATATTACGATATTACGACAAAAAAAGTCCGCAGCTTTTTCGGCCGCGGACTTATTTTATCTCAATCGACCACCCTCACCCTACCTTTGGCTAGCCTAACTAGGTCAGGAAGGTCATAGTATTGGAGCACACCTTGTATAACGTTGGTCTGCATATCATGCTGCAAAGGATTCGTCAGATACTCCTTCCAGCTCTTGAGTGTGTGCGTCAAAGTGACCTTCTGAATGCGCGGGTCAAGTACAGTGGCATGCATCAGCACGGGTCCGAAAAGCCCGTCGCCCACCACATGGAGCGGCCTTCCACTGAGCAACGGGTTGTTGGAACAAAAATCCGCCAACGTCAGCACATCCACCACGCGCTGCCCCACTAGCGGACGTCCTTCGTGCAAGGCCACCACCGCACAGCGCCACTCGCGGTTCCAGTACTTGGTTAGGTTATAAATGTAGGGATCCTCCATCTCGCCCACACCGCGCACATCCGCAGCAACAATGATATTACCGTTCGAGGTCATATCGAGTTTCTCCATGTCGCCCAAATACCATGCTTTCCCCCGCTCGTGCAAATGCAGTTCGATGGGCGACTCGGCCGTAGCACTGTTGGGAATACGCACTACCACAGCCACAGGCATCTCACCCTCGCGATTCAACTGGAAACGATATTCCTCGAAGTCGCGGCCATGGGTTCTACCCGACGGCACCACGCTCTTAGCCAAAGCAGAGCCTGGCAATGTGGCTGGCAACGGCTCTTGTCCAAGCACACATTCGTCCAAACCTAATAGGCTGCACATCTGCTTTCTGATTTCTTCTATCGGCTGGGCACAGAAGGCTTCGCGCTGTTTGGCCAGTTCGTCATATCGACGCATAGCGTACTGAATCGTGCTTTCGGCATCAGCGAACTCCAGGTTGACCTGACCCGCACTGGTGCAAAGCATATCTTTGCCCCAGAAACTCACCTCGTCAATGTGCGGCAGTGCCGTGTCGCCCTGTAACCAGCGCTTCATCCATCCTACCAGATGCTCCATCGCATCGGGAGGACAGGCATGGCCATCGGCAGCATAATATTGCTCCACGCGTTCCGATGCACCAAGCACGTCGTAGGCCCGCTGCACTTCCTTCATGCCTTTGAGGGCACCATAATGATCGACGAAATCAAAAAGTCCATCAAGTACCTGGAAGGGACGCGGCGCCATGCACAATGCCATGTCGGCATGGTTGATGCCCAAGGCACCCTCGCCAGGAATCCACTGGCAGCCGTCACTGGGCCCTTGCAGTTCCAAGGTACGAGTACGATCACTGAAGAAAAGGCCAACGCTCGCCGCCTGGATGCGGTCATCGAGGGCAAGCAGATACGATGCCTCGGTACCGCCGCCAGAAAAACCATAGCACCCAATATGTTTCGCATCGATGTCCTTTCGTGAGCAAAGGTAATCCACGGCGCGACTGTTGTCCCAGAAGATTTGTGCCTCCAAACTTGTGCCCAACAGGTTGTAGGCAGGAGCCAGCAGCGTGTGCTCGGTAGTCACGCCACGCGTCAGATTACGACCTGTCCCATCGATGAGTTGCTGCATTTCACCCTGTCCGATGGGATCGACCACGAGCACGGCGATGCCATTGCGTGCCATCTGGACGGCTGTGCCCGAACCATTGCCCTTGCCTTGCAGTCCATGGCCACACATCTCGACACAGGCCGGGAACTTCTTCGTCTTGCTGCCGACGGGTAGATAAAGGTGTGCGGTGACATAGTGATGCGGATGACTTTCGAAGACAATCTTTTCTACCACAAAGCCATCGCCCTCCACCGTGCCGACCACGCGGCTATGCAAGTCACCCCTTTCAGGAAAATTGCCAGCCAATTGTCGCATCTTCTGGCGCACAGTGGCAATGTATGCCTCCATGTCGGCCTTCGAAGCATAAGCCTGCTGAAGCTCCTCGCTGCGCTGCTCGTCGCGCTGGTGTTGCCAAAGCATCAGGTAGTTGAACCACGACTGCGGACTGCTGAACTTCAAGGCGCCATAGTTCGGACGACCGGGATAAGTCACAAGGTCATTATATGCCTGGGCCCTCAGGTCAGTTGCCAGGATGCACCCGATGAGGACCAACACCAAAGCAACAACCGTCATTCGGTCCTGTTGATGGGAGCCAAGCTTGACTCCCGAAGAAAACTCTCGTTTCATGACCATGGGGTATTTACGATGATGGTGATTTCTTCCGTGTTATCCAATCCCGTGTCGAGGCGGAGCAGACGTAGGGTTTCGTCCCACGTCCAATCGTTTCGCTCCTTTCCGTTCACGGTGATGCTTGTGGGCTTGCTGTCAAGATAAGCCTCCACGCAGTAACTGTGTGCGGAGGGGGTGAAGCGGGGTCGGCCTTTCTTGTCTTTGGCAGGGCAGTCGGGCTTGCTGATGGTAAGAGTCCATTCGCATCCCGATGTCCAATCGCACATGTTGTCATTTCTTTTATGTTCGGCCTTTTCCCAGTAAACCATCTTGCTATCAATACATGTCAAGGCGTACGCACCCTGCTGGTAATCGAGCGAACGGCCATCATCTTCATACAGGTCGTAAGAGGAAGAGCTGACAGGATAGCAGCAGACGGTGATGGGCTGTCCCTCGGATTGTGCCATCCATTGCACCTCGGGCTGCTTGACGATGATGGCATCCTGGCGAATGAAGATGGGCATCAGCCACTGTGGAGTGAGAAACGACTTCCATTGGCGTCCATCGATGCGTTCTCCTGTCCAGAAATCGACCCATTTGCCGCCCGGGAAATAAACGGGACGCGACAAGGCGCCTTTGTTGGTGACGGGACAGATCATCATCGAATGTCCGAACATAAACTGGTCGCACATCCGATAGGTCACCTCGTCGTTCTGCCAATCGTAAAGCATCGGTGCCATCAGGGGGCGCGAAGTCTGCATCATCTCCCACGCATTGCTATACAAATATGGTATCAGCGTGTAGCGTAGCGAGTCGTAGGTGGTGAAGATGCGCTGCGCCTCCTCGCCATAGGTCCAAGGCTCATGATAGCGCGGATGATCCATACCGAAGAGCATAGCCACGGGGCTGAACATGCCGAACTGGCACCAGCGCAGATAGAGGTCGGTGTCGTAGGGGGAATATTGTTCAAAACCGCCCATGCAATGCGACCAATAGCCTACGCCCGACAGGGCCATCGAAAGGCCTCCACGGATTACAGGTTCGAACCATTGCCATTCGGTGCCCCAGTCGCCTGCCCAGATGAACGGATATCGCTGGATGCCCGCATAGCCTTCGCGCGTATGAGTAAAACCGCGCATACGGTTCTGCCCGATGAATCGCATATAAGGAGCCGCACCATAGGCCAAGGGGAAAAGGTTGTGGAGCTCGGCACCCGTAAAGCCTTCGTAAATCACGCTGTCCGTGCGCCCCGGATAGCGGAATGCACTGCCCACATCGGTCTTGAAAAACTTGACGCCGTCGTTCACCACGCGCATCGGCCCATGCTGCCACCACCAATCGGCCTTCTCCTCGTCGAAGAAGTTGAAGATGCCCTGCTGCTCCATACCGGGGAAGAGAGCTCCCGCGGCCAAAGCGTCCTGATAAAGCGTCGAACTAGGGCCATCGTCGGCAATACTGCGCACGTGGAGGCCGAAGAGGTCGATGTGCTCGGCATAGATGCTGTCGATCATTCCCTTCGGATCGGGGAAGGCATCCTGCCAATTGTAGTTGCAGCCGCCGTTGCGGAAACGGCTATTGAAGATGCGCCAGGTCGAATCGAGCCAAAGGATATCAACAGGGATACCCTCCCGACGCATACGCTGCACGAGGGCGACGTTGTAATGCTGGTTGGCATCCTGCTCATGATTCCACGTGCCTCCGCTGTAACTGCCAAGGTGTAGGCCGTAGGCCGAGCGTGGCATCATCGGGCAATTGCCGGTCAGCATCTGGTAGCGATGAATCATCTTCTGTATCTCGGGGCCTTTGACAAAGTAATAGTCCAGTTCACCCCCATCGGCCTGCCACGAGTAGGTTTGGTTCGAAGTCCATCCCATATCCCAGTCAGAAGGCCAGGCAGTGTGGAAAAAGATGCCGTAACCCTTGTTGCTCATCACCCAGGGCACGGGGCAGTAGTTGGCGCGCAGGATGTCCTTGCCGCCCACAGCAGGACGAGGCCCGCGACCCAGTTCGACGTTCAAATGGATGCGCTGCCCACGTAGGTCTAGCTGGTCCATGCGTTCGCCAAGGCCGAAGAAATGTTCGTCGGGTCGCAGCACGCACGTGGTGCGCGGTCCGCCATCATTGCCGGCCAGCCTGCAATCCGATTCCTCATAGAGCACCTCACCCGTCATACGGTCGAGCACCTTGATGCGCCAAGGGCTGTCGCTGATCTGTAGGGTCAGCGCCTCGGTCAAAAGTGCAGCACCTTGGGCGAGAGGTTGCACCTCGTAAGGTACTGCCTCGAAATCATACTTCACTACCATCCACTGTTCGTTCGGACGGAACGATGAGTTGGTGCTCTTTGTGATGCGCAGCATATCCGACGTACAGACCTGCACGCGCACATCGCCTGCTTTGGAATGAAACACCACGTCATTGCCCTCCGCTGTCCATCGCACAGCGGCTGAGAGGGAGGCACAGCCGAAAAACAGGCCGGCAAACAGATAACATAGTCGAGCATTCATAAACAACTGGATAAAAAGGGTATAATCGTGTTAAAAGAAAAGTATTCGAATGGGTTGGCTGAGTCCGGAGGGCAGAAGCCGCGCATCAGAACGAATCACCGGTAAAGGATCATTCTTGATGGTGGTGGGTGACGAGGTCCAGGTGAAGCCTCCCTGCTGAATCTTGTCGCCAATCATGCGGTTGCGCCATGGATTTGTGACCGTAATCACTAACGTATTTGTTCCGCGATGCACCCATTCGGTGATGTCAAGCCCCATATTTGGCATCCAGATGGTGCCAGCATCGTGCCCATTGACCTCAACCCGAGCTGTACTGCCGAACGCCGGGAGTTCAAGCATGACCTTTCGAGGAGCCACCGTCACAACGTCTGTCAGATCAACGGGAATTGTGTAGGTCACACGTCCCGAATAATAGCGAATGGCATTCTCTTCAAATTCCGTCAACGAACGGAAACGTCCTATTGTCCTATCTGCTATCGTGCTATCATCGACAAACTGCATCGTACCCATCGACTCCGATAGTACAAGCTCTCGTGTCGGACTATCGTCAATCAGCTTTGCACCAAAATGCCTTTTGCTGAAGACAACGAAAAGTGACTGCTGTGGCTTCAGTGTCAAAGGCACCACGCTGTAATCTCCCTCCGAACGGGAAACCGCTGTAAAAACCTGCCCGTCTATTGGATTCCAGAGAGAAACATTTTCTCCGGTCACACGGAATGCTGGCTCCATCTCAAAGCTTTCAGCATAGCTCTTGTTCGTCAGATAATAGATATCCTCATCGGCGGTTTGCCGATGGATATAGGCTATATCTTCGGGGGCAACGCCCGATAAAAGCAGATCGGGCTTCACCTGTCGATGCATGTCCATCACTTCGGCACAAACCGAAGGCTGTCTCCACACCTTGTCGGCAAGGGTCCTCAGCTCCCAGTCGTTGGCGTCAAGATTGGTCAGCGACAAAGTACGGAGGGGTTTGGGTCCATATACGCGAGCTCCATCCTCGACGAGACTTGCAATCTTCCGAAGGGTCGCCAGTTCCATCAACGTATCTCTCAAGACAAGGCACTGGAAAGGATAGCGTTCGTCGAGCCAAAGCTGGCCGTCATGAGCAGAAAGGCGAGGACTCAACAGCACATCGGGATTGATATAGTTGAACTTGACGCCCTGCATGATTGAGTCCGCCACTTCGGGAGTCCATTGTGGACATGGGAGACAATCTCCCGTAAAGACCAACACATCCGACCGCCGGACACCCTGACGAAGCAAATATTGGACACGGGACTGGAAATCGAACCACGATCTGGCTTCGCCAAACCATGTGTTGTTACGATTGAACGACTGGCCATAGACTCCGAGTGTCATGCCAAGGCGCTGCTCAGTGGGTTGGTGAACATAGCTGTGGAGCATCATGCTGTTGACACCTTCGCAGAAAGCCACATCACCATAGGTCTTCATGTCGATAGGAGAATCACTGAACAAGGCATATCCCGTATATGCCTCCGAACCGACAATCGGCTTATCGTAAAGCAGCGAACTATGGACAGGATAGATGAAGGTTTTCGAAGGCCATGGATTATAGGTGTAAGGATAATCATTGGCAGTGACACGTGCCCAAAATTCCGTCATCGGCACATCGCAATACTTGTATGTTTTCAAAACGTCCACGGGCGGATTCTTCGTCTCCCCATAGATTCCTTCGGAATACATCTGCACGCCATTGCGATGACAAAGGTCGGCCATGTGTTTGAAGTAACATTCTTCCACCAGGTCACCGATAGTCCGTCGAAAGTCGAAAAGGAACGCTTCGGTATGACGACTGTCGATGAGTATCTCTCCGCAGAGTGCAGGCAGCCATGGAAGTATGTAGTATCCCCGACGCCGCAGAAATTCATCGGGAAACTTTTGTGTCCATGTCTGTGGCCCAGCTTCCCAACTATCAACGAGAAAGTATCTAAAGACATGCGGATTGACCTCCTTTGCCAACTGAAGGATCTTCTGCGGATAATTTGCGAAATGAACATTCAGAGCAGTAGTGTCCATCTTGTCACATTCCAAACCCCGTCCTTCCCAAGTTGCGGGATTATTGGTCTTGCCCGTCGTAGTATAGCCAAAACGAAGCACCGTCCATTCTCCTCGACCAAATGTCCATCGCAACACCCCATTGATATCGACATATCGTGTCACATCAACCACTTGCCTCGGATCAATGACTTCCATGTCCGGATAAGCCAATACACAGACATCACGATAATAATCCATCTTGGAAGGTGGTATCGGCAACGACACTTCCACCTCCCGACCTCTCCTTTTTCGGACATCAGAGCCACACGAGACCTTTGTCTTGCTGTACGTATAATGTTTCATCGAAAGTTTGGGCGTAATCCAAGGGCCGCCGCTCTCGCTCCATCCGTCACAGTTGGCTGCACCCATGGTCATACCAAGGCGGTCGACTTCCTGCATGGCGTAACGCAGCATATCCCACCACTCTGGAGTGCCGAAGCGAACCTTGTTTGGTACGTCGGCATCGGGCATGTCTCGCCAGACATTCAGCACCGTGGCTTGCGTGATGCCCACGGCCTTCATGGCCTCCAAGTCGCGCGTGATGCCTTGACGCGTGATGTTGCCATTGAGCCAATGCCACCAAGCGACGACATGGTTTTGAGGCTCGGGATTCTTGAACGAAGACGGCTCAATTTGTGCCGTTGCCCGACACATTATCAAACCGAAGGCCATCGCAAGGAAAAGGTTTGTCGTCTTCATTTTGTCTACTTGCTTTTCTCCAGATCATTAAAACATTTCCGAATATCGTCCGAAGCCGTGATATCCTCGGCACGATAGAGATAAATCTGCTGATTGCCAACTTCGGCAAAGGAGATATCTCGAAGCACGATACCCTTGCATTCCGAAAAGAGTGAAGGGGCAGAAGCCTCGGAGAAAAGGTTGTCGATGGTAATGTCTTGCACAGGCATCTCGTGAATGCCGTCGAAGTAGAACGTCCTCCCCACATTACGACAACGGATGTTGCGGAAATGAATGCCTTTGAAGCAAGGTGTAGCTTCCGTTACTGTCACTACAGCAGTGTCTGCTATGGAATGTCCTTCGATGACTTCCAATACAGGCGACTGCCCATGATAATACATATCGAAAAGCAGAGCATCGGCCTTGATATCCGTCATATCGATATCTTCCACTGATATATTCTTCACCAATCCACCTCGTTGTCGATTGGTCTTGAACCGAAGGCCTGAGTCTGTGCCCACGAATGAACAGCGACGGATATGTACATTGCGTACGCCACCCGACATCTCGCTGCCAACAACGAAACCGCCATGTGCATGCGACACCTTACAATCTTCGACTAGAACTTCTTCGGTCGGTCGGCCTCGCTTTCGTCCAGCCTCGTCGGCTCCCGACTTCAAGCAGATAGCATCATCACCCACATCAAATGTGCATTCCTGTACCAACACGTGACTGCACGATTCCAAGTCCAAGCCATCACCGTTAGTGGCATACCATTCATTTTGCACGTTGCAGCGACGAATGGTCAACTCACGACACAGTTCGGGATGCAGGTTCCACATCGGGGAGTTCTGGAACGTAACACCATCGAGCAAGACACGCTCACATTCATAGAGCCACAGATTCTCGGGACGAACCATCGTCTTGTAATGCTGCCAAGACAACAGTTTGCCTCTTTGGTAAATCTTTTGGCTTCGGCAAAAAGCACGCTCAGCCAAACCAATAGGAGCCCAACGGGTTCCATCTTCGGTCAGAACGCCATGAATCGTATCTGCCACCAGTGCCGCCCACTCTTCTTCGGTAGCATATTCCTTACGAATAGGACGCCAAAACTCGCCGCTGCCGTCGATGACACCTTCGCCCGTGATGGCTATATCGGTTGCCCGATAAGCCACAATGGGAGCCTGTCGCTTATATTCTCCTGTTCCAAACAACTCATCGCGCGACTGATAGAGCGACATCTCGGGGAGAAACTTCACATAGGCGTCTTTTTGCAGATTCAACTCAATATGACTACGCAGGATGATGGGACCTGTGAACCACTCTCCAGCGGGGACGTGCAATGTGCCTCCACCCAAGGAATCGAGGTAATGAATAGCCGAGACAAAAGCTTCAGAACAAGTATCTCCAGCCACAGCACCAAAATCGGTCAATGTCACTTCCCGATCAGGGATTTGAGGCAAGGAGGGGAACACGGAATCTGAGCCTTTGCCATCTGAACGGCAAGCGTTCATGACGAAAAGGCTGACGAAAAGGTATAAATAACAATAATTCCGCATGACAAGAATTGATAAATGTGTGTTATCGCGAGGCAAAGATAAGAAACATAAGAAATGCGCCAACCGGGACTTCGGTTGGCGCATCCCTTATTCATATTTAAGAGTGCAGAGCATGATTATTCGTTAGGAATATCGTAACCATTCCAAACGTTGTATCCATTGGGGCTTGCCGACGACTCGCTCTTGCCCGACTGGAGGAGAGACTCCTTCGGAATCGAGTGGAAGTAGAGAGGCACATCGGTGCGCTCGATGCCCGAAAGCATGTTGTAGTCCCAAAGCTGATCCTTCTGGTTGACCATGTCGATGCCCCAGACGGTCTTGGTGTAACCATCGGCCTCGAGGGCTGCTGCCTCGGCTCCGGCCGGATCGATGTAGCGGAACAGACCTTGGATGGCAAGGTTATGGTCGGTACCCTTTACCTTCGATGCCACAAGCTCGATGGTGCTATAGTCGTAGATGCCACGCCAACCGGGAGTGAGGGCGGGATCGCTGTCGTCGCGGTCATAGACCAGGCAGCCGGGCACCTTGACGTACTTCACCCAGATGTAGTTCGAGATGGTGCGTCCGTTGGGGAAGGTATAGTAACCATTAGCTTCCAGACCTGCAATGACCGACTTCAGTTCGGCGCGCATTGCCTTGGCATACTGTGTGAAGAGACCCGTACGGATCTCGGTCCAACGGATATCGCCTTCGCCGAGCGTCTCGCGACCGACTTCGGCAACCAAGGTGCGGAGGTCAACGCCCTGCAGACGGTGATTGGTGTCGCCAAAGGCACGGTCGCGCAGCTGGTTGAGCAGGCTGAGCGCCTCGGCATTATCGCCCAGGATGATGTCGGCCTCAGCCAACATGAGCAGGTAGTTGGTGTAACGACGCAGCTGATAGTTCATGCCAGAGTTACGGCACTTGATGACATAGGGTGACGACATCTTGCTGATGTCCCACTTGTTGATGCAGATACCACCAGCCAGCTTCGAACCCGAAGCGAGTGTAACCATGGTCTCGTTGCCTGCACCATCGGAACCTGTCACGACTGCACTGGCATCCCAACGCTTGTCGCCATCCTCGAAGGCTTCGTAGTAGTAGGTCGGCATCACGCGAATGCCACCGAACACCTTACAAGGAGCAGCCTGCGAAGTGGCACCGTTCGAACCACGGCCCTGCGAATAAGGACGCTCGGACTGGAGAGGAGCCATGTTGCCGGTCTCGAAATACGATTCGGGCGACACCTCCATATCCATGATGTACTGGAAATTGCGCTGGAAGGGGTTGTTGCAGACGGTACGTTCGTCGGTGGTCACGAGCTTGGCCGAACCCTTGCGCTCGCCGATGGCGCGGCGCAGCCATGTCTGTGCCTTCTGAATGTACTGCTGATAGTCGGTGCGACGAGCATAGGAGTACTTGCTGTCGGTGTACATCTTCTCGAACGAGATGCCGTCGTAGAGGCCCGGATAGTCCTCGCGGATGGTCTGATAAGAACCTGCATAGAGGTTGATTTCGCCAATCATAGCCACGGCGAACGAACGGCTCATGCGCTCGGCGGTGAGTCCACCTTCGCCCAGGTCGTACATCAGCGGCTCAACGTCGGTCAGTATGCTATCGAGCTTGGCCCAGATGGTCCAACGGTCGGTGAGCGTGTAGCTGTTGACGATGGAGTTCTCGATGCCATAAGGAACATCGCCCTGATGACGGGTGAGTTCAAAATAGCACCAGCTATACATGGTCATGCACTCGCCATAGAGCTGTGTCCAATCGTTCTTCTGACCAGAGGTCTTGGCCGTGGTGTATTCTTCCTTCTGAGCAATGATGCCAGCGATACGCGAAGCGCGGGCAAGAACCTCATAGAAGGTATTGAACAGGCCAGAGCCATTGTCCACACCCGACTCCTCGGGATGGAGATAACCGATACGTCCGTTGTTGGAGTTGAACTCGGGATAATATTCGGCATCCGACTGAGAATCGTTCCAGTTGTAGTTGCCACCTCCGGCATTACTGCGCAGACGGTTGTAGCCGTACTCGATGCATTTCAGTGTTTCGGTGACAGTGGAAGTCACAAAGGCATCGTCGGTCTTATCGGGCGAAGTCACGTTGAGGAAATCGTCCTGATTGCATTGAGAGAGAAGCAGGATGGCACCCAGGCCAAGCACTGCACTATATATCTTTTTCATATTTCTCTTATTATTGATTTCTGAGTCAAAAACTAGAAGTTGATGTTAAGACCTACGACGAACGAACGTGCACGTGGATAAGCACCCCAGTCGACACCAGGTGTCGGATAGGTGGCATTGTTCAGGTTGCCATTGGTGCTGACCTCAGGATCCAAGCCGCTGTAATCGGAGATGGTCAGGAGGTTGTAGACGGTGCCATAGACACGGAGGTTCGAGATGTGAAGTCGAGAGATGAGCGACTTGGGAAGTGTATAACCAAGGGTCAGCGTGCCAAGACGGAGATAAGAACCGTCCTCGATACCAAGGTCAGAAACAACGCCATTCTCGTTATAGCAAAGCGGATACTTGGCATCGGCATTGAGGGCATTGAGCTCTTCGGGAGAGTTGTAGCGCACGAGGGTGTTGTTGACCACATCATAAATCTTGTAGCACTGGTTCATGAAGGCCATGTGGTTCTGGTAAACACCGGTCTCCTTGTAGCCCATGAGCGATGCCATGCGGTTGATGTTGTAGATCTCATTGCCATAGCTCCAGTTGAAATATGCACCGAGATCCCAGTTCTTATAGACGACGTTGATGTTGAAGCCGCCGGTGTGGGTGGCGTTCATATCGCCGATCACTGTATAGTCAGCGCTATCTACCGAGCCGTTGCCATCGGTATCCTGATATTTGGCCATACCGGGATATGCGTTCTGACCAGAGGGGACATTGTTGGCAAGACCATGCATCACGCCGGTGATAGAGGCGCTCACGTCGGGCACACCCGGTTTGAGGGTATAGACGCCTGTTGCGGCATCGTAGGTGAAGTCGTCGGTGGTGTACATGCCCACATACTTCAGACCACGCACACGGCCCACAGCCTCGTCCTCTTCGAGGATGAAGTCGTTGCCTGGGTTGCCGCTCGAAAACCAGCCGGTACCGTAGATGCCGGTGACGCCATCGGCAAGCTCATCGACGTTGTTCTTGTTGAAGTTGATGTTGAAGCCAGCGCTTACGGTCCAATCCTTGTTCTGGAAGATGGTGCCGTTGAGCGAAACCTCAATACCCTTGTTGGATGTCTGGCCAATGTTGGCAAACGTGGTAGTAAAGCCGGTGATGCCTGGCAGTGTGGTGAGCATCAGAAGGTCCTTGGTAGTGTTCCAATAGGCATCGATGGTACCATTGATGCGACCATTGAGGAAACCGAAGTCAAGGCCGACGTTACGGGTAACGGTGGTCTCCCACTTCAGGTCCGGATTGGCCATCTGCGACGAAGCGAGGGTATAGGTAGACTGGGTAACGCCGCCAATGGTGTAGTAGTACGATGAGGCTGCTGCTGCCCAATACTGCTGCCACTGGGTGGCATCGATACCATCGTTACCTACTTCACCATAAGAGAGACGAAGTTTCAGGTTGCTGATAGCATCCACATCGCGCAGGAAGGCCTCATCCTTGATGCGCCAACCGAAGGCTGCGGCTGGGAAGAAGCCCCAGTGGTTGTCGGTCGGGAACTTGCTGGAACCGTCGGCACGCATGGTGACGGTGAAGAGATAGCGGTCGAAGAGCGTGTAGTTCAAACGACCGAAGTACGAAACCATGCTTTCAGGCGTTGTGGTACCGGTATCGAATGGAGCTGTAACCAAATTGGCCTTAGCATCGTACTGATTGATCATTGCAAAGGCATTGTCCTTGGTGAAGTTCGAAGGATAATGGTCGGCCTTCATGATCATGCTGTTGCCCTTCGAGTAGGCAACCTCATAGCCAAGGAGCACGTTCAGGCGGTTGGCCTCGTTAATCTCCTTGTTGTAGTTGATGGTATTGGTCCAACGGTAAGACCAGCTGTCGCCCTTGTAGAGCTGGGCGGCACCAGCATACTGCACCTCACCCGTCGAGTCGTCGAGATATCCGTTATATACAGGACCCGACCAATAACGGTTCTGCGACCAGCTGCGGCTCATGAAGAGCTCAGTATGAAGCGAGAGGTCCTTGAATACGTTCCAAGTGAAGCCACCTGTACCACGCAGGGTCTGGCGCTCCTTGAGCGGCTCATAGTCGTTGATGCGGGCGTATGGGCTGTAGGTCTCCCAAAGTGACTGCTTGCCGTTGTGTTCAACATTGCCTTCGAGCAGGGCTGCTACATTGCCATATTTCTCCATGTCGGCATAAGAGATGGGGCGGAAACGATAGGCGTAGGAAAGGATCGAACCGGAACCGGAGGTTGTGGATTCATCCGACATCGAACGCACCTCGGTGTAGCGGGCGTCGAGGTTGAACTTGAGGTTCTTGTTGATCTGCTGATCGACCTTAACGCCCAAGTTGGCACGCTTGTTGTAGGAATTGATCTTCATACCTTCCTCATCCACATAGTTGAAGTTGACGAGGAACTTGGTCTTTTCGGTGCCTCCTCCCACCGAGAAATCATGGCTGTGGGAGAAAGAAGAGCTATAGATGTCCTTCTGGTTGTCGTGCTTAGCGACATTTTTGTAGTTCTCGATGTTGCCATACGAGCCGAGGCCGAAGAGCTTGATGAATGGAGTAACATAACCGCCGGAGGTGAAATCGCCACCCGACCAACCGTCGTTGGCTGCAGCATTTGCCCAGACGTACTTGAGGTAATCGTATGGACCCATGGCATCGATGTAGTCGGTAGGAGTGTTCCACTTGGCATAGCCGTGATAAGAAACGTTTACCTTACCTTCCTTGGCGCCCTTGGTGGTCACGAGGATTACGCCGTTGGCGCCACGCGAACCATAGATGGCGGTCGATGATGCATCCTTCAAGACGTCGATGCTCTCAACCTGATCGGAAGGAACGTCGCTGAGGTTGCCGGGAATACCATCGATAAGAATCAGTGGCTCGTTGCTCTGAGATACCGAACCACCACCACGCACGCGGATGTTGACAGCAGCGTCGGGACGACCGTCCTGCGAAGTGACGTTAACGCCAGGAAGCTTGCCCTGCAGGGCCTGTGCCACGTTCGAAACAGGGGTGGCTGCAAGTGCCTTGTTGTTCACCGAAGCCACAGAACCGGTGAGGTCCTTACGGCGAACGGTCTGATAACCGATTACTACTACGTCATCGAGCATCTCGGAATCCTCGGAGAGGGTCACAGTAATCTGCGACCTGCCATTGACGGGCACACTCTGTGCAGTGTAACCGATGAATGACACATTGAGCGTAGCGTTGTCGGCCACGTTCGAAATACTGAAGTTACCATCGATGTCGGTGGTTGCTCCATTGGTGGTACCTGCTACGATAACATTGGCGCCAATCACTGGCTCGCCCAACTCATCGACTACGGTACCAGTCACGGTCTTGGTCTGGGCAAAAATGAACGCACTGCTAAGGGCAAATGCCATCAACAGAGTTGTCAATCTTCCCAACCATTGGTTGCATGTACTTCTTTTCATGTCGAAAAAAGTTTGTGTTAAGGAATAATAGTTTGTGTAAATTTATTTTTTAGTGGTGCAAAGATGCGATTTTTTTTGTTTTTTTCCAAATATTTATTTAAAAAAATCCAAAAATAAGTGAAAATAACGGTAAATTTAACAAATACTTTCTATTTTCTCCCAATTTATTCTATTTATTTCTATTGTTTTTCGTTTTCTTTGTTTTTCGGCTTTGCTAAACAAAAGAAAGGAATATCAGAAGATCATCATCCAAACGAATTTGGATGTCAACGTTCGTAGACATACTATTTCAGACAGAATGTGGTGCGTCAACGTTCATAGACGTGCAATTTCCGATAAGAAGTGCTGCGTCAACGTTCGTAGACGTACTATTTCCGACAGAATGTGGTGCGTCAACGTTCGTAGACGTGCAATTTCCGACAGAATGTGGTGCGTCGTTGTTCGTAGACTTACTATTTCCGACAGAATGTGGTGCGTCAACGTTCATAGACGCACTATTTCCGACAGAATGTGGAGTGTCAATGTTCGCAGACATACAATTTCCAATAGAATATGGAGCGTCAACGTTCACAGACGTACAATTTCCAATAGAATGTGGTGCGTCAGCTTTCACAGACGTACAATTTCCAATAGAATGTGGTGCGTCAACGGTCGTAGATGTACTATTTCTGACAGAATGTGGTGCGTCGTTGTTCGTAGACGTATAATTTCCGAAAAAGAAATCAGGGAAGCGCCATTGGCCACATCCTGAATACTAAAGTTACCATCGATGTCGGTGGTAGCACCGTTGGTGGTACCTACAACGACGACATTGGCGCCAATGACTGGCTCTCCCATCTCGTCAACAACGGTACCCGTCACGGTCTTTGTCTGGGCAAAAACGAGCGCGCTGCTGAGGGCAAAAGCCGCCAACAGTGTGGTCAATCGTCCCAGCCATGTCTTGCATGCACTGCTTCTCATGTTTCGGAAAAATAGTTAGTTAATAATATGTTAATAATTTATCAAGTGTGCTATTTAGTCATAAAATGCGGGACAAAGATGATTAATTTTTTTAATTTTTCCAAATTTTTTCAATAAAAAGTAGATATTAGGCCCTCATTTTATATCTTAACTGTCATAAACGCACGAAAAAGGCCACCGACAGAAGAAAACTGTCGGGGCCTTGCTTTATTTCTGAAGGATTAAGACTCCAGGCTTACCACCCAGGATTCTGTGCTACATCGGCATTGTTGAGGTCGATGGCGTCCTGTGGGAACGGACGCAGGATGCGCGGACTGCCGTCGGCACCATAGAGGTTGCTCTCGTTGATGTCGTCCTCCTGATGAGCCTTCACGTATTCGATGAGCTTGTGGGTGCGCTTGAGGTCGGTCCAACGCACGCACTCGCCGAAGAGCTCGCAGGCACGCTCCTTGAGGATGAAGTCGATGTTGACATTCGAAGCACTGACTGTCATATCGGCCTCATAGCCGGTCTTGATGGTGCCTGGGCGCTTGCGCAGCGTGTTGATATAATCGGCAGCACCGGAAGCATTGCCCTGCTGGAGGGCGGCCTCAGCGGCAATCAGGTAGGCCTCGCCCAAGCGGCAGAGGCTCACATCGTGCATCGAGCAGGTGGAGTTGCGGTTGGCAATCGAAGTGGCTGTGTAGTCGTCGAACTTCTTCACACAAGGCACGCCGAGGTCCATGTGACGACGGTCCTTGTAGGTGGCCGGCGAGCCGTTCGAGGGAGCGATGCCGCCATCGGCAATGGTCTTCGAGATGTACTTCAGACCGGCCAGCTGGCTTTCGGTCTTGGTGGCCTTCCAAGCCTCGATGTCCTCGTCAGTTGCCCACCAGGGTGCATAGTAGTAGCAGATGTTCGACGAAGGATTGTTGTAGTAGTCGAAGTAGGAAGTCAAAGCGGTGGTCGAACCATCACCATGGAACTCGAACATAAAGGTCTGCTCGTAGCGGCCGTCACCGCGGTCGAACTGATGGTGAGCCCAGAGAAGCGGAGCATAGCTGCCGTCGATCGACTTGTTGTTGGGGCACTCGGCGCCACCAAGGTAAGAACCGAACTGGCACATCATGGCCGAACCGTCGCTCTTCGGGTTCTCCACCGAAGCATAGCTGTACTGCACGGTCCAGAAGAACTCGCCACAATCCTCGTTGTTGATGTCGAATGCGTCCTCGATCGAGATGGATGGGGTCTCGCCGTTGATAGCCACCTTGGCGTACTTCTCGGCATTGGCAAAGTCGCTCGACTGGGCAATGTTGGCCTCAATCGACTCGTCGCCCTGGCCATTGAGCCAGCCGCGGGTCAGGTAAGCCTTGGCAAGCAGGAAGTTGGCGGCACGCTTGTTGGCACGGGCCGAAGTGGCAGCACCGTAGTCGAGAAGAGCAGAGCCACCGACTACATCCTCAAGCTCTCTGATGATGAAGTCGTAGCACTCCTGCAGCGAAGCGCGCGGATGCTCCATCACGGCGCCGCTGTAATAGTCGTTCGAGAGCGGCACTCCGCCAAACTGCTGTACGAGCTGGAAATAATACCATGCGCGGATCACGCGGGCCTCAGCCACATACTGGGCAACCTTCGGACCGGATTCAACGGTCTCGCTGAAGTGGAGCACGGCGTTGCAGAGCTGGATGCCCTTGTAGCAGTTGGTGTAGAAGTTCAGGATCGATCCGTCGTCGGTGTTGACGGTATAATACGTATAGACAATCGACTCGCTCTTGCCATCGCCGAAGAGGTCGGTGCCGCCCACGAAGACGTTGGGCGTGGTGTTGAAGATCTTGCGGAGCGAAGAGTACATCGAATTGGTCAGGCTCTCGAAGCCGGTGCTGGTCTTGTAGAAGCTGTCGGTTGACACGTTGCTGCGGCTATCCTGGTCGAGGAAGTCCGAGCAGCCTGTCGATACCAGCGCCATGGCGGCAAGTGCAATAGCACCAATATATTTCTTGTTCATATTCTTTCCTTATTAATAATATTAGAACTTGAGGTTGATACCCACCTGATAGGTGCGCGAACTTACGCCACCCTTACCGTTGGTGACCGATGCATCGGCCCATTCGGGATCGAAGCCCTCGTAGTCCTTCACCCAGGTGAATGGGTTGATTACGTTGCAATAGATGCGGAGGCTCTGGATGCCGAGCTTCTGCATGGCTGCGCTTGGGAAAGTGTAGCCGAGCGTGATGTTCTTGATGCGGACGAACGAGTTGTCAACGAAATAGTACGAGTTGGCATCGTTGTCGGTGTTGAAGGCTGTGCCGCCACCATTGCCATTGGTAGAGGTTGGGAATGGCCAGGAGCCGTAGTGTGTCTCGGCTGCTGTGGTCACACCTGCGCTGGTCACCGAAGCATCCGTGATCTTGTTGAGACCCGAGATGACCTCGAAGGCCGACGGATCCTTCAGCACAGGAGCGCCTGCAGGAATATAGTAGTCAATCTTGAGGTGCTGGGTGCCGCGCGAACCATAGCGGGTGAACTCACGCATGAAAGGCGAATAGACGGTGCCGCCCATGCTGGCATAGACCGACATCGAGAAGTCCCAGTTCTTATAGGCGAGGCTGGTGTTGAACGAACCTGTCCATGTGGGGCTGGCATGACCGAGAATCTGACGGTCGGAGGCGTTGATCACGCCATCGCTGTTGATGTCCTCGTAGATGACCTCACCTTCATGTACGGTCGGGATGCTGCTGTCGGTGCAAGCTTTCTTGGCATATTCGAGATCTGCAATGCCCAGGATCTTGTAGCCATAGACCACGTCGATGTCATGACCGATGAACCACTTGTTGCCCACCAGGTCCTCGGTGCCGCCATTCAGTTCGACGATGCGGTTCACGTTGCGGCCGTAGGTGAAGGTGGTCTCCCAACGCCAGTTGCGGGTCTGCACGTTGAGCGTATTGAGGGTGATCTCGATACCACGGTTGCGCACCTTGCCGACGTTGCTCACGATGGCACCGGTGCTCGAACCCATTTCGATGGGGGTCTCAAGGTCCATGAGCAGGTCCTCGGAGTTACGGTTGTAGTAGTCGATACCGCCGTTGATACGATTGTTGAGGAAGCCAAAATCGATACCTACGTTGAACTCCTTGGTCTTCTCCCAAGTCAGCTCGCCGTTCGAGAGGGCATAGCCATAGCCGTTGGCCACGGCGTTGCCGAAGTTGTAGTAGTACTTGGTGTCGGCCATCGACAGGGTCTGATAGGCACCCACGCCGGCGTTGTTGCCGGTCACGCCATAGCTCAGACGAAGCTTCAGGTTCGAGAGCCAGTCCTGCGTGCCCTCCATAAAGGCCTCATCATTGATACGCCAGGCGAAGGCAGCCGATGGGAACATACCCCAGCGATGATCCTTGCCGAACTTGCTCGAGCCATCCCAACGGGAGCTGACAGTGAGCAAGTAGCGGTTGCGGTAACCATAGTTGATACGAGCCACCCACGAGAGCATCTGGAAGCGAATGTACTCTGATTTGACATTCTCGACAGTGCCCGAACCCCAGTTGTACCAATATACGTCGAAGGGCATGTTGGTGGTCTTGTCGTAGTTGCTGTTCACCCTGTCGTCATAGACCGAGAAGAGGCCCAGCACGTTGAGGCTGTGCTCCTCGTCGCGGCCGAAGTTCTTGATGAAGTTGGCCTGTGTGTCCCAGGTATAGGAGAAGTCCTCGGCGTTGGTCTGCTCCGACTGGTTGCCCTTTCCGCCGCGCACCTGCGTCTCTGCGCCGTAGAAGACGCCGTGGTCGCTGCGCTGGTAGGAGGGCGAGAAGGTGGTCTTCAGGATCACCTCCTTGATGGGTGAGTACTGCAGATAGACGTTGCCGAGGGCATTGTAGCTGCGGGTGTTGTCGGTCGAGTTCTCACGGTCGGTGATGGGGTTGATGGTCGAGGTGGGGCCACCGCCATCGGGGTACATCACAGCATCCTTGCCTGGCTGGTAGATGGGGTCACCTGCCTTATAGCTTCCGTCGGCAGCATCCTCCTTATAGCGAGCCAACATAATGGGGGCCATGAGGAAGGCGTTGTTGACGGCATTCTTCGAACCGCTGGCCTTGAGCGAAGTAGCCAGGTTGAATGAAATACCTGCCGACCAGTTGTCGTTGACCTTATGATCAACAGAACCCTTGAGGTTCCAACGCTCATAGCTGTCATAGAGCACGCCTTCTTCGGTCTGATAACCGAGGCCGATACGATAGCTGATGTCCTTGGCATTGCCGGTGATCGAGATGAAGTGGTTCTGCTGCTGTCCGTCGCGGGTAGCCTCGTCGTTGGCCCAGTCGGTATAGTCGTTGTTCTTGTACATACGCTGGATGACCTCCGAACCTGCACCCCAGACATTCTTGTAGTTACCGAGCGACATGTCCCAGGTCTGGGTGCCGTCGGCAGCCTGCTTGGCAGAAAGGTAACGGCTGAAACGATAGCGCATAAACTCTTCGCCATTCATGAAGTCGGGCATGTTGGCCACGGTCTTCCAGCCATAGTAGCCATCATAGGAGATGGTGGCCTTCGATCCTGCCACAGCACCCTTCTTGGTCGTAATCATCACGACGCCGTTGGTGGCACGCGAACCATAGATAGCGGTCGAGGAGGCGTCCTTCAAGATGTCGACTTTCTCAATATCGGCAGGATTGAGGAAGTCCATGTTGTCGCAAACGATACCGTCGATGACGTAGAGTGGGGTCGAGGCATCGCCGAGGGTAGATTTACCACGGATCTGGATGCTCATGCCGTCACCTGCGCGGCTCGACGACTGCGAGATGTTCACACCAGGAATCTGGCCCTGCAGTGACTGCATCACCGAGGTGGTACCCTTGGCCTGGATGTTCTCGGCCTTCACCGAACCGATGGCGCCGGTAAGGTCGCTCTTCTTCACTACGCCGTAACCAACGACTACGACGTCATCAAGCTGCTGGCTGTCCTCCATCAGGACGACCTTCACCTTGGATTGTCCGGCCAATGCCACCTCCTGGCTGATATAGCCGATGAACGAGACTTTCAGCGTAGCATTTTCCGGCACGTCGGTAAGCGAAAAGTTACCATCAAAGTCGGTAACCGCACCATTGGTAGTGCCTGCCACGATGACATTAGCTCCGAGAACTGGTTCGCCGTAGTTGTCGACCACGGTACCAGTCACTGTCTTGGTCTGGGCAAATGCAAGCGCACCGCTGACGACAAATGCCATCAACAGCGTTGCCAATCGACCCAGCCATGTCTTGCATGTACTGCTTCTCATGTTACAATAGGTTTGTTTGAAAATTAGTTTATTATAAGATGTGTAAGTGGCGCAAAGATACTGGGTTTTTTCGAAGATTCCAAATTTTTGGACAAAAAAAGCTATTTAAACCACCAATTAGGGATAATAAAATATAATAATGTATGAAATTCACCAATTAAGTAACATATAAACTCTCTCCTTTTTCGTCCTTTTCGTCTTTTTCAGAATTACCCCCCTTCACTTTTCAGGGAATTCCGAAAACTACAAAAAAATCGAAATTTACGAAAAATGTTTTCGGGCTTTTTCGTCTTTTTCGTGATTTTTAGGAATTACCCACCCCATCACTTTTGAGGCTTTTTGATGTAAAAACTGCAATGGACTAAACATCCACTGCAGTTAATTATTGTGTTTATAGCTATTGGTTATCCGAAGATTTCACCATCGCTCACATCCTCGCTGAAGATGGGCTCGTTGGTCTTCTGCTCCTTTGGATAGAAGTGCACGGCCGAGTCGTTCATCTTGGGCCATGTGGTCTGGAGCATACGAATCACCTCGGCACCAGCCCAGAGGGTTGGACCATAGCCGTGGAATGCCATCACATGGACGGGGCGGTAGGCATAGAAGGCGGGATCGAAGCCCATACCGGTGCCCACGCAGCACTTCTCGACCTGGCCGAGCTCGTTGACGCACGTCGTCACGGCATTCCATGCCAGCAGCACCTGTGCGCCATAGGCCAGGGGATCGACCCAGCCTTCGTTGATGGCATGGGCGATGCAATAGGCGTAGATGGCGGTGCAGCTTGACTCAAGATAGGTGTCGTCTCGGTCGAGCAGCTGATGCCAAAGGCCCGTCTGATGCTGCAGACGACAAAGGCCCTCGATATGCTGACGCAGGAGGTCGAGCACGAAAGGACGCTCCTTGTGATTAGCCGGCAGATTGTCGAGCACCTCGCACATGGTGAGGATGGCCCAACCATTGCAACGTCCCCAATGGAAGTTCGGATGAGGATTCATACTTTCGACCCATCCATGACGGAACAACTTTACCTCAGGCACCCACATCTTGTCCTTGAAGAGATGGAGCTGGCGCACGGCCTCATTGGTATAACGTGCATCGCCGGTATAACTACCATACCAAGCCAAGGCGGGGATGGCCATGTACATGTCATCGAGCCAGACGGTGTTGTGATGCGGACGGTTTCGGGCGTAGGTCCCATCGGGCAGACGATATTCCTTGTTGACGATGAAGTCCATATATCTTGCAATCAGCGGATCGTAGGCCTCCGACTTCTGTCCCTCCATCTGCAGACGGATGAACGAGGCTGCCATCGCGCCACAGTCATCGAGGGCCGCAGGACGCAGCACGCGGCGCATCTCGGAGTCAAACTTCGGGTCGGCAGCCAGCTTGTCGGCAACCTTGGGAGCCAATTCGGCAAGCACATTGGCACGATCGGTGACAAATCGCAGGTAAGCCTCGTCTCCCGTCGCTTTATAGGCGGCAAGGGCCGCCGAATAGGCTACGCCACATTCATAGCTGGTGAGACGGAAACGACCGCGAACGAGTCGCAGCGAATCGTCATATTGGGCAGGCATGCCTTCGCTGATATAGCCAAGCACGCGATCCATCACCTCCTTCACATCGGCAGTCTGCGGAATGCCATAGGGCGTGTCATAGTCGGGCTGCATAAGGTGCAACGGCGTGTTGGTGTCGTTTACCTCTTCAGAGGCCTTCGTGGCTTCTTGTGTCTGTGCAGGGTTGGAGCAAGCCGAGAACAACAATACAGATACTGCAATAGCGAAACCTGAAAACTTTGCGATATACTTCATACGTAATGGTTATAAGGTGTGTTTAATTGCTGCAAAGATAGAGGATTTTTCATTATTGTCCAAATTTAAAACAAGAAAAGTGATGAAGGAAGAATAAGAATGAACGAAAAACATACCCCTCTTAATCAATTATGAACGAAAAACATACCTTGAACACACCATCCGTATTTTGGGTGGCTGAACACGGAACGATTTGGTGCAGGCGTCCAACAGATTGAGTGGTTTTGCATTATTTTTCAGCATTTATAGACTCGTTTTTTGCCGTAAAACAAAATTTATCTCATTTTTGGAACAAGAAATTTGGAACAAATGCAAATATCTCGTATCTTTGCACCAACCACAAACCCTCAAACACACATTCCCATGAGAAGAGAAGCATTTAAGATGTTCCTGAACCCAGGACAGAAAGAAGAGTACAAGCGTCGTCATGCCAACCTGTTTCCCGAACTGCGCCGTCTGCTGAGTGAAAGCGGCGTGCGCAACTACAGCATCTACCTCGACGAAGACACCAACACGCTCTACGCCTACCAGGAGCTTGAAGGTGACGGCGGCAGCCAGGACCTCGGTGCCACCGAGATCTGCCAGAAGTGGTGGGCCTACATGGCCGACATCATGAAGACCAATCCCGACAATTCACCTGTCAGCATCCCGCTGCCCGAGATGTTCCACATGGACTGATAAAAAAGACCATGAAACGATATTTATTCGTGATGTTCGTGGCTCTGCCATGCCTTGCGTTTGCACAAAGCGTGGAGAAGTGGGGGCACCACGACATATCGCTGACAGCTCCCACGGCCCAACTGCCGGGAAATCCTTTCGAGGTTGAATTGTGCGCCACGTTCATCAACGGCAAGGACACGCTCGTCGTGCCAGGTTATTACGACGGCAAGGACAAGCAGGGCGAAGTCTGGAAGTTGCGCTTCATGCCCACCGCCGAAGGCCTTTGGCGCTACACCACCCGGTCGTCTCTGGCCGCGCTCGACGGCAAGACGGGTTCGCTCACCTGCACGCCCCCGACCGCAGGCAATCACGGCCCCGTCCGAGTCGATTCGACGGGCTTGCACTTCTGCTATACCGATGGCACGCGCTACATCCCCGTCGGCACAACGAGCTACGACTGGATGCATGCCTCCAATGACCCAGCTTTCAGTACGGCAGATCCCGGCCTCACCATGCAGCAGCAGACATTGCTGTCGCTCGAAGAAAGCGGCTTCAACAAGATCCGCTCGCTGCTCACCGTCCAGAATTTCGACCGCACCTATCCCGAGCCCGACCAGTTCCCGTTCGTAGCCATCAATGGCTACGACCCAGCCAATGGCAACGCAGCCCGTTGGGACTGGACGCGCCTCAACCCGCGCTATTTCGACCATGTGGAACAATGTACCGAAGGGCTGCTCCGCCTCGGCATCGAGCAGGATCTCATCATGTTCCATCCCTACGATGGCGGCCGCTGGGGCTTCGATGAGATGCCGCGCGAAGCAGGCGAACTACTGTGCCGTTATGTGGCAGCACGCTTCGGTGCTTATCGCAACATCTGGTGGAGCCTCGCCAACGAATACGACTTCCTGCGCAAGCAGCCCATCAGCAACTGGGATGCATGGACCGATGCCATCCTTGCCAACGATCCCTATCATCATCTCATCTCCATCCACAGCTACACGGCACGATACTACAAGTATTGGGACGAACGTTACACCCACTGCTCCATCCAGGACCAAGCTCCCGTCGAAGCACCCGGACGCGCAATTACGGTGCTCAACATCTACAAGAAACCCGTCATCTTCGACGAGGTATGCTACGAGGGCGATATGACCGAACGTTGGGGCTGGCTCTCGGGCGAGGAGGAGCTCTATCGCATGTGGAACGCCTATATGAACGGCACCTACTGCTCACACTCCGAATGTTTCCAATACGGTGACCCGCACGACTTCCGCCGCGACTTCCTCGCCGTGGGTGGCAAGTGGCAGGGCACTTCGTGGCGTCGTATCCGCTTCATGCGCCAGATTCTCGATGCTATGCCGCGCCCCATGTATCTACCCGACTCGTCGTGGGACCTCAACACTTCGGCCTGCGGTCCCGGTTACTATATGGTCTATCTTGGCAAAAAGGTGGCCAAGGAATGGCGCTTCGACCTTCCTATCCGCAATCAGCGTGACGTCTTCCCCCGTATGACGGAGGGTGAACGTTACAAGGTGGAAATCATCGACACGTGGAATATGACCATCACCGAAAGCCCTGTCATCATCACCACCAAGAAGCAGGACAACTACCGTATGGTCGCCGAGGGCGACGGCATCATCCCCCTTCCCGAACTGCCTTATCTGCTCCTTCGCATCACGCGCATCGAGTAAAAGCTTGGCTTTAAAATGAATAGGGCGGCACTTTTTTGTGCCGCCCTATTCACTTTTCTAGATCCTCTAGATTATCTAGATATTCTAGTTCTTCTAGATAGTCTAGACCGCCCTCTATTTCATCACCTTGTCCGTCTCAACCTGTCCACCCGCATAGAAGATGCGGCGGATGCAGATGCCCGTCTGGGGCTCAGCGAGGCGCTTGCCGTCGAGCAAATAGTATTCGATGCGACGGATGGTCATGTCCGACTGGGCATCACGGATGCCTGCGAGGAAAGTCTGTGTGGGGTAATGCTCTTCGACCGAAGTGATTGCATCGGCGTTCTGTGCCTTCGTGATTTCCTCCACGATGCCATTGACATAGACCTCGACATTGGTGTAGAAGTTCTTCTCGCTATCGAGGGTATAGGTCTTCGCATCGGCAGCATTGTTCTTGTCCAGGCCGTTGGCATCCTCCCAGGCATCAGGCATGCCATCCAGGTCGGTGTCCCAATCGGCGGGACGTGTCTCGCTCGCCAGTTCAGGATAACTTGCCGTTGTCGGGTCTTCGCTGCCAGCAGGGTTATTGATGACATCGACAATTCCGGCGCGCTTCGATATGGCTCCCGTATAGGTTGTCGTGCCTGTGCGTGTCTCCTCCATATAGCGGGCATCGACGGCATCGCGTGCATACGAAGCACCGCAGTAGAGCAGCACCTTCTCATAGGCAGTCTCGGCACTGTGGGTGGTCACTTCGCCAGCCTCGATAGGCTCGTCGAGTTTCAGCCTTACACAATCCACACCACTACCATTCTTCACGTAGGTCACGTTCTCGCCATAGTTGTGGGCTGCATCGGGGATATATTTCTCCCCGCTGATGGTCGATAGACCATCGTCGTAGATGACGCCGCTCCAGTCGTAGTTGGCAGCATTCGAGCCGGCAGCAGTCACATAATTGCCGTTGATGTAATAGCGGCTGGCATAGCCGGGGTAGGGGTTGTCGCTGGTCGAATTGCCGCTGTTGGCCACCGAAACCTGCGTCACGCGCGTCTTGTTCTTGGTGCCGGGACCTGCCTTGTAATAGTTATTGATCATGTTGATGTAGCCGCCACCAGGACCTCCGTAGCATCCGTTGCCATTGCCCCAGTTGTACATCACGCAGTTGCGGAAATCCACCTGTTCGGCCTGCAACGAATTGCTGTACTTCGTAGCATCGTAGCCCGTCCAGTTGTAACGTGCGCCGTTGAAACGAGGAGCACGGTTCTGCACGTGGGCGATGAAGTTGTGGTGGAACGAAGCGCCCTTGCCACCCCAGATGCCGCCGTAGCTGTGCTCACCCTTTGAGTGTCCAGGGTTGGCCAAAGCCTCGCCCAGCGTACACCACTGCATGGTGAAGTCGCGGTTGTCGTAGAACGAAGCCAGCTCGTCGATGCTCCACGAGAAGGAGCAGTGGTCGAAGATGATGTTCTTGTGCCGACGCCCCCAGGCTGCATCTGCTCCATCATTGACGTCCTTGATTTGCGAACGACGGAAACGCAGATAGCGTACGATGACGTTGTCGCAATTCGTAAATTCCACGGTATAGTAACGCAGTGTGATACCATCGCCGGGGGCTGTCTGTCCGCACACTGTCTTGTTCGAACGCACGTTGATGTTTGATTTGAGGTCGATGTAACCGCTCACATCGAAGACGATGATGAGCGAAGCACTGCTCGTTAATGCTGCGCGAAGCGAACCCGTTCCCGAGTCGTTAAGGTTGGTCACATGATAAACCGAGCCGCCACGTCCACCCGTGGTCGTATAGCGTGCAAAGCCTTCAGCGCCCGGGAATGCCGGCGCCGAACTCTGCGCGAGAGATGTTGGTGCTGCCATAGCACCGATTGCCAATGCAATCAAAGGTATAAGAATTCGTTTCATAGAATATAAGGTATTAAGTCTTTATCTATTATTTACTATTATAGTCACTATAATTAATATAGTCACTATAGCTACTATCGTCACTATCGAGGAGCCCCTCAAACCCTTCGCTCCGAGCTCTGCTCGCACGCCCCGAAGGAAGCAACCCTTCGAACCCCTCGAACCCTTCTTAACCTCTCAAACCCTTCTTAACCCCCTTGTAGGGTGCTTGCCAGCTTTTCGATATTGAGGCTGCGGGCCGAAGCATCGACGATGTCCTTATAGACGCCGCCCTTCTTGTAGAGTTCATCGGGGTCACCCGACTGCTCTACGCGACCATTCTGCAGGGCATAGACGAGGTCGGAGTCGATGATCTGCGAAATGGAGTGCGAGATGATGATGACGGTGCGGTCCTTCTTGATGGCATCGATCGAAGCCTTGATTTGCTCGGTAGCCACCGCGTCGAGTGAGGCTGTCGGCTCGTCGAGGAAGATGATGGGCGGGTTCTTGAGGAACATACGTGCGATGGCGACACGCTGCTGCTGTCCGCCCGAAAGGTCGGTAGCCTGCGACTTGAAGCCATTGGGCAGCTTCGACACCTGGTCGTAGAGAAACGCCTTCTTAGCAGCATCGATAACCTCTTCATCGGTGGCTCCGGGCTTGCCGTAACGAATATTCTCTTCGATGGTGCCGCTGAAGATGTGGTTCTTCTGCAGGACGAGGCCGATGTTGTCACGCAGATACTGCGTGTCGTACTCCTTCAGGTCGTGTCCGTCGAGCAGGATGCGGCCCGTCTGCGGCTCGTAGAACTTGTCAAGCAGGTTGACAATGGTCGATTTGCCGGCGCCCGAGAGGCCCACAAAGGCCGTAATCTTGTTGGGCTCGATGTGCATGTTGATGTCCCAAAGTGCCTGGGTGCCATTGGGATAGGTGAAATCGACGTGCTCGATATCGAAACGTCCCTCCACCTTCTCTGGCCTGTAGTTGCCGCTCGGCTCCACTTCCTGTTCGGCTTCGACGACGCTGAAATAACCCTCGGCATAGATGAGTGCGTCGTTGAGCGTGTCGAAGATGCGCTGCAGCTGTGTGATGGGCGCGGTGACGTTGGCAAAAAGCATCACGTGGTACATGATCTTACCAATGGTCATGCCCGGATAGTCGATGAGGACAAGATAAGCGGTGAGGATGATGATCAGCACGGTGCCAATCTGCTGCACGAACTTCTTCCAACCGTCGTAGTAGAGCATCACCTTGCGTGTGCGTATCTGGTTGTCGGTAAGTGCCGTCTGGATGTCGAGCTGTTTCTTCGATTCGATGCTTTCGCGATTGAACGACTTGATGACGTTGATCGACTCGATGATCGACACGATGCCGTGCGACTTGGCCTCGCGATAGCTGCGCATCTGCTGGCGCCAACCGCGCAGCTTATGGGCCTGGTGCGTGGTGATCCAGATATAGACAGGCACAATGAAGAGGGCTGTCAAGCCCACATACACATTGGCCATGAACATCAGGATGAGTGCCAGGAAGGCCGAGGTGAAGAGGGGCAGGAGGTCGATGAACGTGTTCTGCACCGTGGTCGAAAGCGAACTTACACCCTGGTCGATACGCGACTGCAGGCGACCGGCCTCGTTGCCGTTGCGATTGAAGTACGCCATGCGATAGGTGAGGATGCGATCGACAGCGGCCTGTGCCAGGTCACGCGAAACGCGCACACGCATCCTTTCACCAAAGTAGTTCTGCGAATAGGTGATGATCACCGAAAGCAGCTCCTTGCCAAGCAGGATGGCAGTGATAATCATCAGGATATGGGTCGCCGACGACCAGTCGAACGTGGCGCGTGCCAGGAAGCCGTGCATATCCTTGCCGGCATTGACGAGGTTGTTCACCTGGTCCACCGTCCAGTCGAGCACGATGGCATTGACCTGCGCGATGAGCGACCCGATGAGCGTCAAGATAAGCGTGACAACGACGTGCCACTTATACGGCCTGACAAACGGCCAGATTTTCTTGAAGAGAAGAATGAGATTCATTATAAATAAGATTTAATTCGTCGCAACTTCAGTCTTCCCCCTAAGCAGGGGGATAAGAGGGGGTCTTCCCTATTTCGTGTGCAAAGTTACTAATTTTTAGCGGAAAAGCAAAAATAAGAGGCTATTTTTCTTTATTTTAACACCAAAATGCACTACGAATTGCATTTTTTTAGTATCTTTGCGCCATAAAATCGACTTTATCTCCTCAAAAACACCCCTCAAATGAAACCCCTTCAAAGCTATATCCTCTTCGCCGCAGCAATTGCGCTTTGTCTCACTTCGTGCCGCCACCTGGCAGCCCCCGAGCCCGCCGAACCCCAAGCCCTTTCAGAGTATTCCGTGCCCTCCGAGTCTTCAACCCTTTCGGAGTATTCCGAGTCCTCTGAAAACTCCGAGAACTCCGAAAACCCTTCAAACCTTTCGAACCCTTCGAACCTTTCGAACCCCTCAAACCCCGCCTCTCCAGAGGCGGACTTCGTCCTCCTTGCCGACGTCTGCCCCGACATCATCCAGGAGATCCGCTACTACACCACCTACAACTTTGTGGGCGAACGCATCCCCGGCTACGATCGCCCCGTGGCCTATCTGACACGCCAAGCTGCCGACAGCCTCAAGCTGGTATGCGACGACCTCAAGGAGCAAGGTTATCGCCTCAAGGTTTTCGATGCCTATCGTCCACAGATGGCCGTCGATTTCTTCGTTCGCTGGGGAAGCGACCTCGAAGACCAGCGCATGAAGGAATATTTCTATCCCGACTGTCCCAAGTCCGAGCTCTTCCGCCGTGGCTACATCGCTCACAAATCAGGTCACACACGCGGATCGACACTCGACCTCACGCTCTTCGATATGAAGACCGAACGCGAAGTCGATATGGGCGGCACCTACGACTTCCTCGGCGAAACATCGCACTACAACTATTCCCGTGGCCTCACTCGCGACCAGATCAACCATCGTCGCATCCTGCGCGAAGCCATGATGCGCCACGGCTTCAAGCCCATCGCCGTCGAATGGTGGCACTTCACCCTCCGAAATGAGCCTTATCCCGACCACTACTTCACCTTCCCGATAAGATAGCATTCTGTCGCGCGTCAGAATACGTTTAAACGAAAGAGCAAGAAGGAAAATACTCCATCTTCCTTCTTGCTTGTTTCATTATGGGATTTACCTTACACCAAAATTAACACACACATATTTTTCCCCATAATGATTTATAGTTAATTGAGAGTTATTCTGAACAACTTACATGCATGAGGCACGAGCTTGTATTTGGTATCAGAGACCTTCAAGTCGGTCTGTTGCCAAAGATCGCGTAACGACTTCAGCGACTTAATACCACAAGCGTCATAATAGTCCGACAAGTTTATGTCCTTTTCCTCTTCGTTCATATTAAAGACACCTACAGCATAAGAGCCATCAGCCATTTGCTTCATCCAGACTTGGATGCCATCCACGTTGGCGGCACGATGAGCTTGTTTACCCAATACGTCCTGATTAACAGCAATCACCTCGTTATTACAAAGCAAGTTGATGGTGAAGTCATCAAGTTGATCAAGAGGACAACCTATGAGCAAAACAGAAGCCTGAAGAGCCCAAAGTGAGAAATGTGAGTATTGCTCATCGGGAGTGAGTCTAGTGTCACGCAGTTCATCGCTCCACCCCACCTTGCCAACAACAAGCATATCTGGATCGTTCCAATGACCTGGGCCGGCATAAGGATAAATATCAACGCCCGGAATAAATGCACATTCGCATACACTTTGCCAAGAGTCGGTGATATCTCCGGTAGTACGCCAAGAGTTTGCATCGACAGCGTGCCCCCAAGTCCATACATCGCCCATACCATACTGGCAGAGGCTATACCAGATGTCACGTGGCTGATTGCGCAGATGCTCTTCCATCAGAAGATATGGGCGAACATAAGAGGCCGTGGTCTGATCTTTAAGCCCATCCCAGACTTTGCTATAACCGCACCAGTCATATTTCAAATAGTCAACGCCCCACGAGTTGTAGGTCTCTGCATCCTGCTTCTCGTGGCCGAGAGAGCCCAAATACAGACCGCAAGTGCGATCACCCGGCGAAGAATAGATGCCAAACTTCAAACCCTGTTCGTGCAACCAGTCGCCCAAAGCCTTCATGTCGGGGAAGCGATCGTTGGTTGCTATCGTGCCGTCAGCATTGCGTTCGTCAGCTTCCCAGGCATCATCGACATTGATGTAAGAGTAGCCGTAGTCTGCCAGTCCCTTGTCCAGCAACGACTGAGCCGATTGCATTACCTTCTCTTGCGATACGCTCAGGCCCCAGCAGTTCCAGCTATTCCAGCCCATGGCAGGAGTCAGACCAATGACGTCGCCTACTTTCAGTGTGAACTCTTGCGACATGCTGCCATATTCATTGGTTGCTATAAAGGTCATCACGTAGCTACCTGCTTCTTCAATACTGCCCGAAAGGACGCCCTTTTCATCGTCCAACGAAAGACCTGCGGGCAGGTTCTTTACTTCGAACTTCATCGGACGAGCACCCGATACCGGAATCCTGAAAATGACTGGAGAAGTAGGACGCGCGCCATAGACTACCGGACCATTGTATCGAGGTGACAGCGGAGCCTCGGGTGTCTGCAGATATTTTGGATAATATGTATCCACGTGCGAATCACCCGTCTTGGCATCCGTATATTTGAGCGTCACTTTGGTATGACGGCGAAAGTCATAGCTTGTTGCCAGCTGAGTTTTGGCATGGCCTTTGAGCGTGATCTTCTTCTGAAAAGTACTCAGTCTTTCACCTGTTTCTGCATCAGAGGTCTCGATGACAATCGTGCCCTTCTGAGTTGGGGTAAAGTTATTTGTAAGCGACAGCGTGCATTGCTGCTGCTTGCCGTTGTTGCTCTCTCCCCAGGTACAAACCAATCCCTCGTGCAGCTCGGGAGCAGAGATGCTGATGTCGCCAAACATGCCGCCAGGATCACCGATATTCCATACTCTGATGGCAATGACATTGTCACCGCCCCAGTTGATCTGGTCGAGGTGCTCGAATACATATTCGCGGTTGGTGTCCCAGGTCGATGCCACATCTCCACCATCGCAAGGCAGCTTGCCCGTCTTGCCGGTGAAAAGGCCATTCACATACACCTCGTCCGTATCGTCGATCTTTCCGAGGTGAAGCAATAACGCCTGGCTCAATTCCGCCCGTTGGCGTATTTCCTCAGTGGGAGTGAAGTGGATGCGGTACCAAGCGTACGACTGTGGGAATGAGATACCCTGCTCCCAAAGGTTCTTTTCGATTGATACCTCTTTCCACGATGAGTCGTCTATCGACTTATATTTCCAAGCAATGTCATCTCCTACCATAAACTTTGCGCTGTGCAGCTGTAATCTGCTTTCTGCATTCAGCGTAAGGAACGTCACGCCAGCCAATAGGGTAGATAGGAATAATTTCATAGCTCTTTATAACTTAATGATTTCCAGTTTGTCAATATTTGGCATTCTTTCACCTGCATTATAGAGGCGGATTTCATTCAGACCAGGCTTGAGAACAACCTTGGTTTCAACAGGAACAATACGATCCCATGCTGACGAGTTGCCAGTGAGGCGTGCGGCTTTCTTGCCGTTGACCTCTACGGTAAAATTGCGGTCTTCTTTGCTCGAAAGGTAGATGATTGCGGTATATTCGCCACCTTCTTTGCTGTAAATGCGCTTCCAGCACAGGTCGTTCTCTTCTGTTCTGCCCAAGTTTACAGCCAGGATGCCACTGCTCGCAAATGGCTTGTATTCATAGAATCCCGAAAAGCGGGCATATGGATTTTCAAGCTCCTGATAATCTGAAATGAACGCCGTTTCAGCCTCATAGACCTTGCGCTCCAGACGTTTCTCTGCTTCCAGTCGATAGATCATTGTTCCATGAGCAGGCACATCACAAACCAAATTGCCATTGGTGATGGCCTTCAGGTCCTTATGATCGAAAAGGTCTCGGATGGCGGTCTTGCCTGCCAAGTCGATGGTTTCAAGTGGGAGGGTGACGTGTGCCGCATCGTCGCTTGGGTTATAGATGGCCACTGCACGGATGCCCGACTGTGCTTGCTCAATGTCGCGTACCAGTACAAAGCAATCTCCGATTTTAGCGGCCACATAAGCCTGCTCGCCCAGACGATCCTGGTTGAGGGCGATGAGCTCCTTGTTTTTCATCAGTTCGAGTGCAGGTGCAGGGATGGTTCGCATATCACAGCCAATGAGGAGAGGAGAGTTCATGATGCACCACATACCAAAGTGAGTGCGGTCTTCTATCTCACTCATGTTACGGCCCACTTCGAGCATATCCATGTCGTTGTAGTGACCGTAGCTGCTGTAGGCAGAAAGATAGAGGTTCTCGGCCAAGATGTCGCGGACAGAAGTCCAGTCGCACCAGATGTCCCCGGTCGTACGCCAAGAGTCTGCCACGTCGTGAATCCAGGTGCCAGGGTAAGCCCATCGGCAAACGTTGAAGCTGACCTCCTTGCCTGTTGCCTTCAGCGAGTTCGAAATCGAGGTGTAGCGCTGGCGTTCGTCCAAATCGGTTTTTGCACGATCCAAAAGGGCCTGTCCGCCGCAGAAATCGACCTTGATAAAGTCGAATCCCAAGTCGTTGAAGAAGAACTCACAGTCCATCTTTTCGTGGCCAAAGAGGCCAACGCCCATACCCCACTTGTCGTCAGTGCCCTGACCAGAACCGCAGGTATTGCTGCCGGCATCACTGTAGATGCCGGCTTTAAGACCGAGAGAATGTACATGATCGACGATGCCACGCAGACCGTTGGGGAATCGGAATGGATGGGTCATCAGATTGCCCTCATCATCGCGCAGTCCGAAGTATCCGTCATCGATATTGATGTAATTATAACCGGCATCCTTCAGCCCTTGCGAAACCATGGCGTCTGCCTGTCCGTTGATCAGTTCTTCGCTGATGTGGACGTCGAACGTATTCCACGAGCTCCAACCCATTACGGGTGGTTGATTCAGGTTTTGAGCATTAGCCAATGAGGCCGATGCAATGAGTCCGATGGTAAGCAGATTCTTTTTCATATTAATATCCAGGGTTTTGCGAGATGAGTGGGTTGTTGTCGATTACGGTCTGAGGCACAGGGAAGAGCTCATTCCTGCCAGCGGTAAATTGGCGGATCTCCTCATATGTGGTATAAGGTTCCAGCTTGACATCATTATCGCCCTCAGCATTGATAGTTGGCAGGATGGTGCCGTCCATGTTCCAAATGGTTTCGGGCATGACATCCTTGGCGATGCCCCAGCGCAGGATATCCCAGCGGCGAAGACCTTCGTAAACGAACTCTACACGACGCTCACGACGTATCAGCTCGCGCAGCTTGTCTTGTGTGGCATACTTGGTCTGGTCAACATCAGGCATGCCCGCACGCTCTCTTACTTGATTGATAGCATCATATACGGTTGCATCTATCTGGCCTAACTCCATCTTTGCCTCAGCATACGAGAGAAGAACCTCTGCATAGCGGAAAATAGGGAAGTTGCGGTCGCAGCTCCAGATATCGCCAAATTCTGATGGCTCGGAATAGAACTTCTTGAAGTTCATACCGGTCTTGCAGGCATTGTTGGCATCTGAGTGATAGTCGCCACTGCCTGGAATAATAGAAGGATAGCCCTGTGGCCAAGTTTCAGTGTCGGCATATTTATCCCAGTGCTGACCAGGATAGAGAATAGAGGCGCGGAGACGCGGGTCACGGTTAACGAATGGGTTCTCGGGGTTGTAGGTCGGATCCTCGTCGATAGTGAGGCCGTTGATGGTCTCATACGAATTCAGAAGACTGATAGTAGGAACAAGCGACGACCATCCACCATAAGCAGCGTTTGGGAAAAATTCTGCTACCCACATGCCGAAACCACCTGGCTTGTCGTGCTCGAAAGAGAAGATTACCTCTGAGTTGTACTGATTAGCCTTGAGGAAAGACTGCTCATAGCTCATTGCAGGCATCTGGTAGGTTCCACTATTCATCACCTCCTGCGCATATTTGATCGTGTTGTTATAGTCACCCAAATAAAGATATACTCGCATCAGGAAGGCACGTGCTGCACCGATGGTCAGTCTGCCGGCTGCGGCAGTCTCTGGCAAGTACTTACGGCTGCAGATATCTTCCATCTCTTTCTTGATGTAGGTATAAAGCTCGGCAGCAGGCACGCGACCTACTTTTGACTCCTCGATAGTCTCATAGACATCCTCCGAGAATGGGAAGTCGCCATAAGTCTGAACGCGGAAGTAGAGGGACATGGCACGCAGCATTCTCACCTCATCGCGATATTGCTCACGCTTCTCATTGCTGTTGAACTTGATTGTATTCTCGTTAGCGAGATACTCGTTGCAGGTACGGATCTGGGTATAGGTGAAGTAGTTGTGCACACTTACGCCCGATGCTGCCATAGAGCCATTGCCGATTGCTCGATAGTCCTTGTTGTTGTGGAAGCAGAAGGCATTGTCAGATGCGCTGTCCCAGAACCACATCTCTTCCGGACGATAGGGGCTATAGAGCTGACGGTAGCAACCCGTGAGGGCGAGGTCAGCATCATTTTCTGTATTCCAGAAGATGTTTGACGAAAGCGAGTCGGTAGGAACACGATCAAGGAAGTCCTCAGAGCAGCTTGCAGTAGCAAGAGCCATAGCCGACATAGCTAATATTTTGATGTATTTCATATGCTTGTTTTTTATGGGTTAATAGTTAGAATGTAAGCGAAACGCCGATTGAGTTGATTTTGGTCTGAGGATAGTAGTTGCCCTTCATGTTGTCTGCAGTGACAGGAGCCTCAGGATCGTAGCCATCGAGCATGCCGGTGATGGTGAAGAGATTCTCACCGGTATAATAGAGGCGGATGTTGCTGATTCCAGCCTTGTCAAACCAAGAGAACTTTGGAAGTGTGTAACCTACCTGGAGAGTCTTCATGCGCAAGTAAGCCGTATTCTGCATCCAGAAGTCGCTGGTGGTGGTTGGCATGCTCCAACCCTCCATACCTGTGATCAGACGAGGAGTCTTTGCGTTGGGATTTGACTCGGTCCAATGATCAAGCCAGATCTTGGTTGGCTTTGAGGCATCACCGTTGAGATAACCGATACCCTCACGTGTCAGGTAGCCGTTTACTTTGGCTGCACCCTGGAAAGCCATCATGATGTCGAAACCTTTCCAGTCAGCGCCCAAGTTGAAGCCGAAAGTCAATTCCGGATCCCATGAGCCGAGCACGGTGCGATCATCAGCATCAAGCTTGCCATCTCCATTGATATCCACATATTTGATGTCGCCGGGCTTGGGGTCTTTGCCGCTGAGCTGGGTCCAACCATTTGGATAGGTGGCTGCAATCTCAGCCTCGTTCTGGAAGTAGCCATCAGTCTTGTAGCCGAAGAAGCTGTTCAGTGGAGAACCCTCACGCATGATGCCGTAGCAAGCTCCATTGGTATCATAGATATAGGTGTCACCGCTCTCACCGAGGCTGAGAATCTCATTCTTATTGATGGTGAAGTTGCCGCCGATGTTAAATCCGACCTCTCCAATGCGATCGTGATATGATACAGCGAGCTCGAAGCCCTGATTGCGCACCTTGCCTACATTGTCGTAGAAGTTGTTGAGCGCAAAGGTCACAGGAGTGTTGATGGTCATCAAGATGCCGTCAGTGGTCTTGTTATAGTAGTCGGCTACAATGTTAACTTTGCCAAACAGATCCATGTCGAGACCAATACCCCATGTGGTGGTTGCCTCCCATTTCAGTTCCTTATTGACGGCGTTGGTTGTTACTGCACCTGGAGCAATCGAACCGCCGAACGGATAGTCCTGACCCAGAGAGAAGGTCGATACGGTAGGATAGTAACCTGCAATGTCCTGATTGCCGAGCATACCCCATGAGGCACGAAGCTTGGCATTGGAGATAATATTGGTCAGAGGCTCGAAGAATGCCTCGTCTGACAGACGCCAACCGGCAGATACCGAAGGGAATGCACCCCAGCGGTTGCCAGCAGCAAAGCGTGAAGTGCCATCGTAGCGCACGTTAGCCTCAAAGAGGTAGCGACCCCTATAGTCATAGTTGATACGTCCGAAGTAGGAGATCATTGAGAGTTCGCGACGATAGCCACTGGTTGACTGATTCTTTGTACCTGCAGCATTGAGGTCATACAAATCCTTGCTTGGGAAGTTCTCACGATAGCCATTCATATAGAATGAACGGAAGTACTCGGTATGATAACCACCCATCACATGGAGATTGTGAGCGTTGTTGAAGGTATTGGTGTAGTTCAAAAGGATGTCGCCCGTGGCGCGGTCGTTACGGTCAATGTTCTCGGTGAGCTTGTCGATGGTGCCATGCGTATAGTTGGGGTTGTAAGCCACAGCATCGTGCTTGTCGTGATTCTCCTGATAGTACAACTTGTAGCTGGCCATCACCTTGGCGGTGAGTCCTGGCAGAATGGTATAGGTAAGTGAGCCGGAGGTGGTCAAGTTATTTCTGATCTTGTCAGAGGTGCTGCCCAGGTCAAGCCAGGCGATAGGATTGCCATCACCGATATATCCGTAGTCGCCGTTAGAGTATTTGTTGGCTACCATTGGAGAAATGGAGCTGAGGATGTAGAAGAAGTAGTCGTAGGCGTTGTTGTTAGGACCTGCGGGGGTCGTGATGTCTTCGCGAGAGTACGACATGTTGAATGCGCCCGACAGACGCTCTGTAAAGTCGTTGTCAAGGTTCATGCGGATATTATACTTCTCCTTGCCCGACTTGCGGATGATACCGTCCTGATCGGTGTAACCCAGCGAAACCATATAACGGTTAGCTTCAGTGCCACCCGAAAGGCTGAGGTTATGTGTCTGCTGGAAACCGCTACGGTCAAACATCAGGTCTTGCCAGTTGGTGTTTGGATGTCCATCGGGATCCTGTCCATTCTCAAAGAGGGTGATATCTTCAGCCGAATAGATAGCCTCACGGCCTTCTCCGATGTTTGCCTCATTATAAAGACGCGCATATTCGGCAGAGTTGCAATATTTGGCAATATTGGTTGGAGACTGCCAGCCGAAGGTGCCGTTATAGCTAATCTTGGCTTTGCCCGTAGCGCCACGCTTGGTGGTAATCACTACGACGCCGTTGGCGGCCTTCGATCCATAGATTGCTGCCGAAGCGGCATCCTTCAATACAGATACTGACTCGATGTCGTTAGGGTCAAGGTCATACATTGTGCTTTCGACGCCGTCAACCACGATCATTGGAGCTGCATTATTCATGGTACCCGTACCACGCACGCGGATGCTGTTGTCTCCGTCGTCAACACCTGGGCGACCTGTGGTATTCTTGATTGTTACACCTGCCATCTTACCCTGCAGACCTGTTGTGACGTTAGTAATGGCACGTCCATTAAGGTCTTTGCTGTCAACTGCAGCAACCGATCCGGTGAGGTTGGCTTTCTTCTGGGTACCGTAACCTACTACTACCACGTCATTGAGGTTGTGACTGTCTTCCTCAAGCACTACCTTGATATCCGATCCTGTCACAGTCACTTTCTGTGTTGTGTATCCAATATAAGAGATCGTGAGCACATCTCCCTTGGGTACGTTCAAAGTGAAGACTCCGTCAAGGTCAGTAATGGTACCTGTTCCTTGAACCATGGACGATACAACACTGGCTCCGATGATTGGCTCGGAGTTTTGGTCAATTACGGTTCCCGTTACAGAGATATTCTGTGCCCAGACGAAAAGGCTGGTAAAGCAGAGAACCAATAGGGTTGATAGTTTTTTGTACATAAATACTGAAATTGTATATTGATAATTGAGTTGAAAAGTTTCGTCGTTTGACGGTGCAAAGATATTGCATTTTTTTCACCCGCAGATGCAAAAGTAACCTCCAAGTAAACGCGATGTAACTTGGAGGTTTCGTAAAACGCTGATAAATAAACTATTGGAGAAACGTCGAAACGAGGTCTATGTAACAGTGCCTATTTGGCAAAAACTATGTGTATGCGCAAATTTTCATGACTTGGTCATCAAAATCATTGGGCGAAAGGGCATGCTGCTTGGTGACGCTGCGATAATTATAGATGGTGCGCGTCGAGTAGAACAGCAGTGTCGAGAGTTGCTGCGTATCGTTGATGCCCAGACGTATCAAGGCAAATATTCTAAGTTCTCCACTCAGTTTTTCACCCTTTTTGGGCACGATTCGATATTCTGGTTGCAACAGGTTGTTAAACTCGCTGACAAAGGTCGGATATAGTTCCAGGAAGGCAGAATCGAAGTTGAAATAGAATTCCTTGGCATCTGCATCGCTGATACGATTGGCATGCAGCGTAACAAGCAAATCATCGGTCTGTTTCACCTTGATTTTTCGCTCAATGGTCTTTATGAGATTGGCGTATTTATCCATATAGGATGCACTCAGTTCGATGAACAGGCTGGCATATTTCTCACGTTTCGAGTTGGTCGTCTTGAGTTGCTTGTTTACAGCTGTCAGTTCCTGATACATCAAGTGCAGCGTTTTTTGGCTTTTGCGCAGTCGTTGTGTCTGTTTGTAAGTAAGCCAGATCGCAGCCAGAAGGCCGACAACCAGGAGGATTATGATGAAGGTAATCATCGTTATGCGACGGAGGGCCTGCCTTTCCGTTTCTTGATAACGAAATGCCACATCGGGGAACTTTTTGGCAATTTCGGTCAGTCTTAACCTATTATTATAATAGATGGCATCAGCCAACGCGTAACTGATGTAAGTATTCGCTCTTTCTTCTTCACCTCTGATGTTGACCAGGAAATCCGAAATGGCCTGCAGCGAATAATTTTCCTTGATGGCACACTTCTGGTCACTGATTGCCGAATTGATAAACCATTCCTCGCACTCGTCATAACGCTTCTGTTCCAGATAAATTAATGCAAGAGCACAGGAGGCACTTGCATAATATCGCTCATCCATGCCCAGTTTGGACAATGCTGCGCGATAGGCCTTTTCTGCGGCATCGTAGTTGCCTTGAAACTTGCTTACTTCTCCTTGCCAATACAGACCGATGCCGGAATCTGCGGGAAGCAAGGCCACGATCGAGTCGGCACATGCCTTCATGGCAGCGCGTATCTGGTCAGCGTCGCGCATTGTGCCAAAAGCCATCAGCCAATTGTAGAACTGAACATAATGTTCATAGTATTTTACTTTTGTTGCTTCAGTAAGCGCGGCTGTATCTACACTTTTCAATTTATTCTCAGCCTCTTCGAAAAAACCCGAGGTGGCAAAAGCCATCGATTGGCGGATATAGATCGCGTTCAGTACATCTTTGCGACCCAACTCCTCGGCTATTTTTTCAGCAAATTGCGAATACGCCATAGCCGAATCAGCGCGGAGCAGCAGATACTGTTCAGATATCAACATGCTCAATTCTAGCTCCCTCTCAGGAGTGGTTGCTGCGTAAAATAGTGATCTGAGGCTGTCGATTCGATTTAATTTGGCATTGACGTACATGTCTCTTTTGGCCAATTCGGCATCGAGTTGGTCATACTTGGCAGTTAGTGCTTCGGCGCTTGTGGGTAATGCACAGAGTGCTACGAGAACGATTGCAAGGATGTTTTTCATTTTTCATTATTTTATGTGCGACAAAGATACATTGTTCTATCGAAAGTTCGATGAAATATTCCATTTATTTTACGATTTCACGATGCGTTTTATTCAAAAGTCCGCATTTGGGAAACTTCATCTTACAAAAAGCCTCTTGCAGAAATTTACATTAGGCCTGCATACGCCATTTCGTAACCTGCTGAATATATGCAGTTAACATATACCAATGGTTTACGCAAATGTTACATAGCCCTTACACGCTATTTTTTATTTCAATAGAAAGCCGTATCTTTGCACCGCCAAACGAGAAATCACTTCTAATCAAATAATAAGTTATGACAAAAACATTCAGTTTTCAAGCATGTTGTTTTGCTATGTTATTCGGGGCAATGACAATGGGTAGTGTTTCTGCCCAAGGTGCACCGACGGTCATCCGCATCGGCACTCAGAACACCGACCTTATTCTGCAGGTCGCAGATAACGGACGTCTGTACCAGTCGTATTTCGGCGAACACCTCTTGCATGACGCCGACATCAATCAATTCTCTTGGAACGTACTGTCGTCGTCCGATGGTTCGATGTCCGACCGCGGTTGGGAAGTCTATAGCTGCAATGGCAATGAAGATTATTTCGAGCCGGCACTATCTGTCATTCATAACGATGGCAACCGCACCACCTATTTATATTATCAGAATCATAAGCAGACCAAGGTGGCTGGTGGCGTGCAGACCGACATCGTGCTGAGCGACAATCAGTATCCCATCGAAGTCACTCTTCACTACATCGCTTATGAGCAGGAAGACGTCATCAAGTGCTGGAGCGAGATACGTCATCAGGAAAAGAAGCCTGTCACCCTGCTCACTTACGCTACGACGATGCTTTACTTCAATAATCCGGCTTATTATCTGACAGAGTTTAGCAGCGATTGGGCCAATGAGGCTAAAATGTCGTCACAACGCCTCCAGTTTGGCAAGAAGGTCATCGACACCAAGCTTGGCAGCCGTGCAGCCATGTTCACTCATCCATTCTTCGAGGTGGGTCTCGATCGTCCGGTAAGCGAGAAGGAGGGCAACGTCCTGCTTGGCACTGTGGGTTGGACGGGTAACTTCCGTTTTACATTCGAAGTTGACAATGCTGGTAATCTGCGCGTTATCCCAGGCATCAATCCATATTCTTCGGACTACAAGCTGCAGCCCAATGAGGTGTTCGAGACGGCAGAATTCATCTTTACGCTCAGCAACAAGGGCGCAAGCCACGGCAGCCGCAACCTGCACGATTGGGCTCGTCGCTATCAGGTCAAGGACGGCATGGGCGATCGCCTGTCGCTCCTCAACAACTGGGAGAATACCGGCTTCGACTTCGATCAGCAGATATTGGCAAGCTTTATGCACGAAGCCAAGAACCTTGGTGTCGATATGTTCCTGCTCGACGACGGTTGGTTTGGCAATGGTGAGACAGCACGTAATGACGATCATGCCGGTCTGGGTGACTGGGAAGTCAATCGAGCTAAGTTGCCACAAGGCATCCCCGCACTCGTAGATGCCGCCAAGGAGGCAGGCGTCAAGTTCGGTATCTGGATTGAGCCCGAGATGGTCAATCCTCGTTCAGAGCTCTTTAAGACACATCCCGATTGGGCCATCACATTGCCCAACAGAGAGCATTACTACTATCGCAACCAGTTGGTGCTCGACCTTTCCAACCCTAAGGTTCAGGACTATGTATATAGCGTAGTGGAGAATATCATGAAAGAGAATCCCGAAGTTGCTTTCTTCAAGTGGGATTGCAATTCTCCGATCACCAACATTTATTCTCCATACCTCAAGTCAGAGCAAGGCCAGCTCTATGTCAATCACGTACGCGGTGTCTATAATGTCTTCAAGCGTGTGAAGCAGAATTATCCCAACTTGCCGATGATGCTTTGCTCGGGCGGTGGCGGTCGCTGTGACTACGAGGCTCTCAAGTATTTCACCGAGTTCTGGCCATCCGACGATACCAATCCCGTCGAGCGTTGCTACATCCAGTGGGGCTTCAGCCAGTTCTTCCCCGCCAAGACTATGTGCGCCCACGTCACTTCCTGGAACAAGCAGACCAGCGTCAAGTTCCGCACCGACGTGGCCTCGATGTGCAAGCTCGGCTTCGACATCGGCCTGAAGGAGTTGTCCAAAGATGAGATCAGCTATTGCCAGCAGGCTGTTGCCAACTGGACACGCCTCAAGCCTGCCATCCTTGATGGCGATCAGTACCGCCTCGTTTCTCCTTACGAGACCAACCACATGGCCGTCAACTATGTGACAAAAGACAAGTCAAAGGCAGTTCTTTTTGCTTACGATATCCATCCTCGTTTCAATGAGAAGCTTCAAGCCGTTCGTCTCGAGGGCTTGGACCCCAACCGCTATTATCGTGTCGAGGAGATCAACCTCATGCCTGGCACCAAAAGCCGTCTGTCATCCAATGGCAAGGTTTATTCGGGCGACTATCTGATGAAAGTCGGTCTCAATGTCCTCACACAAGGTCAAACCATCAGTCATGTAATCGAATTATCAGCACAATGAAACCGACACTCTTTCTTTTAGCTGCAGGTATGGGCAGCCGCTACGGTGGCCTCAAGCAGCTCGATGGTCTTGGACCCAATGGCGAGACCATCATGGACTACAGTATCTATGACGCTATCCAAGCCGGATTTGGCAAGGTCGTCTGGGTCATCCGTCATGACTTTGAAGAGCAGTTCCGCTCGCAGATCCTCTCCAAGTATGAGGGCAGGATTCCTTGTGAACTCTGTTTCCAGAGCATCGATTCGCTCCCTGCAGGCTTCGCTGTACCAGAAGGTCGACAGAAGCCTTGGGGCACCAACCATGCCGTTCTGATGGGCAAGGAGGTGATTCATGAGCCCTTCTGTGTCATCAACTGCGACGATTTCTATAACCGTGACGCATTCCGCGTCATGGGTCAGTTCCTGGCAAATCTTCCAGAGGGAGCCAAGGGGCAGTATGCAATGGTAGGCTTCCGCTGCTGCAATACGCTGAGCGAGAATGGAACCGTGAGTCGTGGAGTCTGCTCAAAGGATGCCGAGGGGCATCTGACCACTTGCGTCGAGCGCACCAAGATTGCCCGTCTTGAGGATGGCACCGTGGCCTATCGCGCTGACAACAAGGACGATGGAGAGTGGGTCCGCATCGACGAGAATGTACCGGTTTCGATGAATATGTGGGGCTTCACACCCGACTATTTCGAACATTCCGAGGCCTACTTCAAGGCTTTCCTTGCTGATCCTGCCAACATGCGGAATCTCAAGTCGGAGTTCTTCATCCCCCTGATGATCAATAAGCTCATCACTGAAGGTACCGCCACCTGTCAGGTGCTCGATACCACCAGCCAGTGGTTCGGAGTAACCTATGCCGAAGACCGTCCAGCCACAGTCAGTCGCATTGCCGCTCTCGTGGCCGACGGCACTTATCCTTCTCCACTTTTCGCTGAATAATAGGTATTAGTTAAATATGTGTGTGTGTTTCGAGAGTATGTCAAGTGATTGACATGCTCTTTTTTTTCTTCGAAAAAACGCAACAGGCCGAACGACAAGCGGGCAAGACTTGTATCTTTTCGGAGCAAGCATTCTGTCGCCCGTCAGAGTGTTATTTCCGATGTGGCAAGCATCGTGTCGGCCGTCAGAGTACTCTATCCAATTGCGGAAATACTCTGTCGGCCGTCATAATGCTTTATCCTGTAGGAGCAAGTACTCTGTCGGCCGTCGGGATGCTTCATCCAATTGCGGAAGCACTCTGTCGCGCGTCAGAGTACTCTATTCTGTAGGAGCAAGCATTATGTCGCGCGTCATAATGCTCCATCCGAGCGAAGCAAGCACTCTGTCGGCCGACAGAGTACTCCATCCAAATGCGGAAACACTCTGTCGGCCGACAGAGTGCAATTTCCTATAGAAGCAAGCATCACGACGGCCGTCAGAGTGCTATATCCAATTGCGGAAGCATCCTGTCGGCCGACAGAATGCTATAAAACGTAGAAGAGCTATAATTTGTGAAGATGACAGACTTATCGCCAAACGATAATCTCTAGTCCTAAATATCAAAAAGCATTTTCCAATCGTCGCATGTCCCCCAACGAACGTAAGAGGACATCATTCCGTCGTCGCATATCCCCCAACGAACGTAAGAGGACATCATTCCGTCGTCGCATATCCCCCAACGAACGTAAGAGGACATCTTCCCGTCGCCGCATGTCCCTCTACGAACGTAAGAGGACATCTTCCCGTCGTCGCATATCCCCCATCGAACGTAAGAGGACATCTTCCCGTCGTCGCATATCCCCCATCGAACGTAAGAGGACATCATTCCGTCGTCGCATGTCCCTCAGCGTACGTAAGCGGACGTCATCCCGTCGCCGCATGTCCCTCTACGAACGTAGGCGGACATCATTCCGTCGTCGCATGTCCCTCAGCGTACGTAAGCGGACATCTTCCAGTCGTCGAATGTCCCTCTACGAACGTAAGCGGGCATCATCCCGTCGTCGCATGTCCTCCAGCGTACGTAAGAGGACATACTCCTATCGAATGATGTCCTCCGACGAACGTTAGGGGACATTCTGCGATATTTTTACATTTTTTCCCGCTTTTATATCTTTTTCATTTCTTTCGAAGTATAAAAAAGGGAGCATAAAGACATATACTAGCGAAACAACTCATTTTTTTACAATTTTTTTTGTCAATATCAAAAAAAAGTCTTATTTTTGCAGCAAAAATAATATGATTATGGCAACAATAGAATTACAAGTAAACGATGAAAGCTTGGTTAGCAAAGTAAAACAAGCTTGCAAGATGATAATGGGAGTAACTTCTGTAAAGGTGCGGAGAGAACCCAAATCTCAACCTTATGACATCACTAAGACGGAAGGCTACAAAGAAGCTATGGAAGATATCAAACATGGCCGTGTTAGTCATTATGACTCTGTGGACGATATGTTCAAGAGCATAATAGGCGAGGAAGCATTCAAAGATATTCAGAGCAGCAATGTATAGTGTTAACACGACTAAACGCTTCGAGAAGGACCTGAAGCGTTGTCTAAAGCGAGGGCTCAAAATGCAACTTATCTATGATGCAATCCAACTTCTAAAATCCACAGGCACACTGCCCTCTCAATATCATCCACATAATTTGTCTGGAGACCGACAGGACCAATGGGAATGTCATATTCAACCAGATTGGTTAATGACATGGGAACAGAACGATAATCAATTGACCCTCCTGTTCCTTCAGACTGGAACTCATTCCGATTTGTTCGGTTAATTACCCTTTTTTATTTTCATATTCAACCGAAGGCGCAGCATCGTGTGATGCCGCGCCTTCAGTTTTAGAGGATAGGGCGAGAAAGGACTGACGACTCGATACTTCTCATTTTAAAGCTTGAACTTATAGCCCAAGGTGATGGAGAGGCAGCGATTGTGTGATGCTTCCGCGTTAAATGTATCGTCCATGTCTGTGAGACCGAAATAATAGCGGGCATCAATGATTACATTCCTGTATTCGTAGGAGATGCCAACAGGAATGTCGAAATCGAGGCTCTTGCAGACTTCTTTATCGGACAATCTCCCTCTGACAACTGCACTCGGTCATAGAATTGAGGCATCGTAGTGATACATCTTACCATTTTGCAGTGGCCCTATTCCATATTGTGTATCAAACTTATCACGAACACTGAAACCTACTTGAAAACCGGTCTTCAGGGCCAACCCCTTCCATATATAGAAATTGGCCAACAATGGCAAATTGATATAATCGGCTTTCAATGTTCCTTTTCTGATGTGAAATATAGGCACTTCTTGATCTGCTTCATCTAACCATGTGTCTTCAACTAAGGCAAAATACTTGGCTCCCTGCTGGGAATACAGTACTCCCAACGAAATACCGAGCCACGGAGTAAGACCGACCTCAGCCTCCATACCTCCTGTAAAGCCTTTCTTTGCATCAAATGATTCAATATCCAAGCAACCGGAAATGTCCGAAACATTGATGCCCACAATCGGTCTAAGCGAAAACTCACCGACTTTGTTCTGAGCTGTCGCTGCCATCGAGCTGAGTACTATGGCAGCAAATAGGATTGATAATTTTTTCATTTTTATACATTATTTGTAAAAATAGGAGATACAATTATTCCAGGAACCCCAAACCCAAAGAATTAATCAGATCTCATTCCCTTTTGCGAATACATTTTATGATTTTCCATAAACCAAAGAAAGAAAGAAAAATCAAAAGTCCAAGCAAAATGTAAAAGATAATTCCACCTATTGCCAGAATAGTAAAACCGAATACTGTATCTCGAGCTTGGTCTTTTGGACTCTTCTCGGAAAGCAATAGTAAATCATCTGGAACATTTATTTTTTTCCGATAATCATAATATAGTGATAGGGATAAAGGACCATAAACCTCATTCGTCTGTTTTTTCACAATCCAATATTCATGGTAATCGTAATGATCACGGAATCTCTCGTAGGATTCATAGGGTAAAGCATCCCAATCCAACGTGTCTTGTGCACTAAACTTATCCTTGGGTTTTTGCTTGACAAGTATAAACTCATCGTTGTATTCATATTCTTCGACATGCATGCTGACAACAACATACCAATGATTGCAGGTGTCAAGATTAACGATACGGGTTGTTAGCAACGTATCATGAAAGATAACGGTATCTGCCCTTAATTGTTCCCTATTATCATATGACAAGAAGTCAACTCCATATTCTTTATCGGAACTGACATAATAACCATCTCCGATATGTGTATAATAAGGATTGCAGCTCACAAGCAGCTGTTGCAGAATGAAATAAACAACCAATTTTTTCATAATTTATGGATTAAAAAGATTTTTCTTACAAAAATATCCCAATCAATATGATTATTGTTATTTAAACGTAAAAACTTGCTCTTTATTGTCTAAAACAACTATCATCTATAACTGATATTTTATGAGTCCACTATAAAAAGTCAATAATCATAAATGGCTTTTCAAAATGATATTAACTCAAGTTTCGCATTTGCTCAACTTGTTAATATCGGGGAGAAAACGGGAGTTAATGGGAGTTAGCGGGAGTTATCGGACGTTACCTTTGCCTTTCGAAATGAGGTTCCAACGGTACATTTGTCCGTTAACTCCACAGGCTAGAAGCCTGTTAACTCCCGTTTACTACTGATAACTCCAGTATAGTTTCGCTAAATACGAAACTTGAGTATTAATATGACATATATAGTATTGTACTTTTTATGGTGGACTCTTAATTGATATTGGTGCTATTAGTATCTGAAGTTTCCCACACCCCCAGAAGCAGCTGAGGCGGGGTTTCAACTTCGAAATTTATTGTGTTAACCCGAAGTCCATAGGCATTTATGCTTTTTCTGCTTAAAAAGTGTAAACCTAGGCACGATCTTTGAAATCTTGATT